>NZ_JODS01000005.1 GCF_000718025.1 Kitasatospora purpeofusca
GCCCTTCTGGCCCTGCGTGACGTCGAACTCGACCTTCTGGCCCTCGAGCAGCTCGCGGAAGCCGTTGGCGTTGATGTTCGAGTAGTGGGCGAAGACGTCGGGGCCGCCACCCTCCTGCTCGATGAAGCCGAAGCCCTTTTCCGCGTTGAACCACTTCACAGTGCCATTAGCCATAAAGAAATCTCCTTCAAAGGGGACTTTCCGGAACGTGCACAGTGCGCGCTCCGAGTCACCGCGATGAGCACCCACCCGGGGAAGAGCCGGGAAACAAAAATGCGCCTGCCGATCATCAGCAGGCGCACACAAAGTTCATGGGAACCACTACTGCAACTAAGACGACTGTAGCAGGCCCGGGCCCGCCGCGGACGGATATTTCGCCGCGGGTTCGGCGGCACCCCCGCCCGGGGAGCCGTCGACACACCTGGTGGGCGGCCGGACCGGGGGGTGGGAGCGGTGGTTCCGCCAGTGAAATCGCGACCCGCCCGCGGCACATTTTCCGAAGCCCCGGTCTGAAATTCGGACAGTACGACCCTGTGCTGCCCGGCACCGGGTCGTACGGCGGACGGCATTGTTTTCCACCGGCACCGTCCACCGGTCGAGGTCCGCGACGGGAACGGCGGCCCGGGGGCGGAGAGCGGGGCGGAAGAGCGCACGCCCGTCAGGCGAACTCCCGCAGCCTGGGCCGGACTCCGAGCACGGCGAGGGCGAGCGCGGCCGCCAGGAGCGCACTGCCGACGGCCGCCGCGGTGGCATCGAGGTCGCCGTCGGTGGCCGCCACCGCACGGTCCATCGCGTCCTGGTCGACCGCCTGGCCGTGCGGTCTCCAGTGACGGGGGGCGCGCACCGCGGGTGCCGGACCGGACGGTTCCGGGCCCGCCACCCCCGGCGAACCCGTTTCCACCACAACCGATGCGCCCGACGTGGCCGTTGGCATCGCCGCGCGCCCCCTCCCCTGTTTTCACTGGCCGCCGAACGGCCCCGGAGGAACCGCCGGGGCTGGGACTCGGCACGGTTCGCCGCCGGAGTCGTGGACTCCGGCGGCGGACCGTTTCCTCGTTGCTGACGCTACGGTCGGCGGATGTGCTCCCGGCCGGTTCTGACGTCCTCTTGACGGCCCGCCCCGCGATCTTGACGCGTTCTCGGCGCCGCGGCCGCGGTCCCGGCGGGGTGCCGGTGGCGTCCTGGAGCGGACGGTTCAGGCGGCCTTGGCGACCAGTTGGTCGGCGAGCTTGGCGAGGCGCTTCTGCGAGCGCTCCTCCTGCACGACGGCCGCCGTCGGGGCGAGCTCGCCGCCGTCGTAGTACTCGCCGTTGACCAGCTCGGTGGAGGGCAGGCAGAGCCGGACCACGGCCGCCGCGCCCTCGGCCGCCGGTGCGCCGACCCGCCCGTACAGCGGGAGCAGCGCGGTGTCGCACAGGCCGGGGTTGAGGCTGACGGCGGTGATGCCGGAGCCGGCCGGGGCCATGTCGGCGGTGGCCATGGTCAGGGCGAGCTGGGACTGCGCGTAGGCGGCGACCCGGGAGTACCGCTTCACCCGGTGCGGGTCGGTCCAGTTCATCGAGGCGGTGCGGTGGAGGGAGGAGGAGACGTTGACGATCCGGGCGTCCCCGGCGGCGGAGAGCGGGGCGCGCAGGAGTTCGGCGAGCAGGTGCGCGGCGAGGAAGTTGACCTGGAGCGAGACCTCGTTGCCGTCGTCGGTGAGGGTGCAGCGCTCGGGGGCCATCGCGGCGGCGTTGTTGACCAGCAGGTCCAGTGCCGGGTAGTGCTTCACCACCGTGCCGGCGAGCACGGCGATCTCCGAGAGGCGGGTGAAGTCGGCTGCCAGCTCCACGAGTCGGTCCCGTCGGGCGCCGGCGGCGACCAGCCGCTCCACGGCGTCCTCGGCCTCGGCGGTGGTACGGGCGTGGACCAGCACGGTGGCGCCGAGGCCCGCCAGCAGGCGGGCGCTCTCCCAGCCGATGCCGGAGGAGGCGCCGGTGACGAGAACGGTACGAGCGGACAGAACAGTGTCGGACATGACCCATCCAAGGGTGGCGGGCACCGCCGGGGTGCCGGTCGGCGTGACGGGTCACGCCCCCGGGGGCCGGCGGTGCGGAGAAGGTGGAACGGTGGGAGAACACGTCCGCCTCCCCGCGCACGGCGGCGGGGAGGCGGACGTCCTTGAGCGGCACACGCCGGTGGCCGAGCGGGGAGGCAGGAACCTACCGGACGGTGGCGACCGCGACAGCGACGACGCGCGACCGCGGATGCGGCGGGCGGTCGTGGTGGCGTGTCGAGCGGTTCATGGACTCCATCCAACGCGACCCCGTTGCTCCCCGGCAAGCCCCGCCAGCTGCTCTGACGCGGCCCTGACGGCTCCCTGACGGGTCTTTGACAGCCGGTCGGATCCATGCCGGAACCGCAGCCGGAACCTCAGCCGGGCACGCACGGACCGACGGAGCGTCAGGTGGCCGCGTCGGAGTGGTGCGCTCCGGCGGGCGGCTGCCGGGCCGCCGGCCGGCCGGATCACGGGCGACGGCACCGACGACGCCTCCGTCCGGCCCGGTCGCGGCCCCGCGCGCTCAGTACCGCTGGGCCTGGGCGACCCGGGGCACCAGCGCCTTGTCACGGTCGAGCGGGCTGAAGGCCGTGGGGGTGGCCTTCGCTCCCGGGGCGAGGTCCTTGACCCCCAGGAACGTGGTGTCCACCACCTGGTCGCCGTCCAGGAACTCGACCTTGATCGCGTAGGACGCCGTCGAGGACGTGCTGTTCACCACCGTCACCAGCGCGGCGTTGATGCCCGCGGTCTGCGCCTTGGGCAGACCGGTGATCGTGATGTCCGACAGGGCGTTGCCGGTGCCCTGCGTCCCGGCCAGCACCGACTGCGCCTCGGCCCGGCCGGCGGCCAGCTGGGCCGAGACGGACGCCTCGAACGAGGCGGCCGCCGCCGACCGTGAGGCCTCGGCCGCAGAGGCGGCGGCGGACGCCGCCGACGCGGCCGCCGACGCCGATTCCAGCAGCGAGGACTTGGCGGAGGCCACCGAGGAGGGCAGCTCCCCGGAGAAGGAGCTCGCGTCCGGCGAGAACGGGCGTGAGGACGCCGTGGACGGCGCGGTGGACGACGAGGAAGCGCAGCCGGCGGCGACCAGCACTGCACCGGCGAGCGCGATCGCGGCGAGGCCGACCCGGCGGTTCGGCCCGCCGGACGCCCGCTCCCGCGCATGGAGGAAACGCTGCATGGGGGATCCGCCTCCGGCTCACGGTCGGGCCACCGCCGGCCCGATCCTGCTCCCCACCAGCCTCGGCCCGGTGGGGCGCGACCGCCAGCCGGCCTGGTACGTGCAGGTGGCCGGGCCGGGGCCTGGCCCGGTCGCCACGGTCCCGGCGGTCACAGTCCCGGCCGTCACGGTCCCAGCGGTCGCAGGCCTGGTGGTCACAGGCCTGGCGGTCACAGGCCCGGTGGTCACAGGCCTGGCGGTCACAGGCCCGGTGGTCACAGGCCCGATGTCCCGTCGAGCACCAGAAGGACGCCGATCACCGCCAGGACCACGGCCGTCACGGCGCTGTTGTGGAGTTCGAGCCACCGCCTCGCCCGGCCCAGCGGGGTGAGGACGCGCTCCCCCGCGACGAGGTGGAGCAGCAGCGGGAGCGCGACGGTCGCGGCCGACACCGCGGTGAACACCGCCACGGCGGCCACGGTCCGCACGGCCCCGAGTTCCGCGGCGCCGATCGTCAGCCCGGCGCCCGCCGACAGCAGGACCACCTTCGGATTGACCCCCGACAGGAGCGCTCCCAGTCGCAGGGCCTTGGCGGGCGTGGCATCCGTGAGCGTCGTCATCCACCCTGGGGTGCCCTTCGCCGGACCGGAGCGCCACTGCCGCACGGCAACCAGGAGGAGCACCGTGCCGAGACCGGTCTTGGTCCAGGACGCCCAGGTCGGCGTCTCCTCGTGGGCCTCGATGTACACCGCGAGCGCGGCGAGGGCGGACGCGACCGCGAGGATCCCGGCCACCCAGCCGGCCAGGAACATCCCGGCGGCCGCCCGGGGCCGGGGCGTGAAGAGCAGGAAGATCGCCGGGACGACGGGGACCGGCGACAGGGCGATGCCCAGCGCGAGCGGGACGACCTCGGCGATCACGGCGTCCACGGGGCTTCCCTTCTCCCGGCCCCAGCGCCCCGACGATCACGGACGAGCCGGACGGGCCGGGACCACCGGACACCTCAGGAGCGCAGGGCATCTCGGGAGCGCACAGGCGTGCCACCCGCGGTGCCGGTTTCCCTGCTACGAACCTACCCGCGCCACCGTCCCGCCGCCGCCCGCGCGGCTCAGTGCTCGGACTCCCAGCGGGCTTCGAGCCGCCGGGTGCCGTCCGGAGCCGCGACCGGCCGCCAGGTCGCGCTCAGCCCGCCGCCCCGGCGAGCGGCACCGGCCGGCCCCGAGGCGGACGCGCCGCCCACGGCCCGGAGGACGCTGCTGTCGAGCGGGCTGTCGGCGAGCCTGCGGACGACCGCCGCCAGGGTCGCCCCCGCGGACTCCCGTGCACGGGTGCCCGAGTGGAGCGGCCGGCGCTGGAAGACGCTGAGAACGGTCACGTGGACCTCACCTCCGGTGGGACATCCTTCGCCTCAACAGCTCGAACATCCCGAGGCTAGACCGGGCCGGACGCCCACCGACCGGCTCCTGACGCTTCCTTGATTCCGCCGGGGCCGTTACTGACGGCCCGCTGACGCCGCCGAAGGAAACCGGTAGGACCGGTTCTTGACGCTTCGTCAATCCCCTGATTTCACCCAGCGGTCATCTCGGCGCGGAGTGCCACCGCGCCCGGGACGGTGCGGCGCGCGCCGCACCGTCCCGGGCGAACTGCAGAGCGAGGGACCGCGACTACTCCGCGTAGGGCTGGTCGGCCCCCGGGGCGCTGTAGCCGAGGCTCCAGATGTAGCCGTCCGGGTCGGCGAAGCTGGCGCCGTACCCGCCCCACGGCAGGGCGCCGGCGGGCTTGAGTATCGTGGCGCCGGCCTTCGCGGCCTCCGCGGCGATCTCGTCCACCCGCTCCTGGCTGCGGACGACATAGGTCAGGACCAGACCGCTGAAGCCACTGCCCTCGGCATCCGTGCCCACCTGGTCGGCCAGGCCCTTGCGGTCGTAGAAGCCGACCGGCGAGGCGCCGTCGGACTCGAAGAACACCGAGACGCCGAAGTCGTTCTTGATCTTCCAGCCGAGGCCCTCGACGTAGAACTGCTTGGCCCGGTCCAGGTCCTGGACACCGAGGAGGATCGAGCTGACGTGCGCTTTCATGCCGTGCTCCTTGCGTTCCGAATGTGGACGTGCCGAACAACCGGACCGGAGCCCGGCCTTCCGATCGGCGCGCGATCGGCACTCTAGACGTGTACGAGCCGCTTAACCAGGCCATGGCCGTTGTCGGATTCGCACTTGATCACCGGTCAATCCGCACGAAGGGAGCGGCTGGAGGAACCTGACAACCCGTCAGTCGGAGCGCCGCCGGTGAGGGCCAGGTCGGCCGCGGCCTGGAGGGCGTCGAGGTCCTCGGCGATCTCCGCGCCGGCGACGGCGTCCGGCAGCTCGTCCTCCATGTAGCGCAGCGGGCGGTAGGACAGGCCCAGGGCCGCCCAGACGATCAGCAGCGCCCCGCAGGTGACCAGGAGCAGACCGGTGCCCCGGCCGGGCCCGGTACCGAGGACCCGGCCCACGGTTGCGGCCAGTGCTCCTCCCCGGTCCAGCAGGCCGGAGAAGCGTTCGGCGAGGGGCGGGGCGGTGAGGAAGGCCAGCGGGGTCATGGCGACGGCGAGCATCTGGTTGGTGGCGAGCACCCGGCCCTGGAGCTCCGGGCCGACCTTGAGCTGGATGATCGCCAGCCAGTGCGCGTTGAGGATGCTCATGGACGCCCACCAGACCAGTGCGCCGACGGCCGCCAGCGTCACCGACGGACGCAGGCCGACCAGGACGACGCCCAGACCGACGCCGCCCACGAACCCCACCATGCCGGTCGCCCGCCGCGCGGTGCCGCCCCAGAGCGCCACGAGCAGGCTGCCCGCCACGGCCCCCGCGCCGCCGACGGCGGTGACCACGCCCACCGCGGTGGTGCCGCTGAAGGAGAGCACGCTCGGGACCGTCAGCGTCACCGCGAGCGTGCCCAGGTAGTTCTCCACCATGAAGAACACGATCATGACCAGCAGCGGACGGCGCCGGGCCAGGAACCGCCAGCCGCCGACGACGGTCCGGGCGAAGGACTCCTCCTGCCGGCGGAACAGCCGGTCGGGGAAGCGCACCCGCAGCAGCGCGGCCAGGCCGACCAGGAACGACGCGACGTCCACGGCCACCACCCAGGGCAGGCCGACCAGCCCGATCAGCGCGCCGCCGGCCAGCGGGGCGATCAGCGTCCCCAGACCGGCGCCGAGGTTGGCCAGCCCGTTGGCCTGCACCAGGTACGGCTTGGGCACGAGCTGGGCGACGGCCGCCAGGTAGGCCGGTCGCCGGAACGCCGTCACCAGCGACATGACGCCCACGATCAGACCGACCTGCCAGAGCGCCAGGCTGTCGCTCCACAGCGCGGCGACCAGGGACACGGTGGCGGTCGCGGAGACGGCGTCGCAGGCGAGCATCACCCGGCGGCGGTCGATCCGGTCCGCCACCGCGCCGCCCAGCGGCCCGGCGACGATCGCCGGAAGCATCGCGAGCATGCTGATCAGCGCGTAGTCGAGGACCCGCCCGCTGCGCTGGTAGGCCCAGACGCCGAGGGCGAACGAGGTCAGCGCGCTGCCGATCAGGGAGACCGTCTGGCCCGCGGCGACGAGGTAGAAGTCCCTGAGGTCCCGCCGCGCCCTCCCGCCGACGACCGTGACGTCCGCGATCGGCTCCGGCAGCAGGCCGCCGGCCCAGGCTCCGAGCCGCTCGCCGACCAGCGCGGCGAGCTGGGCGGCCTGGTGCTTGAGGAAGTAGTGGCCCGCTCGGGGGAGGGTGGCCAGCTCCACCCGGTCGGCGAAGGCCCCCCACTCCGCGAACCGCTCCTCGTAGAGCTCCGTGGACCGGTCGCGTTCGCCGATCAGGCAGAGCACCGGGGCCCGCAGCCGGCGGGCGTCGGGCCTGGTCAGCTCGCCGGTGAACCAGCCCTGGGCCTGGTCCACGTCGTGGCGCAGCGCGCGCAGCATGGTGCGCTGCGCCGCGTCGGCGGCTTCGCCGTTCGCCGCGCTGTTGCCGTTGCCGTCGCCGTCGTCGTCGATGCCGCCGAGGGTGCGCAGGAAGTCCCGGTAGGCCCGGTCCGACGTCCAGCGGGTGGCCGGGAACTTGCCGCGCAGCCAGGTCGACAGCCGCCCCGGCAGCCGCGCGCCGGGGAAGCTGCCGCCGACCAGCAGGCCCGTCACCGGGACGCCCTCGGCCTCCAGGCGCAGCGCCAGTTCGGTGGCCGCGGCCGAGCCGACGCAGTGGCCGTACACCACCACCGGGCCGGGGCCTGCTGCCGAGGCCGGTCCGGCCGGACCGGCCGGACCGGCCGGACCGGTCAGCTCGGTCAGCTCGGCGACCACCCGGTCGACCAGTACGGTCAGCGGGAGCAGCGGCTCGTCCGGGCGTGCCGGATCGTGTCCCGGCAGTTCCACGGCCAGCACGGCCGCGCCGGGCATCGCCGTCGCCAGCTCCGTGGCGAGCGGGCCGTAGGCGGCCGCCGAGCCGCCGCCGTAGGGGACGCAGACCACGGTGACGGTCGGCACCCGGCCGGGCGGCGGACCCGCCAGCCGGTGCAGCAGGCGGCGCTCGCCGTCGGGCCCGCCCGCCTCGGCCGCGTCGAGGAACGCGGCCAGCTCGCGGACCGTCGGCCGGGTGAACAGGTCGATCACCCGCAGCGTCGGGTCGATGGCCCGGACCGCGCGCACCGCCCGGAAGGAGTCGCCGCCCAGGGCGAAGAAGTCGTCGTCGACACCGATGCCGACACCGATGCCGACACCGGCGCCGGGACTGTCGGCCGCGCCCGGTTCGAGGACCTGTGCCCAGGCCCGGGCGACGCGCAGTTCGGTCGGCGTGCTCGGGGCGACGCGCTCGGCACTCGCCGCCGGCTCGGGTGCGGGCAGGGCCGACCTGTCCACCTTCCCGTTGGGGTTGAGCGGCAGCGCGGGGAGCACGACGATCGCCGACGGCACCATGTAGTCGGGCAGCCGCCCGCGCAGGGCCGTGCGCACGCGGGCGACGTCCACGGCGGACTCCGGCACCGCAGGGGTCACCCAGGCCGCGAGCCGTCCGGCGTGGGCCTCGCCGACCGGCAGCACCACCGCCTCCGCGAGCTCCGGCAGGTCCCGCAGCGCCGTGGCCACCTCGCCCGGCTCCACCCGGAAGCCGCGGATCTTGACCTGGTCGTCGACCCGCCCGAGGAACTCGAACAGTCCGGCCTCGGTCAGCCGGACCCGGTCCCCGGAGCGGTAGCACCGCGCGCTGCCGGTCACCGGATCGGGGACGAAGCGCTCGTCGGTCAGATCGGGGCGGCCGAAGTAGCCGCGCGCCACGCTCGGCCCGCCGATCCACAGCTCGCCGGGCACCCCGGCGGGCAGCGGCCGGCCGTCGGGGTCGACCACCCAGCAGTCCACGTCCGCCAGCGGCCGACCGATCGGGACCGTTCCCGAACGCCGGTCCGGCGGGGTCTCCTCCACGGCGCAGCCGAGCACGGACACCGTGGTCTCGGTGGGGCCGTAGTGCACCTGGACGGCCAGCTCGGGCCGCGCGGCACGGATTCTGGCCACCAGGTCCCACGAGCAGGCCTCGCCCGCGAGGACGAGCAGCTTGCGCGGCAGCACACGGCCGAGGTCACCGTGGGCGGCGAGCAGTTCCAGATGGCTCGGCACCATTTTCACCGCGTCCACCGGGTGCGACTCCAGGTACTCCCCGTACGCCTCCGGGTCGGTCGCCACCTCCCGGTCCACCAGGTGCACCGTGCCGCCGGTGGCCAGCGCCCCGAACAGGTTGGTCAGGCCGAGGTCCGCCGCGTGGGTCGACACCAGGGCGAACGAGCCTCCCGCGACGTCGCACCCGGCCAGTCGCTCCGCCACCGCGTGCAGGTAGTGGGTGATCTGCCGGTGCTCGACCGTGACGCCCTTGGGGCGGCCGGTCGAGCCCGAGGTGAAGATCAGGTAGGCCGGTGCGGCCGGATCGACGGGCATGCGGGGTGCTCCGTCGGGTTGTTCCGCTACTCCCTGCGGAGCGGACGGATCGTCGATGACCAGCAGCTCCGGAGCGGCTCCGGCCAGGTCCGAGCCGCCGCGCCCCGCGAACTCCCGCTCCGCCAGGACGATCCGTGCGCCCGCCGTCGTCAGGATGTCGGCCAGCCGGTCGTCCGGGTAGGCCGGGTCGAGCGGCAGGTAGGTGGCACCGGCCTTGAGGGTGGCGAGCAGGGCGACCACGAGCGGGGTCCGGCGGTCGGCCAGGACGGCGACCGGGTCGTGCGGTCGGACTCCGGCCGCGAGCAGCCGGTACGCGAGCCGGTCGGCCCGCCGGTCCAGCTGTCCGTAGGTGAGTTCGCCGTCCGGGCCCACGACCGCCGTCGCGTCGGGCTGCTCGGCCGCCCAGCGTTCGACCAGGCCGTGCAGCGGCCGGGTGAGGTCGAACTCCCGGCGCGGCCCGGACAGCAGCGGTCCGTCCACCGGTTCCAGGGCCACCTCGCGCACGGGGCGGTCCAGATCGGAGAGCACGCCGTCCAGCAGGACCGCGTACCACTCGGTGATCCGCCGCGCGGTGTGCCGGTCGAAGAGGTCGGTGCGGTAGATCAGCGACCCCTCGTAGGTGTCGCCGGTGGCGTGGGTGCGGCCCGGGGTGTCGGCGTCGCCCGGTCCGTCCGGCGAGGTGGCCGTGAACGCCAGGTTCAGGTCGAACTTGGCCGTTGTCGCCGGCGGTGCGAAGACCCTCGCCGCCAGGCCCGGGAAGCGCGGCGCCACCGCCGGGGTGTCGATCACATTGAGGAGGACCTGGAAGATCGGCGTGGTGGAGAGGTCGCGGGCCGGACGCAGCCGGTCCACGATCCGCTCGAACGGGACCTCGGTGCGGGCGAAGGCCTCCAGCGCCACGTCGCGCACCCGGTGCAGCAGCTCCCGGCCGCTCGGCCCGCCCGAGAGGTCGGTCCGCACGGTCAGCGTGTTGACGAAGAAGCCGATCGTGCGCTCGGTGTCGGGATGCCGTCGTCCCGCCTCGGGCACGCCGACCGGTACGTCGTCGACGCCCGAGAGCCGGGCCAGCAGTTCCTGCCAGACCGCGAGCAGCACCATGAACGGCGTGCAGCCGACCTCGGCGGCCCGCCCGCGCACCTTGGCGGTCAGGGCGGGGGGCAGGACCACCGGCAGTTCCGCGCCCGTCCGGTCCGCGACCGCCGGGCGGGGCCGGTCGGTGGGCAGGTCGAGGACCGGCTCCAGACCGGACAGCGTACGGACCCACCAGCTCAGGTCGGCCTCGGCGCGCTCCCCTTCCTCCGGGCGCCGGGAGAGCCAGTGCGCGTAGTCCGCGTACTGGACCGGCGGCGGCGCGGGAGGCTCGGCCAGCCCGAGCCGGGCCGAGTAGAGCGCCGCCAGTTCCGCCACCGCCAGCGTCCTCGACCAGGCGTCGAAGGCGATGTGGTGGACGGTCAGCGCCAGTACGTGTTCCTCGGTGCCGAGCCGGAGCAGCGTCGCCCGCACGGGCGGTTCCACGGCCAGGTCGAACGGCCTGCGCAGGTCCTCCCGGAGGCGGCGGTCGAGCGACTCCCGTCCGCCCGGCCCGGTCAGATCGGCCTCGGCCAGCGGCACCGCGTCCGCCGGGCCGACCACGGTCGTCGGTTCGCCGTCGGTCTCGACGACCAGGCTCCGCAGGACCTGGTGCCGTTCGGCGAGGTCCCGCACCGCCCCCAGCAGCGCGGCGCGGTCCAGCGGTCCGTGCAGGTGCAGTGCGACCGGGATCTGGTAGGCGGTGCTCCCCGGGTCCAGCTGGGTGAGGAACCACAGCCGTGCCTGTGCGGCGGACAGCGGTGCCGGGGCGTCCCCGTCCGGCCGGGCGGGTATCGCCGGGGTGCTGCGGGCGGCGGTGCGGCGGGCCGAGGCCAGCCGGGCGCGCAGGGCGTCGGCGAGCTGGGGGTCCCGCCGCTCGGCGGACACCTCGGTCATGCGGCACCGCCGGCGGGGTGGGAGGCCGGGTGGGAGGCGGGGGTGGCGAGGTCGGGCGAGTCGGCAGGATCCGGCGATGCGGCGGGACCGGGCGATGCGACGAGGTCGGCCAGCAGCAGCGCCTCCAGCCCGGCGGCGAAGTCGGCCAGGACCGGGTGCTCGAACAGCAGCCGCACCGGCACGGCCAGGTCCAGCGCCGCGATCAGCCGGCCCACGACCCGGGTGGCCGCCAGCGAGTGCCCGCCGAGCGCGAAGAAGTCGTCGTGGGCACCGACCTCGGCGACACCGAGCACGGTCTCCCACACCTCGGCCGCCAGCAGTTCGGCGTCGGTGCGCGGGGCGATCCGGTCGCGGCCGGACGCGTGACCGGACTCACCACCGTTGGATTCACGGCCGGGCGCGGGGAGGGCGCCCCGGTCGACCTTGCCCGAGGCCGTCAGGGGCAGGGCGTCGAGCACGACCCACCGCCGGGGCACCATGTGGTCCGGGACGCGGGCGCGCAGGCGCTCCTCGACCCCGGTCGCACTGACTGTGGTCGCCGCCGAGGGGCCCACCGCGAGGTAGCCGACCAGGTGGGCGTCCGCTCCGTCGCCGAGGACCACGACGGCCGCGTCCACCACCGCCGGTTCGGTGCGCAGGGCGGTCTCGATCTCGCCGAGTTCGACCCGGTGGCCGCGCAGCTTCACCTGCTGGTCGCGGCGGCCCCGGAATTCGAGGGTGCCTCCCCCGGCCTCCGGCCAGGGGGACGCCGACGGCCGCCAGCGGGCCAGATCGCCGGTCCGGTAGCGCCTCCCGCCGGGTGCGAGCGGATCCGTGGCGAACGGATCCGCGGCGAACGGATCCGGCCGGAACGACGTCTCGGTCGCGTCGGGCCGGTTGCGGTAGCCCCTGGCGACGCCCGCACCGCCGATCCACAGCTCCCCGGTCACTCCCGGCGGCACCAACCGGCCCATGGCGTCCAGCACATAGGCCGTCTCCCCGGCCAGCGGGCGGCCGATCGGCACCGCCCCGCCGACGGGGGGCCGCACCCGTGCCACGGTCGAGTAGACCGTGCTCTCGGTGGGCCCGTAGGCGTTCCACAACTCGCCTGTCCGTGCCAGGAGTTCACCGGCCAGCTCGGGGTCCAGCAGCTCGCCGATGCTGACCACGCGCACCCCCGGTGCCGACCACTGGGCGGCGACCAGCATCCGGAGCGTCGTCGGCGTGGCGGTCATCAGCGTCACCCCGGCCCGCTCGACGAACCGCGCGACGGCGTACCCGTCCACCGCGGCCTCGCGGTCCAGCATCGCCAGCCGGAGCCCGCAGGCCAGGCCGACCCAGAGTTCGAACCCGAACACGTCGAAGGCCGGTGAGGTGAGCCCCAGCATCACGTCCTCGGGCCGGACGCCCGGCGTGATCCGCATCGCGGCCACGAAGGCCGCCAGGTTCGCGTGGGTGACCTCCACGCCCTTGGGCAGGCCGGTCGAACCGGAGGTGTACAGCACGTAGGCCAGCCCCTCGGGGACAAGCTCGGGCAGCGCCAGCGGCCCCGCGGGTGCACTTTGCAAAGTGCCCAGCGCACTTTGCAAAGTGTTCGGGGACTTTGCAAAGTGCACCCACACCGGCCCGGGGCCGCCCGGGCCGCCCAGATCGAGGAGGCCGGCACCGACCGCCTCGGCCAGTTCGCCGGCGAGCGCGAGGGTGTCCCCGGCGGCGACGACCACGGTCGCCCCGGAGTCGGCGAGTTGGGCGCGCAGCCGTTCGACGGGCTGGTCCGGCTCCAGGGGGACGTACGCCGCGCCGGCGCGCAGGACGCCAAGCAGGGCCGCGGGGAGGTAGCGGTCGCGGGGAAGGCAGACCCCGACGGTGAACGACCCCACCGGTTCCGCCCCGGGCTCGAACGCCGTTGCCGTCGCGGGCGCGGGCGCCGTCGCAGGCGCGGTCACCGTCGCGGTTGCCGTCGCGGTTGCCGTCGATGCCGCGAGCAGGGCCTCGGCCACCCGCCGGGACCGTTCGGCCAGTTCCCCGTAACCGAGTTCGCCGGCCGAGTCGGAGACGGCCACGGCAGTCGGCCGCCGGGCGGCCTGTTCGAGCACGGCCGCCACCACGGTCCGCGGACCGTCGGCCGGCAGCGGGACTCCGGTGCCCGCGGCGAGCAGTTCGGCCCGCTCCGCCGCGCTCACCAGCTCCAGGGCCGACAGCGGAAGGTCGGGATCCGCGGCCGCGGCGCCCAGGATCCGGAGCAGCCGGTCGGCGAACGCCTCGGCGTCGGCCGGGCCGAACCGGTCCGCGTCGTACGCGATCCGCAGTTCGGGCCCCTGCACCGTCTCGTTGACGAACACGGTCAGCGGTGCCTGGGTCCCGCCGCCGGTCGCCTCGCCGAGCAGTTCCAGCCGGACGCCGTCGTGCTCCACCGCCACCGGGAGGCCGGCCGGCTGGAGCGAGAGCACCACCGGGGTGCCCATCGTCCCCCGGGGGTGCTCGATGCCGGCGGCCTCGAAGGCCTCCTGCACGGTGAACCCCGAGTGGTCCATGACACGGGCGGTGGTGGCGGCGGCACGGCCGACGGTGCTCCGGAAGGACTCCCCCTCCGCCAGCCGCAGCCTGACCGGGCTGATCCCGACCAGTGGCCCGACGACAGCCTCCAGTTCGGGGTGCGCCCGGTGCGCCACGGCCGCGCCGAGCACGACGTCGGACCGGCCGGTGAGGCCCGCGACCAGTACGCCGAGCGCGGTCAGGAAGGTGGCGAACGGGGTGGATCCGCAGTCGGCCGCGAGCTTGCGCAGCGCGGCCGCCGTCCCGACGTCGAGGGGACGGGCCAGCCGTTCGCCGCCGGGCCTGCCGGGGCCCGCAGACTCGGTAGGGAGAAGGTCGTGCGGCGGGACAGCGTCCGCCAACTCCCGTGCCCAGAAGGCCCGCAGCTCCTCGGCCCGCTCGGGTCCGGCGGCGAGCGCGCGTTCGTGCAGCGCGAGGTCGCCGACCTGGACGGGCGGCGGCGCGAGCTCCGGGCCGTCGTCCGAGCGGTCGTCCGCCCTTCCGGCCAGGCCCGCTGCCAGCTCCGACATCAGCACGCCGATCGACCAGCCGTCGAACGCCACATGGTCGGTCACGACGACCAGTTCGGCGTCGTCCTCGTCGAGCCGGAGCAGCGCGGCCCGCAGCAGCGGTGTCTCGGTGGCGAGGTCGAAGACGTGGCTCGCGGCCGCGCGCGTCAGCTCGGCGGCCTGCTTCACCTGCTCCGCCCCGGACACACCCCTGAGATCGTGCTCCTCGAACGGCACCGGGGCCGGCGGCCGGACCGAGGCGACCGGCTCCTCGTCCACCGCCCGACCGGAGGCATCCACACCCACACCGTCCGCCCCGGCACCGACCACCGCAGCACCGGTCACCCCGGCGCCGAACACCGCAGCACCGGGCAGCACGACGCTGCGCAGCACCTCGTGCCGCTCGACCACCGCGTCCAACGCGGCCCGCAGCCGCGCCGTGCCCGGCAGTCCGCGCAGGCGCAGCCGGAAGGCGATGGTGGTGGCACGCTCGCCGGAACCGATCTGCCTCAGCAGCCACATCCCCTGCTGCGCGGCCGTCAGCGGGTAGCTGTCCCGCCCGGGGTGACGGACCAGCGCGGGCGCGTTGCCCGAGCCGTCGGCCGACCCGTCCCGCAGCAGCGTGGCGAGGCCGGCGACGGTTGGCGCGGCGAGGAAGTCCGTCAGCGACACGGCCGTGCCGAAGTCGCGGCCCAGCACGGCGCAGACCCGGGCGGCCGCCAGCGAGTGCCCGCCGAGCGCCCCGAATTCGTCGTGGATGCCGACCTCGGCCGGACCGAGACCGAGGACACCGGCGACGGTCTCCGCGATCCGCTGCTCGGTGCCGGTGCGCGGGGCGGTGTACTCGGTGTCGACCGCGCGGCCGAACTCCAGCGCGGCCAGCGCGGCACGGTCGGTCTTGCCGGTCGGTCCGGCGGGCAGCCGGTCGAGGACGGCGACCCGGGAGGGGACCAGGTGCTCCGGCAGCCTGTCCCGCAGCCAGTCCCGGAGTCGGGCCTCGGTGAGGGTCCGGTCGGCCGACTCCGCGTAGGCCAGGAGCAGTCGGGTGCCGTCCCCGTCGGCCGGCGCCAGCGCCACGGCGTGCCGGACGGCCGGGTGCCCGGCGAGTGTCGCCTCGACCTCGCCCAGCTCGATCCGGAAGCCGCGGACCTTCACCTGGTCGTCGATCCGCCCGGCGAAGTGGTGGAGCCCGTCGACCCGCCGCACCAGGTCGCCGGTCCGGTAGTGCCGGACTCCGGCGGCGTCCGTGACGAACCGTTCGGCCGTCAGCTCCGGCCTGCCCAGATAGCCGCGGCCGACCAGCGGGCCGGACACCCAGAGTTCCCCGGTCTCGCCGTCGCCCAGCGGGTTCCCGGCGGCGTCGCGGACCGACAGCCCGCTGCCCGCGTAGGGCGATCCGATCGGCGGTTCCGCCCGCCCGGTCGCGGGCACCTCGTGGGTCGCGCAGCTCACGGTGCACTCGGTCGGGCCGTAGCTCTGGACGACCCGTCGCACACCGGCGTTGGCGTGGATCCGGTCCGCCAGGGCCCGGGTGAGCGGTTCGCCGCCCGCCCGGACGGTGCGCACGCCCGGCGGCAGCGGCTCGCGTACGAGGGCGGCCAGCGCGGACGGCGTCCCGTAGACCGTGGTGACCAGGTCGCGTGCGGGGAGGGCCGACAGGGCGAGCAGGTTCTCGGCCAGGATCACCGTCCCGCCGCGGAGCAGCGGGAGGAACAACTGCGTCACCGAGGGGTCGAAGCAGACCGAGGTCGCGGCCAGCATGCCGCGGAGTTCGTCGGCCGAGTACACGGACGACTCCCATTGCAGCAGGGCCGCGACGTTGCGGTGCTCGACCACCACTCCCTTGGGCTGTCCGGTCGTGCCGGAGGTGTACATCACGTAGGCGGCGTCCGTCGGCGCGCCGTCGGCGGCAAGGTCGAGGCCGAGGTCGAGGTCGGCCCGCTGATCCGCACCCCGGCCCACCGTCCCGACGTCCAACACCTCGACGCCGGTGGCCCGGAGGACGTCGCCGCGGCGCCGGAGGACGGCCGCCGAGGAGACCAGGCACTCGATCCCGGCGTCCGCGGCGATGAACTCCGACCGGCTCGCCGGGTACGCCGGATCCAGCGGCACATACGCCGCACCGGCCTTCCAGACCCCCAGCAGCGCGGGGACCAGCCACTCGTCCCGCTCCAGGCAGACGCCCACCAGCGAACCCCGTCCGACCCCCAGCCGGCGCAGCTCGCGGGCCACCGCACCGGCCCGCCGGTGGAGTTCCGCGTACGTGAGCCGGACCGCCCCCGCGATCACGGCGATCCCGTCCGGAACCCGTCCTGCCGTCTCCTCCATCGCCCGATGAACCAGGCCGATCCCGAACGTGCCCGCCGACGCCATTGTCGATCCCCCTCTGAACCTGCCATGACACCGGAACAGGCCCTGTCGGGCGTCCCGGTGCAATCGAACTCCGAGCGCTGGTCAGCTCCGCCGTCGCTGCTGCGCGCACGGTCGAGCAACCCGAGAAGGGACGGCCCGAAGGCGTTCAGGGGCGGGCTCCCAGCGGCGCGCCCACCGTACTGGCCCGCCTCCGGCGGGGTCCAGGGTTGTGATCGTCAGGAACATGCCGCGGGTACGACGCCCCGCCGGGCGAGCGCTCTCCCCGTGCGAACGACCCGCCGCCGGACGGGCCCTGCGCCGGACCGGGTTCCTGCGGGCGGCGGGTCCGCGCCGCCACCGCGCGGCCTCCTGCCCTCGCCGGCCACGATCCGGGCCGGAGTGCGGCCCACCGGACGAGGGCCCGGGCCTCGACCGCCGTGCTCGGTCGGCGGAACCGGGATCGCCGCCCCGGCCGGTGCGGCAAGGGCCTGCTCCGCTCATCAGGCGCCGGTGACGGTCCGGACGGCGTCCCGGGGTCAGGCGCCGATGGCGGTCCGGACGGCGTCCGGGAGCGAGAGCGCGGTGCCCTCCTCGAAGCCGGCGGCGAAGCCTGCCGCGCCGAGGGCCGCGCGCACCACCGAGGTGATCCGGTCCACGTCCGCGCGCTCGCCGGGCGGAAGCGGGCCGCCGGCGCTGCGGCGGGCGGCGTCGGCGGCGCCGAGGAGCACCGCCGCCCGGGTGAGGCCCCCGGTGTCGCCGGCGGCAGCGGCAGCGCCGGCGCTGCCCTCCAGGGAGAGGGCGAGGGCGCGCGGCTCGGCCAACTGCCGGGCGTGCCCGAGTCCGCGCGCCTGGTGGACCGCGGCCTGCTCGGGCAGTCCGCGCAGTTCGGCGACGAAGCCGAGTTCCACCTCGATCAGGTGACGGCCCGCGGTCGACGACGGGTAGTCGTCGCGCATCGCCCCGAGGTGGCGTTCCGCCTCGTCGAGGTCGCCGGCGCGGCGTGCGCCGAGCGCGAGACCCATGATCGCGAAGACCTCGCCGAAGAGGTGGCCCTGCTCGGCGGCCGCGCGGCGGGCCCGCTCGTGGAGCAGCCGGGCCCGGTCCCAGTCGCCGGCCAGGAGCGCGAGGCGGCCCAGGCCGGCGAGGCAGGCGGAGGCTTCCACGGCCAGCCCGAGTTCTTCCGCGAGGCGCAGTCCGACGGTGTGGCGGGCCTCGGCGTCGGCGTAATCGCCCTCGATCTCGGCGAGTGCGGCGAGCGGCGGCACGGTCTGCAGTTCGCCCCAGGCGTCGCCGAGTTCGTTGAACTCCTCGGCGGCGGTACGGCCGTTGCGAAGGGCCGCCGCAAGGTCTCCGCCGGCCAGCGCGGTGCGGGCCAGCAGTGCCCGTACCGCGGCGGTGCCCCAGCGGTCGCCGGCGGCGGTGCAGTGGTCCAGGGCGCGGGTGCCGACCGCGTCCGCGGCGACCGGGTCACCCGCGTGGTGCAGGCCGTAGGCGAACAGCCAGAGCGCCCGGCCGTTCCGCACGGGGTCGTCGATCTCCGTCGCGGGGCAGTGCCGCTCGGGCGGGCGGTGACCGGTGAGCATCGCGAACGCGTCATGCAGGATGCGGAGTTCGGCGGTCGCCGCGGCGGAGGCGGGCACGGTGACGGCGGCGGCGGGAGCGTCGGCGGCCTCCAGGACGGCGGCGAGCGCGCGCCGGGCCTCGTGGAGGCGGCCGCGCAGCAGCCACCAGGGGCACAGCGCGGCGGCGGTGCGGACGGCGCCGTCCCGGTCGCCGACGCCCACGAGGTGGTCGAGGGCGGCCCGGATGTTGGCGGACTCCGTGTCCAGCCGGGCGAGTTGGATCCGTTGCCCGGGTCCGCGCAGCCCGGCTCCGGCCCGAACGGCCAGTTCCCGGAAGTACGCGGCGTGGCGTGCGGCGGTGCCCGGGAACTCGCCCGACTCGTGGAGCCGGTCGCGGGCGTAGGCGGCGACGGATTCGAGGAGGTCGTAGCGCGGGCCGTCGCCGGTGTGCACGGCCTCGACGAGTGAGCGGTCGACCAGTCGGCCGACCAGGTCGAGGACGTCTTCGCGGTCGACGCCGGAGGCCGCGCACACCGCCTCGGCCGCCGGGACGGAGCACCCGCCGACGGGCACGGCGAGCCGCCGCAGGACGGTCCGCTCGGCCGGGGCGAGGAGGTCCCAGCTCCAGTCGATCACCGCGCGCAGGGTCTGCTGCCGGGCTGGGAGTCCGCGCTGCCCGGAAGCGAGGATCCGGAACCGGTCGTCGATGCGGGCCGCCAGTTCCCGCACGCCCATGGCGCGCACCCGGGTGGCCGCTAGTTCGAGAGCCAGCGGGATACCGTCCAGGCGGCGGCAGATCTCGGCCACGGCGGCCCGGGTCCCGTCGTTCTCCTCGTTCCCGCCGCTCCCGCCGCTCCCGCCGCTCCCGCAGTTCTCCTCGTTCGCCTCGTTCGCCTCGGGCAGGAGGGACCCGGGCGCGGCCGCCGCGGCCCGTTGGACGAACAGCCGTGCGGCGGCGGCCGGATCGAGCGGAGCCACGGGAAACACTGCCTCGCCGGGCAACCGCAGCGACTCCCGGCTGGTGGCGAGGACGACGAGCCCCGGCGCGCCGTCCAGCAGGCCCGCGACGAGATCCGCCGCAGGCTCGATCACGTGCTCGCAGTTGTCCAGGACGAGCAGCACCCGGCGGTCGCGCAGGGCGGCGGCCAGGACCGGGACGGGCCCGGCCAGGTGTGCGGTCGGCCCGGCGGCGACCTGGCGGAGACCGAGCGCCGCGACCACCGCCTGGGCGAGATCGGCGGCATCGGCGGGCAGGGCCCCGAGTTCGACGAAGCGGACCGCGTCCGGCGCACCGGGCTCCGAGGTGTCCGCGAGACGGTGCGCGACGGCCAGCGCGAGCCTCGTCTTGCCCACTCCCCCGGGGCCGGTGAGCGTGACCAGCCGCTCGGTGCGGAGGAGACGGTCGAGGGCCTCGATCGCGGTACCCCGCCCGACCAGTGCGGTCCGCGGGGCAGGCAGCGCCGGACGGTGGAAGGCCCACCGGTCCTCCTCCCGTCCGGCAGCACCGTCTTCCTCGGCCCCCGCCCCGGTGCCCGGCACCGGGGCGGGGGGCTCGACTGGCGGGCGGGCCGGGGCGGGCCGGAGCGCGGTCACGGCGCCGACGGGCCGGAGGGCGGCATCCTGCCGCAGGATCGCCTCGTACAGCGCCGCCACCTCGGGGCTCGGGTCCAGCCCCAGCTCGTCGGCCAGCAGCGCCCGCAGCCCGCCGTAGGCGGCGACCGCCTCACTCTGCCGGCCCGCCCGGTACAGGGCCCGCATCTGTACGGACCGTAGCCGCTCGCGCAGGGGATGACGGTCCACCAGTTCGGCCACTTCGCCGAGCAGCAACGGATCGCCGAGCTCCAGCCGGGCCTCCGCCAGCTCCTCGACGACGGCGAGCCGCTCCTCGGCCAGGCGCTGGGCGACCGGGCGGACGAAGTCCTCGTCGGCGAAGTCGGCGTACGGGTCGCCGCGCCACAGGGCGAGCGCCCGGGTGAGCACCGCCGCCCGGGCGCGGGGGTCGGTCTCGCCGCGGGCCTGCCCGGCCAGTGCACGGAAGCCGGCGGCGTCGACCTCGGCGGCGTCGCCGTCGAGCCGGAGCCGGTATCCGGGCGGCTGGTGGGTCACCCGGTCGCGGCCGATCGCCCGGCGCAGTTGGGAGACCTTGGCCTGGAGCGCGTTGGCCGGATTGGCGGGCACGGCCCCGCCCCAGATGTCCTCGACCAGGAGGTCCGCCGACACCGGCCGTCCCTCGTGCAGCAACAGGTCGGCCAGCAGGGCGCGCACCTTGGTCTCGGACACCCGGACGGGCTCGCCGTCGTCGTCCCACACGGCCAGCGGACCGAGCACTCCGAACCTCATGGCTGCACCCTACACAGAGTTGATCATCAGTCGATCGGCCCGGTCCGTCCGGGTAGCCGCCGAACCGCTCCGGGGCAGCCACCGGACCGTCAGCGAACCGTCAGCGAACCCGAAGCAGGTCGGGGCACCGTTGGGTCCGTCGACGGGAGGACCCGGTCGGCAGCACCACGGAGCGCGAAGGAGCACCCTCATGAACACGGACACCGCAGCCCGCCCGTCGCAGACCGTCGAGGCCACCCGGGCGACCCGGGCGACCGGCACGGACTCCCCGCTGTTCCGGCCTGCCCGCCTCGGCACCCTGCGACTGGCCAACCGCCTGGTGATGGCGCCGATGACCCGCAACCGCGCGGGCGCCGACGGCGTACCGGACCCGATCATGGCCACGTACTACGCGCAGCGCGCGTCGGCCGGACTGATCGTCGCGGAGGCGACCACCCCCAACGCCGTGGGCGCCACCTACCCCAACATCCCGGCGATCCACGACGAGTCGCACGTGGCCGGGTGGCGGCGGGTGACCGACGCGGTCCGGGCGGCGGGCGGGCAGATGTTCCTCCAACTGCAGCACGGCGGCCGGGTCGGCCACCCCGAGACCAGTGGGCACCACCCGGTCGCGCCGTCCCCGGTGCCGTTGCCCGGCACAATCGTCACCCCCTCCGGCCACCGCGAGAACGTCGTGCCGCGCGAGATGACTGAGCAGGAGATCCGGGACACCGTCGCCGACTTCGCCGCCGCCGCGCGCCGGGCGGTGGCCGCCGGCTTCGCGGGCGTCGAGGTCCACGCCGCGAACGGCTACCTGCTCCACCAGTTCCTCTCCCGCCGCACCAACCACCGCACCGACGGCTACGGCGGGTCGGTCGCCAACCGGATCCGGCTCACCGTCGAGGTGGTCCGCGCGGTCGTCGAGGCGATCGGCGCCGACCGGGTCGGCGTGCGGATCGCCCCCGGCGTCACCGCCAACGCCATGACCGAGGACGACGTCGACGAGGTCTACCCGGCGCTCCTCCACGCCCTCGACGACCTCCACCCGGTCTACCTGCACGTCGTCTTCGCCGATCCCGGCCAGCCGCACTTCCGCACCCTGCGCAACGCCTGGTCCGGCGCGCTGATCGCGAACCCGGCCCTCCCCTGGCCCGGCCCGCTGCCCGCCGACGGCGGGCGCGCCGCCGCCGAGCGCCTGCTCGACGCGGGTGCCGACCTGGTCTCCCTCGGGCGCGCCTTCCTGGCCAACCCCGACCTGGTCACCCGGCTGCGGACCGGCGCACCGCTCAACCCGGTCCGGGACACCCACCTGATGTACGTGGGCGGCGAGACCGGCTACACCGACTACCCGACCCTCGGCTGACGGCCGGCGGTGCGGCGCCCGATGCCGACCGCACCGGCCGCCGCACCGGCCGCCACACCGGCGGCCGCCTCACCGGCCGCCGGGTTCCGCCGGGCGTGGCTGCGGCTCGTCGGCGTGCCCGGGCAGGAAGTCGTCGGTGAACTCCGTGCCGGTGAGGGCGGCGTCGACCCGGGCGCGGATGTAGGCGCCGGTCATCGGGCAGTCCAGTGGGCGGTCGGTGCGGCAGTCCAGCATGTGCTCCAGTACGGCGGCGGCCCGGGTGAGTCTGCGGATGCGTGCCAGCATCTCGTCCCGCTGCCCGGCGATCAGGGCGCGCCGGTCCTCGACGCGCTCGCTCTCCATCACGGCGGCGGTGTCGGCGATCGGCATCATGCCGTCGTCGTGCCAGAGTTGGGCGTACGCGAGCTGCTGCAGACCGGCGTGGTCGTAGTAGCGCACCCGCCCGCGCCGGGCGGCGGGGCGGACCAGGCCGCGCTCCTCGTAGTAGCGCAGGGCGGGCACGGAGAGGCCGAACGCCTCGGCCACCGCACTGATCGAGAACAGCTGCTGCTCCATCGTCCCTCCGCACCGGGTCCGGGGATTTGCACGGGACTTGCGCTCAAGCGCGCTTGAGCGTGAAAGGTAAGGGCATCCTAACGTCCACCTCGAAGGGCAGGACAGTCCCGTGCCGGTCTCCTCCTCCGCCGGAACCCCTACCGGAACAACCACCGGAACCACCACCGGAACGCGCCCCGGAACAACAGCCTGGACACCCGCGCCGCCCGCCCCCGCGGCGGGCGTGCTGCTCGTCGTCGGCTTCGTGCTGCTGAGCCTGAACACCCGGGTCGCGTTCGGGCAGATCGGGCCGCTCGCCCCGGTCGCCCACTTCGGCTCCGCCGCGGTGACCGTACTGGGGCTGCTGCCGCCGCTGTGCATGGGCCTGTTCGCGCCGCTCGCCCCGCTGGTGCGGCGCCGGCTCGGCGAGGAGCGCGGACTGCTGTGGGCCAGCGTCGTCCTGGTCGCCGGCGCGGTCCTGCGCATGCTCGGGATGCCGGGCCTGTACGCCGGCACCGTCGTCGTCAGCCTCGCCACCGCGGTGATCAACGTGCTGGTGCCGGTCTTCGTCCGGACCCGCTTCTCCCACCGGCACGTCGGCACCATGATGGGCGTCTACGCGCTGTCCATGGGCGTCGGCTCGGCGATCGTCGCGGCCCTGGTCGCACCCGTCGCCCAGGCGTCCGGCGGCTCCTGGCAGCTCGCGATCGGCATCGCCGTCGTGCCGGCCGTGCTCGCGGCGGCGGGAATCGCACCGCAGGCCCGGGTCCACCGGCCCCGGCCCGCGCCCCCGACGGCCGCCGGTGCGGCCGTACCGCGTCAGCACGTGGCCCGCACCGGGCTGGCGTGGAGCCTGACGGCCTTCTTCGGCATCCAGACCCTCGCGTTCTACACGGCGCTCGCCTGGCTCCCCTCCGTCCTCATCGCCTCCGGCACCGGCCGGACCGCCGCCGGAACCTGCCAGGCGGTGCTCATCCTGGGCGTGGCCGTGGGCGGTTTCCTCGCCCCCGTCCTCGCCGCGCCCCGCGCCGACCAGCGCCCGCACATCCTGGGCACCGTCCTGGTCTGCGCCGCCGGGTTCACCGGACTGATGCTCGCGCCGAGCGGACTCCCGGCGCTGTGGGCGGCCGTGCTCGGCATCGGCCTGGGCGCCGGCCAGGCCCTCCCGGGCGTGCTCTACGCCCGCCGGGGCACCGACCACGACCACGTCGCCGCCCTGTCGACCATGGCCCAGACCTGCGGCTACCTCATCGCCGCCACCGGCCCCGCTCTCGCCGCCGCCCTCCACGGCGCGACCGGCTCCTGGACCGTCCCGCTCGCGGCGGTCACCGCAACCCTGCTGCTCGGCGCCGCACTGAGCAGCAGGGCGGGCCACGACCCCCGCTGACGGCGGGGCACGGGCGGTCGGCCGGCTTCGGTCCTCAGCCTCCGGTTCGGCTCGACCGGCCCGGGCCCCGCACACCGACCGCACCGGTCCCGGGCCCGGGTGGGCATCGACGGGCGAGGGCGAGGGCGACCGCCGTCGTGATCGCCATCGCGGCGACGCCGACCAGCGCCGCGGTCGTATAGGCGTCGTCGTCCGGGAAGAGGCGGCCGGTGGCGGTGCCGACGGCCAGGACGAGACCTCCGACGGCGCTGCCCAGGGAGTACCCGACGCTGCGGACGACGTAGTTGAAGCTCATGGCGCTCGACGTCTCACTCCTGGGGGTGACGGCCAGGATGACGCCGGGCACGGCGGCCGAGAAGCTGCCGACGCCGAAGCCCAGCATGCCCATGGCCGTGAGCAGTTCGGCCAGGTCGGACCGGGCGGTGGCGAACAGGACGAACCCGCAGCCGACCACGGCGGCGCTGCCGGCCAGCAGCAGGGGGCCGTCGACCCGTTCCCGGACCCGCGGCGTGAGCCTGCCGGCGACGAACCCCAGCACGGAGAACGGGACGAGGACCAGCCCCGCCACGAAGGTGGTCAGTCCGAAGCCGTAGCCTGCGCTGCTCGGCGTCTGCGCGTAGCGGGTGATGAGCGTGAGCAGGAGGTACATGCCGCACCCGCCGACGAACATGGCGAGGTTCGCCCCGGCGACCGCCGGATGCCGTACCGCGCGGACGTCGACCAGGGGCGTCCCGGTCCGCAGTTCGGAGACGGTCCAGGCGCGGAGCAGGAGTACGGCGGCGACGGCCAGGGCCACCGCCACGGCGAGGTGCCGGCTCCACAGGCTCCGCTCGCCGGCCAGGAACAGGACCAGCAGCAGTCCGCCCGCCAGGAGGAGCGCACCGGCCACGTTGACGTGGGCGGAGCGGCCCTCGGGAGTCGCCGGCACGGAGCGCCACGCGGTCACGAGGGCGACGGCCGTGACGAACAGGCCGAGGCCGTAGGCGGCCCGCAGTCCGCCGAACTCGGCGAGCAGCGCGGCCAGCGGGTAGCCGACGCCGGCTCCGACGATGGAGACCACCGAGATCAGGGCGATCGTGGCCGCGCTGCGCTCCTCGGGGAGGTGGTCGCGGGCCACGCCCATCATCAGCGCCGTGAGGCCGAGTCCGACGCCTTGGGCCGCCCTGCCCACGAGCAGCCAGGCGAACGGCAGCGGCAGCACGGTGAGCGCGCTGCCGGCGACGACGATCGCCAGCGTGGTGAGAATCGTGGCCCGCCGGTGCGGACCGGCCCCGAGCCGGCCGAGGACGGGTGTGGCGACGGCGCCGCTGAGCAGGGCGATGGTGAGCGTCCACTGCGCGCTGTCGAGGGAGACGTGGAACGTGGTCGCCACGCTGGTGATGAGCGGCGTGCCGAGGCTGCCGACCGCCGCCACGACCAGGGCGATGAACACCAGGGCGGGGACCAGCAGACGTGTCCCGGAACGTATCGGGGCAGCGCTCACGGGCCGGCCGTGGGCCCGGGCGGCGGTCACCGGTCCGACTCCTCTCGGGCGTGGCCTTCGAGCTCCGCCAGGTGCAGCAGCGCCGGAAGGGCCGCCGTCAGGGCCTCGACCTCGTCGCCGGTGAGTTCGTCGACCAACCGCGCGTACGCGTCGACCCCCGCCCGGCGCCGCGTCCGGACGTACGAGGCGCCGGCCTCGGTCAGGCACACCAGCGTGACCCGCTTGTCGGACGGATCGCCCTTCCGCTCGACCAGCCCGGATTCCTCCATCACCCGGACCAGGACGGTCATCGCGGGCTGGGTGACGCCCTCGGCCGCCGCCAGATCGGTGATCCGCCGCGGGCCGGTCCTGTCCAGGGTGGCCAGGGTGGCGGCGGACGTCAGGCTCATGTCGCGGGGAAGGCGTCTCACGGCCCTGGTGGCCAGACCGTAGAGGGCTGACCCGATGGCATCGGAAGCGCTGTGCGCGGCGTCTCGGCGACTCATGCCCAAAGCATAGCGAGTTTATATGAATCCTTTATGCATCTCCCGATCGGGGCTGCTGTGAACGTCCTGCCTCGGCGCAGCCGGCGCACGGCGAGGCACCGTGCGCCGGCCTCGGACATCGGTCGCCGGTCAGCCGATCCCGTCAGTCGACGGCCTCAGTCGACGGCGTCACTCAACGGCCTCAGTCGATGGCGTCGAGGACCTTGCCCAGGTCGACGAACTTGAAGCCGGTCGCCTCGCGGTCGCCGTCGCCGGGGGTCTCCTTGCCGTCCTGGACGACCAGCAGGCCATGGGGGTAGCGCGAGCCGAGGGGGGCGTTGAGGGCGGCGGCCCCGTCGCAGACCTCGGAGCCGTCGAGGGCGGTGGAGGCCGCCGTGATGCGGAAGGCGCCCTCGAACTCGTTGTCGTCGTCCCGCTCGCGGTCGTAGGCGACGAAGGTGTTGTCGCCCTGGCTGGAGGCGAGGAGGTAACCGTCGCCGTCCGGCTCGGTGACCAGGGTGAGGCCCTCGACGTCGGCCGTCAGGCGCTTGCCGCCGTAGCCCGGGTCGGCGCCCGGAGTGCACTCCTCGGTCTGCTCGTCGTAGGTGCCGGGCACGCCGTACTCGCGCACCTTGTCGATCAGTTCCGGCGTGCCGGTGAGGCCCGCGTCGATGCGCCAGATGCCGACGTCCTCCTGCCCCGCGTACAGGGTGCCGTCCTCGGGGTCGACGACCATGCCCTCGACCTGGGGCAGTTCGCCCGGCTCGGCACAGGGCGTCCAGGCGGTGCCGTTCGGCAGCCGGAAGGAGGACGGCAGGTCGATCGTGCGGACCTGGCGGTAGTCCACCGTGCCGGTCGGAGTGGCGATCAGCTCCAGCAGGGCGAGGCTGGTGCGGTTGCGCCGGCTGACCACCGCGTAGGAGCGGCCGGTGCTGCGGTCGGTCCAGGTGGCCAGGCCGTAGGCGGTCTTCTGCTCGTTGATCTCGGCCTGGTCGGCGGAGAAGACCGGCCGCACACCGGGGTCGGTGATGTCGGTGAGCGGGCCACCGGGCTTGTCCCGGTCGATGCGGTAGATCCGCAGGCGGTCGTTGCCGCGGTCGCTGACCACCGCGACGTCGGCGCGGCCGCCGCCCAGCGGCAGGCCCTGCACCAGGTCGACGTTGTTGAAGCGGCCGGGCTTGTCGTCGGCGCCGGGACCGGCGGGGGCGGGGATCGACTGCACCTGGCGGGCGTCCAGGTCGTAGACCCGCAGGCCGCCCTGCTTGGCGGTGGCGACGACCAGGCTGCGGCCCGGGTCGGCGGCGTTGCGCCAGATCGCCGGGTCGTCCGCGTTGGCATGGCCGCCGGCCTCGTCGTCGTACAGCGGCGCGGTCTCCGCCTTGGGGCGGATGCCGCTGATCGAGGAGGCCTGGGCCGGGAGGACGACGGAGGCCGCGAGGGCCGTGCAGAGCACAAGCGTCGAAGCACGAGCGATCGCACGTATCGTCATGTTTCTTCCTTTATGAGGGGTTTGCCCTGACAAGGAAGAAGTTCGCGGACGCATCTGCCGTACTCGCAGCCAAATGGTATCCGATAGCTGAACGCGTCGCGAAGGGTTCGGAGCGCCGGCATGCCCGGACGGGCGCTGCTGTGCACCCGACCCGCCGGGCCCGCCGAACTCGCCTGACCCATCGTCAACCACTCCCACCCGCACCTACCGTAGGACCACATGCGCACACTCCCCTCCCCACCGGACACGGCCGTGCGGCCCGACCGGGCCTTCAGCACCACGGCGGTTGCCGCGTCCTGCATCGGCTTCGTCCTGATCGGAGCCCTTCAATCGCTGTACGGACCGGCCCTGCCCGCCCTCCGCCAGGAGTTCGGGCTGTCGCCGTCGGGTGCCGGACTCGCGCTGAGCGCCCACTTCGTCGGCGGCGTCACCGGGGTCCTCGGCTTCGACCGGGCCTTCGGCCGGATCGGCAACCGGGCCCTGCTCGGCGTCTCCTACGCCCTGATGGCACTCGGCAGCGTCGCCTTCGCGTTCTCCCCCAACTGGCCGCTCGCACTCCTCGGCGCCCTGGTCACCGGCTTCGGCTTCGGCGGCATCGACTACGGCCTCAACCAGCTCTTCGCCACCGGTTTCGGGCGGCGCGGCCCCGCCATGCTCAACGCGCACTTCGGCATCGGCGCGATAGGCGGCCCGGTCCTGATCGGCCTGCTCGGAGCCGACCGCTACCCGGCCGTCTTCACGGCCTTCGCAGTGATGGCGGCGCTGCTGCTGATACCGCTCGGCGGCGTACGCGACCGGACCCCCGGGGGCCTGCCCGCAGGCGGGTCCGGGCACCCCGCGAACCTACCGGCCCGCCGGACCGCCACCCTGCTCACCGTCTTCGTGGTGCTCTACGTGCTGCACGTCGGAGTGGAGGCCGGAGTCGGCGGCTGGGAGCCGACCCATCTGGAGGCCGTGGGCTACGGCACCACGCTCGCCGCCTCGGCGACCTCCGTCTACTGGCTGATGCTGACGCTGGGCCGCTTCCTGGTGGCGCCGCTGACGCTGCGCTGGTCGGAGCCGGCCATCATCGCCGTCAGCTGCGCCGGCACGGCTGTCTGCCTGCTGGCCGCCGTGCTGCCCGGCCTCGCCCCGTACGCGTACGCGGGCGTGGGCCTGTTCATCGCACCGATCTTCCCCACCGGGCTGCCCTGGCTGCGGCGCACCGTGCCCGCGGCGCAGCGGGCCGGAGCACTGGTGATCGCCGCATCGATGGTCGGCGGGGTGGCGGCCGGCCCGGCACTCGGAAAGACCATCGAGCTGTTCGAGGTGCGGACGGTGCCGGCTGTGCTGTTCGTCCTGGCCGCGGCCTGCCTGGCCGCCACCTGGTGGCTGACCCGGGCGACCCGCCCGCCCCTAGAGGCGGCTTGAGCCGCTGCTGCCGTAAGGCACCGTCAGCTGATGGTCAGCATCTGGCACCCCGCCCGCGGCGGCGCGGCCCGCTCCACTGCTCCCTGGATGCCTCCGGCGGCGGCCGACCGGTACCTGGGCCTCCTCGGCCTGCCTCCCGGCCGGGTACGGCTGGGAGGCACCCACGGCCACGAGGGCGCTCCCGTCGGCGGTCCACCGGGCCCCCTGCCCGTCGTGCTCTACTCCCCCGGCGCCGACGCGTCACGGTCGTTCGGCACCGGCATCGTGGAGGACCTCTCCAGTCACGGGTTTGCGGTGGTCACCGTCGACCACACCTACGACGCGGCGGCGGTCGCCTTCCACGGCGGACGCGTCGAGACGAATCCGCCGGGCGGGATCAGCGACTACACCAAGGCCCTCCCAGTCCGTACCGCCGACATCCGCTTCGCCCTGGACCGGCTCGCCGTCCTCCGCTCGGGCGGCCACCCCGGCGTCTGCCGCACCCCGCTGCCCGCAGGCCTGCGCGGGGCGCTCGACCTGCGGCGGGTGTGCAGGCATCCGTCCGGGCGAGCCAACATCCGGCCTGAGCAGGGCAGATGGGATTCTCCGCAGGATCACCTCCGGCCGTATGGCATGTTCTTGCCTACGGCGCATGCGGTGCCGCAGCCGGATCGTTCGCCGACGCCCCTCGATCCCACGCAAGGACGGCCGAGATGATACGTGGAGCAGACCTGCCGAAAGGCGCGCGCCGGGTTCCCTACGAGTCCCCGGGCCTGCCGGACCACCGGAGCCCGCTGCGGTTCCTGTGGTGGCTGACGACGAGTCAGTACCGGCGGGTGCTGCTCGGCGCCTTGTGGGGCACGACGTGGATGTGTGCGCTCATGCTTCCGCCGTACCTGTTGTCGAGGACGATCGACGAGGGGCTGGAGGCGCGGGACACCGGGATGCTGCTCCTGTGGACCGGAGCCGTGGTCGTCACCGGGGCCGGGACGGCGCTCCTCGGCATCCTGCGGCACCGCACCATGACGCGCATCCGGGCGGACGCGGCCTACCGGACGGTCCAGGTCGTCACGCGCCACGTCACCCGGCTGGGGTCGGCGCTGCCGCGACAGGTGTCCGCGGGTGAGCTCACACACCTCCACGTCGGCGACATCGGCAGGATCGCCCAGACCCTGACCGTCACCGGACCCGGCGTCGGCGCGGTCGTCGCCTATGCCGCGACCGCCGTCCTGCTGGTCCGGATCTCGGCCGTCATCGCCGTGGTGGTCCTGCTCGGAGTCCCGGCCCTGGCCCTGACCGTCGGCCCGCTGCTGGGCAGGCTGCACGGCGCCGAAGGCCGCTACCGCGAGGACCAGGGTGCTCTGACCTCTCTCGCCGGCGACATGGTGGCCGGCCTGGGCGTCCTCAACGGGATCGGCGGCAAGGCCCTGTTCGCCGCGCGGTACCGGGAACGCTCCCGGGCGCTGGTCCCCCTCGGGTACCGCGTCGCTGCCATCACCAGCTGGGTCCAGACACTCACCGCGTGCCTGCCCACGGTCTTCCTTGCCGTGGTGACGTGGATCAGCGCGCGGATGGCGGCCAGTGGGGCCATCACCGTAGGTGAACTGGTGGCGGTCTACGGATACGTCGCCGCTCTGCTGGTGCCCGTCTCGTCCTTGATCGAAGGGGCCGACGACCTGCCGCGCGGGCTCGTCTCCGCACGGCGGGTGGTCGACATCCTGGCGCTCGCGCCGGCTCCCGGGGGGCACCGGACCCGGCTCGACCCCCCGGCCGCTCCCGGCCCGCTGCGCGACCCCGCGTCGGGCCTGGTGGTGGCCCCGGGGAAGGTGACGGCCCTGGTCGGCGCCCGTCCCGACGAGCCGCGCGCCGTGCTGGACCGGCTGGCCGGCTACACGGACTCCGAGGCCTCCTGGGGTGACTTCGAGCTGTCCGACTGGGACCGCACGGCTCTCAGGCGGCACATTCTGCTCGCGGACAACGATGCCTATGTGTTCCCGGGCTCCCTGCGTTCCGTCGTCTCCGGCAGCACCGACCGCTCCGACGAGGACATCCGGCGGGCGCTGCACGCCGCCGCAGCGGAGGACATCGTCGACGCGCTCCCCGACGGGCTCGACACCCGCCTGGAGAACCAGGCCCGCAACGTCTCGGGAGGTCAGCGCCAGCGGCTGCGGCTGACCCGGGCCCTGCTCGCGGATCCGGCCGTGCTCCTGCTCGTGGAACCGACGTCGGCGCTGGACGCGCACACGGAGGCGACCGTCGCCGCCCGGGTGGCGGCGCACCGGCGCGGGCGGACAACCCTCGTCGTCAGCACCTCGCCGCTCGTGCTCGGCCGGGCCGACGAAGTCGCCTACCTCGTCGACGGAAAGGTGCGGGTGGCCGGTACGCACCGGGAGCTCCTCGCCGACCAGCCGGGATACGCGGCACTGGTGTTCCGCGGCAGCACCGGGATCCCCGGCGAGGCCGCCGTCGCACAGCCCGTGGAAGGACAGTCCCGATGAGCGGCTCCAGCAGGACGCCCCGCCTGCCGATCGCCGATGCCAGGACGGTTCGCCGGGCCGGCCGGCAGCTGTTGCGGGACGACTCGGGCGCCGTCTGCGCGATGCTGCTGCTGACATGCCTCGCCGCGCTCGCCGGCGCGGCCGGTCCCTGGCTCCTCGGCCGCATCGTGACCGGGGCCGAGTCCGGTGACCTGTCCGCCTCCGCCGTCGACGGACTGGCCGCGGCGGTGCTGGGCTGCTCGGCGGCCCGACTGGTGCTGTCGCGCTACGCGCGAGGCCTCTCCCACCGCTTCGGCGAGCGCGCGCTCGCCGGGCTCCGCGAGGAGGTCGTCGAGCGCACCCTCGCGCTGCCGGGGCGGGTCGCGGACGAGGTGGGCACCGGTGATCTGGTCACGCGGACCACCCTGGACGTCTCGACCGTCGCGACCACGCTGCGCACCGCGGCTCCGGACATGTTCGTCTCCGGCGTCCAGGTCGTGTTCGTCCTCGCCGCGGTCTTCCTCCTGGACCCGCTGCTCGGTCTCTGCTCGGTCGTGGGACTGCCGATCGTGTGGGGCGTGAGCCGCTGGTACCTCGCGCGCTCCCGCGACGCCTACCTCGCGGAGGGAGCGGCCGCCGGCGAGGTCTCCGAGATCCTCGACTCCACCGCGCACGGCGCCCGTACCGTCGAGGCCTACGGGCTGCGCGAACTGCGGAACAGCGCCCTCGACCAGGCCGTCGACACCGCCTACCGCGCCGGCATGCGCACCCTCGCCCTGCGGACGGTGCTGTTCCCGGTCACGGAGTTCGCGCACACGCTGCCCATGGCGCTCATCCTGCTCGTGGGCGGGTTCGGCCACCTCAACGGCGCGATCCCCCTGGGAGCCGTGGTGGCGGGCAGCCTGTACATGTGGCAGTTGGTCGACCCGCTCAACCAGCTGCTCGTCCAGGTCGAACAACTGCAGCGCAGCGGCGCCTCGTTCGCCCGCATCAAGGGTGTCGGGCTGGTGTCGCACACAGCCGGCGCCGCTGTGCCGGACCCGGTGGACGACGTCATCGAGGTCAAGGGCGTGGGGTATTCCTACGTCCCCGGGCAGGAGATCCTCAAGGACGTGGAGCTGCTGGTCCGTCCCGGTGAACGGCTGGCGGTGGTCGGCCGGTCGGGAGCCGGCAAGTCCACCCTCGGCAAGCTGCTGTCCGGTGCGGACGTCCCTGACACGGGCCACGTGCTGGTCGGCGGCGTGCCCGTCGCCGACCAGGCCGCGGCGGGCGGACTGGGCAACCGCATCGTCCTCCTCACGCAACAGCACCACGTGTTCATGGGCACCCTGCGCGACAACATGACCATGGCCGCGCCCGAGGCCGACGACGAGGCCGTGCTCGCGGCCCTGAGGTCGGTGGAAGCGGACTGGGTGGCCGAACTGCCGGCGGGCCTGGACACCCCGCTGGGCTCGGGCGGAGTCGAACTGGAGCCCGCCCAGGCACAGCAGCTCACCCTGGCCAGGGTGCATCTGGCGGACCCGCACACCCTGATCCTGGACGAGGCCACCTCGCTGCTCGACCCGACGACGGCCCGGCAGGCGGAGCGGGCCGTGGCCGCCGTCCGGTCGGGCCGCACCGTCATCGCCATCGCCCACCGGCTGCAGACCGCGCACGACGCCGATCGCATCGCCGTCATGGAGTCCGGCCGCATCGTCGAGCTGGGCACCCACGACGAGTTGGTCGGCGCGGGCGGACCGTACGCGGAGCTGTGGCGGTCGTGGAACGGCGAGAGCTGAGTCCGCCGGGGTTCCCCTGTCCGCCATTGCCGCCGGTGAGGGTGGTCCGCGTGATCCGGCCGGCCGCGTCGTGCGGAGGGCAGCCGTCCCCGGTTCCGGGGAAACGGTCGGGACGGGACAGCACCGGTGTGGCCGGAGTTCCGGAAGTGACCTCATGGGACATTCCATGCGTATTGTATGAATGATAAATACCCGGGTTTCAGGTCTGGCGATTTTCGCCAGTGCGGGAATACCCTCTACCGCGAGAGTCGCACCAGCCCGGCGGTGACGGATCGAGCCCCGCCCACGGACTCTCCTCGACAGATCTTTCCAGTGCCGTCATTTCGTGGCGGCCCCCCATGCGTTCGGCCCGGCCCGGGCCAGGGACAACACCTGTCCACCGGCCCCCGCCGCGGCATGCCAGAGCAACAGCACGGACCAAGAAACAAATGAGGCGACATGAGCAGTCAATTCGACGGCCTGGCGCAGATGTACGAGGACATGTTCGCCCTGCCGTGGCGGAAGGACCTCGAATCCCACAGCGTACTGGCGGCCCTGGGGCGCGTCCGGGGCGAACGCGTCCTGGACCTCGGGTGCGGGACCGGCCTCTATTCGCGCCTGCTGAAGGCGCAGGGGGCCGAACTGGTGGTGGGTCAGGACGTGTCGGAGGGCATGCTCTCCTACGCGAGGGCGCAGGAGCCCGCCGGCCGCCGGGGCATCGAGTACGTCCACACGCTGTCCCCCGCCCTGGAGGGGACCTTCGACGCCGTGCTCGGCGTCTACGTCCTCCCCTACGCCGAGCAGTACGCGGAACTCGTGGAGCTGTGCGGGCTGGCGGCGCGGGCGCTGAGGCCCGGCGGCAGGTTCGTCACCCTGCCGGTCAACCCCGACTACGACGGCAGGCGCGAGTACTACGAGCGCTACGGGCTGCGGCTGTTCGACGCCGAGCCGCGGTTCGACGCCTCGAAGGTGACCCTGGAGCTGGAGTTCGGCCCGTACCAGGAGACGATCACGGCCCGGTACTGGAGCCGGGAGGCGTTGGAGGGCGCGCTGGCCGAGGCGGGCTTCACCGACATCGGCTGGCCCCCGTTCCAGGTCTCGGAGCAGGGGATGCGTGAGCACGGCGAAGGCTTCTGGGGGCCGTACCTGCGCTCGCCGCACGCCTCGCTGATCACCTGCGTGAAGGGTGCCGCCGCGCCTGCCGTGAAGGGTGCGGCCGCGCCGTGAACGTGCTCCGCGCACCGACCGCGGTGGCGGTCGGCACCCGTGTCCACCCCGACTCACACGGCGTCGACTCCGCCGCCTGGGACCGCCTGGTCGGCGCCGACAACTTCTACGGCAGCCACCGCTGGGTGCGCTCCACCCACCTGGCCTCCGGTGGGGCCCCGGTCGTCACCGCCTCCGCGTCCGGTGTCCTGCTCGGCGCGCTGCCGACCTGGCCCGGCGAGGTCGGCGGCGACGAGATGTTCTCGCTGCCCGGCATCCTGCCCGACCTGGCCGCCGACGGTGGCGGCGGCGCTGGCAGGCAGCTCTGGCTCGGCACCCGGCGCTCGGTCCGCAACGAGCTGCTGTGCGTCCGCGGGCCGCAGCGGCGCCCTGTCCTGAGGGCCCTCCTGGGCCGGGCGCTGGACCTCGCCTCCGACCGGGGCGACGACGGAGTGGTGATGGCCTACCTCGCCGGCGAGGACGCCCTGGAGCTGGCGGCGGCCCACCCCCGGGCCCGCGCGCTGCTGCACTCCGCCGACACCTACCTGCCCGTACCGCCGGGCGGCGCCGGAGAGTTGTCGGCCCGCGCCGACCAGCACAGCCGGACCCGGCGCAGGAGCGAGATGCGCGCCTTCCAGCGCACCGGAACGGTCGTCAAGACCAGTCGGCTCACCGAGGACCTCGTCCCCCGCGTCGCCGAGCTGATCGCCCAGAACCGCACCCGCCACGGCAGTTCCGGCGGTCCGCAGGCGGTGCTCGACGCCCTGAACGCCCAGCGTGCCACCGGCCTGCTCGACGACGCCGTGGCGTTCCTGGGCCTGCGCGGCCCCGACCTGGTGGCCGCGACCGTCTGCTACGAGCACGGGGACCAGCTGTACGCCCGCTACTTCGGCTACGACTACACCCGGACCGCTCCCACCAACGAGTACTTCCTGCTGACCTACCACGCGCCCCTCGACTACGCCGCCGAGTGCGGCTTCCGGCGCTACCGGACGGCGATCTCCGCGTGGGACGTCAAGGTGCGCCGCGGTGCCCGGCTCACCCCCCTCGCCGCCGTGGTGCTGCCGCTGCGCGGCGCCGTCTGCACACCCGCCCGTCAGCGCGAGCACAACATCACCGCCGCCGGGCGCTGGCGGGAACTGGCTCGGACCCACCCGCTGGCCATGGGGCCGGAGTGGGCCTGCTGGGACTCACCGCTGCCCTGACCCGAGAACCGTGATCCAGGGAAGGAAACGCTCATGCTCCACCTCCACTACCGGCTCGAACTGACCGAGGCCGCAGAAGCGGACCCGGCCGGGTTCTGGACCTGGGCCGCCGAACGCGAGAAGTGGTTCTACGAAGGACTCGACACCGTGCTCGCCACGAGCTGGCACCTGCGGACCGTCGGCACCCACGTCCACGCCCTCGAACACCTCGTCACCTTCGCCGACGAGGCCGCCTGGGGCACCTACCGCCGCCAGGTCTCCGCCCGCAGCAAGGACACCGCCTGGGAGAAGCGCCGTACCGAGCAGACCCACTGGTGGCGCCTCGCCGAGGCCGCCCTGCTCAACGACCCGCCCGTCGCGATGGGCCTCCGCCGTACCCCGCCGCCGAGGTGACCGCCGTGACCACGGGCTCCGGCTCCGGCTCCGAATACGCCGACCACGTCGCACGCAGCACCCACCTCCTGGACCACGGACGCTTCACCACCCTCGCCACCCTGGGCGAGGACGGCCCCTGGGCCTCCACCGTGAACTTCGTCGCCCTCCGGGACCCGCTCCGGCTGCTCTACTACTCCCTCCACCGCGCCCGGCACTCCCGCAACATCGAGGCGCGGCCCGGCATCGCCGGTTCGGTCCACCTGCTCGGCACCCCCGGATTCGGCCTGGACGGCGCCCAGTTCACCGGGCACTGCGAGGCCGTGCCGGCGTCCGAGGTCCCGTGGCACCGGCAGGTGTACTACGAGCTGAACCACCCCGACCCGGAGGTCCGCGCGGCCTGGCTCCTCCCGGAGTCGGACTTCACCGGCGACGGGCCGCGCCGCTTCTACGTGGTACGCGTGCACCGGTGGTGGCTCCTGGACATCGACCGCTGGCTGACCGACAAGCACGACACCCGCGTGGAGGTCGACCTCGCCGAACTCGCCCGCCCGGCCCGCCCGGCCCGGCCGTGACCACGCTGACGAACGCACGCGTCGTCACCCCGCACGAAGTCCCGGAGCCGGGGCGGGTCACCTTCTCCGGCCCCACGATCACCGGGGTCGGCACCGGTGAGGCCCCGGCCGCCGACGCCGACGTCCACGACCTGGGGAAGGCGTACGTCCTCCCCGGTTTCGTCGACCCGCACCTGCACGGCGGTGACGCCGCGTCCGTCGGTTCCGGCGATCCCGCCGAGGTGCGCAGGGCCGCCGCCGGAACGGGGCCGGCATCGTCGCCGGCCCCGTTCCGGCGGCGGCCCGGCTGACCACCCACCTGTTCAGCGCCGTGTGACGGGCCCGGTGCACCCGCGGTCGACGGGTGGACCAGGCCGAAGGTGCTGCGGTTCCCGGTTTGTTCGAACACGGAGCGTGGGTAGTCACGGGACGGATCCCCGGAACCGTCGTCCGGGATCCCGGGGCGGACGCGCTCACCCCTCGGCCCCACGGCCTTCGACGAACAGCGAGGACACTGCGTGGACCCGACCGGCCGCCCCCTGCTCCGGCATCCTCGACCACCCGGCGTCGACACCCTGCGCCACACCGCACGGCGCGGCCTCGACGCGATCCCCGATCCGCGCCACCGCGCGATGATCGCGACCGTCCTGGCCTCCGGCCTGGTCGAGCAGATGATCGCCCGCACCGATTCCTTCACCGCGCCGACGGCCGACCTCGCCCGGGCCGCCGCCGACGCCGACCTGCTCACCGCCGAACTGGCGGCCTTCGGCGTCGACCTCCCGGCCGCCACGGTCCGCAACATCACACAGATGCGCGCCCTGATGGTGCCGATCGCCGACGACGCACTGGCCCTCGCCGTCGACCGCATCTGGGTGTTCTCCACCAATGCCGACGACGTCTGCTGCCACGACCCGGACGAGGCGGCGGCCATGCTGCGCGCCGACCTGCTGCCCGAGGCGCTCCCGGCCTCGCCGAACACCCGTTACGTCCGGCACATGTTCCGCGAGATCGCGCCGTTCTGCGAGCCGACCTTCCTCGCCGTCTTCAAGACCTTCTTCCACAACGCGCTCGTCGGCGTGCTGATGGAGGCGGAGTTCGATCCGGAGGCGTCCGACGACTTGGACAGCGACTACGTCCGCGTCTTCAACGGGTTCTCCCAATTCTGGTTCGCCACAGTGCAGTTCACCGACCCCTGCCTGGCCGCCCACCGGGACCGGGCGTTCTGGGCGGCGGCGATGAGCTCGTGCGTCGCGTTCCTCAACGATGTCAACGACGTGCTGTCCTGCTACAAGGAGGCCGTGCACGGCGCGGACTTCGCCGTCAGCCGGGTGTACCGGCAGGCGGTGCGCGAGGAGATCCCCTACCTCACCGCCTACCGCCGCACCCTCGACGGCGGCCTGGCCGCCCACCGCCGGATCACGGGCCTCGCCAGCGAGGAGCAACGCCCTTACCTCGAACGGTACATGACCGGCTACGCCTACTGGCACCTGCACTGCCGCCGCTACCGCTGGCAGGACGTCTACCCCGACCTCCTCCCCCTCGACGGAGCGTGACCCCACTCCCCTTTCCTGCCGTACCGGGATGTCGGCGGGGTGCCGCGAGCGCGTGCTGCCGGATCCCGCTGCCGGCCGTGCGCCCGGGCCCTCGGGCTCGTGAACCTGTACTCATGGGCGGATTCCACGATCGCGACATGTTTCACCCGAAAGCGTTGGACCGGGCCCGCCGCTGAGGGTGGTGAGCGCGGGCGGGCACCTTCTTCCGGGCGGACAGATCTGATTTCAGGTCAATAACATGTTAGTGCCCTATCGTTGACCGGCAACGAGTCGGCCCGCGATGACATCATTCCGGGTCGGTACGACGACGGAGGGAGAGTCCGGTGAGCAGTCTCAACAAGGGTCTGGAACGGATCGAAGTGGACCTGTCGTGGGATCCGAGCCCCGCAGGTTCGGCGGGTCACGATCTGGACCTCGTCGCCGCGACGTACGCCACCGACGCCCCGTCCGGCACTCCGGCCTACCTGGTCCACTTCGACAGCCGCGCTCCCGACGGCACGATCACACTCACCAGGGACAGCCGCGACGGAAAGGGCCTCGGCGTCGACGAGCGCCTGGTCCTCGAACTCGACCGCCTGGCAGACCGCTACCCCCGGGTGGTCGTGGGCGTCGCCATCCAGCAGAACGCCGGCCGACTGGCGTTCGGAGACATAGCGAACCCCGTGGCCAGGATCCGGAACGGGCGCGACGAGTTGGCGTCAGTGGACTTCGTCGGCGTCGACGGGGCAACGGCCGCGAGGGTTGCGGAGTTCGTCCGGAACAGCTCGGGGGTCTGGGCGTTTCGGCCCGGCACCCACGGCTTCGACGCCGATCCGGCGACCTTCGCGAGGATCATGGGAACCTGACAGGGCTTCGCCCGGTGGCCCGAATCCGAACGACGGCCTGTGTGCCCGTGACACCCCCGGCTCCGCCCCCGGCACAGGACCACGGGCAACCGGGCCGACCGGGCCGACCGGGCCGACCGGGCCGACCGGGCCGACCGGGCCGACCGGGCCGACCGGGCCGACCGGCCAGGCGCTCACACCTCCCCCGCGCCGTGCCTTCCAGCGGTGGTCCGGCATCCCCTCCGGTTCAGTGATCATGAAATCGAAGAACCCGGCGCTCCCGGTGAGTCGCCCGTCCACACCTTCGCGACCCCAAGCGCGCCGTCATCCCCTCCCCCGCCCAGGTCCGGGACATTGGCACCGCCGGCGACAACACCTTCTCGACAACGCCGACCCGACATGCTGGAGGGCTGCCTGGATCGGGCAGGACATGGTCGGCGTCGCCCTCTGCTCCATCCGCCGCCACGACCGCACCGTGGGCGAGGTGGAAGAGCTGAGTGTCCGGACGGACCGGCAACGCCTCGGAATCGGCCGGGCCCTGCTGCTCGACGGGCTGCGGAGCCTTCGCGAGCAGGGCGCAACGACCGCCCGGCTGATCACGGGCACGGCAAACCCGCACCGGTCCTACGACCTCTACGAGAGCGTGGGATTCGGGCGACAGAACGAGTACGTCCGCTACCGCAAGCCGCTCGCTTGATCCACCGGGCATCGGGCTGTCCGGTCATCCACAGGATTCGACAACAGCTCGCCGCCACCGCCCCCTCCACCCGCACACGCCAGTCCCGGCCCACCGCGCACACGAACGGATCCGCACCGCCGAGCGCGAGCGGCGAGCACCGGACCTCTGCTGCTGACAGGGGCGACGCCAGGATGGTGATCGACCTGGCCGGCCCGCATGACATTGCGCGACAAGGACTCTCCGAACACCGCCAGATCCACGGTGATCCCGCTGCAGCACGCGCCCCCTCAGGGCGCTCTGCGTCGCTTCTGCCACAACGACGCAGGCCTTCGAGCAGCAAGATGATCGTGATGCAGTCCGAAACACGGCGACGTCGGCTCGGTCAAGCGGCGACCGACCAGGCCGAATCCGTCACTGACGATCAGTCAGATAAGTCAGCAAAAAGTCAGCATCAGTACGGGCAGACCTTGCGAAACGCGCGTAGACCTGAGAATCGACGCGCCCCGTGCCTTGCCTCCCGAGGAGGCAGGCACGGGAAGCGGAACTCGTCCTGCGACGGCCCTACCGATGCCCTTCCGATGCCGGAACAGTCCAGGCGGGAGCAACCGGAGCAGATACTTCATTCGAAGCATCTTCCCGGGTCAGCGCACCCTTCCGCGCGCCTTCAGCGGGATGTCGGGGAGGGCCGGGGCGTGGAGGCGGGCGCCGTCGTAGCCGTGGACCTCGCCGAAGCGGGTGCCGGTCTCCCAGTCGTTGCGGGCCTGGAGGATCTCCTCACCGGAGCGGCCGATGAAGTTCCACCACATGACGAGCTTCTCCTCGAAGGGTTCGCCGCCGAGGAGGAGGAGCGTGGCGTCGCTGTCGGCGTGGAGGGGGAGGGTGCGGCGGCCGGTGCCGAGGTAGAGCATGGCGCCGGGGTCGAGGGGGACGCCGTCGACGGTGGTGCGGCCGGACATGGTGAGGACGGCGTACTCGAAGTCGGGGTCCAGGGGGAGGTGGAGGTCGGTGGCGGCGGCGAGGGTGAGGTCGGCGCCGACGATGGGGGTGTGGGTGGTGCCGGGGGAGGTGGCGCCGTCGAGGGTGCCGAGGATGACGGTGGCGTGCAGGCCGGGGGCGGTGACGGTGGGCAGGTCGGCGTGGTGCTCGAAGGCGGGTTCACGGTGGCGGTGGGCGTCGGGGAGGGCGACCCACAGTTGGGCGCCGTGCAGGAGGGGGGCGTGGGGGCGGGGGGACTCCTCGGAGTGGGAGATCGCCCGGCCGGAGGTCATCAGGCCCAGCTCGCGGGGGCGCACGGTCGTCAGGCTGCCGAGGCTGTCGCGGTGCAGCACCTCGCCCGCGTGCAGCCAGCTCACGGTCTGGAGGCCCATGTGCGGGTGCGGGGGCACCTGCATGCCCGGCTCGTCCGCGATGTCGTCCGGACCGTAGTGGTCGACGAACGCCCAGGCGCCGACCATCCGGCGCCCCAGGTTGGGGAGCAGGCGGCGGACCACGGTGCTGCCGCCGAGGGAGGCCTCGCGCGGGGCGAGGAGTTCGTGGACGGGGCCGCCCGGGGTTTCGGCGCGGCCGCCGCGGACGGAGGGGTCGGGGGTGTCGGCGTCAGGCATGGTGGGCTCCGTTGGCGGCGCGCGGGGCGGCCGGGACGATGGGGGTGCCGGCGGAGACGGCCCGGGTGACGGGGGTCCGGTCGGCGATGTCGAGCAGGCGGGCGCGCTGGGCCTCGTCGAGGTCGCCGATCAGGTCGATCCGGCGGGTGATGCGGACGGCCTTCTCGGGGCCCTTCTCGTAGCCGAGGTGGACGCGCACGGTGGTCAGCGGCCACTGCTTGCGCTGGGCGTACATCCGCAGGGTGATCGCGGTGCAGGAGCCGAGGGCGGAGAGCAGCAGGCCGACCGGGGTGGTGGCGGTGTCGGCGCCGCCGGCCGATTCGGGCTCGTCGGCGGCGAGCCGGTGGCGGCCGGAGCGGATGTCGACGCGGTAGTCGTCGTCGGTGCTGGTCGCGACGGCGGCGGCGGAGCGGACGAAGACGGGTTCGGCGTCCACGGGTTCGGCGTCCGGGGCCGCCCCGGTGGCCTCGGCGGTCACAGGCCGAACCGCTCGTGCTGGGCGGCCGGGACGAGGTCGTGGTAGTCCGGGTGCTTGGTCAGCCAGCCCCGGATGAAGGGGCAGTAGGGCAGGACGGCGAGCTCGCGGGCGCGGGCGTCGTCGAGCACGGCGCGGGCGAGGATGCCGCCGAGGCCCTGGCCGCCGAAGCGCGGGTCGATCTCGGTGTGGATGAAGGCGATCTCGTCGTCGTGGCGGAAGTACTCGGCGAATCCGGCGAGTTCACCGTCGGCGGTGATCTCGTAGCGGGACTTCTCGGGGTTGTCGGCGACGGTGGTCGTCGTCATGGCGTACTCCTCGGGGATCGGGCCCTGGCGTCGGAGTTAATTTAGCATTCAACTATTGGTCGATCAAGGACCGCCGGAGGGGAATCCGGCGGTCGGCGCCCGGGGCAGGCCCGGGGCGGGGCTCAGGCTCAGGCTCAGGCTCAGGAGAGGGTGACCGGCGGGGGCAGCGGGTGGCAGCCGTCCCAGGACGCCACCTGCCCGGGCGGGCAGGAGACCGGGCGCGGCGGCAGGGTCGGGGCCGGGCGGGGCGGCACCGTCCACTGGCCCGGGTCGGCGCCGTCGTCGGGGTCGGCGGGCGGCTTGGGGGCCGTCGGAGGTGCCTTGGGGGGTGCGGGCGCGGGCGGCGCGGGTGGGGCGGCGGGCGCGGGTGCGACAGGGGGCGCGGGAACGGCCGGGGCGGCGGGCGCGGGCGGCGCGGCGGGAGCGGACTTCGACGGTGCGGCCGGGCGCGGCGAGGCCGGTGTCGCGGGCCGGGTGGCCGGTCGTTCGGCCGTCGGGGCGACGGAGGGGACGGTGGACGGGTCAGCGGACGGGGCAGTGGACGGGGCGATCGGGGCGGCCGCCGGCTCGGGGGCGGCCGCGGGGACGGAAGGGGTCTCCGGGGCGGGTGGCACCGAAGGAGTCGGGTCGGCGGTCGGGTCGGCGGTCGGCGAGGCGGCTCGGGACGGCGAACCCGTCGGAGCCGGATCGGCGGAGTCGGACCCGCTCATCGCCCAGCCCCCCGCGCCGACCAGCGCGGCGGCGCACAGGCCCACCGCCACACCGACGGCGACCCGTCGCCGCCGCACCGCGCCGTCCCCGGCCGCCCGGTCCTGCGTCCGCAACTCGTCCTGCACCGCACCCGCCCACTCTGTTCGATCCTTGTTCGGAATGCGCGGATGTTAGCAGTGCGTGTGCGTCAGTCCTGCGAGCGCGGGGTGGCAGTGACACCGGGTCGGCCCTCCTCGACGCGGCGGAGGGCACCCTCCCGCCGCAGGCCCGGCGCGAGCAGCGCGGTGACGGCCAACGACGCGGCGGCGGTCCCCGCCATCGCGGTGGTGACCGAGGTCAGTTCGGCGAACGCCCCCGCCGCCGCCGCGCCGACCCCCTGCATCGCCAGCATGCCGGAACCGTGCAGGCCGAGCGCCTGCCCGCTCAGCTCGGGCGGCGTCAGCGCGACCAGCCGTTCCTGGAGCAGCAGCCCCGCCCCGTACCCGACGGTGGCCACCGCGACCAGCGCCGTCGCAGCCGGCAGGCCCGGCTCCAGCGCGAACCCCAGGTACGGCGCGGCCAGCAGGACGCACAGCGGCACGGCCAGCGGCTCCCGCCGGTGCGCCGGCAGCACCCGGCCGACGAGGACGTCCCCGACCAGCATGCCCAGCGCCCCGACCGCGAACAGCAGGCCCGCGGCGTCCGGCCGGTACGGCACGTAGAGCGCCTCCACACCCACGACCAGGCCGTTCGGCACCCACAGCGCGAGGTACACGCACCGGCGCGGAGCGGAGGACCACAGCCGCGCGTTGGCCCGCCACGTCGCGGCGACGGACGGCCGCCCGGCGGCCCGGGGCGGGCGCCGACGCAGCCCTGCGCGCGCCGCACCGGCGGACAGCAGGTGCAGGGCGGCGGCCGTGAGCAGCACGCCGGACGGCGTGAGGGCCGCCACCAGCGCGCCGCCGGTCGCGAAGCCGCCGATCTGGACCGGACCGGACGCCAGGCCCAGCGCGGAGCGGCCCAGCAGGTAGCCGTCCCGGCTGAGCAGTTCGTGCAGCAGCCCGTAGCGCACCCCGCCGCCCGCCGCGCCCGCCACCCCGAGGGCGAGCAGCACCGGGAACAGCGCCCAGGACGGCAGACCGGGTACCGCCTGGACGGCCGTGCCGAGGGCCAGCAGCACCCCGAGGCCGGTCAGCGCGGCGCGCGGCGGGAGCCGGTCGGCGGCCGACAGGACCGTTGTCGCGCCCAGCAGTTGGGCGAACGCCGGACCGAACATGGCCAGCGCCGCCAGCAACGGCGAGTCCGTCCGCCGGAACACCAGCACGCCGAGCGCGAGTCCGGCGACGGTCTGAGCCGCCGTCTGCGCGGCGGAGAACAGGAACAGCGCGGTGAACTCGCGCTCGCGGAACAACTCCCGGTAGGTGCGCATGCCGCGGAGTCTTTCCGGCGGGGGCGGCGACGCGTCAGCTTTTCGCCGACGCGCGAAAGCCGACGTACGGAAGCCCACGCGCGAAGGCCCAGACGCGAAAGCCCACGCGCGAAAGCCCACGCGCGAAAGCCCACGCGCGAAAGCCGGATTCCGGAGTACGGGGTGATGCGGACAGAACGGTGGGACGTCGATGCCGCTCCGTGGGCGGTGATCGAGCCGCTGCCGCCCGCGGATCGGCGAAGTCCGTGCAGGTGACGGTCGGACACACGGGTGGTGCGAGGATGCCGGAGTGGAAGGCCAGGACGAGCTTGCGATGCTGCTCGATTCACTCGCCGTCGGCCGGCGCGTCTGTGCCGGCTACGGTCCGGCAGCGAATGTGCCCATCGCCGATCGCGTGTTCGCGCTGGCCGAGCAGGCCCGTCACGACCGGCCGGTCGAGCACGGCACGGGACCGACCTCCGCGGCGGAGGTCGCCGCGGTGCTCGACCCGGTGAACCGTTGGGAGGCGATCGAGATGATGGCCGACATGGCGGCCGTCGATCTCGTCTGCTCCGCCCGGCTCCAGGACAAGGACGGCGCGCACCGGGCCGCCGTCCGTGTGGCGGAGATCCTCGGCGAAGAGGCCGACCGGGTCACCAACTGGGAGGGCTTCTGGGCCTCCGGCGGCCAGTGGAGTCCCGTGCCTCGCCACGGCATCGACGTCGTCGTCGCCGGCGCGAACGACGAGTTCTTCGCGGTGCTGCTGGCGTTCGGCAACGATTGAGGCTCCACGGAGGTCGCCGGGATCTCCCGACGGGTCCGCAGGCGGCGGGACCGGTCCCGGTGAACGAACGCCGAGGCACAGCGGACGATCGGGAGGCGACGGGCATGGGCTGGTGGCGGGTGGACGCGGACACTCTCGCGGGGAGCCGGTTCGTGGTGTCCCCGCTGGCCGAGACGGTCGCCGCGCTGAAGACCCTGCACGGGGGCGCGGGCGCCCACCCCGGCGAGCGGCGGTGGCTGGCGGCCGCGCTCCCCCGGTACCGGGAGCGGCTGGCCGCCGACCCGGTCGCCGCCGCGCTGGTCCGGACTGCGCTGGGTCCGCGCTGGAACGCGACCTTCCTCACGCCGACACCGGGGGCGGCGGCACCGATGCCGGACGGGGCGGCGCTGTTCGCCCGGGAACTGGCGGACGTCCGGGCGACGCCCCCGGATGTCGTCCGGGCCGACCTGGCCGAGACCCTGGGCGCCGCCGACGAATCGGCCCTGCCGTCGCCGCTGCTGGGGCACGAGGACCTCGCCGGGCGCGCGGCCGAGCTGCTGTCCTGGGTGTGGACGGAGACCGTCGAACCGGACTGGGCGCGCCGGCGGCGGATCATCGAGGCCGACATCCTGGCGCGCACCGCCCGCCTCGGCACCGGCGGCTGGGCGGAGGCGCTGGGCGACCTGCGGCCGGGGATGCGCTGGCTCGGCGGCGACGGCCTGCGGACCGGCGCCGGACCCGCCGCCGAATCGCACGAACTCACCGCCGCGGAGCTGCTGTTCGTGCCGGTCACGCCGGGTCGGAGCTGGCTCTGCTGGGACATGCCGGCGGTGGACGGGCGGCGTGTGCGGCCCGGGCGCCGGTACGCGGTGGTGTACCCGTGCTCGGGCGTGCTGGTGGACGAGGACCGCCGTCCGGTGCCGGAGGCGCTGGCCGCGTTGCTGGGGCGGGGCCGGGCCGAGCTGCTCGCCCTCCTGGACCCGCCGAAGACCACCAGTCAGCTGGTCGCCCTGACCGGCCTCCCGCTCGGGTCCGTCGGCCGCCATCTGCGCATCCTGCGCGAGGCCGGGCTCGCGCTGCGCCGCCGGGCGGGCCGCTCGGTGCTGTACCACCGCACGGCGGCTGGCCAGGTGCTGCTGGACGCGGCGCCGCCCGGGGCTCAGGCTCCCGGCTCGGCCGGTTCAGCCGGTTCGGTCGGTTCAGTAGGTTCAGCCCATTCCTGAGGGTCGTCCGACCGCGTTTCAGCCGCAGCGGTCGGCGCGACCGGGGGCGGGGTGAGGGCACCGACGACGGCTCCGACCACCGTGGCGGCCAGGGCACAGAGGAACGCCTGGTCGGAGGCCTGCGACCAGGCCGACAGCCCGTGCGCCGCCCACCGCAGGTAGGGCAGCAGTGCCAACACCGCGACGACCGCCCCACCCACCGTCAGGGGGAGCAGCCGGCTTCCCGCCCGGTCGGGGCCGTGCCGGAGGGCCCAGAGTATCGGGAGCAGCGGCACCGTCACCACGCCCGCCACCAGCACCCCGGGTATCCGCCACAGCAGTTCTCCGCCGCAGAGCCAGGCCGCCTGCCACACCCAGTACAGGCAGAGCCCCTGACGGAGCAACAGGAACCACAGCTCCCAGGGCCGCCCGGCCGGGACGGTGGTGCGCAGCAGCCACACCGCCGCGACCGCCAGTACGCCGGCGAACCCGGCGGCCACCGCCACCGGTAGCCCGAGGGGCCAGTGCCGGGGCGGCTCGGAGACGGGCAGGTCCACGAGAACGGGGTAGTCCTGAAGCTTCCACACCCCGTCCGGTGTACCGCGCACCAGCCCGAAGTTCGGGTAGTTCACGATCACCGCCCAGCCCTCGGGCGCGGTGACCACGAGCACCTGGGCGGGGTAGGCGGCGGGTCGGGCGGACGGGGCCTGCGTATCGGCGCCCGGTGATTCGCCCGGTACCGCAGCCGGCGGTGATTCGCCCGGTGTCGCAACCGGTGCAGCCGAGAACATCCGGCGCCGGCTCGCACCGGGGTCGAAGGCGGTGTACCAGCTCCGTCCGCCGTCCTCACTGGCCTCGATCGGGGAGGCGTCGTCGCGGACCCGGAAGCAGAGCAGGCGCACCGGTGCCGTGCACCGACCGTCCCCGACGAAGCCGTGGGCCTGCGTGGCGCCGGCATCGGAGCCCTGCGGCACCGGGGTCCAGCTCGCACCGCCGTCCCGCGTCGTCCACCAGCTCTCGTAGGTTTGGAGCATCGTCCGGGATCCCTTGCTCCACAACGACTCGTCCCGGCCGTCGGAGGGCTCCATTCGCGACGTGGCCACCATCGCGAGGACAGCCAACGGCACCCCCAGCGCAGCCGCCGCCGGCCGCCACGACCGTCCTGCGGCACGCGACCTCCCGACGGCCTGCGAGCGCTTCCACAGCCACCAGGAGACCCCCAGCGCCGGGAGCGCCACCAGGTCGCTCCGGTCGCCCTGGATCCGGCTCGGCACCCCGCTCCACGACCACACCGCCGAAGCGACCTCGCCGCCCCACGGCCCGGACTTCGCGAAGGCGAACATCGCGCCCGTCGCCGCCAGCCCCGCGATCGCGGGCCGGTCCCCGTGCAACCGCAGGCCCGGTACCAGCGACAGCACCGGGGTCAGCACCAGTGCCAGGACCACCGGTGACACCAGCATCCACGCCAGGTCGCTGACCTTGCCGGTCAGCGCGCCCGGCCACAGCCGTTTCCCCACGTGGTCGTTGAACAGCAGTACCGCCACCGCGGCCAGCGTCCCCGGATGTCCCGCCCAGCGGACGATCGCCCGCACGGCTCCCCGCTCCCCCGCCCCTCGCATGCCCCGCAGCCTCCCCCGGCAGGCACCCGCGTACGCCAGGGGCGGGTAACGGTTCGCGCTCGACGGGCGCCGCCGGCGGGCGGGCGGACCGCGTCAGAGCACGGCGAGCCGGTCCACCAGCAGCTCCACCCTGGGCCCGGTGTGCTCCGGCGGCAGCCGCCCCGCGCGGGTCAGGGTGGCCAGCCCGTGCAGGGCGGCCCAGAACGTCTCGGTGAACAGTGCCGGGTGGACCCCCTCCCCGGCCACCTCGGCGAGGCTCTCCAGCAGGGCGGCGAAGGCGTCCTTCAGCGGCGCGGGGGTGTCCTCGCGGGCGAAGGCCAGGCCGCCGTCGAGCTGGAACATGGCGTCGTAGACCGCCGGGTTGTGTTCCGCGAAGTCGAGGTAGGCGCGGGCCAGGGCGACGACCCGGGCGCGGGGGCCGTCCGCGGCCGCGGTGGCGGCCCGCAGCACCGCGGCCATCTCGGCGGCGCCCTCCAGGGCGACGGCGCCGATGATCTCGCGCTTGCCGCGGAAGTGGCTGTAGAGGACGGGCTGGCTGTACTCGATGCGCTCGGCGAGCCGGCGGGTGGTGACCGCTTCCCAGCCCTGCTGCTCGGCGAGTTCGCGGGCCGTGGCCACGATGAGGCGGGCGCGGTCCGCCCGTTCGCGCTGCTTGCGTTCCTGTAGGGACATGACCAGATTCTAGCACCGCTAGACAATCGAGCGGCAGTAGGTCTAGCGTTGCATCAACAGCTAGCAGCGCTAGATCCCAGGAGGGGTCATCATGCTCAACGCACTTGAGGTCTTCACCACCGTGGTCGTCGGAGTGATGGTGGGCGTGGAGTTCTGCGTCGCCTTCGTCGTCAACCGGATCCTCGGCGCACTGCCCGAGGACGCCGGTCAGCTCGGCCGCGCCCACGGCGGCCGGATGCTCGGCGCCCTGATGCCGGTCTGGTACATCACCTCGGTCGCGCTGAGCGCGGTCTGGGCCGTCGCCGGTCGGCACAACCCCGGCGCGGGCCTGGTCGTCGTCGCCGCCGGCCTGCTGATCCTGAGTGTGCTGATGTCGGTCCTGCTGCTCGTCCCGATCAACAACCGGAGCAAGACGTGGACGCCCGAGAACCGGCCCGCGGACTGGAAGGAGCAGCAGAACCGCTGGGACCGCTACCACTACGCCCGGGTCGCCGTCATCGTCGCCGCCTTCGCCCTGCTGGCCTCGGCCCTCGCCTGAGGCTGCGGGCGACGGCAGCGCCAACGGCGCAGGCGCAGGCAGCAGCGCAGGACCCTCCTACGCCTCCTCGGCGGCGCGGCGGGCCGCCTTGACCCGGGCGGCCAGCTCGTCGGCGGGGAGGCGGCGCAGGGTGGTGCCGTGGCGGGCGGCCAGCTCGTCGGCCGGCTCCGGGGAGGACTCGACGACGTCCAGCACCAGCAGGCAGTGGCCGTCCTCCACCTCCTCGCTCAGGACGATCAGGCCGGCACCGCCCGCTTCGTCGCGCCAGGTCTCGGCCGCGTTGCCGAGCGCGGTTCCCGCCACCCAGCCCAGAAGGACACCGATCGGGCCGCCGAGCAGCCCGGCGAGTCCGCCCGCCACCCCGGCGCCGACCGTCGTCGCGCCCGCACCGCGGACCTGGCTGGCCGGGAAGTCCAGGGTGCCGTCCGCCTCGCGCTCGACGATCGCGGACTGGCGCAGACCGGGCAGGTGCGCGGCCTCGTCGAAGGCGGCACGGCAGGCGGCACCGTCGGTGAAGTCGAGCAGCAGGACGTGGTGGTTCTCGCTCATGGTCGCGACGGCTCCTCGCTCGGGGGTGGGGCGCCGGGGGCGGCCGGAGGCACTCGCCGGGGGTGACCAGCGGGAACGACCGCCGGGGACACCCGTCGAGGAAACCAGCCGGGACGCCCCGGGACCAGTCCAGCATGGTCCGGGGCGGGGCCGCCCGCCACCGTCCGTGGACCCACCGGGCCCGATCCGGCCCACCGTGGGCCGTGGGGGCGCCGGGGGTCGGTCGACGGGGTCAGTCGGCGGGGAGGGTGCGGCGCACGGTCCCCTTGCTGTCCGCCAGCAGGTAGCCGCCGTTGTGGTACTCGTCGGACAGATAGACCCGGATGGCCGCATAGCCGTCGGACCACCAGTCGATCAGCAGGTAACGGCTGGTCGGGTTCTTGACGTTGAGAGTCTCGTCGGCCTTCTTCAGCAGGGCCGGGACGACGTCCCAGTCGTACTGCGCCAGGTCGACCGGCTTGTCCTTGCCCATTGACCCGCCGACGCGCTTGGCGACATTGCCGTTGCGGTAGTCGTACCAGTCGTAGCCGCGGCCGTCGGCCGTGGGGACCTGGGCGCTCGCGTACTCCGGGTAGACCGCGAGCTGCTTGACCTTGGTGCTGCCGCTCTGTGCGGTGATCGCGGCGACGACGGTGCGGACGCCGTCCGGGGTGAGCAGGTCCTTGGCGGGCGCGGTGGTCTTCGGTGCGCTCGGCGAGGGCTTCGCCGTGGGGGCGGCGGAGGCGGTCGTGTCCGGGCCGGTGGGCGCGGCGGTTCCGGTCGAGGCCGGGGGGCCGCCCGGGTCGGCGGGCGCGTTCGTCCCCTTGGGGGCGGAGCCCGCTCCGGTGTTGCCGCCGGTGCTGCTCGAACCGTCCGGCCGGAGGTTCCAGACCAGCACACTCGTGAGGGCCACGCCCGCGACGGCGAGGGTGACGGTGGCGCCGGTGCGGCGGCGGCGGGCGGGCGGCGGGGGCACGGTGGGTCCGGTGGCGCCCAGGTACTGGGTCCCGGTGCTGCCGAAGTGCCCTCCGTCGGTGGCGGGTTCGCTCGCGTAGGCGGGGTTCGGGGTGGGGTAACCGGTCTGCGGGGTGCCGAAAGCGGGGTTCGGGGTGCCGTAGGCAGGGTCGGGCGTCCCGTAGGAAGGATTCGGCGCACCGAAAGCGGGGTTCGGCGTACCGAAGGCCGCCGTGGGATCCGGGCCGACCGGCGGGCGGGCCGAGTCCAGGAAGGTGGGCTGCCAGGACGGCTGCCCCGCCCCGCCGGGGCCGGCGCCCGCCTCGGCGGCGGCGAGGGCCTGGTCGAGCTGCGCGGCGTCGGGCCGCACCGCCGGGTTTCGGGCCAGCACGGCGGCCAGCACCGGCCCCAGCGCACCGGAACGGGTCGGCGGCGGCAGCGGCTCGTCCAGGACGGCCGCGAGGGTGGCCAGTGTGGTGCCGCGGCGCAGCGGGTGGTGGCCCTCGACGGCGACGTACAGCAGCATGCCGAGCGACCACAGGTCGGAGGACGGGTTGCCCTCCTCGCCGCGTATCCGCTCCGGGGCGATGTACTCGGGCGAGCCGATCAGCGCGCCGGTGGCGGTGAGTGCGGTGTTGGCGTCCTGCATCGCGGCGATGCCGAAGTCCGTGAGGACGGGCGTGCCGTCGGCGCGCAGCAGCACGTTGCCGGGCTTGACGTCGCGGTGCTGGATGCCGGCCGCGTGGGCGGCGCGCAGCGCGGAGAGCACCCCTCGGCCGATCCGGGCGGCCTCCGGGACGGTGAGCGGGCCGCGGGCGATCCGGTCGGCGAGGCTGCCGCCGCTCACCAACTCCATGACCAGCCAGGGGTGGGGGTGGTCGGGGGTGTCGACGATGTGGTGGATCACCGCGACGTGCGGGTGCTGGAGGCGGGCGAGCGCGCGGGCCTCGCGCAGGACCCGCTCGCGCAGCTCGTGGGCGGCCTCGGGGTTGGCCGCGGCCATCGCCGGGTCCGGCGGGCGGACCTCCTTGAGTGCGACCTCGCGGTGCAGCATGGTGTCCCGGGCGCGCCAGACCAGGCCCATGCCGCCGCCACCGAGGCGTTCCAGCAGTTCGAAGCGGTTGTCGATGAGCCGTGTCTCCGGCCCCCCAGTGTTCATGGCCGCCATCGTAGGGGCCGCCGACCACAGCGGGCCGACCGGCCGGGGCGGCCGAACGGTCCGTGGACGCCCGGTCCTTGCCCACTCCGGGCCCGGGCCGGGAGCGCGGTGGTGAACACGGAGGTGAACACGGCCGGCCAGGAGGACGGGGGCTGGGCCCGGAGGGCACGGGCGCGGTGGTGATTGCACCCGCCCGAGCGAGCCGGAGCAGCCTTCCGGGTGGCCGTGGGCGCGCACGGTCGGCTGCCGCCGGATCGGCTCGTTGTGCCCGGTATGCCTGCACACCTCGGAAGGGTCAGCTGGACCGCGCTCTCCCTTCTGATCCTCGTCCTCCCGGCGATGGCCGCCGGGACCGACCACCCTCCGCCGCCGGAGCGGCACGCCGGACCGCCGCCGCTGAACGCCCCGCGCGGCTGGGTGGTCACGGTGAACGCCGCGAATGTGCGGCGCGAGCATTCGGTCGACGCCGCGGTGCTGGGCCTCGCCCACTGCGGGGAGCGGGTGGAGATCGTGGACACCTGGATCTCCCCGCTCGGGACGCGCTGGAGCCGGGTCGTCGTGGTGCGCAGCGGGCTGACGGGCTGGGTGCTCTGGTCGCTGCTGGGCCACCCTGCCCCGCTGGGGCACCCCGCCGCGGTGTGTCCGACTCCCCCGCCGGGCGAGGAACGGTGAGCGGTGCTCGGGGCGACCGGCGGCAAGGGGGCGAACCCCGGGATCCGGGGCGGGGGCGGAGACGGGAACGGGGTCCGGGACGGGATCGGAGTCGGGGACGACGGGGTCGGGCGCGCGGGGCGCGGGCGGCGGACGGACGCGGGTGCGCCGCGCCGCCGTGCTCCCGGCCCTCCGGGGCGGACCGGCGGCGGGCGTTCCGCACCGGACTCGGGCGGGTAGGGGCCGCCGGGAACGCCCGGCGCGGCCAGGCAGGCACCGTGGACGGACGGAGGCGACCCGAATGGACGTGGGCGGAGGCGGAGCCGAAGGCCCGGCCGGAGGCGACGGCCCGGTGGCCGGGGTCCTCCGACCGCCCCTCGGCCCCGGGCGGCGGCCGGAGGGCGCCCCCTGAGGCCGGTCCGGTCCTCCCTCCCCCCGCCCCGTTGATCCCCCTCGCCCAAGGAGACCTCCAGGTGCACCGTTCGTCCCGTCCCCTGCCGCCGACCGGGGTTCCCGGCGCGGACCCGTCCGTCGCCGACCTGCCCGCCACCTCCGTTCCCGTACCCGCCCCCGTTCCCGTCCCGGTCGCCGCCGCGCTCGTCACCGACACGCTCGGCCGGGTGCTGCTGCTGCGTCGCCCGGACGGCCGCTGGGAACTGCCGTCCGCCGCCGTGCGCCCGGGCGAGGACCCGGCGCGGGGCGCCGTCCGGGCGCTGGCCGAGAGTTGCGGGGTGGCCGGGCCGGCGGGGCATCCGGTCGGGGTGTTCGAGGACGCCACGGAACCGGCGCTGCGGCACGTGTACGCGCTGTCGGCGCCCGCGCCCGGCGCGCTGGACCGGCTCGCCCTCCCCCGGCACAGCACCCATGCCTGGTTCTTCACGGACAACCTGCCGGGCGTCACCCCCGAGACGGTGCGGTTCCTGCGCGCCCACGGCCCCGCGCGGCCGCATCTGCCGCGCCCCCAGTGGCTGGCCACCACCCCGCGCTCGTGGCTGTGCACGGCCGCCGTGGTGACCGCCCCGGACGGGCGGCTGCTGATGGTCAAGCCCCGGGTCCGGGAACCGGACCGGCGGCCGCGGGCCGGGGCGGGGGCCTGGAACTTCCCCGGCGGTGTGCTCGACTCCCACGAGGACTCGCCGACCGGGGCGGCCCGCGAACTGCGCGAGGAGACCGGGCTCGACCGGCCGGCCGGGCCGCTGCTGGCGGTGTTCTGGCGGCACCCCGAGCCGGGGGCGGACCACCCGATCGTCCAGTTCTTCCACGACTTCGGCACGGCCGACCCCGAGACCGTCCGGCTCGGCTGCCCCGACGGGGAGATCACCGACTGGGCGTGGTTCCACCCCGACGGCGGGGAGTTGGACGCCGCGGCCGGCGCCGACCGCGCGGACCGGGCCCGGCAGGCCCTGGCCGCCCGCGCCTCCGGCCGCGCCGTCGCCGGCACCCTGCCCGGCCCGGAGCCGGCGGACCCGGAGCCGAGGACGAGCCCGGAGCCGGCCACGAGCCGGGAGCCCACCGCCGACTGAGCCGGGCGATTCGTCCGAGCCGACCGTCCCACCGCCCCCGGGAGTCGGCAGGACCCGCCGACCCACCCTCCGGCCGGGCACGGCGGCGGCGTGCCCGAGCGGGCAGTCGCCGGGGCAACCCGGGACCGGCCTGTCGTACACGTGCCAAAAGCCGCCAACTCCCCTCCGGAACAGGGCATTTGGATACGCCACCTGCACAGTTCCGACCCCGCCCGGCACCGGGGGCGCTGCCCGTCCGGACGCATCGTCCGCGGCAGGCTCAGATTTCGCTCAAGGGGCCACCGGGCGGTCCCGGGGCGCCCCTATGGTCTCCGTCGACGGAGGCGGCCGCACTCCACGGACGCCGTCGGCACGCTCCCCGGCGCCCGTCCGTGCCGGTGTTCCTCGGCGTGCCCGCCCTTCGTCCGCCCGCTTCCCCGTTCCGGAGAGGACCACCGCCCCATGCGCACCGGCCACCTCAAGTCCGTCGGCGTCTTCGCCGCCGCAGGGTCACTGCTCGCCTTCGCCCCCGCGACCGCCACCGCCGCGACCGCCCGAACTCCCCAGCACTGCACCGTCAGTGTCGAGGGCGGCGACATGCGCTGCTTCGACACCTACCGGCAGGCCATCGCAGCCGCCACCGGCGGTCTCGTCACCGACGCCCCGCTGGACGTCGAGGCCGCGATGGCCGACCCGTCGTTCGCCGACCGGATCGACCGGGCGGGCGAGACGGTCGGCTCCCGGGGCGGGGACGCACGGCCCGGGGCCGCGGCCGCCGCTGCCGCCGTCGTGCTGTCCACCGAGTACGAGCACGGCAACTTCGGCGGCGCCAGCCTGAGCGTCACGGGCCCCTCCGCCTGCGGCAGCGCCCGCTGGCAGCTGGCCCTGGGCGCCGACTGGAACGACCGGATCAGCTCCTACAAGACCTTCAACAACTGCCAGGTCCGGCACTGGGAGCACACCGACTTCAGCGGTGCCAACACCGGCTACCAGGTCGGCGACCAGGACTGGATCGGCGACCTCAACGACCGGGCCAGCGCGATCGACTTCACCTACGGCGAGTCGCCCACCACCGCCCAGTTGCTGAAGGACTGCGGCAAGGCCACCGAGAGCTGCGACTTCCGGCCGACCGGGAACGCGAGCTACTCGTACGGCGGCGCCCACGAGGTGGCCCGCGGTTACAACTGCTCATCCGTCGCGCAGACCAGGAAGATGACCTGGACCGAGCAGACCAGCGGCGAGAACAGCGTCTCGACCGAGATCTCGGTGACGGCCGGCTTCGACTTCCTGGAGAAGTTCGAGGTCACCTTCAAGGCCAGCTACGGCCACAAGTGGGCCTGGGCGGACACCTTCGCCGAGGAGACCACGCTCCAGGTGCCGGCCGGGCAGGTCGGCTGGGTCGACCGCAACACCCACCTCCAGTCCGCCGCCGGCACCTACGAGCTGCACTACAAGTCGAAGCACTGGGGCCACTACGTCTGGTACGTCAAGAACTTCTCGGGCACCGGACCGGTCCCGCAGGAGGCCGGCGTGGTCACCTGGAACACCCGCAAGATGACCACCGCCGAGAAGAACGCCCAGTGCAAGGGCCGCACCGCCTTCGTCGTGGCCGAACCCGGCAGCGAGGGTGCGGCCGCTGCGGCCGGCGCGGCCACCGCCCGATCGGCCGCCACCGTCTCCAGCGGCAGCTGACCCGGGGCCGCCCCGACGCCTTCCCGTCCGGACGCCCCGGTCGGCGCGCACCAAGCGCGCCGGCCGGGGCGTCCGGCGCGAGCGCGGCACATCGGGACCGCGCCGGGGCCCCGCGGACCGGACCTGCGGGCGGGGCGGCTCAGGAGTCGATGCGGCCGAGGCTGCGGGTCATCCGCTCGACGATGTCGGTGGGCGGCCAGGGGAAGCCGGGGAGGTCGGCGCGGAGGGTGACCTGGCCGTGCAGGGCCGTCCAGATGCCCACCGCGTCGGCGAAGGGGTCGGTGCTGGACGAGCGGCCCGCGGCCACGCAGGCTTCGAGGTTGTCGACGAGGAGCTGGAACGCGTCCAGGCCCTGCCGGCTGCCGGGCGTCTCGGCGGCCGGGGCTTCCGGCCGGGGATGGGCCCGGACGAAGAGGACGCGGTAGCGCGCGGGTTCGCGGACACCGAAGTCCACGTAGGCGGCGCAGCCCGCGAGCAGCGAATCGACCGGGTCCTCGTGCGCCGCGACGGCGGTGGTGATCGCCCGGTGGAGCTGGGCGACCGCCTCGAGGACGACCGCTTCGACGATCGCGTCCCGGTCGGGGAAGTGCGCGTAGATCGAGGGAGCTGCGATGCCGACCTCGCGGGCGACGGAGCGCAGGGTGACGGCCTGGTCGGAGCCGGTGCGCACGATCAGGGCGGTGGCCGCGCGGACGATCTCCTCCCGCAGGAGCAGGCCCTGCCCGCGCCGGTTCCGCGGCCGGGGGGAGGCGTCCTCGCCCTGGTCTGCGCCTTGGCCTGCGCCCTGGTCGGCGCCCTGGTCGGCGGGATCGCCGGCGGGGTGGTCGGTAGCTGCGGGGGCCTTCGTCATGGTCGCAACTTTACAGGTGTTAGCCGATCGCTGTAGCGTCCCGCCCAGCAAGCTAACACTCGTAAGCTTACGAGCATGAGGACATGGGGAGATCATGCGCAACGAGGACCTGCCCGACCCCGAGTCGGGCCACCCGCGCCGAAAGCCCGCCCTGGCGGCGCTCTGCCTGGCCCTGGTCGTCACCACCATCGACAACACCGTGCTCAACACGGCCCTGCCCGCGCTCGCCGAGGCACTGCCCGCCTCCACCGCCGACCTTCAGTGGATCAACAACGCCTACACCCTGGCGTTCGCCGCGATGCTGATCACCGCCGGCAGCCTCGGCTCCCGGTTCGGGCACCGCCGCACCCTGACCGGGGGCCTGGTGGTGCTGGCCCTGGCCTCCTCGGCCGCCGCCCTGTCCGACTCGACCGGGCAACTCGTCGCGTTCCGCGCGCTGATGGGCCTGGGCGCCGCGTTCGTCATGCCCGCCACCCTCTCGATCATCGTGGCGCTGTTCGGCCCCCGGGAGCGCGGCGCGGCGATAGCCGTCTGGTCCGCGACCGCCGGGATCGGCATCGTGGTCGGCCCGGTCACCGGCGGGCTGCTGCTCGACCACTTCGCCTGGGGCAGCACCTTCTGGATCAATGTGCCGCTGGTCGCCCTCGCCCTCGTCTCCGTCCTGCTGCTCGTCCCGCCCCTGCCGGGCCGCCGGACCGGGCGGCTCGACCTCCCCGGCCTGCTGCTCTCGGCCGCCGGGCTGGCCGCGCTGGTGGACGCCGTCGTCCAAGGCCCGGAACGCGGCTGGCTGACGGCCACCACCCTGGCCGAGGCCGCCGCCGCAGCCGTCCTGCTGACCGCCTTCACCCTCTGGGAGCTGCGCGCCGCCCACCCGATGGTCGACGTCCGCCTGTTCGCCGACCGGACGTTCAGCACCGCCGGCGGCATCCTCGGCATCACCTTCTTCGCGCTGTTCGGCATGCTCTTCGGCTTTACCCAGTACCTCCAACTCGTCCATGGCTACAGCCCGTTCAAGGCCGGGCTCGGCGCGCTGCCGTTCGCGCTCTCGATGGCGGCCACCGCCGGCACCAGCGACCGCACATCCGCCCGCCTCGGCCCCTGGAACACCGTCGCGACCGGACTCGCCGTCATGGCCACCGGACTCGGCGTCCTCTCCCTGATCACCGTCACCACCCCGTACGCCGTGCTCGCCCTCGCCATGGGGGTGGTGGGCGCGGGAATGGGCCTGGTCATGGCGCCGGCCAGCACGCTGACCGTGGCCGCCGTACCGCTCGAGAAGTCGCCCATGGCGAGCTCGGTGAACAGCGTGGTGCGCGAACTGGGCGGGGCCCTGGGCATCGCGGTGGTCGGTACCGTCGTCTCCGCCTCCTACCGGTCGCAGCTGGCCGACGCCCTGCCGGACGTGCCCGCCCCGGCCGGCGCGGACCTGCCCTCCGCGCACCTGGTCGCCGCCGCACTACCCCCCGGGCCGGCCGACCGGCTGGTCTCCGCCGCCAACGAAGCCTTCACCACCGCGTTCGACCACGGCACGCAACTCTGCGCCCTGGTGGCCGTGCTGGGCGTTGCGGCGGCCCTCGTTCGACGCCGCCGGCAGCAGCCGGCCGCGCCGAGCCGGGGCGCGGCTCCCGACCCGGCACCCGGGCGGCAGGACTCGCCCGCCCGGGAGAAGGCAGCCACGCCCTCGCCCGGCCGATAGCTCCACCACGAACGTCGAAGGCAGTCGTCCCACAGGTCGTCATGCCGGTGGCCTACCCCCCGCTCCCGGGCCGCCATGCCCGGTCCACTCGAAAGTGTGCTCCATGAGTAACGCACCCGAGGGCGGGTAGCGTCACCGGCCGTGGAGGACTCCCTGCCGATCCGACCGATCCTGCCGGTCCGACGGCCCGTCGACCCGGCGACCGCCGCGGCCGCCCCGGGCCGGGACGATCCGGTCTGGTACGCCGCCTACGGTTCGAACATGCACACCGAGCGGCTCTCCTGCTACCTGGGCGGCGGGCGGCCGGCCGACGGTGCCCGGGAGTACCCCGGCTGCCGGGACGGCCGGCCGCCGCTGCGGTCGGTGCCCGTTCGACTGCCCGGAAGACTCTACTTCGCCCTGGAGTCGCGGGTCTGGGGCGGCGGCATGGCGTTCTACGACCCGTACGGACCCGGCACCGCGCCCGCCCGCGCCCATCTGCTGACAGCAGGGCAGTTCAGCGACATCGCCGCCCAGGAGATGGGCGGCGGGCCGGGCACCGACCTCGACCTGGGAACCGTGCTGCGGACCGGCCGCGACCGGCAGGGGGCGGGCCGTTACCGGACCCTGGTCTGCCTCGGCACCCTGGACGGCCTCCCGGTGCTGACCTTCACCGCCCCGTGGGCGCTCGCCGAGGCCGAACTCAACGCCCCGCGGGCCCGCTACCTGCGTACCATCGCCGCCGGACTGACCGACGCGCACGGCTGGTCCGCACGCCGGGCGGCCGTCTATCTGGCCACCCGGCCGGGCGCGGCCGGCCACTGGACCGTCGAGTCCCTGCACGCCGCGCTCGCCCCGCACAGCGGAGGATCCGCCTCCGCGACGGGTTCCGGCCGCCGTTGACATGACCATCCGTCATCATCGGCTGTGTATCCGCCAATTCGGTGGGCAAACGGCAGTTCGATGACGGATGATCGGCACGCGGGCCGCTCCGACCGGGTGGTACCGAGCGAATGAACGGGGGCAGGGACGACATGGAGGCGATGCGGGTCTTCGCACTGGTGGCGGCGACGGTCACCACCGGGCTGACCGCCGGACTGTTCTACACCTACGCCTGCTCGGTGACGCCGGGGCTCGGCAGCACCGGGGACTTCATGGTCGCCCAGGTGATGCAGCGGCTCAATGTGGCGATCCTCAACGGGTGGTTCCTGGTGGGATTCGTCGGGGCGCTGGTGTTCACGAGCGTGGCCGTGGTGCTGCACCTGCCGAGCGACGGCCGCCGGGTGCTGCCCGCCGCGGTCGGCGCGCTGGTCTGCTACACCGCTTCCCTGGTGGTGACCAGGATGGTGAACCTCCCGCTCAACCAGGCGCTGGCGCAGCAGGCCGGAGAGCTCGGCCGGGCGCGGGAGTTGAGCCTGACCGCGCAGCTGGGCCGGACCGGGCAGCCGACGCGGATGTGCGGGCCGTTCCGCGCCAGGTGGGTGCGGTGGAACGCGGCGCGGGCGCTGCTGTCCACGGCGGCCCTGGGCTTCCTCTGCTGGGCGCTGGTGCTGCACTGCCACATGCGGCCGAGCTGAGAGCCGGGCCGGTGCGGCTGCCGCACCGCACCGGCACCGGCCGCCGCTCGTTCGACCGGCTGCCGCTCGTCCAACCGGCCGCTGCTGGTTCAACCGGCCGCCAGCACCACCGTGGTCGGGACCGCGGCGGACCGCGCCGCCGCCGAGGACGGCTCGGCCGGGCCGTCGTCCACCGCCTCACCCGGCACGCCGTCCGTCACGCCGCCCGCCTCGGCGGACGCCGCCAGCCGGCGGTGCTCCTGCGGGGTCAGCCCGCGCACCCGCTTGAACGCGGTGCTCAGCGCGAACGCGTCGCCGTACCCGACCCGGCGGGCCACCGCCGCGACGGTCAGCCCCGGGTCGCGCAGCAGGTCCGCCGCCACCGCGAGCCGCCAGTTCGCCAGGTACGCCATCGGCGGCTCGCCGACCAGCGCGGTGAACCGCCGGGCCAGCCCCGCCCGGGAGACCCCGACCTCGGTGGCGAGCGCCGCCACCGTCCACGGCCGGGCCGGATCGTCGTGCAGCAGCCGCAGCGCCGGACCCACCACCTCGTCCGCCTGGGCGCGCAGCCAGCCGGGCGCCGCACCGTCCGGGGCGGCGAGCCAGCTCCGCAGCACCCCGACCACCAGCAGGTCCAGCAGCCGGTCCAGCACCACCTCCTGGCCCGGCTCGGCCCGGGTGACCTCGGTGGCGAGCAGCCGGACCAGGGTGTCCTCGGTGGTGTCCACCCCGGCGGGCCGCACCAGCAGGGTGGGCAGGTGGCCCAGCAGCCGGCGGCCGATCTCGTGCTCCGCCAGGTAGGTGCCGGACAGCATGACCGAGGGGCGTTCGTCGTCCGGCCGGGTCTCGCCCCAGGTCCGCACGCCCAGCGCCATCGAGGTGGCGACGCTGGCGCCGTCCCGGGAGCAGATCTGCCCGGGGCCGATCAGGATGTCCGGCTCGCTCCGCGGGTCGTCGGCGACCGTGTAGGACTCCGGCCCGCGCAGCAGGGCGAGGTCCCCCGGCCGCACCAGGACCGGATCCGCCCCGTCGGGCATGATCCAGGCCGCGCCGTCCAGCATGGTGACCAGCGACAGCGGCGCGCGGTCCTCGATCCGCAGGGCCCAGGGCGTGCTGAGGACGGAGCGCAGCACGAACGCGCCACGGGCCTTGGGGCCGTCGAGCAGCCCGGTCAGGGTGTCCATGAGGGGACAGCCTAGACGCGGCGGTGACACGGGCGCCGGTGACGTCGGCCGGGCCGGGCGCGGGTGACGGTCGGTCAGCGGTCGGCGGGCGGTCAGCGGTCCCCCGACCGACGCGCCCGCGGCAGGTGGTCCGACGGCGCGCAGGCCCACCAGCGACCGGCCCCCGGTCAACGGGCCGCCGGGCGGCGGTGCAGCAGCAGCGCGCGGGTGAGGGCGACGGCGGCGGCCGTGCAGAGCACCGTGCGGGCGATGTTGGACGTCGTCCAGGTCGGCTCGAAGGCGGCGCGCACGGCGGCGAGGTCGGTGACGGCGGCGGGGTCGCCGGCCGCGGCGAGCCGGTCGTTGAGCGGGACGTTGACGGCGGAGGTGAGCACGAGGGCGGCGAGGTAGAGCAGGGTCGCCACCGCCGTCCACAGGGTGGCGGCACGCTGCCCGGAACGGTGCAGCAGCCAGGTGCCGACGGCCGGCAGGGCTAGGGCACCGGCGAAGACGGCCCCGAAGACCGGGTTGAGGATGGAGGCGTTGATGTGCTGCATCGCGGTCACGAAGGTGCGGTCGTCGCCGGCGGCGAGGCCGGGCATGACGGCGACGTCGAAGGCGAGGAAGAGGCCGGCCATCAGGCCGGTCGCGGTGGTGGCGGCGGCCAGCACCGGGCCGACGGCGCGGGAGGCGGTGGTGGTCGCGGCGGCGAGGTCACGGACGGGGGCGGCGCCGAGGGCGGCGGACATGGCGGGCTCCGGAGGCTGTCGAAGGGGGCGGCGTGGCGAGGGAGGCGGGGTGGCGAGGGAGGCGAGGGGCGGGACGGGCGGGCGGTCCGGGGATCGCGGCACGGCGGGGGGGGCCCCCGGCCCGCCCCCGGGGGGGGGGCCAGGGGGGGGGGGGGGGGGGGGCGGTTCCCCGGGCGGCCGAGCGCGCGCCGGACGCCGTCCGCCAGATGGGCGTTGCGGCCGTCCAGGACCATCGAGAACAGGTCGGCGAACTCGCCGGGCAGGCCGACGGTGGCCAGCACCGCGCGGTACTCCTCCAGGGAGACCGCCGTGAACCGGATCTCGCGCCCGGTCGCCGCCGACAGTTCGGCGGCCACGTCCGCGAAGGAGAGCAGGCGCGGGCCGGTCAGCTCGTACACCTCGCCGTCGTGGCCGTCCTCGGTGAGCGCCGCCGCGGCGACGTCCGCGATGTCGTCGACGTCGACGAACGGCTCCACGGCGATCCCGGTCGGCAGCGCCAGTTCACCCGCGAGCACCGGGTCCAGGAAGAAGCTCTCGGAGAAGTTCTGGTCGAACCAGGCGCAGCGGACCACGGTCCAGCCGGTGCCGACCTCGGCGACCGCCGCCTCGGCGGCCTGCGCCGCCTCCTCGCCGCGCCCCGAGAGCAGGACCAGGCGGCCGACGCCGGCCTTGGCGGCCCGCCGGGCGAAGGCGCCGACGGTCTCCACGGCGCCGGGGAAGGCCAGGTCGGGGTAGTAGGCGAGGTAGGCGGCGTCCACACCCTCCAGTGCGGCGTCCCAGGTGGTGTCGTCCGCCCAGTCGAACGGAATCGGTGCGGTGCGGGAGCCGATCCGGGCGGTGCGGCCGAGGGCGGTGAGGCGCTCGGCGACCCGTCGGCCGGTCTTGCCGGTCCCGCCGGTGACCAGGACGGTCCGGACGGAGGCGGGGGTTTCGGTGGCGGCGGGCTGCTGGCTGCTCTTCGTGTTCTCGTTCATGGGCATCAGTCAACTCCGCGCGCCACCGCGTCGACATGGTCCTCGCGCTCAGCCGCATGTGTGCGCGTCTACGGCACCGCGAGGGCACCCGGGCGGGACCGCCGCGGCCGGGCACGGCGGTCCGAGCCGTGCGGCGCCGCAGCGGTCCGACCCGTGCGGCTACGGCGTCCCGAGCGGCGGGCGGACGGCCGTCACCACGGTGGCGTCGAGGTCCTCGTCGTAGCCGAGGGCGGCGGTGAGCCCGGCCGCCGCGACCACGCCGAGGGCCGCCTCGGCCTGCTGGTCGCTGGTCTCGAACAGCAGCGCACCGCCCGGGGCCAGCCAGTGCGGGGCGTCGGCGGCGACCCGGCGCAGCACGTCGAGGCCGTCGGCGCCGCCGTCCAGGGCCGGCCGGGCCTCGTGCACCCGGGCCTCGGCCGGGAGGAACTCGATGTCGGCGGTGGGCACGTAGGGGACGTTGGCGAGCAGGACGTCCACCCGGCCGCGCAGGCCGGTCGGCAGGGCGTCGAAGAGGTCGCCCTCGAACACCTCGGCGCCGGGGGCGGCGGACCGGGCCAGGTTGCGGCGGGCGCAGCGCACGGCGGCCGGGTCGAGGTCGGCCGCGCACAGCCGCACGGGGTGGCCGGCCTCGGCGGCGAGCGCCGCGCCGAGGGCGCCGCTGCCGCAGCACAGGTCGACGACCTGCGCGTGCTCGTGCGTGAGTGCGGCGGCGGTGCGGACCAGGAACTCGCTGCGCCGGCGGGGTACGAACACCCCGGGGTCGACGGCGATCCGCAGACCGGCGAACTCGGCCCAGCCGACGACGTGTTCGAGCGGGCGGCCGGCGGCGCGGCCGCGGACCATGGCGGCCAGCCGGGCGGGGGTGTCGGCGGCGGAGAGCAGGATGCGTGCCTCGTCCTCGGCGAAGACGCAGCCGGCGGCACGCAGCCTTGCGGTCACGGAGGAGCGGAGCGAGGCGGACGGGTGGACAGGCAAGGGAACCCCTCGGAGCACAGGTGGAGGACATCGTCCGACCCGGGGCTCTCCGCGCACATCTCGCCGGACGGCGGACGCTCCCACGCGGTACGGCCGGCTTCAGGGCCGGGCGTGCACCTGCGTGAGGGCGCCGTGGTCACGGCCGGGGAGCACCCGATCCGGCACAGCGGTCATGGGTTCTCACCTCCCCGTTCTTCGCGTTTCCTCTGCGGCGTCCGTCACCTTACCGCAACGGGTCCGACCCCGGGGTGCGGTCCGCCGACGGGCGGCGGCGCGCGCACCCCGGGGCGTCCGGGCTCCGGGGGCTCGGGGTCTCCGGGGTCCGGGGGCCCGGCGGTCAGATGCCGTCGGCGAAGTTCCGGAACGCCGCCCGGGTGCCGTCGCCCGCGATGCCGTCGATGGCGCCGGTGTACCCCCAGCCGCCGTCCTTCAGCAGCCGCTGCAGTGCCTTGACGGTCTCGGTGCCGGGGATGCCGTCGATCGCGCCGGGGTAGCCCCAGAACTCCTTGAGGTTGCGCTGGAACGCCTTCCAGCTCTCGGGGCCGAGCTGCCCGTCGACGGCGCCGTTGTAACCCCAGTTCTGCTTCAGCCAGTTCTGCACGTTCTTGGCCTGCGCGGAGCTGAGCCCGAAGTTCTGGACCGCGCGCACGGCCGGGGCGGCCGCGGCGGAGGTGGTGGCCGCCGTGGCGGTGGTGGCCGCGCCCGCGGCGGCCACGCCGCCGACGGCGATGCCGAGGGCCAGGCCGAGGGCGACGAGCGGCCCGGTCTTCGTGGTGGATCGCATGTGGTGCTCCCCTTCGAGCGGTGGGACGGCCGACGCCCGGTCGCGCCGTCGGACGCGCACGGGCACACATGCCGTAAGCGACGGATCAGTCACCGACAGTGTCGATCCGACACTAACCATCGCCGCCCCGCGGGGTCGAGCGGATATCCGGCCACCCGGCAACGGGCGACACGCGGCCCCGACGGCCTCCGCCGCCCGCCGCACACCCCCGGAGGCCCGGCCGCCGAAGGATCCCGGCCTTCGCCCCGGGATGGCCGGTTCGCACCCGGAGCACCACCGGCGCGCGAACGGGGCGCGCGCCCTTCGTGGTACACCGATCCGATGACGACCTCCCGAGCACCCGGCGCCGTGCTCTGCGACATCGACGGTGTGATCCGGTTCTTCGACCACCGCGAGGTGGACCGCCTGGAGGCGGCCGCCGGACTGGCCGCGGGCACGACCTTCGGGCTGGCGTTCGCCGAGGAGCTGGGGCGGCGGCTGGTGCGCGGGGAGTTGAGCCGGCCGGAGTGGACGGCGGAGATCGCCGGGGCGCTGGCACCCGGTCTGCCGGACGGGCGGGCGGAGGCGCTGGCGGCCGCGTTCACCGGCGCCCCGGTGCGCGCCGACGGCGAGGTGGTGGAGTTGCTGCGGCGGGCGAAGCGGCGGGTGCCGGTGCTGCTGGTGACCAACGCGACGCTCTGGCTGGAGGAGGACCTGGCCGCGCTCGGGCTGGCCGATCTGGCGGAGGGTGTCGTCAACAGCGCCCGGGTCGGGGCGGCCAAGCCGGATCCGGCGATCTACCGGGTCGCGGCGGAGCGGGCCGGGGTCACCGAACGGCAGTGCCTGTTCGTGGACGACAGCGCGACCAACGTGGCGGCGGCCGGGCGGCTCGGCATGGCGGCCGTGCACTTCCGGGAGCCGGCCGACCTCGCGCGGGCGCTCGCGCCCCTGTGGGGCTGACCGCACACGGCGGCGCCGTCCGCCCCGGCCCTTGCGGGCGGGACGGACGGCGCCGTCGGTGTGCGGCTGTCGGTACGCGACCGACGAAGGTGTGCGACCGTCAGAAACGGCGGCCGGACTCGCGCTCGGCCTTCTCCAGCTGGTCGATCCGGCGCTGGATGGCGTTGGCCTCGGCGCGGGCCTTGGCGGCCTCGGCGTGCGCGCCGTAGTGGTCCAGGGTGGCAGCCTTCTGGCGCAGGTCGGAGACCTGCTGGCGCAGCTGGTTGATGTTCACCGTGATCGAACCGGCCGCCGCGGGCTGGGCGGTGGCGACCTGGGCCACGGTGGCCAGGCCACCGCCGGCCAGGACGGCGGTCAGAACGAGGGCGGGAATGCGTCGGCGCATGGTGCTTCCTTACGGTCGTGCGAGGTTCACTGACGAGACATCATGCGATAACCCGTCAGTAACATCATTACACGATCTTGACCCTCGCCTGCACCCGGCACACCCGCCGACGCTTCCGCGGCAGGACCCGCGACTGGACGGCAACAGGCCCGGCCTCAGCGGGTCGTGGGCGCACCGTCCTCCGGCTGGACGGCGCAGACCGCACTCGCGGTCGGGCCCGCGAAACCGAGGAAGCTGCCGAGCATCTGGCGGCAGACGGCGGCCTCCTTGGCGTTGTGCGGGCCCTCGGCGGCGGCCGGCTGCGCGGTGGCGAGCGGCAGCGCGAGCAGCGGTGCGGCGAACAGCAGGACGGAGCCGACAGCCCGGGCGGCGGACTTGGCGAAGGTCATGGCGAACCCCTTTCGGGTGGAAAATGGGACGAGCCATTGACTACCGGACAGGTCGCCCCGGCCGTCGGACCCTGCGCCGTTGGTGAGCGTGTCCCGGACAACAGGGCGGCCCGCCGCTCACCAGCGACACAGGGTGGCCGGACGGCCTCAGCCCATGGACTTGGCGCCGTCCAGCGACTCGCGCAGGATGTCGGCGTGGCCCGCGTGCTGCGCGGTCTCGGCGATCACGTGGAGCAGCACCCGGCGGGCGGACCAGCGGGCGTCGGCCTCGAACCACGGGGCCTTCGGCAGCGGGTGCGAGGCGTCGAGGTCGGGCAGGACGGCGACCAGCTCGTCCGTGCGGCGGGCCGTCTCGGCGTAGTCGGCGAGCACTCCCTCGAGCGTCTCGCCGGGCAGCAGCTTGAACTCGTCCGTGCGGCGGTCGAAGTCCTCCTGGGTCATGTTCGCGAAGTCGGGCATCGCGGAGGGGCCCTCGAGGATGAAGTCCACCCAGGCGCGCTCACAGTTCGTCACGTGCTTGATGAGACCGCCCAGGCACAGTTCGCCGGCGGTGGTCCGGAGCGCGGCCTGCTCGTCGGTCAGGTCGCGGGTGGTGAAACGCAGGAAGTGGCGCTGCTCGGCGAGCTGGGCCAGCAGGTCGGCGCGCTCGCCGGTGGCCGCGACGGTGGTGGTGGTCGTGGTGCCGTTCATGGTGCTCCGCCTTCGTGGTTGCCGTGGTGCGTCCGGTTGTTCCGTCCGACGTGGACCACAGTAGGAGCCGTGTAGGTCAGGTCATGTCCTAGACGGTCGTCGGAGCGCGTCCGGCCCGCCCCCGGCGCGAGTGCGATCGGGAACGGGCCGGGGACGGGCCGCGGCGGGCGGACGGGCGGCTCAGTCCTCCGCGCAGGAGGCGCCCGGCGAGGCCAGCACCCGCGCCGCGCAGCGGTGCCCGCGCGCCGCCGCCTCGCGCAGACCCGACGTTCCGAGCACGTCCGCCGCTCCCGGCGCGCCCGGCTCCGCACCCGTCAGCCGCGCGTCCAGGAAGGCCGCGAGGAACCCGGCCGCGAAGGCGTCGCCCGCGCCGGTGAGGTCGCGGACCTCCCCCACCGGCGGGACCGGCACGGTGAACGGCGCCTCCCCCGGTACGTCGATCGTGGTCGCCTCCGCCCCCGACTTGGTGATCACCGTGGTGGCCGCCAGCCGGGCCCGCTCCGGGCCCGGCCGCCCGTCGACGAGCAGCCCCAGCCAGGCGGACTCGGAGCGGTTGGCGAACAGCAGGGTCGGCGCCAGTTCCCCGGCGAGGGCCAGGAAGCGCTCGCGTCCGAAGCCCTCCAGCATCCCGGTGGAGGAGGCGTCCAGCGAGGTGGTGCCGCCGGCCGAGCGGACCCGGCGCAGGGCGTCGACGGCCGTCGTGCCGACCGGTTCGCCGTCGAAGGAGTAGGCGGGCACGTGCAGATGGGTCAGGCCGTCCAGCCAGGCGTCCGGGACGGTCTCCAGCAGGGTGGCCGCGCCCCGGTCGGGCAGCATGGTGCGCTCGCCCTCGTCGTCGATCAGCACCACGATGCTGCCGGTCCGGCCCCGGTGCGCGACCCGGACGTCCACGCCGTGGCCGGCCAGTTCGGCGGCCAGGCCGCCGCCGGCCGGGTCGTCGCCGACGCAGCCGAGGAAGCGGACCGGGCACTGGCCGGCGGCGAAGGCCGCGACGTTCGCGGCGCTGCCGCCGCGCTGCCGGAAGACCCGGGCCGCGGAGTCGGTGCCGTGCCGCAGCGGTCCGGCCACCCAGACGACGACGTCCTCCACGAGGTCGCCGAGCACTCCCAGCATCGGTCAGGCCTCGTTCCGGGCGGCGGACAGCGCGGTGGCAATCTCCCCGCCGAGCCGGACGTTGCCCCGGTAGACCTCGATGTTGACCTCCAGGCTGCGGCCCTGGGTGTCGCGCTGGATGAAGTCGAGCAGGAACGGGGTGGAGGCGTTGCCCTTGATGCCCCGGGCGTCGGCCTCGGCCCAGGCGCGGGTCAGCAGGTCGTCGAGCTCGCGCGGCGGGAGCTGCTTGTCCGGGTCGACCGGGTTGGCGATCAGGACGGCCTGCGGCAGGTCGAGTCCGTCGCGGGCCTCGATCACCCGCGCCGCCTCCTCCGGGGTGTCGACCCGGTAGGCGATCTCGTGGCCGGAGTCGGTGATGTAGAAGCCGGGGTAGTGGCGGGTGCGGTAGCCGATGACGGGGATGTTGAGGGTCTCGAAGCGCTCCAGGGTGGCCCGGATGTCGAGGATCGACTTCACGCCGGCGCTGATCACGGTGACCGGGGTGGCGGCCAGGGTGGTCAGGTCGGCGGACTCGTCGAAGCTCTCGGAGGCGCCGAAGTGGACGCCGCCGAGGCCGCCGGTGGAGAAGACCCGGACGCCGGCCCGGTGGGCGAGGAAGGCGGTCGCGGCGACGGTGGTGCCGCCGTGCCGGCCGAGCGCCGCCACCACCGGGAGGTCGCGCAGGCTCGCCTTGTCGAGGCCCTCGGCCGCCGACAGTTCCTCGATCTGCGCCGTGGACAGGCCGACCGTCGGCACGCCCGCGTGGACGCCGATGGTGGCCGGGACGACGCCGGTGGCGCGCAGCCGCTCCTCCGCCTCCAGCGCGACCTCCAGGTTGCGCGGCCGGGGCAGCCCGTGGGTGAAGATCGTCGACTCCAGGGCGACGACGGGGGCGCCGGCGGCGACGGCCTCGGCGACTTCCTGGGAGATGCGGATGGGCAGTCCGGTCATGGCGTGTGCTCCCTGTGAGGCTGCCACCACGGTGTGGCAGCGGTGGGCTCAGCCTAGGGAGCGATCACATCGGGATCCAGAATGAATACCGGCCCTTCTCATAGACTCTCGGCTATGAGTCGGGCTACGAGTCTCACCCTGCGCCAGCTGGAGGTCTTCCTCGCGGTGGCCGACACCCTGCACTTCGGCCGGGCGGCCGAGCGCCTGCACATCTCCCAGCCGACGGTCAGCCAGGAGGTCGCCCGGCTGGAGCGGACCGTCGGGGTGGAGCTCTTCGACCGCAGCCGCCGGTCGGTGCGGCTGACCTCGGCCGGGGAGGTGATGGCCGCCGAGTCCGCCCGGCTGCTCGACCAGGCGGGCACCCTGCTCGCCCGGGTGCGGCTGCACGAGGAGACCAGGCTCGGCACGGCCCGGATCGTCGCCTCCCCGACCGTGGTCAACCGGCTGCTGCCCGCCGTGGTGAGCCGGGCCGAGCGCGAGCTGCCCGAACTCGTCCTGGCCGAACTCTCGGTGGACACCGGCCGGGTGTCCGCCACCCTGGCGGGCGAACTCGCCGACCTCGGCCTGGGCCGCTTCCTCGACGACGTGCCCGGCTACCGGCGCGAACGGATCGCCGACGAGCCGGTGCACGTCGCCCTCAGCCGGGACCATCCGCTGGCCGGGCGGGACGCGGTCCGGCTGGACGAGCTCGGCGACCTGCCGCTGCTGCTGTGGCCGCGCGAGCAGAGTCCGCGCTACTACGACCACGTGCTGGCGCTGTGCGCCGAACGCGGGGTGGAGCCGCCGGTCCTGGTCGGCCCGGCCCGGATCGTCGGCTCCCGGCTCTACCTGCTGTCGCAGAGCCGGGCCTTCTCCCTCGTCCCCGCCTCGATGACCGGCCACCTCACCGAGGACGTGGTCACGGTGCGGCTGGCGGGCCGGGCCACGCTCCCGCTGGAGCTCCAGTGGCGCCTGGACGACCGCCGTCCCGGGCTCGCCGCGCTGCGCGAGCTGGTCCGGGAGGAGGCGGCCGCCCTGGAGGCCTGCTGAGCGCCCGACCGGGTGGTGGCCGGAACCGCCGGGCGCCCCGGCCGGGTGGTGGCCGGCACCGCTGAGCACCTGGGCCGGGCCCTGGTCAGAACCGGAGCGACCAGTTGTTGATGGTGCCGGGGAAGTAGCCGCCGACGTCGGTCACCCGCAGCCGCCAGACCCCGGCCGCCGTGTGCGCGGAGGCGTCCACACCGAAGAGGCCGACGAAGTTCGAGTAGGCCTCGCCGATGTCGGTGTCGTGCAGCAGGAACGCGGCGCCGTCCGGGGCGACCAGTTCCACCTTGAGGTCGCCGCGCCACCAGTAGTCGATGTCCACGGCCACGTCCAGGTCGCGCGGCGCCCTGCCGCTCACGCCGGTCACGGTGACCGGCGACTCGACCGTGCCCTTCCCGTCGAAGGTCACCGGCGCCGGCTGGGCGAACAGCGGGCCGCGCGGGCGGTTCGGCACCGTGCCGGTGTACAGCAGCCGGTCCGGGGAGCCCTGGCCGAGCTCGCGCAGCGAGCCGACGGTCGCCGCCGAGATCAGGGCCGCGGACACCTGGGCGGGCGTGGCAGCCGGATGGGACGACAGGTACAGCGCGGCGGCCCCCGCCGCGTGCGGAGCGGCCATCGAGGTGCCCGACATCTCGACCCCGAAGCCGCCGAGGTCGCTCACGTACCAGGCCGACGTGATGGCCACGCCGGGCGCGTAGAGGTCCACCAGCGGGCCGTAGTTGGAGAAGTACGCCTGGGTGTCGTCGCGGTCGGTCGCACCGACGGTGATCGCGCTCGGCACCCGGGCCGGGGAGTGCTCGTTCGCGTCGACGCTCTGGTTGCCGGCCGCGACGGTGTAGGTCAGACCCGTGGCGATCGAGCCCGCCACCGCCGCGTCCATCACCGGGTCCGGGTCGCTGCCGAGGCTCATGTTGACCACCGCCGGGCGGACGGCGTGCCTGGTCACCCAGTCGATGCCGGCCACCACCTGCTCCGTGGTGCCCTCGCCGTCGTCGTTCAGCACCCGGACCGAGACGATCTTCGCGGCCTTGGCGACACCGAACGAACTGCTCGCCACCGTCCCCGCGACATGCGTGCCGTGGCCGTAGCCGTCGTCCGCGACGTCGTCGCCGTCGATCGCGTCGTAGCCGTACGAGGCCCGCCCCTCGAACTCCTCCGAGGTGATCCGCACCCCGGTGTCGATGATGTACGCCGTCACCCCGGCGCCCGCGGTGTCCGGGTAGGTGTAGCGGTCGTCGTAGGGGAAGCGCCGCTGGTCGACCCGGTCCAGCCCCCAGGAGCCCGGCGAGGTCTGCACGCCGTCCACCCGCACCCGGCGGTTCTGCGAGACGACCGCCACCGACGGGTCGGCGGCCAGCCGGCGCGCCTGCCGGGGCGTCAGCGCGGCCGAGAAACCGGGCAGCGCCGCGTCGAAGCTGCGACGCACCGTGCCGCCGTACGAGCGGGCCAGCGCCGCCGCCCCGGCCGCGACCGAACTCCGCTGCGCGGTGCCCGGCTTGAGCACCACCAGATAGGTGCCGGGGACGGCCCCGGGCGATCCCTCCCCCTGCACGATCCCCTCGGGCACCGCCGCCGAGGCGGGGAGCACCCCGCCGGCGCCGATCGACAGCGCGACGGCCGCGCCGAGCACCGCGCAGATCCTGCGCAGGCGTATTCCTGAAACCACCGTCCGACCCCCTCCGGTCCGAGGCCCGGAACCGGCACCTCGCTCCCCCAGATCCTGACGCATCGTCAACTAACCGGCAACGCCCTGTGGTTGTGCTTCGTCGGCGACCGAACCCGGGAACGGGCGGACCGCGGCCGCACGGTGCTCCGGGACTGACACCGCGGCGGGCGGTGCGCTATGTTCCGTACGGAATCGCCCCGGTCGGGGCGGGTTGCCGACCGGGTGGGGGCAGGCAGCATGGACGACTCACGCGACCGGACCGGGGCGGCGACAGGACGGGCAAGACCCGGCACCGCCACGGTCGTTCCCTTCGAGCGCGGCCCCTTCGCCGGGCTCGGCGCCGACGACCTGCGGACCCTGCACGGCCTGGGCACCAGGCGGGTCTACGCGCACAACGAGGCGCTGATGATCGAGGGCGAGCCCGGCGACCGGGTCGTCGTCCTGCTGACCGGCTGGGTCAAGGTGGTGGCCGCCACCGAGGACGGCGGCGAGGCCCTGCTCGCCGTCCGCCAGCCCGGCGAACTCGTCGGCGAACTGGCCGTCCTGGACGGCGAACCGCGTTCCGCCAGCGTCCTCGCCGTGCGCACCAGCACCACCAGGGAGATCGGCGCCGCCGCCTTCCTGGACTACCTCGCCGACCGGCCCGCCGCCGCGCTCGCGCTCCAGCGCTCCGTCACCCGCAAACTCCGCCTGGCCACCCGCTACCGGATCGACGTCGGCCACGGCACCGGCCTGGCCCGGCTCGCCCGCACCCTGCTCATCCTGCTCGACTCCTGCGGCGTGCCCACCGAGCAGGGCCTGCGGATCGACATCCCGCTCAGCCACGCCGACCTGGCGGCGCTCGCCCGGCTCTCCGCCGCCAGCGTCGAACGCTCCCTGCGCACCCTCCGCGACCAGGGCGCCGTCCGCACCGGCTACCGCGGGCTGGTCGTCCGCGACCGCACCCCGCTCGCTGCGGCGGCCGGACTCGCCCTCCCCACCGACCGGGGCGGCCGGTCATGAGCGGCGCCCTCGCGCCCAGGGTGCGCCGGGTCGTCCTGGTGGTCGACATCGAGGCGTACAGCGGGCGGCCGTACTGGGTGCAGCAGGCCGTCCAGGAGCGGCTGGACCGCGCCCTGGACCACGCCTGCGGGCGGGCCGGCGTCGACCGGGGGCGCTGCGAGGCCCAGGACCGGGGCGACGGGCAGCTGCTCCTGCTGCCGCCCGACGTCGACGAGGCCAAGGCGCTGCCCGGGCTCGTCCTCGGCCTGCGCGACGCCCTGCACACCCTCAACCGGGCTCCCGGGACGGCGGGGCGGCTCCGGATCCGGGCGGCCCTCGCCCAGGGCGGGGTGCAGCGGGCCGCCCTCGGGTACGTGGCCCGCGCGGTGGAGACCGCCTGCCGGCTGCTCGACTGCGAGCACGCCCGGTCGGCGCTCAAGGACACCCCGGACACCGATCTGGCGCTGGTGGTCGCCGACGACCTGTTCGCGGACGCCTTCGCGGCGGGCGCCGGCGGCCTCCCGGTGGACGCGTTCACCAGCATCACGGTGGCCGTCCCGGCCAAGCGCTTCAAGACGAAGGCCTGGCTCGGCACACCCCGGGACGGCGCGCTGGTGGTACTCGCCCCGCCGGCCGCGCCCGGCACCCCGCGCCGGGAGCGGCGCTCGGCGCTGCTGCGCGGCCTGGGGGACGCCGCCGTCGGGATCGCCCTCGGCGCGACCCCGCCGACCCACCACCACGACGACCCGCCGCCGCACCACGACGGGGACCCGGCCGACGGGCACCACGAGCAGCAGGACCACGGGCAGCACGGCCACGACGGGACCCACGGGCACGGCGGGGACCACGACGGCTACGGGGACGAGCACCACGGGCAGCACGGTGGAGACGGCTCCCCCCACCACGACGCGGCCCCGCACCACGAGGACAGCTGGCACCACGACGGCTGGGGCACCGACGCCTGGTCGACCGACCCGCACCACCACGACCCCCACCACGAGGACACCGGCACCCCGTACGGCGAGGACCACGGCGGCCACGACGGGCACCACGGCGACCACCACGACCCCTTAGCCTCCCCGGACCACCCCGACCACGACCCCGGCACCGGCCACTGGTGGCACGGCCCGCACCACTGACGCCGGTCGGGGCGGGGCGGCAATGCCTCGAAGATCACCCTATCGAGTGAAGATCGAGATTCGACCCCGCAGATCTGACCGATCGTCACCGAGGATGCATGCGGCACCGGTCGTTCGGCATCGACCATGCCCTCCACCCGCGCCTCCCTCCACCCGGGGCGCCCGGCGGTGGACGTACGCATCGTGGTTGCAACCGAGGGGAATCCGTCGTGAGTGAGCTGGTCAACGCCTCCGATCCGGGCATCGACGTCAATGGCGCGGTATGGGGCAAGGGAGCGGCCGAGAAGACCTACGAGGTGAACGGCTTCGACCCGGCGACGGAGGACGTCAAGCTGTCCTACACCCCGCGCCGGTCGGCGAAGACGGTCTTCAACACCTACCAGGGCGGCAACGGCCTGACCCTGTCCGGGGCCGTGGCGTCGTACACCGCCTACGACGACCGCTACGGCCAGTTCGCCGGCGACGTCAACCTCGACTACCGCCAGGGCGGGCCGGGCGCGGACATTGCCCGCATCCCCGCCGACGCCTTCGACGAGATCGTCATCGGCGGCGTCGGCATCATCGGCGACCAGGGCGAGAAGAAGGACGTCATCGAGCGCGCCGCCCTCGACTTCAAGATCGCCTCCAGCCGGTCCGACCTGCCCGACCGGCGCGGCCGGGCCACGTTCACCGACGGCTGGAACGACGTTCTCGCGCACATCGGCTTCGGCTTCGACGGCTGGTTCAGCGACGACAGCGCCGGCAACTTCACCCAGGACAAGGCCCGCGGCGTGCTCGGCGCCGTCGCCGCCCTGAAGAAGAAGAACCCGAAGCTGAAGGTCGGCCTGGACGTCGGCGGCTGGGAGATGAGCGAAGCGTTCCACCGCATCGCCAAGGAAGCCAAGTCCCGGGAGGCCCTCGCCGACTCCCTCGCCCGAATCTTCCAGGCCTTCCCCATGTTCACCGCCGTCCACCTCGACTGGCAGTTCCCCGGCGTACCCGGCGCACCCGAGAACGCCTACGGCCCCGAGGACCCCGAGAACTTCGCCCAGCTCATCCGCGCGGTCAGGCAGAAGCTCCCGAACGCCACCATCGCCATCAGCGCCCCCGCCGTCGTCGACCGGATCAGGGACATGAACGTCCCGCTGCTCGTCGCCGCCGGCGCGCAGCGCGTCAACCTCCTCGCCTTCGACCACTTCGGCTCCCCGTGGGCCGAAGGCCTCGCACACCACGCTCCGCTGCGCCACGACCCCCACGCCGACGAGCCGCAGAGCGTGGACGCCGCGGTGACGTACCTGGTCGAGGAGCTGAACGTCGCCCCGGGTGTCATCCACCTGGCCTACGCCACCCACACCCGCAACGCCCAGCGGGCGCAGGTCCGGGGGATCTCGCCGCTGAGCGGCTCGTACGAGGCTTACCCCGACCGGACCACGGTCGGCTCGTTCGAGTCGGGCAAGAGCGAGCAGGCGGACATCCTGCGCAACTACCTCGATCTGGAGAACGGCACGGGTCGCAACGGCTTCAGCCTGTACACCGACACCCGCGCCGACGCCGACTTCCTCCACAACCCGGAGAGCGGCGTCTTCATCTCCCTGGACACCCCGCGCACGGTGAAGGCCAAGGCCGAGTACGCCCGCGCCAAGAAGCTCGGTGGCCTGTACGCCTACCGGGCCGACGGCGACACCGGCCTGCTCGCCAACGCCGCCCGCGAAGGGCTCGGCCACACGGTGACCACCACGGTCGTCGACATGAAGCCCCTCTACGTCACCGGTACGAGCTGACCCGCGCACCGCTGCCCAGGAGCGGGTGCTGCGCGCTGTACGAGGGCCCGGCCGCGACCAGCGGCCGGGCCCGCCGCACGCTCGGCAGCCTCGGCATCGGGCCCCGGCTCACCAGCCGTCCTCCGCCGACCGGTCGGGCTGCGGGGCCGGGTCGGGCTCGTGGCCGTTGTCGCCGTGGTAGTAGTCGGACGGGGACTCGTAGGCGGTGTGGTCGGCGGCCTCGACGACGTCCTCGGGGTGGAGGCGGCCGTCGTCCCAGGTCCGGTCGGGGTCGGTCATGGGGTTCCCTCCGGTGGGGTGGCGAAGTAGATGGCCTCGCACAGTTCTCGGGCGATCCGCGCGTACCGGCCGACGTCGCGCAGCGGGCCGTCCTCCAGGCGGCGCCAGTCGCGGGCGGCGTGCGCGGCCGCCCGGCGCAGGGCGGCGGGGGTGGTGTCCTCGGGCAGGCGGAGCCGGGCGGCCGGGGTGCGGCCGGTGGCGAGGGCGAGCAGAGACTCGACTGCGTCCTGGTCGAGTTCGATCCGCCGGGCGGCCACGGCGGCCAGGGCGCGGGCGAGTTCGTGGCGGCGCAGCTCAGGGTGCCGGCGCAGCTCGCCGATCCGGGCGCGGGCCTGCCGGAGCAGGTCGGCGGGGAGGTCCTCGCCGGTGGCCAGGGCCGCCTCGACGGCGCCGAGGGCGGCGGCCGAGCGCAGCACGTCGGCGGTGTCGACGAACCGGCGGGTCAACTGCTCGACCACGGCGGCGATGCCGGAGGCCGCGCGGAACTCCGCCAGCAGCGCGGCCGCGCCGATCGGCCGCCCCTCGGCCCGGTACCGGCGGGCGGCCGCGAGCGCGGTGTCGATGCCGTAGACGCCCAACAGGCCGAACAGCCGCCCGCGTTCGGTGCGGGTGAGCGGCCCGGTGTCCCAGTCGAGGAAGCGCCGGCCGGAGTAGAGGGCGCGGCGCAGCTCCCCGGCGGGCGCGTCGGCGAGCCGGCGGACGAGGGCGGCGTCCGGTTCGGTGAAGTCGTCCCCGAGGGCGGTCTGGGCGAGCAGTCCGACCACCGGGAGGACTTCGTCGACGAGGCCGGCCAGCCGTTCGGCGTTGGTGGCGGCGACCTGGCGGGCGCGCGGCCAGGGGTCGCCGTGGCCCTCGCCGAGCAGGTCGATCCGGCTGAGCACGCCGACGGCGTTGAGCGCGGTCATCCGGCCGTCGGCCTGGGCGCGCAGGGCGCCGAGGGCCTCGGCGTCGCCGGCGCCGGGGTGCGGCATGACGTAGATCATCGCGTCCGCGCGGGCGAGGGCGTCCAGCGCGGGCGCGTCGAGGCCGCTGAGCGAGTCCAGGCCGGGGGTGTCGACGAGTTCGCAGTCGCCGACGGGACGCAGTCCGGCGGCCTCGACCACGACCTCGGCGATCTGCTCGGCGGGCAGGCCGAGGTCGCGGGGGTCGCGCGGCAGGCCGCCGGGCCGCCAGTGCGCGGTTCCGTCCCGGTGGCGGACCTGGATCCGGTTGAGCGGTCCGGGCCGGAACCAGGCCACCACGGTGGTGCACTCGGTGGCGGCGGAGGCGGCGAGCCGGCGGCCCAGCAGGGCGTTCACCAGGGTGGACTTGCCCGCGTTCATCCGGCCGCCGACCGCGATCCGCAGGGTGCGGCCGGCCAGCCGCTCGCGGGCCGCCCGCACCGCCGCGGCGGGCGGCCCCGGGGGCAGCAGGCCCTCGAGTTCGGCGGTGAACCCGGCCACCAGTGGCGCGAGTTCACCGCCGCGCGGCGGGGCGGCCGTCACCGGGCGGCCGACGGGACGGGTGCGGCCGCCGGGGGTACGGTGCCGCGCTGCTCCGCGTTCAGCAGGCGGGCCAGCCGCCGCGACGGGCGGTCGAGCAGGGCCAGCTCCGCCTTCTCCTCCCGGCCCACCTCCTCCCAGTACTTGAGCCGCTTGGCCGCGCTGTCCACCCCTTTGAACCAGGAGACCATGCTGTCGATCCCGTTGGCCTGCTTGCGCAGGTCCTTGATCAGCTCCCTGGTCGAACCGAGGCTCCGGGCGACCTCGTCCGCCCGGTGGGTGAGCAGGACGGACAGGCACCACAGGACGGGCACGGCGACCCCGCGCGTCGATGTGCCGCAGGAGACCGCGACCGCCGTCCCGCGCACCCGGCCGCCGCTGACGAGCAGTTCCTCCAAGGGGGCCGCCGCGGCCCGGGCCCGGGCCCAGTCGGCGGGGTCGGTGACCAGGTCGGCCTTGGTGTAGACGAGCACGACGGGGAGCGGCGTCGGCTGCTCGTCGACGGCGCGGTGCAGCAGCACCACGGTGCGGCGCACCTCGTCCTGGGACTCGGGGTCGGTGGCGAGGCGCTGGGTGTCGGCGAAGACCACCACCGCGTCCGCGTGGGTGAGCCGCTCCAGGAGTTGCGCGGTCTCGGGGTCGTCGGCGGCCGAACCGGTGAGTGCCCCGCCCCGGTAGTCCGTCCACTCGAAGCCGAGGACCTCGCGGCGGCCGAAGGTCAGGCCGGCCGTCAGCTCGGTCCGGCGGGAGGACGGCGGCGGATAGATTCCGCGTCCCAGCAGTTTGCCGGTGGCGGTGAGGTGTTGGGCGAGGGCGGTGTCGGCGGTGGTCAGCCGGAAGCCCTTGCGGCCGGCCGCGAGGCGGGTGTACATCGCGGCGAGGCAGCTGCTCTTGCCCGCGCTGCTGTGGCCGAGGGCGACCAGCCGCAGTTGGGAGAGGTCCATTGCGGTCAGCTCCGGTCCGGGTCGGGGCGGCCGGTGGCGGCCAGGCCGTGCGCGAGGGCGAGGCCCTCGTCGCGCAGGGTGGTGAGGGCGCCGATCCGGCGCTTGGTGCGGTCCCGGGCGGCGGCGAGTTCGGCGGCGGAGGCGGCCAGGTTGCGCCGGTGCTCGGCCAGTCGGCGTTCCAGCCGGAGCCGCTCGTCGGCGATCGCGCGGTCCAGCGCCAGGCCGAGCCGGTCGGCCAACCCGTCGACGTGGTCGGTGATCTGCGCGGGGATCTCGGTGGTCAGCTCGGTCAGCACCCGGTTGAGGTGGCGGGTGGCGTCGCCGCGGACCCGGCCGAGTTCGGCGCGCTGGCGCCGGCGGCGGGTGAGGACCGCGAGCATCGCGTAGCTGGCCACCGCTGGCAGCAGGACGCTGCTGGTGAGCAGGCCGATCACGGTGCCGAAGGTGGCGGCGGTGCCGACGGTCGGGATCACGTTCTCCAGCATCCCGAGCGGACCGCCGTCGCGGTGGGTGGAGCGCACCATCTCCGGCAGCAGGGTGCCGCGTTCGGCGCGGATGACGGCGCCTTCCTCGACGAGTGCCAGTTCCGTGCCGGGCCCGGAACCGTCGGCGCGCCCGTCGCCCTTCCCGTCCGCGTGCCCGGCGTCGAGCACGGTGGCGCACTCGTCGCGGACCCGCTGCTCCAGGACGGCCAGGCCGCGGCGGGCCGCGTTGTCCAGCTGCAGCCAGACCGCCTCCACCTGTGCCTCCAGCTCGGCCGGGAACTCCTCGGCGAGCGCAGCGGGTTCGGAGGTGGCGATCTTCGCCTCGGCGACCTGGCGGACGTCGTTGAGGCTGCGCCGGAAGCCCAGTTGGAGGGTGTTCTTGAGTTCGCGGGAGCCGGTCGTCAGGGCCCGCCGCCACTGCGCGCTCTCCGGCTGGAGCTGCCGCAGCGCCTCCTCGGCCCGCTCGACCTCGGCGGCCAGGCCCGGTTCCTGCTGGAGCGACCGGAGCCGCAGCTCCTGCTCGGCCAGCGGTGCCGCGAGCGCGGCGAGGGCGACGTGCACCACGTTGGCGAGCCGCAGTTCGGCCGCCCGGGCGGCGATCCGGCGGCGCAGCAGCGCCTCCAGCGGTTCGAAGCCGCTCTCCGCCAGGAGTTCGGCCGCCTCGTGGAGTTCGCCCGCGTCGGCGGCCTCGACGGCGTCGCGGCGGGCCCGGTTGCTGACCGGGAACCAGGGTGCCTCGGCGTGCCTGGGGGCGTGCCGGGCGAGCAGTTCGCGGTTGCGTTCGACGACGGTGGGCCAGGCGTCGTAGCTGTCGGTTTTGGTGAGCACGAACACCGTCTCGGCGGTGCGCTCGGTCGCCCGGCCGAGGAAGTCCAGCTCGGAGCGGGTGAGTTCGCTGGATCCGTCGACCACGAAGACCAGTGCGTCGGCGTTCTCCAGGGCGGCCAGGGCGAGTTGGGCGTGCCCGCCGACGAGGCCGCCGACACCGGGGGTGTCGACGAGTTCCAGTCCGGCGGCCAGCAGCGGGACGGGCAGTTCGACCTCGACGTGGTGGACGTCGAGGCGGCGCGGACGGCCGGTGCGCGGGTCGACGGCGGCGTACTCGGCGATCCGCTCCAGGGGGATCTGCTCGGTGCGCGGCGGGGCCTCCGGGGCGTCGCCGTCGGACCGCAGGTGGGCGACGGCGCGCGGGTGCTCGCCGTACCGGACGACGATGTGGACGCCGGTGGCGACGTCGGCGTCGACCGGGAGGAGGTCGGGGACGCCGACCAGGCTGTTGATGGTGGAGCTCTTGCCGCGCTTCTTCTCGCCGACCACCACCAGGGTGGCGGAGCCGTCGGCGGCCCGGGCGGCCTCGTCGCGGAGGCGCTGGACGCCGTCGCCGGCGTCGTCGGACGACGTCTCGGGGGCGCGGTCGGCAGTGCGGTCGGCTGCCCGGTCGGTGTCGGCGGCCTCGGCGGCGGCGGCGCGGGCGGCGCGCTCGAGGAGCTCGGCGGTGCGGGCCGCGAAGTCCAGCACGCGGGCCCGGGAGGGGGCTTCGGGGCGGGGCGGGGTCATGAGGGTTCTCCCGTGGCGGAGTCGTCGGTGGGCCCGGGGCCGGGGGCCTCGGAGCGGGTCTTCTGCGGGTCCGAGGGGGCGGCGGGCGGAGTTCCTGCGGGCGGGGCGGTGGGCGGCGCGGCGGGCGGCGGGGGTCCGGGCTCGTCGAACTCGCCGAACATGCCGGAGAGGTCGGCCTGTTGGGGGTCGACCGCGCGGGTCCGCCGGAACGGCGTGGCCTCCGCCCGACGGCCGGGGGCGGCGGGGCCGGTGGGCCTTGGAACGGTGGACGCGGGACCGGTGGACGCGGGACCGGTGGGCGCCGGGCGGGCGCCGTCGGGCTGCGCCGGGCGGGCGGGCGGCTGCGCCGGGCCGGCCGACGCCTCGTCCAGGTCGCCGTAGTAGCGGCGGCCGGCCCCGGGAGGCTTCTGCGGCCCCGGCGAGGTCGGCGGCTCGGCCGCCCCGGACTCCTCGGCCCCGAAGAGGCCCCGCGTCATCCTCCGCAGCGCCCGGCGACCGGCCCGGAAGGTCTCCGCGAGCGAGGAGTCCGGGTCGCCCGCACCCTCGCTCCCCCCGGTCCCCCCGGTCCCTCCGGCCCCTCCGTCGGATCCCGTCGGTCCGACCGCCGGGCCGGGCCCCACCACGGGCACGGGTCGCGGCGGCGCGGGCCGCGGGGGCGGCGGGGGCCGCAGCAACTCGTACGCCCGGCAGTCCGCACTGGTCAGATGGGTGAACCGGTGCGCCTCGGCGTCGGAGCGCCGCCGCCAGCCGGTGGCCAGCAGGCACCGGTCCCGGGCCGCCCCGGCGGCCGCCGACCAGAGGGCGGCCGCGTCCGACTCGGGCAGCAGATGCGTCCCGGCCGAGTGCGCGGGCAGCCAGACCGCCGCCGTGGGCGAGGGCGCGGCTACCCCGTGCCACGGGGCGGCGACCGGCCGGGTGGTCCTGGGCTCGGCCTCCTCCCGGCCGACCGCCTCCCAGGTCGGCGCGATCCACTCGGTGTAGACCGGCCCGGCCCAGTCGACCAAGTGGGCGGTCAGTTCGGCGAGTTCGGGAATCCTCGGGTCGGCAGCGTCCGGCGCCGCGGCCCGGTACCAGCCCACGAAGCCGTACAGCGGCCGGCCGAACCGGTCGTGCACCATGGTCCGGCTGATCCGGCCCAACTCGCAGGCGGCGCCGACCAGGACGCCGCGGGCGTCGCGGTGGAGCAGGAAGCGCGGGCCCGCCTCCAGTCGGTTCCCGCCCGCGACGGCGGCGCGCACCGCGTCCGCCACCGGTCCCTGCCGGTCGACCCCGGAGGGGAGCGCCCGCCACCACTGGTCGACCTGGAGGGTGCGGCCGTAGACCAGCGCCGACCAGCCGCCCGGCACGGCCGGTTCCGCGTCCGGGTCCGGCGGGGCGGAGGAGGGCTCGGGCTCCGGCCCGTGCTGCGTGTTCGTCGTCATCTCATCAGTCCGTCCGTGAGTCGGTCCGTCGGTCCCTCGCTCCCCCGGTCCCTCAGTCCGTCAGCAACCGGCCGTCACGGAAGATCGGGATCCCCTTCAGCTCGTCGTCGAGGTCGCGGCAGCGGTCCTGGGCCTTCTGGAGGTCGGCGGCGGTCGCGGAACTGCTGGCGACCAACCGGTCGATCTGCTGACGGGCGCTGTCCTTCTGGGCGCCCTTGAACAGCCCGCCGAAGAAGCCCTGGCTGAGCGCGGCCAGTTCGCCGCGCGAGGCGTCCAGACTGTCGGAGAGCCGGGACATCTCCTGCCGGTTCCGCACGATGCCCTCGCTGAGGTAGTGGCGGAGGCTGAAGATGATCGGCAGGTGCAGGTTCTTCGGGGCGATCCGGCTGGCGTCCACGGTCGCCTGGACCGCCCCGCCGAAGTTGCCGAGCTGGACGGCGCAGAGCGCCGTCGTGACGCCCTCGGCCTCGTCACCGGCCAGCCACGGCAGCAGGTTGCGGAGGTTGCGGGCCGCGGCCTGCAGGGCCTCCGAGGCCCGCATGCCCGTGCGCTCGGCGAGCAGATCGGCCTTGGTGAGCAGGACGGTCACGCCGGGCACCGGATCGCCGTCGTCCAGCCGGCGGCTGAAGACCTCGGAGATCGCCCGGCCGAACCGGGAGATCTCCATCGGCTCCCCGAACCGCTCCAGGTTCCCGGGGGTGCCGTGCCGGATCCATTCGGCGACGTGCTCGGAGTCGAGCGCCACGATGATGCTGTCGGACACCGCGATCCGCTCCTGCAGCATGTCGACGTCCTTGGCCGTGCCCCGGCGGTCCAGGGCGGCGTTGCCGCGGAAGTCGACGCAGTCGATGGTCATGAGGTCGCGCATGCCGCGGCGGAACACGAAGTCGTAGGCGATCGGGTCCTCCGAGGTCGCCTTGGGCATCGTGCCGTTGCGGCGCAGCGTGGCCCAGTGCTCGGCGAGGTCGAGGTCGAGGTCGGGATCGGTGGCGTAGAGGTAGTAGCCCTGCACGCCCATCGAGAGGCGGTTGTACATGCCGTGCAGGTAGGCGGTCTTGCCGGAGCCGCTGGCGCCGAGCATGGTCAGGGTGAGCTTGGGAACGGCCATGGTGCGGGGTCCTCTCGGTGAGCAGGGCAGGTCGTGCGGGTCGGGTCAGGAGGCCAGGGGCCGGGAGTCGGGGCGTCCGCTCAGAACGAGAGGACGTCCTCCAGCAGCTCGCCCAGCCGGTCGGCCGGGGCCACCAGCGGCTCCAGGCGGGAGAGTTCAGCGGCAGCGCGGGCCCGGTCGCGGTCCCGGATCGAGGCCCAGGACGGCTCGTCCTCCCACCAGCTGCTGATCCGGTCCCACAGGGTGTCCCGCTGGTCGGCCTGGCGGGCCGAGGCCATCAGGCTCTCGATCGAGGCGGACAGCTCCACGGCCCGGCCGACGATGCCGAACCGGAGCGTCCACAGCACCGGGAGCGCCACGCCCTCCGGCTCCGGCCCGCAGACCAGCGGGATGAACGCCCCCTGGATGTGGCGGGTCTCCTGCACCGCCTCGATCAGCGGCAGGAACGGGACAAGGAAGCGCTCCTCGGCGTCGTCGGCGCCGAGGTCGACCAGGTCGGTCTTGGTGAGGGCGATCACCAGCGGGGTGAGGTTCTCCTCCCGGTCGGAGACCGCCTGGTGGACGCGGACGACGAGCCGGCGGACGTCCTCCGCCGCTTCCGGGTCGGTGTCCAGCCGGAGGGCGTCGACGAACAGCACGATCCCGTCGGCGCGGACCAGGTCGTCGTGCAGCCGGGCGGCCTGCGGGCTGGAGCGGCGGTGCTCGGTCAGCGCGCCGCCGCGGTGGTCCGTCCAGCGGAACGGGAAGATCTCGTCGCCGTCGTGGCAGAGCACGAACTCGTAGCACTGGGGGCGGTCGCTGGCGCGCGGGTAGTGGCCACGCAGGATGGCGCGGGCGTCGGCGAGCAGCGAGCGGTGCGCGTCGCGGTCGGCGGTGCGCAGGGTCATGCCCTCGACGCCGTCGCACATGGCGGCGTACATGAGGGAGAGGTAGCTGGTCTTCCCGGCCGCGCTGTGGCCGAGCATCACGATGTCCATGCGGTTCCTCGGGTTGTCGCGGGTCCTCGGGTCGGGGCGGATCGGGCCGAGTCGGGTCGGCCCCGTTTCCGGGCAGGGCGGAGCGCGGTGCGGCGCTGCGGCGGCGCTCACCTCGCGGACCACCCGGCCGGGTTCAGTCGTAGTCGAACCAGGGGTCGACCTCGGCCGGGTAGTGGGCGACCGCCCAGCGGCCCGGACCGGCGGCCTCGGATCCCGTCCCCCCGGCCGCGGCGCCGTCGGGCGGCGGCGGGGCGGGCGGGTCGGTGAGGGCGCCGAGGGCGACGGCGGCCTTGGGGTCGGCGGCCAGTTCGGGGATCCGGCCGAGCCGGGCGGCGACCAGGTCGGCCACCGGCGGTGTCCGGCTGGCCGCCCCGCAGAGTACGACGGCCCCGAGTTCGGCCGGGGTGAGACCGGCGCGGGCGACGGTGCGTTCCAGCAGCCCCACCGAGGCGGTGAGCGCCGGGGTGACGGCGGCCCGGTACTCGCCGCCCTGCACGACGAACGGTTCCGGGTAGCCGGGCACCGCGAGGTACACCGTGCCGGTGCTCGACAGCGACTCCTTGGCCAGGGTCAACTCACGTGACAGCTGCGAGCGTTGGTGGGAGCCTACGGGCGTCCGGTCGGCCTGGAGCCGCTGCCAGGGCGCCGGGTCGAGGTCCAGGGCCCGGTCCCGGAGCAGTTCGAACAGGGCCTGGTCCAGGTCACGGCCGCCGAAGTCCGGATCCCCCGCCACCGCGACGGCACGGAAGCCGTCCCCCTCCCGGCGGAGGACGGCGGTGTCCACGGTGCCGCCGCCGAGGTCGTAGACGGCGATCGGCGCGCCGTCACCGGCCCGGGCGTTCGCCGCGTGGAAGCGGGCGGCCGCGACCGGTTCGGGCAGCAGTTCCGGCGCGTCCAGCCCGGCCCGCCCGGCGGCCTCGACCAGCCGGTCCAGGTCGGCGGGCGACCAGTCGGCGGGGTGGGTGAGCACGGTGCGCGCCGGGTCCGTCCCGCCGCACACCGCCCGCGCCTCGCCGGCCACCCGGGCGAGCACGGCGGCGACCAGGTCCACGGTGTCCACCTCCCGGTCGTCCAGCAGCACGGCCGGTTGCCGCAGCAGCGCCCGCTTGGGGTGCTGCTCGGCGCGTTCCGGCCGCTGGGCGGCGAGTTGGACGGCGGCCCGGCCGGTGAGCAGCCGGCCGTCGTCGCCCAGGCAGACCAGGGACGGCAGGTAGCGGCTGTTCTCGATCTCGACCGCCGTCGCTGCGCTCCCCGCGCCGTCGGACGCGACGCCGGACCGCGCGCCGGACTCCGTGCCGGGCCGCTCGGCCCGGACGGCCGCGGTGGTGAAACAGGTACCGAAGTCGATGGCCAACGACCAGTCAGACACGTTTCCTCGCAAGGGAGTTGCTGTCGCACGAGGGCGCACGGGCGGAGCCGGAGGGCGATCCTCCGGCAACCCCGCGCAGGATGCTAGGGCCCCGGAGGCATTGGTGGAGAAGTTCGGTACATCTTGTGACAATGGCATGGGCATTGCCGGTCGGAGCCGGGTTCCGACAGCCGGGTGCCGACCGTCGACCGGAGCCCGCTCCAGCAGCGCCGGACCGGGTGGCACCCCGCCCCCGGGCCGGGGTGCCACCACCAGTCTCGGCACACCGTTCGACCGAGACACCGTCAGCTGACCGAATCCGCTGCCACTCCCGTCGATTCGACCCCGCGGCCGGTCCGTGCGAGAGTCGGGACGGACGAGTCGGGGTACACCGCCGCCCCGCCGAGGGAGGTTCCGATGAACACACCCGGCCCGGTCGACGTCCCCGAGGCCTTCGCCACCTCCTACCGCGCCCACGGCACCGCCGAACGCCAATGGATTCGCGAACTTCCCTCGCTCGCGGCCGACTTCCTCGACCGCTGGAGCCTGCACCCGGACGGCCCCGCCGCCCACGGCATGGCCTCCCTGGTCCTCCCGGTCCTTCGGCCGGACGGCTCCCCCGCCGTCCTCCGGCTGCAACAGGTCCGCCCCGAGACCGCCGGGGTGGCGACCGGACTGCGGGCCTGGCGCGGCGACGGCGCCGTCCTGCTGCTCGACCACCACCCCGACAGCGGAACCCAGCTGCTCGAACGGCTCGACGCGACCCGCCCGCTCGGCACTGTCGCCGACGACGACACCGCGCTGCGGCTGCTCGCCGCACTGATGGCCCGGCTGACCGCCACCCCCGCCCCACCGGGCCTGCGCCGGCTCGACGACATCGCCGCCGCCATGCTGGACGAAGCACCCCGCGCCGCCCCGGCCCTGAGCGACCCGGACGAACGCCGACTGCTGCGGGACTGCGCGGCGGCCGTCGCCCCGCTGCTCGCCGAGCCCGGCGACCGGCTGCTGCACTGGGACCTGCACGACGGCAACGTGCTGGCCGGCGAACGCGAGCCCTGGCTCGTCATCGACCCCGAACCGCTCTCCGGCGACCCGGGGTTCGAACTGCTCCCCGCCATCGACCAGCGCTGGGACACCGTCCTGGCCGGCGCCGACGCGGGCCGCACCGTACTGCGCCGCTTCGACCTGCTCACCGAAGCCCTCGGACTCGACCGCCCCCGCGCCGCCGGCTGGACCCTCGCCCGGGTACTGCAGAACGTCCTCTGGGACATCGAGGACGGCCGGACCGCCCTGGAGCCGACCCAGACGGCCATCGCCACAGCGCTGCTGCGCCACCGCCGCGGTTAGGGCCTGAGAGCGTCAGGCTCAAGAAAGGCTCAGGAAAGGCTCAGGAACGGTTCGTCGGCGGTCCGACCTGCCGTACGATCCGGGGCGAGGCGCACCGGTCCCGTCGGCGCGCCCGGGATCGAGGGGGAACACCGATGAAGCGCATCATCGCGGGACTGTCGTCCCTGCTGTGGTTCGCCGGTCTGGGCGACCGGAAGCGCACGGCACAGCCGTACTCGCCGGAGGGCGACAACTACCGCCAGACCGGGGGCGGCGGCTTCCACCTGTGAGCGTGCGGGCCCTCATGAGGGCCCGCACCTCCCCGGTTCGGCCACCCGTCGGCGCGGCCTGGACCGACGCCGGATCAGGGCCTAGCGTGATCCGCGCGATGTCGTCGGCACGGGGGGTGCCATGCACGAGTATCTCGATCCACCGCGCGCGCTGCCGCCGCCGAAGGGCGGGACCGGCCGACGCTCGACCGCGTGGACGCTCGGGACCGGTGGCGCGGTCGCCCTGGCCTCGGCCTGGTCCCTGGGCACGCTGCTGGTGGTCCCCTGGCACCCGGCACCGCGCTGGGAGGTGCTGCTGTCCTTCGCCGTCACCGTGCTGCTCGGCCTCGCCTGGCTGCTCGCCTCCCGGCTCGCCCCGGCGCTCGGACCCGCCGAGCCTGCCCCGCCCCGGCCCCGGCCGTCACCCGCCGAACTGCGCGGGATCGCGGCGCGGACGGCGAGGCGCTCCCGCCGGTCGGTCCTGAGCGGCTGGGCGATGGTGCTGCCGGCGCTCTGGACCGTCCCGGTCGTCCTCCTGACCGCGCACCAGCCGCTCGAACACAAGCTGATCGCCAGGCACAAGGCCCTGGTCGCCGCCGGGGCCCGGTGGACCGACAACACGGTGGCCCTCTCCACGGCGGAGGCCGCGGGACGGCCGCGCGAGCACGGCCCGACGATCGCCGTGCACCCCGCCGGGCAGCCCGAGGCGTCGCTGGCGGTCGAGAACGAGCGCGGCAAGCTGGACCGTCTCGCGGCCGGGGACAGCCTCCGGATCCTGCGCGACCCGGAGCACCCCGGTCTCGGGATGTTCCCGGAACCCCTGCTCCCCCTGGTCCACCCCGGCCGCCCGTTCGCGAGCAGCCGCTTCGTGCCCGTCCTCATAACCATGCTGGTGATCTGGTACTGCCTTCTGTACGGCGTCCTGGGCCGCCGCGTCCTGCTTCCGACCCGCCTGCTGCGGGTCCGGGAGTACCCGCTGACCACCGATCCACCGCACACCGGCTGCGACGAGCCCGAGGACGCCACCAGCCCGGTGATCGACTGGCAGCGGGTCCGGGTCCACGGCACCGTCTTCGAATGGACCTTCCGAACCGGGGCCTCCGACGACAGCGACGTCGCCGCCCGCTCGGGCCTGCGCCTCGACCCCGAGGCCGCCGACCCGTCACCGGACCCGGGTCCGGGCTCGCTCGCCTTCCAGACCCACGCCGCCCGCTTCGCCGACTCGGACGTCACGGGCCGGACGGCCGTCCGGCTCGCCGGTGCCGCCGGGTGGCTCGGCCGCCAGAGCGGCGGTACGGGCGGCGCGTTCGCCGTCCTGGTGCTCGACAACGGAGAGACCTGGTGGGGCTTCGACCACCCCCTGGTACCGGCCGGGACCGACCCGTCCACCACCGGGCCGACGGACACACCCCCGGACGGCGGTACCGGCACGGACACGGACGCACCGGTCGTACCGCTCCGCCTGCCGCCGCTGACGCAGGTCTTCGGGCCGGACGAACGACTCGGCCTGAGCGCCCTCGGCCTGTACCCGATGGGTGCGATCTGGCTGAACTCCACCGGCGTCCTCCTCCGTTTCAGCGGAGTGGCGGTGTTCGCGGTCGAGGTGGTCGGCGCCGCCGCCTGGACCGCCCTGGGCTTCGGCGTGGCGACCCTGGTCGAACGCCGGCGGGCCCGACAGCAGTCGGCACCCACGGGCGCACCGATCGGCTGACGGGCTGACAGGCACTCGACGCCCCACCCGCGCCCGCCCGTTCCGTTCACGCGGGCGCGCACGGGGCGCACAGGGCGCACGAACGGGTGGCTGGCATCGGCCACCCGGCCCCCGGCCGGAACCGGTCGGGTGACTCGCCGGTTGCACTCGCGTGAACCACCTCCGCCGCGCACTTCGCGGTACCGCACACCTCGTCACCCGGCTCTGCTCCGCCGTCGAGCATCTCGACACCCGCGCCGACGCGGCCCTCCGGGCGCGGCTGCGCCCGCTCGTCACCCGGTTGGCGGACCTGGTGCGCCGGATGGCCGAGGCCAACTGCGGCGACGCACTCGCCCGCCACCTCCCCTGCCGCGCCCGCGACCGCAACAACACCGAGCGCAGCAACGGGCGCACCCGCCACCGGAAGCGTTCCGCGCTCGACGACTGACACACCACCGGCCCCGGCGGACGTCCAGGAGGACGGTCCACCGGGGCCGGTCGGTCGCGCCGATCAGGAGCGGCTCGGAGGCAGGACGGGAACGCGTCAGGCGCGGCAGGTCCCGGTGGCCCAGTCGACGGTCGCCGTCGCCTGCGAGTACTTCCACTCCGGCGCGAGCAGCTCACGGTCCAGCTGGGCGGCGGCGTTGCCGTCCTCGACGATGTAGCCGAAGTCCTGCAGCCAGGCCGGGTACAGGTTCTTCGAGCCGATGTAGAAGGCCGAGTCGTCCACCGCGACCAGCTTGTGGTGCAGCGCGTACGGGTGGCCGTCGGCCCAGGTGGCGGTGGGCGCGGCGCGGAAGGTGGCGAGCTGCAGGTTGCCGCACAGCGCGGCGGCGGCCTTCCCCTTGTCGCCGGTGAGCGCGGTCAGCCGGGCCTTGAGCACGTCGCTGATCTCGGCGAGGGACTTGATCTGCGAGTAGCCGCCGCTGCCGACCGCTCCCCGGTTGGCCGGGTCGCTGACCACGATCCGCACCTTGACCCCGTCGGCGAGCTTGGCGGCGAGGGTGTCGTAGAGGCGGGAGTCGTAGCGGGCCAGCGGCGGGCAGGTGGCGTTGAGGTCCTGCTGGGAGATCTCGATGTGCTTGCGCGCGCTGCCGACGAGGGCGCGCAGGGCGTTCTCCTCGGGGTTGACCGTCTCGTAGTCGCGGTCGGCGTTGGTGTTGTCGTGCAGGGTGAGCATGCTGCACTTGGCGTCCGCCGCGCCCGCCACCGGCCCGGGCCGGTACGCGGACTTGGCGTCGACGTCCTTGATGCCGACGCCCAGGCCGCCGACGGCGATCACCGGGACGCCGCCGGTGGCGGCGGCCGGCGGGTTGAGCTCGCGCTCGATCGACGGGCGGCAGTCGCCGCCGTCCGAGGAGGCGAACCACGCGTTGTCGAACAGCCCGGTGCGCCCGCAGGTCCACTCCCAGAGGGTGTCCAGGTAGCGGGCGGCGGAGGTCGCGGCGGGACCGTTCAGCGCGAGGTCGACGTCCGACACCGGGTGGGCGGTGTCGAGGTAGTCGTTCTTCCAGCCGTTGATGCCGCCGGAGATGACGGTGCGTCCGTCGACGACCAGGATCTTGGAGTGGTTCCAGGAGAAGGCGGTGCGCGAGGCGGTCATCGAGGCGATGTTGAGGCTGACCGAGGAGGCGGCGGGGCCGAGCTTGGCGACCAGTTCGTCCCGGTAGCGGAAGGGCAGCACGTTGGCGTGGTAGACCGGCGCGGCTCCGACCAGGATCCGCACGACGGGGCGGTTCCCGGCCGCGACGGCGGCCTTCAGACCGGCCACGATCGCGTCCTCGAAGCCGCCCTCGGGGAACGGCGCGAGGGTGGAGATGTCGACGGTGCGGGTCGCGGCGGCGACGTCGGCCGTCGTCTTCGCCAGCAGGGCGCGGGTGCCGGGCCGGTCGGCGCAGGCGGGGTCGCCCCAGCAGCCGGGTGTCTGGAGCAGCCAGTCGGCCGGGTCGGCGGCGTTCCCGGCGCCGGGCAGGCTGTTGCCCTCGGTGCGCTGCCACACGGTGCCCTCCAGTCCGGGGGACACCTCCCGCAGGACGCGCTCGACGGCGTCGAGGTGGGTGGCGTCCGAGGCCGCCGGTGTCCCGGACGCCGCGTGGGCGGGCGCGGTGGGCACGACGGCGAGCAGGGTGGTGGCAGCGGCGGCGGCGAGGGCGGTGCGCAGCGCGCGACCGGAGCGGCGGGAGCCGGGTCGGGACACGTGATGTTCCTTCAGAGCATGGCGGGCGGTTCGTGGTTCACCCGTCGGACGCCGCAAGATTACCCAGAAGTAACATCTAATCCAATTTGCACATGACAATGAGCCACCGGCCGGAATCCCACCCGCCGTTCGGCCCCCGCCACCCGGCCCCCGCCGTCCGTCGGGGGCATCACCGCACGTCAGGACGGCGTCGGTCGGATCCGGCGGACGCCCGCCGGATCCGGCCCGTGGTGCAACCCCTCCAAGATCCGCTCATGATCGTTGTCCCCGGACACCGCCCGCGTCCGCGCCCCCGCCACCGCAGACTGGCAGCACGCGGCGGACCCCACCGGACGCCGCACCCCGTTCCCGCCGCGCCCCCGGCCGACCCCCAGGACGTACCACCATGACCCCGCGTGTCCTCACTCCCCGCAACCGGGGCTTCCTCTTCCTCGACGCCCACCCGGAGGGCTGCCGACAGCTGGTGACCGACATGTGGGAAGCCTGCCCCGCCCCGGCCCGGGTGCCCGACGGTGACGGTCCGGTCGCCCTGGTCATCGGCTCCTCGGCCGGTTACGGCCTCGCCGCCACCGTCGCCGGGCTCAAGCGGGCCGGAGTCCGCGGGATCGCGGTGTCCTTCGAGAAGGCCCCGACCGAACGGCGCACCGCCACCGCGGGCTGGTACCGCACCGCCGCCACCGCCGAACTCGCCCGCGCGGCCGGACGGGACCTGGTGTTCCTGAACGGCGACGCCTTCTCCGACCCGGTGAAGGAGCAGGTCGCCGAGCTCCTCCAGGAGCGCTTCGGCGGCCGGCTGGACCACCTCGTGTACTCCGTCGCCGCGCCCCGCCGCACCGACCCCGACACCGGCACCACCTACGCCTCCGTGCTCAAGCCGATCGGCGGGGCGAGCCGCACCAGCACCCTGGTCTTCGACGACGAGGGCGGCGCGGAGGTCCGCGAGGTCGAGACCGCGCCGGCCGAGGGCGACGACATCGAGCAGACCGTGGCCGTGATGGGCGGCGCGGACTGGGAGCGCTGGATCGACCACCTGGCCGCCCGGGGCCTGCTCGCCGAGGGCTTCACCACCGCCGCGCTGTCGTACATCGGCTCGCCGCTGACGGCCGCGATCTACCGTCAGGGCACCATCGGCGCGGCCAAGGTGCACCTGGAGGCCACCGCCCGGGCCCTGGACGAGCGGCTCGGCGCCACGGTCGGCGGGCGGGCCGTGACCTCCGTCAACGGCGCCGCCGTCACCCAGTCCTCCACCGCCGTCCCCGGCATCGCCCTCTACACCGGCCTGCTGCGCGGCGTCCTCGGCGAGGGCATGGTCCCGCCGGTCCACCAGCTCGCCGCCCTGTGGGACCAGCTCACCGGCACCGCCCCGCTCGCCCTCGACGAGGAGGGCCGGGTCCGCCTGGACGGCTGGGAACTCGCCGACGCCGTCCAGGCCGCCGTGGCCGAACGCTGGCGGGCCGCCACCACGGACACCGTCGGCGGGCTCGCCGACCTCGACTGGTTCCGCGCCGAGGTCCGGCGCCTCTACGGCTTCGCCGTGCCGGGGGTCGACTACGCCGCTCCGGTCGCCACCGACGTCCCCTGGCCCGCCCCCACCGCCTGACCGTCCGACGCGTCTGCCACGCAAGCCCCGGTCCTGGCCCCAGCCCCAGCACCGGCCCCGGCCCCGGCACCGGCCTCCGCCCCGGCCCGGTGCTCGCTCGGGGTGACGCCGTACCACTCACGGAAGGCGCGACTGAAGACGGCATGGCTGGAGAAGCCCCAGCGGGCGGCGACGGCCTGGACGGAACGGTCACCGGGGTCGCGGCGGGCGAGGTCGGCGTGGGACCGCTCCAGCCGGCGGCGACGAACGGTGGCCGCGACGCTCTCGGGCCGGTCCTCGAAGAGCGCGTAGAGGGCGCGCAGGGACAGGTTGTGACGCTCGGCTATCAGCCGGGGTGTGAGGTCCGGATCGCCGAGGTTGTGCTCGATGAACGCGAGGACGCGTTCCAGCGTCAGCCTGGCCCGGGCGTCCGCCGGCACCTCGTCCAGCGCTCCCAGCTGGTGGGCCAGACAGGCGCCGACCAGATCGAGCACCACCGGCCCGAGACCGGCCAGCTCCTCCTCCGCGCAGTACGGCGCCTGGCCGACCAGGGTGTTCAGGAAGCCGGAGAGGATCGCCCCGCTGCCCCGCCGGGCGGGGATGCGCCGGGCGAGCAGCCGGTCCACCCGCTCGGGGCGCAGCGGTACCGCGGACCGGGGGACCTGGAGCACCACGGCCCGGACCGGTCCGTCGGCGCGCACGCACTCGGTCGTCATCGGGCGCGAGGTGTCCGCCAGCACCATGTCCCCGGCGATCAGCTCGTCCCGGCCCGTGTGGGAGAGCCGGAAGGAGCCTCCCGACACCAGGGTCAGCTGGTAGTCCTCGGGATCGCCCTGCCGGACGTGTGCCGCCGAGCGCCGCGCCACGATCGGCGAGTAGGCGAACGAGGCCATGCGGACCGGCCCCAGCTCCACGCCGGCGATGTCGGCGTGGAAACCGGCGGCGTGGTCCGTACTGATGGACAGCGGCATCACTTCGCTGGCGACGGCCTCGCGGAACCACTCGAACCGGTCCTCCGCCGGCACGACCGCCGCCGACACGCTCGACCACCCCATGGGACCCCCGTCCTCGCGCCGTGTCGGTCCGGGCCGTCGATCGCCCGGCCCCGACCTCGGACGACGATGTCCGCCGCCACCTGTCCATGATCCACTACACGCCGCCCCGGAGCGTCCGGGGACGGCGCCGCCCGCCCCGGGGTGACGGGACGGGCGGCGGCGGGAGGCGGTAGGAGACGGCGGGAGACCGCCGGGAGACCGCCGGGAGACCGCCGGGAGACCGCCGGGAGACGGCGGGGGACGGCGGGCGCGGACGCTACAGACCCCGCGTCAGGTGGGTGGTGAGCAGCCGGGTGAAGCGGGCCGGGTCGGGCAGGTCCCCGCCCTCGGCGAGCAGCGCGCCGCCGTACACCAGCTCGGCGATCTCGGTCAGCGCCGGGTTCGCCGGGTCGGCCGCGTACGAGGTGCGCAGGGCGGTGATCAGCGGGTGGCCCGGGTTGAGCTCCAGGGTGCGCCGGACCGGGGGCATCTCCTGCCCGGTCGCCCGGAACATCTTCTCCAGGGTCGGGGAGATGTCGTCGGCGTCACCGACGATGCAGGCCGCGGAGGTGGTCAGCCGCGAGGACAGCCGGACCTGCTTCACCTGCTCGGAGAGCGCCGAGGTCAGCCAGGGCAGCAGTTCGGCGAAGTCCTGCTCGCGCCGGGTCCGCTCGGCCTCGGCCTCCTCGTCCTCGCCGGCCGCCTCGTCCAGGTCGACCTGGCCCTTGGCGATGGACTGGAACCGGTGGCCGTCGAAGGCGGGGATCCGGTCGGCCCAGATCTCGTCGATCGGGTCGCTGAGGACCAGCACCTCGTAGCCCTTGGCGGTGAACGCCTCCATGTGCGGGGAGTTCTCCACCGTGGCCCGGGTCTCGCCGGTCAGGTAGTAGATGGCGTCCTGGCCCTCCTTCATCCGCTCCACGTAGTCGCGCAGCGTGGTGGGCCGCTCGGTATCGTGGGTGGAGGGCAGCGACAGCAGCTCCAGCAGCGCCTGGGAGTTGTCGGGGTCCTCGACCAGGCCCTCCTTCAGCGCCCGGCCGAACTGGTCCCACAGCTTGGCGTAGCGCTCGGCGTCGTTGGCCTGCACCGACTTGAGCGCGCCGAGGACCTTCTTGACCAGGCGCCGCCGCACGGCCTGGATCTGGCGGTCGTGCTGCAGGATCTCCCGCGAGATGTTCAGCGACAGGTCGTGGGCGTCCACCACTCCCTTGACGAAGCGCAGGTAGTTCGGCATCAGCGCTTCGCAGTCGTCCATGATGAACACCCGCTTGACGTACAGCTGCACGCCGCGCTTGGTCTCGCGCGAGAACAGGTCGAACGGCGCCTGCGCGGGGACGAAGAGCAGCGCCTCGTACTCGAAGGTGCCCTCGGCGCGCATGTGGATGGTCTCGGCGGGGGCGAGCCAGTCGTGGCTGATCTGCTGGTAGAACTCGGTGTACTCGGCCTCGGTGACCTCGCTGCGCGGCCGGGCCCAGAGCGCCTTCATCGAGTTGAGCGTCTCGACGGCGGGCTCGGCGGCGGCGTCCTCGTCGGACCCGGTGCTGCCGGCGCCCTCGGCGGCCATCCGGATCGGCCAGCGGATGAAGTCCGAGTACTGCTTGACGATCTGGCGGATCTTCCACCCGGCCAGGTAGTCGGCCAGGCCGTCCTCGCCGTCCACCGGCTTGAGGTGCAGCGTGACCGAGGTGCCCACCGGCAGGCCGTCGACGGCCTGGAGCTCGTAGGTGCCCTCGCCGTCGGACTCCCACTGGGTGCCGGCGTCGGTACCGGCCCGCCGGGTACGCAGGGTGACCTTGTCGGCGACCATGAACGCCGAGTAGAAGCCGACGCCGAACTGTCCGATCAGGCTCTGCGCGGCGGCGGCGTCCTGGGACTCCTTGATCTTCTCCAGCAGGCCGGCGGTCCCGGACTTGGCGATGGTGCCGATCAGGTCGACCAGGTCGTCCCGGCTCATGCCGATCCCGTTGTCACGGACGGTCAGCGTGCGGGCCTCGCGGTCGACCTCCAGGGCGATGTGCAGGTCCGAGGTGTCGGCCCCGACGGTGGAGCCGGCCAGCGACTCCAGCCGCAGCTTGTCCAACGCGTCGGAGGCGTTGGAGATCAGCTCGCGCAGGAAGATGTCCTTGTTCGAGTAGATCGAGTGGATCACCAGCCGGAGCAACTGCCGGGTCTCGGCCTGGAATTCCAGCGTCTCGACACTACTGGCCACTCTGGGGCCCCTTTCAGCACGACAGCATGACGGTGTTGACGGCATCAACGGTACTGACGGTCATGACGGCACAACCAGTCACGACGGTGTCGACGGTGATGACGGACGGACACGGTACGGCTCCGCACGGAGACGTACCGGCCACCGGAATCGTAGGCCCTCCCCCCGGCGTGCCGGAGCGGAGCACGGACGGCGGCGGCCCGTACCGTCGGCGCATGTCCTTCGGCCTGCTCGCGGCCCTGGCCGCCGCCCTGCTCACCGGCTCCGCCACCGTGCTCCAGGCGGTCGGGGCCCGGCGCGCCTCGGCCGGGCTGCCGCCCGGCGGGGCGGCGGCGCTCGCCGGGGCGTTCCGGCAGTGGCCGTTCCTGGTGGGCGTCGGGATGGACATGCTCGGCTTCGGCGCCGAACTCCTCGCCCTGGACCGGCTCCCGCTGTACGAGGTCGAGGCGGTGCTGGCCTCCGCGCTCGCCGTGACCGCCGTCGGCGCCGCCCGGGTGCTGAAGGTGCGGCTGCGGCGCAGCGAGTGGGCCGGGGTGGCGGCGGTCTGCGCGGGGCTGTGCGTGCTCGCCGTGAGCGCCGGGCGGGACGGCCCCGGCCGGGGCAGCACGGCGCTGCGGCTCGGTGTGCTGCTCGCCTCGCTGCTGCTGATCGGCGCGGGCTGGGCCGTGGTCCGCTTCACCGATCACCGCCGGGCGCCGCTGCTGGGTCTGGTGGCCGGCCTCCAGTTCGGCGTGGTCGGCGTCGCCGTCCGGGTGCTGCCCGACCCCCGGCTGCCGGATCTGCTCACCGAACCCTCGGCCTATGCGATCGCGCTGGCCGGCCTCGGCGGTTTCGCCGCCCTCACCTGGGCCATGCAGACCGGGTCGGTCACGGCCGCGACCGCCGCGATGGTGCTCGGCGAGACGCTGGGCCCGGCCGTCGTCGGCGTCCTCCTCCTCGGCGACCACACCCGCCACGACCTCGCCCCGCTCGCCGTCCTGGGTTTCGCCGCCGCCGTGCTCGGTGCCCTCACCCTGGCCCGGTTCGGCGACGCCGAACAGCCGGCCGCGTCGGGAACGACGGCCTGAGGCGGTGACGGGGCGGGCGGCGAACGACGTCGGGGCGGGGCCGGGTGACCCCGCCCCGACGTCATCGGCCGCTCAGGGCTCGGAGGGCGCCCGGGTCAGTGGCGGCCGGCCTTCCGGCGGCGCACGACCAGGAAGGTGCCCGCCCCGACCAGGCCGAGGGCGGCCGTCAGGGTCAGGCCGATGTTCGCACCGGTGGAGGCCAGACTGTCCGGGCCGACCGCTGCGGCGGTCGGCGAGGGCGCCCCCGCGGCGGCGGCCGCGGCCGTCGGACCACCCGGGACGGTCGGGCGCGCCGAGGGGGAGGCCGACGCGGTGCCGCTCGTGGCGGGCGTGGTGGAGGCCGACGGCGACCCGGAGGAGGTGGCGCTCGGCGCCCCCGTGGCGGTCGGCGAGGTGGTGCCGGCCGGGGTGGTCGAGCCCGAGGGCGCGGGCGTCGACGGCTTCGTCGTGGCCGACGGGGTGGCGGACGGGGGGACCGGCGGCGTCACGGGCGGGGTGACCGGCGGCGTGGACGGCTGCGTGGACGGCGTGGTGTTCGTCGCCGGGCAGGTGTGCGAGAGGTTGAACCACTTCACCTCACCGCCGTTGACCTCGGCGGTGGCCGAGGTCAACTTCGCGCCGGGCGCGGATGCGACGTAGGCGTGCTTGGTGGTGGGCGGTCCGAAGGCGGTGACCACCTGTGGGGTGCCGTTATCGAAGGCGACCGTGAGCTTGACGAAGTCCGTCGAGTTGCCCGGGAGGACGAAGTGCCAGCCGTCCTGGCCCGGACCGATCGAGCCGCACTTCGCCTCGTGATCGCCGAAGCCGGTCGCGGTGACGGGGAGGTCCTGGTGGACCGGGACGCTGTAGATGCCGGCGCCGGCGAACGCCGAGGGCGCCGCGGAGAGGGTCAGGAAGCCGGCTGCCGCGGCCGTGAATATGGCGCGGGTGGTACGGGTGGCGTGCATGATCACCGTTCGTCATGGGTGGTGGGAGCGATGGGACCGTCCGGAGCGGCCGGTCGGCCCCCTCGTGTCCATCAGCGCCGCCCGCGCGTCCGGTGTCACACCTCCGACTGCAAGGGTCGGATCCGCGACCGCAGAGGGCGGGCGCCGGACGTCCTCACGGGGGCGGTCCGTCGCCGCCTCCGTCCACGGAAAGGCATGCCGGTCCGCCGAAGGATTTCGCCCCGGGTTCTCCGGGTTCTCCGGGTTCTCCGGGTTTGCGGCACCCCCGGATCCGCGGCCAAAAATTCCCGGAATCCTTCGCAACCGATGCGACGGATCGGCCGTCCATAGGAATGCAGGCCAAGGGGATGGCCTGCAACACACCATTCCTTGGGGGGAATCCACTCATGCGTGCCCGTTCCGCCATGGCCGTCGCCGCACTCACGGCCCTGGCCCTGACCCTGCCCGTCACCACCGCCTCGGCCACCCCGGCCGCCCCTCGGGCCCTGCCCGTCGGCCCCGGCCAGGCCACCGCCCCGGGCGCCTTCGTGCCGATCGGCCTCACCCGGGCGCTCGACACCCGCAGCGACCAGGAGAACCCGGCCGGGGCGGCCCGGAAGCTGCAGCCCGGGGAGAGCTTCGACGTCCCGCTCTCCGCCTGGCAGAACCACCCTCCGCGCGAGCTGCCCGTCGTCCCGGCGGACGCCACCGCCGTGGTGGTCAACGTGACCGCCACCAACACCACCGCCGCCGGCTACCTCACCGTCCGCCGCGACGGCGCCATGCCGGGGGCACCGGTCACGTCCACGCTCAACTTCGAGGCCGGCGAGACCGTCTCCAACATGATCACGGTCGCGGTCGACCCGCGCGGCGCGAACAGCAGCCCGCAGATCAACGTCTACAACAACGCCGGCACCACCGATGTCGTGGTCGACATCCTCGGCTACTACGCGCCCAGCACCCCGCAGCGGCCGGGCCACAAGTACGACCCGGTCCGCCCGACCAGGCTGGCCGACACCCGGGTCGAGGGCGGGCGCCTCGGCCGGGGCGGCGTCGTGACCGCCGACGTCGCCCGGCGGGACCTCGGCACGGCCGACGCCACGGCGGTGGTCCTGAACGTCACCGCCGTCGACCCGTCGACCGAGGGCTTCGTCGTCGCCCACCCGACCAGCTGGCCGCTGCCCGCCGAGGGCTCCCACCTCAACTACGGACCGGGGCGGACCGTCGCCAACCAGGTGGTGGTCCCGGTCGGCCCGGAGGGAACGATCGAGTTCTTCAACACCGGCTCCACCGACCTCGTGGTCGACATCGTCGGTTACTACGGCCCCTCGGGCCACAACCTCTACAGCGCGGTGACCGAGCAGGCACGCCTGCTGGACACCCGCCCCGGAGCGGGAGCCTGGGCCTTCAGCACGCTGGAGTTCCCGGTGGCCGGTCGCTCCGGGGTTCCGGACAACGCCACCGCCGTCACCCTGAACGTGACCGCCACCGAGCCGCAGGCCGACGGCCACCTGGCGGTCTTCGCCGCCGACGGGACCGCCGCCCGCCCCAGCACGTCGAACCTCAACTTCGACGCCGGCCGGACGGTCGCCAACGGCGTCGCCGCCCAGCTGGGCGGCAACCCCGGCTCCGTAGCCGTCTACCACCACGCCGCCGGCTTCACCCAGGTGATCGCCGACCTGACCGGCTGGTTCGTCCAGGGCTGACCGACACCTCGTCGCCCTCCCCGCGCCGCGGCGCGGGGAGGGCGACGGGGCGGCTGCTCCACCGTCCATCGCCGCGCCCCACCGCGGCGACGCCCGGCGGACCTTCATCACCCGTACTTCGGGGGGGCACAATCGGTCCGCAGGAAAAAGCCGCGCACGCCGGCCGGGTATTCGGCGTGCCCTGAATCACCGGCGAACGTTCCCGAAATCATTCGTCGTCGAAACGACGGCTCAGCCGTCCACAGAAACAGCAGACTGTCGAAACAGTCTGCAGTCCACCATTCCTCGGGGGGAATCCACTCATGCGTGCCCGTTCCGCCATGGCCGTCGCCGCACTCACGGCCCTGGTCCTGGCCCTGCCCGTCACCACCGCCTCGGCCGCGCCGGACACCGTCGCCGTCGGCGCCTCCTCCGCCGGGGCCACCGCCCCGGCCTCCTTCGTACCGCTCAACATCTCCCGGATCCTCGACACCCGTACCTACGACCAGACCCCGCTCCGCCGCCCCCGCGCGGTGGAGGCCGGCGAGACCTTCGCCTTCCCCGTCGCCGGCTGGAGCCACCACCCTCCGCAGGAGCTCACGGCCGTCCCGGACGACGCGACCGCCGTGGTCGTCAACGTGACCGCCACCGACACCACCGCGGACGGCTACCTGACCGTCCGCCCGGACGCGGCCGGCCAGACGGGGACACCGGCCACGTCCACGCTGAACTTCGAGGCAGGCCAGACGGTCTCCAACACGGCCACCGTCGCACTCTCCCCGCGCGGGACGAACCGCAGCCCGCGGATCAGCGTCTACAACAGCGCGGGCCGGACCAGTGTCGTCGTCGACATCCTCGGCTACTACGCACCCAGTACCCCGGAGCGGCGGGGCCAGAAGTACGACCCGGTCCGCCCGACCCGGCTGGCCGACACCCGGGTCGAGGGCGGGCGCCTCGGCTGGGGCGGCATCGTGACCGCCGACGTCGCCCGGGAGGACCTCGGCACGGCCGACGCCAAGGCCGTGGTCCTGAACGTCACCGCCGTCGACCCGTCGACCGAGGGCTTCGTGGTCGCCTACCCCTCCGGCACCACGCTGCCGCACCAGGGCTCCAACGTCAGCTACGGCCCCGGGCGGACCGTCGCCAACCAGGTCGTGGTCCCGGTCGGCGCGGACGGCAAGGTCAAGCTCTTCAACACCGGCTCCACCGAGCTCGTGGTCGACATCGTCGGCGCCTACGGCCCCTCGGGCCTGAACCTCTACAGCGCGGTGACCGACCAGACCCGGGTGCTGGACACCCGCTACGGATCCGGAACGCCAGCCTTCAGCACGCTCCGGTTCCCGGTGGCCGGTGTCGCCGGGGTTCCGGACAACGCCACCGCCGTCACCCTGAACGTGACCGCCACCGAGCCGCAGGCCGCCGGGCATCTGGAGGTCTTCGCCGCCGACGAGGCCGGCCGGCCCGGGACGTCGAGCCTCAACTTCAACGTCGGGCAGACGGTGGCCAACGCCGTCACCGCCCAGCTGGGCGGCAACCCCGGATCGGTGGACGTCTACCACCACTCCGCCGGGTCCACCCAGGTGATCGCCGACCTGACCGGCTGGTTCGTCCAGGGCTGACCGACACTCCGGGAACCCTCCTCGCGCGGCGGCGCGGGGAGGGTTCCCGGCCTGCCCCCAGGTGCCCTTTCGGGCCGGTCCGTGCCCCGGGCTGAACCCGCGAAGATCCCCGGAACGTTTCTTCAGTGTCCGTGCAGGCCACCCGAAGGAGCACCCACCGCCATGGGAAAGCGTCGCAAGCCCAGCCCCCCGAGCCGGGCCCGCCTGGCGGTCCTCACCACGGCCGTGGCCGGTGGGGCGGTGCTCGCCTCCGGCACGGCCCATGCCGAGCCCGCTCCCACCCTCGCCTCCGTCAAGGAGCAGGTGGACCGGCTGAACGAGGAGGCCGAGCAGGCGATCGAGCGCTTCAACGGCTTCCAGGAGAAGCAGCAGAAGCTCCAGGGCGAGGCCAACCGGATCCAGGAGAAGGTCGCCCGCGGCCAGGACGCCATGAACGAACTGCGCACCCAGCTCGGTGTGGTGGGCGCCGAGCAGTACCGCAACAACGGCATCGACCCGGGCATCCAGCTCATGCTGGACTCCGACCCGGCCAGCTACCTGGGGCGCGCCTCGGTGCAGGACCAGGTCGCCGGCTCGTGGACGAGCCTGCTCAAGCGGGCCCAGGACGAACAGCGCAAGCTCGACCAGGAGCGCGCCGAGGCCGCGGCCACCCTGGCCGACCTCGACGCCGTCGGCGCCTCGCTCAACGCCCAGAAGAGCGAGATCCAGGGCAAGCTCGCCCAGTCCGAGGCGCTGCTCAACAAGCTCAGCGCCGAGGAGCGCGCCAAGATCAACGCCCAGGAGGCGGCCGACAGGGCCAAGGCCGCCGCCCAGCAGGCCGCTGCCGCCGAGCGTGCCAAGGCCGCCGACAAGGAGGCCGCCGACAAGGCCAAGGCCGCCGCGAAGGAGGCGGCAGGCAAGGGCGCCGCCGCCCCTCAGACCGCAAGCCCGCAGACCTCAAATCCGCAGACCGCGACCCCGCAGTCCCCCGCCGCGAACACTCCCCCGCCGGCCGCGAACACCCCGGCACCGCCGGCCGCCGGTGGCCGCGCCGCCGCCATCGTGCAGTTCGCCTACGCCCAGCTCGGCAAGCCCTACGGCTGGAGCAAGACCGGCCCCAGCAGCTTCGACTGCTCCGGCCTCACCGGCGCCGCCTACCGCGCGGCCGACGTCAGCCTCCCCCGCACGTCCCAGGAGCAGTGGAAGGTCGGCACCCGGATCGGCCGCGGCGACCTCCAGCCCGGCGACCTGGTCTTCTTCTACCCCGACCTGCACCACGTGGGCGTCTACATCGGCGACGGCAAGATGATCCACGCTCCCCGGACCGGCAAGAACATCGAGGTCCTTTCGATCGGCGTCATGCCCTACATGGGCGCCGTCCGACCGTAGCGGCGGTTCGGGAGGCCGCCGCCGTGCCGTGGCGGCCTCCCGGCTTCCCGCTGCCTCCGTACTTGACCGCGCCGATCGGCCGGCCGGCGGATCAGCCGGCCAGGGTGTCCGCCAGCCAGGGGGTGATCACGGCCATCGCCTCGCCGAAGCGGGAGATGGCGCAGTGGCCGGTGTCCGGGATCAGCACGACCCCGGTGTCCCGGCGGCCCTCGAACACCAGGGTGTCCTCCACCGGCACATGGACGTCCTCGGTGCCGTTGACCACCAGCATCGGCCCGTTGGCGTCCTGGTCCAGCAGTGCGCGCAGGTCGAAGGCGGCGAAGGCCGCCTCGCGCTCGGCCGTGCCGGGCAGCGCGTCGAAGCCCAGGGCGTTGCCGACGATGCCGTCCATGCCGAAGGCGAAGCCGCGCCCCGGGGCGAAGGACCGCTCGACCGGGCCGCCGAGCACCACGGCGGCGTCCACCGCGCCGGTCAGTCCGGTCCGGGCGGAGTAGTAGCCGCCCATCGAGATGCCGAAGTGGCCGACCCTGCCGTTGCCGATCGTGCGGGCGAAGGCGACCAGCCCGGCGATCACCTCGGCCCCGCCGTCCGGGGTCATCGGCAGGTGGGCGGTCTCCCCGGTGCCGGCGAGGTCGAACAGCAGCAGCCGGGCGGGCAGGGCGAGCGCGAGCTGCTCCCACATGCCGTGCAGGTCGGTCTTCCAGGAGTCCACCCCGCCGCTGGCCAGGACCACCGGCGCGTCGGCGGGCAGTCCGGGCGCCGCCATCAGATGGACCGGCAGGCGGGCCTCGCCGCCGCGGTACGGGACGGTGAGCGTGCGGCGCTCGAACTCCACCGGGAAGTCCGGGGCGGCGAGGACGTACTGCTCGACCTGGCGGGTGAGCGCGGTGCGCTTCGGACCGTCGGCCAGGGCCGGGAACTTGGCCCAGCCGTACGCCTGCGCGGCCAGGCGGTGGTTGCCGGCGTCCGCGTGCCGGGCGGCGAGCGCGGACCACTCGTGCACCCAGCCGCCGGGCCGGTCGGGCCACATCTCGGTGATCGCGGCGCGGACCGCGTCCACCTCCTCGGCGGGGAGGCCGAGGGTCATCTGGGGGTAGCGCTCGACGAACAGGTCCTGCGGGTCCACGGGCCAGGTGAAGGACATGGTGCCTCCCATTGCACTTAAAGCCAGAACGCTTGCGTTAACGACTATGCGCCTGGACAGCACTTAACGCAAGTAGCCTTGCGTTAAGGTGGTGGGCGAGGTGATCGACACATGACCGAGGAAGACGCGGAGCCGATCCGCCGCCGCCCGGGCGGCCGCGCCGCGCGGGTGCGCCAGGCCGTTCTGGCCGCCGCTCTGGAGGTACTGGCCGAGGAGGGCGTCGCCCGGTTCGGCATCGCCGCGGTCGCGGCCCGGGCGGGCGTCAACGAGACCACGGTGTACCGGCGTTGGGGTACCCGGGAGAAACTCGTCCTGGACGCCATGCTGGCCGGGAGCACCGAGGGCATCCCCGTCCCCGACACCGGTGACGTCCGCACCGACCTGGCCGCCTTCGCCCGCGCGCTGGCCGACTACCTCGCCACTCCGGCGGGCCGCGCGGTCGCCCGGGCGGCCGCGCTGAGCTCCGACGACCCCGGCCTGGCCGAGGCCTGGGAAACGTTCTGGCAGTCCCGCCTGGAACTGGCCGGCGCCATCGTCGAGCGGGCGGTCGAACGCGGGGAACTCCCCGCCGGCACCGACACCGGTCTCGCCCTGGAGCTGCTCTGCTCCCCCCTCCAGACCCGCGCCCTGCTCGGCCACCGCCCGATCGAGCCGGACCTGCCGGAGCGCCTCGCGGACACCGTCCTGGACGGCCTGCGGGGACGGGGCTGAGATCCGGGGCCGTACGCGCACAGGGGTCCGGGCGGGTGCCGCCCGGACCCCTGTGGCGGTGGGTCAGACCGTGACGCGGACGGTCGAGACGGCCAGTTCCGCGTCACCGAGGTCGACGCCCCCGGTACCGCCGGAGCCGGTGGCGGACCAGTGGCCGCCCGTACGCCGCCCGGTGAAGCGGATCTCGTACGTCCCGGCACCCAGGTCCGGCCAGGACACGGTCGAACGCGAGACGGCGCCGGCGGTGGCGGAGAAGTGCCGGTCCTGGTCGCTCCGGTGCTCCAGGCGCTCACCGCCGTCCGGCGCGGCAACGACCTCGTAGAGGGCGGCACGGCCGGCGATGTCGGCGGTGTCGGCCTGGTAGCAGAAGCCCCAGTAGTACTCGGCGCGGACGAGCGCCTCGGCCAGGATGCCCCTGGTGGCCGGGCCGCCGTCCTCGAACTCCGCCGGACCGGCCTCGACGTGGGAGCGGGCCCGCGACCAGCCGCCGCTGCCGTAGCCCTCCACCGTGGCACCGACGACCCAGCCGCCCGTGCCCGTCACCGACGGCGCGGCGGGCGGGGCCGGGCGCGGGGGCGGCACGAAGTCCTCCACGCCCCGGTGGACCATCAGCAGCGCGCTCCGCCGGTCCCCCTCGGGCCCGTCGGTGAGGGCGAGCAGGCCCGGGGTGTGCCGGGAGTCGTGCCCCTCGACCGCGACCGGCGGCGTCCAGGCCGCGCCGTCGAACACGGTGTGGAGCAACTGCGGGCCGCCCCGGCCGGGGAGGACGGCGTGCAGGGCGCCGTCCGACGAGACCAGCGCGACGTTCGCGGCGACCGCGGCCGCGACCTCGACGGGTGCCGTCCAGGCCGCGCCGTCGAACACCACGTGCACAAGGCGGCCGGTGTCGTCCCCGGCGAGGACGTGGATGTTGTCCCCGTGCCCGGCGGCGGCCAGGAACGACGCTCCCGCGAGCGCCTCGACGGGCCCCGCCACGCGCCGCCACTGCTCCGACGCCTCGTCACGGACGCAGTGGACGCCGCCCTCGACGCCCGGGACGAAGGCGTGCAGCGCGCCCCGGAACGGGACCAGGGCCGCACCCGTCGCACCGGGGACGGGAAGCGCGCGGCCCTCCCGCCACACCCGGGCCGTGTCCGCCCCGGCTCCCCGCGGTCGGCCGTAGGTGAGCTCCACGAGCTGCGCCGGCGAGTCCGGCTCCTCGGCGTCCCGCACCGTCAACAGGACGTGGACGGCGCCGTTGTGCACGGCCGCGGCCGGCGCACCGGTGCTCACCGCGTTCTCGTACCGGACGCGGGTGCTGCCCTCGTAGTGGACCGCCGTGTCGACGACGGCGTCCGGGGCCCAGGTGACCGCCTCCGCCACCGCCGACTCGGCGGCCGCGATCGCGGCGTCCGGGTCGTCCTGCTCGGCCGCCCCGTCCTTCGACGCGGCCTTCAACGCGTCCAGCTCCGCCGCCCGCAGCCGCGCCCCGGCCGGGACGAACCCGGTCCACCACAGGTCGAGGACGTCGTGCTCGCCCTTGCCGTACGGCTCGCCGACGTGCAGGCACAGCAGTTCGTCGTCGAGCGCCACCAGGACCGGCTCGGCCGCGCTCCGGTGGCCGGGGAACCGCGAGTCCGGCCCCCAGCCACCCTCCCGGCGGTACACCGACCGCCACAGGTTCCGGTCGTCCACCGTCTGATCGGCCATCAGCCGTGCTCCCCGCTCGTTCCACCGCCCGCCCCCGGACGGGCGGGCCTCCCTGCCCCGGAACGTAGCCCGCCGCCCACCCCCGCGCGGGCAGTGGCCCGAACCGGCCACACCACGGCCGGGGAACGGCTCGAACGGCGCCCCCTAGCGCAGTACCCGGTAGCGGAGGTGGACGACTTTGGAGGTGAAGGTGCGGGTCTCCAGGAGTTCGAGGTCCTGCCGGCGCTCGTGCCGGGGGAAGAACGGGATGCCGCCGCCGACCAGCACCGGGTGCACCCGGGGCCGGTACTCGTCGATCAGGCCCGCGGCGGCCACCGCGGCGGCGAGGGTCGCACCGCCGATGGCGATCTCGCCCTCCCCCGGCTCGGCCCGCAGCCGGGCGATCTCCTCCGCGACCGTGCCGGTGGCCAGCCGGGCGTTGCCCCGCACCTCCGACAGCGTGGTGGAGAACACCACCTTCGGGAGCGGGTTCCAGAGCGCCGTCCACTCCCGCTCGACCTCGTCGAGGGACTGGTCCTCCTCGGCGGTCTCCCAGTACAGCATCGTCTCGTACAGCCGGCGCCCCATCAGATGGACGCCCACCCCCCGGAGCTCGTCGAGCGCGAGCCGGAACACCTCCTCGTCCGGCCCCGACCAGTCGAAACCGCCGTCGGGCCCGACGATGTAACCGTCGAGCGACATGCCCATCGAGTACGTCACCTTGCGCATACCGGCTCTCCTCCGCGTCACCGGCCTCCGACAGTAGGGCCCGGGGACGCGGCGAGGGCCGTCCTGTCCGGCGGGATCCCCCGGACGGAGTCACCCCGCCTGCGCGGCCGCCCCCCGCCGACCGCCGCGCGGCAGGATATTCGGTCGGCCGGGGCGCGCCGCGCCGCTAGGTTGGCCGCCATGGCACTGACGAAGATCCACCTTTCCTCCGGCCGCTCGATCGAGCTCTCCGACGTGCGGCTGTCCTCGACGTACGGGGGCTTCCTGGAGGGGTATCCGTTCCGGCGGATCAACGACCTCAAGCTGGAGCGCGAGCTCAGGAACGCCCGGGAGGCCGCGCCCTCGGTGCCCGTGCACCTGGTCGACCCGGTCCGGCACCTCCCGGACGACACCCCGGGCGCCTTCGGACCGGTGGAGGTGCTGCCGGCCGTGACCTGCGTCGGACGCTTCACCTCCCGGCCGGTCGGTCCCGGCCGGGACGCGGTGTCGTACTACTCGGCCCTGACCCTCGTGTGGTTCCAGGACACCCCCGTCCTCCCCTCGGAGGAGGACGCCGACACCGCGCTCCGGGACCTCCGCTGGGAGGACCTCGCCGAGGACTTCGAGATCTAGGATCCCGCCCGGGGCGGCTCAGCCGATGGTGATCCTGAAGATCTTGTCCGAGCCGTCCGGCTGGTTGCCGTTGTTGTCCGCGTTGGTGGTGGTCAGCCAGAGCTGGTCGGCGCCGGGGACCTTGCTGACGGTGCGCAGGCGGCCGTAGGTGCCGACGTAGTAGGAGGTCGCGGTGCCGACCGACTCGGTGTCGCCGTTGATCGGGATCCGGTACATCCGGGTGCCGCGCAGCGCCGCCAGGTAGACCACGTTGCGGACGATGGCGATGCCGCTCGGGGAGGCGAGGTTGACCGGCCAGCTGGCCTTGGGGTCGGTCATTCCGGACTTGCCGCAGGTGCCCTCGCAGGTCGGCCAGCCGTAGTTGGCGCCCGGCTTGATCAGGTTGAGCTCGTCGTACTTGGAGTCGCCGAACTCGGCCTCCCAGAGCCGTCCGTTGCGGTCGAAGGCGAGGCCCTGCGGATTGCGGTGGCCGAGGCTGTAGACGTAGTTGTTGAACGGGTTGCCCGGGGCGGGCTTGCCCGCGGTGGTCATCCGCAGGATCTTCCCGTTGAGGGAGTTCTTGTCCTGCGCGAGGTCGGGCGTCTGGCCGTCGCCGGTGGTGGCGTAGAGGTAGCCGTCCGGGCCGAAGGCCAACCGGCCGCCGTTGTGGTAGCGGTTCTTCTTGATGCCCTGGAGCAGAACCGTGTAGCCGGAGAGGGTGCTGCCGTTGTAGGTCATGCGGACGATCCGGTTGCCCTCGGCGGCGGTGTGCATGAAGTACACGTAGTGGTTGGTGGACCAGTTGGGGTCGACGGCCACGCCGAGCAGGCCGCCCTCGCCGTCGGTGGTGACGGTGTTGGGCACGGCGCCGATCGCCGTCCTGGTACCGCTCTTGGCCTGCTTGAAGACCTTGAAGCTGTCCCGCTCGGTGACCAGCGCGCTGGAGCCGTCCGGCATCCAGGAGATGCCCCAGGGCACGGTCCAGCCACTGCTGAGGGTGGTCGGCGAGCCCGGGACGCCGCCGTCGGCCGGACAGGCGGCGGTGGTGAAGGAGACCGGGGCGGAGGCCGGGGAGACGCCGCCCGCGGCGTCCTTGGCGACCACGGTCAGGGTGAACGGCGCGTCGCAGGCCAGGCCGGTGACGGTGGTGCCGGTGGCCGGCGGGGTGCCGGTGACGGTGGCCAGCGCGGCGCCGCCGCTGCGGACCTCGTACGCCACCACGCCCTTGTCGTCGGTGGCCGCCGCCCAGTCGAGCTTGGCGGAGGTGGCGGTGACGGCGGAGACGGTGGGGGCGCCGGGCGCGCTCGGCGGCGGGTCGTCCCCGGCACCGGTGGTGCAGTCGACGGCGACGCTCGCCGGGGAGGCGTTGCCGGCGGCGTCCCGGGCGATCACGCTGAGGTTGTAGGTGGTGCCGGGGGTGAGGCCGGTGAGCGCCTTGGCGGTGGTGTCGCCGGGTGTCTCGGCGAGCTTGTTGCCGTGCTCGTAGATGTCGTACGCGGTGACGCCGACGTTGTCGGTGGCGGCCGGCCAGCCGAGGGTCAGGCCGTTGGGGCCGACGGCGCTGCAGGACGGCTGACCCGGGCGGCTCGGCGCGGTGGTGTCGGCCGCGGCGGTGCCGACGGTGAGCCGGTCCAGGTTGGGGCCGCCGTTGGCGGTGGTCGCGGTGGCGCGCACGGTGTTGGTCCCGGCCCTGAGCGGCGCGTTCAGCGTCCGGGCGGCCCAGGTGTTCCAGTCCGCGGTGGCCGGGAAGGAGACGCCGGCGGCGACCACGGTGCCGTTGACGGAGATGTCCATCGGGCGGTCGACGGCGGTGCCGTTGGCGTAGCGGAAGGTCAGCGGGGCGGTGCCGGCCGAGGTGGCGCCGACGCCGAACTCGACGTAGGAGCCGGCCACGTTGGTGTAGTCGACGAAGCCGGTGCCGGTGTACCCGGTGTGGTTGGTGGCCACGGCGCCCTGGACGACGGTGGCGTCCTCGGCCTGGTGGTCGGTGGCGGCGAACCGGGGTCGTGGCTGGGCCTGGGCCGGGGGGACGGTCGCGGTGGTGATGATCAGTGCGGCGACGGCGAGACCCACGCCGCCTGCGGATGTCGGACGCATGCGCTCCTCCAGGGGGTCAGCGGACGGTGATCCGGTCGAGGTTGGGGCCGCCGTCGGCGGTGGTCGAGGTGAACCGGACGGTGTTGACCCCGGCCTTCAGCGACACCGGCAGGGCCGCGGTCGCCCAGGTGTCCCAGTTCGCGGTCGGGGCGAAGGTGCGCCCGGCGGCGATCCGGGTGCCGTTGACGGCGATGTCCATCGGCCGGCCGGCGGCGGTGCCGTTGGCGTAGCGCAGCTCCAGCGAGGCCGTCGAGGCGGCCGCCGCCCGGACCGTCCACTCGGCATAACTCCCCGGCGTGTTCTCCAGGTTGACGAACCCGGCACCGCTGTGGCCGGTGTGGTCGGTGTCGACGGTGCCCTGCGAGACCCGTGCCTCGTCCGCCCGGAAGACCCCGGAGGGGCCGGGGACCAGCTGGTAGCCGCGCATCTCCCTGGTCAGCAGATAGCAGTCCTGGAGCGAGCCGGAGGTGTCGCCGAGCGAGCGGTAGATGCCCCACTTGGGCCGCACCCGGTCGGCGAGGAAGGTGTCGACGCCGGTCCGCTCGATGTCGACGACGGTGGCGCCGGCGCTGCGCAGGATCCACCGGACCGAGCCGGAGGAACCGTCCCCCACCGTGATCCGGAAGTCCACGTCCACCCAGCGGTCGTGCAGCGGGTCCAGGCTGGTTCGCCCCACCAGGACGTCGCTGATGGGGAGTTGGAGCTCGATGGTCTGCGCACCGCCGACCCGGCGCAGCGACTGGACGACGATCGGCGAGGTGCCGTTGCCGGGCTGCTTGATCTGCATGATGTGGGTGAAGCTGGTGGTGGCCTTCAGCACGGACGGGATGTACATCGCGTAGGTGGTCCGCCAGGTCTGACCGGACTTCCACTCCAGGAAGGCGCCGCCCGCCGGGCTGCGCATTCCGGTGACCTCCTGCCGCTGCCGGTCGGTGGCGGAGTCCCGGTCGACCGTGTGCATGGTCCAGCGGTAGGTGTCGCCCTCGGCCCGGATGTGCGGGTGCCCGGCGGGGTGGGAGTCGGCGCGGTCGTCCTCGACCGTCTCGAAGGCGGCGAGCCCGTCGGCGGCGGCCGAGGGGGCCCAGCGCTGCTGCCAGCTGGAGACGCTGAGCGCGGCGGCCGGGGCGGCGGCATCGGCAGCGGCAACGGTGGCGGCAGCGGTGGCGGTGGTTCGGGGAAGTCCGACGGTGGCGGCGGCGGAGAGCGCGGCACCGAGGACGGTTCGACGGGTGGGCCTGTTCACGTGACTCCTTGCGGTCGGGGGGAGAACGCCGGAGAGCAGCGGAAGGGGAGCGCGGCGGGAGTGGGGTCCCGCTCGCTGGGACGGACGGGCCGTCAGGGCAGGTGACGTACAGAATCCCGGCGTGAGGGTGCACGGTCAAGGCATTTGGTTAGGAAACTTTCCCAATTATTGCCAGCGGCACCGCACCGGGCCACCGCGACGCCGCCCTCGAACGGGTGATGACGGGTCAGCACTCGACCGGTCACGGGCCGGTCCCGGTCCGGGTGGTGGCGGTTCCCGGGGCGGGCGGCCGGGTAGCTCCGGGGCGGGCCGGGACCGAGGGGGGGACCATGGCGCTGTACTGCGAACTGTGCGGCTCCCGGACGGACGGGGTCGAACGGCTCGGCGTCTACTGCCCGGGCGAGTACTGCGGCACCGACCTGCGGGCCGGGGCGGACGCCGGGGTGCGGGCCTGGTGCGAACCGGAGCGCCGGTTCGGGGTGGCCGGTGGCACGGTGCTGGTGGACCTGCTGGTGTGCAACGCCGGGCCGCGGGCCACGGGCTTCCACCTCGAACCGGTCGAACCCGTGCGCGGGCGGCTGGACTTCGACCGGCGGGCGGCCGAGGCACCGCTCGCTTCCGGGGCGACCCGGCGGATCGAGCTGCGGTACTCCGTGCCGTTGGACCTGGTAGGGCCGGCCCTCGACATCGCCTCCCGCTTCGGCGTACCGGCGGCCGACGTCGTGGGCCGGGCGCAGGGTGCGCTGCCCTCCCGGTTCGGCGTCGCGCTGCGGGTGGCCGCGACCTCGGCCCACCAGGGGGCGGCCTGCGCGGCGTTCGCGGTGGACGTGCCCGGGCAGTTCGACGTCGACCTGCATCGGGACGGCGACCGGGGCCGCGACGACGGGAGCAGCGGTGGCCGGAGCAGCGGCGGGGACGGCGGGCGAGGCGGCGGGCGGCCCTCGCCCGGGCGGCCGTCGACGCCGGGGCGCCCGCAGCGGCCCGGGCGGCCGGACGGTGGGACCGGCGGTCGGACCGGCGGTGGCTGCGGACCCCTGGTGATCGCCGTGCTGGTGGCGGTCGTGGCGGTGCTGGTGGCGGTCTTCGTGGTGCTCGGCCGCGGCCGGGACGGCGGCACCTCCACGGCGGGACCGGGCGCGGGCGCTGTCTCCGCGCAGCCCGTCCCGGCCCAGGTCACCTCGGCGTTCTCACCCGCATCGGTGAGCGGGCGCCCCGGGAGCGTGAGCGGTAGCGGCGGCGGGAACGGGGGCGGGAAGGTGAAGCCCTCGCCCCCCGTCCCGCCCCGGTCCACCTCGCCCAGCACCCCGCCCAGCACCCCGCCCACCCGTTCGCCCACCCCCCGAACGGTCGTGCTCCCGTCCCTGGCCGGGCTCGACGAGGCCACCGCCGAGGCAGAGCTCAAGGACCTCGGCCTGCGCTCGACCGCCGCCACCGTCACCGCCGGCCGGCTGCCCGCGCTCCAGGTCCTCGCCACCGACCCGGCCGCCGGCACCGAGGTCCCGGCGGGGGCGACCGTCGTCCTGCGGGTCTCGGACGGGCGGGCGCCGGTCCCCGCCGTCGCGGGCCTCACCCGCGCCGACTCCGAGAAGCTGCTCCGGGACCTCCACTTCACCAAGGTCACCGTCTTCAGCGAACAGGACGGCACCAAGCCCCTGAACCAGGCGCTCCGCACCGACCCTCCCGCCGGCACGGTGGTCGCCCTGGACGCACCGGTCACGCTCTGGTTCGCGATCAGACCCATCATTCGCTGAGCCACGGCCCACCCCGGGCCCGCATACGGCGACGTGCCGCGGCCCGGTGGGTGCACCCCACCGGGCCGCGGCACGTCGGCTCGGCTCGACTCGGTACCGGACGCCGGTCCGTCAGGCCGAGGCCGACCCCGCGAGCACCTCGTTGACCAGCTCCCGCGCTTCCTCCTGGACCCGGGCGAGGTGCTCGGGCCCCTGGAAGGACTCCGCGTAGATCTTGTACACGTCCTCGGTGCCGGACGGGCGGGCGGCGAACCAGGCGTTCTCGGTGCACACCTTGATGCCGCCGATGGCCGCGCCGTTGCCCGGGGCCTCGGTGAGCACGGCGGTGACCGGCTCGCCCGCGAGGTCGCCGGCCTTGACCTGCTCGGCCGACAGCCGGGAGAGCAGCGCCTTCTGGTCGCGGTCCGCCGGGGCGTCCACCCGGGCGTAGGCGGGGGCGCCGAAGCGGTCCGTCAGGTCGCGGTAGTACTGGCTGGGGGTGCGGTCGGTGACGGCGGTGATCTCGGCGGCCAGCAGGGCGAGCAGGATGCCGTCCTTGTCCGTCGTCCACACCCCGCCGTCGCGGCGCAGGAACGACGCGCCGGCCGACTCCTCGCCGCCGAAGGCGATCGAGCCCTCCAGCAGGCCCTCGACGAACCACTTGAAGCCCACCGGGACCTCGACCAGCCCGCGCTGGAGGTCGGCGGCGACCCGGTCCAGCATCGAGGAGGACACCAGGGTCTTGCCCACGGCGGCGTCGGCCGGCCAGTCGGCGCGGTGGCGGTAGAGGTAGTCGACGGCGACCGCGAGGTAGTGGTTGGGGTTCATCAGGCCGCCGTCGGGGGTGACGATGCCGTGCCGGTCGGCGTCGGCGTCGTTGCCCGTGGCGATGGCGTACTCGTCGCGGCGGGCGATCAGCGAGGCCATCGCGGCGGGCGAGGAGCAGTCCATCCGGATCTTGCCGTCCCAGTCCAGCGTCATGAAGCGCCAGGTCGGGTCGGTGACCGGGTTGACCACGGTCAGGTCGAGGCGGTGGGTCTCGGCGATCCGGCCCCAGTAGGCGACGGAGGCACCGCCCAGCGGGTCGGCGCCGATCCGCAGGCCGGCCGCGCGGATCGCGTCCAGGTCGAGGACGGAGACGAGGTCCTCGGTGTAGGAGGTGAGGTAGTCGTGGCGGCCGGTGGTCGCCGCGGCCAGGGCGCGCGCGTACGGGACCCGCTTGACGCCGCGCATGCCCTCGCGGATCAGGGCGTTGGCGCGGTCCTGGATCCAGCCGGTGGCCAGCGAGCCGGCCGGGCCGCCGCTCGGCGGGTTGTACTTGAAGCCGCCGTCGCGGGGCGGGTTGTGGGACGGGGTGACGACGATGCCGTCCGCGAGCGACCGCGGGCTGCGGCGGTTGTGGGCGAGGATCGCGTGCGAGACGGCGGGGGTCGGGGTGTAGCCGTCGGCGCTGTCCAGCAGGACGGTCACGCCGTTGGCCGCCAGCACCTCGACGGCGGTGGCACTGGCCGGCTCGGACAGCGCGTGGGTGTCGGCGCCGAGGTACAGCGGCCCGGTGATGCCCTCGACGGCCCGGTACTCGCAGATCGCCTGGGTGGTGGCGGCGATGTGGTCCTCGTTGAAGGCCGCGTCCAGGGAGGAGCCGCGGTGGCCCGAGGTGCCGAACGCGACCCGCTGGCCCGGCTCCTCCGGATCCGGGTGCAGGGTGTAGTAGGCCGTCACCAGCCTCGCCACGTCCACCAGGTCGCCCGGCTGCGCCGGCTGACCGGCCCGTGCGTGTGCCATCGTCTTCTCCCACTGGAATGTCTCGCCGTGCGCCCGGCCCGCGGCCCGGCGCTTCCTTGCCCCGTGCTCACCGATCGTAGCCAGTGCACGACCGGTCGCCGAACCGGGGCGGGGCAGCGCCCCGCCGTTTCCCCGCCGACACCGCGCCGGCGCCGCGCCGTCACCCGGAGGACGCCTCGCGGACGGAACGACGTCCTCGTGGTCGGTTCGACGCCTCGCGGACGGAACGACACCCCGCGGACGGTTCACCCGCGGGCCGGAGGGACCTCAGCCGGGGAGCTGCTGCCGGTGGGACTCCAGGACGGGGGCGACGACGGTCGCCAGGAACTCCGTGACGCGGTACGTCGCCAGGCCCTCGACGGAGAACGGGTCGGTGCCGACGAGCGCCTCGATCGCCGCCCGGTCCTCGCCCGCGGCGAGGATGATGCCACCGTCGCGCGGCACCTTGCGCCCGGAGGCCAGGAAGGTCCCGTCCGCGTAGTGGCGGTTCAGCCAGTCCACATGGTCGGGCAGACGGGCGTCGATCCGGTCGAGCGGCACGGTGTACGTCAGTTCCAGGACAAACATGCGGCCGAGCCTATCCGGAGGGCCTGCCCGCCGGATCGGACGGATCCGGCGGGCAGGACGCGGCACAGGGCCGCCGCGGTCCGAGGGTGGGCGAGGATGGATTCGAACCATCACAGCCGAAGCGGGGGCTTTACAGGCCCTTGGGCTCTCCCAGGCCCAGCTCGCCCTCGGTCGTCGGGTTCCGTTGCTTGCGGTTCCTTGCGGTCCCTCAGGCTGCGGTTCCTCAGGTTGTGGTTCTTTGCGGTTCCCTGTGGTTCCTTGATCCCGACAGCTCCACTCTCCCCCGGGACACCGGTGCCGGACAACCGGGTTTCCGGCCACCGGTCGCCCACGCCCGAACCGCTCCTGACGCTCGTTCGCCCTGGTCGGGGGCGTGACGGGCGGGCCCGGCGGGTGTCCGGATCACTACCCCCGACCCCTGATGTGGTGTAGACCACTCTCCGTACTCCGGACGGATCGCACCGCCGGACCGACCGTCACCGAAGCGGTCCGCTCCCGGCGGGTGCCCGTGGACGTCCGGACTGCGATACAACACTGCTCATATGACGATTGATCGGAGAAATCTGAAATGAGCAAGTCAGCTCTGCCCCGCCGCAGCGTGATCGCCGGTGCGGCGGCCACCGTCGTCGGATGGAACACGGTGGGCCGCTCCTGGGCGGTGGAGGCCCCCGCCCCGGACGCCGCCCCCGGCGCCGAGGCCGCCGCCGACGCCGCTTCCGAGGCCGCCACCGCCGACGCACTCGCGCGACTGCCTCGGCTGGACGGCACCCTGGTCGCCGACACCGCCACCCTGGCCCGGTTCGGCGGGGACTTCGGGCACCTGGTGACCGCCGCCCCGCGCGCCGTACTGCGGCCGGGCTCCGTACGCGATGTCGCCACCCTGGTCGCCTTCGCCCGCCGCCACCGCATCCCGGTCGCGATGAACGGCCAGAGCGGCACCGGCGACGCGGCGGAGCTGGAGTCGCACTCCAGCTACGGCCAGGCCGGGGTGCGCGGCGGCGTGGCGATCGACTCCCGCGGCCTGAACAAGATCATCCGGATCACCCCCGGCCGCGCCGTCGTGGAGGCGGGCGTCACCTGGGCGCAGCTGACGGACGCCGCGCTCGCGCAGGGCTGGATGCCGCCCTGTCTGACGGACTACCTGCACCTGTCGGTGGGCGGCACGCTGAGCGTCGGCGGCATCGGCGGCGGCGTGCAGCGCTACGGCTTCCAGGTGGACACGGTCGAGTCGGTGGACGTCGTCACCGGCACCGGCGAGCTGGTGACCGCCTCGGCGAGCGTCAACCGCGAACTGTTCGAGGCCGTGCTCGGCGGCGGCGGGCAGGCCGGGCTCATCGTCCGCGCCACCCTGCGCCTGGTGCGGGCCCGGGAGCGGGCGCTCGTCCTCAACCTGTTCTACGACGACCTGGGCGCGTACCTCGCGGACCAGAAGAAGCTGATGCTGGAGCGGCGGTTCGACCTCCAGGTCGGCGACGTGTCGCGCAACGCGGCCGGGACCGGCTGGCGCTACAAGGTGGAGGGCGTCGTCCACTACGACGGCAGCGCCGCGCCGGACCGGGCGAAGCTGGTGCGCGGCCTGCGCTGCGTCGCGGCCGACACGACCTTCACCGACCAGACGGCGCGCGAGTACGCGTACCGGGTGGACGCCTTCGCCGGGTTCCTGAAGGGGGCCGGGCTCTGGTCGCAGCCCAAGCCCTGGATGAGCCTGTTCCTGCCCGCCTCGGCCACCGAGACGTTCATGCGGGAGGCCACCGCGCTGCTCACGCCGGAGGACCTGGGCGCCGGCCTGCTGCTCTTCTACCCGTTCCGGACCGATGTGTTCACCCGCCCGATGACGGTGATGCCGGACGAGCTGGTCGGCTTCCACTTCGACCTGCTGTCGTTCCCGTTCCCGGGCGCCGACCACGCCGCCGCGCTGCGGCGCAACCGCCGGCTGTACGACCGGGCGGTGCAGCTGGGCGGCAAGCGGTACCTGATCGGCGCGATCCCGGACGTCACCCACGCCGACTGGCGCCGCCACTACGGCACCCGGTGGGGGCGCGTGGTGGCGGCCAAGCACCGCTTCGACCCGGCCGGGATCCTCACCCCGGGCCAGGGCATCCACTCCTGACACCGCGACCCGATGCGGCGCGCGCGCCGCATCGGGTCGCGCCGCACCGGCTCACACCAGGCGGTGCATCCCCACCGAGGCCGGAGCCGTCCCCACGAACCCGTACTGGGCGTACAGCTGGTGCGCCTCCCCGTCGGCGATCAGCGAGACGTAGGCACCCTTCTCGGCGCGCTGCTCCAGCTCGGCGGTGAGCCGCGCCATGATCCGCTTGCCCAGCCCGCGCCCCTGGTGCTCGGGGAGCACGCAGACATCGACGATCTGATAGATCACACCGCCGTCCCCGATGATCCGCCCCATCCCGACCGGCGCGCCCCCGTACTCGACGGTCACCCCGAACCAGGTGTTCGGCAGCCCGGCGGCCACCGCCGCGGCCGGGCGGTCGCTCATCCCGGACGCCGTCCGCAGCCGCCGGAAGGTCGCCACGTCGGGCACGCCGGCCCGCAGCTCGTAAGGATCATTATCGTTATTCATGTATTACAGCATACGTGTCGGCCGCCCCGGTCCCGCTGCGCGGGTTCCCCATCGGGCAAGGAGGCGGCGTCGGCGCAACCGCACGGCGCTCCGGCCGGTCGTTCACGGTATGAGCCCTCGCCACAGCCTCCGCACCAAGCTCGGCCCCACCCCGCTCCGGCGCGCCCTGGCCGCCCTCCTTCTGGCACCGGGGGCGGCCGCCGCCGACCGGCCCGTACGGCCCCTCCGGCCCGGCCGGACCGGTGCGCCGACCGGGGCCGCGGCACCGTAACCCCGCATCCTCGCAACCCGGCTTTCCCCGCGTCCACTTGGGACGACGGTGCGGGTCGCCCGGTGCACACCCCGCGTTACGGTGGGGCCATGAGCTACCGCCACCCCGACCGCGAGCAGATCCGGATCGAACACGTCCTGACCGCCCTCGGCAACCCCGTCCGCCTCTCCGCCGTCCGGGTCCTGAACGGCGGCGGCGCGCACAACTGCGGGAGCGTGCTCACCGCGATCGGCATCACCGCGAAGTCGACGATGACCCACCACTGGCGGGTGCTGCGCGACAGCGGCGTCATCCACCAGTTGCCGTCCGGCCGGGAGAACCTCCTCCGGCTGCGCCGCGAGGACCTCGACGCCCGCTACCCGGGCCTCCTCGACGCCGTCCTCTCCGGCGCCCACGACGACGAGCGGCGCGCCCCGGCGGAGTGACCCCGAACGGGTCCGGGTGACGCCGTCGCCCATAGAGGCGGCGGCGACGACGAATGTGTCCCCACGCGAACAAGTGCGCCCGTGCGCTCGTGGTGCGCCGCACTGTGCTCCGGGTTCCGGTGATCTCCTGTTGCTCGGCACCGGGCGCCCCCGCGCGGGCACGGCATGCCCGGCGTCGTCCTCTTTCCCGTGCTTCCGTGTGGAGGTCCCCGTGAAGAAGTCGTTGACAACCGCCGCGCTCGCGGTGCTCACCGCTACAACCCTCGCAACCACTGCCAATGCGGTGCCCGGCACCGTCTCCGGCGACGGCGGCAACCGTATCGCCGTGATCAAGGCAGACGGTTCGGCCCTGGTCAAGGAAGGCCCCCTCTACGCCCCGTGGACCGTCGAGGGCGACAGCGTGAAGCAGATAGTGGTCGCGGGCAACCGCATCGGCATTCTCAAGGGCGACGGGTCGGCACTCGTGAAGGAGGGCACCCTCGGCGCCCAGTGGACCGTCGAGGGATACGACGTCAAGCAGCTCGCCCTGTCCGGCGACCGCATCGGCATCATCAAGGCCAATGGCGACGCCTACGTCAAGGAAGGTGCCCTCACCTCCGCCTGGACCGTCGAGGGCGACAGCGTCAAGGAGCTCCAGCTCTCCGCTGACCGCATCGGCATCGTCAAGGGCGACGGCTCGGCGCTGGTCAAGGAAGGTCCGCTCTGGGCCGCGTGGACCCTTGAGGGCGACAGCGTCAAGCAGCTCGCCCTGTCCGGTACCCGCATCGGCATCGTCAAGAGCGACGGCTCGGCGCTGGTCAAGGAAGGCGGCCTCGCCTCCGCGTGGACGGTCGAGGCCGACAACACCGTCCAACTGGAGCTGTCCCGCGACCGCATCGGCGTGTTGAGGGGCGACGGCTCGGCCCTGGTCAAGGAAGGTCCGCTCTCGGCCGCGTGGACCGTCGAGGGCGACAACATCGTCCAACTCGCCCTGTCCGGCACCCGCATCGGCATCGTCAAGGCCAACGGCGACGCCTACGTCAAGGAAGGCGCCCTCGGCGCCCAGTGGACGGTCGAGGCGAACGGCGTCACGGAGCTCGCCCTCTCCTGACCCGCCCCCGGGCCCGGTGACGGCCGGACCCGGGGACAGTCGCGCCCGTTGACGACGAACGGCCGGGGGCCGGACGGCGGAAGCACCGTCCGGCCCCTCCCCCGCTACCAGGTGTCGCCGGCGGGCTGGCGGGTGGTGGCGTTGATCCGGTTGAAGAAGTTGGTCAGGCTGATCCACAGCACCAGCGAGGCCAGTTGCTTCTCGTCGAAGTGCTCCGCCGCCGCGTTCCACACCTCGTCCGGAACCACGGCCCGGTCCGCGAGCCGCGTCACGTGCTCCGACAGCTCCAGCGCGGCCCGCTCGGCCTCCGTGAAGAACGGCGCCTCCCGCCACGCCGCCACCGCGTGCAGCCGCTCGTCGCTCTCCCCGTTCTTCTTCGCACTCGCGACGCCGCCCACCACGCAGTAGCTGCAGCCGTTGATCTGGCTCGCCCGAAGGTGCACCAGCTCCAGCACGCTCTCCGGCACGCCGCCCTTCTTCGCCGCCTTCACGACCCCGAGGATCGCCGGCATCGCCTCCGGGATCACCACAGCCGGGTTCGCCATCCGCGCGTCGGTCATCGATCTGCCCTCTTCCGTCCGTCCAGGTGCTCGGTCACTGCACTGACGCGCGCCGACGGAGGAATGTGACAGCTACAACGCGAGGTGGTCGAACTCCCCCGCCTTGACGCCCAGCAGGAGCGCCCGCAGCCGCCCCGGCGTGGTGGTGAGGACGGTGTCGGGCTCGTCGCTCTCCCGGAGCTTGACTGCGCCGTCGGGCGCAGCCGCAAGGTAGAGGCAGTTGGCGGCCTCAGTGCTGTAGCTGGACTTCTGCCAGTTGAGGACCGACATGAACCTACCTGCCTCTATATGTCTTGTTCGATACGGGCGATGAGATCACATGACCCTGCCGGACCGAGCGCGCAAGAGTCCAACCGATCCAGGAACATCCGATACTTCGCCAGGTGTGCAGTCGAGACAAGGAACTCAGACCCGTGGTCCGTATCGAGCTGAACAGTGTCGAGTTGGGCAACCGGGCCGGAGAAATACACGATGGGCTGGCCCGAGCCCGGGAATGTACCCGCACCGAAGGGGATCACCCGAACCGTGATGTTGTCACGAGCACTCATCGCGATGAGGTGCTTGTACTGCGCGCGAGCCACAGCAGGCCCACCCACACCCATCCGCAGGGCGGCCTCGTGCACGACGGCTGACAACTGGACCGACTGCTCGGAATAGAGCACTGCTTGCCGTTTGATGCGATGCGAGACCCGGTGCTCCACCTCGGGCGGCGTCAGTGGCGGAAATACACCGAGAAAGAGCGCGCGAGCATGGTCGGCGGTCTGAAGCAGTCCGGGGATGTGGATCACCGAGGCGATCCGCATCGCCGAACTGTGGTGCTCCAACTCGGCAAGATCGAGAGCCCCTGGCGGAAGGATGTCGCGATACTCCTCCCACCAGCCACGAATGGGTCGCCGCCTGGGGGTTCGCCTACGGCGACGGGAGGGCGCATCTCCTCGTCGTCGACGGGCATACGCGGATGACGCTGGCCTCGCCCGAGCGGGCCCTTCGCCTGTTCGCGGCGGCGCCGGGGCTCTCCGCCAGACTGGTCTGGCTCTCGCGCCCTGGCGCCGCCGCGCTCGACCCGGCCGAAGCCGCCTGACCGGGATCGGCCGCAAGCACGTCCCGGAATCACCTCGCGGTGACCTCGGTCGGCCGAGGTGCGAGACCCGCGACGAGGTCGCCCGCTGTCAGGCGCTCAAGGCTCTCCGGAGCGGCATCGATCGGGCCCGGGTACAACCGGTAGAGCGTTCCCGAGACCTTTTCCGGTGCGGGGACGTCGCCGTCAACAAGTGAAGCGAACACTCGCCGTTCGGAGAGGAGTTGGAGAGGCCCCGGGACGGGTCCCCCGTCCTCGTCGCGAAGCGCGACCAGGCGCGCCGCGAACGCGCCGACGCTCTCGCCCACCCCGCGCCGCCAACGCCGCAGCCCACCGTCGAGCCCACGCACCACCACCTCGTCCGTGCACGCGGCCGCCCGCGCGACCGCGAGGTCCCACAGCGTGGCCCGGTTCTCCGGGGAGAAGTGCGCCAGCACGTCGCGACTGAGGGCGCCCACCTCGGCCTGGTGCCGGTAGACGCTGTGGAAGCCGCCGTCCGCACCGGTGTTGAGGTCGGTCCAGGTGTAGCGGCGGTCGGCCAGGTCGACGATCATCGGCACGCACACCTTGGCGTCGCCGACCAGGTCCAGGCGCTGCCGCACTGCCCTGGGGTGGAAGTGCGGGCTCCCGGCGGACCCGGCGCCGCTCAGGTCCATGAACCCGGTGAAGGCGTCGGTCAGTTGCTCGAAGGAGACGTCGTTGTAGCTGAACACGATCATCACCGCGTACCGCGAGCCGCCCGCGACCAGCCGCGCGAGGTCCAGGTCGACGAACTCCGTCGCCCCGTTCGGCGGCGGCGCGGACACGTAGTCGCCCGAGTGCACCGCGGCCCGGTCGCCGTGCACCAGGTTGGTGTAGTCGCACAGGCCGGTGAACCGCCACTGGTCGTCGTAGAGCGCCACCGACAGGTCCAGGTCGACCCGCAGCTCCTCCGGTTGCATCCAGTGCAGGAACAGCCGCAGCCGCTCCCCCTCAGGCAGCCGCTGGCGGCTGCCGCGCGGGACGCACACCAGGGTCTTGGCGGCGGCGCGCTCGGCGAACGGCGCGACCAGTTCGCCCAGCCCCTCGTCGAGCAGCGCCAGCTCGTAGCGCTCGCCGTCGGCGCCGCTCCGGCGCAGCAGCTCGGCCTCGATCGACTCCACGACCGGGAGCGCGAGTTCGGCGGGCACCACGGTGCCGCGGTCCTCCCGGGCGTGGGCCAACGAGACCGTGCCGCGCGGGAAGTACAGCCGCCGCTCCCCTTCCGTCCGGGTGCCGCGCAGCGCGCCGTACGCGCCGAGCAGCGGCCCGGGGGCGACCCGGGTCAGCGCGGCGGCGACGGTGTCCAGCGCGGAGGCGGACAGCGGCGTCCCGGGGGCTACCGTGGCGTGCACCCGCAGGACGTGGTGCAGCCTGCGGACCAGCTCGCCCGGCCGTGCGGCCAGCACCCGCAGGGCAGCCCCGGTGTCCCCGGCGGCGAGCAGGGTCTCGACCCGCCCGGCGAATCCGGTGAACCCCAGCCGGGTGTGCTCGCCGGTGCTCACCACACGCAGCGGCCCGGCCGGCGGTTCGGCGTGCTCCCGCCCCACCTCGTGGGTGCGCAGGTCCGTCTCCCGCAGCACCACGAACGCCGTGGTGACGTTGGGGAGGCGCCGCCGGTGCTCGTACGGGTGCAGCAGTTCGCCCGCGCGCAGCCAGGCCGACCGGTGGCGGCGCAGGTCCTCGACGAGTGCCGTCGGGTCCAGACCCTCCAGGATGTCGAGCAGGCCCCGGCGCACCGGCCGGGGCAGGCCCTTCAGCCGCAGCCGGCGGGCGGTCGCGGGCAGCAGGTCGGGCTCGGCGCCGGACCAGGCCCAGAGCAGCCGGAGCACATCGGTCGCGGTGTCGACGCGTTCGGCGAGGATCGGCAGCGCGTCCACGCCGCCGCGGCGCAGCAGGGCGGCGAGGACGGCGGCCTTGGTCTCCCGGACCGGGATCTGCGCGGGCAGCCGCCGCGGCAGGTCCTGCGGTGCGTGGGCGAGCAGCGCGGTCAGGTCGTCGCGGTCCTGCGGGGAGAGCGGGGTGCGGCGGGCGAGCAGCCGGTCGAACTCGCCCATCGCGGCGGTGACCTGGTCGGCCGTGATCAGTCGCAGCGGCCGGAGGGCCCGTTCGCCGCCGAACTCCTCGGCGGCCTTCCGGCCGATCCGGTTGTCCTCGGGCAGGTAGGTGCCGGCACCCAGCGGCGTCCCGCAGGTCGGGCAGCGCTCGCCGCGCCCGGCCGCCGTAAGCCCGTCGAAGCAGCCCTCGCAGAGCAGGTGCGCGCACGGCGCGAGCGCGCCGATCCCGGCCTCGGCGCCGCGGCGGCCGCAGTGGGCGCACGGCTGCCGGGGCTGGTTGAGCAGGAACGCCCGGATCTGCCGGGTGAAGAACAGCTGCGCGTGGTCGGGCACGGCGTCGGGGAAGCGGCGGAACAGCGGCACGTGTTCCCGGTCCGCACCGAGCAGGTGGTCGATCCGGGCGAGCAGCCCGTCACCGGCCTCGGCCAGCCGGGAGGGCGACAACCTGGCCAGCGCCGAACGGAGTTCACTGGTGAGCAGATACCCGCGCCGCACCAGATCGGCGTCCAGCGCCACCAGACCGCGGGTGCTCCACGGGTCGGCGTCGGGGAGGAGGTCGCCGGGGGCCACACAGACGGCGCCGCGCCGGCGGAGGAGGAAGGAACCGAGATCGAGGTCGACATCGCTGTCGAAGGGAGCCGTGATGGCTCGGGGCATGCGGAAGGACCCCCACGAACGTGGAACAGAAGCTGAAGAGGCGGGCGGAGAGGGGGCGCGCTACAGGTTTCGGAAGGGAAGGAGAAGGAAGCACGCCGCGGAGCCGCCCGCGGGACCAACGTAGTGGAGCCCCTCGGCCGGGCGCCACCGATTTTCCGCAGGCCGCCCGGCGGCCCGACAGCGGCGTCGCCGCCGTGGCCGACCTGCTCCGACCAGAACGCCGATCACTCGATCGGACCGGAGATCCTTTCGATGGGGAGCGGGGAGAACGGCTCAGCCTTTCGGGTCATCGCCAATGTCCCCGCAGGTGGCTTCCTTCCTTCCATGACGGCGCCGACGTATTCTCGCGCCCGCGCAATGTCAAGGGACGGGACCTCCTTCCGAAGGAGGCGGAGCGCGGCCATCCGTCCGCCCGACAGCGCGAGTTCACGCACGGATTCCAGCAGTTCGTCCGGCGGGTCGACTCCCTTGAACCGCTCGCGGAACATCGCCTGCCAGTCATACACTCGGAATGTTTCTCCGGGAATTCGGTAAACGCTTCCGTCGTCGCCGTCGACGAGATACGGCCCACCACCGATGAGCAGGTTCCTTGCCTCCGGATTCAGCGCATAACGGGCCGAATTGCAGGCAACCACCCATCCGACCGGAGTCGGATTGATTCCAATGATCGCCAACTCCGGACCTTTCTCTCGACTTTCGGCGAGCAGGGCCGAGACGAGCTCGATTGCCTTGTCCCTGGAAATCTTCATCCCGAGGCTCAACGCCTCCCCTTCCGCGTTCTTCGATTCCGTCCCCGAACCGGGGCCTTGAGGCAGCACCCCGAATCCCCGGGGACCTCGACCTGCCGCACCTGACGAACGGCCGGCCGGCCCGTACCCGCTAGTCGGTGCGCAGCAGATAGTAGAATCGCCATGCCTCCGGCGCCGACTTACCGCTCTGGGCATCCAGGAACACGACCAGACCATTGTCGTTGATCACATTGAAATAGTGGCCGCCCTCACCTGCATTCAGCTTGGCCTGCGTGGGCCTGCCCAGGACAATTCCTCGAGCCCCGTGCCCCCAGCTCCGCACATCGTTCACGACTCCGGAGAGACCACCCTTCTGAACGAAGTCCCTGGTACTGCCAGCAAGTTGCAGGAGCGCCGGTTCGAACAGCCTTTGCTCCGCAGGGTCCACCGCGGCCGGGAGCCTCCCGGCGAGCAACTGGTCGGTGGCGACGGCGACCGGCCCGCAGTTCGCGTCCCCGCAGCCGGGATTTATCCGTAGCTTGAGCCCCGGCGTCGTGGGGACCAGGTAGCTTCCACCAAAACGGCTGGTTCGAACGTCAGCGTCCCACCAACGTCGGTCCGCGGGGCGGCCGCCACCCCCCAGGCCCCCCGAGGAGCGGCCGCTGCCCGCCTCCGTGGCGTTGGCGAGGATTGCGCCGGAGCGGCCCGCGGGGGCACGGGCGATGGTGCCGGCGGCCGCGTTGTCGCCGACGGTGCCGGTGGCCCGGAGGAGGTTCTCGCTCAGGGACGGGGTCACCTGGGCCGGGAGGGCCGCGGTGGGGACGGAGTGGTCGGCTGCCTGGACGGTGCGGGCGACCGTGACGTCGGTGCCCTCGTTCCTGGCCGCCTGGACGGCCCGGCCCTCCGGGGAGGCGAGCCAGCGCTGGTGGGCGGCCTCCTCGGCGGCGCGCTTGGCCTCGGCCGCGGCGGCGTCGGCGGCCTCCTTCCTCGCCGCGAGTGCCCTGGCCTCGGCGGCGACGAGGCGGGCCTCGGCGGCGGCAGCACGGGTTGCGTTGACTCCGGCGACCCAGGCGGCGAGCGAGCCTTCGGCACTCTCGGCGGCCGCACGCCCGCCCGCTGCCCCGACGCCCCTGGCAGCGGCACGGCCCCCCGCCGCCTCGGCGCCCCTGGCGGCGGATCCGCCGATCTTCCCGGCGACGGCCTTGGCGATCTTGCCACCGGCCTTGGCGACGCCCCAGCCGACGGCTCCGCCGAGGGCTCCACCGGCAGCGGCCTCAAGGGCGGTGGAGGCGTCGCAAGCACCCGTGCCGTAGAGGCAGTCCATGGCGTACTCGGAGAGCCCGGACGCCGCCCCGCCCGCGGTGGCGAGGAGCAGGCCGCCGCCTCCGGTGGCCCCGGCGACGGCGCCGCTGACCGCACCCTTGGCGGCGGACCAGCCGGCGTCACCCCAGTCCCACTTCGCGCCGTCGGTGGTCGCGTAGTCGACGGCGTAGGAGCCGACGCCGATGACCGCTCCGGCGATGGCGCCGATGACAGCGCTGCAGAGCATCGCGCAGTGCCCGCTGGGGTCGGTCTGGTCGAGCGGGTCCTGGGCCGCGTAGGCGTAGTGGTTGCCGAGGACCGACGGGTCCTGGTTCTGGTCGATGGTGTCGCGGCTGGTGAAGGCCCCGGCGGCGGGGTCGTACCAGCGGGCGGCCATGTTGGCGCGGCCGGTGGCGGGGTCGGTCCAGGCGCTCTGGTAGCCGCGGGCGGGTCGGGTCCCGGCCGTGCCGAGGACGGCGCCGAACGGGTCGTAGCCGACGGAGCCGGTGAGCGCGGTTCCGGTCGCGGTGAACCCGCCCACCACGTCGGTGTGCCGGTCGACCAGGGCGAGCGCCGTGGCGCCGTTCTGCTCCCAGGAGAACAGTCCGCCGGTCGCGTCGTGGTTGTAGACGGAGGAACCGTCGCCGACGAGGACGTTGCCCGCGCCGCTGTAGCGGAAGGTGCGGGAGCCCGAGCCGGCCAGCCGGTCCAGGCCGTCGTAGCTGTAGCCGCTGGTGCCGTCGCTGATCAGGCGGTCGAAGGCGTCGTAGGCGGAGGTGGTGGTGCCGGACGCGGTGGTCGCCGTGGTGCGGGTGCCGCGCGCGGAGTACCGGTATTCGGTGGTGCCGTCGGAGACGAGCCGGTTGCGGGCGTCGTAGACGGCGGTGGCCGGTCCGGCGCGGACCCGGTTGCCCGAGGCGTCGTAGGCGTAGTCGGTCCTGGTGCTGCCGTTGTTCCAGCTGGTGAGGCGGCCGGCCAGGTCGTAGCCGTAGGTGTTGGCGGCGGCCGCGGCGGTGCCGGCCGTGGTCTTGCCGACGAGGTGGTCGACCAGGTCGTAGCGGTACTCGACGGACGCCTCGGTGGCGCCGCCGGGTGCGGTCAGGGTGTCGGAGGCGACCCGGTGCAGCGCGTCGTAGCCGAACGTGCGGACGGCGCCGCCGGTCCCGTAGTTGACGCTGGTGACCTGGTCCAGGCTGTTGTAGCCGTAGGTTGCGCGGACGCCGGTGACGGTGTCGGTGAGGCCCGCCGGACGGCCCGCCTTGTCGTAGCTGAAGGTGGTGCTGTCCGCCGCGTCGGTGCGAACGGTCAGCTGCCCGTTGGCGTCGTAAGTGAAGGTGGCGTCGCCGGACGGGCCGATGGCCGAGGTGAGCAGGCCCCGGTCGTCGTAGCCGAAGGTGTTGTCGCCCCCGACACCGGCGACGCGAAGCATGCGCCCGGCGAGGTCGTAGCCGTAGGTGTGGGCGGTGGTGGCGGCCTCCGCGCCGCTGCCGGTCTCGGTGACGAGCCGGCCGAGGCCGTCGTAGGCACGGGTGCGCACTACGCCGCCGGGCTCGGCGAGCCGGACCGGTCGGCCGGCGGCGTCGTAGCTGATGGTGCGGGTGCGGTCGGCGGCGTCCGGGTAGGCGGCGGTGGCCGGTTCGACCAGGGACTCCGGCAGGCCCCACGCGTTGTAGGTGGTCAGGAACGCGTTGCCCCGGCCGTCGGTGAAGCGGGTCCGGTTCCCGGCCGTGTCGTAGCCGTAGCCGCTGCTGATCGACGTGGTGGCGGTGACCGGTTCGGTGAGCCCGACGAGCCGGCTCGCGGCGTCGTACGTCCGGGTGGTGCGCACGCCGAGCGGGTCGGTGATGGCGGTCGGGTTGCCGGCCCGGTCGTACTCGGTGGCGGTGGTGCGCAGGGTGGCGCCGGCGGGGTCGAGTTCGGCGGTGCCGGTCTGTCGCCCGGCCCCGTCGTAGCGGACGGTGCGGGCGCTGCCGTCGGGTGCGGTGACGCGGACGGGTCGGCCCGCCGCGTCGTAGGAGGTGGTGGTGCGGTGTCCGAGCGGGTCGGTGACGGCGACCGGCAGGCCGGCCGCGTCGTAGGCGGTGGTGGTCGTGTTGCCGAGCGGGTCGGTGACGGTGACGGGGTTCCCGGCGTCGTCCCAGCCGGTGGTGCTGGTGTAGGCGGCGCGGGGCTTGCGCAGGACGGCCGTGGTGGTCACCTGGCGTCCGAGGTCGTCGTAGGTCGCGGTGGTGACGGCACCGGTCGGATCGGTCGCGGTGAGGAGTTCGCCGAGCGGGTCGTAGGCGGCCTTCCAGACGCCGGCCGGGGTGGTGGCGTCGGCCTTCGGCTCGGTGCGGGTGAGCTGGTTGTCGAGCTGGTCGTACCCGTACGTGGTGGTGCGGCCGGCTTCCACGACGGTGGCGGGACGGCCGGAGGCGGTGTAGGAGACGGCGGTCGAGTAGCTGAGTGGCGTGCTGGAGCCGGGGGGCCGGTAGCCGCTCACGGTGACGGAGTTGGGCCGTCCGTTGGGGTCGTAGTCGTAGGCCGTGAGGGCGCCGAGCGCGTCGCGGCCCAGCATGATCTCGCCGTAGGTGTTGTAGGCGGCCGCGGTGGTGGCCCGGGTGGCGGTGGGAGCTCCGCCGTTCTCGACGGCGACCGGCGGTGCGGTGGTCAGGACCGGCCGGCCGGCCGCGTCGTAGGCGTAGTCGGTGGTGTAGGCCGCCGGGTCGGCGCCGGGTGCGTTGCCCCTCGGGTCGGTGCTGGCGGTGATCAGGCCGCGGCCGTCGCGGGTCCAGGTGGTGGTGAGGTCCTCGGTGCCGGTGTGCGCGGTGCTGGCGACGATGCGGCCGGCCGTGTCGTACCGGCTGTCGACTGCGGAGAGCACGGTGCCGGCGCGGTCCTTGCTGACCGTCCTGACCCGGTTGCCGTCGGCGTCGTACTCGGTGGCGGTGACCTGGTCGACGGTGCCCCGGACGGTGGTGCTGACCACCCGGGCGTCGGCGTCGTAGCCGAGGGTGGTGGTGCCGGCGCCGCCGCCGGTGGTGACGGTGACGGGGTGTCCGGCGGCGTCGTAGTCGATCCGCTGGAGGTCGATGTCGCGGGTGCTGCCGTCGGGGTTGTGGAACCCGACCGCGGTCGCCCGGGCCAGCAGGCCGTCGTCGTAGTAGCGGTACCGCTGGGTGCGGCCCATGGCGTCGGAGGTGGCGGCGAGCCGGCCGGCCGGGTCGTAGGAGTAGGAGTTGATCCGCAGGTCGCGGGGCGTCTCCGGGTGGTCGGGGTCGCTGCCGGTGTAGCCCTTGAGGGTGAGGCTGACCGGCTGGCCGTTGTCGGAGAAAGCGGTCACCCAGGTGCGGCCCGAGGTGTCGGTGACGGAGGTCGGGCGGCCGAACAGGTCGTAGGCGTTGACGACGGTCCGCCGGCCGTCCGGGTCGGTGACAGCGCCGACCCGGCCCGCGCTGTCGTAGGTGGTCGACCGTGTGCGCGAGGGGTCCGAGCTCTCGCCGCCGAGGTTGTCGCTCTCGACCGTCGACAGGACGTTGCCGTCGTCGTCGTAGCCGATCTGGCGGACGGGGTAGTGGACCTGGCCGTTCAGGGCGTAGCTGAGCGGGGGCGAGTCGGTGCGCACGACCCGGTTGCGGCTGTCGTAGGCGGTGGTGGTGGTCAGGCCCGCCGATGGCCCGCCGGGCCAGGTGACGGTGCTGCCGGTACGGCGGCCCACGTTGTCGTAGGTGTACGTGGTGGTGCTGCCGCCCGGCTCGACGACCTGGGCGAGGTCGGTGTTCTTGTAGTAGCGGTAGCGGGTGACGCCGCCGCCGGGGGTGGTGACGGAGGTCAGCCGGCCCGCGGGGACGGTGCCGCCGCCGTAGGCCGTGACCGGGCCGGTGGAGTACTCCTGGGCGGTGTCGCGGCCGTTCGGGAAGCCCGGGGTGGGCGGGGTGAGGGTGTGCAGCAGGTTGCCGGTCGCGTCGTACTGGTAGGTCGTCTGGTAGGTGGTGTCGGCCGGGCCGGAGGAACGGGCCTCCCGGAGCGAGATCGGCCGGTCGTTGCGCGGATCGGTCGGGTTCCGGGGGTCGGTCCAGTAGTCGGTATAGGAGGTCTGGCAGGAGGTGGGCGTGCGGCAGGTGGTGCGGCTCAGCACGTTGCCGCGGCTGTCGTTGGTGACGGTGACGGAGTGTCCGGCCGGGTCGGTGGTCCGGTCCGGGTAGCCCCGCTCGTCGTAGTGGAAGGAGGTCACACCGCCGAGCGCGTCGGTGCTGGAGGTGCGCCGGCCGCCGGCCGCCGGGTCGAAGGTGAAGCCGAGCGTGCGGCCGCCCGGGTCGGTGACGGTGTTCCTGAGCTGGACACTCACGTACTCGCCCATGACGATGCCCTGGGCGTCGTAGGTGCTCCGGAGCTCGTCGGCGGTCAGTGCCCGCGGGTAGACCGCGAGGTGGCCGAGGCCGCCCTGGAAGTGGCTGCGCACCTCGGTGCCGGCGGCAGGCCAGGAGGCCGGGAGGTAGCCGACGCCGGCCTCGGCGACCTTCTGGGTGACGCGGTTCGGGGCGGGCGGAGCTCCGGTGTCCTGCTGGCGGCCGTCGAGGTAGAGCCGGCCGCGGCCGGCGGCGGAGTCCCAACTGTAGGCCGCGGTGTGCCAGTCCTGCATGCCCGAGATCCGGTCGCCGGTCAGGACGTCACCGGGGGTGGTGCCGAAACCGCCGTGGAGCCGGCCGTCGGTGCCGACGTAGAGCAGCGGCTGGGTCTCGCCGGGCCCGGCGGCTTGGTAGGCGTTCAGCGGCCGGTCCGCCGTGCCGAGCAGCACACCGGGCCGGTTCCCGGAGAACTGGACCTCCACGGTGAAGTCGCCGGAGGTCGGGACGGTCTGCTCCGGCAGGGACAGCGAGGAGGTCGCGCCGAAGTTCGCCACGGTGGGGACTCCGGGCGCGTTGGCCGACATGCCCGGCTGCGGCAGGCCCAGAGTGACGTTGGTGAAGGTGCCGTTCCGGTCGCCGTCGGTCCCGTGGACGGCGGAGTGCGCGACCGTGCCGGACGGCTCGTCCATCCGGTAGTAGGCGCTGGGCCGGGCGGCCAGCACCGCCGAGGTGTGGCTGATGCCCGCCGGGTGGAACGGCTCAGGCACCGAGGGCTTCCAGTGGCCGCCGTTGGCATCGGTCAGGTCCGCGACCCGGTCCCGCCGCAGGTCGTACCCGATGGTCGCGTAGCGCCGCCCGGACGGCAGGGTGATCGAGGTGAGCGCCGAGCCGACCCCGCGGGCGAGATAGTGCTCGGCCACCTGCTCGGGGCTCAGGGCGTAGGAGTAGGAGGCGAACTCGTCGATGGAGCCGGCGAAGTAGCTTGTCCGACGCTGGTACTCGAAGCCCGGGTAGCCGGTGACGGTGTGGCCGCCCCCGATGATGCCAACGTCCGAGGCGGGCAGCGGGATCACCGCCGCGCCGCGGCCGACCGCCCGCTGCCCGTCCAGGTAGAGGGTCTGGCCGGTGCCGGTGGCGGCGATCACGGCGTGGTGCCAGGCGCCGTCGGTGACCACCCGGCCGGCCACGAGCGGCTGGTGGGTGGCGTCCTGGAAGCCTCCGTACAGCCGGCCGTCGGTACCGACGTAGAGCGCGGGCACGTCCGGCGAGGCCGGCGGGCCGGTGTCGCCGACGTCGAGGCGTCGGCTCTGGTAGGAGTACAGGATGCCGCTGCTGCCCGCGGCGGCCTTGAACCAGAGCTCCACCGAGCCCTGGTTGCTCGCGCCGGAGGCCGCCCGCAGGTCGTAGACGGTGGTCGCGATGCCGTCGAACACGGCCGCGCCGTCGGGGGATCCGACGAGCGCGCCGGAACCGCCGGGCCGAGGCCCGCTGTAGAACGCGCCCGGGCACGCGGCGCAGTGGACCACCTCGTCGCGGGCCGCGGCCCAGCTGTCCCCGGCGACGACCGGGTCGGCCAGGCGGAGGTAGCTGGTGGGAACGGCGTCCGTCACCAGGGAGGAGTAGTGCGAGATGCCGGTGTAGTCGTAGGCCGTGCACTTGGTACCGGCGTCCGGGGCGCACACCTTGACGAGCAGGTCGCCGAGGTAGTCGTAGGTCCAGGTGAGCGCGGACGAGGGCACGCCCGCCGTGACGGGGTCGGTGCTCACCTTGGTGACGTGCTGGGTCGTGGAGCCCGAGGGCCTGCCCCAGGTGAAGGACAGGGAGCGGCCGGAGGCTTCGGAGGTGGCCTTGAGGAGCAGGCCGTCGGCGGTGTAGCTGTACCGGACCGCGAGCCCGTTGACGTCGGTGGTCGAGGTCAGCCTGGCCGCCTCGTCGAAGTGCAGGACGGTGCCGGTCTTCTCGGTGAGGTCGAAGCCGGTGGTGCCGGTCTCGACCAGGGTCGCGAAGCGGCCGGCGGGCGGGGTGTAGGAACCGTCGGCGTTGTAGGCGAACCTGACCCGCTGCCCGTCCGGGAGGGTGATCAGCGCGTCACCGCGACCGTCGAAAGTGAGCCGGGTGTCGTAGGGACTGCTCCAGCCGGTGCCGAACAGGCCGGCGGCGCGGGTGTCCAGGCTGTTGTAGACACGGGTGACATCGAGCGGCGGACCTGCCGTGGGCACGGTCGCGTCGGTGGCCGAGGTGGTGTAGTCGCCGGTCAGCGGGTCGACCCCGGGCATGACCGGATCGGTGGCGGCGCCTAGGTGGGCCGCGACACCGGGCTGCGGTACCCGCGGGGTGATCCGGCCGACCGGTGAACTGACCATCACCCGGCCGTCGTTGAGATCCACCCACCAGGCGTAGGTCTGGTTCCAGGCGAGGTCCCCGGGCCGGATCTGGAAGGTCCCGCCGGCCTGCGCCGGGTAGTTGACGACAGTGCCGTTGCGTGCCAGGTGCAGGGTGTAGGTCAGCGTGGAGGGCCAGTGGTCGACGTCCCGTCCGGTGACGGTGAGCACCGGGGTGAGGGTCGCCGGGGAGAAGCCGTCCGGCGGCGCCTGGGCGTCCACCACCGGGTCCACATTGGTGACTTCGAGGGTGAAGCAGCCGCCCGGGGGGATGCCGGAGAGGTCGGAGAACCAGCCGCCGAAGCGGCTCACCATGTCCCAGCAGATCACGTAGGAGCGCGGTGGAAGCGCCCCGATCGCCCCGTTCAGGGTGATCTCCGTGTTCGGCGGGACGTCCACCGGCATCGTGGTGTGCACGCGGTTGGCGACCGGCATCTCGGCCAGCGTCACCGGGTCGTAGAGGTGGTAGGACAGCCGGTAGCCGTTGCCGGGCTGCCACGTCTCCGCACCGTGGTTGGCGACAGTGACGGCGATCTCGCCGGACTGGCCGTTGGTCACCGGCGGGGAGACCGGGGCGCCGTCCACCGTCGCGTAGTAGGCCGCCTCGACCGAGTAGTTGATCTGCAGGTAGGGCTTGTTGGCGGAGGCCGCGGAGGCGAACTCCCGGAGCACACCGGTCGGGCCGCGCAGGGCGAATCCGCAGTCGGACGGGGAGCGCCCGTGGGTGCAGTCGTCGAGCAGCGCCGCACCGGCAGAGCTGATCCCGATCCAGCCCCAGTCCTGTCCCGCGCCGAAGTCGGCCGAGCCGATTTCGGCGCCGGTGGTCACCCCGTCGACGCGGTTGACGCCGGTCGGGGACCAGGACGCGGTGATCGGGGCCAGCGACACGGACCCGTCGGCGCTGCCGTACACCTGGTAGAGGTGGAGCGCGGCGCTGACCACGTAGGCGTTGCCGAGATTCCCGCGGATGTTGCCGAAGGAGAGGTAGGACTCGAAGCGGTGCCCGGTACCGTCGCCGCCGACCAGGAGCAGCGCGTTGCCCGCGTGGTTGGCGCCGCTGAAGTCGTCGACGTAGGTGGACGCGCTCGACGTGCTGCCCGCGGTGACCGTGGTCGGGTCGACCGCCACCGGGTAGACCCGGGCCGGGTCGTCCAGCCAGGCCCGGTCGGCCGTGACGGTCAGCGTGTACCGGCCGCCGTCCTCGCGCAGCCCGTAGTGGACGGCCGTGGAGGTGTTCGGTGCGCCGGGCGCGGAGTCGTGCATCAGTCCGCGCGGCACCCGCATCCGTTCGGCGCCGGCGCCGTCCCGGAACACGACCTCGCCGTCCCCGGTCAGGGCCGGGGTCAGGCCGGTGTTCCGGATCGGGAACGACCAGGTGTTGCCGGCATGCGGGCCGGCCAGGACCAGTTCCTCCTTCACGCCCCCGGTCATCGCGGTCACCGACAGGTCGGTCTCCGGCAGGATCGACGGGTAGACGGCGGTGGCGCCGGTGACGACCGGTGCCACGGGCGCGGCTCCGGCCAAGGTGTAGCCGACGCCGTTGCCGCCGTCGAGGGTGAGCGTCTCCAGTTCGGCGCCGCTGCCCCGGTCGGCCAGCGAGAGGGCGAAGGCGTTGCCGCGCATGGTCCAGCGCGCGCCGTCGCGGGTGAGGGTGGTGTCGACGGCCTCCCAGGAGCCGTCCGCCGTACGGCGGTTGACCGGCTCCTGGAACACCAGGCGGGAGCGGGTGCCGTCGTCGTTCTGGAAGGTGCGGGTGTTCTCGGTGCGCTCGGCGACGAGTTCGACGCTCGTGTCCTCGTCGCGCTCGTGCCCGGACCGGCCGGCGCCGGAGCCGGAGGCCGCGATCTCCACCGGGCCCGTGGAACGGGGCGCGGCGGCCGGCGGGACGGTCTCGGCCGCGGCGGCGAACTGCGGGCGGTTGGACACCCGGGCCGCGGGTGCGGGCGCGCCCGAGGCGGGCGGCTCCACCGACGGGGCGCTGTGGGCGGCCCCCGGTTCCCGGTCCGTGGCCGCGGTGGCCGCGGCCTCGGTCCGCGGCGGCAGGTCGGTGGCGCTCCCTCGGCGCTGCACCGGCATGCTCCCGCCGGCCACCGCGCCGGTCCCGTCCGCCGGGTGCGCGGGTGCCGCGACCAACAGCTCCGAGGAGAAGTTGACCACCAGCGCCAGCAGTACGGCGGTTGCCACCCGGCGCGTGCCTCTGATCCGTCTCCCGGTTCGACGCACCACGAATACCCCCAGTCCCCCGTGCCACTCAGGCGTGGCTCTGCGAAGCGATCATGGGGGTGGGAAGCCGGGCGTGTCAGCGCCTGCCGGGCGGGAAAATCGGCTCCGGGCACGGAGTTCATCCGTCGGCTACTCCGCGTGCGCTGCCGCTCCGTCCGTGCGGCACCGTCCGTTCGACCACGCCCCGGGGAGGGGGCTGCGTCCGGGGCGGGTGGGACGGGGAGAGGGAGTCGAGGAGGACCGGCCCGACGGGCGGTCAGTGGTCGTCGGTGACCGCCAGCGCGTCGGCGATCAGGCGGGTGGCGAAGTCCTGGTCGTCGCCGACGATCCGGTTGATGTGCTCGGCGAGGAGGACGGAGGTGGCCTCCAGGGGGTTCATCTCGGCGCCGGTCCAGTCGCCGTACTGGGCGCGCCACAGGTTGGGGCTCAGGCCGGTGCCGGCGGCGATCAGGAGGCCGGCCATGGTGGGGATGACCTCGGGGCGGAAGGTGTTGGGCATCATTCGCATGGTGGCCACCAGGGTGGGCACCACGTGCTCGACCACCTCCTTGTCGTGCCGTTCGCAGACCGCCCGCAGCCAGTCCATGTACATGTAGATGAGCGTGCACACGCCTTCGAGCAGGGCGTCGGCCTCCGCGGGGCCCAGGGAGGCGGCGAACTGGTCGACCATCCGCTGCTGTTCGGGGTCGGTGCCGGTCCGGCCGTCGTAGATGGCCTTGAGCCGCGAGTCGATCACCATGAGCGCGGTGCTCACATCACCGACGGGCGCGTTGGCGGGGTCGCAGGGCGATGACACAGGATTCCTCCTCGGACGGACGCAGTGAGTAGCGTCGCATGTTCGCAGGGTGGCGCGTCGAGGAAAAGCGGAATCCGGGGCTGCCCGATGTCCGGTCAGCGGACGGTGACCCTGAGGTTGGCGAGCAGGGTGGTGCCGTCGGCGGAGGTGGCGAGGACGCGGCCCGAGCGGTGCCAGTAGGTGACGGCGCCGGCGTGGTGGCGCACCCCGATCCGGTCGCCGGCCGCGTTCGGCACCAGGACGGTGGGCCCGGGCTCGGAGCACGGGCCGGTCCCGGCGTACGCGCGCAGGCCGGTGCCGTCGGGGGTCGGCACGGTGAGTGCCCAGTGGTCCCCGTCGGCGGCCGGGCCGAGCATGGCCCGTCCGTCCACGGTCAGTTCGGCCTCCGGAAGGTCGGCGGTCCAGCGCAGCACGGTCCGGTCCTCGGAGGCGATGCCACCGTCGGGGTCCAGCAGTCCGGCGGGCAGCGGCTCGACCGTGAGCAGGCCGCCGGCGGCGAGCACGACCGGGTCGGGGGTGTCGGCCGGGTCCGTGCGGGACAGCAGGTCCGTCAGGGCGTCGTCCACCCGTTGCCGGGCCCGCAGTTCCCAGCCGGGCAGGTCCCAGCGCCACACCTCGGTGAGCGGCGAGCGGGCGGTCGACGGGCTGCGGACGAGCGCCGCGCAGCCGCCCGCGGTCCGGGTGATGCCGCCCAGCAGCCTTTCCTCGCCGCCGAGTTCGCGCCAGACGGCGACCGGGCGGGGGGCCGTGGTGTCGAGGACGACGATGCCGCCGTCCGCCGCGGCGATCAGCCGGTGGCCGTCGTAGGAGGGGGCCAGGTGCCGGGCCCGCAGGGTGGTCCAGGGCCGGACGGTGCGGGTGGCGAGGTCGAGGTGGGCGAGTCCGAGCAGGTCCGGGCCGTGGTCGGTCACCAGCAGCGCGCCGCCGCCGTGGTCGGCCAGGACCAGGCGGTCGGTGGGGGTGTCCCAGTGGGCCCGGGTGCGGCCGTCGGGGGCGAGCAGCCGGGCGCCCGCCTGGCCGCAGGCCACCAGCAGGGAGCCGGAGGCGAGCAGTACCGCGTCCAGGACCGGCAGGGTGCCCGGCCGGTCCACCGCCGTGTACGCGGGGGCGGCGCCGACGGGCCGGGGCAGCGGCCTCGGGCGGGGCAGGTCGGCGGCGGTCAACGGGTCGGCGCGGGCGAGCAGTCGGTCGAACAGGGAGTGCTCGGCGACACCGCCGCCGAGGCCTCCGTCGCGGACGGCGGCCCGGGCGGCGGCGGTGGCGAGTTCGCGGTCGGTGGCCGGGTCGGCGGCGGGCAGGCGGGCGAGGGTGGCGGCCAGCACCGAGCGGCCGGTGGCGTTCGGATCTCCGTCGCCGTCGAGGACGGCGCGGGCGAGCGCCCGGGTGGCGGACCCGGCCTCCAGGACGAACAGCTGGGGCATGGCGAGCAGGTGGGGCAGGGCCCGTCCCCGGGTGGGGCCGCCGAGGGCGACCGCGTCCCGCAGGTCGGCGGCGACCGAAGGCCGCAGCGCCTCGTCCGGCCAGGCCGCCTCGACCGCGCCGAGCCGGTCGCCGGCCGCGCGGCAGTGCTCGGCCCAGGCCGCGCGCAGTGCACGGGCGGCCTGCGGGTCGGTGGCGGCCAGCCGCTCGACGGCGGTGGCGAAGGCACCCCGGCGGTGGGCGGTCCGCACGGCCCGCGCGCGGTCGCCGGACCGCCACCACAGACGGACCACCAGGTCGGCGGCCAGCTCGCGGCCCTCGGCGAGTTCGGCGGCCTGGGTGAGGCGGTCGTGCCGTTCGAGCAGGGCGACGGCCTCGGCGGGCGCCGCCAGCAGGTCGGCGAGGACGAAGGCCGCCTCGTCGAACCGGCCCTGCCGCTCCAGCCGCTCGGCGGCGGCCCGGTAGAGCTCGGTGAGGTGCTGGTGCACGGTGCGACCGGAGAACGCGTTCGTCGCGGCCGGGCCGACGGGGTGCGGGGTGGGGCGCAGCTGCCCGGCGAAGCGCTTGGGCAGGGCGAGGGAGAACCAGGGGCGCCCGGCCGCCGTGTCGCCGCGCTCCCGGTCGGCCAGCGGGAGGGCGTCGCGCAGGGCGTCGTCCCAGCGGTGCTGTTCGAAGGCGCGGGTGAGGTCGCGCAGGTAGCGGGCGTGACGATGGTGGAGCAGGTGGGCGGCGGGAGTGCGCAGGGTGAGCCGGGCCAGCAGGTCGCCGAGCCAGGGGCGGCGGGCCCGGCGCGGGGCAGGGGCGGGAGTGCCACCGGCGGGGGCGGGGGCGGCCGTGGCGGCATGACCGGTTGTCGCTCCGCCCCCGTCCCGAGCGGCGCGCCGGCCGAAGAGCGCCCCGTAGGCGAGGGCCGCGGCGATCGAGGCGTAGACGATGCCGCCCGGGTCGACCTCCAGGTTCTTGAGCAGGCCGAGGCCGAAGAGCACCACGAACAGCAGGGGCACCACCATCAGCAGGACGACGACGACCACCGCGTGGCGGGGGCCGAGGGCGATCGGCCGGGCCGTCTGCCACCAGGCGGCGCCGCTGCCGGTACGCCCGCCGGACGGACGGTCGGACGGCCGCCGGGCTCGGCGGCCGCGGGCGGACCGCGTCTCGGCGGTCAGCCGCCGGGCCCGCTCGGAGCTCGGCCCGATACCCGCCGCCGCCCTCAGGTCCGGCCGGGCGACGGCCGGCACCGAGTCCTCGACGGGCGGCGCCTCGGGCGCCGGGGCCGCGCCGAGCGGACGCGGCCGGTGCAGGGCGAGGCCGCTCGGGTCGAGCCAGTCGGCGGGGTCCAACGCGGGCAGTTCGCCGACGATCCGGGTGACCGTCGCTCCGCCCTCCGTCAGCACGAGCCGGCCGTCGGCGGTGACCGCGGCGGAGCGGGGACCGGGACCGGGCGCGCCCGTCGGCGCCCCGTGCCCGGTGCGCTCCAGCGGAAGCCCGGGCGCCAGGTCCGCCCGGGTGCGAACCGGTTCGGGCAGCAGCAGGAGCCAGCGGCCGTCGGGCAGTTCGCACAGCCGCGCGTCCGCACGCCAAAGGTCGAGGACACGCTCGGCGGCCTCCGGCACACCGATCAGCGGCACGTCGAGCACGAAGCCGACGGCGGGGACGGTCCCGCCGACACTCCCGGTGGGGGCGTTCACCTTTGTTCTCCCAGGATGCCCCCGGCTTTGGCCGGGGGAGGAATGGGTCCTTGGCTCGGAGCCGTGAAGCGGCGGAGCGAGCTTCGGAGGTTTGGACGTGAGCCGTTGTCAGTGGCTCTCGGTAGGTTGATCCCGTGCACCTTCGGTACTCCTATCGGCTTTACCCGACGGCGGGTCAGCGACAAGCGCTGGCGCGGACGTTCGGGTGCGCGCGGGTGGTGTACAACGACGCCTTGGCAGCGCGGAAGCAGGCCCGTAAGGACGGCCTGCCGTATCCCAGGAGCGCCGACCTCCAGAAACTGGTCATCACCGGGGCGAAGCGCACGGCCGAGCGGGCGTGGCTCGCGTCGGTCGGTGTCGATCCGCTGATCCAGTCCCTGCGAGATCTGGACACGGCGTACCGGAACTTCTTCGACTCCGTGTCCGGCAAGCGGGCCGGGCGGCAGGTGGGGCTGCCCCGGTTCAAGTCCAAGCGGGACAACCGGCAGTCCCTTCGGTTCACCCGTAACGGATTCCGCATCCGGGGCAACGGGAAGCTGAACCTCGCCAAGATCGGTGACGTACGGGTGAAGTGGTCGCGGGCACTGCCCGCCGACCCGTCGTCCGTGACGGTGGTCCTGGACCCGTCCGGCCGGTACCACGCCAGCTTCGTCGTGGACGTCGAACCGCAGCACCTGGCCCCCCTGGACACCGAGGTGGGGATCGACCTCGGGCTGACCACCTACGCCGTGCTGTCCGACGGCACCGTGATCGACAACCCCCGCTTCCTGCGGAAGGCCGAGAAGAAGCTCAAGGCCGCGCAGCGCGCCCTGTCCCGCAAGGCCAGGGGCAGCAAGAACCGGGCGAAGGCCCGACGCAAGGTCGCCAAGGCACACGCCAAGGTGGCCGACACCCGCATGGACTGGGCACAGAAGCAGACGACCAGGATCATCCGCGAAACCCAAGCGGTGTACCTGGAGGACCTGAACGTGCGCGGCCTCGCCCGTACGCGCCTGGCCAAGTCCGTGCACGACGCCGGATGGTCCACCTTCCGACGGCTGCTCGAAGAGAAAGCGGCCCGCTACGGCAGGCACGTCGGCATCATCGGCCGGTACGAACCCACGTCGCAGGTGTGTTCCACCTGCGGGGTCCTGGACGGACCCAAGCCGTTGAGCGTGCGCACGTGGACGTGCGGCGCGTGCGGCACCTGCCATGACCGTGACCTCAATGCTGCTCGAAACATCCTGGCCGCCGGACGGGCGGACAGGCTAAACGCCTGCGGAGGGCCGGTAAGACCTGGCGTGGCAATCCCACGCCGGGCACACCCCGTTGAACAGGAACCCACCGGAACGCCGACCGCACCGGGCGCAAGCCCCGTGCCGCAGGCGCGGCCGGAATCCCCGTGCTTTAGCACGGGGAGGAAGTCAATCGTTGCTTCCGATCACATGGTGGATCCGGCCGGTGGTGGCGTCGCCGACCACGACCCGGCCGGGCGAGAACTCGCTCGCGATCAGCGGTTCGGTGGGGTGCACGGCCGGTGGGGCGGTGCCGCCGGAGAACCGGCTCAGGGTGCGGGTGCTGTTGTACCGGATCGCCCGCACCATCCGGCTGTCGGGGGCCCAGGTGATCAGCACCGGCTCGCGCCGGTCGTGGACCAGGCCGACCACCTGGGCGTTCTCCCGGAACGACAGCCGTCGATCCTCGCCGAGCCGGGTCCGGACGTACCAGAGCCTGCCGTCCTCGGACCAGGCGGCCGTGCCGCCCGCGTGCACCAGGTGCCGGGCCAGCCGCTCGCCGGGCTGCGGCGCCCGCTCCAACAGCCTTGGCTCGCGGTGCCGTTCGAAGCCGTGCGGGCCCTCCGCGCGCCGGTCGACCGGGCCGTCGTCGGTGACGGCACCGTCGGGCGCGATCCGGCGCCAGCGGCCGGCGACCGGGACGAGCAGGTCGTCCCCGGAGCGCAGCAGCGGCAGCAAGGGACGGCTCGCCAGCGCCTCCGCGACCGTCCCGTCGAGGCCGAGGAAGGCCGGGTCGACGGCGAACTCCGCGGCCCCGCCGACCTGTCGGCCGCTGACGTACCGGAGCACCCGGCCCCGGTGGAGGTGCAGGGCGAACAGCCTGCGGCCGGTCCGGCCTGCGGCGATCACCTGGCCGTTCAGGTGGTGCGCCTTGGTCCGGGTGACGGCGTCGTGCTTGTGTTCGGTCAGGCGCACGTCCGTGGCGAGCAGGGTCCCCTCGCGCCGGCCCCGGGTGAGCAGAACGGTCGCATCGGTGGTGAAGGCGGGCAGGGCCCGGCCGGGCGGGCCGGCCGCGTCGGCGGGCGCCGGGACGAGCACCGGCCCGGTCCGCCGGAACTCCGCGCCGCGCAGCGCCCGGACGGCGATGTCGGCTGCGGGCAGCGGCAGTTCGACCTCGGTGCGGTCGAGGCGGACGGTGACGTGGGTGGCGCCGGCCGGGCCCCAGCGGGCCACCTCGGTGGCGAGGACGCGAGGCGTGCCGGAGGCTCCACCCGCTGCCGCAGCGGGACCGGGCGGCAGGTCCGGGAGCCTTTCGGCGAGCCGGGGCGAGGTGAGCAGCCAGACGCGGTCGGCGGCGTCCAGGTCGGCGGTGGCCTCCCGCACCTGCTCGGCGGTCGGTTCGGCGGGGCGCCGGGCCGCGAGCCAGGAGGGCAGCAGGTCGGCGGGGTCGCCGGAGAGCCACCGGCCGGGCGGGTCGCCGAGCACTCCCACCAGCAGTTCGCTGCCGCGGGCGGCGGCCCGGCGGTGCAGCACCAGCAGCGCGGCCAGTTGGACCAGTCGGCCGGCTCCGGCCTGGGACGGGCCGGCGTCGACCAGGACGACCGTCCGGCCGCGTGCGGCGGTACTGCGGAACTCGGGTGCGAGGTAGAGGAGTTCGCGGTCGACGAAGCGGCGCAGGAACTCGTCGGGGTGTTCCTCGGCGAGCAGCCATTCGGCGGGCAGCAGTTGCTCCGGCCGGCCGGAGCGGCCGATCCCGCCCGTCCCGTCCGGCTCCCCCGGTCCGTCGGTCACCGGCTCGCGGATACCGACCAGTTGGTCCAGGCGTCGCAGCAACGGCCCCAGGGCGACTGCGAGTTCGGGGCTCAGCGCGGAGAGCGCCCCGGCCCAGGGGGCGAGGGCGGCGGGCAGCCGGGCGGCGCTCATCGTCCGGCCCGCCGGGTCAGGGGCGTGAGGGCGTCCGGGTCGGTGGCGGCGGCCGGCGGTGCGGCCACCAGGGCGTGCCCGGGGACGAGCAGGCAGAGTTCGCCGGGCCGGGCGCCGAGGGCGGCCCGCCAGAGGGCCGCGGCGGGCCGGGGGCGGGCGGTGGTCGGGACGAGCAACTCCCCGTCGTGGCCGAGGTAGTGGGCGCCGTCCGCCCACGGGAGGTCGGCCTCGGCGCCGAGCACGAGCAGGGTGGTGTCGTCGGCGAGCACGCCGAGCCGGGCGCCGTCCGTGAGGCGGTCCCGGGTGGCGGCGGCCAGGGCCGGGACGGCGTCGCCGATCGCGAACACGGCGGCGGCGGTCAGCGGGGGCTCGCGGCGCTCCCAGGTGAGCGCCGCGGCGGGTGGTGGGGTCGGTTCGGCGGTGGTCACGAGGGTGCGACCGCCGTGACGAGCTCGGCGCGTATGCCGACCAGGGCGGCGGGCAGGTCGGCCGGGGCGAAGCCGGCGTCGATCTCGCGCAGCGCGGCCTCCAGGCGCAGCCGGGAGTCGCGGCCCTCGGGCAGGCCGCGGTGGTCGGCGAGCAGCGCGGCGCCGGTGCGGGCGAGTCGTTCGGCGCGGGCGGCCGAGCTGCGCGAGAGCTCCTCGGCGGCGTGGGTGAGGCTCTGGTTGGCGGCCTTCCCGATCAGGTCGCCGAGGGTGTCGCGGGCCAGCGCCTGGGTGTCGGCGGTGGAGGCGACCAGCGGCAGCACCCACAGGTCGCGCGCGGTGGCGACGGTCCGGCCGTCCAGGACGGCGGCGGCCGCGACCAGGCGCTGGGAGCGGACGGCCCGCCGGTCGCCGACGGGCACCCCGGCGGCGCGCAGCCGGCGCAGCGCGGAGGCGAGCAGCGGGGTGACGCCGTCGAGTTCGCAGTCCCGCGCGGCGGCGGCGAGCCGGTCGAGCGCGCCGAGCCGGCCGTCCGGGTCGGTCGGGCCGCCCCCGTCAAGCGCTACCGGGGCCGGGGCCGGTCGGCGGCCGGCCTCCAGAAGCTCCTCCAGCCGGGCGTCCGCCACCGGGTCCACGAAGACCCGGGCGAGGAACCGGTCGGCGAACGCGGCCAGCGCCGGGTCCTCCGGCAGGTGGTTGGCGGCGCCGACACAGACCCGCAGCGGGCTGGCCAGGGCGGTGCCGCCGCGCCGGAACACCCGCTCGTTGAGCAGGCCCAGCAGGGTGTTGAGGACGGCGGTGGAGCCGAGGAACACTTCGTCGAGGAAGGCGATGTCCGCCTCGGGCAGCATGCCTGCGGTCTCGAACTCGACCCGGCCCTCGCGCAGGCTGCGCAGGTCGACCGGGCCGAACAGCTCGTTGGGCTCGGTGAACCGGCCCAGCAGGTACTCGAAGTACCGGCCGCCGAGCTGTCCGGCCACCCGCCGCACGGCCTCCGACTTGGCGGTGCCGGGCGGTCCGACGACGAGCAGGTGCTCCCCGGCGACCGCGCAGAGCGCCACCACCTCGGCGACCGTCTCCCGGTCGACCAGGCCGCGACCGGCGGCGGCCACGACGCCCGCGATCAGCTCGGCGTCCTGGCGGAGCACTGCGGGAGGGGCCTCGGCGGGAGTGCTGGTGTCGGTCACAAGCACGGGATTCTAGGGCCGCCGGACCGGCCACCACCAGCGGGTTTCCGCCGGGTCCCACGCCGCTCCGGGCCCGCTCCCGCCCCGCCCGCGCGCCGCTCCGGGCCCGCGGCGGCCGCGGGCCCGGACCTCCGGCAAGGTGTCAGCCCGCCAGCTTCCAGAGCTGGCCGCCGCCCATGCCCCGGTCGCAGTTCCACGCGCCCAGGGGGTTGCCGGCGCCGTCGGCGGTCAGGCAGCCGCCGTTCGGGTAGCCGTTCTGCATGTTGTAGACGGCCCGGATCCGGTACCAGCCGTTGCCGTACTCCTCGAACCGCCAGGACTGGTTGCTGCCGCCGTGCGCCTTCACCAGGTGCGTCTTCCACTCGTTGGGGATGACGTCCAGCACCATGGCACCGCGGAAGTCCGTCTCGATCTGCCAGTTGCCGTTGCCCTGGTCCCACAGCGCCCACTTCTGGGCCTGGGTGCCGTTCGGCTGCCAGCCCTGGATCCACGTCCCGGCGCCGGTGTTGCTGTTCGCGAGATCCATCGCGAGGCCGGTGTCGGAGACCAGCGAGGTCACCTTCCCGTGCGCGGGCCGGCCGCCCTCGCCCCTGGCGCGGGCGTCGGCCGCCTCGTGCGCGGACTTCTGCGGCGTGGTCGGGAACCAGTAGGTGTACTTGTCCCTGGTGCTGCCCGCCGAGCCCGTGGAGTGGGTGTGCCCGAAGTGCCGCCAGTTCTGGTAGCCGTAGTTGCCGTCGTTGCTCCAGACCTGGCCGTCGGAGTCGAAGACGTACACGTCGTAGAGCGCCTTGTCGTCGGAGCCCTCGTACTGGACGGTGCCGAAGCAGTTCGACTTCTGCAGGATGTTCTCCTGGAAGCCCTTGCCCGACCGGAAGATGCTGATGTTGTACTCGCCGCGGGTGAGGTACTGCAGCTTCTTGGAGAGGCTTTCCAGGAACCCGGCCTGGTTCTCGCGCAGCTCGGCGCTCTTCCTGGCCTCGTCGATCAGCGACTTCACGAAGTCGGCTCCCGCGAAGACACCGCCGATCACCGCGCCCGGGTCGATGCCCCCGGCCGAGCTCCTCGGCGTGACGGGCGAGGTCCGGACGACCGGGGTGCTGACCCCGCCGACGAACTGCCGGCACTCGACGCCCATGCTGATGTCGGCGGACGCCTGGGTCGGCGCCACGAGAGCGAGACCGGCGGTCGCGGTGACGGCGGCGAGCGCCGTTCCGAGGAACTTGCGAAACATGATGTCTGTCTCTCCGTGAGTCGCTGCCCGGACGGCATCCGGCCGACCGGTTCGAGCGGAACGGGGACGACTCTGGCCCGCCCGCGTAGACACCCCGTACACGACCGGTACACCGCTCCCGCTCAGGCGTCGACGGATCGCTGACGTCCTGTGCACACGCCGCTGGTGTCCTGCTCGACGCCCGCCCCGCAACCGGGAGCGGGGCCGTCGACCAGGAGGAGAAGCCCGTGAAAGCCACCTCGACCCGCACCGCCCGTGTCCGCGCCCGGTCGGCGGGGGCGGTGCTCGCCGCGTGCGCGCTGTCGGTCGGCGGCCTCGCGCTGTCGGCCGTGCCGGCGAACGCCGCTCCGGCAGCAACCGCGGCCGCCGCTGCCTCTCGCACTGCCGCTGCCGATCAGGTGATCACGATCCAGGACCGCCAGAACCACAACGCCCTGGCCAGCGCGGACGGCGAGGGCTCCCGGATCGTCGCCCGCACCTACCGGGACAGCTCCACCCGCTTCCGGCTCGCCGACCGGTCCAACGGCCGGGTCGCCCTCACCCGCGACGTCAACGGCACCGAGCGCGTGGTCGAGATGGACCTCAACGACGGCCGGAGCACCCAGTTCATCCACTGGTGGGCGGGCGACAACCAGCAGTGGACCCTGGAGAACGCCGCCGAGGGCGGCACCTATCTGCACAACGCCCGGGACAACCGCTGTCTGACCTACCACGGCCAGGACCGCGAGGTCACCGTCGAGTCCTGCGACGGCAGCATGTCCCAGCGGTTCGACCTGGTGACCGGCATCGAGCAGCCGCCGACGACGCCCGCGCCCGAGCAGCGGTTCCTCCAGCGCCTCAACGAGCTGCGCGCCCAGTACGGCAGGGCAGCGGTGCGCTCGAACCCGACGCTCGCCCAGGCCGCCCAGTGCAACGCGGTCCAGATGGACCAGCGCCACGTCTCGGGCCACTTCTGCGACTCGGCCGCCGTCGCCAGGGGCCTCGGCTACAACGTGCGGAACTGGGGCGAGATCGCCTTCTACGGCCCCACCACCGTCGATGCCGCCTTCGACGGCTGGGTGAAGTCCCCCCAGCACCTCGGGATCATGATCGGCGACTACACCGAGGTCGGCCTCTCCCGCGTGGGCACCGCCTCCTGGAACGCCGACTTCGCCACCCGCTGACGCCCGGCCCCGGCAACGGCAACGGCTCCCGAGGGGCCGGCCGGACCTCCGCCGGGGGTGCGGCCGGCCCTTCGCCGAGGCTGCGGGCTACAGGTTCGGCCAGCCCTCGCGGTTGGAGCAGGACTCGTAGTCGTAGCGGGTGTCGTGGTCCCACTCCTCGCCCGTCGCCACCTCGTGCACGTACAGCAGGCGCTCGCGCGCGGGCGGCTGCGGGGGCAACCCGCCCGTCCCGCTCAGACGTCCCGGCGCCGGACGACCGTCACCGCGAGCAGCACGGACCCCACCGCCCACCCCGCGTAGGCGAGCCACGAGCCCGCCACCGTCGCCGGGTGCGGCGGGAGCAGCACGTTCGTCAGGTCGACCCAGGACAGCCGCCGCCAGGCCGTGAGCGGCAGGGCGTGCACGATCGCCGCCGACCAGGCGTGGTTCTCGTTGAACGAGGCGGGCAGCAGGAAGAGCACCAGGACACCGGCGACCACGGTCGCCGCCGCGTGCCGGATCAGCACCCCCAGGCCGAAGCCGACCAGCGCGCAGACCGGCGCCAGCAGCGCGGCGGCCGCGACGACGCGCAGCGCGCCCGGCTCGGTGATCGACACCCCCGCGTGACGGCGGCCCAGCAGGGCCTGCGCCGCCCAGAAGGAGACCCCGGCGGCGACCGTGCCGAGGCCGAGCATGGCCGTCGCCAGCACTCCGGCCTTGGCCAGCAGGACCGCCCGGCGGTCCGGGACGGCGGAGAAGGTGGTGCGGATCATGCCGCTGCTGTACTCGGCGACGACCACCGCGGCGCCGACCCCGACCGCGAGGAGCATCAGGAGGTCCACGGCCGCGATGGTGAACGAGACGTTCAGCGCCTGACTGACCCTCCCGGATCCGGGCGGCGGGCCGCCGGGCTCGGTGTTCAGGTAGGTGTAGCGCGCGGCGTTGAGGTTGACTGCGACGAGGACCAGCAGGCCGGTCCCCAGTACCCAGGGCATGGAGCGCAGGGACCAGAACCTGATCCACTCGGCGGCGTACAGGTCCCGGAAGCGGGGCCGGGGGTCGGGCTCGGCGGCGTCGACGGTGAGAACAGTGGCGTTCGGAACGGTGGTGGTCATCGCGGTCCTCCGGCGGAGTGGTCGGCGTGGTCGGCGGTGAGGGCCATGAACGCCTCCTCCAGGGAGGCCGTACGGGCGGTCAGTTCGAGCAGCGGGACGCGGTGGTCGAGGGCGAGCGCGCCGATCCGGGCCGGGTCCAGGCCGGTCACCAGGAGCGTCCCGGCGTCGTCGCCCGGCCGCACCTCGCCACCGGCCGCCCGCAGGGCGTCCGCCAGCGGCCCGGGCCCGGCGGTCCGGACGGTGACGCCCGGTCCGGTCCCGCTCTTCCCGGCGCCGCGCGCGGCGAACTCCGTGAGGCTCTCGTCCGCGATCAGTCGGCCGCGGCCGATGACGACCAGGCGGTCCGCGGTGTGCTCCATCTCGCTCATCAGATGGCTGGAGACGAACACCGTCCGCCCCTCGGCGGCCAGCTTCCGGAACAGTTCGCGCACCCAGCGCACGCCCTCCGGGTCCAGCCCGTTCAGCGGCTCGTCGAACAGCAGCACCGGCGGGTCCCCCAGCAGCGCGGCCGCGATGCCCAGCCGCTGCTTCATCCCGAGCGAGTACCCGCCGATCCGGCGCCCGGCTGCGCCGTCGAGCCCGACCTCCGCCAGCACCTCCTCCACCCGTCCGCGCGGCACCGCGTTGCTCCGGGCGAGCGCCCGCAGATGGGCGCGGCCGCTGCGGCCGCCGTGCACGTCGCCGGCGTCGAGCAGCGCGCCGACGTGCCGCAGGCCGCGCGGCAGCTCCCGGAACGGGCGCCCGCCCACGGTGGCGGAGCCGGCGGTCGGCGCGTCCAGACCGAGGATCATGCGCAGGGTGGTGCTCTTCCCGGCGCCGTTCGGGCCGAGGAACCCGGTGACCAGACCCGGGCGGACGGTGAAGGTGAGCTCGTCGACGGCGGCGGTGCGGCCGTAACGCTTCGTCAGGCGGTGGACTTCGATCATGTGCTCCACACTGCCGCCGGGCCGCCCACCGGCACATCCGACCGGGGAGGACACCTCGGTGCTCCCCGCTGTCACCCCTGGTCGTACAGCCCCGGTCCGATGCCGCGCCCCGCCCCCACCTCGTACGATCACCGCATGTCCGAGACGCTCGCGCCCCCGCCGACCCTCCCGCCCCGGCTCCGGCGGGTACCGCCCGGCGCCTGGACCGCGCTCGCGTGGTGCCTCTCGCTGCTGTGGCCCGCCGCCGCGGACGGCGGCCGTCCGTCCCGGGGGACCGCCATCGACGCGATCGACCCGAACCACCCGCCGGCCGTCCACCAGGACTGGCTGACGGCGGTGTTCACCACCCCGGTCGCCCTCCTCGCCGCCGCCCTGCTGCGCCGCCGACCCCGCACGGCCGTCGCGCTGCTGCTCGCCGCCACCGTGGCGCAGACCAAGGCCTGGCGCTGGGAGCTCCAACTGCCGCCGACCGCGCTGCTCGCGGTGGTCACCGCCCTCTGCCTGGTCACCGCCGCCGAACCGCGCCGGACCTCGCGCGCGGCCCTGGCCATGGTGCTGGGGGCGCTGACGCTGCATCTGCTGCTCGCGCCCGCGCTCGGCGGCGGGCTGCTGCTCACCGGCACCCGGATCGGCGCCAACGACGCGGGCGTCCTGATCGCCGTCATCGCCTGGCTGGTGGGCCGTTCGGTGCACCAGTCCCGGGAGCACGCCGAGGCGTTGAGCGCCCGGGCGGCGGCGCAGGCCGTCACCGCCGAACGGCTGCGGATCGCCCGCGAGATGCACGACACCGTGGCGCACAGCATCGGCATCGTCGCCCTCCAGGCGGGCGCGGCCCGCCGGGTCCTCGACAGCCGGCCGGACCGGGCCCGCGAGGCCCTCACCGAGATCGAGACCGCCGGCCGGGAGACCCTGGCCGGGCTGCGCCGGATGCTCGGCGCACTCCGCCGCGCCGACGACGCCGACCACGCCGACGGCCCGGGCGGCACCGGCGGCCGGGGCACCGACGGCTCGTCCGTCCCGGCCCAGGGCCCGCCCGGTCTGGCCGACCTCGACCGGCTGGCCGCCGCGACCACCGCCGCCGGCGTGCGGGTCGACCTCCGCTGGCAGGGCGAACGGCACCCACTGCCGCCCGAGGTGGACCTGGCGGCCTTCCGGATCGTCCAGGAGTCGCTGGCCAATGTGGTCCGCCACGCCGGCACCCCCTCCTGCCGGGTCACCGTCGACCACCGGAGCCCCGCCGAACTCGCCCTCGACATCAGCGACCGGGGCCGGGGCCGCGGCACCTCCCCCGCCGGCTACGGGCTGGTGGGCCTCCGGGAACGGGTCGCCCTGCTGCACGGCGACTTCACCGCCGCTCCCCGTCCCGACGGTGGCTTCCGGGTCACCGCCCGCCTGCCGCTGAAGGGGTCCGCCCGATGACACCCGCACCGCCCACCGCCCCCGCCGTCCCCGCCACCCCGGTCGTCCCGGTCGTCCCGGTCGTCCGCGTCCTCCTGGCCGACGACCAGCCCCTCGTCCGGGCCGCCCTGGAGATGGTCATCACCGAGGCCGAGGACCTGGAGGTGGTCGGCGAGGCCGGGAACGGCGCCGAGGCCGTCCGCCTCGCCGAGGAACTGCGCCCCGACGTCGTGGTGATGGACATCCGGATGCCCGTGCTCGACGGCATCGAGGCCACCCGCCGGGTCACCGCCGGTCCTTCGCCGACCCGCGTCGTCGTCCTCACCACCTTCGACGAGGACGAGAACGTCTACGCCGCCCTGCACGCGGGCGCCTCCGGATTCCTCGTCAAGGACATGGCCCTGGACGACATCCTCGACGCGATCCGGGTGGTCGCCGCCGGCGAGGCCCTGCTCTCCCCGAGCGTCACCCGCCGCCTCATCGCCGAGTTCACCGCCCGCCCGGCCCCGGCCGTCGCACCCGCGTCAGTGCCCTCGCCCTCGTCCTCGCCGTCGCCGTCGGGGGCCGACCGGCTTGCGGCCATCACCGAGCGGGAACGCGAGATCCTCACCCTGGTCGGCCGCGGCCTCGCCAATCCCGAGATCGCCACCGAACTCGTCCTCAGCCCCGCCACGGTCAAGACCTACATCACCCGCCTGCTCACCAAGCTCGCCGCCCGCGACCGGGTCCAACTCGTCATCCTCGCGTACGAGTCGGGCCTGGTACCGCTGACCGCCGGTCCCTCACCGGACCGGCGGTGACAGCGGGTCGGATCCCCGCCCAGGGTGCTGCGAAGGCTCAGTTCACCGCGTAGGTCACGTAGTAGACGGAGCCCTCGACGTCGGACTTGGCGAGTTTGGCGATATTGCCCCTCCCCTGCTCGTCCTCGCGGATCTGGACGGAGCCGAGCAGGTCGTCGCTGGAGACGGAGTCGAAGTCCCAGAGCGAGACGTTCTGGGCGAAGGAGACCGGAACGTCGATGCCCGGCTGGGCGGACTGGCCGGCCTGGATGCTGGTGGTCTGCTCGCCGCCGGGCCAGATGCTGTGGTCCAGTCCGCCGGCGGTGTCGGTGGTGATGTACAGGTCGTCGGGGTCGGAGCGGGCGGTGTCGATCATCTGCACGGCCGAGGGGATGCCCCGCACGACGGACTCCAGGGACCCCAGGCCGAGCTCGTCCAGCGGAATGGACTCGGCCAGATCGGCGATGGCTTCGTTGACCCCCACATCGGTTCCGGTCGCGGCGTGCAGGCACCACACGTCGCGAATTGTCGCGGTCGCGGTCATGACGGCCTCCTGGGTCGACTTGATCGGGTCGGCTCTCATCGAGCGTCGAAAGGATCGAAAGGAGACGAATGACGGAATGCGACCATTGTCACTCCGGTCCGGGAGCACGGTCCACTCCTCCCGGTGACAAGGTCCGCGGGGCGCAAAGAATCTCACGGAAGGTATTGGAGCACCCGCGGGCTCGGGAATAGAGTGGGTCACATACCCGACAACTTGCCCTGCCGAGAGCTCTTTCCCGCAGGTCGACCCTTGAGGAGATGGGTCCGGCACACCCTGGCCCATTGCCGTCGGCCCTGGACCGGCGCTCCGTCAGATCGGCGACCGATTCTCCCGGGGCGGTGCGGCGCGGCATTCCGCGGTCCGACCGGTGGCAGTGCGCCACCGGTACGTAATTCCCGGATCGATCACAATACGTGGCTCGGGCCGTGAATTGTCACTGCCCGTGATATTTCCCGGCGGCGTACTGCCGGCCGGCGGCCGTCTGCCGCCGAAGCGCGGCTGACGAGGAGCGAGGTGTGCCATGGGCGGCATTCCGGGGCTCGACCTGGAGAAACTGGCGGACGGTAATCTCCCGGACACGCTGAAGATCGACCTGCCGTTACCTCCGGTGCAACTGCGCGGCCAGCTGGACCGCAAGGGCTTCACGGAGTTCTCGGGGGTGCTGAGCGCGGCGATGCCGGTCACCACGGTGACGGCCTTCGGTCAGATCTCGCTGGGCCGGCCGCCGGCGTTCATCGTGCTGATGGGCGCGACCTTCCCCGAGCCCGGGCTGCAGATCGGGCTCGGCTTCGCGGTCAGCGGCATCGGCGGGGTGGTGGGGATCAACAAGGCGGTCGACCGGGACACCCTGCTGGCCTGCATCGCCGACGGCACCGCCGGTGAACTGCTGTTCCCGCCCGACCCGGTGGAGGCGGCGCTGCGGGTGATCCCCCGGCTGGCGTCGCTGTTCCCGACCGTTCCGGGGCGGCTCGTGGTCGGGCCGATGTTCCGGATCTCCTGGGGCGGCCGGATGGTCGACCTGTCGGCGGCCGTGGTGGCCGAGCTGCCCGATCCGGTGCGGCTGTCGATCCTCGGCATCCTGCGGGTGATGGTGCCCGATCCGGCGGCGCCGGTCATCGAGCTGAAGGCGACCTTCGCGGGACAGTACGACACGGCCGAGCCGAGCGCCTTCCTGATGGCCTCCCTGACGGGTTCGCGGATGGCGGGCATCCCGCTCGACGGTGACGTCCTGGTGCTCAGCCGGGGCGGGGACGACCCGCTCTTCGTGCTCAGCGCGGGCGGCTTCCACCCGGCGTTCCCGGTCCCGCGCGGGGTGCCGAACCTGCACCGGCTGGCGATGGACCTCTCCCCCACGCCCTGGCTCCAGCTGCGCTGCGAGGCGTACTTCGCGGTGACCAGCAACACCGTCCAGTTCGGGGCGAAGCTGTCGCTGGTCGCCGAGATCGCGGACTGCGGTCTGCGCGGGCAGTTCGCCCTGGACGTGCTGATCCACTTCAGTCCGACGATGTCGTTCACCGCGTCGATGCGCGGCGCGCTGTCGGTCGAGGCGTTCGGCGAGACCCTGCTCGGCATCGCGTTCGAGCTGGTCCTGGAGGGTCCCACCCCCTGGCACGCGGTCGGCCGGGGCCGGATCAAGCTCTTCCTGTTCAAGGTGTCGTTCAACTTCGACCTCAGCTGGGGCGGCGGGCCGCCGCCGCTGCCGGCCGCCCGCGTCGACCTCGCCGACGAGCTGGTCAAGGCGTTCGCGCAGCCCTCGGCGTGGAGCGTGCTGCCGCCGTCCGCCGCCGAGCGCAGCCCGGTGCGGCTCGCCCCGTTCGCGAACCGGCTGCTGGCCGAGGGACGCCGGGTGCACCCGCACGGCCGGCTGGCGGCCCGCCAGCACGTGCTGCCGTTCGGCGTGGACATCGCGCGCTTCGGGCACGCCGTCGTCGACCCGCCGGAGCGGTGGGACATCGTCGAGCCCCGGCTCGGCGAGGACGACGCCCGCGAGGGCTCGGTCTCCGACTCCTTCGCGCCCGGGCAGTTCCTGGACCTGACCGAGGACCAGCAGCTGAGCACCGACGCCTTCGCCCGGTACCGGTCGGGCGTCCGGTTCGCCCCCGACCTCTCGGGGCCGGACGACTCGGCCTTCGTCGGGGTGGAGCTCGGCTGGGAGACCAGGATCGTCCAGGATCCGGTGCCGATGCGCACCCACCTCCGGCACATGGTCCGCGCCCGCGCCCACGTCTCCGCCGAACACGTGGCCGCCGCCGCCTCGATCCGCGACGCCCACTGGTGGCAGACCCCCGGCCCGGCGCTCCGGGTGGCGGCGGAGCAACCGCTCGCGGCGGTGTCCAGCTGGTCGATGACGGAACTCACGGTCGCGGCGGCGCCGCCCGTCGGCGACACCGGAATGCCGAACGCCGAACTGCGCGGCCTGCTGCGCGACCGGACCGGGGTCCGGGTGGTGGAGGCCTGGGAGGCGAGACTCCGATGAGCGGCGACGACCTGGAGTTCGCACCGTACCTGCAGAGCCCGGTCGGCGCGGCGATCCCCCACACCGCCACCAACCTCGAACCCGACCTGGCGCCCACCTTCACCCTGACCGGGCCCCGGAACCGGCGGCTGCCGGTGCAGGGCCACGGCCTGCGGATGCTCGGCCCCGAGGGCGTGGTGGGCCTGGACACCCGGCACATCCTGCGTGTCGAACCGGTGCCCGGCAGCACCGACGTGGAGCCCAACTACCTGCCCTTCGTGGAGTTCGACCTGCCCGAGCTGCCCTGGCTGTTCACCCCGGCCAGGGCCGCGGACGGACGCCTGCGGCCCTGGCTGCAGCTGATCGTGGTGGAGGCCGCCGGGCACGCCGTCCAGCCGGGCAGCCCGCTGCCCTTCGTCGATGTCGAGATCGGGCTGCTGCCGCCGCTCGAGGAGGCCTGGCAGTGGGCGCACATCCAGCGCCCGGCCGGACAGTCCGGACCGATGATCTCCCGGCTGCTCTGCCCGCGCCGGCTCGACGCCGACCTCGACTACACGGCCTGCCTGGTGCCGTCCTTCCAGGGCGGGGTGAGCGCCGGGCTCACCGGCGGCTTCGCCGAGATCGACCAGCCGGGCGACGCCTGGCCCTTCCCCGGCCGGGACGTCTTCCGGCTGCCCGTCTACCACTCCTGGGGCTTCCGCACCGGCGCGGAGGGCGACTTCGAGCAGCTGGCGACAGCCGTGGTGCCGCTGCGGCCGGAGGAGGCCGGACTGCTGGGCGGGCGCACCGTCGACGTCACTCGGCCCTGGCCGCACGGCGATCCGCTCGCCTCCGGCGACCCGGCGGCCGGCCGGCAGACCATCACCGTGCAGGGCGTCCTCACCCTGTTCGACCCGCCGCCGGGCACCGTCACCCCGGCCGCCCTGGACGACTTCAGGACCAGGGTCGCGGCGCACATCGACCGCGGCACCGAGACCGAGCTCGCGCCGCCGCTGTACGGCGGCCACCCGGTGGTCGCCCGGACCGTCGAACCGGGCGCGACCGGCTGGCTGGCCGAACTCAACCTCGACCCGGAGCACCGGATCGCGGCCGCCCTCGGCGCCGACTGGGTGCGGGAGAACCAGGAGTTCCTGATGGCCCGCGCCTGGGACCAGCTGGGCGCCGTCCGGGAGGCCAACCGCAAATTGCAGGAGACCGTCTTCTGCACCGCGGTCTGCGACTCGCTGTACCGGCGCCATCTGCAGACCCTCTCCGCCGGCGAGCTGATGGCGGTGGCCGCGCCGGTCGGCGACCGGGTCCGCACCGACAGCGGACTGCCGCTGCGGACCGAGGTCGCGGTCAGCCCGGCCCCGACCGCGATGGCCGACGCCGCCTACCACCGGCTGCTGCGCCGGCGCGGGCCGCTCGCCCGCCGCGCCTCCCTCGACGGCGACAGCCTGGCCCGGCGCACGATGACCGGCGCGCTGCTGCCCCCGCTGCCGGTCCCGATGGTGACCCGGCCCGGCGCCTCGCCCGCCTTCGCGGCCGGGGCCGGCGACGCGTTCGCGGAACGCGTCGACGGCGCCCTGCACTCCGCCGCCACCCGGCACACCACCGGGATGCTGCGCACGATGGCGGCGGTGGCCCCGGCCGCGCTGGCCAACGGCTTCGCGGACCAGGCCGGGGCGATCACATCGCTGCTGGCCCCCTCGATCGGGCGGATGGCGGGCGGCCAGCAGGGATTCGCCGCCGACTCCATGACGGCCGACGACCTGCTCCTGTCGGAGCAGCTGTTCGACCCCGGGACGGTCGGGCCGCTGGTCGGCGACCTCACCGGCACGACGGAATCGCTCCCGGACGACTTCGGCATGACGCTCTCCGCCCCGTTCACCGTCCTGGCCGGCCAGGAGTCGATGACCGACGACCCCGGGAGCCAGCTCCTCCAGTACGGGGTGCCGATCGACCCCGACTCCTACCGGCAGCGGTTGGTCGGCGCGCTCGACCCAACACCGCTGCTGGCCGCCCGGCTGGAGGACCGAATCACCGTGACCGGCGAGTCCCTGGTCGCGCCGCCCGAGCAGCCGACCGACCCGGTGATGGTCTGCCCGGACTTCCCCGCCGCGATGGCGCTCGCGATCAAGGAGAGCGAACCCGACTGGTTCCTGCCCGGCATCGCCGCCGTCCCGGACGACCGGGCCGTACTGCTGAAGGCCAACGGACCGTTCATCGCCGCCTTCATGGTAGGCGCCAACGACGAGCTCAACCGGGAGATGCGCTGGCGCGAGTACCCCACCGACCTGCGCGGCAGCCCGTTCACCCACTTCTGGCCGCGCCCCGACGGACTCGCCGACATCCCGCCGGTGCACGGCTGGGCTCCCGACGGCGCGCTCGGCAGCCACCTCGCCCTGGACGCCAACGACCTGGACGTGCTGCTGATCCGCGGCCGGCTGGTGCACCGCTACCCCGGCATGATCGTGGCCGCCGTCCCGCCCGCCGCCGTCCAGGACCCCCTGCTCGCCCCGGACACCTGGGTGGCACCCGTCATGGTGCTGCCCGTGGACGGGCGCACCTGCGCCTACGCCTTCCAGCTGCCGCCCGGCCAGGACATCCACACCTGGTGGATCGTGCTCGCCGAGAACGGCCGGCGGCTCCGGTTCGGCTACGACACCGCGCCCGGCACCGGCCCCGGCATGACGAGCTGGGACGAGCTCAACTGGGAGCGCGTCCAGGTCGACGGCTTCGCCTCGCTCGGCCGGATGCCGGACGACCCGCCGACCTCGGAGCTGGACCACCCGCTCACCACCGGGCGGAGCTGGAACTCCGCCGACGTCGCCCGGGTCACCCTGCAACGGCCGTTCCGTCTGCTCCGCACCGCCCGCAGCCTGATGGGAGAAGCCCCGTGACCAGCGAGATCGCCGCCGCGCACCGCGCCGTCAGCGACGCCCGGGTCGCCCTCGACTGGTCGAGGACCGGACTCGCCGGCTACGAGAAACGGGTACTCGCCCAGGAGACCGGCCTGGAGGCCGAACACCTGGCCGCCGCCCAGGAGGCGGACGCCGCCCAGACCCGCTACCAGCAGGCCCGCGAGGCCTACCGGGACCTGGCGACCGCCGAGCCGCCGCTCTGGTCCGAGGACGGCTCCGACCCGCTGGTGCTCCTCCCGTTACGCCTGGAGACCGTCTACCGGGGCCTCGGCGGCCCCGAACCGCAGCTGTGGATCCGGGCCTACCCCGACGACATCCACGTCGACTCCCACGAGACCGGCCTCACCGCAGCCGAGCGCACCGCCACCGAGGCCTACTGGGCGGAGGTCTGGGCCGCCGGCCCGAACGCGGACGGCCGCGCGGCCGCCTGGAGCACCCTCGTCGCCGCCGTCGGCCCCGGCCGGGCCTGCTGGGCCGTCCGCGCCCTGCACCCGCAGGGCCCCCGCCCCGGTACCGAGACCCCGCCGGACGCGGTCGCGCCCTCCCCGGAGCCCTGGGCCGCCGAACCGACCGTCGTCGACTCCACCTTCACCCGCGCCGCGCACAGCTACGTGCTGCCCGACCGACTGGTGTTCTCCGGCTACGAGACCACCGGTGACGGCCAGATCGGCCTGCTCTGGCGCCAGGAGGGCGAGCCGATCGACGCGCGGCTGGACGTCGGCCCGGCCCCCGGCAAACCGGTGCCACCGCGCTGGCTCGGCGACTTCGACGAGGCCGTACGGGTCGGCATGGGCGTCCGGGTGCCGCTGACCGGGCTGCGCACCGACTTCAGCCTGGTCACCGTCACCGGCGTGCGCGGCGGCTCCTCCGCCGACACCTCGCAGCTGCTCAGCACCCTGCTGGAGGCCCACCGCTGCACCGACGGCCTGGCCGTCCTGCCCACCGGCACGCCCACCAACAACACCGACGCCACCCGCTCGGCCTGGCACCCGCGCACCCCGCCGGAGCCGCCGGACCGCGTCGACGAGCAGCAGGCCGCCCTCACGCCCGGCAGCACCCAGGCGGCGGCGCGGGCCGCGACCGCCCTCGGCCGGCCCGCCGCCGCCGTCCTCGCCGGGGCCACCGACGGACTCACCGACGACGAGCACCAGCTGCTGACCCTGCTCCAGACCGCGGCCGGCGCCTTCTCCGCCGCCTCCAGCAGCTGGCGCACCCTGGAGGGCACCACCCTGCCCGACCTCACCTTCCTGGTCTCGCACTACATCCACCACGTCCGCGGCCGGGGCCTGCTGCCGACGCTGCGGGTGGGCAACCAGCCGTACGGCCTGCTGCCCGTCACCTCGCTCGACCTGTGGCACGGCAGCGAGGTGGACCTGCGGATCCTCAACCACATCTCCGGCTTCCGGACCCTGATCGAGTCGCAGGCCTTCCGCTCCCCCGGGGTCGGCGCCGGCGGCGACCCGGACCAGGTGATCACCGACCTGCTGCACCGGCTGCCCGCCTCCCGCCGGCTGCGGTACATGCAGCAGGACATCCTCGACCCGCCGTTCGAGCCGCCGCCGGACACCCCGATCGGGACCGTTCCGCACGACAGCCGGTTCACCTGGGCGGTGCCGCCCTCCCTGGAATACGTGCCCTTCCCGGTGGAGTTCCTGTGCGACCAACGGCCGACCCCCGAGATGGTGGAACTCGCCCGGGCCCGGCCGGTCCGCTTCATGTGGGGCTTCTGGCAGCAGGCGCTGCCGGCGCTCGCCACGGGGCAGGGGGTGTCGCAGGAACTCTTCGAGCGGATCACGGCCCTGAGCTCCATCACCGAGGCGATCAGCACCGGCCGGCTGGGGCTCTTCTACCACTACGCCACCAGCGTGATGTTCACCTACGCCTTCCACGTGGGCCAGTCCCACCAGGCCGGCGGGCCGGTGCCCGCCCCGGGGATCGAACTCCGGAACGGCGAACTCGTCACCGCCGCCGGCTTCGCGCCGCAGTTCCTCGACTGGCTCTCGCTCGCGTTCGAACAGCTCGCCGCCGCCGAGGACATGTCGCTCATCACCCCGCCGCCGCCCGACCCCTCGGCCCCGCCCCCGCCCGAGGGCGCCGACCTGCCGTACGCCGACACCCCGCGCCTGGAGCTGCTGCTCTGCGAGGCGCTGGACACCCAGACCCACCGGCTGGATGCGTGGATGTCCTCGGTCGCCCACGCCCGCCTCGCCAAGACCCGGGCCACCCGGCCCGACGGCACCCACCTGGGGGCGTACGGCTGGGTGGCCGACCTCCACCCGCGCCCGGAGTCGCTGCCGCCGGAGGAGCCGCTGCCCGGTGACGAACCGGGGACCCCGGCCGAGGGCGGCGAGGGAGGCGAGGGCGGTGAGGGCGGTGAGGGAGGCGAGGGAGGCGAGCCGCAGACCAACGACGGCTACCTCCTCGCCCCGTCCCTGCACCACGCCGTCACCGCCGCCGTGCTGCGCTCGGGCTGGCTCAGCCACACCGACCGCCAGGCCTTCGCCGTCGACCTCAGCGCCGCCCGGGTGCGCCGCGCACTCGCCGTCGTCGACGGCGTCCGCTCCGGCCAGAGCCTCGGCGCCCTGCTCGGCTACCGGTTCGAACGCGGTCTGCACGACAACGGGCTGGACGCCCTGGTGGCCGTCGTCCGGGCCGGCTACCCGATGCCCCGCCTGGTCGACCCGAGCGTTCCCGGCAGCGACGAGGCCAGGACCGCGATCGCGGCCCGCGACGTCGTCGACGGACTGGCCCTGCTGGCCGACTGGCGCGCCCACGGCCAGCAGCTGCAGGACATCCTCGGCAACCTTCCCCCCGAGGACCTGCCCCTGCTCGACGGGGCCACCACCCTGATGCTGGAACTGGCGGACACCCTCGACGCGGTCGGTGACCTGCTGCTCGCCGAGAGCGTGCACCAGCTGGTCGCCGGCAGCCCGCTGCGCGCCGCGTCCTCGGCCGACGGCATCACCCGCGGCGACCGCCTCCCGCAGGACTTCGAGGTGATCCGCACCCCGCGCGCCGCCACCGCCCTGACCCACCGGGTCGCCGTGCTCACGCCCCACGTACCCGTACCCGGTTGGGACGCGACCAGGCCGCTCGCCCAGCTGGAGCCCGCCGTCGAACGCTGGTGCGAGGCCCGGCTCGGCGACCCCGGCCGCTGGCGGTTCGACTTCGGCGACCCGGCCGCACCGCTCACCCTCACCCTCGCCGACCTCGGCGTCTGCGCGCTCGACGTGGTCCTCGGCGCCGGACCGCCGGGCAACCGCGACACCGACCCCGCCCAGCAGGACACCGCCCTCGCCCGCCGCCTGCTGCGCCGGGCCGCCGCCCGGGCCGGCGCCGCGACCAGCCCGCCCGTCACGGATACCGGCGCCGCGCGATTCGCCGAACTGCGGCTGCTCTGCAACGCGCTGGCGGGCGTGCTCGCCGGCGCCAAGCCGCTGCTCACCTCGCACCTCGACCAGGGGAGCGGCGACGACTGGGCCGGCGCCGACCTGACCGGCCTCGCCGCCCGGGTGGAGAGCTGGCACAACGCCACCACCAGTGCCATCGCCAATCTGGTCGAACAGGTGAAGGTGCTGCCGGGCCTCGCCGACACGGTGTCCCGCACCCTGGACAGCCTCGCCGACCTCGGGGTCACCTCCGCCTACAGCCTCGGCCCGCCGACCGACGACGCCGGGATCGCGGAGCTGCGGAAACAGGCCGCCACCGTCCTCGACCACTTCGCCGCCGACCCGCTCGCCCCGCTGCCCGGCCCCCCGCCCACGGAGCCGACCGCGGCGCTCGGCTGGGTCACCGCCGTCACCGCCGCGGTCTCCTCGGCGCTCGCCGGCACCCTGCCCGTGCTCGCCGAGCTGCGACTCGGCGGCACCCCGGCGGGCGACGCGCTCACCGGCGCGCCACCGGAGGGCGCGGACGAGGACGGCACCGGCAACTGGCTGGTGCAGATGGAACGCGTCCGGCCGAACGTCCGCGCCCTTGACGACGCGCTCGCCGCCGCGGAGGTCCTGGCCGACGTCCCGCCCGGCGGCACGACCGTCGTCCAACTCCCCGCCGGACAGCCCTGGATCGCCCGCGGCACGGCCCCCGTACCGTCCAGGACCAGGCCCGCCGCCCGCCACAGCGCGCTGCTGCGCACCGACGGCGCCCCCGATCCGGACCACGTCGCGGGACTCCTGATCGACTCCTGGACCGAGTCCGTCCCCGAACCGCCCCCCGCTCCCCCCGCCGACGCCCCACCCCCCGGGGGCGACGCCGAGCCCGCCGTCGAGGAGCTGGGCGGACTGGCCTTCCACTACAACCAGCCCGACGCCCGTGCCCCGCAGGCCCTGCTGGTCGCGGTGCCGCCCGACCCGCTGCGCGGCTGGCGGATGGAGGACGTGCACGCGATCGTCGAGGAGACCTACGCCCTCGCCCGGATCCGGGGCCTGGACCTCAACGACCTCACCGAACTCCGCGGGCTGCTGCCCGTCCAGAACAGGACCCCGCCGCACCAGCTGACGTCCGGGTAGGCCCGTGGACCGGGGATGCCCCCGGAGGCCCGACGGCTCGGACACCCCGGGCGCCCCGGGCACCCCGGGAGCCCTGGGGGACCGGGGGTTCTGGGGGACCGGGGGTTCTGGGGGACCGGGGGTTCTGGAAGCCCTGGTAACCGTGGTAACACCCGTCAGGAGGAACCATGCCGACGATGTTCCGGTACGAGCCGGTACCCCGTGACATCGGCGTCGAGGAGGCGCTGGCGGCCCGGATCGGCGACGCAGCCCATCTGCTCGCCCGCCAGTACGCCTTCGGCGAGTTCGCCGGCGACGACGCCGCCTCGCCCGTCGATGTCGCACTCGCGCAGGAGATCCATCTGCTGGACGGCTGGCGGCCGGGCAGCCCCGGGGTCGACGGGGACGGCGAGGGCGCAGGTGACGGCGAGGGCGACTGGCAGCCGTACCGGCCGGGCCGGATGGTGCTGGAGGAACTCGTCGAGCAGGAGCCCGCGTCCGGACCCGACGCCAGGCTGACGCTGGCCGCCGGCCTGCGCTGGCGCCGCGAACTCGCCTCGGCCGGCCTCGCCGCGCTGCTCCCCGCCTTCGCCACCACCTGCCCCTGCACCGTCGACGGGCCGCTCGCGCCCGCCCCGCTCGGCGCCGCCGTCCGGAGCCGGCTGCCCGACCCCGTCGCGCTGGCACCGTGGCTGGCCAGGCTCGTGGACCGGGACGAGACCGCGGCGAAGGAGTTCGGCGCGGCCGCCCCCGACCAGGAGGCCCTGGCCGGCGCGGCGGCGCGCTGGCTGGACTGGTGGACGCCGCGCGCGCCGGAGGGAACGCCCGACGCACCCGCGCCGGTGCCCGACGGCGTCGCCCCCGCGCCCCCGCCCCCGGTCGGCTGGAACCCCAACCGGCTCGAATACGCCTTCGCGGTGCGCTCCTCCACCGTCCCCGAGCTGGAGCTGCGCGCCCAGGAGTACCCGGGCGGCCACCTGGACTGGTGGGCCGTCGACGCCCCGCCCGCCGACATCCCGGTCACCGAGGCCGCCGTGACGCACGAACAGCGCGCCGTCGTCCCCACCCCGGCGATCTTCGGCGGCATGCCCGCGTCCCGGTACTGGGAGATGGAGGACGCCAGGATCAACTTCGGCTCCGTGGACACCAGCCCCGCCGACCTCGGACGGCTGCTGCTGATCGCCTTCACCACGGTGTACGGCAACGACTGGTTCTGCTGCCCGCTGCCGAGCCCGGTGGGCTCGCTCAGCCGGGTCGTGCACTGCTCGGTCACGGACGTCTTCGGCGGCGCGACCGTGCTCGCCCACGCCTCCCTGGAGGACCCGGAGTGGAACCTCTTCGGCCTCGGCGAGGACCGCGGCGGCAGCGCCATGGGCGGCGGCGCCGGGGACGGCACCGGACCGCCGCCCTCCCCCTGGTTCTACCGGGCCGCGTCGCTGCCCGCCGGACTGGAGAGCCCGCCCGCCGAGTCCGTGCTGCTGCTGCGCGACGAGGCGGCGAACCTCGCCTGGGCGGTCGAGGAGACCGTCGGCGACCTGGCCGGGGAGCCGCTGGACCGCTACGCCCGCTGGGTGGCGGCCCGCCCGCCCCGGCCGACCACCGAACCCGGCGACCCGCCCGCCGACCGCTACCTGCTCGCCACCGAGGTCCCGGGCCACTGGTACCCGCTGGTGCCCCAGCCGGTCGACCCGGCCGCGCCGGAGCAGATCCGGCTGCGGCTCGCCGGTCTGGTCCGCGACGAGAACACCCCGGCGCAGCCGCTCGGCCGGCTGCTCGGGGAGCAGCAGTGGCTGTTCGAGGAGGAGGTCCCGCGCTCCGGCGTCCGGGTGGAGCGCAGCCGCCAGTACACCCGCTGGCACGACGGCTCCGCCCACGCCTGGTCGGCGCGGCGCAAGGTCAGCGGCACCGGCTCGGGCTCCAGCGGGCTGCGCTACGACGTGCTGGAGCCCCCGCCGGGTCAGGCCCCCGTACCGCCGCCCGAACCGCAACCCGGGCCGGCGGCGCCTCCCGAGGAGTGAGTGATGCACGACAGCGTCAGGAACGGGTTCAACGCGTTCAGCGAACCGTTGGAGAGCCGTGAGCACATGATGTACCTGGATGTGAAGAGCCTGGTGTCGACCGGCGTCGGCAACCTGCTCGACGCCGACGACCCGGAGAACTTCGGCAGCAACCCGGTGCCGCTGCCGGACACCTTCACCCTGGACTGGTCGGACCGGAACACCGGCGCCCCGGCCGACCGGGCCGCCGTCGAGGACGAGTACCGGAAGATCAAGTTCAGCGGCACCGCCAACGCGCCGACCTCCCAGAAGCGGGCCATCGCGCAACTGCTGGTCTCCGACGCGTCGATCGACGGGCTGATCACCACCAAGCTGGACTCCTTCGAGAGCTCGCTGCGCGGCCGGTCGCCGTTCGCCGGATTCGACGGCTGGCCCGCCCCTGGGCAGCTCGGCCTGCTCAGCATGGCCTGGGCGATGGGCCCGATGTTCCGCTTCCCGCACTTCGAGGCCGCCGCGGCCGACGGCGACTGGCAGACCATGGCCCGGGAGTGCCGGATGACGGAGGCCGGGAACTCCGGCGTCGTCCCGCGCAACGTCCGCAACGCCCTGCTCCTCACCCTCGCCGGCTGGGTCACCTCCCAGGGCGGCGATATCACCGACCTGGTCTACGACCCCACCGTCCCGCTGGACGCCAACCTCCGCTCGGGCACCCTGCCGGTGCCGCTCAACCTCCTGATCGGCGTCCAGACCGCCCTGGAGACCCTGGGTTTCGACCCGCACGGCCTGGACGGCATCGCGGGCCCCGGCACCCGGGGCGCCCTCACCGCCTTCCAGGGCGCCAACGGCCTCACCCCCACCCCCGGCGTCAGCGGCATCGACGACGTCCCCGAGGAGACCGTCGCCGCCCTGGCCGCCCAGCTCGACGCCCGCGGCGTGACCCGCTTCCCCTGACCGGCTACCTTCGCCCCGCAGCCCGACCCGCGCGACTCGCCTGTTCCGTCCGTTCCGCCCGATCCGCGCTGGTCGTCGGCAGGCCCGCGACGAGCAGCGCCGCCAGGCTCGCCGCCGCCCCCACCGCGACCACCGCCGGCCAGCCACCGTGCGCCCAGGCGAACGAGCCCACGAGGGAGCCCAACGCGATGCCCAGGAACCGGAGCGTGAACCAGCACGTGTTGAGACGGCTGTGGAGCTCCGGGTCCAGGGTGAACAGGACCCCCTGACAGACGGCCTGGTTGCCCCAGGTACCGACGTCGAGGACGACCACCCCGACCGTCAGCCAGAGGATGCCGCTCCCTCCGGGCAGCAGCAGCGCCCAGCCGACGGCGGTCACGGCGATCGGGGCGAGCACCGCGCGGCGCCGGCCGAAGCGGTCCGCCAGCCTCCCGGCGGCCCCGGAGGCGAGCGCGCCGGCCACCGCGACCAGGCCGAACAGGCCCACCACGGTGGAGCCGTAGTGGTAGCGCTCCTCGAGGAGGAAGGTGAGGGCGGTCCAGAAGGCGCCGAAGGAGACACCGACCAGGCCCCCCGAGACAGTGATCCGGCGCACCGCCGGGTGGGTCGCGAACAGCCGCGGCACCGAGGCCAGCAGCTCGCGGTAGGGCGTGGCCCGGGCCGCCGGGACCGTGGGCAGCGCCCGCCGCAGGACCAGCGCCAGCAGCAGGGTCACTGCGCACGAGCACCCGAACACGGCGCGCCAACCCGCCAGTTCGGCGAGCGCCCCGGAGTACGTCCGGGAGGCCAGCACCCCGACCAGCAGACCGGCCTGGACGGTACCGACGGTCCGCCCGGGGCCGCGGTCGCCCGCCAGCGCGACGGCCAGCGGCGCCACCAGCTGCGGGACCGGGGAGAGCACGCCCAGGACGAAGGCCGCGACCACCAGCAGTCCCGCCGTCGGGGCGAGTGCGCAGGCGGCCAGGGCGCCGGCCGAGGCCGCGCACAGGCCGAGGACCAGCCGGCGCCGGTCCAGGCTGTCGCCGAGCGGCACCAGGAGCGCGATGCCCGCCGCGTACCCGATCTGGGTCGCGGTCGGCACGGCGCCGAGCGTCGCGGGCGGGACGTGCAGTGCGGCGGCGGCGCTGCCCAGCAACGGCTGGCCGAGGTAGATGTTGGCGGCGGTCAGGGCACTGGTCGTGGCGAGCAGCGCGGTGACCCGTCGCGGCCCAGGGACCTCACGGTCGTTCTCGATCACGGGAGGAGACGCTACGGAGACCCGCCTGTGGCAAGCTTTCGCCGATCCGCCGTCCACTGTCGAGAGTGCGCCAAATGCATGGCAAGAGCGAGAACCGCGACGACTACCAGCACGTGCCGCGCCCGCTGGCGGCGATGGCCCGCGACCTGCCCGCCGGCCACCACATCCCCCCGCACCACCACCGCCGGGCCCAGCTGATCTACGGAACCAGCGGGGCGATCACCGTCGTCACCGACCGGGGGACGTGGGTGGTCCCGGCCACCCGGGGAGTCTGGGTCCCGGCCGGCGTCGTGCACGCGATGACCTGCACCGGGCCGGTGCGGATGCGCACGCTGTACCTCGAACCCGGCGCCGCGGTCGGCCTGCCCGACACACCGACGGTCGTCGCGGTGCCGCCGCTGCTGCGCGAACTCATCGACGCCGCCACCCGCATCCCGCTCGACTACCGGACCGACGGCCGCGACGGCCGCCTCGTCGACCTGCTGCTCCACGAACTCGCGCCGCAACCCGTCCCCGCCCTGCACCTCCCGGTCCCGACCGACCCCGCCCTGGACGCACTCTGCGCGGCGGTCCGCGCCACCCCGGGCGCCCGCTGGACGACCACGACCGCCGCCGCCCACGCCCACCTCAGCCCGCGCAGCCTCCAACGCCGCTTCCCCGCCGCGACCGGCATGACCCTGGCGCACTGGATCCAGCAGGCCCGCCTGATCCACGCCGTCACCCTGCTCGCCGCCGACACCCCGGTCACCACCGTCGCCACCGCGCTCGGCTACGCCACCCCGAGCGCGTTCACCGCGATGTTCCACCGCACCCTGGGCGTCCCCCCGAGCGCCTGGTTCGCCTGACCACTCTCGGCGCGCCCCGGGACCGTACGCGGCCGAAGCGGTACTAATGGCACATGCCAACCAGCCAACAACTGCACTACCTTCGCTCGCAATTGACCCCGCCCGGCGAAGAACCGCCCACCCTGGTGGCGGAGTTCGCGACCGGACGCGGACGGCTCGGCACCCTGGCCGTCCTCGCCGCCCTGCAACAACGGATCATCACCTCCGACCGCCGCAGCCTCCTCCTGCTCGCGACCCGCTGCGCGGACGTTCCACTGGGCGCCTGGTTCGCCGGCCTCGCCGAGGGCGAGAGCGCGGCGCTGCGCACCCTGCCCGCCCTCGCCACCGCCTGCGGCCCGACCGGGACCGCCGCCGAACCACTGCCCGGCTGCCAGGCCTACCCCGCCTACCTCGCCTGGCTCGCCCTGAATGGCCACCCACCCGCCGTCACAGCCGCCTTGGTCGCCAACTTCACGGCATGGGGCGGCTATTGCGCCACCCTGGCCGGGGCACTGCGACGCTTCCACGACTTCGACGAGGAGGCCTGCGCCTTCTTCGACTTCTTCGCCCAGCCCCCGACCGCCCTGGAACAGGCAGCCACCGAGGCAATCGGCCCGGCAGGCCTCACCGACCCGGACCTTGATGCCGCACGTGAGTACGGCCGCCTGCTCCAGGCCTACGAGCAACTCTTCTGGACCACCCTCACCGAACTCCCCTGAGATCGCGTTGCCACCAGTGCTCAAGCTCGATCACCGGTCGACCACTACTACGAGTTCCGCCAACTCGGCGGCAGTCGGCCGGTCCTCGGGATCCGCCAACAGAACATCCCGCAGGCGGACTTGAAGAGCAGGCCAGGACATCAGGTCGACATCGGAACCACGCGGTGGGCGATAGCCGTGCGCATCGCGTCCACCGAAGTGCCCCTCCCGAGGCCGGCGACCTCGTAGTCCAGCGGCCACCTACCGGTGACGCAGGTCCAGAGGGCGCCTGCGAGGGCGTAGACGTCGGCGGTCTGCGTCGTGTCGACGGGCTGTGGGCCGTCGATGATCCGGGCGGCCAGCTCGGGGGCCGTGAGGTGGATCATCGTGCCGTCGAACCTCCGCCACGGGGTGCTGCCGACCTGCCGCGACCAGGCGAAGTCCAGCAGTCGGACAGCGTCCTCGGTGTGGATCCCGTGCTGTGGCTGGAGGTCCCCGTGCACCCACCCGGCCCCGTGCAGATCGGCCACCGCGCGACACAACCCGACTGCGGCCTCCAGCGCTTCCCGCCGCCCTCCGGTGTCCTTGCGCACCGGCCGGAACACCTCCCAGGTGGACGGCCCGGCCAGCCACGGGGTGACGTACCAGACGCCGTCGTCGAAGCGACCGGCCGTCACCGTGTACTCGGAGAGCTGATCCAGGACAGACGCTTCGCGGGCGGTGACCTCGGCGGCCTCGCCGGTGCCGAGCTTGATGCTCACCACACCCTGCGGACCACTGGCCTTCCACACCGCCGAGCCTCGCCGGTCGCTGATCTCCTCCAGCTCGACGAGCCCGCAGACCTCCTCCGCGGCCTTCAGCGCCACTGCGGCGCCAGGAGGGAACTCGCCCATTCTCTCACTGCCTTCCACTCACAAGGAACGTGATCGAAGACGTCGCGCCCGTCATCGACCGCCACGGACAACGCCGCGGCCAGGTCGGGCGTACCCGTCAAGAACTTCGGATCCAACAGCCTCACACCCGCCCGCACCGGCAGGAACGACAAGGGCGGCGGCGGGATACTCCCGCCGCGCCGACCTGTCTCCACAGCACCCTGGGCAAACTTCCCGATCATGACCCCGACCGGCGCGTACAGGTGCTTCAACGCCCAGTGGGGCCAAGCAAGCAGCTCACGATGGTCCGCGCCGACGCAGTGCCCGCGCAGCACGACGTTCTCGCACGCGAGGACACCGTACGGCCGTGCCATCAGCGGACGTACCCATTCCGCAGCCTGCATAGAACAACTCCGCCTCCACCGCGTACCGATGGCTGCCGGGGGTGATCTCATAGACCGTCCACCCGGTCATACCGCGTCGGATCGACGATCGCAGGAACGGGCAGTGCTCGTCCAAGCCGGCAAGGTATCCGTCCGCGCCGAAGGGGTGCTCCGTGCGGGCCCCGGTGAGGCGGAGCGCCCCGGCGGTCGGCCGGGGCGCTCCGCCGAACGGTGCCGTGATCACAGGCAGGACGCCGTCGGGGCCATGTCGCCATCGCCCGGGACGGGCGAGCAGTTCCACTCGCCCCGTACCTCGCCGGTCTCGCGGTACCTGGCCAGGGCCTCGGTGTCGAGCGTGCCGTCAGCGCTCGTGAACCAGACCGCCGGCAGCGGCCCGTACGCCTCCTCGTACGCTCCCACCCAGGTGATGAAGCCGCTGCCCCTGCCCTCGACGTGGGCCAGCCTGCGGCCCGCGTGCCGGAGCGTGAACGCCTCGTACGCCTCCGGGTCGTCCGCCAGCCGGTGCCACGCCGTGTCGACGGCGGCGGAGAACATCTCCGGCACCGCTTCACCGGAGTCGATCCGTCGCGCCGCGATCGCGAAGTACTTGCCCAGCTCGTCCAGCTCGGTGGTGGACTTGACGGTGTTGCTCACGGGTTTCTCCCATCGGATCGGTGCTGCTCGCCCGGGAACGGGTCGAGCGGCTGCATCCAGTGAACGGCGCGGGAGTTGTCGCGAACCAGAGCAGAAAGTTACTGTCTGTCAGGCACAATCAACGCACTGTTCGGCCTGACCTGGGCCTGTCGATCCGAGCGAAGGAGGCCGTGACTCCGAGGCGCAAGAACTTCGCGGAGCGCCGCAAGGCACTGGGCTACAGTCAGGAGGCATTCGCCCACGAGTTGGGAGTGGCGGTTTCCACCGTCGCCCGCTGGGAGGCCGGCGCGACCGACCCCCCGGGGTACATCCATCCCAAGCTGGCAACGGCCCTCAGGATCACTCCCGAACGACTGGCGGAGCTCCTCGCGCCTGCGGCACCGCATCCATGCCGTCCGGTGGTCTACGCTGCCGGCCCATCTCTTGGCGATACTGACGACATGAAGCGCCGCGATATTCTGAGCTTGCTCGCCGCGACCGGCGCCCTCGTTGCGCTGCCGACCTCCAGCGCGGCCTCGCCCCGTACTGGCGCGTCTGCCGCACTTGCCGAAACCGGACCCGAGTTGAACGCGCACCTCTGGAAGGTGTTCGGCCTGTCCGACTCGAAGCAGGCCGTCTACCCCTTGGTCCGACACCAGTTGAACCTCCTGGCCACCGCGCTGGGCGAGCAGCAGAGCGAGGCCGCGCATCAGAAGCTCTGCACACTTGTGGGAGATCTGTACCAGCTCGCGGGCGAGATCTTCTTCGACGCCAACCGGTACACCGATGCGGCCTACTGCTACACCCTGGCCGCCAGCGCCAGCAGGGAGGCCGGCGCCTACGACATGTGGGCATGTGCCCTGACCCGGCACGCGTTCGTGGAACTGTACGAGAACCGGTTCGGCGTCGCGGCTCCGATACTCGCGGCGGCATCCCGCGTCGCCGAACGAGGAGACCACCAGTTGTCGACCCGCTACTGGGTGGCGGCGGTCCAGGCAGAGGCCCATGCGGGTCTCGGCGACCTCGATGCGACCGAGCGCGCGCTCGACAGCGCCGAGCAGGTGCACAACCTCTCCGGGGAACCACACAACGGAGGCTGGCTCCGGTTCGACGGCTCCCGCCTCGCCGAGGAACGTGGAACCTGCTATCTCGCGCTCGGCCGACCGGATCTGGCGGAGCAGGCATTGACCACTGCCCTGTCGCAGCGGCTCTCGCCCCGCCGCCGGGGAGCTGTGCTCGCGGAGTTGGCAGCCCTCGGAGTCGAACGCAGCGATCTCGACCAGGCGATTCACTACACTCACGCCGCGCTGGAGCTGGCGAGCCGGACCGGATCGGGCTTCATCGGGAGGAAGTTGGAGACCGTCAAGAGCCGCCTCGTCCCCCTGATGACCGACAGCCGGGCCTCGACGCTGCACCAGCAGATCTCGGCGCTCGACAGCGCCGTCTGACGAAGGAGTGACGCAATGTCCGATGGACGGATCTTCCGTGAAGCATGGATCGCGGGTGTGTCGAAGCACTACCCGGGCGAGCCCAAGGCCGGATACATCGCCCCTTGGGACGAGACGCCCGCGTGGGAGCGCGAGTGTGCCACCGCCGTGTTCGGCCAGGTCCGTGACTTCATCAGTGTGAGTGGCGGGAACACGTCCAAGCTCACCCGGGAGCAGAAGGGACGCTTCGTCGCGACGTGCTGGATCGCTCAGATCCACAAGCACATCGAGGACCCCAAGCCTGGCTATGTGGCCGACTGGGCCGACCTGCCGTCCTGGCAGCAGGAGACCGATGCGGACATCTTCGAGGCCATCGAGCGCGCCGGATCCTGATTCGGGGGCGGACGGCGTCGAGGCCCGGCCCGGTGGGGATCACCGGGCCGGGCCTCGTGGGTGTGCTCGTGGTCAGGCCTGCCAGTGGGGCTTGCCGCTGACCATGCGGCAGGTGATCACGCGGCCGCCGGCCTCGTGGGTGGTCTTGCCGAGGTCGGCGTCGCGGCAGAACTGGCCGGCCTTGTAGCAGTTGCCCGCATTGGACTTGATCTCGCAGTCACCGGCGGCGGCCGCGGGCTTGGTCTCGACCGGCTTGGTCTCGGCCGGGATCGGGTCGGTGGGCGGCTGGGCGGTGGTCGCCTTGGGCTGGGGAGCGGCCTTACTGGTCGTCGGCTGGGCCTTGGGCGGGGCCGTGGTCGGCGCGACCGGGGCGACCGGCGCGGGGTCGGCGGCCGGCTTGGTCGGCTCGGGTACGACGGCGGTCGGCGCGGGGGCCGGGGGCGGCGTCTGGACCGGTGCGGCCGCCGGGGTCGTGACGGCCGGGGCGGCCGGGGGCGGGGTGGTGGCCGCGACCGGGGTGGTCGGGGCCGCCGGACTGGTGACCGCGACGGTGGCGGTGTCCGCCGCCGTCGGATCGCAGCCCGTGAGGGCGAGACCGACCGTGAAGACGAGTCCGGCGACAGCGGCCAGGCCGCGACGACCGCCGCGCATCCGTGAAGGCATGGACGTGAGCACTCCGTTCCACTTGAAAGAGGATCGTGAGTCAACCAGACCTTTCACACCATCTGTCCATCGTTCAAGCACTTGTAAGCAGATCGAGATCCGGCCATCACGGAGGGTGGCCGGACTCGTCAGTACGATCACGCACCGCCCACCCCGACTACGGAGTCACGGCGACGTTGGTCAGTCCGACCGTCGCACCGGTGACGGTGTTGGACGCGTACACCACATTGGGCCGCCCCGCGCAGGCCGAGACCGAGGTGATGCGGATCGCGTACGCGCCGGTGCCGCCGAGGTCCGAGGTGTTGCCGCGCCAGGTGTTCCCGCAGCCGTTCGGGAAGGACGGGGAGGTGACCGGATTGTGCGTCTCGTAACCGTTGGCGAAGGTGCCGGGCGCGGCGAAGGTGCCGCGGTTGCCCTCGACGAGGTAGCCGCTGCCCTTGACGTCCACCCAGGAATCGGCGGAGTTCTCGCCGCTGATGCCGCGCCCGTCGAAGGTGTTGCCCCGGATCGTGCCGCCCGAGGTGCCCTCCTTCACGTCGATGCCCTCGGCGGCGACGTACGGGCCGATCCGGTTGTTCTCGACCAGGACCCGGTCCGAACGGTCGGCGCCGCCGGTGTTGCCGTGGCAGCCCCAGTTGGAGTTCGCCGAGCCGAGGTAGACACCCTCGCCGTATCCGGGCTGGGCCTGCCCGGTGTACTCGACGACCGAGTTGCGCAGCACCCCGTCGGCGGAGGAGCGGCGGAAGTGCACGCCCTCGTCCTCGACATGGTGCACGTACAGGCCGTCGGCCACCACGTGCGGCGAACTGTCCAGCACGACGCCCTTCTTGGAGTCCTTCACGGTGAATCCGGTGAGGTTCCAGTAGGGCGCGCCGTACAGCCAGAGGCCGTAGCCGGAGTCCCAGCCGGAGGTCGGGACCGGGCAGGAGGGGGCGGAGCCCGACGGGCCGTCGTTCACGAGGACGGCGGTGCGCGGTCCGGTGAGCGTCACCGGCTGCGCGGCCGTCCCGGCCCGCTGGGCGACGAACGAGCCGTGGTACTCGCCGGGCGCGAGCCTGATCGTCTGGCCGGGCGCGGCCGCCGCCAGCGCGGCCCGCAACTGGGCGGCGGTGGACACGTCCACGGTCTGCGCGACGGGCCGGACGGCCGCAGCGGCGGGGGCGGCGGGGGCGGCGGGGGCGACCGCAACAGCGGGGGCGAGCAGCAGGGCCGCGGCGGTGGCGGCGGCCAGGACGGCGGGGTTCGGGGACACGGGACCTCCGGGGCGACGGTGACAGTGACGGCGACGGTGACGGAGTCGATCAAGTTAAGGTCCCTTACTTTCTTCCCCGGTCCGCCCGCCGTCACGCCTGCGCCCCGGCCGGCCCCACCCCGGTGACGCCCCACCCCGGTGACCCCTCAATCCGGTGACGCCCCCTGGTGACGCCCCCCGATGACCCCTCAGTCCGTCGGCGACGAGCGGCGCTCGAAGACCTCCGGGCGGGCGAGGTCGAGCGCCGTGGCGAGGGCGCCGAGCAGGACCGCCTCCTCGCCGAGGCGGCTGGCGGCGAGGGTGGGCCGCATCGGCGTGAGGCGGTGCAGGGCCTGGCCGAGGGGTTCGAGCAGGAGGTCCGCGCTGCCGCCTATCCCACCGCCGAGCACGATCAGGTCCGGGTCGAGGACGGCGGACACCACGGCGAGGGCGTAGGCGAGCTGCCCGACCGCGCGGTGCACGGCGGCGGCGGCGAGCGGGTCGCCGGCGCGGGCCTCGTCGAAGACCTGCTTGGCCGTCAACGGGCCCGTCATACCGAGCTCCAGCGCCGTCCGGACCACCGCCTCCGCCGCGGCGACCTGCTCGACGGTGCCGCCCGGGGTGCCGTCGGGGTGCGGCGGGAGCGGGACCATGCCCACCTCGCCGAGCGCGCCGTGGGCGCCGAGCAGCGGCTCGCCGTCCTTGACCACGCCGACGCCGAGGCCCGTCCCGGCCACCAGGTAGACGAACATCCGGCTGCCGCTCCCCCGCCCGGCGCCCAGGGTGTACTCGCCGAGCGCGGCCAGGTTGGCGTCGTTGCCGACGGTGATCGTGGTCTCCAGCCCGGCCGCGATCCGGTCGAACAGCCCGGGTCTGCCCCAGCCCGGCAGGCTGGTGGCGTAGCGCACGCCGCGCCGCTCCTCGTCCCAGACGCCCGGGGTGGCGATCACGGCGTGCACGATGTCGGCCGCCGCGACCCCGGCCTCGGCGGTGGTCTCCCGGGCCGCGGCCACCACGGCGTCGGCCACCGCGTTCGCCGTCCGCCCCTTGTTGGGGACGTCGCGGCGGGCCACGATGTCCCCGGCGAGGTCGGCGACGGCGACCCGCAGCCGGGCCCGGCCGATGTCGACGCCGAGCACGTGCCCGGCGAGCGGGTCCGGCTCGTACAGGACGGCGGTCCGCCCGCGCTCGGGGACGAAGCGCCCGGCCTCGCGGGCCAGCCCGGCCTGTTCGAGGGCCGCCAGCGCAGCGGATACGGTGGGCTTGGACAGGCCGGTGTCACGGGCGAGCTGGGCCCGCGAGGACGGGCCGCCGAGGCGCAGCCGTTCGAGCAGCAGCCACTCGTTGTTGCTGCGCAGCCGCTGCCGGTTCCACGGCTGCGCCGGCGTGGAGCCCGGCGGAACGGTGGTCGGCAGGTCGCGGCTCATCAAGTCCTCCGGTCCGGTTGTCTCTCCCGGGCACGACACGCCCTGGGCACCAGCCAGTATGACCCGTTGTCACACCTCCCACCGGGGGGTTCCCGTCCGGGGCGGACACGCTCACGCGGAAGGGAAGCGGCGGGGAAGCCGTGAAGAAGGCGAACGAGGGAGCGGTGGAGGTTCGGCGGGAGCGGTGGGACATCACACTCCTCTTGCCACTATCAACTTATAACGCAAGGGGGGCCTTGCCGCAAGGCCCCCGTCCTGCCGCACAATCATCATCCTCACCCGAACCAACCCACCCGGGAGTTTTGCTCAGTGCACCAGCCCCAGTCGGAACAACGGATCGGAACCGCTGCCATGACCACCCCCACCACCAGCGTGTTCGACCTTCCCGACCGTCTCGCCGCCAAGGCGGACCCGGCCCTGGTCGGCCCGGACGAGCGGCACTTCGCGGCCGTCGCGGAGAGCCTGGAGCGGACGATCGCCGAGGCCTCCGACAGCCTCGACGCCGTCCTCCGCGCACCCGGCGGCGCCGGCCGGGCCGCGATGGACCGGGACATCGAGGTCCACCGGCTGACCGGCCGCCTGCGCGCCCTGCGCCGCTTCGGGCTCGACCTGTGCCTGGGACGGATCGTCCCGGCGGACGGCGCCGAGCCGGTGTACATCGGGCGCCTCGGCCTGACCGACCCCGAGGGCCGCCGGCTGCTGATCGACTGGCGCTCGCCCGCCGCCGAACCGTTCTTCGCCGCGACCCACGCCGACCCGATGGGCCTGGCCAGCCGCCGCCGCTACCGCTGGACCGACGGGCGGATCACCGACTACTGGGACGAGGTGTTCGTCACCGAGGGCCTCGACGGGCACGCCGCCCTGGACGACCAGTCGGCCTTCATCGCCACCCTGGGCGGCAGCCGTTCGGCGAAGATGCGGGACGTGCTGGCCACCATCCAGGCCGACCAGGACGCCATCGTCCGGGCCGGCTCGCGCGGCGCGCTGGTCGTCGACGGCGGCCCCGGCACGGGCAAGACCGTGGTCGCCCTGCACCGCTCCGCCTATCTGCTCTACTCCGACCCGCGCCTCGGGCACCGGCGCGGCGGCCTGCTGTTCGTCGGCCCGCACCAGCCCTACCTGGACTACGTCGCCGACGTGCTGCCCAGCCTCGGCGAGGAGGGGGTGCGGACCTGCACCGTGCGGGACCTGGTCGCCGAGGGCGCGGTCGCGACGGTCGAGGCGGACCCGGAGGTGGCCCGGCTGAAGGCCTCGGCGGGCATGGTGCGGGCGGTCGAGCAGGCCGTGCGGATCTACGAGGAGCCGCCCACCGAGGGCATGACGGTCTCGACCGACTGGGAGGACGTCCGGCTGGACCCGGACGACTGGGCCGAGGCCTTCTCGGCCGCGGACCCGGGCACCCCGCACAACGAGGCGCGCGAGCAGGTGTGGGCGGAGCTGGCGGAGATCCTGCTGACCAAGCTGAAGGGCGGCGAGGACATCCCGGTCGAGCTGTTCCTGCGCTCGCTGCGGCGGGACCGGGAGCTGGTCACGGCCCTGCACCGGGCCTGGCCGCTGCTGGAGGCCGCCGACGTGGTCGGCGACCTGTGGACGGTGCCCGCCTACCTGCGGCTGTGCGCCCCCTGGCTCGCCCCCGACGAGGTCCGCCGGCTGCAGCGCGCCGAGCCGCAGGCGTGGACGGTGTCGGACCTGCCGATCCTGGACGCGGCCCGGCAGCGCCTCGGCGACCCGGCGGACGCCCGTCGCAAGCGCCGGGAGCAGATCGCCCTGGCCGAGGAGCGCGACCGGATGGCCGATGTCATCACCGCCATCATCGACTCCGACCACGACGGCGAGGGGGCCGTCGCCATGCTGCGCGGCCAGGACCTCAAGGACACCCTGGTCGACGGCAGCTCCCTGCCCGCCGCCGACCCGGACCGGCTGGCCGGGCCGTTCGCGCACATCGTGGTGGACGAGGCGCAGGAACTGACCGACGCCGAGTGGCAGATGCTGCTGTCGCGCTGTCCGTCCCGGAGCTTCACCGTCGTCGGTGACCGGGCCCAGGCCCGGGAGGGCTTCACCGAGTCCTGGTCGGAGCGGCTGGACCGGATCGGTCTCGACCGCGCCCGGGTGGCCTCGCTGAGCGTCAACTACCGCACGCCGGAGGAGGTCATGGCGGAGGCCGAGCCGGTGATCCGGGCCGCCCTGCCGGACGCCAACGTCCCCACCTCGGTGCGCCGCAGCGGGGTGCCGGTCACTCGCGGCCCGCTCGCCGATCTGGACGGTGTGCTGGCCGACTGGCTGGAGGCGCACACCGAGGGCACGGCCTGCGTGATCGGCGACGCGGCCTTCGCGGCGGAGTTCGGCGCGACCTGCCGCGAGGAGTTCCGGGCGAGCGGCCGGATCCGGGCGCTCACCCCGCGGCTGGCGAAGGGGCTGGAGTTCGACCTGGTCGTCCTGGTCGACCCGGCGGGCTTCGGTGAGGGCGTCGGCGGTGCCGTGGACCGCTATGTCGCGATGACCCGCGCGACCCGGCAGCTGGTGGTGCTCACCGGGGCCTGACCGGTGCACGTCCCCGGCGGTGGCGTCCCGTCACCACCGCCGCCGCCGGGGGCTGGAACCGCCGCCGGGCCCGGGAGCCGGGAACCGCCGCCGGGCACGGGACCTGGGAAGCGCGGCCGGGTACGGCCGGCCCGGGCTCAGGCCACCCAGCCCGCCGTGATCCCCTGGACGGCGGACCCGTCCAGGTCCGCCAGCTTGGCGCCGACGAAGGCACGGGCCCGGTCCGAGGTCTGGACGCGGAACGGCGGCCGCTCGTCGGTGAGCGCGGTGACGATGCTCGCCGCAGCCCCCTCCGCGCTCTGCGCCTGGTCGAAGGCCGTCCGGGTGCGGGCCGCGTAGGCGTCCAGCGCGGGCGCGTACGGACCGGCGGCGGCCAGCAGGGCCGGCAGGTCGATGCCCTGGCTGGCGACGAACTCGCTGGCCACCGCGCCCGGTTCGACCACCGTGACGGTGACGCCGACGGTCGCGGCGACCGGGGCGAGCGACTCCATGAAGCCCTCGACGGCGAACTTGGCCGCGCAGTACGCCTCGTTGAAGGGCTGGCCGACCACGCCGCCGACGCTGGTCACGGTGACGACCCGCCCGCCGCTCGCCCGCAGGTGCGGCATGGCGGCCCGGGTCACCTCGACCACGCCGAAGAAGTTGACCTCCATCACCTCGCGGACGGGGGCGAGCCCGTCCTGCTCGACGGTGCCGACCCGGCCGGAGCCCGCGTTGTTGACCACGGCGTCGAGCCGGCCGTGCCGGGCGACGACGTCCGCCAGGCACGCGGCCACGGAGCCGGTGTCGGTGACGTCGAGCCGGGCGATCTCGATCCGGTCCGCGACGCCGGCCGCCTCGGCGGCCTTCGTCAGCGGGCCGGAGCGGCCGGTGTCGCGCATGGTGGCGACGACGCGGAAGCCGGCGCCGGCGGCGGCGACCGCGGCGGCCAGGCCGATGCCGCTGGAGGTGCCGGTGATGAGAACGGTCCGGTCGCTGGTGGTCACGGGGGCTCCTTGGATCTGCAGACGTCATTTGTGTGCGTGCACACACACCATAGCAGGATGCGTGCGCGCACACGCAAAAAAGGTAGGCTCCCGGTATGTCGCAGCGCACCGACCTCACCATGGGGGAACTCACGGCCCGCGACCACGCCTTCTACGGCCTGGTCTGGGCGGGCACGACCCTGAGCGCCCGGGTCGACCAGGCCCTCGCCCGGGCCCACGACCTGCCGCTCTCCTGGTTCGAGGTGATGCTCTGGCTGCAGGGCCAGGCCGAACCGGTCGCCGCCTCCGACCTGGGCGCCAAGACCCTGCTCAGCCGCAGCCAGGTGTCCCGGGTCGCCGACGCCCTGCAGGCCCGCGGCCTGGTCGAGCGCGCTCCCTCCCCCACCGACGCCCGGTCGGTGCGGATCGCGCTCACCCCGGAGGGACGTCGGCTGTTCGCCGAGGCCGACGCCACCCGTCGGGCGGCGCTCGCCGAGGTCTTCGACGACCGCCTCGACGACGGCGATATCGCCGCGCTGGAAGCGGTGTGGGCCAAGCTCAAGCGACCCGCAGGAGCCTGAGCGGCCGGGCGCCGGCCATCACCCCGTCCTCCCGTCGCCCCGATACCGGAAGCCCGCCGACCGGTCAAGGATGCGCAACTCCCTGGGCGAGCCGCGCCCCGGAGCGTGATCATGGACCTATGCGGTTCCGGCACCACGACGGAGGAGACGGCGGCACCCCCACGAGCGCGGACACCACCGCGCTCGCGGCGGCGGCCGCGGCGCTCGCCGGGAGCGGGCCGGACACTACCGACAGCGACAACCCCGACCTCCTGCGTGAGCTGCTCGACGTCCTGCCGGCCGGCGTCGCCCTGCTCGACACCGAACTGCGCTGGCTGTACCTGAACGCCGCCTTCGCCACCGTCACCGGTCTGCGCCGGGCCGAGCTGCTGGGGCGCCCGGCCCCGGACACCGCCTTCGCCGAGGCCGTCGGCACGCTGCGCCGGGTCCTGGACGACGGCCGCGACCGCGAGCGCGTCTCCGGCGGCCCGGACGGCCCGGGCGCGCCCGTCCCGGCGGGCCTGCGGGTCCGCTACCGGCCGCTCACCGCCGGCGGCCGCGTCATCGGCGTGGTCGTGGCCGTCCTGGACGATCCCGATCCGGTCCAGGAGCTGCGCCGCGAACTCACCCGGGCCCGGACCAGGCTCACCCTGCTGGAGGCCGCCACCGAGCGGATCGGCACCACCCTCGACATCGACACCACCGGCGCCGAACTCGCCGCGTTCGCCGTACCCCGGCTGGCCGAGCTCGCCACCGTCGACGTCCTGCCGCCGGACACCGCCGCCCGGCCCGGCGGGGCACCGGGCCTGCGGTTCCACCGGGCCGGACTGGCCGCCGCGGCCGCGCTGCGCCCGGACGTCGGCGCGCTGGCCCGCCCGGGCGAGTCGGTGCGCCACCGGGACGGTTCGGTGGCGGCCCGCGCCCTGGCCTCCGGGGTCGCCGTGCTGCTCGCCCCGCGCGACGACGAGCAGCTCGCGGCGGCGGCACCCGATCCGCACACCGCGGCCGCCTTCCGCTCCGCCGGGGTCACCTCGCTGCTGGTGCTGCCGCTCACCGCGCGCGGTGAGATGGTCGGCCTGCTGACCCTGGCCCGCACCGCCGCCTCGCCCGGCTTCGGCCCGGACGACGCGGTACTGGTCGGCGACCTCGCCGCCCGGGCCGCGACCGGCATCGACAACGCCCGCCGCTACAGCCGCTCCCAGGGCATCGCCCTCGACCTCCAGCGCGCCCTGCTCAGCGAACCGGGCAACCCGCACCAGAACCTCGAACTCGCCTCCCGCTACCTGCCGTCCGGCAGCAGTTCGGTGGTCGGCGGCGACTGGTACGAGACCGTCCGGCTGCCGTTCGGACGGACCCTGCTGGTCATGGGCGACGTGATGGGCCACGGCGTCGAGGCGGCCGTCGACATGAGCAACTACCGCTCCACCCTGCGCGACGTCGCGGGCATGGACCTGCCGCCGCACCGGATCCTGCGGCAGCTGGACACCGTCATCGCCGCCAACGAGTCCGCCCGCCCGGCGACCTGCCTGCTCGCGCTCGCCGACCCCGGCCGGAGCCGGTGGACCTTCTCCTGCGCCGGCCACCTCCCGCCCGCGCTGGTCGCGCCCGGCCGGCCCACCGAACTGCTGCGGAACCCGACCGGCCCGCCGCTCGGCACCGGGGTCGGCGGCTACGAACAGACCACCCGGGCCCTGCTGCCCGGCGAGACCCTGCTGCTGTACACGGACGGGCTGGTGGAGCGGCGCGGCGAGGACATCGACGTCTCGCTGGCCCGGCTGGCCGCCCTGCGCCTGCCCGTCACCGGCCCGCTGGACGACCTGCTCGACGCCGCCCTGCACGCCCTCGGCCCGTCCTCCGGGCACCCGGCGGAGGACGACATCGCCGTCCTGGCGGCCCGGCCGAGGCTCCGGCCGCCGCCCCGGGCGTAGCGGCCCGGGCGTGGCGGCTGGGGGCACGCCGGGAAGGGCGTGCGGGTCGCGGACTCAGAGCTTGCCCAGGGCCTGCTCCAGGTCGGCCCAGAGGTCCTCGGGGTGCTCGATGCCGACGGCGAGCCGGACGGTGCCGGGGCCGATCCCGGCGGCGGCCAACTCCGCGTCCGAGAGCTGGCGGTGCGAGGTGCTGGCCGGGTGCATGACGAGGGTGTGCACCCCGCCGAGCGAGGGCGCGAGCGAGGCGAGGCGGAGTGCGCCGACGAAGGCACTCGCGGCCTCGCGCCCGCCGGCCAGGTCGACGGCGAACACCCCGCCCTGGCCCTCCGGCAGCAGTCGGCGGGCCAGCTCGTGGTCCGGGTGGCCCGGCAGCCCCGGGTGGTGCACCGCGGTGACCGCCGGGTGGGCGGCGAGCCGTCCGGCCAGGTCGAGGGCGGACTCGCAGTGCCGACGCACCCGCAGGCCCAGGGTCTGCATCCCACGCAGGGTCAGCCAGGCGGCGAACGGGTCCAGGGACGCGCCGAGTTCGACGCCGTGCTCCCAGACCCGGTGGTGCAGCGCGGCGTCGGCGAAGACGGCGACCCCGGCCAGCACGTCGGAGTGGCCGCCCAGGTACTTGGTGGCCGAGTGGACCACGACGTCCGCCCCGTGCTCGATCGGGCGGCAGAGCAGCGGGGTGGTGAAGGTGTTGTCCACCACGCTCAGCACCCCGGCCTCCCGGGCGACGCCGATCAGGGCCGGCAGGTCGGTGACCCGCGCGGTCGGGTTGGAGACCGTCTCCAGGTACAGCAGCCGGGTGGTGGGCCGCAGGGCGGCGCGGACCTCCTCCGGGTCGTCGCCCCGCACGTGGGTGACCTCCACGCCCCAGCGCGCGGCCAGGTCGGCCAGGGCCGCGAAGGTGCCGCCGTACAGGCTCTCCTGGGCGATCACATGGTCCCCGGAGCGGAGCAGGGCGAGCAGCACGGTGTTGATCGCGCCCATCCCGGAGGAGGCGGCGATCGCACCGCTGCCGCCCTCCAGCCCCGCCACGGCGCGCTCCAGCGAACGGACCGTCGGATTGCCCAGCCGGTTGTAGAGGAAGGCCCGGTCGGGCCCCCCGAAGGCCTCCGCCAGCGCGTCGCCGTCGGGGAACGCGAAGACGTGGCCCTGATGGATCGGCACGCCCAGCGGCCGGCTTCCGACCACCTCCTCGACGGGCGGGTGGACGATCCGGCTCTCGGGACGCAGCCCGTGGTGGAAGTCGCTCATCCCCCCATCCTGACCGCGTCCGCCGCCGACGGGCCAGGGCCAATTCCAACCGGGTGGCCCCGGATTCGCGGTCGCCGGATCCGGGCCGGCCGGGGGTCAGGAACCCCGGCCGGGTTCGGAACCCCGGTCGCCGGGTGCCTGCCGTCGACCGACCGTCCGCCCCTCCGCACCCCTGTCGCGGAGGGACGGACCGGTCCCGGGGCACCCGGCGACCGGGAGCCGCCCGCCCGCCGGATCAGGGACCGCAGCCGAGCAAGTCCCGGATCGACGCGGCGGTTTCCGGGCCCGGCCCGGTGTGCGCGGCGGGGCCGCTCACAGCGACTCGGGGACGCCGGGGGTCAGCAGGCGCAGCCGGCCGGTGAGGTCGGGGGCCGAGAAGGCCCCGGGGATGGCGGCCGGGTCCTCGCCGAGGTGCTCCCAGGACTCGTAGTGGATCGGGACCACGGTGCGGGCGCCCAGGACGCGGGCGAGTTCGGCCCCCTCGCGGGCGCTCATCGAGAACGCCCGGTCACCGGTGGACGGGAAGTGGGCGTCGCCCAGGTGCAGGAAGGCGGTGTCCACGGCGAAGCGTTCGGCGATGCCCGACAGCGCGTCGTGGCGGACGGTGTCCCCGGAGAGGTAGAGGGTGCCGCCCTCGTACTCGACGACGAAGCCGGTGACCGGACCGGTGACCTCCTCGGTACCGGGCGGCCCGTGCCGGGCGGGCGTGGCCGTCACGGTGACGGTCGTGGCGCCGGCGGTGATCCGACGGCTCTCCCAGGTCGCCAGCCCCTCGGCCGCTCCCCCGAGCCGTTCGGCGGCCTCGGGCGTGGTGAGCACGGTGGTGGCGCGGGCCAGCACGGTCCGGCCGGTCGGGTCGAGGTTGTCGGCGTGCTGGTCGTGGGAGAGCAGGACCAGGTCGATCGGCGGCAGCTGGTCGGCGGTGAGCGCCGGGCCGGCCGTGCGGCGCAGCGGGCGGGCCGCCGGGTAGTCGGCCGGACCGGGGTCGAGGGCCGGGTCGGTGAGGACGGTCAGGTCGCCGATCCGCAACAGGACGGTGGCGGTGCCCAGGTGGGCGGCGGTGACGGTGACCGGGGCGGTGGGCGCCGGTGTGGTGGTGGTCGTAGTCGTGGAAGTGGTCGTGTTCTGTGCTGGTGCGCTGTGGTCGGACATCTCTCTGCTTCCCCCGTCGTACGTGCGGTGCTGCTGCCGTGGCGTCAGCCGCGGGCCGCGCGCTCCGCCTTGGCGTCGATCTTCTCCTGGAGCGCGGACAGCAGGCCCTGGAGCAGACCGATGGTGATCTCGTCGGTGAGGTTGCCCTCCTCGTCGAAGCGCTCGTGCGCCCGGAAGACGATGACCTCGGGCTTCACCACGACGTCGGTCTCGGTCCAGACGAAGACCTGGCGGAGCGCCAGCTGGGCGCGGACGCTGCCGAAGTTGGTCGGCGCGGCGCCGAGGATGGCGGCCGGCTTGCGGTGCAGCGGCAGGCCCTCGGTGCGGGTCCAGTCGGTGCTCAGCCAGTCGATGGCGTTCTTGAGCACGCCGGGGATGGAGTAGTTGAACTCGGGGGTGGCGATCAGCAGGCCGTCGGCCTCGGCGACCCGGCGGCGCAGGTCCTCGACGACGGCCGGGCGCAGCTCGGGGGTGTCGAGGTCCAGGTCGTACGGCGGGATCTCGCGCAGGCCCTCGTAGATCTCGATCTCCTGGCCGCCCGGGTTGAACTTCTGGGCGGCCTTCAGCAGCCGGGTGTTGTGCGAGTCGGCGCGCAGCGAACCGGAGATGGCGAAGATCTTGGACGCGGTCATGACGTACTCCTCGGTGGTGATGTGACTGCCTGTGATGCGACTGCCCGTATGACACGGGTGTGACTGCCGGTGCCGTGGTGACTGCCGGGGTCGACACCGAGAAAACTAGACGGACCAGTTCATCCTGTCAACTGAACTGTTCAGTCTTGACACTGAACTGAATGGTGTAGTTCAGTCGACCCATGACCACGCCACCCGTGCACACCGCCCCGACGACCGGCCGCTCCGTCGCCCGCGCCGTCCCCCCGTTCCACACCTTCGAGGGTGCGGGCTTCCCCGTCCGCCGGCCCTTCCCCACCGCCGAGCTGCCCTTCCTCGACCCCTTCCTGATGGTCGACCAGGTCGGCCCGGTCGACCTCGCCCCCGGCGAGGCCAAGGGGGCTCCCCCGCACCCGCACCGCGGCTTCGAGACCATCCAGTACGTCATCGACGGCGACATCGCGAACGCCGACTCCCGGGGCCACCGGGCCGTGGTCCGCGGCGGCGGCGTCCAGTGGCTGACCGCCGGCTCGGGCATCGTCCACGAGGCCCTCCCCACCCCGGAGTTCCTCGCCGCCGGCGGCCGCCAGCACATGCTGCAGATCTGGGTGAACCTGCCCGCCCGGCTCAAGGGGGTGCCGCCGCGCAGCCAGAACGCCGAGGCCGCCGACCTGCCCGTGGTCCGCACCGCCGAGGGCGCCGAGATGATCGTCCTCGCCGGGACCACCCACGGCGCGACCGCACCCTTCGAAACCCACACCCCGCTCCTGGTGGTGCACGCCCGGCTCGCGGCCAGCGGCTCGGCGACGTTCACCGCGCCGGCCCACCACACCGCCGCGTTCCACACGCTGTCCGGCCGGGCCGAGACCGCCGGCGTCCCGCTGCCCGACGGCCACCTCGCCGTCCTCGACCACGACGGTGAAGGCTTCACGGTCCGAGCCGTCGACGGGCCGGCGGAGGTGCTCGTCCTGGCGGGCGAGCCGATCGGCGAACCGGTCGCCCGCAGCGGGCCGTTCGTGATGAACACGGTGGCCGAGCTCCAGCAGGCCCAGCTGGACTTCTCGCGCGGCCTGATGGGCCGGATGCCGGTATGAGCGCCTTCCCGGCCCGGCTCGCGGCCCGGCCCACCGCCGCCCTCGGCCGTGCCACCGCCGCTTCGCCCACCCCCGCCGCCTCGCGCACCCCGGCCGCCCACCACCGCGGTGCCACCGCCGCGCCGGGCCGGCGGGCGCCGGGGACGACCGCCGCGGCGCTGCTGATCGCCGCCGCCGCGAGCGGGATCTCCGGACCGAGCCTGGCCCTGCCCACCGCCGCCCGCGCCCTGCACGTCCCGACCGCCTCGGCGGCCTGGCTGATGACCGCGTACGGCCTCGGTCTGCTGGTCGGCACCCCGCTGCTGGCCGGCACCGCCGGACGGCGCGGCCCCGCCGCCCTGGTCCGGGTCGGCGCGGCGCTGGTCGCCCTCGGCGCCGCGATCGTGCTGGCCTCGCCCTCCGCCCTGCTGCCGCTGGTGGCAGGGCGGGCGGTGGAGGCCGCCGGGGCGGCGGGGCTGACCGTCGCGGCCTTCCGGATCGCCGGCCGCGACCGCTCCGGCCGCTCCACCGGCCTGGTCGCGATCGGCAACGCGGCCGGCGGCACGCTCGGCCTGTTCGTCGGCGCGGGCGCCGCGCAGCTGCTCGGCTGGCGGGCCGCGCTGGTCATGCCGCTGCTCGCCCTCACGGTGCTCCCCGCCGTACTGCGCCCGGCCGGCCGGGCCAGCCGGGCGGGACAGGCAGGACAGGCAGGACAGGCGGGGAGTACCCGGCCTGGGGCACCCGCCGGGCGGTTCCGCGACGCCCTGCCGCTGGGCCTGCTGCGGCGGCCCGGGTTCCGCCGTCCGGCGCTGCTCATGCTCGCGCTCGCCACCGTCAACTTCGCCCTGGTGTACGGCGCCCCGCGCCGGGTGGCCGCCCTCACCGGCTGGGGCCCGCTGCCCACCGGCGCCGCGGTCGCGTCCGTGGCGCTCGCCGGTGCGCTGCTCTCCTGGCAGCTGGTGCGACTCGCCCCGGCCCTGGGCACGGCACGGGTCCGGGTGCTGCTGGCGGCGGGCTCGGCGGCGGCCGCCGCCGCGGCGGCCTTCGCGCCGTGGCCCCCGGTCGTGCTGCTCGGCTCGGCGCTCAGCTCACTGGTCACGGCCGGCGGGCAGGGGGTGCTCACGGGTTCGGCGGTCGGCGGGCTCGCGCCGGAGCGGCAGGGCGGCGCGATCGGCCTGTTCAATCTGGCCTTCCCGGCCGGCGTCGCCGCAGGTCCGGTACTCGCGGGCTTTGCGGACCAAACGGTTCAGTTCCTATACTGAACGGTCCAATCACCCGGACCGGTCACTACCATCCCAAACGGTCGGTACCATCCCGTCGCAGTAGCCCACCCCGCCAGGGAAGCCCCTTCCCACCCCGACGAAGGACGAAGGACGGACGCATGGGAGCCGAGCGCCAGGACGCCACCGACGAGTACGGGATGCCGATCATCCCGGCGCCGGGCGACGCCGCGGCCCGCAAGCGCCAGGCGATCATCGACGCCGCCCTCGCGGAGTTCCTCGCCGAGGGATACTCGGCCGCCTCGATGGACGTCATCACCAACCGGTCCGGCGTCTCCAAGGCCACCATCTACAAGCACTTCGGCAGCAAGGAGCGCCTGTTCCTGGCCGTCGTCAGCGGTGTGCTGCCCAAGACCTACGCCGATCTGACGCCGCCCGCCCGCGCCCTCGCCGACGCCCCGGACGTGCGCACCGCCCTGGTCCGGCACACCACCGAGCTCGCCCGCATCCTGCTGCGCCCCGAGATCATGCTGCTGCGCCGCCTGGTGATCGGCGAGATCGACCGCTTCCCGCAGCTCGGCCAGCTCTGGTACCTGGTCACCTACGACATGAACAACGGCCCGCTGGTCGAGATGCTCACCGACCTCACCGCCAAGGGCGAGCTGCACGTGCCGGACCCGAAGCTCGCCGTCCAGCAGTTGGTGGCCTGTACCGTCGGCATCCCGCAGCTGGTGCACACCTTCGCCCCCGCCACTCCGGTGGACGACAGCGAACTCGCCAGCACCATCGGGTCCGGCGTCGACCTCTTCCTCGCCCGCTACGGCCGTCCCCCCGGCTGGCACGGCCCGGCCTGACCTGCCCCGCGACTGCGGTCGACCGCCCTCGACGTCCCCCACCAAGCGGTCCGCCGCCGGCCCCGGCCCCGGGAGACCGGGGCGGAGACGGCGGCGGAGTCGTGCGCCGGGTGCAGCAAGCACCCGGGCCCGGGCATCACCTCAGCGGCCGGCGTCCCCCGCCCGGTCGCTCTGCTCCGCCCGGTCGCTCTGCTCCGCCCGCCCGGTCTGCTCCGTCTCCTCCGCCTGCTCCGCCCGGCGGCGCTGCCGCAGCACGAACGGTACGGCCGCGGCCACCAGGGCGGCCTCCGGCGCCGAAGGCTCGGCCGGACCTTCCCCGCCACGCCCGCCGAGGCCGTCCGGAGCCCCCGCCGCGAGGCCCTTCTGGTCGAAGGTGTCCGGCACCGGAAGGGTGTCCCAGCGCGACAGCGGCCAGGCGATCACGAAGGCCCGGCCGATCACGTTCTTCACCGGGACGAACCCGCCCCCGGGCTCGTTGACGTGGAAGCGCGAGTCGCGCGAGTCGTTGCGGTGGTCCCCCATCACCCACAGGTGGTCCTTGGGCACCGTCACCGTGCCCACCGGCGCGTCACCGCAGGGCGTCGCGCCCGGGTACAGGTAGGGCTCGTCCAGCGCCACGCCGTTGACCTTGACCGGGCCGCCCTCCCGGCACTCGACGGTGTCGCCGCCGACCGCGATCACCCGCTTGATGAGGTCCTTCTCGTTGTCGGAGGGCAGCAGGCCGACCGTGCCGAGCGCCGTACGGATCCCCTCGACGAACGCGTTGCCCTTGACCCGGGGCACCGAGTCCAGCCAGCCGCCCGGGTCCTTGAAGACCACCACCTCACCGCGCTCCGGCTCGGCGCCGAACCACGGGGTGAGCTTGTCGACCAGGACCCGGTCGTCCTTCTCCAGCGTGTGCTGCATCGAACCGGAGGGGATGGAGAAGGCCTGGACGAAGAAGGTCTTGATGCCCAGTGAGAGCAGCAGGGCGATGACGACCAGGATCGGCAGCTCCTGCCAGAACGGCCGCTTCTTCTTCGCCTTCCCGCGCTTGCCCTTGCCGTCCTCGGCCGCGCCGCCGTCCGCAACGGCCCCGGGGGCGCTGTCGCTGCCGCCGTCCGCACCGCCGTCCTTGCCGCCGGCCGCGCCTCCGTCGGCGTCGCGGTCCCCCGTGGCTGTGGCCGTGGCCGCCACCTCCGGGGTCTCCCCGTCGCCCTGACCGCTTCCCGCCGAACCGGCGGTCTCCTCCACGCTCATCCCTGGCCCCCTCCGGACGGCCCGGCGGGCCCCGTGCAGGACCCCCCGTTGTCAGCTAACGATCGACGGTTCCCGCAACCGGGCAGGGCCGGCCACCGACCACCCCCGCCCGCCACCGACCCGTCAGAACGTACACCCCGGGCCCCGCCGCTACGACACCCCACCACCCAGCATGATCCGCGCGACCAGCTCCCGCCGGCTGGCCACACCGGCCTTGGCGAACACCGACTTCAGATGGTCCTGCACCGTGTACGGCTTCATCGCCAGCAGCCGCGACACGTCCCGGGTGTCGCACCCCCGCACCAGCAGCAGCGCCACCTCCTGCTCCCGCGCCGTCAGCCCGTACGCCGAGAGGTAGAGCGGCATCGCGTCGGCGGGCGTCGCCGCCGACGCCACCACCGTCACCAGGTCCTCGGCGCCGCCCTTCAACGCCGAACCGTGCAGCACGTACCAGCGGCCGTCACCGTCCTGCACCCTGATCTTCGACTGCGGCACGGGCAGGCCGTGGGCCACCCGGCGGGCCTGCTCGGCGGCCATCGCGACGGCCGTGGGCACCCGCAGCGAGGTCCGGCTCGGGTCGGAGAACCGGCCGAGCAGTTCCTCCGCCGGGCCGGAGATCGCGACCGGCCGGTTGCCCCGGCCGAGCACCACCACCGCCGGCCCCGCGTCCACCGCCCGGCCCGGCCCCGCGTCGGGCGACGGCACATGACAGGCCCTCAGCGCGTTGCCGAGGTGCCGCGCGGCGAGGTCCGCGAGCTCCCGGTGCCGGGCCAGGAACGGCCCCCGGCCGGGCAGCCGCATGAAGACCGCGCACCCCCACATCCCGCCGTGGGCGTCGAAGACGGCCCGCAGTTCGTCGCCGAACCCCGCCGGCCGGATCTGCTCCCGGTACCGCACACTGTCCGCCAGCCGCCCCCGGGTCGCCCGGCTCAGCGTCTCCGCCCGCACCCCGCTGCGCCGGATCGACGTGAACGTCGCCACGTCGTCCGCCCACACCTCCAGGCGCACCGCGTTCTCGAACCCGTCCAGGCTGAGGTCGTCGCTCAGCACCGAGTTCACCAGTCCGGTCGCCGGATCCGCCGAGTGCCAGCAGACCGCGTCGTACTCCAGGACACCCCGCAGCAGCTCGTCCGCTCTGCGGAACACCCTCTCGGCCCCCAGCCCCGCTCCGGCCAGCTCCCGCAGCCCCTCGATCGCCTGCTGAGCCGCCACCCCGCGTGCCCCACGTGATCCCATGCGCCGGAAACTAACACGCACACCGACCACCCGCCCATGCCCCGCCGGACGGATCCGCCCTCCCCCTCCGGACGGTCCCCGACCCCTCTCCCCTCATCCTCCGGTCGCCCCCCACCCCGACACCGACCCCGGGGTGGACCACCGCGGCGGGGGGGACCGGCCCCCCGGTTCCCCCCGCCGCCAACTACCCGAGCCGTTACAGCCAGTTGCGGCGCTTGAAGATCAAGTAGAGGCTCGTGCAGACGAGGGCCATGAGGGCGATCGCGAAGGGGTAGCCGAAGGCCCACTTGAGTTCGGGCATGTCGGTGAAGTTCATGCCGTAGACGGTGCCGATCAGGGTCGGGGCGAAGAGGATGGCGGCCCAGGAGGAGATCTTCTTGATCTCGTCGTTCTGGACGTGGCCGGCTTCGGCGAGCTGCTTCATCTCCTCGTTCTGGCGCTGGGAGACCAGGGTGGCGTTGACGGTGAGGATGTTCTGGAGCATCTGGCGGAAGCCGTCGACGCGCTCGGCCGCGTAGGTGGCGTGGTCGGCGACGTCGCGCAGGTAGCGGCGGAGTTCCTCGTCGGTGCCGTACTTCTCGAAGCCGGCCTCCAGGCTCTGCATGATCTCCAGCAGGGGCCGGGTGGCGCGCTGGAACTCGATGACCTCGCGGGAGAGTTCGTAGATGCGCCGGGAGACCTGCGGGTCACCGCCGAAGACCTCGGTCTCGATCTCGTCGATGTCGTGCTGGAGGCCGGCGATGACCGGGGCGTAGCCGTCCACCACGGCGTCCAGGACGGCGTAGAGCACGGCCTCGGGGCCGAGGGCCAGGAGTTCGGGGTCGGCCTCCAGGCGGCGGCGGACGGCGGAGAGGTCGGGGGCCTGGGAGTGGCGGACGGTGAGGACGAAGTCGGGGCCGACGAAGAGGTGGATCTCGCCGAAGTCGACCTCCTCCACGTCGTCCAGGTAGCGGGCGGCGCGCAGCACCACGAAGAGGGTGTCGCCGTAGCGCTCCAGCTTGGGGCGCTGGTGGGCCACGATGGCGTCCTCGACGGCCAGTTCGTGCAGGTTGAACCGCTCGGCGGCTTCCAGCAGCTGGGCCTCGGCCGGGCGGTAGAGCCCGATCCAGGCCATGGTGCCGGGCTTGCCGGGCAGTTCGCGGTAGACGCCGGCGAGGTCGGTGGCGGAGGCGAGCCGGTGGCCGTCGCAGTAGACGCCGGCGTCGACGACGGAGCGCTCCAGGCTCACGTGCTCGACCGGCTGGTCGGGGCGCGGGTCCATCGAGTGCTCGGGGGCGGGCTGGGCGGGCGTGGTGCCGCCGGCCGGGTTGGTGGGACGGGTGAAGGGGAGCTTGCTCGCACGCACTGCGCGCACACGCCAGTCGGACATGACGGGGTACCTCCGCGGTTCGGGGGCCGCCGCACCGGACACAGCAGGTCGGGGGTGCGGGGCAGGCGGGGGGCGCCCGGTCGTCCTCCACCGCGCACGGCGCCCTGGCCGCGCGGCGCGCCGGGTCAGCGGCGGGCGGTGCGACGGCGTGGGTCGGGAGCGGTACGGGAGGAGGGGCACCGGGTGCCGGGAGAAGTGAGGGACGTCCTGGGGAGGGGCCTACTTCGACCCGGACTACTACTGCACTCCATCGCTCTCACCTCCTCGCCGTCGGGACGCCCGTGCGGGTCGCCGTAACCGGGTCATCAGAAGGGTCCACACCGCCGAGCGGGCGCGCAGGGGCGCCGCAGCGTCGGGTGGGCACCCCTTGATCTCGTCAGAGCTTTGGCACGCCACGGCGTAGCACCCGGGATGGTCCCGAGGGGTGCAGCCACTTGGGGTCACCCCTTAGGCCGGGGAGACCTGTCCTGACCCTGGGCGTCTCTCGACGTCGTGGGGTCAGTGGCCTGTGTCCATGGCGACGCCTCACCGAACGAGGTGCCTTCACAACCTCCTCGAGTCTAGTACCCGCTGGAGGGGTGCTTCGACCAGGGGTGCGGCCACGAGTCGGCGCGGAGCGCACGACGGTCGATGCGCGGACCGCGCCGAGGGCTCGTGCGGGCGGTCCGCGCCCCGGTCGCGGACCGGCGCACACCGGTCGGAGGAAGGGTCAGTTCGCCTGCCGGGCACCGCGGTTCGCCTCCCCTCGGCGCCGGGGCCCGCGGTCGGCGGCCGCGCACCGCCCCCTACCCTTCATGCCATGGCTTCCTTGGAGACCGGCCCCGGGCGGGGCACGGCGGTGGTGATCGGCGGCGGTCTGGCGGGCACGCTGGCGGCCTGGGCGCTGCGCGGCGCCGCCGAGCGGATCGTGGTGGTGGAGCGGGACCGGTACCCGGAGGGGCCGGACTTCCGGGCGGGGCTGCCGCACGGGAGGCATCCGCACCTGCTGCTGGAGGCCGGGCACCGGGTGCTGGAGGAGCTGATGCCCGGCACCTGGGAGGAGCTGCGGGCGGCGGGCGCCGTGCGGGTGGCCCTCTCCGGTGATCTGCGGTGGCTGAGCGCGGCCGGGTGGATGGCCGAGTACCCGGCCGAGCTGGCGTTCTACTCGTGCACCCGGCCGGTGCTGGACACCGTGGTGCTGGAGCGGGTCAGGACCGAGCCGTCGATCGAGTTCCTGGAGGGGACGGAGGTGGTGGGGCTGACCGGCTCGGCGGCCGCCGTGACCGGGGTCCGGGTGCGGGAGCGCGGGCACGGCGCCGACCCGAAGGCCGTCCGGGAGCTGCCCGCCGAGCTGGTGGTCGAGGCCGGCGGCCGGACCTCGGCGATGGGCGGCTGGCTGCGGGAGCTCGGCTGCCCGCCGCCGCCCGAGGAGCGGGTGGACGCGGGCGTCGTCTACGCGACCCGGATCTTCCGGCGCCCGGCCGACGCCCCCGCCGACTGGTCGGCGCTGTATCTGCAGTGCAGGGCGCCGGACACGCCGTACCTGGGGGTGCTGCTGCCGGTCGAGGGCGACCGGTGGATCGTCGGCGTCGGCGGGATGCGCGGGGGCGAGCCGGCACCCGGCGAGGCCGGGTTCGCCCGGCAGCTGGAACTGCTGCGCGATCCGCGGATGCGGGAGGCACTGGCCGGCGCGGAGCCGCTCGGCGCGGTACGCGGCTTCGTGCCCGGTCCGGGCGTGCGGCGGCACTACGAGCAGCGCTCGCCGGAGGGGCTGGTGGTGGTCGGGGACGCCGCCTGCACCTTCAACCCGGTCTACGGGCAGGGCATTTCGGTGGCGGCGCTGGAGGCCCGGGAGCTGCGGCGGGCCGCGCTGCGGTACGGCGGGATCGGGCCCGCGACGGCCCGGGCGGCGCGGCGGGCGGTGGCGGCGGTGTCGAAGAACGCCTGGGCGATGTCCTCCGCGGAGGACGTGCGCTTCGCGGCGACGACGGGCGGGCCGTCCGGGGCGCTGCTCCGCGCGCAGCACCGCTTCCTGGACCGGGTGCTGGCCGGCGCGGCGAGCGACCCGCGGGTCACGGCGGTGTTCCACGAGGTGATGTCGCTGGTCGCCCCGCCGACGGCGCTGTTCCGGCCGTCGGTCCTGACGGCGGTGCTGCGCAGCGGCTGAGCGGGGAGCCGGCCGGAGCGAGCGGGGGCAAAACAGGGGCAAGGGGCAAGGGGCAACCGGTGCCGGTCAGGCGGTCGGCCCGAGGTGGGCGGCCACGTACGGCACGGCGACCGCCTCCAGCGCGCCGGGCGAGCCGAACGCCGGGTGGACGTTGACCTCGAAGACCGCCCCGCCGCTCTCCCCCGCGAGGTCGACCGCCGCGAAGGGCAGCCCGACCGAGCGGGTGGCCGCGACCGCCAGCTCCGCCAGCCCGGCGGGCAGCGCCTCGACCGGCAGCGGGGTGGAGACGGCGCCCCGGGCGAGGTTGCACGGCTGGTCCGGGTCGTCCTGCACGTGTTCGACGGCGCGCAGCGCCCGGCCGGCGAGCACGGTCACCCGGTACTGGTGGCGCCGGCCGTCCGCGGTGAAGTTGCGGGCGTCGGCGGCGAGCAGCCAGGCGGTACCGGCCTCGGCGTAGCACTCGGCCGCCTCGGCGAGCTGGGCGCGGGTGGTGACGTGGAAGACGTCCTGCCCGCTCATGCCGAGGGCCGGGCGGGCCCAGACGTCGCCGCCGAGCCGTTCGAACACCTCGGCCGCCTCGGCCCGGGTGGGCCGGGAGAGCGTGACCGTGGGCATCTGGCGGACGCCGTCCCTGGTGAAGCACTCGACGGTGAGGCGCTTGTCGGTGGCCGCCCGCCAGCCGTCGGCGGCGGTGCCGAGCGAGCGGACCCCGTGTTCGCGCAACAGCCGCTGGCAGTCGACGATTTCGTGGCGGCGGTGCGGCGGTATCTCGTACAGGAGCACCGTCCTGGCGGTCACCGCGAGGCCCTCGGCGGGGACTTCGAGGGCGACCCCGTCACCGGTGCCGCGCACCCGTCCGCCACCGGCGGGTCCGTCCGCGCCGCCGCTCATGAAGTGCCGAGCGTCGAGGAGGAACGGCGCCTGCCCGGTCAGCCGTCGCACCGCGGTGGCCAGCGCCTCCCGGCTGCCCTCGGTCGAGCCGTGATCGGTCATCAGAACGAGCTCGCTGCGCCCCATGGCCCCATGGAACATGTCGCGGACATGTCCAGGCAAGGGATTCCCGGAACTTGCCCGCGGAAGGTGCTTCGGGAAAATTCGCGTGTGCCCGAACGGTGCCGCGGGTTAACCTCGGCGCCATGTCGACGCCCCGCATCTCCTAGCTGACGGACCCACCACCACGCCACCCGTGTGTCCATCAGTCGTTACGGAGCGTCACCTTCATGATCACCGCCCGTGGTGTCGACGTGCGCGTCGCCGCCCGCCTCCTGCTGTCCGACCTCACCCTGCACATCGGCCCCGGCGACCGCATCGGCCTGGTCGGCCGCAACGGCGCCGGCAAGACCACCCTGCTCGCCACCCTCGCCGGGCAGCTCCCGCCCGCCGCCGGCACCATCACCCGCACCGGCCCGGTCGGCCACCTCGCGCAGGACTCCCGCGCCGCCGACCCTGCGGTCACCGTCACCGACCGGATCCTCTCCGCGCGCGGCCTGGACACCGCCGTCCAGCGGCTGCGCGCCGCCGAGACCGTCCTCGCCGACGCCCGCGACGAGCGGGCGCAGCGCCGCGCCATGGCCGCCTACACCCGGGCCGAGGCCGAGTTCCTGGCCCGCGGCGGCTACCCCGCGGAGGCCGAGGCCGCCCGGGTCGCGGCCGGCCTCGGTCTGCCCGACCGGCTGCTGGACAGCCCGCTCGGCACGATCTCCGGCGGCCAGCGGCGCCGGGTCGAGCTGGCCCGGATCCTGTTCGCCGACCACGACACCCTGCTGCTCGACGAACCGACCAACCACCTCGACGCGGACGCCGTGGCCTGGCTGCGCGGCTTCCTGGCCGGCTACCCGGGCGGGCTGGTGCTGATCAGCCACGACGTGCCACTGCTGGAGTCCACCGTCAACCGGGTGTTCCACCTCGACCCGCAGCGCGCCACCGTCGACGTCCACAACACCGGCTGGGCCGCCCACCTCGCCCAGCGCGCCGCCGACGAACGCCGCCGCACCCGCGAACGCGCCAACACGGAACGGAAGGCCGCCGCCCTGCACGCCCGGGCCGACCGGATGCGGTCCAACGTGGCCACCGCCGTCAGCGCCCGCTCGATGGCCCACCGGGCGGACCGGATGCTCACCGCGCTCGAACCCACCCGCCGGGCCGAGCGGACCGCGCGCATCCGGCTGCCCGAACCGGCGCCCTGCGGCCGGATGCCGCTCGGCGCGGTGAGCCTCGCCAAGGCGTACGGCGGGCGCGACGTGCTCACCGGGCTCGACCTGGCCGTCGACCGGGGCAGCCGGCTCGTCGTCCTCGGCCACAACGGCGCGGGCAAGACCACCCTGCTGCGCCTCCTCGCCGGCCGCGAGACCCCCGACGCCGGACGCGTCGTCCCCGGCCCGGGGCTGCGGCTCGGGTACTTCGCGCAGGAGCACGACACCCTCGACCCGGCGCGCACCGTCCGGGAGAACCTCGCCGCGGCGGCGCCCGACCTCGGCGACGGCGAGTTGCGGCACGTGCTCGGGGCGTTCCTGTTCCGGGGCGACGACGCCGACAAGCCCGCCGGAGTGCTCTCCGGCGGTGAGCGGACCAGGCTGGCGCTGGCCGGGCTGGTCCACTCGGGCGCCAATGTGCTCCTGCTCGACGAGCCGACCAACAACCTCGACCCGGCCTCCCGCGCCGAGGTGCTGGCGGCGGTGGGCAGCTACCCGGGCGCGATCGTGCTGGTCACCCACGACCCGGGCGCGGTCCGCGCGCTGCGGCCCGACCGGGTCCTGCTGCTGCCCGGCGGCGAGGAGGACCTCTGGAGCGAGGAGTACCTCGACCTGGTCGGAACGGGCTGACCCCGGTCGGGGCGGGTCCGGTCGGGGCGGGGAGGCCGGTCCGGGACCGGCCTCCCTGGACCGGCCTCCCTGGAAAGCCGGTTGGCGGGCCGGGGCGGCCGCTGCTAGATTCCCGGTGGCCGTGCGAGAGAACAAGGAGGTGGTACCCGTGAACGTTGTATCGACATGGGTGCTCCCCTCCGGGGTCATGGTCGGGCGATAGGTCGTCCGGGAGCGCCTTCAAGAGCACTCCCGAAAGGCACGACCATGCGATTCACCTCCGAGCAGCGCCTCGACGACGGTGTCCTCGAACGCGAATTCACCCTCGACGGGATCCCCGGCATCCTCTGGACGCCGGCGTCCGCCTCCCCCTCCGCACCGGTGCCGCTGATCCTGCTCGGCCACCCCGGTGGACTGGAGCGGATGTACCCCCGACTGCTGGACCGGGCCCGGCAGTCCGTGGCGGACGGCTTCGCCGCGGCCACCGTCGAACTCCCAGGCAGCGGCGACCGGCCCCGGTCCGCCGTCACCGAACAGGCCCGCGCCGATATGCGCCGGGCCATGGCGGCCGGCGAACCGGTCGGCCCCGAGATCGTGGACCGGCTCGTCCTCCCCCTGGTCGAGCAGGCCGTCCCGGAGTGGCGGGCGGCCCTGGACGCCCTCCTCGCACTGCCCGGGATCGGCGGCCCGGTCGGGTACTCGGGGGGAGTGATCGCCATCGGCACCCGGCTGGCGCTCGTCGAGCCGCGGATCGCGGCCGCCGTCCTGTTCGCGGGGAGCTTCGTGCCCGCGGCCACGTTGGAGGAGGCCCGCCGGGTCACCGTTCCGCTGCACGTCCTGCTGCAGTGGGACGACGAGGGGAACGACCGGCAGGCGTCCCTGGACCTCTTCGACGCGTTCGGCTCCGCGGAGAAGACGCTGAACGCCAATCTCGGCGGGCACACCGGCGTCCCTCGGTTCGCGGGGGAGGCCGCGGCGCAGTTCTTCGGCCGGCACCTGAGGTGAGGCCGGGCCGTCGGGGCGTCGGGGCCGCCGACGGACGCTGAGCGCCGCGCCTGAGGCCCGCGAGCCCTCAGGGCTTGCGGGCCTCGACCAGGAAGCGGGCGGAGTGGGCGACGAACGGCCCCTCCGCCCGGATCCGGGCGTCCAGTTCGCGCAGCCGCTCCCGGTGGGCGTCGACGGTGAACCCCGGCACCATCCAGATCACCTTGCGCAGGAACCACACCACCGCGCCGATGTCCCGGAACTCGATCCGCAGCCGCTCCGAGCGCAGGTCGACCACTTCGAGACCGGCGGCCCGGGCGGCGTCCGCGTCGTCCTTCGGCCGCCGGGCCCGGCGCGCCTCCGGCTGCGGCCCGAGGAAGTACTCGACCAGTTCGAACACCGAGGCCGGTCCCACGTGCTGGGCCAGGTAGCTGCCGCCGGGGCGCAACACCCGGGCGATCTCGGACCACCACACGGTCACCGGATGACGGCTGGTCACCAGGTCGAAGGAGCCGTCCGCGAAGGGCAGCGGCGGCTCGTCCGGGTCCGCCACCACGGCAGCGCCGAGCGGGTGCAGCAGCGCCGCCGCCTTGGCCACGTTCGGCGGCCACGACTCGGTGGCGACCATCGTCCGCGGGAAGCTCCCGGCCACCCCCGCCAGCACTTCGCCGCCCCCGGTCTGCACGTCCAGCGCCGCCGACACGTGTGCCAGCCGCTCGCCGAGCAGTCGCTGGTACCCCCAGGAGGGGCGCTCCTCGCTCGCCCGGCCGTCCAGCCAGGAGAAGTCCCAGCCGTCCACCGACGCCTCGGCCGCCTCGGCCACCAGTTCCTCGAACGTTCGCTCCATGCCGTTCATCCTCTCCCGGCGCGCACCGGTCCGCCGCCGCGGCGGAGCCTTCCGCCGGAATCCGCCGCGGCGTCCGGCGGATCAGTCCCCCGTGGTGCCGTCGAGCAGTTCGCGCAGGATGTCGAGGTGGCCGTTGTGGCGGGCGGTCTCCTCGGTGAGGTGGAGGAGGATCCAGCGCAGGTCCACGTGCAGACCGTTGCGGACCGGCCGCTTCGCCCGGTCGGCCAGGTCGCTCGCGGCGACCAGCTCGCGGTAGCGGGCGCTCTGTTCGGCGTACTCGTCGAGCAGCTGCGGCAGCGGGAAGTCGACGGCGATCCGCATCTCGCGGTCGGGGTCCTCCTCCGTCCAGGGGCCCTGGTCCTCCTCGCCGAGGAAGACCACCTGGAACCAGTAGTACTCGACCCAGCGGAGGTGGTTCACCAGTCCGCTCAGGGTCATCAGCGGGGAACCCGGCAGGAGTGCCCTGCGCGCGTTCTCCGGGGAGACGCCCTCGCACTTGGCGCGGGTGGTGTCACGGGCGTAGTCGAGGAACGTGGTCAGCTGTGTGCGCTCGTCCCAGGCGGGAGGCGTGTCGTCGATTCTGGTCATCGTGGGACAGCATTCCCAATCGCACCGACGCTGTCGACGGGTTTACGGACGGGTCGCTTCCGGTCCCTGCCCGGCGGCGGCGTGGCGGCTCGCGGCGCCGCGGCTCGCGGCGTGCCTGCTGGCGGCGGTCCAGGCGGCGGTGACGGCGTGGTGGGCGCGGGCGGTCGCCTCGGCGGTGTCGGCGGGGAGGTGGAGCGGGGCGCCGAGGTGGACGTGGAGGCCGGGGCGGCGGACCGGGGCGGTGGCGAGACCGGCGAGCTGCTTCGCCCTCCCCCCGGAGGTGAGGCGGCGGGAACCGGCCTGGCCGAGCGGGACGACGGGTGCGCCGGTGGCGTGCGCGAGGCGGGCCAGGCCGCTGCGGAAGGGGCCGGGCGGCAGTTCGCCGGAGTCCCGGCGGCGCGGCAGCCCGCCCTCGCCGTAGATCAGCACGACCCGCCCGGCCGCCAGTGCCGCGGCCGCCGCGTCGAGCGACTCCGCGGCCCGCGCGGTGCCCCGGTGGACGGCGATGTGGCCCTCGTGGCGCAGCAGTGTCCCGAGCAGGGGGATCCGCCACAGGCCGGCGGTGGCCAGCACGACCGGCCGGGCACCGAGCCGGTGCAGGGCGGCGAGCACCACGACGGGGTCGGCGAGCGAGGTGTGGTTGGCCGCGACGATGCTGCCCGGCGCGACGGTGGGGGCTGTGTCGGCGGTGTCGGAGGCCGTGTCGGCGGTGTAGGGCGCGGGGTCGGTGGCGGCGGCGGAGACCGGGTCGGCGGTGATGCGGAGGTGACCGAGAACGGGCAGCAGGAGGGCGGCGGTGCGGCTCAGCATGGTGTGGGGTGCGTCCTCGTGACGGTGGAGCGGGGTGCTGTCCGCGCCAGTCTGCTCGGGTGCGCCGGCCGGCGCCTGAGTACCCGTACTCAAGCAGGGCCGGGGGGCTCCGCGGAGCCGGGGGCCGAACCTGCGTCAACGCTGCGTCGGCCCGGCACCGATGCTGCGCCGACCGCTCGCCGCGCGCCGGGCGCCGCCAGCGTCTAGGCTCGGTCGGATGAGGCGACTGGACGACATCGACCAGGCACTGTTCCATCGGATCGCCGTGTCCGAGCACCCCTTCGGGGCCGGATCACGGGTGGGCGAACTGCTGCGCAGGGCCAGCCGCGCCGCCGACCACGGGAAACTGTGGTTCGGCACGGCCGCCGTGCTCGGGGCCGTCGGCGGGCGGAGCGGACGGCGGGCGGCACTGCGCGGGGTCAGCGCGCTGGCACTCGCCTCGTTCACGGCCAATGTGGCCGCCAAGCAGCTCACCCGGCGCCCGCGCCCCCTGCTCGACGCGGTTCCGGTCGCCCGTCGGCTGCTGCGTCAACCCATCACCACCTCCTTCCCCTCGGGGCACTCGGCCTCGGCGGCGGCCTTCGCGACGGCGGTGGCGATCGAGTCCCCGGTGGCGGCGGCCGTCGTGGCGCCGGTCGCGCTGATCGTGGGCGCCTCCCGGGTGTACACCGGTGCGCACCACCCGAGCGATGTCCTGGCCGGGTTCGCGCTGGGCTCGGCCGTCGCCGCGCTGACGCTTCGCTGGTGGCCCCGCTCGTCCGACCTGCGGCCGGCCGCCGGGCCCGCGCGCCGCGCCGCCCCGGCACTGCCCGAGGGGCAGGGCCTGTCGGTGGTGGTCAACTCGGGCTCCGGCAGCGGCGCGTTGAGCACCTACGGCCCCGAGGAGACGGTCGCCGTGCTGCGCGACCTGTTGCCCCGGGCCGAGATCCGCCTCTGCGGGCCCGACGACGACCTGCCCGCCCTCCTCGCCGAGGCGGCCGACCGGGCCTCGGCCGCGGGCGGGGCGCTCGGGGTCTGCGGCGGCGACGGCAGCGTCAATCTGGCGGCCGGGCTGGCCGTGGAGCGGGACCTGCCGCTGGCGGTGTTCCCCGGTGGCACGCTCAACCACTTCGCGGTGGATCTCGGCATCGAGGACTTCGAGGCGACGGCGACGGCCGTGACCGCCGGCAGTGCGTGCGGGGTGGACCTCGGGCTGGCCACCGACAGTACCGGCCAGCGGTACTTCCTCAACACCTTCAGCATCGGCGTCTACCCCGAACTGGTCAAGCTGCGTGAGTCGTTGGAGGGCCGGATGGGCAAGTGGCCGGCCCTCGCGGTGGCCACCGCGAAGGTGCTGGTGAACGGTGAGCCGGTCACCGTCCGATCCGGCGGGCGGGACCGGCAGCTGTGGCTGCTGTTCGCCGGGAACGGCGCGTACGACCCGCCGGGCTTCGCCCCGACCCACCGGACCGGACTCGCCGACGGCCTGCTGGACGTCCGGGTGGTCGACGGGGGCCGGCCGTTCGCCAGGACCAGGCTCGCCGCCGCGTTCCTCTCCGGAACGCTCGCCCGGTCCCGGGTGTACCACTCGGCCCGGCTACGGGCGCTCGACCTGGAGCGGCTGGGCGACGCCGACCGGATGGCGGTCGACGGGGAGTCGGTCCCCGCAGCGGGCCGGCTCCGGCTGTCCAAGTCCGGACGGGCGCTGACGGTCTACCGGCCCGCCGCGGGCTGAGCGCGCCTGGGCACGCCGGCCGAGCACGCCCGGGGACGGCGGGCGTGCTCGGCCGGAGTGCTCGGCGGGCGTGCTCGGCGGGAGTACCCAGCCGTCATGCTCGGCCGGTGTGCTCAGCCGGTGTGCTCAGCCGGTGTGCAGGACCCGGAAGCGGGCGGGGTCCGCCGGGTCGCGGTCGGCCACCTGGACCGGGGCCCAGGCCCACTGCCACACGCCGATGCCCGCCTCCCGGGAGAACCGGACCGTCCCCCGGGTGCCCTCGACCGCGACCGACGGCCAGGCCCCGGCGATCCGGGCCCGGTCGGCGCCGTGCGAGCGCAGCACCTCGGCGAGGACGGTGACGGTGTCGTAGCCCTCGAAGGCGACGAAGGAGGGCTCCTCGCCCAGGCGCTCGCGAAGTTCCGCCCCGACTCGGGCGCCGAGCGGGCCGAGGTGTTCGGGCAGGTAGCGCAGGAACGGGACCCCGGCACCGTCCTCGCCCAGCAGCGTCGCCCAGTCGGCGAGTTCCGGCTGCCCGGCCGGAGCGCCGATCAGGATCCCGGCGAGGCGGCGGTCCCGGCGGACGGCCCGGACGATCGGGACCGCCGGTTCGGGGTGGCCGGCCAGGAGCAGGAGGGCGGTCGCGCCGTCGGCGGCGAGCTCCTCGCACACGCCCTCGGGGGTGAGGGTGCGCAGGTCGAGTTCGACGAGGGTGCCGCCGCGCGCCGTGATCCGCTCCCGGAGGATGCCGGTCCCGGACGCCCAGTAGACGCTCGGGTCGGCCGCCACGGCGATCCGGCGGTGCCCCGCGCCGAGGAGGAAGTCGGCGTAGACACGCCACCCGTGCGACTGTGCCGGGGCGATGCGAGCGACCCGGTCGGCCGGCCCGTCGGTGAGCGCGTCGAGCACCGCGGAGGAGCACAGGAAGGGCAGACCGAGTGCCTCGGCCCGGGCGGCCGCGGCGCGCGCGACCACGCTGTGGTACTCCCCCGCCAGGGCGGCCACCCCCAGACCGGCGAGTTCGTCCACGGCCGCCTCGGCCCGCCCGGGATCGGCGGCGGTGTCGCGGACCACGAGCTCGACGGGCCGGCCGGCGATCCCCCCGGCCTCGTTGACCTCGCGCGCGGCCAGGTCGAGTCCGGCGAGCAGGTGCCGGCCCGCCGTGACCCAGCCGGGGCGGGTCAGCGGCACGAGCACCCCGATCCGGACCGACGGCCCGTCGGCGGGCGAGGCCCCGCGCGGCCGGTGCGGCCCGTTCGGCTCATGCTGCCCCTGCTGCTCGTTCTGCTCGTTCTGCTCGTTCTGCCCGTTCTGCAGGTGCGGGTCCGGTGGTGTGTGCATGCGGCGGCCTCTCCCCCGTGATCATCTCGGCGGTTCATGATCAGGACGCGCGCAGCCTACCCAGGGGCGCGCCGGTGGAGGTCGCCGCGCCCCACGACGCAGCCGCCCCGGCGACACGCAGACCAACCCGTTCAGGTGACATTCCCCCCTTTCGCACCGCACCGCTCCCTAGGGTTCGAAGCACCGTTTGCCCACGAAGGGATTTAACTCATGTACCGCACCGTCCGTACGTTCGCCGTCCTCATCGCCGCTGTCGGCGCCATTTCCGTCCCCACTCAGGCCTTCGCCGACGACACGGTGACCGTGAACACCACCACCATCACCGTGATCGGCACCGGCAACCAGCTCGCCGGCGGCGAGATCACCAACGTCGGCGGTGACGCCGTCATCGGGTCCTTCGACGGCATCGACGTCCACTGACCCCGACCCTTCTGTCCCCCGGTTCCACCACGGAACCGCACCGCCCGCGCCAGTCCCCGGCGCGGGCGGTGCCGTGTCTCCCCCGGCCCAGGCCCCGGCCGCGCCCCGTGCTCAGGTCTCGCGCTGAGGGTGGTACTCCGCCTCGGTGGTGCCGAAGGTCCAGGCCACGCCGGCGCGGGCGGTGCGGGTGTCCGGCGGCACCCGCAGCCAGTAGGTGCGGAAGGTGCCGTCCGGCTCGGCGGTCGAGTTGACCACCTCGACCATCACCACCGGCTCGTCGTCCGGCAGTTGGATCCGCCAGAGCACACCGGTCTCGTCCCGGTGCATCGGTTCGGCGCCGGAGTCGGCGAGGTAGCGCTCGTAGCCGTAGTGCTCCAGCAGGACGCGGCGCAGCTCGGCGTTCTCCTCGGTGCGGATCCGCTCGACGGTGACGGTGCCGAGCCCGGCCAGGAACTCGGCGGGTACGGGCATGCCCCGCCAGGCGTGGAGGGCGAAGCCGTCGGAGTACTCGAGGGCCGGTCCGTCGGCGCGGTCCAGCCGGCCGGCCTCGTCGCGGTGCAGGGCGGTCGGGCGCTCACTGATCAGCACGGTGTCCGCGTAGGGCCACCACCAGCCGGTGGTACGCGCCACCTCGGCCAGCGCCGCGATCCCCGCACCGTCGGCCCCCGGCGCGCCCAGCACCCCGGCGGCCTCGAAGGCGGCGAACCAGGGTGCGTCGTGCTGACCCCGGACGGCGTCGAGCAGCGCGAGCCTGGCGGCGGTGCGGCGCTCGCGGGCCAACCCGGCATCCCCCGGCGGAACGTCCCCGACGGCCGGGTCGGGCGCGAGCCGGTCGAGCAGGGCGGCGCGGATCCGGTCGGCGAGCGCGTTGGTCACCGGGCCGAGCTCGCCGCCGGTCAGCGCCCAGAGCGGCGGCCAGCCGACCGCGCCGGTCCGCTCGACCGCCTGTCGGCGGACCGCCTCCCAGGGCAGGGTCCTGACCGTCTCCCGGACGGTCGAGGCCCCGGCCGCGCGCAGCTCCAGGGCCGCCTCCGCCGCCGCCAGCGGCGAGCCGAACCACTTGATGTCGGCCGGTTCGGCCAGGCCGGCGGCCCGGTACGCGGCCCGCACCGCGCGCTCGACGCCGGCCCGGTCGGCCGGGCCGGTGGCGGCGGCGGTCGTCCGCCAACGGGCCGTCACCTCGGCCGTCACCTCGGCTGTCACCTCAGCTGTCACCTCGGCCTTCGCCCCCGCCGACGCCGCCGCCTCGTCCGCCGCCACGCCTGCCGTCGCCACGGCCGGTGCCGCCTGTCCGGTCGCCATCCCCATCACCCTCTCCGTTCCCGACCGGGCACCCCGCCCAGCCGTACCGCGGACGCCGTGCGCCGCCCGCCCCGCCTCGTCGTGCATCCCCGCCTCGTGCGGCGCCCGCGCGGCCGCCGTCAGTCGGCGACGATCCGCACCGCGCCCGGCGCGTACTCGCGCTGACGCACCACTCGGAACCAGCCCTTGGGCAGCGGTATCGCCGCGTGCTCCTCGTGCACCACCCGGCCGCCCTCCGGCAGGTGCAGCCACGCCACCCCGAACGGACCCGCCTCGCGCCGCAGCTCCCCCGGCCCGACCACGGCGTGCGCGTGACCGGTCACCTCGCCCAGGGCCAGCACCAGCCGGCCCCGCGCGTCCCTCGGCTGCTCGGCCAGCGAGGCCACCCGGGCCGGGACGGCCTCCTTCTCCACCGGCACCAGCAGCACGTCACCCTGACGGAACATCAGCTCTCCCTCGCCGAATCGACGACGCATCGGATTCCCACACCACGGACCATAGGACAGGGGTACGACAACGGCCCCGGCACCCGAGTGGCCTCGGTGAATGCCGGGACTACCGGGACTGCCGGGACAGGTGGTCCGCGGCGGTCGCTAGTCTGTGCGACCGTCGGCCTGCGGGGCCGACCAGCACATGTACCAACAGGGGGATCTGTCACCATGTCGTCTCGTCGTACCGTCCTGGCCGCCGTCGCCGCGGCCACCGCTGTCCTGGCCCTCGCCGCCTGCGGCCCCGACAACGATTCCGGGACCGGGGCCGCGCCCGCCGGTTCCTCCGCGGCCCAGCCGTCCGCCGCCCAGCCCTCGGCCGCCCAGCCGACGGCGACGGGGTCCGCGGCCGCCCAGCCGTCCGCCGTCGCACCGCCGAGCGCCTGTGCCCCGCCGAAGCCCGTCGGCCTCCGCCGGGTGATCCACCCGGTCAAGCAGCCGCGCCAGGACACCGTGACCTACCAGGAGACCGGCTACACCTGCACCGCCGGCAAGGGGAAGTGGGAGCCGACCGGCCCCCGGAAGAACCTGACGTTCGCCCCGGAGGTCAAGGCCCAGCTCCAGCCCGTGTCCGGACAGTTCAAAACCGTGGTGGTCGGCGAGCTGTGGAACCACATCGGGGCGTGCCTGGACCGCACTCCCGACGCGGGCGTGTGCAGTCCCGGACTGAACTACGAGATCTCGCTGGACGGCGAGGGCAGGATCAACGAGATCCAGGAGCTGTACGCCTCCTGAGCCGCTGCCACCGTCCGGCCGCGTCAGCCACGCCCGGCCCGACCCGACCGGGCGTCGGCGCCCTCAGGTGCACCAGAAGAGGAACGGTGTGCAGGTGGGCGTCGGCCGCGGGGAGGGCGTGCCGGACGGGGTGGCGGTAGCGGTACCGGTGCTGGTGGCGGTGGCAGTACCCGTGCCCGAGGGCGAGCCGCCGGTCGACGGGGGCGGGCCCGACGCCGGGGGCGGTGCCGTCGGCGCGGCGGTGCTCGGCGCGGCCGGGACGGTCGGCGCCGGAGCGGGCGCTCCCTGGTCCGGCGCGCCTCCGGTGGCCGGGGCCGTGGCCCCACCGCCCTTGCCCGCCGAGGGCGACGCGGCGGCGGAGCCGGAGCCCGAGGGCGAACCGGAGGCCGGCGCGGACGCCGTCCTGCTCGCGGGAGCCCGGGTGGTCGACGGGCCCGGAGCCGGGGTCGTCACCGCCGGGGCCGTGGACGCCGTCGGCCCCGGGGCCGAACCGCCGCCCGGGGCCCCGGTGGTGACCGGGGCCGGGGCCGCCGCCTCGGCCGGTACGCCCTCGGAGCCGTTCGCCACCAGCGTCGCCGCCCCGAGCCCCAGCACCGCCGTACCGAGCACGGACAGCACGATCCGCCCCGGTCGCCGTCGTGTCCGCCGCGACCGCCCCGCCGTCCGCCGGGAGCCCGGCCGACCGGCGCCCGGGCCGCCGCTGGGCGCGGCCGGTCCCGCCGCTCCCACCGCCTCCGGCAGCGGACCCGCGGCCGCCCCGACCCGGGAGTCGGGCGGCGACGGGTGGTCCGGGCCGGTCGCGGGCGCCCCGCAGCCGGGACAGGCCAGAGCGCCGTTCAGATGACGGCGGCAGGGCGCGCAGTAGTTCATAGGATCTTCCCCGTGCTGCCGGACGGCAGGCTCACACCGGTCGCCGTCCTTCGCCGCCGGCCGCGCACGTCGTCGTGCACATGCGGAGCCTAGGCACGGCGACGGCGGGGGTGCCATGCCTGCCTGTGAGGCTTCTGGAGAGATGCCGTGTCAGTCGGCCGTGCACCGCCCACCGGCCGCCCGCGGTCCACCACCTCCCGGGGACGGCCCGGAGGCAGTCCGGGGGCGGGCCCGGAGGCGACCCGGCCGGGGGATTGTCGGTCCGGACTGGTAGACAGTTGTTCGGCCCGCACCGACGCCCCAGGAGCAGCGCATGACGGTCAACAAGCACATCGAGGACTTCCACGGCCTGCCGGTCTTCGACTTCGTCACGGCCGTCGACGCGGGCGACGAGCTTCCGGAAGCAGGAGCGGTCGCCTGGAAGATCGGCGTCGAGATCGACTCCGAGCAGGACTGGACCGCCCGGTGGGGGCAGTTCCTCGACCGGGTGGACTCCGCCTCGGTGACGGCCGTGGTGGTCGGCGAGTGGTCGCACGACGGCCCGATGAGCTTCGCCGGACCGATGGCCGCCCTCCTGGAGGCGGCCGACCGGCTGCCCGCGCTGCGCGGGCTGTTCCTCGGCGACATCACGTACGAGGAGAACGAGATCTCCTGGATCCAGATGGTCGACGTGACACCGGTGCTGACGACCTTCCCGCTGCTCACCGAGCTGGTGGCGCGCGGTGCCTCCGGCGAGTACGCGGAGGACGGGGGCTTGGCGCTCCAGCCGCTGCGGCACGAGCACCTGCGGGCGCTGCGCTTCGAGTCGGGCGGCCTCACCGGGGAGGTGCCGCGGGCGGTCGCGGCGAGCGAGCTGCCCGCGCTGGAGCGGCTGGAGTTCTGGCTCGGTGTGGACGCGTACGGCGGCACGACCAGCACGGCCGATCTGGAGCCGTTCCTGGACGGCGGCCGGTTCCCCGCGCTGCGCCACCTCGGCCTGCAGAACAGCGTGTTCCAGGACGAGATCGCCGCCGCCCTCGCGCACGCCCCCGTGGTGGCCCGGCTGGAGTCGCTGAACCTGTCGATGGGCGCGTTCACCGACGAGGGTGCGACGGCACTGCTCGACGGCCAGCCGCTGACCCATCTCAAGCGCCTCGACCTGCACCACCACTACCTCAGCCAGGGCATGCAGCAGCGGCTGCGGGAGGCCCTGCCGGGGGTCGAACTCGACCTCTCCGAGGGCGGAAAGCCCGACGACCGGTGGCAGTACGTGGCGGTGGCCGAGTAGCCCGCCCGCCCGGGGCCTGCCTTCCGGTGGCCGCCCCGGGCACCCCGCCCGACCGTTCCCGCACCTGCCGCACTCACCGCACCCGCCGCAGTCGCAGAAGTCACCGAAATCGCCGCCCAGGGGGCACCCGTGATCATCACCAGCACCACCGACCGCTTCCTGCACCTGCCGGTCGTCGACTTCTCGGTCGACAAGCCCCGCCGGAGCAACCGGGGCGACCGGATCGAACTCCCGGAGCCGGGCACCGTCGCCTGGCGGCTCGCCGTGGCGTACGGCTCGGAGGGCGGCTTCGAGGCCCTCTGGTCCGCCTTCCTGGAGGCCGTCGACCCGGCCGCCGTCCGCGGGCTGGTCCTCGGCCCCTGGTGGATCCAGGACTACACCCCGGTGTCCGAGGCGCTCTCCAGGATCGTCGCCGACGCCGACCGGTTCCCGGCCCTGGAGGGCCTGTTCATCGGCGACGTCTCGTCCGAGGACTGCGAGATCTCCTGGCTGGAGATGTCCGACGTCACCCCGGCCCTGAAGGCGTTCCCCCGGCTGACCGACCTCGTGGTGCGCGGCGGCAACGGGCTGCGGCTCGAGCCCTTCCGGCACGAGCGGCTGACCCATCTGCGGTTCGAGACCGGCGGGCTGCCGGGCCGGGTGGTCCGGGGGGTCACCGCGAGCGAGCTGCCCGCCCTGGAGAGCCTGGAGCTGTGGTTCGGCGTCGACGAGTACGGCGGCGACGCGACGATCGACGACGTCGCACCGCTGCTGGCCGGCACCCGGCTGCCGGCGCTGCGCCACCTCGGCCTGCAGAACAGCGAGTTCCAGGACGAGATCGCCGCCGCCGTCGCGCACGCCCCCGTGGTGGCGCAGCTGAGCACGCTGAGCCTGTCCATGGGCGTGCTGAGCGACGAGGGCGCCACCGCGCTGCTGGACGGCCAGCCGCTCACCCACCTCAAGAGCCTCGACCTGCACCACCACTACCTCAGCGAGGCCATGCAGGAGCGGATCCGGGAGGCCCTGCCGGGCGTGGACGTCGACCTCTCCGACGCCGAGGAGGAGGACGAGGACGAATGGCGCTACGTCGAGGTCTCCGAGTAGGCGCGGGCCGATGCTGACGACCCCGCGGGCCTTCGGCCCCGCTCCGGCCCGGGTGGGCCACCGGCTCCCGCAGGACGGGCGGCTGACCGTGCTCGGCAATCCCGGCCACCGCCGGGTGACGCTGTTCGCGGCCGCCGCCCGGGCCGCCGGGCTCCCCGAGCCCGCCGTCCTGCCCTGGATCGATCTGCTGCGCGGTACCCACCGGGTCCCCCCGGGCGCCGTGCTGCGGATCGAGTCCCCGGGCGAGGACGAAGCCGTGGACACGCTGCTGCGCGGCCCGGTGCTCGGCGCGGACTACGCGGCGACCCGGGTCGAGGGCGGCGCGGCCTGGTACGCCGGGGTGACGGCCGCGCTGCGCACGCTGGCGGCGACCCCGGGGGTCGTGCTGCTCGGTGATCCGGAGGAGATCGCCGTGATGTTCGACAAACGGCGGACGCACGCCCTGCTGGCGGCGGCCGGGGTCCCGGTGCCGCGCGCCCTGGAGGGCGGCGCCGTCGCCGGCTGGGACGACCTCAAGGCGCGGTTGGACGCCGCCGGGCTGCGCCGGGTCTTCGTCAAACCGTCCCACGGCTCGTCCGCCTCGGGCGTGGTGGCGTTGGAGTTCGGTCCGCGCGGCCAGTTGCGGGCCACCACCTCGGTGGAGCTCGCCGACGGCCGGATGCACAACTCGCTGCGGGTCCGCCGCTACCAGGAGGAACGCCAGGTGGCGGAGCTGGTCGACCGGCTCGCCCCGGACGGCCTGCACGTCGAGCAGTGGGTGCCGAAGGCCTCCCAGTCGGGCCGCTCGGCGGACCTGCGGGTCGTGGTCGTCGCCGGGCGGGCGACCCATGCGGTGGTCCGCACCAGCGACCGGCCGATGACCAACCTCCACCTCGGCGGTGCCCGGGGCAGTCTGGAGCTGGCCCGGGAGGCCGCCGGACCGGCCTGGCCGGACCTCCTGGAGACGGCGGAGCGGGCGGCCGCCTGCTTCCCCGGCTCGCTGACGGTCGGCGTCGACGTGCTGCCGACCGCCGCCTGGCGGCGCACGGTGGTCGGCGAGGTCAACGCCTTCGGGGACCTGCTGCCCCGACTCACCGGCCTGCCGGGCGGGCCGGCGGAGGGCCTCGACACCTACGCCGCCCAGCTCGCCGCGCTCGGCGCCGCCCCGCTCGCGGCAGCCGCACCGCCCGGGGCGACGGACCCGGCGACGCACCCGACACGCCCGACGCACCCGAACCATCCACGTACGGAAAAGCCCTGATGAGCCACCGCACCGCCGCCACCGCCCCCACCATCGACCCGACCGCCGACCCTGGCACCTCCCCCTCCCCTGGTCCCGCCGATCCCGACATGAACGCCGTGGTGGGCAGCCACGACCTGTTGCTGGTCACCCTGGACACCCTGCGCTTCGACGTCGCCGAGGAGCTGGCCGCCGCCGGGCGGATCCCGAACCTGGCCGCCCGCCTTCCCGGCGGGCGCTGGGAGCGGCGGCACTCCCCCGGCAGTTTCACCTACGCCGCCCACCAGGCGATCCTGGCCGGCTTCCTGCCGACCCCGGCCTCGCCCGGCGGGCCGCACCCGCGGCTGTTCGCCGCCCGATTCGCCGGGTCGGAGAGCACCGCGCCGCGCACCTGGGTGTTCGACGCCCCCGACCTGCCGGGCGCGCTCGCCTCGGCCGGCTACCGGACGGTCTGCATCGGCGGCGTCGGCTTCTTCAACAAGCAGGGCCCGCTGGGCTCGGTGCTGCCGGGCCTGTTCCAGGAGAGCCACTGGGCGCCGGAGATGGGCGTCCCCTCGCCGACCTCCTTCGAGGCGCAGGTCGACCGGGCCGAGCGGGTGGCGGCCGAGCAGCCCGCCGGGCAGCCGCTGTTCCTGTTCGTCAATGTCCCGGCGCTGCACCAGCCGAACTGGTTCCACCTGCCCGGTGCGACGCGCGAGCACGGCGACAGCAGGGAGAGCCACGCCGCCGCGCTGGAGTACGTGGACGCCCACATCGGCCGACTGTTCGCGGCGATGAGCGCGCGACGGCCGTGCTTCGCCATCGTCTGCTCGGACCACGGCACGGCCTACGGGGAGGACGGCTACACCGGCCACCGGATCGGCCACGAGGTGGTCTGGACGGTCCCGTACGCCCACTTCACGCTGCCCGCGACGACCGCGCCCGCGGTGCCCGCCCCGTCCTCCGCACCCGCCTCGTCCTCCGCACCCGCCTCGTCCTCCGTGCCCGCCTCGTCCGCCGCAGCCGCCCCGACCGCCGAGGAGACCGTATGACCACCGCCCCCGCCGCGCCGGCCGTCCTCCCCGACGGGTCCGCGGGCTCCTCCCCGTACCAGTCGTACGTGTACGCCTACCCGCACAAGACGGCGTACCGCGACCTGCCGGACCGTCCGCCGCTGCGCGAGCTGTGGGCGGGCGAGTCGCAGCACGCGCTCTCGCTCTACCTGCACATCCCGTTCTGCGAGGTGCGCTGCGGCTTCTGCAACCTGTTCACCCGGATCGGCGGCCCGGACGGGCTGACCACCGCGTACCTGGACGCGCTCGACCGGCAGGCGGGCGCCGTCCGCGCGGCACTGGACGAGGGGGCCGGGTTCGCGCTGGCCGCGTTCGGCGGCGGCACCCCGACGTATCTGAGCGCCGCCGAGCTGGAGCGGCTCTGCGACATCGCCGAGCACCGGATGGGCGCCGACCTGCGGGCGATCCCGCTCTCGGTCGAGGCCTCGCCCGCCACGGCCACCGCCGACCGCCTCGCCGTGCTGGCGGAGCGCGGCACCACGCGGCTGAGCCTGGGGGTGCAGTCCTTCGTCGACGCGGAGGCCCGCTCCGCCGTCCGACCGCAGAAGCGCGCCGAGGTGGAGGCCGCGCTGGGCCGGATCCGGGACGCCGGGTTCCCGGTCCTCAACATCGACCTCATCTACGGCATCGACGGCCAGACGGAGGCGAGCTGGCTCCGGTCGCTGGACGCCGCACTCGCCTGGCGGCCCGAGGAGCTGTACCTGTACCCGCTGTACGTCCGGCCGTTGACCGGGCTGGCCCGGCGCGGGGAGGCGGAGAGCCCCGCCGAGTGGGACACCCGGCGGCTCGCGCTCTACCGGGCCGGCCGCGACCACCTGCTCGCCCACGGCTACGAGCAGGTGTCGATGCGGATGTTCCGCCGGGCGGCCGCGCCGCAGGCCGGGGTGAGCGAGTACGCCTGCCAGACCGACGGCATGGTCGGCCTCGGCTGCGGCGCCCGCTCCTACACCTCCCGTCTGCACTACTCCTTCGACTACGCGGTGGACGCGACGGAGGTGCGCCGCATCATCGACGACTACGTGGCGACCCCGGCGTTCGACCGCGCGGTGGTCGGCCGGGCGATGACGCCGCCGGAGGCGCGGCGCCGGCACCTCGTGCAGTCGCTGCTCCAGGCGGAGGGGCTGGCGCTCGCCGACTACCGGGACCGCTTCGGGAGCACCCCGGTCGAGGACTTCCCGGCCGAGTTCGAGGCCTTCGCCGCACGCGGCTGGCTGGCGGAGGACTCCCTGGGCGTGGCCACCGGTCCTGCGGATCGCACCGATCCCGCCGAGCGGCTCAGGCTCTCGCCCGAGGGTCTGGCGCACTCGGACGCGGTCGGCCCGATGCTGTTCTCCCCCGAGGTCCGCGCGTTGATGGCGGAGTACGAGGCGAAATGACCTTCCTCGGTATGCCCGCGCCCGGGCCCGCCCCGGCCCCGACACACACCCCGTCCCCGGGGCCCGCCCCGGCCCCGGCGTCCGGGCCGCTCGACCTCGCTCTGCTCTACCGGGGCCCGCTGGCCTCCTGCGACTACGACTGTCCGTACTGCCCGTTCGCCAAGCGGCGCGACACGCCCGGGCAACTCCGGGCCGACCGGGCCGCGTTGGAGCGCTTCACCGGCTGGGTGGCCGGACGCGGCGGATCCGGGGACACCCTCTCGGTGCTGTTCACCCCGTGGGGCGAGGGGCTGGTGCGGTCCTGGTACCGGCGGGCCATGGTCGAGCTGAGCCGGCTGCCGCACGTACGGCGGGTCGCGATCCAGAGCAACCTCAGCTGTCGCACCGGCTGGCTGGCCGAGGCGGACCTCGACACCCTCGCGCTCTGGGTCACCTACCATCCCGGCCAGGTCGAGCACGGGCGCTTCCTCGCCAAGTGCCGCGAGCTGGACGCGCTCGGTGTGCGGTACAGCGTCGGCGTGGTGGGGCAGCCGGAGCACCTCGCGGCGGCCCGGCGGCTGCGCGCCGAGCTGTCCCCGGCGGTCTACCTGTGGATCAACGCCGCCGAGGGCCGCACCTACACCGACGCCGAGGCGGCCGACTGGACGGCCCTCGATCCGCTGTTCGGGTACAGCCGGCACGCCCACCCCAGCGCCGGCCGGGCCTGCCGCACCGGCGAGTCCGTGGTCTCGGTGGACGGCGACGGCACCGTCCGCCGCTGTCACTTCGTGCCCGAGGAGCTGGGCAACCTCTACGACGGGTCCTACCGGGCCCGGCTCGGCCCGCGGGCCTGCCCGCTGCCGGTCTGCGACTGCCACATCGGTTATGTGCACCTGGAGACGCTGCCGCTGTACGAGGTCTTCGCGGGCGGTGTGCTGGAGCGGATCCCCCACAGCCGGTGACGCCGCCCGCACGCTGCGGGGTACCTGCGCCCCGGCCCGGCTCCGGCCTGGCCGTGGCCCGGTCCACGTACCTACGCTGGGGGGAGGAGGAGGCGATCAGCATGCTTGGAGACGCACCCTTGGTGGCGATCATTCCCGCCGCCGACGTGGCCCGGGCGAAGGCTTTCTACACCGACACCCTCGGCCTCAAGCTCACGGACGCCGGCCCGCACGGCGATCTGACCTTCGAGTGCGGAGGCAGCGAGTTCGGCATCTACGAGACACCCAGCGGCGGCCAGGCCGCCCACACCCTGGCCAGTTTCAAGGTCTCCGACCTGGACGCGGAGATGGCCGGACTGCGCGGCAAGGGCGTCGTGTTCGAGGAGTACGACATGCCCGGCCTGAAGACGGTCGACGGCGTGGTCGAGGACGACGGCATGCGCGCGGCCTGGTTCAAGGACAGTGAAGGAAACATCCTCTGTCTGAACGAGCGCACCGCCGGCTGACCCGGCCGACCAGCTCGCAGCAGACAGAACTCGCAGCGGACAGGACCGGACCGGACGTACCGCACACGTCCCCGGCCGGGCACCGCACAACGCGGTGCCCGGCCGGGGAACGAGGGAGCGAATGCCGCAGGCGGGCGTCAGCCCTCGGCGGCGAGGCCCGGAACGGCGTTGTCGAGGGCCTCGGTGACCTGGTCCAGCAGCACCCTCAGGGTGGCGAGCTGTTCGACCGGGAGTCCGGTCGCGACCAGGAGTCGGCGCGGCACCTGTCCGGCGCGCTCGCGCATCGCGGAGCCCTCGCCGGTGAGGCTGACGGTGACCGAGCGCTCGTCCTCCGGGCTGCGCTTGCGATGCACCAGACCGGCCGCCTCCAACCGCTTGAGCAACGGGGAGAGGGTCCCCGAGTCCAGTCGGAGGTGTTCGCCGATCCGTTTCACCGGCAGTTCGCCGTGTTCCCAGAGCACGAGCATCACCAGGTACTGCGGATAAGTCAGGCCAAGATCCTTGAGCAACACCCGGTAGACACCGCCGAAGGCGCGGGAAGCCGCGTTCAGCGAGAAGCAGATCTGTCGGTCCAGGAGGAGCAGGTCGGCATCGTCGGGAAGGTCGGGCAGCACGGTCATGGGTCCATGGTAGCGACGACATGTGCCCTATTAAGTTGTGCGCAATTGAATGGTGTGCTCTACTTGTTCTCGGAAGGCGGTCCGAACGGGCCGCCGGACCACCACTTCGTACGCAGGACGAAAGGGAACGGACCCATGGACGCGCTCTACACCGCAGTCGCCACCGCCAACGGCCGGGAGGGCCGCACCGTCAGCTCCGACGGTCAGCTGGACCTCGCGCTGGCGATGCCGCCCGGCCTCGGCGGCAGCGGTCAGGGCACCAACCCGGAGCAGCTGTTCGCCGCCGGTTACGCCGCCTGCTTCGCCAGCGCGCTGGGCCTGGTCGGCCGGCAGGCCAAGGTGGACACCGGCGAGATCTCGGTGACCGCCGAGGTGTCCATCGGCAAGGACGCCGAGGGCTTCGGCCTCGCGGTGGTCCTGCGGGTCGAGCTGCCCGAGGCGCTCGCGGGCGAGACCGGCCAGCTGCTGGTGAAGAAGGCCCACGAGGTGTGCCCGTACTCCCGCGCCACCCGCGGCAACATCCCGGTCGAGCTCGTCGTCGAGTAGTCACCGGCCGAGCCGTCACCGGCCCCGAACACCGAGGGTGCCCCGCCGCGCGACCGCGCGGCGGGGCACCCTCGCGTCGGCCCGATCCAACGGACGACGGCGTCAGCCCGATCAGCCGGACGACGGCGGGGGAACATCCGGCGGACCCGGGGGTGGCGGCGGAGCCGACGGCGCGGCCGGCGGACCGGCCCCCGGTGATCCACCGCTCCCCCGCAGGACGTCCAGGCGGTGCCGGTACTCCCCCGCGTCGATCTCACCGCGCGCGAACCGCTCCGCCAGCACCTGCTCGGCCGCCGGCCAGGCCGGCAGCACTCCACCCGACGGACCACCCGGACCACCGGGGCCACCCGGAGCCCCGCCCCACATGCCCTTGGGCGGCGGCGGACCGGCGACCCGCGATCTCCGGGTCAGGAGCACCGCGACGACCACCAGCGCCACCACGGCCAGCAGCAGTCCCAGCGCGAACAGGCCCAGACCCCAGGGCCCGACGCCATGACCGTAGCCATGGCCGTTCCAGTGCCTCATCACGACCTCCTCACCACCCCGGTCGGTGAGCGGCCGCCTTGACCGACGGCCCGCCCCGGGGCGCTCGGCGCCTCACCACCATCGTGCGCCCCCGCGCGTCGGAGTGGCGTGAGGAGATGCCGCCCCACCGACCCGTGGGGCGCACGGGAGGCGGGAGAGCGCAGGAGGGCGGCCGAGCATACGCCGCCGGGAGGCCGCCGGACCGGGAAAGCCTCCGGACGCACCCGAGGCCGGACCGTCCCGCACCCGGCCGGGTAGCGTTCGCCCCATGAACCACCACCCGTCGGCCGACGACCGCGAGCGCCTCGTCGCGGCCGGGGTACTGCTCCGCTACGCGGACCACCGCCCGCACCCGGCACTGGGCCACTCCACCATCGGCTACGTCTCGACGGCGCTCTGGTACGAACTCACCGCACTGGCCATCTCCCCCGACGCCGCGGCGGCCACGGCCCACGCCCTGCTCCGCGCCATCGCCGCCGACGCGGTGGACGCCGCCCTCCTGCCCGGCAACGAGACCGCGCCGCGCGACGACCTCTACGTGACCCACCCCGCGTACATCGGCCCGCGCCGCCGCACGGTCTGGTTCCAGCGCTCCGGACCGCGCGGCCTGGTGACGGCGATGTTCCCGCCGTAGAACCCGGCTCCCGAGCCGATCGCGCGACGGGGGCACAGCGGCCGTGCCACATCGCCGCGGGCCGTCGGACACCGCCTCAACGCCGCGCCGGGCCCCGTCCTCGCGGGCGGCCCCCGGCGCGCTGCCGGCGGGCGTGGCGCACGTACATCACCGTCCCCGCCGCCGGGGCACCGACCAGGACGAGGGAGAGCCCCACCGGGAGCACCCCCGCCAGCACCGTCGGTGAGACGTACGCCGTTCCGGACGAACCGTCCGCCAGCCGCGCCCGGGCCGTTTGCGAGCGGGCATCCCCCTCGACGCGGACATCGAAGGCCGGACCGCCGCTGTCAGCGGTGAAGACACCGGAGCAGGACGTCGAGGTTCCCTGGCCCGCCCCGATGTCGTGCGTCCAGCAGGTGACTCCGGTCACCGTCCCCGGCTCGCCCCAGAGCGTCGCCCGCAGCTCGTCGGTGAAGTTCGCCAGCACGGCGTAGGCCAGGATGACGCCGACCATGCAGGCCAGCACGAGCCACGGGACGGGTCCGACCTCCTCCGGCTGCCGGTACGCAGCATCCTCGGCCTCGCTCATCCCCACCCCGGATCGTCGACGGACCTCCATGGTGGCCGGTCCGGGACGCTCTCGGAAGGCCCTCCGCGCATCGTCGCCGGGCCGGTCGGACGTGGTGCACCGACGTGCGCGACAGGTCCGGGATCACGCACCGCCCGGGACGACCGGCGCGTCCGGAGCGCCCCGTTCGATCCGCAGGCTGTGGCACGTCCAGCTGAGCAGGTCGGACCCGAAGATCGGCGGCCGGTCGTGGTAGGCGCCGTCCGCGACGGACAGATTGACGATCAGGTAGGCGTGCCAGTCCGCGCCCACTCCGCGCCGGTCGGCGTGGATCAGGGTGCCGTCGACGAACCAGTCGACCGAATGGGCACCGAAGACCGTCCGCAGGTCGAAGGTCACGCCGGGGGCTATGCCGGCCTCGGCGCCGTGCCAGTAGCGGTAGCCGCCCCGGACGTGGTTGGAGATCTCCAGCAGGTCCGGGTTGTCGGGGTGGTACTCGAAGACGTCGATCTCGTTGCCGCCGTCCCGCCAGGTCCAGATGGCCGGCCAGGCGCCGAGTTCGCGGGGCAGGGTGATCCGCGCGCTCAGCACGTCCCCGGTGCGGACCTGGAAGCCCTCGGGGCTGCCCTCGGTGGTCAGCAGATTGCACGTCCAGAGCTCGCCGCCGTGGCGCCGGACGGCGGTGAAGATCCCGCCGGGGCAGTACGCGCGGCTGAGGAAGTCGAGTTTGTGGTCCCCCCGGTTGGTCGGCCCCATCCGGGGATAGGCGCTGCTGCGCCCCGCGATCCACTGGCTGGTCGATGTGAAGTCCGCGTCGAACACGACGGCCACGGCTGCCTCCCCGGTCACCGGCGGCGCGGCGGCCCGCTACCGCCGCACACGCAGGGTGATATTCCCTATACGCACCGCAATATTCGAAGCGGACGCTCCGGATCCAGCCGATTCCCGATCGAACGGAGTGGCGAGGGGCGGCGGGCGCGGGCGTACAGGGTCAGCGGACCGGCGCAGGCGCGTCGCTCCCGCGCGCGCTGCCGTTGCGCGCGCCCCCGGCCCGACCGTCGGCCCCTCGCCCTCCAGCGCCTCGCCCGGGGCTCCCGGGGCCCTCGACGCCCCCGGCGGAACCGGCGGCACCGGCGGAACCCGCAGAACCGGCAGAACCCGAACCGGCTCCGCCGCCCGCGCCGTCCGCGCCGCCCGGGGAGTCGCCCTCCGGGCCCAGGCCGCCGAAGGTGTCGGCGCTCAGCCGGTCGGTCACCGACACCACGCCGTCCACCGAGCGGCAGAGGTTCAGCACGATCGGCACGAGGTGCGGCTCCGGCACCGTGCCGCTGAGCACCACCCGCCCCTGGTCGACCTCGACGCCGACCAGGGCCGGGCTCACGCCCTCGACCCGGCCGAGCACCTCCTCGACGATCTCCCGGCGGATCACCCGGTCCTCGCGCAGGAAGACCCGGAGCAGGTCCCCCCGGCTCACCATGGCGAAGACCCGGCCGTCCTCGTCCAGCACCGGCAGCCGCTTCACACCGTGCCGGCCCATCAACCGGGCCGCCGCGACGACGCTGGTCGACGGGGTGATGCAGACCACCGGTCCGCTCATCAGATCGGCGGCGGTGACGGAGCCGTCCGGACCGGGCCTGACCGCGCCGGGCGGTGGGATCAGACTGCCCTGGTCCTCCTGTGCCGCCAGGGTGAGCAGTAGGTCCGCCTCCGAGACGATGCCGAGCGGCCGGCCGTCGTCGTCCACCACCGGCACTCCGGTGATGTCGTACTCGGCCAGTAGCGCGACGATCTCCCGGAAGCCGGTCTCGGGCATCACCCGGACCACGGGACTGGTCATCACTGATTCGACGGTGGCATGCCGCACGCCGGTTCACCTCGTCCGCGAGCACCGTCCGGCCGGACCTCGGTCGTCCGGTCGGCTGTACGAGGAGCATCTCCCCCGACCGGCCGATCCGCCAGGGGCCAAGGGGCTGAATCGCGGGGACCAACGGCCCCTGGCCCCGAACACCGCGTTTACCGGGCCCGGCGCCGCACCGCGCGGGTGCCCCGGCCCGGCGCGCGCCCCCGACCCGCTGGGCCGGACGGGCCGGACCGGCCGATCGGGGTGCGCAGGACACCTGCGGCGCGGGTACGCCTTCCGGCCGGACCGCCCACCGGCGACCGCCCACCGCCGACCCCGGGAGCCACCGTGACCCACGCCACCAGCCCCGACGACCGGCCCACCGACCAGCCCGACGACGGACCCGACGACCGGCCCGACGACCGGCAGACCGACCGGCCGAACGACCCACCCCCCGGCGGACCGCTGCGCTGCCTGGTCACCGGGGCCACCGGCTACATCGGCGGACGGCTGGTGCCGGTCCTGCTCGACGCCGGCCACACCGTGCGGTGCCTGGTCCGGGCCCCGGACCGGCTGCGGGACCACCCCTGGCGGAGCCGGGTCGAAGTGGTCACCGGGGACGTCACCCGCCCCGAGAGCCTCACCGACGCCTTCACGGACGTCGACGTCGCCTACTACCTGGTGCACTCGCTCGGCACCGGCCCGGACTTCGAGGCCACCGACCGGGCCGCCGCCGGGGCGTTCGGGCGGGCGGCGGCGTCGGCCGGGGTACGCCGGATCGTCTACCTGGGCGGCCTCGCCCCCGCCGGAGTCCCGGCCGGGCGGCTCTCCCCGCACCTGCGCTCGCGGGTCGAGGTCGGCCGGGTGCTGCGGGCGAGCGGCGTGCCGACCGCGGAACTGCGGGCCGCGGTGATCATCGGCTCCGGCTCGGCGTCCTTCGAGATGCTGCGCCACCTCACCGAACGGCTGCCGGTGATGGTGACCCCGCGCTGGGTGGACACCCGGATCCAGCCGATCGCCGTCCGCGACGTGCTGCGGCTGCTGGTCGGGGCCGCGACGCTGCCGCCCGAGCTCGACCGCGCCTTCGACATCGGGGGCCCCGAGGTGCTGACCTACCGCCGGATGATGGAGCGGTACGCGGCGGTGGCGGGACTGCCGCGCCGGCTGATCCTCGCCGTGCCGGTCCTCACTCCCCGGCTCTCCAGCCTCTGGGTCGGCCTGGTCACCCCCGTGCCCGGGTCGATCGCCCGGCCGCTGGTGGAGTCGCTGCGGTACGAGGTGGTCCGCTCCGAGCACGACCTCGACCGCTTCCTGCCCGAGCCGCCGGGCGGCGCCGTCGGCTTCGACGACGCCGTCCGGCTGGCACTGCGGCGGATCAGGGACGCGGACGTCGCCACCCGGTGGTCCTCCGCCTCGCTGCCCGGCACCCCCAGCGACCCGCTGCCCACCGACCCGGACTGGGCCGGCGGCAGCCTCTACCAGGACGTCCGGGAGCTCCGGGTGGACGTCGACCCGGCCGCGCTGTGGCGGGTGGTGGAGGCGATCGGCGGCGACAACGGCTGGTACTCCTTCCCGCTCGGCTGGGCGGTGCGGGGGTGGGTGGACCGGCTGCTCGGCGGGGTCGGCCTGCGGCGCGGGCGGCGGGACCCGGCGCGGCTGCGGGTCGGCGAGTCGCTCGACTTCTGGCGGGTGGAGGAGCTCCAGCCCGGACGGCTGCTGCGGCTGCGCGCCGAGATGCGGCTGCCCGGCCCGGCCTGGCTGGAGCTGACCGTCACCCCGGACGGCCGGGGCGGCGCCCGGTACCGGCAGCGGGCGCTGTTCCACCCGCGCGGGCTGGCCGGGCACGCCTACTGGTGGGCGGTGGCGCCCTTCCACGCCGTCGTGTTCGGCGGGATGGCCCGCCGGATCACCGAGGAGGCCGCGCGCGGTGGCGAGGGAGGTACCGGGGGAAGGGCCGGGGGAAGTCCCGGGGAAGGCCCCGGGGACGGCACGCCCTGAGCGGCCGACCGCACGGCCCGCCGGCCAGCGGCCGGCCGTCGGTCAGCGCTCCCGGCGCAGGTCGGCCAGTTCCCCGGTGATCCGGCCGAGGAAGCGCGCCACCGCGGCGATTTCCGCCGGGGTGAACTCGGCGCGCACCGTCTCGGTCCGCCGGGCCACCGGCGCGAACCACTCCGCCGCCATCCGGCCGGCGCCCGGCAGGTAGTGCACCAGGACCAGGCGCCGGTCGGCGGCGTCCCGGCCGCGGCGGATGTGCCCGGCCCGCTCCAGCCGGTCCAGCACGGCGGTGACGGCGCCCGAGGAGAGGCCCAGTTCCTCGCCCAGCCGTCCGGGCGTGATCCCGCCGCTGCCGGACCCGCCGGGCTCCGGGGCCGCGCGCATGACCGCCAGCAGCGCCTGGACGTCCGTCGTGTGCAGGCCGCTGGCGCCGGCGAAGCCGTGGCCGAGCAGGTGCATCTCGGAGGCGAGGTCCTGGAGCAGCCGTCCGAGCGCCGGTCCGCCGGGCGGTACCTGCCCCTGGTCGGGCTCCTGCTGTTCCTGCTGCTCCCCCTGCTCGGACAAGGTGTGTTCTCCGGTCGCGTACGGCGTCGATCCAACCCGTTCAGCCTAACGGCGCCGCGCCGCCGCCCCGCGGATCACCCCCCGGTGCCCGACCCGACCTCGGCCGATTCCGCAGCCGACACCGACCCCGGCCGAGGACCCCTCCGGCCGGACCCGGCCGGCCACCAGACCCGGTCGCCGAGGTCCCGCACCAGCGCGGGCACCAGCAGCGAACGGACCAGCAGGGTGTCCAGCAGCACCCCGAACGCCACGATGAAGGCGATCTGGGCGAGGAAGGCCAGCGGGATCACCCCGAGCGCGGCGAAGGTCGCGGCCAGCACCACACCCGCCGAGGTGATCACCCCGCCGGTGGCGGTGAGCCCGCGCAGCACCCCCTCGCGGGTGCCGACGCGCAGCGACTCCTCGCGGACCCTGGTCATCAGGAAGATGTTGTAGTCCACCCCGAGCGCGACCAGGAACACGTACCCGTACAGCGGCACCGAGGGGTCCACCGCGGAGAAGCCGAACACGTGCGGGAACACCACCGCGCTGACCCCGAGCGTGGCGAGGTAGGAGAGCGCGACGGTGGCGGCCAGCAGCAGCGGCGCCACCAGGGAGCGCAGCAGCAGGACCAGCACGGCCAGCACGCAGAGCAGCACCACCGGGGTGATCAGGCGCCGGTCGTGGGCGGCGGTGGTCCGGGTGTCCTCCTGCTGGGCGGTGTAGCCGCCGACCAGTGCCCGCGCGTCGGGCACGGCGTGCACCGCGTCCCGCAGCCGGAGGACGGTGGCGATGGCCGCGTCGCTGTCGGCCGGGTCGGTGAGTGTGGCCTCCAGCCGCACCCGGCCGTCCACGACCAGCGGCGCGGCACCCGGCGCGGCACCGGACGCGCCGCCCTGCCCGCCGCCCTGCGCGGCACCCGGCGCCCCGGCGGTGGTGGCGCGGACGGCGGCGACCCCGGGCACGGCGGCGGCCGCCTCGGTGACGGGCGCGGCGCGGTCGGCGGCGGCGATGATGACGGCGGGGTTGCCGCTGCCGCCGGGGAAGTGCGCGGAGAGCAGCCGTTGGCCGGCCGCCGAGGGCTGGGCCTTGACGAAGAGTTCGCTCTGCGGGACGCCGCCGGCGTCCAGGGTCGGGGCGAGGGCGGCGAGCCCCGCCAGGAGCACCAGGCTCCCCGCCCACAGGGCGCGCGGGCGGCGGGCGACCAGCTCGGCCACCCGGGCCCAGACGGCGTTCACCGGGGCCCGTCCGTCGGCGGCGGGCCGGGCCGGCCAGTAGGCGGCCCGGCCGGCCAGTACCAGTGCGGCGGGCAGGAAGGTGAGCGCGGAGAGCACCGCGCAGGCGATCCCGATCGCGCCGACCGGGCCGAGGGCGCGGTTGTTGGTGAGGTCGGAGAGCAGTAGGACGAGCAGGCCGAGGGCGACGGTGGCGCCGGAGGCGGCGATCGGTTCGAGCGAGTGCCGCCAGGCGGTGCGCATCGCGGCGAACCGGTCGCCGTGCAGGTGGAGTTCCTCGCGGAAGCGGGCCGAGAGCAGCAGTCCGTAGTCGGTGGCGGCGCCGATGACGAGGATCGACAGCAGGCCCTGGACCTGGCCGTCCACGGTGACCAGGCCGTGGTCGGCGAGCAGGTAGACCAGGGCGCAGGCGATGCCGAGAGCGAAGACCGCGCCGAGGATCACCAGCAGTGGCAGCAGCAGGGCGCGGTAGACGGCGAGCAGGATGAGCAGGACGACGCCGAGGGCGACGCCGAGCAGCAGGCCGTCGATGCCGGCGAACGCGCCGCCGAGGTCGGCCGCGATCGCGGCGGGTCCGGCCAGGCCGACGGTGGTGCCGGGGACCTGTTCGGCGAGTTCGCGGACGGCGCGCACGGTGTCGCCGGTCTCCCGGCCGAGGTCGGCGCGCAGTTGGACGACGCCCTGGAGGGCCTGTCCGTCGGCGGCGGGCAGGGCGGGCGAGACCCGTCCGGTGGCGCCGGGCAGGGCCGCGGCGGCCCGCAGGGCCTGTTCCGCGGCGGCGTGCCCGGTCCCGTCGAGGGGGCCGCCGCGGCTCTCCCAGACGATGATCACGGGCACCGCGTTGTCGGTCCGGAAGTCGGCGCCGAGCCGGGCGGCCTCGGTGGACTCGGCGCTGCGGGGCAGGAAGGCGGCCCGGTCGTTGGTCGCGACCTCGCCGAGTCGGCCCGCGTAGGAGCCGAAGGCTCCGCCGAGGCCGAGCCAGACGATCAGCAGCGCGAGCGGGACGAGCAGCCGGGCGCGGCGGCGCCGGGCGGACGGGCCGGGTGTCGGGGCCCCGCCCGGAGGTGACGGCGCGGGAGGCACCGGGGCGGGCGGTGGGGCGGCGTGGGGACGGTCAGCGGGCATGGCGGGGCGCGCTCCGGGCCTGGGCGGGGTCGTGGACAGCCCGGATCATATCTCTCGACGATTAAGAGGCTTGACGGGTGGAGAGGTTTCGCGGTCGCGCCAGGAGTCCGGCCACCGAGAGCGCGCCCCAGCCGACCGAGACGGCGACGGCCATCACCCGGTGCCGGCGGGCCGGGAGGGCGGTGGCGAGCAGTGCGGCGTCGCCCAGGTCGGAGGCGATCCGCAGGGCGGTGGCGGTGCGCAGCGCGACGTCGTTCGGGGCGAGGGCCATGGCGAGGCCGCAGGCGGCGTCGCGCAGGGCCAGCGGGCGCAGGCAGGCGGCGACCGGCGCGGGCACCGATCCGTCCGGCGCGGTGAGGCCGGAGGGGCGGGCCAGCAGGGCGGGCCGGCGGGCGACGGCGATGCCGTAGACGGCGGTGGCGGCGCCGGTGAGTCGCAGCAGGGGCTGGTGCATGGTGGTGACCTCCCGATGGGCTGGCGGACGGGGCGGATCCTATCTCTCGACGGCCAAGAGATCCCGGCGAACGGGACCACTCGGGGGCGGGCCTCACCAGGAGGGGCCGGAGCAGGAGCGGCCGGAGCACCCGGCCCCGGGTACACCGACGGCCCACCGGTGCGGGACCGGTGGGCCGTCGGCGCGCTGCCCGCGGGGAGCCGGCAGGGGCGCGCCAGGAGACGTCGGGAGACGTCAGGAGACGCGCTTGATCTGCCAGGCGTTGTTGTTGAGGCTCGGCACGGCGGAGTAGCGGCAGCTGCTGTTGTAGAACGAGGAGAGCTGCACCCAGCCGGCCGGCTGGTAGGTCGAGGCGCAGACCGTGAGCGTGGTGCCGATCGGCAGACCGGTGAGCTGCTTGATCTGCTTCTTGTTGGGGTTGAAGGTCGAGCCGCAGCTGAGGTCGTTCCACCACTGGACGTCGACCCAGCCGGTCGGGGTGAGCTGGCTGCTGCAGACGTTCAGGGTGTCGCCGGGGGCGGCGTGCGCGGTGGTGGTGGTGGTCATGGTGAGCGCGGCGGCGGCACAACCGGCGGCCAGGGCGACGGCGCGAAGACGGGACACGGAGCGGCTCCTCTCCACGGCGCGGGCGATCCGCACCGGACACCCATTCCTATCGGTGGGACCATTGGCACGGACAGTGACTTTCCGGTCCGGGGCACCGGGGCCACGACGGGTTCGCCACTGTTGACAGTGCGCCGACACACCTGTTCGTGGCCGCCGCGCCCGACCGGGGCCCACCAGCACCCCACGGAGGCGGTGATCCTGGTGGGCTCGGTGAGATGTGACGACAGGTCAGTAGACCCGGGTGATCCTCCAGGAGTTGTGCTCCAGGCTCGGCACGGCCGAGTAGCGGCAGCTCTGGCTGTAGAACTCGGAGACCTGCGTCCAGCCGGCCGGCGGCCAGGCCGAGGCGCAGACGTTGAGGGTGGTGCCGACGGGCAGACCGGCGACCTGCTCCATCGTCTTCCGGTTCGGGGTGAAGGTGCCGCCGCCGCAGCTGTAGTCGTTGGCCCAGGCGATGTCGACCCAGCCGGCGGGGGTGTACTGGTTGGCGCAGATGCTCACGATGTCGCCGGGGGCGGCCTGGGCGACGGTCGCGGTGGTCGCGGCCAGGGTCAGGGCGGCGGCGGTACAGCCGAGGGCCAGTGCGGTGGCGCGGAGACGGGACACGGTGCGGCTCCTCTCGCGGCACGGACGTTCCGTGCCGGGCCCATTCCTACCGGCGCACCGAGGCGCGCGAACAGGCGCTTTCCGGTCCGGTGCGCCGGGGCGCGCGTCGCGTTCGCGCCTGTTGACAGTCCGTCGGCGTACTTCCCGGGAGACCGAACGGCCCGTCCGGACCCCGGAGTTCGGGGTCCGGACGGGCCGGGCGGGTCACGTCGGGCACACGCGCCGCGACGGCGTCAGCCGGTGATCGGCTTCACGTCCAGCCGGATGTGGTCGACGGCCCAGAACCAGTTGTTCCCGGCGTCGAACATCCGGAACTTCAGCGTCACGCCGCGCGCGCCGGCCGGAACGGCGAACTGCTTGGCGACGAAGGTGTTCTGGACGTCCTTGCCGGCGTTGTCGTTGCCGGTGGCGTCCGAGCTGTAGTAGACCAGCCGGGTCTCGGTGCCGTTGTCGAAGACCGCGGTGACCGAGGCCTTCTGCGGGGCCTCCTGGCGGTAGTGCGAGTCGAAGCCCAGGTACAGGGTGGTGGCCCCGGCCGGGACGGGCACGACGGGCGAGACCAGGGTCGAGTCGAACACGCCCTTCTTGGACGGCGCGCCGGTGTCGTCCCAGTCGTCCGGGTCGGCCACGGCCAGGATGCCGAGGCCCCGGGTGAAGTTGCCCCGGTCCTGGCCGGCCGGGTTGGACCACTCGCGCTTGGTGTGGAAGGTCCAGCCCTGGAGCCGGACGGTGCCCTGCGGCATGGCCGGCGCGTTGACGACCGACCAGCCCTGCGGCGCCTGCGGCGTCCAGCCGACCACTCCGCCGACCGGCTGGAGCGCGCCCGCGAGCGACTCGAAGTCCTCGCCGAGCAGGTGGCCGGCCATCACCGGCGCGGTGCGGGCGGCGAGTTCGCCGTCGGCGACGGCGAAGCGGTTGCCGGCCAGCGCGCGGGCGGTGACCAGGACGCGGTGGGTGGCACCGTCCGGCAGCTGGGCGGGCGGGGTGACGTCCCACTCGGCGGTGGCGCTCGCCCCGGCGGCCAGCGCGGCGGGCGGCGCGGTGACGGCGGCGACCGTCCAGCCGGCCGGGACGACCGGCTGGGCCTCGATCACGGTCAGCGCGTCGCCGGCGGTGAAGCGGGCGGTGACCCGGGCCGGGCGGCCGGGCAGCAGGATCGCCTCGTCGATGGTGGTGGAGGCGGCCTTGAGCGCGACGTCCACGGTCAGCGGGTCGGCCTGGCCCATCGCCGGGTCGGTGAGCAGGTGCTCGCCGTCCCAGGGGAAGCGGCCGGCGATCCGGCGGCGGAAGCCGAGTTCGCCGCGCACGCCCACCGCGACGTCGTACCAGCCCTCGGGGCCGACGTTGAGGTTGACGGTCTTGTCGTCGCCCGCGGCGACCCGGACCTCGCGCAGCCCGTCGCCGTAGGCGAGGTCGCCGACCAGGAAGGTCTGGGCGGTGCGCGAGCGGTTGATCACGTCCACCTCCAGCACCTTGCCGTTGCGCTCCTCGGAGAGCGAGATCTCGTACGCGGTGTCGACGGTGCCGCGCAGGTGCCAGAGCGCGCCGTTGGGGCCGTGCACCCGCAGGTCGTAGCCGTCCTGGCCGACCGTCCAGACGTCGGAGATCCGGGACTTGGCGCCGACCGTGTAGTGGCGCGGCAGGGCGCCGGGGGCCGGGTAGACGGCGAAGACCGCGCCCTGCTTGCCCTGGTTGATGAAGTCGATCGTCAGCTGGTCGCCCTTGAGGCGCGGCTTGACGGTGAGGTCGTACGGCGCCGGGCGGGCGGCCCGGGTGCCGCGCTCCTGCTGCGGGAAGGACTGCGGGTTGGGCACGGTCGGCGCGGGCAGCTTGCCGGTGTCGACGACCTTCTGCCGGTTGCCGCTGGTGTCGGGGAGCTCGGGCCAGCGCGGGTCGCGGCCGGAGAAGTCGAAGACGTTGGTGAGGTCGCCGCAGACCGAGCGCCGCCAGGGGCTGATGTTGGGCTCCTGGATGCCGAAGCGCTGCTCCAGGAAGCGCAGCACCGAGGTGTGGTCGTAGACGCTGGAGTCGACGACGCCGCCGCGGGTCCACGGGGAGACCACGATCATCGGCACCCGGACGCCGAGGCCCATCGGGTACGGGCCGGACTCCACGCGCTCGCCGGCGGGCAGGGTGTCCGACCAGGTGAGCGAGCCGTCGGCCGCCTTGACCCGGTACTTGCCGTCCTGGCTCACCACGCGGTGGTAGGTGGAGCCGCCCTTGCTCACGCGGACGACGACCTCGCCGTCGACCGGCACGGTGGACTTGCCGCGACCGGTGGCCAGCGGCGGGACGGGCGGCAGCTGGTGGTCGAAGAAGCCGCCGTGCTCGTCGTAGTTGAGGATGAAGACGGTCTTCTCCCACACCTCGGGCTTGGCCGCGAGGGCGGCCAGCAGCCGGGCGGTGAGGTGCTCGCCGTTCGGCGGCGCGTAGTTGGCGTGTTCGGAGAGCGCGGCGGGGGCGACGATCCAGGACACCTGCGGGAGGGTGTCGGCCTGGACGTCGGCGGCGAAGGCCTCGACCAGGGCGTCGCCCATCGCGAACGGGTCGCCCTTCTTGGCCGGGTCGCCGACCGCGCGCATGCCGCGCTCGTACAGCGGCTCGCCGGGCTTGGCCTTGACGAAGGGGGTGAACCAGGCGAGCGCGTTGTCGTCGAAGTTGTCCAGCGCCTGGTAGGTCCGCCAGCTGACGCCGGCCTTCTCCAGGCGCTCGGCGTAGGTGGTCCACTCGTAACCACCGGGGATCTCGGTGTTGTCGGTGACCGGGGTGTCCCGGACGGTGCCGCCGCTGGTGCCCGTCATCAGGTGCTCGCGGTTGGTGTTGGTGTTGCACTGCACCGACGCGTAGTAGGCGTCGCAGGTGGTGAACACCGAGGCGAGCGCGTGGTAGAAGGGCATGTCGGCGCTCTCGTAGTAGCCCTGGCCGAGCCAGCCGCCGGAGCGGCGGGTGACCGAGCCGTCGGCGAGGCCGTCGTTCCAGGCCTTCATCGAGTCGACGAAGCCGAACGCGGGTGCGCCCTGCTGGTACGCGTTGGTGTGGGCGGCGTTCATCGGGAACGGCAGGAGGTGGCCCTCCTTGCGGCTCGGGTCGGGCTGGTGGAAGACCGAGCGGCCGTTGACGCCCCGCACCGCCGTCCGGTCGCCGAAGCCGCGGACGCCGGCCTGGGTGCCGAAGTAGTGGTCGAAGGCGCGGTTCTCCTGCATGAACACCACAACGTGCTGGATGTCCGCCAGGCGGCCGGGGCGGGCCGGCGCGGCGAGCGCCTCGCGCACGCTGAGGGGGAGGGCGGACAGCACGGCGGCGGCGGCCGCGCCGCCGAGCAGGGTGCGGCGCGACAGTTCGGGCTGCGGACTCATCGGGGGTGACTCCTTGTACAAAGCGGGGGGCGCCTGGCGCTGTGGTCCAGACCCGTTATGTGTACGTGCCCCAGATGGACGGGAACGGGGGGTTCGATGGCGCGTCGATGACGGACAGTGAACCCATAGCTGTACAGACAACTTGCCGTCGGCGGCGGTCCGCGGCCACCCGCCCGCCGCGACCGCCGCCGGCCGCCGTCCCAGCAGCCCCGCCGGTCACGCCAGGCCCCCGGTGACGGAAGGTGGTTGACGAACCGTCGGCAGCCTCCGGCCAGGTCGTGGACAACCCTTGACGAGGCATGTGGTCTGTGGAAACCTCGCGGCAGGTCCAGGCCAATGATCTTCGTACGGGGGTAGGGGATCGCTTCGCCTGACGCATCAGGGGGGACACCTGGGAGTCGGGTCCGGCCGTGCCTCGGCGCCTGCCGACCGGTCCGCGGGGCGGGCCGGCCACCCTTCGGCAGCCGCGCCGTCCGACCGCGCCGTGCCGCGCCCGCGCGCCACCACGGCCACCGCTCGGACGGGTGCCCCGCAGCTCCGTCTCCGACTCCCGAATCGAGCACAGCATGTCCGACTCCACCGACCGGCCCGGCCCTTCCTCCGCCGCCGGGGCCCCCGCGAGAGCGACGGACGCCGCACGGCCCGCCTCCCCCGCCCAGCACGGAATCTGGCTGACCAGCAGACTCACCCACGTCCCCGAGGTCTTCCACCTCGCGCTGCGGATCGGCTTCGACCGGATCGACACCGCCGCGCTGGCCCGCGCCGTCGACGCGACCGTCGCCCGGCATCCCGCGCTCTCCTCCGCGCTGGTGGAACGGGACGGCGTGCTCCGCCCCGTCCCGGCCGGGCGGGTGCCCGCGCTCACCGTCCTGGAACCGGCCGGCGAGCCGCTCGGAGAGTGTGCCGACGCCTGCGCCGACGCCCTCGCCAAGCGGCTCGCCGAGGAACTCTCGCTGCCGTTCGACCTGGCCCGGGGGCCGCTCGCCCGGTTCACCCTGGACCGGCGGGCGGACGGGAGCGCCGAACTGCTGGTGGTGGCGCACCACGCGGTGTTCGACGGCAACTCCAAGGACGTGCTGGTCGCGGACCTCGCCGCCGGGTACGCCGCCGCGCTCGCGTCGCCGTCCGCGGTGGCGGTGGAGGAGGGGACGGCACGGTCCGACGCGGACGCCGCGCCCCCGGTCGACCCCGGGCTCCTCGCCCGCGCCGCCGCCTTCCACGGCCCCCGCTGGGCGGCCGCCACCGCCCCGGTGCTCCCCGGCAGCCCCCGCGCGGTGACCGACGCCGGCCGCGGCGAATCCGTCGCCTGGCGACTCGACCGCGCGGCCGCGGCCGCCCTCGCGGACGCCGCCCGGGCCGCCGGGGTCACCCGCTTCGAGTTCCTGCTCGCCGCCCTGCACGGCCTGCTGCACCGCTACGGCGGCGAGGCCGTCCCGGTCGCCGTCCCCTTCTCCACCCGCGACCCCCGGCAGCGCGGCACGATCGGCCTGTACGTCAACGAGCTGCCCGTGTACGCCCCGGCCGGCCAGGACGGTGACACGCCGTTCGCGCGCTACGCCGCCGCCGTGCGCGCCGAGGCCCGGCTGGTCTCCGCGCACCGCGCCGTCCCCTTCGGCAGCGCCGTCCCCGGCCTCACCCCCCGGGCCGGGCTGGCCCCGGTCTCCTTCGGCTACCGCCGCCGCACCACCGCCGACCCCGTGTTCCCCGGCAGCGCCGCCGCGGTCGACTGGACCGTCTTCCCGCACGCCGCCCGCAACACCCTGCACCTCCAGGCCGTCGACGGCGCCGACGGGATCGAGCTCTCGCTCCAGTACGACCCGGCCGTGCTCGCCTCCGCCGCCGCGCGGCGGATCGCCGGGCACCTCGCCACCCTGCTCGCCGCCGCCGTGGCCGACCCCGCGACCCCGCTCGGCGACCTGCCCCTGCTCGACCGGGCCGAGCGGCACCTGGTCACCACCGCCTGGAACGACACCGCCCGCGCCTACCCCACCGACCGGACCGTGCTCGACCTGGTCCGCGAGCACGCCGCGGCCGCCCCCGACGCGCTCGCCGTGGTGGCCGGCGAGGAACGGCTGACCTACCGGGAGCTGCTGCGCCGCGCCGACCGGCTGGCCGGGGAGCTCACCGCGGCCGGCATCGGCCGCGACGACCTGGTCGGCCTGCACCTCGCCCGCACCGCCGACCTGCCGGCCGCGCTGCTCGCCGTGCACGCGGTCGGCGCCGGCTACCTGCCGCTCGACCCCGGCTACCCGGCCGAGCGGCTCGCCTTCGTGCTCGCCGACTCCGGCGCCGCCCTGCTGCTGGCCGACCGCGAACCGGCACCCGAGGTGGCCGCCGCCGCACCGGCGGTGCTCCGGCCGGGCGGGGCCTCCGCCGGGACCGCTTCCGGGTCCGAGGGCGATGCCGACCCCGGCCGGCTGGCGTACGTCCTCTACACCTCCGGCTCCACCGGCCGCCCCAAGGGCGTCGAGATCGGCCACCGGGCGCTGGTCAACCTGCTCACGGCCTTCGCCGCGCAGCTCGGCTCCGGCCCCGAGGACGTCTGGCTCGGCCTCACCTCGCTCTCCTTCGACATCTCCGCCCTGGAACTGCTGCTGCCGCTGACCACCGGCGGCCGCCTGGTGCTGGCCCCGGACGGCCTCGCGGTGGACGGCCCGGGGCTGCGGGCGCTGGTCGAGCGCGAGGGCGTCACCCACGTCCAGGCGACGCCGTCGGGCTGGCGGGTGCTGCTCGGTGCCGGGCCGCTGCCGTCCGGGCTGACCGGCCTGGTCGGCGGGGAGGCCCTGCCGCTGCCGCTGGCCCGGCAGCTGCGGGCCGGCACCGACCGCCTGTTCAACGTCTACGGGCCGACCGAGACCACCATTTGGTCCACCTGCGCCGAACTGCCGGACGGCCCGGAGGCGGTCCGGATCGGCCGGCCGATCGCCAACACCCGCGCCCTGGTACTGGACGGCCGCCGCCGGCCGCTGCCGATCGGCGTGCCCGGGGAACTCCACCTCGGCGGCGACGGGCTCGCCGAGGGCTACCTGGGCCGGCCGGAGCTCACCGCCGAGCGCTTCGTCGACGACCCCTTCGGCGCCCCCGGCGACCGCCTCTACCGCACCGGCGACCTGGTGGCCTGGAGCCCGGACGGCGAACTGGAGTTCCTCGGCCGGATCGACGACCAGGTCAAGATCCGCGGCCACCGGATCGAGCTGGGGGAGGTCGAGACGGCGCTGCTGACCCATCCGGCGGTCGCGGAGGCCGCCGCCGCGGTGCACCGGGAGGAGGCCGCCGTGCCCGACAACGAGGAGGACGGGGGCGACGGCGAGCCGTTCGTCGCCGGCTACCTCGTCCCGGCCGCCGGACAGACCGCTCCCGAGCCCGCCGAACTGCGCTCCTTCCTCCAGCGGTTGCTGCCCGGCGCGGCCGTCCCGCAGCGCTTCCTGGTGCTCGACCGGCTGCCGCTCACGCCCAACGGCAAGCTGGACCGCCGCGCGCTGCCCGTCCCGCCGGTGCCGGTCGAGACCCCGGTCGCTCCCGCCTCCGGTCCGGAGGCGGAGGCGGAGGACGAGGTGCTCGCCGCCGTGCTCGGCGTCTGGTCCGAGGTGCTGCGGCTGCCCGGTCTCGGCCCCGAGGACGACCTCTTCGACCTGGGCGGACACTCCCTGACGATCATTCAGATCACGGCCAGGATCCGCGACCTGCTGGGTGTCGAGCTCGACTTCGACGTGTTCTTCGCCACCCCGACCCCGCTCGGCATCGCCGCCGCCGTCCGCGAACTGCGGTGACCTCCGGGCGGCGCGGCCTGGCCCGCGCCGCCCGGTGCCCCTTCCCCGCGCCCGCTCCCCGCACCTTCCCTGCCCCGCGCCCCCTCCCCCGCGGCGGCCCGCCCCGCGGCGATCCCGCCCGACGGCACCGCAGCCGCCGCCCGATGTGCGCCGAATGGAACACCCCATGACCGACCTCCAGGACCCCGCGGCCGGGCTGTCCGCGACCAAACGCGCCCTGCTCGCCCAGCGCCTGCGCGCGGCCGCCGGCACCGCCACGGCCGCGGACGCCACCGCGCCGGCACCCGGCGACGGCACTCCTGCCGGCGCGGCCCCCGCCGCGCCCGCCGCCACCGTCCCCGTCCGCCCCCCGGGCAGCGCCGTCCCGCTCTCCAGCGGGCAGGAACGCCTCTGGTTCATGGACCAGTTCGCGCCCGGCTCCACCGCCTGGGCGCTGGCCCCGGCCCGCCGGCTGCGCGGCCCGCTGGACCGCACCGCGCTCGACGCCGCCCTCACCGGGCTGCTCGCCCGGCACGAGGCGCTGCGGATGAGCTTCCCCGCCACTCCCGAGGGCACCGCCGAGGTCCGGATCGCCGAACCCGGTCCGCTCACCGCCGAGTTCGTCGACGCGAGCGGCGACCCGGACCCGGCCGGGCGGGCCGCCCGCGAGCTCGGCGAGCGGGTGGCGCGACCCTTCGACCTGGCCGAGGGCCCGCTGCTGCGCGCCCTGCTGGTGCGCACCGCGCCGGACGAGCACGTACTCGCCCTGGTCATGCACCACATCGTCAGCGACGGCTGGTCGCTCGACATCCTGCACCGCGAACTCGACTCGCTGTACGCCCGCCACGCCCACGGCACCCCGGACCGGCTGCCCGAACTGCCGGTGCAGTTCGGCGACTACGCGGGCTGGCAGCGGGAGCGGCTGGCCGGCGAGGCGCTGGCGGGCTCGCGGGCGTACTGGCGCGAGGAGCTGCGCGACGTCCCGGCCCTGGAGCTGCCGACCGACCGCCCCCGGCCGCCGGTGCTGACCTTCGAGGGGGCCGCCACCGAGTTCCACTGGAGCAGCGAACTCGGCCGGGGTGTGGCCGAGTTGGCCCGCTCCTCGGGCGCGTCGGGGTACATGGTGCTGATGGCGGCGCTGCAGACCCTGCTCGGCCGGCACGCCGGGCGGCGGGACTTCGCGATAGGTTCCGCGGTGGCCGGCCGACTGCACCGCGAACTCGAAGGCGTGGTCGGCCTGTTCGTCAACATGCTGCCGATCCGGGCCCGGCTGGAGGGCGATCCGACCTTCGCCGAACTGCTCGGACGGGTGCGCGGCACCACCCTCGACGCGTACACCCACCAGGAGGTGCCGTTCGAGCAGATGGTGGCGGATCTGGACATCGAGCGCGATGTCAGCCGCTCCGCGGTGTTCCAGGTCAGCTTCGCCTACCAGAACTACGGCGAGCGCGGTGCCGCCTCCGCTCCGGCGGGCTCCGGTTCCCCGGACTCCCCCGGCGCGCCGACCGCCGAGAGCTTCGGGCACGAGGCCGCCACCACCCGCACCGACCTCGCGTTCTACCTGCGGGAGAAGTCCGACGGCGGCCTCTACGGGCTGCTCACCTACCGCACCGACCTGTTCGACGCCGCGACCGTGCGCCGGCTGGTCGAGCGCTTCGAGCTCCTCCTCACGGCGGCGGTCGCCGACCCGGACCGGCCGCTCTCCCGGTTGCCCCTGGCCACCCCCGCCGAACGCCGGGACGTCCTGGAGCGCTGGGCCGCCGGGCCCGCGCTGCCCGACCCGGACGGCGCCCCGGCCACCCTGACCGCGCTGCTCGCCGCCACCGCCCGCGCCCACCCCGACCGGCCGGCCCTGGAGGCCGAGGGCCGCACCGTCACCTACCGCGAGCTGGACGAGCGCGCCACCGGTCTCGCCCGCCGGCTGCGCGCGCTCGGCGTCGCCCCGGACGACCGGGTCGCGGTCTGCCTGGAGCAGTCGCCCGAGCTGGCGGTGGCCCTGCTCGGTGTGCTGAAGGCCGGCGGCGCCTATCTGCCGCTGGACCCGGAGCAGCCGCCCGCCCGGCTCGCCCACCTGGTCGCCGACTCCGGGGCCCGGGTGCTGCTCACCGAGTCGGCCCTGCGCGACCGCTTCCCGGACCGCGTCCCCGGCCACGACGTCGCCGTGCTGCTGCTGGACACCGAGCCACCGGTGCGGGACGCCGAGCCGCTGCCGGAGCTCTCGGGACCGGACCACCTGGCCTACGTCATCTACACCTCCGGCTCCACCGGCACCCCCAAGGGCGTCGCCGTCCAGCACCGGCAGATCCTCAACTACCTGGCCGGGGTGCGGGAACGGCTGCGGATCGAGCCCGGTGCGAGCTACGGGCTGCTGCAGTCGCTGGCCTTCGACTTCAGCATGACGATGCTCTACCTCGCACTGAGCACCGGCGGCCGGGTCCACCTGCTTCCACGCCGGATCGCCGGGGCCGAACTCACCGAGCGGATCGAGGCGTTGGAGCTCGACCACCTCAAGATGACCCCCTCGCACCTGGCCGCGCTGAGCGCCGACGCCCCGATGGAGCGGCTGCTGCCGCGCCGGTCGCTGGTGCTCGGCGGCGAGGCCTCGGCCTGGCCGTGGGCGGCCGGCCTGGCCGCCCTCGGCCGGTGCGCGGTGTTCAACCACTACGGCCCGACCGAGGCCACCGTCGGCGTGACCGTGCACGAGGTCACCGCCGACGCCGCCGGACCTGGCAGCACCCCGATCGGCACCCCGCTCGCCGGGGCCCGCTGCCACGTCCTCGACGAGGCCGGGCAGCCGGTGCCGCCGGGCGTCACCGGCGAGCTGTACCTCGGCGGCGACCGGCTGGCCCGCGGCTACCTGGGCCGGCCGGAGCTGACCGCCGAGCGCTTCGTCGACGACCCCTTCGGCGCCCCCGGCGACCGGCTCTACCGCACCGGCGACCTGGCCCGCTGGCGCACCGACGGCACGCTCGACTACCTGGGCCGGGCCGACGACCAGATCAAGGTCCGCGGCTACCGGGTGGAGCCCGGCGAGATCGAGGCGGCCCTCACCGCGCTGCCCGGGATCGGCCAGGCCGTCGTCCTGGCCCGGGGCGAGGGCCTGCGGCAGATGCTGGTCGCCTACCTGGAGCGGACCGGCGACGCTCCCGTGCCCGCTCCGGCCGAACTGCGCGACACCCTGGGCGAGTCGCTGCCCGACTACATGGTCCCGGCCCGCTTCGTGGTACTCGACCGGCTGCCCCTGCTCGCCCACGGCAAGGTCGACCGGCGGAACCTGCCCGAACCCGAGGAGCCCGCCGCGAGCGGCGAGTTCGTCCAACCCGACGGCGAGGCCGAGGAGTTCCTCGCCGCGCTCTGGGCCGAACTGCTGGGCGTGCCCCGGGTCGGCGCCCTGGACGACTTCTTCGAGCTCGGCGGGCACTCGCTGCTGGCCACCCAGGTGGTCGCCAAGCTGCGCCGCGCCTTCCCCGAACTCCCCACCCCGGTCGGGGTGATGGACCTCTTCAAGTACCCGACCGTGCGCCGGCTGGCCGCCCTGGTCAGCGACCCGCACGCCGACCGGGGCCCGCGCAGCCTGCTGCACCTGCTCACCCCGGCCGGCCGCCGGACCACCGCCAGCCTGGTCTGCACCCCGTACGGCGGCGGCAGCGCGCTCATCTACAAGCCGCTCGCCGACGCCCTGCCCGCCGACTGGGCCCTGCACTCGCTCGCCGTCCCCGGGCACGAACTGGGCGAGGAGGCCATGGACATCGACGAGGTCGCGGCCGGCTGCGCCCAGGAGATCCTGGACACCGTCGAGGGCCGGATCGTGCTGTACGGCCACTGCGGCGTCGGCGTCCGGCTGGCCGTGGAGATCGCCCGGCGGGTGGAGACGGCCGGCCGCGAGGTCGAGGCCGTCCACCTCGGCGGCATCTTCCCGTTCGCCCGGCCGCGCGGGCGCGGCGCCGCCGTCGGCGAGTGGTGGGCCCGCACCGCCGACCGGCTGCGCAGCGACCAGGGCATGATCAACGCCCTGGCGGCGGCCGGACTGGACACCGACGAGGTCGGCACCGAGCAGCTGCGGCTGATGGTCGCCAACCGACGGACCGGGACCAAGGAGGCCGAGCAGTACTTCACCCGGCTGTTCGAGAGCGAGGACGGCCGGATCGCCGCCCCGGTGTACGCGGTCTGCGGCGACCGCGACCCGGCCACCGAGTTCTACGAGGAGCGGTACCGGGAGTGGCACCGGCTCAGCGACACCACCGGCGTCGTGGTGCTCGACGAGGCGGGCCACTTCTACCTCAAGTACCGGGCCGCCGAGCTCGCCGAGATCCTCACCACCGTGCACCGCTCGGTGGCCGACGGCGAGGAGCAGCGGCACCGGCGCACCGAGGGCGCCACCTGGTGGCTGGCCGGGCTCTCCCGGGACGCCGCCGAGCCGGCGCCGACGGCCGCGGCCGCCGCGGTGCGGCCCACCATGCGCCGCTTCCTCGGTGTCGCCGCCGGCCAGCAGATCTCGATGATCGGCTCGGCGCTCACCGAGTTCGCCCTGCCGGTCTGGATCTACCTGACCACCGGCTCGCTCGCGCAGTTCGGCCTGCTGGCCGCCTGCGGGCTCGTCCCCGGCATCCTCACCGCTCCGCTGGCCGGGGCGCTGGTGGACCGCGGCGACCGGCGCCGGATCATGCTGTACGGCGATGTCGCGGCGGGCCTCACCCAGGCGGTGATGCTGCTGCTGTACCTGACCGACTCGCTGGCGGTGTGGCACGCGTACGTGCTGATCGCGGTGCTGTCGACGGCGCTGACCTTCCAACGGCTGGCCTGGAACTCGGCCGTGCCGCAGCTCGTCCCGAAGCGCTTCCTCGGCCGCGCCAACGGCGTCGTCCAGATGGCCTTCGGCCTCGCCCAGTTCCTGGTGCCGCTGTTCGCGGTCGGCCTGCTGTCGGCGCTCGGGCTCGGCGGCATCCTGGCGATGGACGTCGCCAGCTACGTGGTCGCCACCGGCGTGACGCTGGCCGTGCGCTTCCCCGACGTGATGGCCGCCCGGCGCCGGGAGAGCGTCGGCGCCGAGATCCGGGCCGGCTTCCGGCGGGCGCTCGGCAGCCGCAACTTCCGCGCCATGCTGCTGTTCTTCGCCGTGCTCAACATCTTCCTGTCGCCGCTGTTCCTGCTCACCACCCCGCTGGTGCTGTCCTTCGCCCCGCTGGCGGCCGCCGGCTGGGTCTCGGTCGCGGCCGGGCTGGGCGCCGTCCTCGGCGGTCTGACCCTGCTGGTGTGGGGCGGGCCGCGCCGGCTGCGGCTGCGGGGCGTCCTGCTCGCCACCCTCGGCCTGGCGGCCGCCTGCCTGGTGACCGGCCTGCGCCCGAGCATCCTGCCGGTCGCGCTCGGCGCCTTCGGCATGGCGTACGGGCTGGCCCTGGTCAACGGCGTCTACGCGACGATCGTGCAGACCAAGGTGCCGCTGCGCTTCCACGGCCGGGTGATCGCCGTCAACACCATGGTCGCCTGGTCCACCCTGCCGGTCGGTTTCGCCCTGGTCGCACCGCTCGGACCGCGCCTGGTCCAGCCCTGGGTGGACGCGGACGGCCCGCTGGCGGACAGCGTCGGCCGGCTGATCGGCACCGGCGACGGCCGCGGCATCGGCCTGCTGTACCTGCTGTTCGGGCTCGCCATGGCCCTGCTGGTACTGGTCTGCCTCGCCGTCCCCGCCCTGCGGCACTTCGACCGCGACGTCCCCGACGCCGAGCCCGACGACCTGGTCGGCCTGGCCACCCTCGCGGCCCGCGCCGGGACCGCGCCCTCCCTTTCAACCGAACTCCCCTCCGCACCCGCACCCTCCCTTTCAACCGAACTCCCCTCCGCACCCGCACCCCGCACCGGAACCGAGGCCGCCGCCCGATGACCACCACCGACCGGACCGCCGGCCCCGCCCGCCCCGTCGAGGCCGTCCACCCGCTCACCGAGGAGCAGCGCCGGCTCTGGTTCCTCCAGCAGCTCCACCCCGCCGACGCCGGCTTCAACATGTACCTGTGCCGGCGGTGGAGCGGCCCGCTCGACGTGACCGCGCTGCGCACCGCGCTCGACCGGCTGACCGCCCGGCACGAGCCGCTGCGCACCCGCTTCGCCCTGGACGGCGAGGCACCCGTGCAACTGGTCGAGCCCGCGGCGCCCGTCCCGCTCGACCTCGTCGCGCTGGCCCCGGGCGCCGGCGAGGCCGACTTCACCGAGGCCTGCCGCCCCACCGTCAACGCGCCGTTCGACCTCGGCGGGCGCCCGCCGCTGCGCGCCGTCCTGGTCTCGGCCGGGCCGGACGAGCACGCGCTCGCGCTGGTCGTCCACCACATCGTCTCGGACGGCTGGTCGTTCCGGATCCTCTGGCGCGAACTGCTCGCGCTCTACCGGGAGGCCCTCGGCGAGGCGCCGGCCGGGCTGGCGCCGCTCGCCCTGCGCTACGGCGACGTCGCCCGCGCCGAGCAGCAGCGCGCCAAGGACGGCGGCACCGAGGCCGCGTTCCGCTACTGGGCGGAGAAGCTGGCCGGCACCGGCCGGCTGCGGCTGCCGCTGGACCGCCCGCGCCCGGCGGACCCCCGGCACCCGGCCGGCTTCGCCACCACCGCCCTCGGCCCGGAACTCACCGCGGCCCTGGACGCCCTCGCCCGCCGGGAGCGCTGCACGCCGTTCATGGTGCTGCTCGCCGCCTACCAGTGCGTGCTGGCCCGCTGGACCGGCAGCACCGACTTCGTGGTCGGCACCCCGCTCGCGGGCCGCACCGAGGCCGCCCAGGAGGAGCTGGTCGGCTACTTCGCCCGCACCGGCGTGCTCCGCGCCGACCTCACCGGCGAGCCCGACTTCCGCACCGTCCTGCACCGCGTCCGCACCGCCACCCTGGGCGCGCTGAGCCACCAGGACGTCCCGCTGGAGCGGCTGGCCACCCACCTGGGCCTGCCCGCCGAGGCCGGCGCGGCGCCGCTCTACCAGGCGGTGTTCGTGCACCAGAGCCAGTACGACCTGGCCGGCGAGGACGGCGGCACCCCGCTGCCCGCCGGGGTCCGCACCGCATCCATGGACTCCGGCTTCGAGCGTGCCAAGACCGATCTGCTGCTGGACAGTTGGCGCACGCCGGACGGCGGGCTGACGCTCTCCTTCTGCTTCGACCGGGAGGTGCTCCAGACCGAGACGGTGGCCGCGCTCGGCACCCGCTGCCACGCGCTGCTCACCGCCGCCGTCGCGGACGTGACGGTGCCGCTGTACGGGGAGTGGCTGATCGGGCGGGACGAGCGGGCCGAACTGCTCGCTCTCGGCACCGGCCCGATCCGCGGTTCCGCTCCCCGCACGGTGCTCGCCCGGTTCGCAGAGCGGGTCGCCGCCGCCCCGGACGCCCCCGCCCTGGAATGCGCGGGCCGCACCCTCTCCTACGCCGAACTCGACCGGCGCTCCGACGAGTTGGCGGCACGACTGGGCTCCGTGGCGGGGCAGCTCGTCGCCGTCCGGCTGGCCCCGTCCTTCGAGCTGGTGACGGCCCTGCTGGCGATCTGGAAGGCCGGCGCGGGCTATCTGCCGCTCGACCCGGCCCACCCGGAGGAGCGGCGGCGGCTGATGCAACGCGAGTCGGGGGCCGTCGCGCTGCTCACCGACGAGGGCGGCTCCGAGGGCCTGCGGATCGTCGAGACCGCCCCGGCGGGCACGGACGACGACCGCTCCGGCCTCGCCTACGTCCTGTTCACCTCCGGCTCCACCGGCACCCCCAAGGCCGTGGCCGTCGACCACACCGCCCTCGCCGCCCGGGTCGACTGGATGGCCGGGCCCGAGGGCTACCGGCTCGCCCCCGGGGACCGGATCGTCCAGTTCGCCTCGATCGGCTTCGACACCCACGCCGAGGAGCTGTGGCCCGCGCTCGCCTCCGGCGCCTGCGTGGTGCTGCTCCCCGGCGGCGGCCGCACCCTGCCCGAACTGCTGCGCGGCCCGCACGGCCCGTCCGTCACCGTCCTCGACCTGCCCACCGCCTACTGGGAGGAGCTGGTCTCGCACGACGACCGCACCCCGTGGCCGGCCGCCCTGCGGCTGGTGGTGCTCGGCGGCTCCGAGGTCCGCGCCGAGGCCGTCGCCCGCTGGCGGGAGCGGCACGGCGACACCGTCCGGCTGGTCAACACCTACGGCCCGACCGAGGCCACCGTGATCGTCACCGCCACCGACCTCGGCGCCCCGGACGCCGCCCGCCGCCCGTCCCTGGGCCGCCCGCTGCCCGGCGTGCGGCTGTACGTGCTGGACGAGCGCGGCGCGCTGCTGCCGCGCGGCTCCGAGGGCGAGCTGCACATCGGCGGCACCGGCCTCGCCCGCGGCTACCTGGGCCGACCCGACCTGACGGCCTCGGCCTTCCTCGACGATCCGTTCGCCGGTGATGCCGACGCCGCCGGCCGGATGTACCGCACCGGCGACCGCGCGCGCTGGCGCAGCGACGGGACGCTCGACTACCTCGGCCGCGGCGACGAGCAGGTCAAGCTGCGCGGCTACCGGATCGAACCGGCCGAGATCGAGGCCGCCCTGACCTCGCTCCCGGAGGTGGCCCGGGCCGCCGCCGTGGTGCGCGGCGGCCGCCGCCTGGTCGCGTACGCCGTCCCGGCCCCGGGCGCGGCGCCCGACGCCGCCGATCTGCGCGAGCACCTGCTCCGGCGGCTGCCCGCCTACCTGGTCCCCGACACCGTCGTCCTCCTCGACACCCTGCCCCTGACCCTCAACGGCAAGCTCGACACCGCCGCCCTCCCGGAACCGGCAGCCGCCGCCGCACGCCCGTACCTGGCGCCGCGGACCGATGCCGAGCAGTTGGTCGCCCAGCTGTGGCAGGAGGTGCTCGGGGTGCCGCAGGTGGGAGCGCTGGACGACTTCTTCGAACTCGGCGGCGACTCCCTGCTGGTCACCCGGGTCGTGGCCCGGATCCGGGCGGGCGTCGGCCTGGACGTTCCGATCCGCGACGCCTTCGAGCTCTCGACCGTGGCCGCGCTGGCGGCCCGGGTCGAGGAGCTGCTCGTCGCCGAGATCGAGGCGCTGAGCGAGGACGAGGCGGCCGACCGCCTGGACGGCTGAGCCGCCCCGGGAGGGCGCGGGCCGATTCCCGCGCCCTCCCGTTTCACCGCGCCCGGGCCTCGGCGGCCGCCTTGAGGTCGGTCAGCCACGCCTCCAGCCCCGTCCGCAGGATCGCGGTCGCCAGCGGCACATTCGCATCGACCTGCGGCCCGGTGTGGGTCTCCTCGGTGCTCACCCGCACCCCGCCCCGCACCTTGGTGAAGTTCCAGACGTGCACCCCGTCGATGTGCAGCCCCTCCCCGTCCGCCGGGCCGGTCCAGCGGAGGCAGGAGCGGTCCGCGACCTGGCGCACGGTCGAGGTGATGTCCAGAGCGGTGGCCGGGATCCCGACCTCGGGCGGGATCGGCGTCGTCCAGTGGAACGCCGACCCGGCGCGGAACCGCCCGTGGTCGAGGCGCTCGGCGCTGCTGACCGCCTGCTGCCAGGACGGCCAGCGGTCGACGTCCGTCTGCAGCTTCCAGATCACGTCCAGCGGTGCGTTGATCACGGCCTCGGTCCGGTACCGGATCTGCGCGGCCGGGTCGACCCCGGCTCCCCGGCAGGTGAGGCCCTTGGCAGGCTTCGCGGAGTGCGCCCCGGCCGGGGCCGCGGCGCCGCTCAACAGCCCGACAACCAGCGGAACCGTGATCACGGCGGCCCGGATTCCGGCCTTACGCATACCGAACATGGCATTTCCTTCCCTAGCCCTCGTTCTTCTTGTGAGAAGTTCTAACTCCTTCGCATCCCAAGAGTCAATAGCTTCCGTGATACCCTCTAACCAACGCATCCGAGAGGCGACCCCCACCATGGCGAAGAGCGACCCCACCACCCCCCGCGAGCGCTACCGCACCCAGGTCCGCGCCGAGGTCATGGAACGCGCCTGGGAACAGATCGCCACCGCCGGCGCCTCCGCGCTCTCGCTCAACGCGATCGCCAAGCACATGGGCATGAGCGGCCCCGCGCTCTACCGCTACTTCGCCAACCGGGACGAGCTGATCACCGAACTCGTCCGCGAGGCCTACCGCGACCTCGCCGACACCCTCCGCGCGGCCGCCGCCACCGGCGCCGACCTGGCCGGCCTCGCCCGCACACTGCGCACCTGGGCCCTCGCCGACCCGCAGCGCTACCTGCTGCTCTACGGCACCCCGGTGCCCGGCTACGAGGCGCCCGAGGACACGAGGGCGATCTCCCAGGAGATCGCGGTGACGCTCATCGACGCCTGCGCCGCCACCCTCCCCCAGGGCGCCCCGGCGTCCCCGCTCGCCACCCACGTCGCCGACCACCGCACCTGGGCCGCCGGCCACCCCGCCCCGCCCGAGGCGCTCGCCCTGTTCCTCAGCCTCTGGACCCGCCTCCACGGCGTCCTGTCCCTCGAACTGGCCGGTCACTTCGGCGGCATGGGCTTCGACGCCGAAGTCCTCTTCGAGTCCGAACTCGCCACCCTGCTCAGCTGATTCAGCCCCTCCGCACACCCGCCATCGGCCGCGCCCGCTCCAGCAGCCCCCGCACCCGCGCATCGCGGCGGTGCGGGCGCACCGCCGCGACCATCGCCCGGAACCGGTCGTCCGCCCGACCGGACTGCACCTGCGGATAGTCGTCCAAGGCCAAGTGCCAGTTCTGCACAGCTTCTTCGACCCGCCCGGCCTCGACCTGCCACTCGGCCAGCATCGCCCGATGACGCACCCGGGCACGCCGGTACACGGCGGGCCTGACCTTCTCGGAGCGTTGCAGCGCCCTGATCGCCCCTTCCCGGTAGCCGAGTTCATGGTTCACCTGGGCCACGTGATAGGCGAGCGACGCGGGATCGTACGAGCCGTGCGCCTTGGCCTTGGACTCGGCCTGCTCCATGGCGACTTCCGCCGCCCGCAGCATCGCCAGCGCCCCCGCGCGATCGCCGGTCCGCGCGAGGGAATGCGCCTGCTGCCCGGCCAGGAAGGCCCGCATCCTCGGCCCGGCCTGCGGCGAGGCACTCGACGCCGCATCCGCAAGCCGTACCGCCTCCGCCCCGTGACCGAGTTCGACGGCCTGCACGCTCATGCCACGCAACGTGGTGCAGTACGTGAGATGGTCACCGGCCGCGAGCGCGAGCTCCAGCGCCTTGGTGTAGTAGCTCTGCCCCAGCGTGTCCAGACGTTCGTCGACGGCCATGTACCCCGTCAGATAGAGGTGGTCGGCCGCAGCGGAGAGCATCGCCCTGCGCACCTCGTCCGAGGCCGTGGCGCGAAGGTACGGGACGATGTTGTTGACCATGAACGCCGCCGCCATGGGCCGCGCGGTGCGCCCTCCGAACTGGTCGTCGATCTCACTGATCCGCTCCGTCATGGCAATGACGGACTCGACCTCACCCATCCCGATCCTGGCATGCGGATCGGACCCGAGCCTCTCGAACCTCCCCACCACGTCCGGCCACCCGGGAATGGTCAGCGCTACCGAGTAGAGGCCAGCCCCGAGCACGCCTCTGCGCGATGGATCCATGTCGGCACTCCCGAGGTCGACCAGTCCTTCCACCATATCCACGGACGGTTCCTGCTCATCGGGCTGATCCACGAATCCTGCCTCGAATGCCGTGACAACCCGCTCAAGACGCCGGCTCAGAACCTCCAGCACCACTTGCCGGTACTTGGCCATGGGACGCGTACCGGAGAGCCAGTGCGACACCGCCGACTCGTCGTACTTGAGCCTGAAGCCACCCTCTGTACCGGCCCGGTTGATCGCACGCGCGAACTCGCCATTGCTTCTCCACCGGCACTCTGTGCCCTACGAGAAGGCCGGGTTCCGGACGGTCGGGGCCCTGCGGGAGGCGGGGTACTGGCTCGGGCGGGTCTGCGACGAGGTAGTGATGGATGCCCTGGCCGCGGAGTTCGCCGGGCCTTCGGTGGTCGCGCCCCTGGTAGCCGGGTAGCTCGCCCTCAGCGGCGATGGGCGTCCTGGCGCGAGGTCTGCCGATCGGGTGATCATGGTGTGACGCGATGTCATGTCCGATGGTCGAGAGGGTGTTCAAGATGCTGGTCGACTGGCCTGCCGAGACGTTCGTGTTACGCCTGCACCGGATTCCCGGGCTGGTGGCGGGTGTTGCTCCGGGGAGTCCGGAGGGGACAGCTGTGGTGCTGGGGCCCGAGGTCGGCGGGGAGGGGGAGCAGTGGGTGGCGGAGCGGTTCCGGGTGATCAACCACCGGATCCGGCATGTCGCCACCGGGCTGTACCTGACCGCCGAGACGTCGAGCCGGGGCGCGGCGGTCACGCTGCGGCCCAAGTTCTCCGACACCGGCAGTGATACCTCGTACTGGCGGCAGGCGTGGCGGGCCTTCGTGCAGCGCGACACCGGTCGGCTGATGGCTCTCCACGACTCCTCCAACTGCCTGCTCGGACTGGCCGATCCGGCGGCCCAGCGGCCGGGTGGGCCGCTGATCCTGGAGAAGGGTGCCGGGGCCGAGGACCGGGCCTGCACCGCGTGGGCGCCCGCGCCGGTTCCGCCGCCGAAGCCCGCACCCGCCCCGGCACCGAAGGCCACCGATCTGCCGGTGGGGACGGGACGGGTCCGGGTGCCGGCCCGGCGCTTCGAGAGGGACAGCCGGACCGTCGAGGGGATTTTCGAGGAGACGGTCTTCCGGGAGGTCTCCGGTGAACTCCTCACCCCGGGCACCAGCATCAACACCTTCGACTTCGACCACTACTCCCGGGGCGACTGGTACAGGGAGGGCCGGCAGGGCGGCCTGGTGGCCTTCACGGACAGCTACGAGACCAACGGCGCCGTACGCAAGGCTTTCCACCGGCTGCCCGGGGAGCCCGCCCGCTACGTGGACGGTGACGAGGTCACCGTCCACTATGTGCCGCCGAAGCTGATCGCCCGCACCAACTTCCCCGCCGCGCTCTTCGCCGACGTCGACGGCGCCCTCGTCCGGACGCCGTGGAAGCTGGCCAGCGGGCACGGCTTCTACAACCGGCCGGAGCGCCGCGAGGGCCTCTACTACCCCCGGCAGGACGGCGCCGGCACCGTCGTGCAGTGGAACAGGAGCTGGATCGCGGACAACGACACCTCGTCCAAGGTCTTCCTCCGCTTCGACGGCCGCTACTTCATCGACGAGGTCAACATCACCTGGGCCGAGGGCGAGAAGCCCTGACCCGACCCGACCCGCCCGGCCGACTCCCGACCATGACCCTTGACGGGAGTCGGCCGGGTCCACCATGGTGTGGTCCACTCCCTCGCACCGCTGCCCCCATCGGTACTCCCCCACCTGGAGACGGCATGCGTGCAACCGTTCTGTCCCGACCCGGCCGCAGGCGCGGCAGACTCTCCGTCGGGCTCGCTGTGAGCGCCCTCGCGGCGGCCGCCTCGACCGTCGGGCTGGCGTCCAGCGCCGGGTTCGCCGCCGGTGCGGCGGATCCGCAGCCGCACGCCGATCTGATCCTCAACGGGGGCTTCGACTCCTACCCGTGGATCTGGAAGTGCGACGGTAGCGTCGGGTCCAGCAGCATCCCGCACGACCACTACGTGACGGGGTATCCGACCGCCGACAACAATGCCCGGTGCACGCAGCGGGTGCGGGTGCTGCCGAACTCCCACTACCTGCTGTCCGCCACGGTGCGCGGCTCGTTCGCCTTCGTCGGCGTCACGGGAGCAGGAGGCGAGAACGCCTCGACCTGGTCGAGCCGGAGCGATTGGAACAACCTGTCGGTTCAGGTCGACACCGGGCCGGACACCACCGAGCTGACCGTGTACTTCCACGGCTGGTACGAGCAGCCGGCGTACGACGTGCGACGGGTGTCCTTCAGCGGCCCCGGGTACCCGCCGCCGCCCTGCGGGGAGCCCGAGAGCCCGTCGCCGACGGGCACCGACGGCCCCGGATCGCCTTCGCCCACGCCCACCTGCCAGCGCACGTACATCCCCTGACGGTCGGCCCTCCCCCACACCCGGAGACACCCATGCGTCCGTCACGCCCCCGCCGTGCCCCTGGCGGCAACCCCCTCGGCGCCGTCCTCGGCGCCCTCGTCCTGGCCGGTGCGGCCGCCGTGGCCGCGAACGGTTCCGCCGCAGCCCAGCCGGCGCCGGTGGAATGGATCAAGAACGGCGAGTTCCGCGACCCGCTGGCCCGCGGCTGGACCTGCGAAGGCGAGTTCACGCAGACCGACCGGGGCGTCGAGGGACGCCCCGGTGGACAGAGTTACGCCGGCTGCACGCAGCGGGTGCCGGTAGTGGCCGGTACGCGGTACAGCTTCGCGGCCTCCATGGCCGGCGCCTACACCTTCGTCACCGTCTCCGGCACCGGGACGGGCAGCGGCGAGGTGACCCTCTGGGCCGACGGGCCGAACTGGCGGTCCCTCGCCACGACCCTCGCGATCGGCAACAGCCACGAGGTGACCGTCACGTTCCACGGCTGGTACGGGCAGGGCCCCTACCAGGTGAACCGGGTCTCGATGATCGGGCCGATGTACCCCGACGAGTGCGCCACCCCGTCCCCCGCTCCGAGCGTCCCCGGACCGAGCGCGCCCGCACCGGCCTCGACCCCGCCGTGTCTGCCCCGGCCTGCCGAGCCTCCCACCGGGTCCGTCTGACGACGTCGACCGGGGTGATGGCCCGGTTCAGGGGGAGGGGCGGCTGCGGTGGGCGCGCTGGCGGCAGGCAGCGCCGCAGTAGCGGGCCGGGCGGCCGGTGGGGCGGAGGGTGAGCACGGTGCCGCACTGCTCGCAGGCCGGGGCGGGGTGCGGACCCCGGTTGTCACGAAAGGAGCGTCCTTCCGTGACAACCGGGGCGGACGGTCGCAGGCCGTCCACGGTCAGCCGGACGAGCCGGAGCCCGGCCGCGCGGTCGTGACGGACCCTCAGCATCGCGGCACACCCCACGGTGAGGGCCACCACGTCGTCGGGGCCGATCTCCGGCCGGACGCCGCCGTCCCGCTGCGCGGCCCGCAGCAGCGTCTCCAGGAGCTGGTGCAGGCGCGCCACCGTCGCGGTCAGCACCGGACGCGGCCAGCTCGCGTCGGCGTCCAGCGCGTCGCAGACGGTCGCGCGGCTGCGGGTGGTGCCGACCACCTCCAGGAGGAACCCGAAGAAGGCCTCGGTGGGCGCGGAGCGGGCCGTCCGTCTCTCGCCGGAGGCGACCAGTTCGCCCAACTGCTGGGCGAACACCGCCTCGACGAGCGCGTGCTTGGTCGGGAAGTGCCGGTACACCGTGCCGGCGCCGACGCCCGCCCGGCGGGCGATGTCCCCGAGCGGGACGTCGAGCCCCCGCTCCGCGAACGCCTCGCCCGCCGCCGACAGCACCTTGGCCCGGTTGCGGCGGGCGTCGCTCCGGTCGCCCGCGCCGGTCACCGTCGTCATGTCACGAAACCCCTTGTCCCCCGGAGCCAAACGGGTTGGAGTATCCCAGATCCCCGGCGCTGAAGCACCGACCGGGGCCAAGGAGGACGAGATGACCATCGAACGCACTGGACGCAAGGACACGGCCTGGGGCCTCGTCGCCGTGACCGGCGCCACCGGGAATCAGGGCGGGGCGACGGCCCGGCGGCTGCTGGCCGCCGGGCGCCCCGTCCGCGCCCTGGTCCGGGACCGGGCGGCGCCCGGCGCCGTGGCACTCGCGGAGGCCGGGGCCGAGCTGGCCGTCGCGGACCTGGACGACCCGGCGAGCCTGGGCCCGGCCCTGGCCGGCGCCGGCGCGCTGTTCGCCGTGCCGCCGGTGGCCTACGGGCCGACGGGCATCGACGAGGAGCTGGAGTTCGGTCGCGGCCGGGCCCTGGCCGATGCGGCCGCCGCCGCCGGGGTCCGCCAGGTGGTGTTCACCGGTGTCGCCCCGACCACCGGGGCCGCGTTCGCGGCCCCCGGAAAGCGACGCATCGAGCAGTACCTGCGCGAGCGGATCGGGCAGGTGACGGTCTTGCAGCCGGTGCGGTTCATGACCAACTACCTGGGGCTGGCCGGAATCGGCTTCGACGGCTTCAGGGACGGGGTCAACCGCCACCTCTTCCTCCCGGACGAACCGCTCCAGATGATCGCCCTGGAGGACATCGCCGAGTTCGCCGCGCTGGCCTTCGAGCACCCTGAGCGCTTCGCCGGCCGGACGCTGGAGCTGGCCGGTGACGCCCCGACCCCGGTCGAGGCCGTCGCCGCGATCGCCGCCGCGACCGGGCGGGCGCTGCGCTACGAGCAGATCGGCCACGAGGAGGCCGCCGCACTGCACCCCGGGCTGGCCGAAATCCGCCGGCAGTGGGGCGAGGGCCACCGCTGGCGGGTCGACATCGAGGCGCTGCGGGTCGTCCACCCCGGGCTGCGCAGCCTCGGCGACTGGCTCGCCGAGGGCGGCGCCGCCGCGCTGCGCGCCCGGTTCGACGCCACCGGCGACAGCGCCGCTCCGGGACCGACGTCCTGACCGGCCGTCAAGCGAGCTCGAACAGCGCCTCCGGAGCCGGTCCGGGTGTCGGTGCGAGAACCTCGCGGAGCTCCTGGACGGCGCGGCGCCAGGCGGGGCCGTCCTCGCTCTCGTCCCAGAGCTCGGCGAGCTCGGACTCGTCGGCGAGCACCCGGTCCAGGGCCGAAGCGGCTATCGGCCTCAGGTCGACGGCGAACTCCGGAAGGGGCTCGTCGGGCCCGTAGGCGCTGGTGACCGGCTCCCCACCGGGGCACTGGGAGGCCACGAGGGCGGCGGCGGCCACCGCCTCCACCGCCTCGTCGAAGTCGAGGTACTCCTCGGCCCCGGTGTCGGCGGCCAGCGTCAGCACTCGGCGGAGCACGCCCTCCCGGTCCCCCGCGGCCGCCTCGTCGAGGCCGGCGCAGAAGTCCGCCGCGGTGTCGTTGTCGAAGTGGCCGATGTCCCAGGTACCCACGGTGCTCTCCTCAGTTCGCTCGTGGAGATCATGGCACCGACCACCGACAATCACGCGGGCTCAGCCGCCGGCGGCCTCCGCGATGCGGGCCTCCAGGGCGGTGGCGAGGGAGTCGACGGCGGCCGGGGTGAAGGCGTGCTCGTTGTAGCGGAGCCAGCAGACCAGGGAGCCGTCGGGCTGTTCGGTGGCGGCGAGTTCGGGGACGTGGCGGTCGCCGCCGGGCATCGGGTAGGGGACGGTGGCGCCGCGCGGGACCTCCCAGGCGGTGCAGGCGAGGCCGGGGAGCTGGGCGGGGGCGTTCCAGCTCTCGTAGCGGAGCCAGGCGGCGAACGGGACCAGCGGGCTGAACTCCGCGAAGGGGTAGAGCTGGTGGTCCAGGGCCGCGGTGGCGGTGTCGCGGACCCGGGCGAGGAGTTCGGCGAAGCCGGGTGCGCCGGAGGCGTCGACCCGCAGCAGGAGGGACTGGACGAAGCAGCCGACGGCCTGTTCGGCCTCGGGCGTGGTGCGGCCGGGGACGGGGGTCATCAGGACCAGGTCGTCCTGGCCGCTGTGCTCCGCGAGCAGGCCGAGCCAGACGGTGGCGAGGGCCTGGAAGGGGGTCGCCCCGGCCTCGGCGGCCCGGTCGCGGAGGGCGGCGGCCCGATCGGCGGGGACGGTGAGGCGGTGGGCGGCGCTGAGCACCGTCTCGGTGTCGGTGCGGCCCGGGAAGGGGTGCACCGCCTCCGGGGCGCCGGCCAGGGTGCGGGCGAAGTGGGCCCGGGCGAGCGGCCAGTTGGCGTTGGAGCGGGAGACCAGCTCGCCGAGGGTCGGCATCGGCCGGGACGGCGGCGCCGGGCGGCCGCGGCGCAGGGCCGAGTAGATGACGCCCAGGTCGCGCAGCAGTACGCCGACCGACCAGCCGTCGCCGACGATGTGGTGGACGGCGAGCAGCACCGCGTGGTCGTCGGCGCCCCGGCTGACCACGGCGAGGCCGGTCATCGGGCCCTCGCCGACGTCGGTGAGCCGGTCCCGGGCGGCGATCAGCCGGTCCGACACCTCGTCGTCGCTCTCCCCCGGGGCGTCGACCAGGACGGCGTCCACCTGCGGCTCGGGGTCGACGACGGCGCGCCGGACGCCCGGCAGGGCGCCGGGCACGGGCACGAAGCGGGTGCGCAGCGCGGGGTGGCGGCGCACCGCCTCGTACAGGGCCTCGGTCAGCAGGCCCGGGTCCAGTGCTTCGGTGACGCGGAACATCACGGCGACGGCGCCGACGTTGCGGCCCTCGGCCTCGGCCATCCAGCGCAGGAAGTTCTCCTGCTGGGAGGTGAGCGGGATGTCGTGGGGCTGGGCGCGCAGTTCGCGCAGGAACGGGGAGAGCGCGGCTTCGTCGACCGGGGGCGCGGCCTCGGCGGTCCTGGGCGCGGTGGCGAGCCAGGCGGCCTGGGCGCGCAGCGAGGGCCGTTCGAAGACCAGGGCGGTGCTCGCGGCGACGCCGAACGCGGCGGAGACGGCGGCGGCGAGCTGGACGGCGCGGAAGGAGTCGCCGCCGAGCGCGAAGAACTCGTCCTCGACGGCCGCGACCGGCCGGCCGAGCACCTTGCGCCAGACGGCGGCGAGGGCGAGTTCGGTGCCGGTGGTGGGCGGGGTGCCGGCCGGGGCCTCGGCGGGGGTGTCGAATCGTGCCCGCAGTTCGTGCTTGACGACCTTTCCGCTGGGGTTGCGGGGCAGCCGGTCGGTGAGCAGGATCCGGACCGGCAGTTCGGCCCGGCCGAGGCGGGCGGCGAGGAAGAGGCGCAGTTCGTCGAGGTCCAGGCCGTCGGCGGCGGGCACGACGGCGGCCACCGGCACCGCGCCCATGACGGGGTGCGGGAGGCCGAGCGCGGCCGCGTCGGCGACCTGGGGGTGGGCGTGCAGGACGTCCTCGATGCGCAGCGTGGAGACCTTGAGGGCACCGGACTTGATGATGTCGCTCTCCCGGTCGACCAGGTGGAGGTAGCCGTCGGCGTCGAGCCGGCCGAGGTCTCCCATCCGCACCCAGCCGTCGCGGAAGACGGCGGCCGTGGCCTGCGCGCCGGCCGTGTAGCCGCGCGGGGGCCCCGGCTGGCGCAGCCAGACCTCGCCGACGGTGCCGGTCGCGACCGGCTGCCCGTCCTCGTCGAGCAGCCGCAGGTCGGCCGGGTTGGTGGGGCGGCCGACCGAGCCGGGCCGGCGGGCGTCGACGACGGCGGATATCTGGGCGGGCGAGGCCTCGGCGGAGGTGTAGGTGTTGACCAGGGTGGCGGTCGGCAGGGCTTCGCGCAGGGCGGCGGCGACGGGGGCGGGCAGGGCGGCGGCGGAGGAGCTGATCAGTAGGACGCTGCTCAGGTCGTGCCGCCCGGCCGTACCGGAGTTGAGCAGTTCGACGGCCATCGAGGGCACCAGGAAGACGGTGCCGACGCGGTACTCGGCGACGGTCCGGCCGAACTCCTCGGCGTCGAAGCGCGGCAGGCAGATCGTGGCGGGCGCGGCGACCAGCGCGTTGACCAGCACCACCTGGGCCGCGTTGGTGCCGATCGGGAAGGCGTGCACGGCGTGCGCGGAGTGGGCGTAGGGGCGCGGGCGCGGGTCGAGCCGCTGGCCGGCCGTCAGGCTGGCGTGGGCGGCGTGCACGCCCTTGGGCGCGCCGGTGGTGCCGGAGGTGCCGATGACCTGGGCGAGGTCGCCGGGGGCGGGGCGGTGCGGCGGTTCCTGCGCGCCGTCGCCGGCACCGCGGCCGTCGGCCTCCAGTCCGGCCAGCGGCAGGCAGCGGACGCCGGCCGCGGCGGCCCGCTCCTCCGAGGCGGATCCGGCGACCGCGAGGACCACCGCGCTGTCGCCCGCCAGCCGCGCGGTGTCCTCGGCGCTCAGGTCCTCGCGGACGACGACGGCCGCCGCGCCCGCGTAGTGCGCGGCCAGGAAGGCCACCGCGTAGGCGTCCCAGGAGCGGTTGGGGAAGAGCAGCAGCACCCGCTCGCCCGGCCGGAGGCCCGCCCGGGCGAGCCCGTGGGCGGCGCGCACCGCCCGCTCCCGCCACGTCCGGTAGTCGAGTGCCGGTCGGCCGGGGGCGATCAGCGCGGGCCGGTCGGGGTGCCGGGCGGCCCGGTCGTCGAGCAGGTCGGTCAGGGTGAGCGCGTCGGGCGTCCCGGGTGCCGAAGCGGCGGCGGTGGGAACGGCACTGACGGTGGATCGGGTGCTGATGACGACTCCCGGAAGTGGCCAGGACGGGGCGCGGCCGATCGGCCGGACGGGTGGCTGGTCCAGACCGTAGCGGCTCGGCGCCGTCCCCCGCCAGAGTCGTCCGCCTGCGGACCGCGGGGACGGTACGGGAGGCGGCGGTCGGCGGCGCGGGCTTCCCGGTGACGGTCTGCGACCGCGGGCGCGGTCGCGGAGCGTAGCCTCCGGGCGGGCGCCGGTGGGAGGGATCCGGAGGATGGGGTCCGGGAGAGCCCCTGGGAGTAGAGCGGCGCGGTCGGGGCAGGCGGGGGCCCGGACGGCCCGCACCGCGGCGGTCGCGTCTGGACGTGCCGTGCCGCGCGGTTCGGGCGATCATGAGGGAACGTGCCTCGAAAGGTGGAATGCGATGTTCCAGCTCCTGTGGATTCTGCTCATCGGCTTCGTGCTCGGTGTGATCGCCAAGCTGATCCTGCGCGGCCCGCAGGCCATCCCGTGGTGGCTGACCATGCTGCTCGGTGCGGCCGGGGCCTGGCTGGGCAACGCGGTCGCCGGGTGGATCGGTGTCCGGCACACCTCCGGCATCGACTGGATCCGCCATCTGCTCCAGCTCGCCTTCGCGGTCGGCCTGATCGGCATCGTCGCCCCCGCCTGGAGCTCCCGCCGGTCCAGGTGACGGCCGGTCCAGGTGACCGGCGGTCCCGGCCGCGCCCCGGTCCGGGCCGGGCCCGCGCCCGGCCCCGGTCCGGAGGGTGGTCCGGCGCGATGCTGTTCGATGCGGCGCGGCTAGACTCGCACGGCCGTCGCAGCCCGACGGCCGTGCCGCCGAACTCGCGAGGGAACAGAACATGGTCGAGGCCGCCCCGAAGGTCGTTGTGGTCGTGCCCACCTACAACGAGCGGGAGAACCTTCCGGTCCTCGCCGGCCTGCTGGCCGGGCTCGACCTGCCGAACCTGCATCTGCTGGTCGTCGACGACAACTCCCCCGACGGCACCGGCGAGGTGGCCGACAAGCTGGCCGCCGAGTCCGAGGGCCGGGTCTCGGTGCTGCACCGCACCGAGAAGGACGGCCTGGGCCGCGCCTACGTGGCCGGCATGGCCCGGGCCCTGGAGGACGGCGCGGACGTGGTCGTCCAGATGGACGCGGACCTGTCCCACCCGGCCGCCGTGCTGCCGCTCATGGTGGAGACCCTGCTGGCCGACGACACGGCCGTGGTGCTCGGCTCCCGGTACGTGCCCGGCGGGTCGACCGCCGAGGAGTGGCCGTGGCACCGCAAGGCGCTCTCCGCCTGGGCCAACCTCTACGTGAACACCATCCTCGGCCTGGGCGTGCGCGACGCCACCGCCGGCTTCAAGGCCTGGAAGGCGCAGACCCTGCGGGCCATCGACCTGCCGTCGGTGAACAGCAACGGGTACTCGTTCCAGGTCGAACTGAACCACCGGGTGGTGCGCCAGGGGCTGACCATCAAGGAGGTGCCGATCCGCTTCGAGGAGCGGGTCGAGGGCGCGTCCAAGATGAGCCTCGGGGTGCAGGTGGAGTCGGCGCTCGCGCCGTGGAAGCTGCTGCGCGAGGGGCGCGGCAAGCAGTAGCCACCGGTTCCGCCCGACGCGGTCCGGACCGACGGGGAACGCGGGGCGGGAAAGACCGGTGGGAAACGGGGGACGGGGAAGGAGGTGCGCATGGCCCTGCTACCGGACTCCGTGGTCGGCCTGCTGCGCCGCGCCGCCCGTGAACCCTTCGCCGTCCAGACCGCCCGGGCGACCGTCGCCGCCACCCTCTCCTACGTGGTGGCGACCTGGCTCAGCAGCGAACCGGCCCCCCTGACGGCCCCGCTGACCGCGCTGCTGGTGGTCCAGGTCACCGTCTACTCGACGCTCACCACCAGCATCCGCCGGGTGAACTCGGTGGTCGTCGGCGTGCTGATCGCGATCGGCTTCAGCGCGGTGGTCGGGCTCTCCTGGTGGAGCCTCGGGCTGATCATCCTGGCCTCGCTGGTCATCGGCCGGTTCGTCCGGGTGGACGAGTTCGTCCAGGAGGTCGCGATCAGCGCGATGCTGATCCTGGGCGTCACCAAACTCGCCTCGCAGGCCTGGGACCGGGTGCTGGAGACACTGATCGGCGCGAGCGTCGGCCTGCTGTTCAACCTGGTGTTCGCCCCGCCGGTCTGGCTGGACACCGCGGGCGAGTCGATCGAGGACCTGGCCCGCCGGGCCCGGCACCTGCTGCTCGACCTCTCCGAGCAGCTGGGCCGGCCCACCGCCGTCGCGGACGCCGCCGAGCGCCTGCACGAGGCCCGCCGGCTCGACCAGGCGATCGCCGACGTCGATGCCGCGCTGCGCCAGGCCGAGGACAGCCTCCGGTTCAACCCGCGGATCAGCGAGGGGCTGCTCTCCCGGCTGGTGCTGCGCACCGGCCTGGACACGCTGGAGATCTGCGTGGTGGTGATCCGGGTCATCTCGCGCTCGCTCACCGACCTCGCCAAACGGCGCGGGCCCGGCGAGCCGTTGGTGGCGCCGGGCCTCGCGGTGGCGATGGAGGAGCTGCTCGCCCATGTCGGCGGTGCGCTGGTGAGCTTCGCCGTGCTGGTCACCACCCAGGTCAGCCGGAACGCCGAGGAGGCCGAGGAGCGGCTCGCCGCCGAGCTGACGGCCGCCTGGGCGAGCCGGGAGAACGTCGCCCGGCTGCTGCTGGAGCAGGTCCGCGCGGACCCGGACTCCTGGCACCTGCTCGGGTCGCTGCTGACCGAGGTCGACCGGATCCTCGACGAACTGGACCTGGAGCACCGCTCCCGGCGGCTGATGGAGGAGCTGGACCGGGCCTCGGTGGCGGGCAGGGAGCGGTTCTCCCGGCTCGGTCGGCTGCGCCGCTGGCTGCGCGGCGACCCGGTCCTCGCCCGGGTCCGCCGCCGCCGCGGGAAGGCGTCGGCGGGCGCCCGGAGCTGAGCCCTGGGTCGGGTCCGGGCGCTCAGCCCGCTGCGGCGTCGAGCAGCCGCTGGATGTCGATCTTGCGCATCTCCAGCATCGCCGCGGTGACCCGCCCGGCCTTGGCCCGGTCCGGGTCGGCGACCAGGTCGATCAGCACCTGCGGGGTGACCTGCCAGGACAGGCCCCAGCGGTCCTTGAGCCAGCCGCACGGCCCCTCCTGGCCGCCGCCCTCCAGCAGGGCCGCCCAGAGCCGGTCCACCTCCGCCTGGTCGTCGCAGTGCACCTGGAGCGAGACGGCCTCGGTGAACGGGAAGATCGGGCCGCCGTTGAGGGCCACGTAGGGTCGGCCGCCGAGTTCGAAGGCGACCGTCAGCACGGTGCCGGCCGTGCCCGGGCCGGCCTCGGTGTAGTGGGTGACGCCGGTGATCCGGGAGTCGGGGATGACCGAGGTGTAGTACCGGACGGCTTCCTCGGCCTGGTCGTCGAACCAGAGACAGGGTGTGATCTGCTGCATGGGGCCGACGGTAGCGGCGGGCCCCGACGGGGCGACCGCGCCACGCCACGGCCGGGGGGCACCGGTTCGGTGCTCCGCCGGCCGCGGCGCCCGGGGATCCGGACTCAGTGCACCCAGCCCGCGTACCGGCGGGTGAAGCGCTGGCCGGTGGCGGCGGTGACCACCACGTCGTAGCGGCCCTGCTTGTCCAGCGGCCAGACCAGGTTGCTCTGCTTGCCCGGCCGGACCCAGACGGTCTGCGCGGTGCCGGCGAAGTCGTTCGGCACGGCGGTGAAGCAGACGTCGGTCATGCCGTCGTTGACGAGCTGGAGGGTGAGGCGCTTGGAGCCGGACAGGTCGGCGGTGACGATCGGCACCGCGATGTCGTTCTGGCCGGACGGCTGCTCGGCGTCGCCCTGGCCGTCGCGGACCACGGTGCCGGCGAAGCGGCGGACGAAGCCGTCCGGGCCGTGCACGGTGAAGTCGTAGCGGCCGTTGGTCTTCGCGGCCTCCCAGACGTACGTGGCCGAGGCGCCGGGGGCCACGGTGAACGGCGTCCCGGCGAAGGGCTGGACGATGTTCGGGTAGACCGTGTACGGGAAGGCCACGGCGCCGTCGTTGCTCATCGTGCAGGTGACCCGGCCGGTGAGGCGGTCCACCTCCGCCTCGGCCCAGGGCTGGTAGGGCAGGTGGCGGTGCGGGCGGTCGCCCCGCTCCGGCACCGGCATGGACTGGGCGCCGACGGCCGGCAGCTGCACACCGGGGAGCTTGGTGCCCGCGTCGGCCTTGGCCATCAGGGCGTTGGTGTCCGGCAGTTGCGGGATCGAGTGGTCCGGGGCGGCGAAGTCGAAGCAGCTGGTGAGGTCGCCGCAGACGGCGCGGCGCCAGGCGGAGATGTTGGGCTCGGCCACACCGGTGACCTGCTCCATGAAGCGCAGCACCGAAGTGTGGTCGAAGACCTGGGAGTTGACCCAGCCGCCGCGCGACCAGGGCGAGGCGACCCAGAGCGGGACGCGGTTGCCGAGGCCGATGGCGCGGCCCTGGGTGAACTCCTCCGGGGTGCCCGGCTCGGGGGTGGGCGGCACCATGTGGTCGAAGTAGCCGTCGTTCTCGTCGTACATGACCAGGAAGACGGTGTGCCGCCACACGTCCGGGTTGGACATCAGCGACTGCAGGGCCTGGTTCACCCAGTGCGCGCCGTACGCCGGTCCGGCCTCCGGGTGCTCGGAGAACAGGTACGGCGCGACCAGCCAGGAGACGGTCGGCAGGGTGCCGTCCTTGCAGTGCGCGTCGAAGGCCGCCGGGTCGAACTTGGTCATCGCGTTGATGTAACGCGGGTCGTCCTTCGGGAAGTTGTGGAACTGCTTGAAGTACGAGAGCGCGTTGTCGTCGTAGTCGCCGGTGCGGTCGTCCTTGCTGGGGTTGTGGTAGACCCGCCAGGTGACGCCCGCCGACTGCAGGCGCTCGGCGTAGGTGGTCCAGTCGGCCACCGGGTTGTCGGTGACCGGGGTGTTGTCGATCCACGGGCCGGTGGTGCCGTCCCGGCCGGGGCCGGCGGTGCCGGTCCACAGGTAGAGCCGGTTGGGGTCGGTCGGCCCGGCCAGCGAGGTGAAGTAGGCGTCGCACAGGGTGAACGCGTCGGCGAGCGCGTACTGGTAGGGGATGTCCTCGCGGGTGAAGTAGCCCATGGTGCGCTCGCCCTTGGCGGCGATCCACTTGTTCATCGCGCCGTTGTTGATGGCCTGGTGGCCGGTGGCCCAGTCGTGCGGCAGGCCGCCGGCGTTCTGCGCGTTGTACTTCGAGGTGTCCATCCGGTACGGCAGCATCGCGTTGCCGTCGCTGCGGCGCGGGTCGGGCTGGCGGAACACGTCGGTGCCGTCGGGGAACTGGAGCCCCTGCTTGTCGCCGAAGCCGCGCACGCCGTTGAGGGCGCCGAAGTAGTGGTCGAAGCTGCGGTTCTCCTGCATCAGCACCACGACGTGCTTGACGTCCTTGATGGTGCCGGTGAGGCGGTCCGGAGCGGCGGCGGGCTGGGTGGGCGCGGCCTGGGCCGGGGTGCCCTGGAGGCCGGTCAGGGCGACGGCGCCGGCGGCGGTGGCGCCGACGAAGGTGCGGCGGGAGAGCTCGGACATCGCGAACTGGCCTTTCAGAGCTGGAAGGTGGCAACCGCGGCGGCGGTGTCGGACGGCCACTGGTTGGCGGCGAGGGCGGCCGGGTCGGCGGCGGTGGCCGGCCAGTCGGCGACCAGGGTGTGCGCCTCGACGAGCCGCAGCTTCCCCCGGTACAGCACGTAGTCGATCCGGTCCTGCGGCTCGGCCCTGCCGGCGGCGCGCTGCTTGCGGACCGGCGACCAGGTGGTGCCGGGCGCCTTCACCGGGTCCCGGTTCTCCTCACGGAAGGTGTCGGTGAGTCCGGCCTCCTGGAGGGCGGTGGTGACCGGCCAGGCGAGCGCGCCGGCGCCGCCGTGCGCGGCGGCGGTGGCGGCCGTCCAGTCCAGGTGGGAGGGCGAGGACAGTCCGCCGGCGAGCACCACCGGGGCGCCCGCGGCGGCGTCGGCGGTGACGGCGGCGGCCAGCGCCCGGGCCTGCCGGAGCCGGACCGAGGCGTTCTCGGCCGCGAGGACCTGCGCGGCGGTGCGGCCGTCCTGGAGGGCGTACGGGCCGTAGTCGGACTCGTCGAGGTGCGCGGTCCAGACCCGGACGGCGCGGCCGCCGGGCAGCTGCACGGTCGCCGCGGCGGCGGGCAGGTCGGCGGTGGCCGGGGTGACGGCGGTCAGCGGGTAGCGGCTGAGCAGGCCGACGCTGCCGGCGCTCTGGTGGGCGTACCAGCCGAGGGCGTCGGCCAGCGTCTGGGCGGCCTTGCCCCCGGTCTCCTGGAGTGCGAGCACGTCCAGGCCCTGGGCGAGCACGACCCGCAGCTGCTTCTCGGTGGCGTCGGTGAAGGCGGCACCGGCGTTGGCCAGGTTCCAGCCGGCGACCTTGAGCCGGGGCGCGGTGGCCGGGTCCACGACCGGGAGCAGCACGGTCACGGTGTCGGTGGCTCCGGCGCTGTCCTTGACGCCGACGACCAGGACCTCGGGGGTGCGCGGCGCGGCGCCGCCCGGCGCGGTGCCGGTGACGGTGCCGTCGGCGGCGACCGCGAGCCAGGCCGGTCCGGAGACCTTCCGGAAGGTCGCGCTGCCGGCCGGGTTCCCGGCGGGGCGGGCCCAGAGGCCGCCGAGCTTGACGGTGACGGCCGCGCCGGGGGCGACGGGGGTGGCGGTGAAGGAGTCCACCACGGCGTGCGGGCGGACCACGGCCGGCTTGGGCCGGAACGTGAACGGCTGGGTCCTGGCGAGGATGCCGTAGCCGTCCTTGGCGAGCAGGTAGGCCGTGTACGGGCCGCCGGTGAGGGCGGAGGTGTCGAGCTGGACGTCGCCGTCGGCGGCCGGGGTGTACTTCCAGAGCAGGGAGCTGCCGGTGCCGGGCAGGCGGTCCCCGTCGTAGATGCCGACCCAGTTCTTGGGGTCGGGGGCGTCGGTGGTCCAGTGGAAGGTGAGGCGGTCGCCCTCGACGGGGCTGCTCGACGACGTGCTGGTCAGGGTGCTGCCGGTGGCCACGGATGTCCTGTCCGCCGCTCGGGCACCGGGCCGTCGGGGGGTACCGGGCCGGGGCCGTCCGCGGCTGGTGACGGAGGCTTGGGAGGGTCGGCCCATCAACAGTTGGCTGTACAACTGTGGGCCGGGCCCATTCATCCGAAGACCGGCGACCGGGACATGAACGAAACGTGACGGGATGTCGGGCGGAACGGGAAATGTGGCGCGGGCAGCACGGAACGAGCGGCGTGGAGCAGGGAACGTGGGGCGTAAGGAGTGGGGCGGGGCGCGGGCGGGGGCGCCGGCCGTCAGGCGAGGGTGAGGAAGAGCTTCTCCAGCTCGGCCTCGGTCATCGGCGCCGTGCCCTCCTCGGCACCCGCCATGCACTGGCGCATGCCGCTCGCCACGATCTTGAAACCGGCCCGGTCGAGCGCCCTCGACACGGCGGCCAGCTGGGTCACCACGTCCTTGCAGTCCCGGCCGGCCTCGATCATGGCGATCACGCCGGCCAACTGGCCCTGGGCGCGCCGCAGCCGGTTCAGGACGGCGCCGACGGCCTCCTCGTCCACCTGCATGTCAGGACCGCCCTCCACTGTCGACCACCGGTCCTCCAGTGTACCCCGTGGGGTATCCGGACCTCGATGGTCGACCGGGGGGCCGTGCCGTCGGCAAGGAGCTCCCGCCAGCTCCGCGGCAGCTCCCGGGCAGCGCCGGGCCAGTTCCGGGTCAGCGCCGGGCCAGCCGCCGTTCCCCGCCCGCCCCCGTGACATACTCCAGCTTGTAGTGCGCGAACACCTCGGGCTCGTCCTCGGCCGGCAGCACGTCGTCCACGCCGATCGAGGGCGCCTGCTTCACCAGCGCCTTCGGGAACGCCACCCGGAGGTACCCCGGCCCCAGCACCGCGCCGTCCAGCGGGACGAACACCAGCCGCCGCTTCATCGCCAGACCGAGCGTGACCGTCACGAAGTACGGCTCGTCACTGGCGGTCTCGACGTAGACGGACTCCAGGGTGCCGATCCGGTGGTCCTTCTCGTCCACGACGGCCTGCCCCCGCCACTCCCTGATGTCGGCCGGAACGATCTCGGCTACAGCCATGCTTGCCTCCCACTCCCGCTCCACGGCGGCACGCCACGGTTGTGGGCGGCGCCCCGGACCCTCCCATCCTGCGCCTGTCCGCCCCGGCCCGCCCGCCGGGCCGGGGCGCGGATTCACTGGATCAGGTCGGTGTGCGGGTGCTCCGGGGACTCCGGGCAGACGTAGAGCTGCAGGTGGTTGCCCTTGGAGACCTGGACCCCGGGCGGGTTGGCCAGATCGGCGATGCGCGCCGCGGCGAGCTCCCGGTCCTCGTACGGGACCCAGCCGTGGGTACCGCCGTCCCATTCACCGGAGGCGATGGTCAGCAGCGGGGTCATCCCGGCGCCGCAGGCCTCGCAGCGGCGGGCGACGGGATCGGTGAGGCCCCACGGGGCCCAGCCGCCGACCTTCCAGCCCGGGGCCTCGGCCAGCGCGGCGTCGTAGAACGCCTGCGGGTAGGGCTCGTAGGAGCCGTCCAGGGCGGGGTCGGCCACCCGCCACCTGCTCCAGTCGGTCAGCTGTTGCCGCAGCTCCCCGCTCAGTTCGAGGAAGTCGGGGTACTCGGTGATCCGCTCCGGTGCGAGCACGCACGGGACCGGGAGGTAGCCGTCGTACTCGACGACCTTCGGCCCGGGCGGCGCGGCGAGGACCTCGGTGACCTCCGCGGCCGACCGCCAGACCAGCACGGTCGGCGGCTTGAGGTCCGGCTCGTGCTCGACCGGGCACCAGAACACCTGGAGCAGGTCCGCCCCGGCGGGCGGGCGCAACAGCGGGACGTCGCGCAGGTGGAGCTGGACCACGGGCACCATCGGGTTCGGCCCCTCGTGCTCCTCGTCGGTCGCATCGTCCCACCACCCGTGCTGTTCGCCGCAGTGCGGCCAGGGCTCGTCGGCGGGCCACAGGAACGGTCCGCCGACCGAACTCTCGTGGGGCGAAGGAGCCCCGGGCCGGGGGTGCAGCCGGACCGCCTCCCGTGCCAGCGGGGCGAGTTCGGGGAACACCGAGGTCACGTCGAGCGGGCGCGGCGGGGTGGTGCGGGAGTGCTTCACGACCGTGATACTGCCAGGCGCCTCCGACAGCGGACCGTCGGGACCCGGGCCGGGGCCGTTCCGGCCCATCCCGCCGCAACGCGGCCATTGCGCACAAGCGGGGGTGAACCGACCTCGCCGCACCACGGGCGTACCCGAACACCTACGCTGTGCGCCGACGGATCATCAGTTCGGCCAGGTGCGGAGGCGTGGGGACAGTGGTGGGTTACAACGAGATGTGGGAGCCGGGCGAGCCCGGCGTCCCCGCCGACCTCCGGCCGGAGATTCCGCACCCGGCGCGGATGTACGACTACTACCTGGGCGGCAAGGACAACTTCCCGTCCGACCGCGAGGCGGCCGAGCGGGCGCTGGCGGCCAACCCGGAGTTCAGATCCACCGCGCGCGCCAACCGGGGCTTCCTGAACCGGGCGGTGCGCCATGTGGCCGGACTCGGCATCGACCAGTTCCTCGACATCGGCACCGGCATCCCGACCGCCGGCAACACCCATGAGATCGCCCAGACCGTCGATCCGGGCGCCCGGATCGTCTACGTCGACAACGACCCGATCGTGCTCGCCCACGCCCGCGCCCTGATGGGCGGCACCGCCGTCGGCCGGACCACCGTCATCCAGGCCGACCTGCGCGAGCCGGTCGACCTGCTCGCCGCCGCCGAGGCCGAGAAGCTGCTCGACTTCGACAAGCCGATGGCCCTGGTACTGGCCGCCGTGCTGCACTTCGTGCCGGACGAGAACGGACCGTACGAGATCGTCCGCACGCTGCTGGACACCCTCGCGCCCGGCAGCCACCTGATCCTGTCCCACGGCACCGCCGACTTCATCCCCGCCGAGGTCCGCGACCGGGTGACCGGCGTCTACAGCAAGGCCACCGCACCGCTGGTCGGCCGCAGCCGGGAGCAGGTGGGCGCCTTCCTGGACGGCCTGGACGTGCTGGACCCCGGGGTGGTCACCGTCCCGCTGTGGCGTCCGGAGGGCGACCCGGCCCCCGGCGCGGACCGGGTCAGCATGTACGGCGCGGTCGGCCGCAAGTCCTGACGGAACGGCACAGCACAGCCCTGCATGGCACAGCCCTGCCGTGCACGGCATTGCACAGCCCTGCGACAGCACCGCACTGCGACGGTGGCGGCCCGGTCCGTCCGGGCGCCACCGCGCGACGGCGTCAGGCGGGCTTGCCCGCGCGGATCGAGTACATCAGCGGGACGCGGGGCTGACCGGCCGGGAAGCGGAAGCCCCGGTCGCGCTCCAGGACCGGGAAGCGCGGGAACAGCGTGAAGTCGTGCTCGTGGAGGAACTCGACCCGCAGGCCCTCGGCCACCAGGGCGCTGAGGACGTCGCCGATCCCGTGCTGCCACTCGACGGTCCTGGTGGCCGAGGACGTCACCTCGCCGTCGGTGTAGGTGCTGGGGTCGTCCCAGACCGTGGCGTCGCGGTCGAAGTAGTCGTACTCCACCGTCCGGCCGTCGTCGCCCAGGGTGTCGCCGAAGGGGTGGAACTCCGCCAGGTAGAGGAAGCCGCCCGGGGCGACCAGGGAGGCCGCGGTGCGGGCCCAGCGCTCGATGTCCGGCAGCCAGCACAGGGCGCCGAGGCCGGTGTAGACGATGTCGAAGGTCTGCCCGTCGAGCGTCTCCACCGCCTCGTACACGTCGGAGACGACGAAGCGGGCCGAGTCCGCGCCGATCTTCGCGGCCAGTTCGGTGGCGGCCTGCACCGCCGGCTCGGAGAAGTCCAGGCCGGTCACGGTGGCGCCGCGGCGGGCCCAGGACAGCGTGTCCAGGCCGATGTGGCACTGGAGATGGAGCAGGGACTTGCCGCTGACGTCACCGACCTCGGCCAGCTCGAAACCGCGCAGCGCCTCGTTGCCGGACACGAAGCCGGGGAGGTCGTAGAAGTCGCTGGCCGTGTGCACCGGGACGCGGCCGTCCCAGTTGGCGCGGTTGGTCGCCAGCCAGTCATCGGGGGCAGGGGTCTTCTCCATACCGACCACGCTGCCAGAGCCGGGAGCACCCCTCAAATGCTTTTCACGGCCGCCGCGGGCCGTCCTCGGCGGCGGCGCGGTCGGGGAGATCGGGTAGACCGGCGAGGTCGAGAACGTCGAGCAGGGGCGGGTCCAGCGGCCAGGGGAACCCCGGCGCGACGGTGCCGACGGCGGCCGAGGCGGCCGCGGCCAGCCGGAGGGCTCCGAGCAGGGGCGGGCCGTCCGGGGGGCCGGGGCGGGCGGCGGGGAGGCGGACCGCGAGCGCGTCCAGGGTCGCCCGGCGCAGCGGGTCGAAGCGGAACAGGCCACCGGTCAGGGCGAGCCGGGGCTCGGCCCCACCGGCGGCCGTGGCGGCGGCGGTCGCGGTGGCCGCGATCTCCTCGCCCGCGCGGCGGAGCAGGCCTCCGGCGACCGGACAGCCCTCCTCGGCGGCCGCGACCACCGCCGGGGCGAACTCCGCGAGCAGCGCCGCCCGGTCCGGACGCGGCTGGAGGGCGGCCGGGAGGCCCGCGACCGGGCCGTAGTACCGCTCGGCTGCCGCCAGCAGGACGGGCGAACCCCCGTTGCGCCCGTCCTGCGCCCGCAGCGCCGCCTCCAGCCCGGCCCGGCCGATCCAGGCGCCGCCGCCGCAGTCCCCGAGCAACTGGCCCCAGCCGTCGGCGCGGCACCAGCTCCCGCCCGGGCGGAGGCCGATCGCGACCAGCCCCGTCCCCCCGGCCACCACCACCCCGGCGGCGGTGCCCAACGCGCCCGCGTAGGCCGTGACCGCGTCGCCCGCGAGCACCAGCCGCCGGGCGCCGGTGGCCCGGGCGAGCGGGCCGGGCAGCCGGGCTGCCAGGTCCCGGCCGAGCAGGGCCATCCCGGTGGCGCCCACGGCGACCGCGCCGATCCGGGCCCCGCCGGGCAGGCCGGCGACCAGGGTGTCGAGTGCGGGCAGCAGCCGGTCGAGCAGCGCCCGCGCGTCCTGTCCGCCCGCCGCGGCGGACACCCGTGCGGCGGCGGCCGCCGCGACCGTCCGCGTCCCCGTCGGGTCGACCGGGCGGTCTGCGGGCGCCGCCCCGACCCGGATGCCGGAGCCGCCGACGTCCACCCCGACCACCCAGCACTCCCCCGCCGCCTGCTCCACTCCGCCTCCACCCGCCGCGCCCACGACCCGTCCCTCCCCATGGTGCCCCCGGCGGAGCACGCTCGGGCGGCTGCGCGCCCGGCCGGGAACCCGGCGCGGTGGCTACCGGGCACTGCCGCAGCCGACGGCCCCGGCGGCTGTCGCCCCCTTCCTGATCACGTCGATCCCCTTCGCCGTCACGGTGGTTCGGATCCCGCCGGTACGGATTCGGCCGGCTTCGCCTTCGTCCGGTTCACCGTCGTCCGGTTCAGCATCGTCCGGCCCGGATCCATGGAATCGCCCGCCGGGCCATCGGGTCGAATGATTCGATGAGGCTCGAACGCAGGCAGGGCGGGGGACGAGGGGGATGCGGTGCTCCGGATCGAGCTGGACGCCCTGGCGGTGGCGAACACCCGGTTCGTGATCTCGCCGCTGTACAACGTCACCGACAGCCTGTGGCTGCTCCGCTCGACGGCAGGAGCGGCCGGAGCGGCCGCAGCAGCCCGAGCAGCCCGAGCGGGCGGGCGCGGCGCCGGTGGGCGCGGGCCGGGCGCGCTGATCCGGGAGGCGGTGCGCGAGCGGCGGCTGGCACTGCTGGAGTCCTTCTTCACCGGGGCGTGGACGTACATCCCGGACTTCCTCAACCCGCAGCCGGAGCAGCACGAGGAGTCGCTCGAACGCGAGCTGCACGCGGTCGCCACCGTCGCCCCGGAACGGCTGGCGCAGGAGGTCCGGACGATGCTCGCGGGTGACGCGGCGCTCGGCATCGCGGGCGGCCGCGCGCCGCGCGCCCTGCTGCGGGCGCTGGACCGGGGCGAGGCGGAGTTCGCCGAACTGGTCGCCGCCGAGCTCCACCAGCTCTGGCAGGCCGCCGTCGGACCGCGCTGGCCGGTGCTGCGCGCCCGGATCGACGCGGACATCGCGCGGCGGGCCCAGCTCTCCGCCCGGCACGGCCTGGCGAGCGTGCTCGGCGGACTGCATCCGCGCGTGCTGTACGACGAGGAGGGCGTCCGGCTGCTCGTCGACGCCCGGGCGAAGCTCCCCGCGAAGGCGCTGTACCTCACGCCGACGGTCTTCAGCTCCGAGCTGCACGTCTCGGTCGACCCGCTGCCCGGCGCCCGGCAGCTGCGGCCGATGATCCTCTACCCCGCGTTCCCGGGACCCGGTGCCGACCCCGGTCCGGAGCCGGCCCCGGCCTCGCCCGCCGGTGACCTGCTCGGGGCCACCCGGGCCCGGCTCCTGGCCGACCTGGACGTCCCCCGGAGCACCACCGAGCTCGCCGAACGGCACCGGCTCGCGGCCAGCACCGTCTCCTACCACCTCGGCGTCCTGCACCGCGCGGGCCTGCTGGTGAGGACCCGGTCCGGACACCGGGCCCTCTACCAGCAGACCCCTCGGGCTGAGGCGCTGCGCCAGGAGGGCTGATCAGGCGGCTGCGGCGGGGAGACCCACGAGTTCGGCCGAGCCGCTGCGGTTGTGGCGCTCCTGCCACTGGTCCAGGGCGCTGCGGCAGGCGTGGTCGAGATGCCGCACGCCGGCGAGGTCGAGGCGAACCGGGCGGTCCGCCGGCAGGCCCTCCAGGGATTCGAGGGTCTCCAGCAGGCGGGGCAGCCGGAGGAAGGTGGCGCTGCCGTGGAGGGTCACCCGGACCGCGCCGTCGGGGAGTTCGGCGACGGCGACCTGGAGGTGGGAGGTGTCCCAGGCGCTCTTGAGCACGGCGAGGAGAAGGCCGAGCAGGACGCCTTCGAGCAGGTTGGTCAGCACGATGGCGATCGCGGTGACGGCGAGGATCCCGGCCTCTCCCCGGTCGGCCCGCCAGAGCGGCCGCAGGGTGCGCAGCGGGACGAGCTTGGCCCCGGCGTGGACCAGGACGCCGGCCAGCGCGGCGAGCGGGATGACCGAGAGGGCGGCGGGGACCAGCGCGGCGAAGAGCAGCAGCCAGACCCCGTGCAGCACCCGGGAGGCCTTGGTCCGGGCACCGGCCTGGACGTTGGCCGCGCTGCGGACGATCACGGCGGTCATGGGCAGGGCGCCCAGCAGACCGCAGACGGTGTTGCCGACGCCCTGGGCGAGCAGTTCGCGGTCGTAGTCGGTGCGCGGACCGTGGTGCAGGCGGTCGACGGCGGCGGCGCTGAACAGGCTCTCGGCGGAGGCGATCAGGGCGAAGGCGAACGCCGTGCCGAGCACGCCGAGGCTGCCGAGTGCGGCGAGGTCGGAGGCGCCGGGCAGGTTGACCACGCCGGCCAGTCCGGCCACCTCGATCCGGGCGACCGGCAGGTCGAACAGGCCGGTGACGGCCGTCGCTCCGGCGACGGCCGCGAGCGGCGCGGGGACCACCCGGACCCGGGCGGGCAGGCGCGGCCAGAGCAGCAGGACCGCGATCGTCCCGGCGCCGATCGCGGCGGCGGCGAGCGCGCGCCCGTCCCCCGCGACGTCGGCGGCGAGGCCGGGGAGTCCGGCGAGTTTGGCGGGGCCGCCGGTGGGGCCCTTGATGTCGGCCAGCGCGTAGAGCTGACCGGCGATCAGGATCAGGCCGATGCCGGCCAGCATGCCCTGGACGACCGAGACGGATATCGCCCGGAAGAGCCGGCCGAGGCGGGCGGCGCCCATGGCGAGCTGGAGCAGGCCCGCCGCGGCGGTGATCACGCCGAGGGTGGCGAGGCCGTGCTCCTGGACGGCGGCGAGCACGAGGACAGTCAGCCCGGCGGCGGGGCCGGACACCTGGAGGCTGCTGCCGGGCATCAGCCCGGTCACCAGGCCGCCGACGATGCCGGTGACCAGGCCGAGTTCGGCCGGTACGCCGGAGGCGACGGCGACGCCCACGCAGAGCGGGAGCGCCACCAGGAAGACGACGAGGGAGGCGGGGAGGTCGGAGCGCAGAGTGCTCAGCCGAAGGGCGGGACGACGAGTCATCGGGTCCTCGGGAGAGTGGCGGGTCGGACGGTGGTCATGGGGTAACGGCCCGGAGGGCGGTGGGGCGTGCGGCCGCGGGTCGTGCGGCGGCCCGTGCGGTGCGGGGCTCACAGCGGCAGGAACAGATCGGTGTCGGCCCGGTGTTCGAGCACCAGGCCGGTGTGGATCTCGTAGAACCAGCCGCGCAGCCGGATCCGCCCCTCGTCCAGCCGCCGGGCGACGGCGGGATAGCCGCGCAACCGGTCGAGCTGGGCGAGGACGTGCCGCTGCACGGGGCCCGCGACGGTCGGGTCGAAGACCTCGGCTTCGTCCGCGCGGAGCACGGCCCGGTCGGCGTGGCGGAGCCAGGAGCGGACGGCGGGCACCACGCTGAGGTCCTCGCCGCGGACCACGGCACCGACGGCGCCGCAGTGCGAGTGGCCGCAGACGACGATGTCGCGCACGCCCAGCACCTCGACGGCGTACTCGACGGTGGCGGTCTCCCCCGAGGCGCCGTCGGCCCGGTAGACGGGGACGATGTTGCCCGCGGTGCGGAGCTCGAAGAGGTCGCCGGGGTCGGCGTTGGTGATCAGGGCCGGGACCACGCGGGAGTCGGAGCAGGTGATGAACAGGGCCTGCGGGCTCTGGCCGGCGGCGAGCCCGGTGAGTTCGCGGCCGGTGTCCCCGACCCGCTGCGGGAAGGCCCGGGCCCGGTCGATGAGCGGTTCCATGAGGGTGACTGCCTCCTTCGGTGACGTCAGGTGCTGACCTGCTCACCTGACGTTGCGTCAAGAGCGAGTAAAACACGGGTATGGAGCAAGCAAAAGCCGGTTTTGAGCACAGAGTGTGCCGATCCGGTTAACATCCTGTTGCCTCGAACGAAATGACGCCTTCCACTACGGAAGCCGCAGGTCAAAGAACATGGCGCGGTCCGATCGACAGTCGGCGCACAGGATTTGCCCCGCGCCCCTCCCGTCACCGCGCGCCCTCCGGGCGCGCTCCTGCGCCACCGCCGACCGGGCGGACGCCGAGGACCGGCGGGCGAGGCTCCACAACACCCGCGCCGAGCCCGCCGGCCCGACCGGCGACAGGGACGGCGGCAGGGACGGCGGCCCCGCCGTACTGGCGGTGTCGACCCGCGCCCGGCTGCGCCACCTGGCCGCCGCCGGGACCCGGCCGGACGCGCCCGCCTCCCCGGACGGGGCCGCCGACCCCACCAGCGGCTACCCCGCATCCGAGTCCGCACTCCAGCGCATGCCGGCCGCCGCCGGGCGGGTCCACTGCCCGCCCGGCGGCGCTCCGCTCCCGCCCTCCCCCGACGGCCCCCGGCCCGTCCCCCCTCCGGCCCGCCCCCCGGCCCGCCCCCGGTGGCGTCACTCGCTCCGGCTCGGCTCCGCCCGGAGCGCGTCGACGAACCCCAGGAGGCGTTCGTTGACCAGTTCGGGACGCTCCAGGTTGAGGCCGTGGCCGGCCCGCTCGACGATCTCGGCCCGGACGCCCGGGATCAGCGCGGTGACCCGCGCCAGCACCTGACGGGGCCGGAGCAGGGCGCTGCGCCGTCCGAGCAGGACGAGGACCGGCAGCCGGATCGAGCCCAGCTCCTCGTCGGTGAACGGCCGGGCCGCGGGGCGGGTGTTCGGCTTGTAGGTCCGCACGGCCAGCATCAGCGGAGCGATCATCGCGGGCGGCGCGCCCAGGGCCGGATTGGCGAGCAGTCGCCCGAGGGCGGGGCGGAGCGGGCGCGGGGCGAGCATGCCGAACAGCCCGCCGATCATGTGCGCGTAGAACCGCGCGGGGACCTTCTCGATCCCGCCGGGGTCCAGCGGTGCGATCGAGGCGAGCCGGTCGGGTGCGTGCACGGCCTGGTTGAGGGCCAGCCATCCGCCGTAGGAGAGGCCGACCAGGTGGACGCGCTCCAGCCCCAGCCCGGCGAGGACCTCACCGAGCCAGGCCGCGTTCTCCGCCGGTCCGGCCGGTCCGGCCGCGACGGCGCGCTGCACGCTGCGGCCGGGGTCGTCCAGGGTGTCGATCGCGTAGACCGGGTGGTTCTCGCCCAGGGCGGCGATCTGCGGGTACCAGTTGGAGGCGTGTCCGGCGTGGCCGTGCAGGAGCACGATCGGCTCGCCGGTCCGGGCCCCGCAGCGGTGGACGTGGACGGTGCCGTAGGCGGTTTCGACGTCCATTTCCTCGCGCGGGCCGGGCCAGAGCTCCATGGCGCGGTCGTACGCCGCCAGGAACTTCGCGCGGGCTTCCTCACTGACGAAATGTCCGACACTCGCTCGGGTCATAACCCCTCCCGGTACGCAGAACCGCAGGATTTGATGGTATGTTTGTACCATAAAAACGTTCGAGAGGAACCCGATGCCGAAGCTGGTCGACCATGACGAGCGCCGGGCCCAGATCGTCGACGCCCTGCTCCGCACGGCCGCCGACACCGGGCTGCACGCCGTCACCATGCGGTCCGTCGCCGTCGAGGCGGGCATCTCGGTGCGGCTGGTGCAGTACTACTTCGACACCAAGGAGCAGCTGCTGCTCGCCGCGGTCAACCGCCTGACGACCCGCATGGGCGAACGGGTCCGCGACCGGGTGCGGGCCACCGGCCCGTCACCCACCCCGCGCGACATCGTCGAGGCGGTGCTGCTCGAAGCCGTCCCCACCGACGAGGAGAGCCGGGTCTTCCACCTCGTCCACACCGAGTACGCGGTGCTCTCCGTCACCGACACCGCCCTCGGCGGCCGGGACTTCCTCGCGGCACCGGACGAGATGGAGGCGTTCCTCGTCGGGCAGCTCGAGGCCGCCCAGCGGTCCGGGGCCACCGACCCGCACCTGGACGCCCGGCAGGAGGCCGCCGTCATGCTCGCCGCCTCCGCCGGCCTCGGCCTGAGCGTCCTGCTCGGCCAGCGCACCCCGGAGGACGCGATCGCCACCCTCCGCTACCACCTGGGCCGTCTCTTCCCCGCCTCCTGAGCCCGCCGGCCCGGGCTGACTGTCGGCGGAGCGGCCGCGGCCGCTCCGCCGACAGTCAGCCCGCGGTCAGCCGGCGGCGGGGACCGGGTCCGGGGCGCAGCCGAGGTCCCGGGCCGGCAGGGTGCCGGTGGCCAGGAACCGGTCGGCGGCGGCGACCGCGCAGGAGGGGGTGGAGCGGTCGTAGGCGCCGTGGTTGCCGCCGTCGACGGTGACCATGCGCGCCCGCTCGCCGAGGGTCGCCCGCATCTCCAGGGCGCCGGTCAGAGGGGTCGCCGGGTCGCGCTCGGTCTGGAGCAGCAGGATGTTCGCGGGGCCCCGGTCGGTGATCCGGACGGCGGGCTCGACCGGGTCCGGCCAGAACGCGCAGGGCCAGATGTTGGCGCCCATGCCGGCCACGATCGGGTTCCGCAGCCGGCTCTCGGCGACGGCCCGCCGGTAGTGGCCGAGGTCGCGCGGCGCCGGGGTGTCGCCGCAGAGCACGGCCGTCAGCGCGGCCACGTCGTTGTCCTCCGGGATGCCCGGGGTGCCCTTCGCCAGCCACCAGTACGGGACCGGTCCGGCGCCGCCGTCGGCGAGGAAGCGCCACCAGTCGGCGATCTCCTGGAACAGCGCGGTGTGGTACGAGTCCAGCCGGTAGAGCGTGCGCCACAGGTTGCCGTTGACCGGTCCGGCCACCGGGTGGACCACCGGCGTCCGGTCCAGCTCCGCCGCCAGGGCCAGGTAGTTGGCGCGGACGGCCGCCGGGGTGGCACCGAAGCGCAGGGTGCTGTCCCGCTCGGCCGCCCAGCGGGCGAAGTCCTCGAAGCGCAGCTCGCTCGCGCGGTCCCAGCCGGCCAGCCGGTCCTGCCAGGTGACGTTGGGGCTGACACTGCCGTCCAGCACGAAACGGTCGGTCCGCCCCGGGAACAGCTCGGCGTAGACGACGCCCAGGTAGGTGCCGTAGGACGCGGCGCGGTAGGAGATCCTCGGCTCGCCGAGCGCGGCCCGGATCCGGTCCAGGTCGCGTGCCGTGTTGGCGGTGGTCAGATGGCGGATCCGGTCGCCGTTGCGGGCCAGGCAGTCGCGCGCCAGGTCACGGGCGAACCGCACGTTGGGGGCGATCGAGCCGTCCGGCGCGGGGAACGGGAACACCAGCTCGTACGGCACCTCGGCGGCCGTCCGCCCGCAGCTGACCGGGGTGCTGCGGCCGACCCCGCGCGGGTCGAAGCCCACCAGGTCGTAGCGGTCCAGCACTTCCTGCGGGTAGCCGGACTCCTGGGCGCTCGGCAGGTGCAGGCTCGCCACCCCGGGGCCGCCGCCGTTGTGGACCAGGATCCCGCGGCGCAGCCCCGGCTTGGCAGTGGGGAGCCTGGACACCGCGATCTCGACGGTCCGCCCACGCGGCTCCCGGTAGTCCAGCGGCACCTTCAGGGTGGTGCAGCGCAGCCGGGGGTCCACCGGGGCGCCGGACGGGTCGGCGGGGCAGTCGGTCCAGACCAGGGGCGCGGTGGGCCGCGTCGGCACGGCTTCGGCTGCACCGGCGCCGGTGGTCGCCCCGGCGAGGGCCAGGGCGAGCGCGGCACCGACGGTTCTCAGCGGGCCGGTGGGTCGTAATCTCCTCAACATGGGTCTGGACCATAGGGAGGCCGCCGCCGGGTGTCATCCCCCCGTGGTGGTACGGACCACCGGCCGTGCTGATCAGTCGTTCGGGCCGGAGGCCGGGCGGGGCGTCCGGACCAGGCCGGTCTGGTAGGCGAGGGCGACCAGCTGGGCGCGGTCGCGGGCGTCGAGCTTGGACATCGCCCGGTGGATGTGGGTGCGCACCGTGAACGGGCTGACGTACATCCGGGCGGCGATCTCCTCGTTGCTGAGGCCGGTGGCGGCCATGGCCATCACCTCGCGCTCCCGGGCGGTCAGGGCGGCCAGCCGTTCGGGGGCGGCGGCCGGGGCCCCGGCCGGGTCGGGCTGGGCGAGCAGGCGGTCGATGACGGCGCGGGTGGCGGCGGCCGACAGCAGCGGCTCGCCGGCGGCGACCCGGCGCAGGGCGGCAAGCAGTTCGGTGGGTTCGGCGTCCTTGCCGAGGAAGCCGCCGGCGCCGGCGCGCAGGGCCTGGGCCACGTACTCGTCGATCTCGAAGGTGGTGAGGATGAGCACCCGGGTGCCGGCGAGGTCGGGGTCGCCGCAGATGGCGGCGGTGGCGGAGAGGCCGTCGACGCCGGGCATCCGGATGTCCATCAGGACCACGTCCGGGCGGGTGGCCCGGGCCAGTTCGACCGCCTCCCGGCCGTCGGCGGCCTCGCCGACCACCTCCATGTCGTCCTCGGCGTCGATGAGGACGCGGAAGGCGCCGCGCAGCAGGGCCTGGTCGTCGGCGAGCAGTACTCGGATGGTCACGCGGGTTCCTCTCGGGCTGCTGTGCGCAGGGGCAGTTCGGCGGAGACCAGGAAGCCGCCGCCGGGCCGGCGGTCGGCGGTGAGGCGTCCGCCCACGGCGGCGGCGCGCTCGCGCATGCCGATCAGGCCGAAGCCGCCGCCGGCCGGGGCGCACGCGGGCGGGACCGGGCGCGGCGGGCGGTCGTTGGCGACGGTCAGCAGGAACCGGCCGCCGGAGTAGGTCAGGGTGACGTCGGCGGCGCTGCCGGCGGCGTGCTTGGCCACATTGGTCAGGGATTCCTGGAGGATCCGGTAGGCGGTGAGGTCGACGCCCGGGGAGAGCCGCTGCCGCTCCCCCTCGACGGTGAGCCGGACCGGCAGCCCGGCGCGTTCGAAGGCGTCGACGAGGTCGGGCAGCCGGTCCAGGCCGGGGGCCGGTTCGAGCGGGGCCTCCGGGTCGTCGGCGCGGCGCAGCAGGCCGACGGTGGCCTTGAGCTCGCGCAGCGCGGAGCCGGTGGCGTCGGTCAGGTGGCTGAGCATCTCGCGGGCCTGGGCGGGGTTGCGGTCGAGCAGGTGGACGGCGATCCCGGCCTGGGCGTTGGCGAGCGCGATGTGGTGCGCGACGACGTCGTGCAGGTCGCGGGCGATCCGGATGCGTTCGTCGGCGACCCGGCGGCGGGCCTCCTCCTCGCGGGTGCGCTCGGCCCGTTCGGCGCGTTCCTCGATGGCGGCCAGGTGGGCGCGGCGGGTGCGGACCGAGTCGCCGATGGCGCCGGGCAGCAGGATCCAGGCGACGAAGCCGATCCGGGCGCCGATCGGAGCACCGGGTTCGGCGACGAACGTGGCGCCGGTGAGCAGCACGGCCGCGACGGCGGTGGCGATGCGCGCGGTGGTGCGGTCGGTGTGGACCGCGAGCACGTAGAGCCCGACGATCAGCGGGGCGACCAGTCCGACGTTGAGCTGGGTCGCGACGAAGCAGATGGCCAGGGCGCAGGCGAAGGTGATCCCGAACAGTGCGCGGGGGTGGCTGCGGTGCAGGAGGACGGCGGCGCTGGAGACGACGGCCAGGGCCAGCGCGGGCGGGTTGGGCTCCAGGTGGTTGCCGAGGCGGTCGACGGTGGTGGTGCCGGCGGTGGCGGTGAAGACACCGAGCACGAGCAGCGCGTCGAGCAGGCGGGGGTAGCGGCGGCGGACGCGGCGCGGCCAGGTGTCGGTCATGCTCGGTTCTCCACGGGCCCGGACGGTTCGGCGGGGGGACGGGCGGTTCGGCGGGTGCCGTGCGGCGGGTACTGCGGATGCAGTACCGGGTCATGCGGTTCGACTACGGTTCGGCAGTGGTGTTCGTCCACGGTTCGTACCATTTTGACCGGTCGGGTGCGCCGGCCGGAACGCGGGCCGCCCCGCCGCGGTCCCGGGGAGAGGGATCGCGGCGGGGCGGGGTACTCAGACGCCGACCGAGTGGCGGGCCCGTTCGGTACCGCTCCCGTCGCTGCCGGTCCCGTCGCCGGGGGCGGCGGGGAGCGGGGGCTCGGTCCGGAGGTTGGCGCCCTCGACGTCGATGTCGGGGACGATCCGCTCCAACGGGCGCGGCAGCCACCAGGCGCGGCGGCCGAGCAGGGCGAGGGTGGCCGGGACGATCGCCATCCGGACCACGAAGGCGTCGAAGGCGACGGCGGCGGCCAGGCCGAAGCCCATCATCTTGATCATCGGCTCGTTCATGCCGATGAAGCCGGCGAAGACGCTGATCATGATGAGCGCGGCGGCGGTGACCACCCGGGCGTTGTACCGGAAGCCGGTGACCACGGCCTCGCCGGGTTCCTCGCCGTGCACATAGGCCTCGCGGATCCGGGTGACCAGGAAGACCTCGTAGTCCATGGCCAGGCCGAACACCACACCGATCATGAAGATCGGCATCATGCTCATCACCGGGCCGGTCTGCTCGATCCCGATCAGCTCGGCCAGCCAGCCCCACTGGAAGACCGCGACGACGGCGCCGAGCGCGGCGGCCACCGAGAGCAGGAATCCGGCGGCGGCCTTGAGCGGGACGAGCACCGAGCGGAAGACCACCAGCAGCAGCACCACGGCGAGGCCGACGACCACCGCGAGGTAGGGCAGCAGCGCGTCGTTCAGTTTCTGCGAGACGTCGATGTTCATCGCCGTCGGACCGCTGACCAGGACCGTCGCGCCGGTGGCGGACTTGAGGCCCGGTGCCTTGTCACGGATGGCGTGGACCAGGTCGGTGGTCGCCGCCTCGCTCGGTCCGGTGGCCGGCATGGCGGTCACGAGGGCGGTGTCCCCGGCCTGGTTGAACGCCGCCGGGGTGACGGCGACCACGCCGGGCAGGCCCTTCACGGCGTCGCCGACCTGCTGGGCGGCGGCCTTCGGGTCGGGCACGCCCTTGGCGTCGACCAGCAGGGTCAGCGGGCCGTTGAAGCCCGGACCGAAGCCCTCGGAGAGGTGGTCGTAGGCGCGGCGCTGGGTGGTGGAGGTGGGCTTCGCCTCGTCGCCCGGCAGGCCGAGCCGCAGGTCGAGGGCGGGCAGCGCGAGCACGCCCAGCCCGATCACGCCGCCGACCAGGACGGCGACCGGGCGCCGCAGCACGAACCGGGCCCAGCGGGTGCCGCCGTTGGGGCGGGCGGTGGCGCCCGCAGCGGCGCGGCCCCGCTTGCGGAGCTTGCGCGGCAGCACCCGCGGACCGATGAAGCCGAGCAGCGCGGGGACCAGGGTGAGCGCCACCAGGACGGCGATCACCACGGTGCCGGCCGCCGCGAGGCCCATCTTGGCCAGCAGCGGGATGCCCACCACGGAGAGCCCGGCCAGCGCGATGATCACGGTGAGCCCGGCGAACACCACGGCCGACCCGGCCGTGCCGACGGCCCGTCCGGCGGCCTCCTTGGGCGCGTACCCGTCGAGCAGCTCGGCGCGGTAGCGGGAGACGATGAAGACCGCGTAGTCGATGCCGACGGCGAGGCCCAGCATCATCGCCAGCGTGCTGGTGGTGCTGGACAGGCCGAGCACACTGCCGAGCCCGGTGATCAGCGCGATGCCGAGGCCGACGCCGATCACCGCGGTGAGCAGCGGGAGTCCGGCGGCCAGCAGCGAGCCGAAGGTGATCACCAGGACGACGGCCGATATCGCCATGCCGATCGCCTCGGCGGAACCGCCCGCCTCGCCGCCGGCCATCAGGGCCGTGCCGCCGATGTCCACGGTGAGGCCGGCGTCCCGCGCGTGCTGGGCGGCCTGCTCCAGGGCGTCGGTGGCCCCGGTGGAGACCTTGCCGGGCTTGGCGTCGTAGCTGATCGTCGCGTAGGCGGTGGTGCCGTCCTGGGAGACGGCGCCGGTCTTGAACGGTCCGGCGGCTCCGACGACCTGCTCGCCGTGGGCGAGCTCGGCGACCGTCTTCTCGACCGTCTGCTGGTTCTCGGTGGCGGTGATCTTCTGGCCGGACGGCGCGACGAAGACGATCCGGGCCGAGGCACCGTCGGACATCGCGCCGGGGAAGCGCTCGTCCATGAGGTCGAAGGCCTTCTGCGCCTCGGTGCCGGGCATGGCGAAGCCGTCGTCGGGGGCGGCGGGCGCCTTGGCGGCCAGCACCCCCACGGCGGCCAGCAGGGCGACCCAGAGCAGGGTCACCAGTCGGCGCCTGAGGAAGGACCATCGGCCCAGGCGGTACAGGAAAGTGGCCACGGGAGAGCGGACTCCTTCGGGTGTCGGACGTCGGCGTTGGACGGCGGGCGTTGGACGGCGAACGGGAGCGCTGCCCGGCCGTCGCGGCCAGGGGCTCCCGGAGCATGGCCATCCTGCGTCGGCGGGCGTCTCGTCGGCGTCGGCCCTGCGCAGGCATTCCGGACTACTGCGGACGCAGCAGGACGACCCGGACGGCGTAGTGCCCGCAGCGCGTCGGCGGCCGTCCGGCTCCGACCTGCGGCCGAGGGGGCGGCCACCGGGGTCGGGGTGCAGGGTGCGGGGTTCGCCCGGGGCAGCCGGGTCACCCGGGCGGGGGTACGGACGGGCCGCGTCCCGACCGGCGAAGTAGCGTGATGTGCCTGGACCGGACGTTTTGCACCGGTTCGTCCAGACCTGTCCGTCACCGGTGACCGGGAAGCCCGCGGGCCCCCGGAACACCGCCCGTCCGCAGCTCGACCCGCTGCCGGAGGTGGCCCATGGGCGTTCCCGCCGCCCGCATCGTGTTCGACGAGAACGACCGCGCGACCGTCGCGGAGGCGGTGAGCGAGATGCTCGCCACCGGCGCGCTCACCCTCGGCCCCTGGACCGAGCGGTTCGAGCAGTCCTTCGCCGCCGAGCACGGCGCCACGCACGCGGTCGCCGTCGCCAGCGGCACCGCGGCGCTGGAGATCGTCCTGCGCGGCCTCGACGTCCGCGACCGCGACGTGGTCGTCCCCGCCGTCACCTTCTACGCGACCGCCGGCGCGATCCTGCACGCCGGCGGCCGGCCGGTCTTCGCCGACGTCGACCCGGCCACCCTCGCGCTCGGCCCGGACACCCTGGAGGCCGCGCTCACCCCCGACACCGCGGCCGTGGTGCTGGTCCACATCGGCGGGCTGATCACCCCCGAGGTAGACGCCCTGCGCGCGATCTGCGACGCCCGGGGCATCCCGCTGGTCGAGGACGCCGCGCACGCGCACGGCAGCAGCTACCTCGGACGCGCCGCCGGCACCTTCGGCACGGCCGGAGCCTTCTCCTTCTACCCGACCAAGGTCACCACCAGCGGCGAGGGCGGCATGATCCTCACCGAGTCCGCCGAACTGCGCGACGAGGCCCGGATCCACCGTGACCAGGGCAAGGGCTCCTTCACCACCAACCACCACGTGCGGCTCGGCGCGTCCTGGCGGATGAGCGAACCCAACGCCGCCATCGGCACCGTCCACCTGCGCCGGCTCAAGGAGTTCGTGGAGACCAGGCGCCGGGTCGCCCAGCGCTACGACGCCGCGCTCGGCGCCCTGGACGGCCTGACGCCCGTCCTCGAACCGGCCGGCTCCCGCGGCAACTACTACAAGTACGTCGCCCTGCTGCCGCCCGGCACCGACCGCGCGGCCTTCAAGCGGGCCGTCGCCGAGGAGTACGACGTCCGGCTGTCCGGCGAGGTCTACGACCTGCCGCTGCACCTGCAGCCGGTGCTCGCCCCGTACCGGCGGGAGGCGCTGCCGATCGCCGAGGACGTCTGCGCCCGGCAGATCTGCCTGCCGGTGCACTCCGACATGACCGAGGACGAGACCGAGCTGGTGATCGAGGCGGTGTCCGCCGTCCATCGCCGCTCCACGGGCTGACGGACCGCCTCGGTCGTGACAACCGTCACGACCGGTCGCCAGAGACAGTCGACAGAGACAGGAGAGAACCGTGCGGATAGCGGTCACCGGAGGATGCGGCTTCATCGGCTCACACGTCGTCGACCGGCTGCTCGCCGCCGGGCACGAGGTGCTCGCGGTGGACTCCACCGACAAGTACCTCAACCCCGACGCCGACCACGCGCGGATCGACATCCTCGACCTGCCCGCCCTCACCGCCGCCCTGGACGGCTGCGAGGTGGTCTTCCACCTGGCCGCGCAGGCCGACGTCGAACGGGTCGCCGCCGACCCGGTCGGCGCCGTGCGGGCCAACATCGACGGGACCGAGGCCGTCCTGGAGGCCTCCCGCCGCAACGACCTCAGCCGGACGGTGCTGGCCAGCACCGTCTGGGTGTACGGGGCGGCCCTCGGCGAGGCCGGGATGGAGGACGAGGAGCAGGAGCTCGACGAGCACGTGCCGATCGAGCTGGACCACAGCGGGCACCTCTACGTCGCCACCAAACTGGCCGCCGAGATGCTCGTGCACAGCTACCGCCAGCTGTACGGGCGGCACTTCACCATCCTGCGGTACGGCATCCCGTACGGGCCGCGGATGCGCGACGAGCTGGTGGTCGCCCGGTTCGTGCAGGCCGCGCTCGACGGGCGGCCCATCACCATCGCGGGCGACGGGCGGCAGAGCCGCAACTTCGTCTACGTCGAGGACCTCGCCGACGCGCACGTCCGCGCCCTCTCCCCCGCCGCCGAGGACCAGACCTTCGCCCTGGAGGGCTCCACCGCCGTCTCGGTCCGCGACATCGCCGACACCGTCGACCGGCTGCTCGGACCGGTCACCATCGAGCACATCGAGGCCCGCACCGCCGACTACGCCGGGCGCCGGATCTCCGCCGCGCAGGCCAAGCGGCTGCTCGGCTGGTCGCCGCGCACCAACTTCGCCGACGGCGTGCGGCGGTACGCCGACTGGTACCGCTCCGAGGCCGCGCCCGCGACCGGCCCCGCCACCGGCCCCCGCCGGGGCGCCTGAACCGGGGCCGGACAGTGCCGCACGCCCTGCTGGTCTCCGGCTCGCTCGGCCAGGGCCACGACGTGATGGCCCGGGCCTGCGCCGACTCCCTGGAGGCGCGCGGCTGGACCACCAGCACGGTCGACGCGATGGCCCTGCTCGGGCAGCGCGCGGGCAACGCCGGGGAGGCGGTGTTCCGGCGGCTGCTCGACCTGCCCGGCGTCTACGACGCGTTCCACTTCTCCGCCCTGCGCCCCGGCGCCCGGATCGCCCTGCTCGCCGACGCGGCGGCCCGGCGACGGCTGGTGCCCGCCGTCGGGGCGCTGCTCGCGGAGCAGCGCCCCGAGCTGGTGGTCTCGGTGTTCGCCACCGCCACCTCCGCCGTCAACCGGCTGCGCGGCGACCCGCCCGCCTTCCGGCACCTGGTGCTCTGCACCGACGTCACCCCGCACCGCCTCTGGGTGCAGGACGGCACCGACCTGTTCCTGGTCACCTCCGAGGTCGCCGCCTGCGGCGTCCGCCGCTACCGCCCGGACGCCCCGGTGGCCGTCCTGCCCGCACCGCTGCGCGCGCCGTTCTACCACCCGCCCTCGCGCGCCGAGGCCAGGGAACGGCTGGGCCTGCCGCCGGACGCGGGTTGCGTGCTGCTGATGTCCGGCGCCTGGGGCCTCGGCCCCCTGGCCCGCACCGCCGCCGAACTCGCCGACGCCGGACCGCACGTGCTCGCCGTCGCCGGCAGCAACACCGAACTCGAACGCCGCCTGCGCCACGCCGCCGCCCGCCGCCCCCGCCTCCACCCCTTCGGCTGGACCGACCAGGTGCCCGCCCTGATGTCCGCCGCCGACCTGGTGGTCACCAGCTCCGGCGACACCTGCAGCGAGGCCCGCGCCCTGGGCCGCCGCCTCCTGCTCCTGGACGTCGTCCAGGGCCACGGCCGCGACAACCTCCAGCACGAACTGGAACTCGGCCACGCCGACGTCGTCTCCGCCCGCCCCGCCGAGGTCGTCCGCTCAGCCCTCACCGCCCTCACCCGCCCCGAACCACCCCCGTCGCCGGGCGCCACCCCGGACGGCTGGCGCACCGGCTTCGAAGCCGCACTGGAACGAGTCGGCCTCGCCTGACACCGCCCCCGCACACCAACGGGCCGCTACCCCCGATTGCGACGGGGGAAGCGGCCCCGTCCGCATCAGCCACCCCTGACGCCGTGGTCGCGCAGCGGCCCGAGGGTGAGGCCGCGGTCGTGGCAGTGGGCGGCGAGCAGGGGGAGGGCGGCGAGGGTGGCGCGCCAGGAGTCGGGGGTGGAGGTGCAGTCGGAGTCGTGGAGGAGGAGGGTGGCGCCCGCGGTGAGGTGGGGGCGGGCGGTGGCGAGCACGGAGGGGCCGGTGGCGCCGGGTTCCCAGTCCCGACCCCAGGCCGTCCACAGGACGGTGCGCAGGCCGAGGCGGTGGGCGGCCAGGGCCTGGCCGGCGGCCAGGACGCCGTAGGGCGGGCGGTACCAGCGCGGGGGCGTGCCGGTGAGGGCGGTCACCGCCTCGGTGGCGCGGCGCAGTTCGCGCAGGTCGCGGGCGGGGGCGGGGTAGTACTGGCGGCGGTGGTGCCAGCCGTGGACGGCGACCTCGTGGCCCCGGGCGACCAGTTCGCGGCCGAGGTCCGGGGAGCGTTCGAGCATGGCGCCGAGGAGGAAGAAGGTGGCGCGGAGGCCGAGGTCGTCGAGGGCGTCCAGGATCGGCGGGGTGCCGCGCGGGTCGGGGCCGTCGTCGAAGGTGAGGGCGAGGTGCCCCGGGGCGGTGCCGTAACCGGCGGTCCGGCGGGCCAGCAGGCGTTTGACGGGCGGCAGTCGGACGGCGGCCGGGGCGAGGTGGAGCAGTTCGACACCGGCGGCGGCGCCGAGCAGGAGGCCGGTGCCCCTCCGGGCCCTCACCCGAACCGGGCCGCCATCCGCCGGAAGAAGCCGGGGGCGGCGCCGTGGATCCGGGCCGGGAAGTCCAGCCAGTGCGGGAGGAAGGCGCGGTCGCGGTCGGTGGTGATCGCCGTGTGGACGAGGTCGGCGACCGCCTCGGCGGTGACGGGGCGGGGGCGTTCGCGCTGGTAGTCGGTGCCGCGGGTGGCGAAGAAGGGGGTCGCCACCGCCCCGGGGAGGATCAGCCGGACTCCGACGCCGGTGCCGCGCAGCTCGTACCAGAGGCTCTCGGCGAACATGGTCAGCCCGGCCTTGGTGGCGGCGTAGGCGGCCTCCTCGCGGACGCCGACCTGGCCGGCCATCGAGCCGAGCAGCACGATCCGGCCCCGGTCGCGTTCCAGCATCGCGGGCAGGAGCAGCCGGGCCAGCCGCAGTGGGGCGGCGAGGTTGACCTCCAGCATCCGGTCCAGGGTGTCGGTGGGGGTCTGGGCGAAGGGGCCGCGCCAGCCGAGGCCGGCGCTGGCGATCAGGGCGTCCACCCGGCCGGCGGCGGCGAGGGCGGCCTCGGCGAGGCGCTGGGCGCCGTCGGGCTTGGCGAGGTCGGCGGGGAGCGGGCGGCCGCCGGTGCGGGCGGCGACGGCGTCGAGCCGGGTCTGGTCGGTGCCGGAGAGCAGTAACCGCCAGCCGGCGGCGGCGAGCCGGTCGGCGGTGGCGGCGCCGATGCCGGAGGAGGCGCCGGTGACCAGGGCGATCGGCGGGTTTCCGGCGGGGCGCCGCCGGGGCCCTCGGGAGCGTGGACGGGTGTCGTCCGTGCCGTCCGTGGCGTCCTGGGTCATGGCACCTGCCGCTCTGTGCGCACCTCGCCGTCCGTTTTGTCCGGCAAATCACCTTTGCATGGCGGAGCCGTCCGGGCGACCCGGGTGGGGTCGGGGCCGGACGGCGCCGGGCCGGGCGGCAGGCCGATCTCGGACTCCACCTCCCCGAACCGGGACAGCACGAAGGTGCCGCCGACCGCCGCCACGAACCCGGTCAGCGCGCACCAGGCGTAGCCGGGCCTGGCGGTGTCGCCGAGCGCCACCACCCCGACCAGGGCCGGGCCGAAGGTCTCCGCCACCGTCCCGGCGGCGGTCACCGACGTCACCGTGCCGCGCTGGAGCGCCAGCGCGTAGGCGAGGTACCCGCCGAGGCCGCCCAGGGCCAGCCCGTACGCGGCCGGGTCGGTGAACACGTCGAGCGGCCCGGACACGTCGAGGACCCGGACGGCGAGGCTGGTGACCCCGAAGCCGACCCCCGCCAGCAGGCCGAGGCCGACCGCCGCCGCGTTCCCGCTGCGGCGGGCGAGGACGAAGGTGAGCAGCAGCATCAGCACGGTGGTGCCGAGCAGCGCCCAGTGGAAGGCGGCGGACGCGTGGTCGCGGCCCGCGTGCCCGGAGCCGAGGGCCAGCAGGGTCAGACCGGCCACCACGGCGGCGATGCCCAGCAGGTCGGCGCGGTGCAGCCGGGCCCCGAGCAGCCGGGCGGCGGCGAGCGCGGTGACGGCGAGGCTGGCGTTGGTGACGGCCTGGACCAGGAACAGCGGCAGGGTGCGCAGGGCGACGATGCTCAGTGCGAAGCCCGCGACGTCCAGGCCGGTGCCGAGCAGGAACCGCCAGGAGCGGAGCAGGGCGGCCAGCAGGCCGACCCGCACCCGGTCCGCGGGCGGCGCCTCCCGTGCGCCGCCCGCCTGGAACACCGAGCCGAAGCCGAAGCAGACGGTGGCGACCAGGGCGGTGGTGAGTCCGAGCAGCATGGCCCTCCCGGCGTCGGGGGCGCCCCGGGAGCCGGGGCCCGCCCCCAGTCTCCGCCGGGCCCGGCCGGGCCGCAGCGGGGAGGACCGCGATCGGCAGGGGTCAGCCCTCGGCCGGGCGCCCCGCGGCGGCGGCGAGCACGCCGTTGGCCACCGGCACCGCGAGCAGCAGGGCGATCGCGCCGATCAGCCCGGTCCCGGCGGCGTCCGGGAGAACGCGGTCCGCCACCGCCGCGACGACGACGGCCACCGCACCGAGGGCGGCCACGCCGGCCAGCACTCCGCGCAACCGGCGCGGCGGGCGCTTGCGGTCGTACTCGACCGCGACCCCGACGGCTCCGACGACGCTGAGGGCCCAGGGGAGGTCACGCAGCCATCCCTCCCCCAGCAGCAGCCACACCGCCAGACCGAGCAGACAGGCGAACAGGACGCCCAGGATCTCGGCCACCACCGTCGCCGCCACCATGTCCCGGACATGCATGTGTTCTCCCCCTCCGCCCGCCCCTCCCCGGAGGCTACCCCGGAAGGAGCGCGTACGGTACGGGGCCGAACGCGCCGCGTGAGCGGAGGCCGGGTGTTCCGGGGAGGAACGGTGGCGGCCCGGGACGGGCCCCTTACCCCGCGGGTACCGCCTCCGCGCGGCCCGAGCCCTCCGTGTGGGCGGGGAGGGTCGGCCAGGTGAGCAGCGGCAGCGGGCCGGGGTGGTGGTGGACGGCGTAGTGGTGCGGGGCCATCGCGGTCTCGCGGCCGGGGAGGGCGGCGACGACGGCACGGTGTACCTCGGCGGGGGTGAGGTCCTGGTCGGTGGTGGCGATCCGGGCGGTGAGCCGGCCGTCCTCGTAGCCGAGGTCGACCGCCGTCGCCCGCGCGCCGAGGGCGTCGGCGACCAGGGCGCGGACGGCCGCGAGGTCGATCCAGTCGGCTCCGATGCGCTGCCAGTCGCCGGTGCGGGTGGCGGGGCGCAGGCCGCTGAGGGCGGCCAGGTCGGTGAGCGGCAGCGGTCCCGCGGCGGCGGCCGCGAGGACGGCGGGGAGGGCGCGGGCGAAGCGCTCGGCGTCGGCGCGCTCGAACACCTGGGGGCAGGCCAGCAGGGCGAACTCCAGGCTGCCGGCGGTGCGCAGGATGTTGAGCATCAGGCGCACCGGCAGCGGCTGGTCCGGCAGCCACTGCACCTCGGGGTCGGCGGTGGGGGCCGGGCGGGCGCCGGAGATGGTCTCGGGGATGGCGAGGCTGAGGTCGTTGACGACGATCTGCCGGTTGAAGCGGGCGCCGCGGCGCTCGGCGACGTCCTCCACCAGCTGCCAGACCTTGTCGGCGTTGAGCGTGCTGTGCCAGTAGCCGGTGAAGGAGGCGACCTTGGTGCGGCCGATCAGGGCGTCCAGGTCGTCCTCCGCACCGGAGGGGCCGACCTCCAGGGCGATCAGGGCGTCCTGGGCCAGGGTGCCGATGTGGTCGGCGAGGGCGGAGCGCTGGCGGTTCGCCGACAGGGCCGAGATCACCAGGTCGGTGCGGGCGGCGCGGTGCGCGGCGAGAGCGGCGAAGACGGCGAGCAGCACGGCCGAGGGGCCGGCGGCGGTGCGGCGGCAGACCGCTTCGAGGTCGGCGGCGGCGGTCCGGGAGCGCAGCAGCAGGGCGGCCGTCCCCTCGGTCGGGCCGGGGGTCATGCCGTCGACGGAGAAGGAGCTCGACGGTCCGGTGGTGAGCACGCTCTCCCAGTGCTTGAGCGCGGCCGCGGTCTTGCGGCGCCCCTGGGGGCTCTGCTCCAGGGCGGCCAGTTCGAGCGGGGTGCGGGAGCCGGCCGGCGGCAGCTGCGCGCCGGCGGCGAGGGCCAGCCAGTCGCGGATGAGCAGGGTGACGGCGACGCCGTCGACCCCGGCGTGGCAGCCCACCACCACCAGCCGGTGGACGAGTCGCCCTTCGGTGAGCAGGGTGAAGCGCAGCCGCGGGGCGGCGGTCAGGTCGAAGGGCAGGGCGACGTCGGCCCGGCCCACCTCGTCGGCCAGGGCGTCGATCCCGGCGCCCTCGCGGTCGCCGACGGGGACCAGGGCGACGGTGAACTCGCCCTCGGCGCGCACCTCCTGGCGTTCGGGGAAGCCGTCCGCGCCGGGTCCGGGCGGGAAGACGGTGCGCAGCGACTCGTGCCGTTCCAGGAGCGCGCGCAGGGCGTCGACGGCGGTGGCGACGGTGGTGCCCTCGGGGACGGGCCAGACCGACTCGCGGTTGATCTGTTCGGGCCGGTCGCGCCCGATGCAGCGGAGCATGTTGTCCTGGCCGAGGGTGAGCGGGCCGGAGCCGCCGCCCACGCCGTGGAAGCGGGCCGTGATCAGGCCCTCGGTCTCGGTCACGTCGTGCGTCATCACGTCGATCGCGCCCTTCGGTTCGCAGGTCTGGGCGAGGTGCGGTCGGGACGCTACCAGCGGGGCGATCATGTGGTCCAGACCAGAAACCTGGGATGTCGGCGGGGCCTCGAAAAGTCTTGATGTTTCGTCAAGTACCTGACAGAGCAGGTCAGTTGCTCGGGGACCAGATCCGCCGACGGACGGTGGCCGGGCCGGGTCCGACGGCGGCCACCGCGGCCCGGAACGAGCCGGGGGCGGGCACGTCCTCGATCCGGCAGGGGCCGGGACCGAGCGCCCCGGGGTCGGCGAGCAGCAGCGGCGAGGGGCCGTCCAGCGGCAGCCCGAAACCCTGGACCAGCCGCCCGCCGTACGCCTTGACGCACGCCTCGCGGCGGCACCAGAGCACGGTGAAGCGCCCGGCCGGGTCCGGGTCGGCGGCGACCGACTCGGCCTCGGCGGCCGGGAAGTAACGCCGGGCCATCCGCACCGCGACCCGCGCGTCCCGGACCTCCTCGACGTCCACCCCGACCGCGCGCCCTTCGGTGAGGGCGACGGCCGCGAGGGCGCCGGAGGCGGAGTGGTTGACGGCGAGGCCGTCGATCCCGGGTTTGCCGTGCGGGCCGTAGTGCCAGCGCAGCCGTGCGGGGTCGCGGCCGAGCCGGGCTCCGGCGAGCAGGCGCACGGCGCCGTGGGCGACGGTGAACCGTCGCCCGAAGCGCCGGTCGGGACCGTCCGCGCGGGCGCGTTCGGCCGGGTCGAGCAGCTCGTACAGGGCGCGGACCACCGGCTCGGGCTGGTCGGTGGGGATCAGCCACACGTCGATCGGGTCCGGGCCGGTCACCGGAGCAACGGAAGCGGTGGGAGTAGCCGGAGCAGTGGCACCGGTGCCGGCCGGGGCCGCACCGGAGCCGGTCATGACGGCGGACCGGCGCGCAGGGTCAGGGTGGAGAGCACGCCGAGTCTCGGGTCGAAGTCGGCCAGCAGCACCGGCCGCCGTTCGGCCCGCCAGCCGGGCAGCCGCTCGGCGAGCGCCGACCAGAGTCCGGTGAACGGCTGGCCGGCGGGGACGCGGACGGCGTCCAGGCCCGGCACCTCCAGCCCGGCGGCGAGCAGGACGGCCGCGTCCTCCCCCAGCGCCTTCGCCTGCCGGCGGACCTCCTCCGCGACCGACTCGACCGACCCGACGGACCCGACGGAATCGTCCGGACCGACCGCCGCGCCACTTTCCTGACGGACCGTCAACTCCTCGCCCGGCAAGGTCTCGCAGACCAGCACGACGGCGCAGTGGCGGTCCGGCAGCGTGACCGGTTCGGGCGGCCGGTGGTGCAGCGCGGTCTGCTCGGCGAGCACGACCACCGCGCGCCGGGCGACGCCGGTCCGCTGGTACGCGAGGGCGGCGCGCAGCGCGGCGAACGCCCCGGCGGTGCCCTGGTCGCAGAGCGCGAGCGCGGTGGGCGTGCCCGCGCAGGAGCGGCTGAGCGCGAGCGAGGTGGGCGCGCCGGGCCGGATGTCGGGCGAGTCGAAGGCCTGGATCAGTACGTCCGCCGGCTCGTCCGGTCCGAGCGCCTCGGCGAGCAGGCCGGCGGCCAGTTCCTCGTAGGCGTGCCCGACCCCTTCGGCCAACAGGTCCTCGCGCAGCGGCAGGCCGTACGGGCGGACCAGGTCGGCGACGAAGACCCGCAGGTCGGGGTCGAGGGAGAGTTCGGAGCGGCCGTCGGCGTACCGCGTCAGCACCCGGGTGAGACCCGGGGCGGCGGGCACCGGTCAGTCCTCGGCGATGATGTGCGAGGCGACGTAGTCGGCCAGGTTGGTGACCGAGCGCAGGTCGTCCTCGGTGATCTGCTCGACGTCGACCTGGATGTCGAGCGCCTCCTCGACCTCGAGGATCAGCTCGATGGTGCCGGCCGAGGTGAGGCCGAGGTCGTCGAAGAGGCAGGCGTTCTCGGGGATCTCGAACGGGTCCCGCTTGAGGACGCGCGGGATCAGCTCGCCCAGGCTGTGCAGGATCCGGACGCGCAGCTCGGTGTCGGTGGTCTGGACCACTTGGTCGGACATGGGTAGGACCGTCCCGTCGTGCGTGGTGGAGTGGGGCGGAGCGGCCGAAGGACCGGCGCCCGGGGGAAGAGGAGAAGGACCGGGGAGGACGGGCCGACGGCGGGTCGGCCGTCCGGCGTCAGTGCTCGACGACCATGGCGGAGAAGGTCGCTCCGATACCGGCGGCCGCGACGAGGTAGCGGTCGCCCCGCTCGAGCAGCCCCCGCGTGGTGGCGGTGTGCAGATTGATGAGGCCGTCCGCAGCGAAACTGTGCCCCACCGACGTCACGTTGTCCAGCACCACCTTCCCGATCGGGAAGCCGATCCGGCGCGCGATCGTGCGCCAGGAGGCCTGGTTGACGTTGTGCGGGAGCAGCAGCGCCAGGTCGGAGAGGTCCAGACCTGCCTGGTCGAGGGCGGCCTCGATCGCCTCGACCATCACATCCGGGTACTCCCGCTGGTAGCGGGCCAGCAGATCCTGGTCCTCGGCCAGCCGGCCGTCGAACTCGGGGCGCTGGCGCACCGCGTAGGACAGCACCCGGTCGTGTTCGCCGTCGGCGCTGACCAGGCAGGCGGCCGCGCCCTCGGCGAAGATGCCGGTCTCGGGCACCACCTGGGCGTCCTTGGTGAAGGTCTTCTCCCCCGTGAGCACCAGGGCCAGCGCCCGTGGGTCGGGTTCCTCGGCGAGCAGGCGCCCGGCCAGGTCGACGGCCAGCAGGCCGACGGCGCAGGCGTGGTGGGTCACGGTGAAGGCCTGGGCGTGGCCGAGGCCGTAGCGGTGGAGCAGGTCGTGCAGGGGGTTGAGCGGGTAGGGCACGGCCACCGGCATGCTGCGCGCGTGGATCACGAAACGGACGTCCCGTTCGCGTCCGCGCAGCTCCGTCAGGGCGTCGACGGTGGCGCCGAGCAGGTCGGGCAGCTTCCCGTCCGGGTCCAGTCGCAGCTGGTCCAGGCCGTGGAAGCGGCGGAAGAGTCGAAGTTGACGTGGGGTCAGGCCCAGTCTCTCGCCCACTGCCTCGATGGGCACGGTGTGGTGGGGGAGGTGGACGGCCACTGCCTCCAGTGCGGTCACGCGGGCTAGTATTCCCACGCCCGACGGGTCCGCACAAGTGATCTCGGGCGGTTGCGGCGCACAGTCCGCACAGCTCACCCCACGGAACGCGCAGGCCCAGTGCCGCCGTCCCCCCGCCCCCGCGTCGTCGAGCCGGTGGAGTCCCTGATGAACGATCGTGAACGTCCCGTCCCCGTACCGCCGGTCTCTCCGGCCCTGGTCGCACTGCTGGCGGAGGCCGCACAGGCGCCGCCCGACTGGGCCGCCGGCGTGACCGGGCAGTCCCGGCTGGACGGGGACCTGCTGCTGGACGAGACCGAGCTCGCCGCACTGCACGAGGGCCTGCGCCGGAGCTTCGGCCCGTCGGTGGACCTCGCCGCGCTGCGGGCCGGCCTGGACCTGGACGCACTGGAGGCCCTCACCGTCGCCGACGTCGAGCGGCTGCTGCCCGCGGAGGACACCCGATGAGCCGCTTCCTGCTGGTGGTCCCGCCGCTGACCGGGCATGTCAATCCGACCGTGGGCCTGGCCCGGGAGCTGGTGGCACGCGGCCACGAGGTGGCCTGGACCGGCACCGAGACGGCGCTGCGGCCGCTGCTCGGGCCGGACGCGACGGTGTTCGGCACCGGCACCCGGGCGTTCCGGGCGCAGGGCGGGCACGGGCTGGCCGCCGTCCGCTCGCTGTGGGAGGGCTTCATCGTCCCGTACGCGCGGTTCACCACCAAGGCGCTGGACGCGGCGGTGCGGGAGTTCCGGCCGGACGCGCTGCTGGTGGACCAGCACACCCCGGCCGGGGCGCTGGTGGCGCACCGGCACCGGCTGCCCTGGGGCACCCTGGCGCCGGGGGCGATGGAGCTGGGCCGGCCGTTCCGGGAGCTGCCGCTGCTGGAGGAGTGGATGACCGGCCTGCTGCTGGGCCTGTGGCGGCGGGCCAAACTGCCCGAGGAGGAGTACGTCGACCCGCGCTTCTCCCCCGCCCTGGTGCTCGCCTTCACCGGCCCCGCGCTGACCGGCCCCGAGCCGGTTCCCGCGCACCATGCCGCGGTCGGGCCGGTGCTGACGGACCGGCCGGCCGATCCGGAGTTCCCCTGGGAGCGGCTGCTGCCGGGGCGGCGCCGGGTGCTGGTCACCATGGGCACCCTGTCCGGCGAGCTCGGCGCGGACTTCCTGGCCCGGGCGGTGCGGGCGCTGGAGCTGTGCGGGCCGGACGTGCAGCCGGTGTTCGCGGCACCCGGCGAGCTGCTGCCCGAACTGCCCGGCCACGCGGTGGCGGTGGACCGGGCGCCGGTGCTGGAGCTGATGCGGCGCGGGGTACTGGACGCGGTGCTGTGCCACGGCGGGATGAACACCGTCGGCGAGGCCCTGGTGCACGGACTGCCGCTGGTCACGGCGCCGATCCGGCACGACCAGCCGTTCGTGGCGGCCCAGGTGGCGGCCGCCGGCGCGGGACTGCGGGTGCCGTTCGCCCGGGTGACGCCGGATCACCTGGCGGCGGCCCTGCGGAGCGTGCTGGACGAACCCGGCTACCGGTCGGCGGCCGCCCGGGTCGGGGCGGAACTGCTCGCCGGCGGCGGGGCCGCGGCGGCCGCCGACCGGGTGGAGGCACTGGTCACACCGGGTGCCCCTCGGGCCAATCCATTGGTCTAGGCCATTGTTTCCGGGGTGCCGGAACCCCTAGGGTGGCCCGCAGCACCACTTCCCAGGTGTCCCGCGCGCCGCCTTCCGGCGCCCCGGCAACCCCATCCCCGCACGGGAGTTCTGGTTGATCGAGACCAAGGGGCTCAGCAAGTCCTACCCCTCCAAGAAACGCGGCCAGCCCCCCGTGGACGCCGTCCGAGGCATCGACCTGGACGTCGCTCCGGGTGAGATCTTCGGCTTCCTCGGCCCCAACGGCGCCGGGAAGACCACCACCCTGCGGATGCTCGCCACCCTGATCCGCCCCGACGGCGGCGAGGCCCGGATCGCCGGGGCCGACCTGTTCGCCGACCCCGCCGAGGTCCGCCGCCGGATCGGCTACGTCGCCCAGGGCGGCGGCACCACCGACGCCGTCACCGCGCGCGAGGAACTCGTGATGCAGGCGCGGCTGCACGGCACCGGCAAGGCCGAGGCCCTGCGCCGCGCCGACGAGGCCCTCCAGGCCTTCGAGCTCACCGAGTTCGCCGACCGGCCGTGCCGCACCTACTCCGGCGGCCAGCGCCGCCGGGTGGACATCGCGCTCGGTGTCATCCACTCGCCCAAGGTGCTGTTCCTGGACGAGCCCACGGTGGGCCTCGACCCGGCCAGCCGCGGCCACGTCTGGACCGAGATCCGGCGGCTGCGCGACGAGGGCATGACCGTCGTCGTCACCACGCACTACCTCGACGAGGCCGACGCGCTCTGCGACCGGGTCTCCATCGTCGACCACGGCGGCATCGTCGCCGAGGGCACGCCGGAGACGCTCAAGCGCGAGATATCCGGCGACGTCGTCCTCATCGGCCTCGGCGCCGGCGAGGCCGAGCGGGCCGCCAAGGCCCTGCGCGAGCAGCCCGGCCTGCCGGAACTGCACCGGCTGGAACTGCGCGACGAGGACGGCCTGCGGCTCTACCTGGACGACGGCGCGGCCGCCGTCCCGCACCTGCTGCGCGCCCTCGACGGGGCCGGCGTCACCACCGGCACCGTGCAGCTGCAGCGCCCCAGCCTGGACGACGTGTTCCTGGCCCGCACGGGCCGCTCCATCGAGCAGTCCTGACCCTCACCTCCGAACCCCGAGGAGGGGCTCCGATGAAGCTCGCCCGCGACACCTGGCTGGTCTTCCAGCGCCAGCTGCTGCTGATGTGGCGGACCCCGATCTGGATCGCCGTCGGCGTGATCCAACCGATCTTCTACCTGCTGCTGTTCGCACCGCTGCTCAAGCAGGTGCTGGCGCCGATGGGCGCGACCACCTACGCCGAGACCTACCAGATCTACGTGCCGGGCCTGTTGGCGGTGCTGTGCATCTTCGGCGGCCTGTACACCGGCTTCAGCCTGCTCGGCGAACTCAAGGCCGGCATCATCGAGCGGGCCCGGGTGACCCCGGTCAGCCGGCTCGCGCTGCTGCTCGGCCGGGCGCTGCGGGAGACCGTGGCGCTGCTCGTCCAGGCGGTGATCATCACCATCATCGCGCTGCCGTTCGGCCTGCGGGTCGGCCCGCTGAACCTGCTGCTGGCCTTCCTGCTGATGGGCCTGCTCGCGCTGATGACCTCGGCGATCTCGTACGGGATCGCGCTGGTGCTGCCGGCCGACGAGGCGATGGCACCGGTGGTGAACACCCTCGCCCAGCCGATCGCGCTGCTCTCGGGGGTGCTGCTGCCGCTGGCGCTGGCACCGATGTGGCTGCAGTCGATGGCCAAGTGGAACCCCTTCTACTGGGCCGTGGAGGGCATGCGCGCACTGTTCTCGGGCCATGTCGGGGACAGCGCGGTCTGGCAGGGGCTGCTGGTGGTCGCCGTGATGACGACGGCGGCCGTGTACTGGTCGGCCCGGCTGTTCTCGACCCGGGTGCGCTGAGCGGGCGCACCGGATCGGCGGACCCGCGAGGGACGGACAGCCGGAGAGACAGGCAGACCGACAGCGAGACAGTCGGACGGGAGGCGGGCGGGCCGGGCCGGAGGGGATCCGGTCGGCCCGCCTCCCGGCGTTCCCGCGCCGGGGCCCGTTCGTCGCCCGGGCCGCCGCCCGTCCACCACCTCGTCAACACGGTTCGGAGAGTGATCTGTTGTCGGGGCGGACCCGGCGGCCCTATGGTCGGGACCGGTCGATCGTCCGTTCGTCAGGAGGAACCCGCATGAGCCCCCGGTCCGAGAACACCCCGGCCTCCGCCCGGCGCCGCGGCACCCGCCTGGCCATCGCGGGCGGGGCCATCGCCGCGCTGCCGGTGGTCGGCCTGCTCGCCGCGACACCGGCTTCCGCCAAGCCGCCGATGAAGATCGTCGCCGCCAAGCCCCCCGTCAAGGCCGTCGCGGCCAAGCCCCCCGTCAAGGCGGTCGCCGCCAAGCCGCCGGCGAAGATCGCCGCCGCGAAGCCCCCGGTCAAGGCCGTCGCGGCCAAGCCCCCCGTCAAGGCGGTCCCTGCCAAGCCGCCCATGAAGATCGTCGCCGCCAAGCCGCCCGTCAAGGCCGTCGCGAGCGACCCCCGGGCAGCCCGGGGCAACTGACACCCCGCCCGGAACCCACCTGCCTGCGCGGAACGGCGGTGCCCCTTGCACGAAGGGGCACCGCCGTTGCGCGTCCGTGGGCCGCTGCCTACCCGGCCGTCCCGCCCTCGGCCCGCAGGAAGCCCGCGAGCCTGGCCACGCCCTCCGCGATCCGCTCGGGCGTCAACGAGCTGATGGAGAGCCGCAGCCGCCGCTCCCCGCCCCCGGCAGGGTAGAACGGCGCCATCGGCGTCCACAGCACGCCGAAGTCCCGCGCGCAGCGCTCCATCGCCGCCTCGTCGGCCGCGAACCCCACCGTCAGCACGGCGAAGAACCCGCCCTCCGGCACGTTCCAGGACACGCCCAGGCGGTCCCGCTCGGCGGCCGGGAGCTGCCGCTCCAGCTCGGCCAGCAGCGCCCCCATCGAGGCCGCGTAGTGGGCCGTCGCGGGGGCGTTGGCGGCCCGCAGCCGGCAGTCGTGGGTCAGCAGCATCCCGCCGATCACCGCCTGGCTGAGGGCCGGGGTGTTGACCGTCGTCATGCTCTTCAGCTTGGCGATCTCGTCGGCCAGCAGGGTGCGCCGGCCGCCCGGACCGGTCACCTCCTGGTCGGCGACCAGGTAGCCGAGCCGCGCGCCGGGGAAGCAGGTCTTGGCGAAGGAGCCCAGGTAGACGACCCGGCGGTGGCGGTCGAGCGCCTTCAGGGTGGGCCGGGCGCCGATGTCCCGGGCGAAGAACCCGTACGGGTTGTCCTCGACGATCAGCAGGCCCTCCTCGGCGGCGGTGTCCAGCAGCCTGGCCCTGGCGGCCACCGGCATCGAGGTGCCGGAGGGGTTGGCGAAGTCCGGCACCACGTACAGGGCGCGCGGGCGCCGTCCGGCGGCACGGACCTTCCGCGCGGCGGCCCGGACGGCCTCCGGGTCCGGCCCGCCCTCCGGCCCCTCGGGGACCGGCACCGTGGTCAGGTCGAGCAACCGGGCGGCCCCGGTGACACCGACGTAGCAGGGCGAGCTGACCAGCAGGACGTCGTCGGGGCCCGCGCAGAGCGCCCGCAGCGTCAGCAGCATGCCCTCCTGGGCGCCGACGGTCAGCACCAGCGCCTCGGGGGCCACGGTGAGGCCCTCGTCGTGGGCCAGGGTGCGGGCGACGAGGTCGTTGATGATGCCCTTGGTCGGGCCGTACTGGAACAGCGTGGTGCGGATCGCGTCGCGGTCGAGGCCGGTGGCCGCCAGGTGGTCGAGGTAGGCGTCCAGGTAGGCGGGGACGTCCTCGGGCTCGAAGAAGCCCTCGTAGGGGCGGCCAGGGGCGAAGGAGATCGCCTGCGGGTAGCGGGTGGTGACCTCGTTCAGGAACGTCATCGCGTCCAGCAGCGGGTCCGCGAGCGAGCCGTGCAGCTCCTCCAGCGGGAGCGTGACGGGCCCTGCGGCGGCCACCGCTTCCGCGGCCGGGACGGCCGGGGCGCTCACGCGAGTGCCTCGCGCAGCCGCCCGGCCGCGTACGCCTGGGCCTCGGCGGCGCCGTCCAGGGTGCCGGTCATGGCGAAGAAGCCGTGCGGCATGCCCTCCCAGCGGCGCAGCTCGACCGGGACCCCGGCCGCGCGCAGCGCCTCGGCGTACTGCTCGCCCTCGTCGCGCAGCGGGTCGTACTCGGCGGTGACGACGGTGGCGGGCGGCAGGCCGGTCAGGTCCTGGGCCCGCAGCGGGGAGGCGTGCGGGTGCTCGCCGTCGGCCGGGTCGGCCAGGTAGTTGCCCCAGTACCAGGCAACCGAGCGGCGGTTGAACAGCGCCGGGTCGTCGTGCTCGCGCAGCGACTCGGTGTCGGCGCGGGCGTCGGTGTTGGGGTAGACGAGCAGCTGGTGGCGCAGCGCGGGGCCGCCCCGGTCTCGGGCGAGCAGGGCGAGCACGGCGGCGAGGTTGCCGCCCGCGCTGTCGCCGGCGACGGCGAGGCGTTCGGTGTCCAGGCCCAGCTCCGCCCCGCGGGCGGCGAGCCAGTCGGCCGCGGCGGCGCAGTCCTGGACGGCGGCGGGGAAGGGGTGTTCGGGGGCCAGCCGGTAGCCGACGGAGGCGGTGGCGCAGCCGACGGCGTTGGTCAGCGCGCGGCAGATCGCGTCGCTGGTGTCGGGCGAGCCGAGGGTCCAGCCTCCGCCGAACAGGTAGAGCAGGACGGCCGGGCGGCGGCCGTCGGCGGGCGGTGCGGGCCGGTAGAGCCGGAGCGTGAGCTCGCCGCCGGGGCCGGGGAGGAGGTGCTCCTCGACGGCTTCGACCGGCTCGGGCGTGCCCGCAGCGGCGCGGATGTCGGCGAGGTCGGCGGCGCGGGCCTCGGCCACGGTGAGGCGGTAGAGCGGGGGCGTGCCGGCGTTCGCGCGGCGGTCGCGCAGGGCCTGGGCCTGGGGGTGCAGGGGCATCGGGGTTCCTCGGGGCGGCGGTCGGCCGCGGCGGCGGCCGGCGGTCGGGTGGGCTGCCGGTTCGGCGGTGGCCGGTCGGGCGGCCGTGGCGGCGGTCGCCGGTCGGGCGGCCGTCGGGTCAGCGGTCGGCCTCGACGTAGACGGTCTCGTCGGTGCGGAAAGCGGTGTCGAGGTCGGCGACGTCGCCGCGGACGCCCTCGCGGTAGGCGCAGTGGCGGATCCGCGCCTCCTCGAAGCCGGCCTCGGTGAGGACGTGCCGCAGTTCGTCCAGATCGTAGATCCACTGGTGGCCGTAGTACCGGAAGATCTGGTTGACCAGGAAGGCCGGGCGCTTCGGCATCGGCGGGCCGAAGCCCATGGTGCTGAGCCGGCGGTGGTGCTTGGCGAGGAAGCCGTCACCCTTGGCGTAGCCGTTCAGGTAGCGGGCCAGGTCGGGGGTGGTGATCCGCAGGACGCCGCCGGGGCGCAGCACCCGCCGGGCCTCGCGCAGCCAACCGATCGCCACCGGCATGGTGACGTGCTCGATCAGGTGCTCGGCGTACACCCAGTCGACGCTGGCGTCGGCGAAGGGCAGCGGGCGGGAGATGTCGAGCTGGGTGAACCAGCGGTCGCCGTCGACCCGGTAGAGCGTGCCGGGCTCGGTGGCGCCGTCGGGGCCGCGGAGCTCGGTGAGGTCGGTGCCGAGGCCGCCCGGGTGGGCGGTCCGGAAGGCCGCGAACTCGATGCCGGTGAGGCCCAGGTCGGTGAAGTCCTGGTGGTCGAACGGGAGCCCGCCGTCGGCCGGTTCGAGGCTCCGGCAGGTGGCGACGTCGGCGCTGAAGCGGTCGAGCTGCTCGGCGAGGCCGTCGGGGTCCTCCCAGTCCCAGCCGGGGAAGGCGTCCTGTCTGTTCATGGTCTCGCTCTTTCGGTCGCGGCGGTCGGGGTGGAGCTCGGGGCGGTCGGGGCGGGGGTTGCCGGGTCGGGGGCGGTCGGGTCGGCGGCGGTCGAGTCGCGGGCGGTCGGTGCACGCACCGTCAGACCGGCCAGGGCGCGAGGGCGGTGCGGTCCAGGTCCGCGACCGAGGGGCGGCCCAACAGGGCCATGGTGTGCTCCAGTTCGTCGCGCAGCAGGTCGAGGACCTGTCCGACGCCGGCCTCGCCGCCGGTGGCCAGGCCCCAGAACGCCGGACGGCCGACCAGGACGGCGCGGGCGCCCAGGGCGAGCGCGACGGCGATGTCGGCGCCGCTGCGGACGCCGCCGTCGAGCAGCGCCGGGATGTGCGGCGGCAGGGCGTCGACGACCTCGGGCAGTGCGGCGAGGGCGGGCAGCGCGCCGTCGAGTTGACGGCCGCCGTGGTTGGAGACCACCACCGCGTCCACGCCGTGGTCGGCGGCGCGGCGGGCGTCCTCGGCGGTCAGCACGCCCTTGAGGACCAGCGGCAGCCGGCTGCGTTCGCGCAGCCAGGCGAGGTCGGCCCAGGTCAGGGTGGGGTCGAACTGCTCCCTGGCGTGCTCGGCGATGCCCGAACTGCCCTGGCCGGCGTGGTGGCTGGCGGCCATCAGGGCAGGGTCGAGGTTGACCGCGCGGATCTCCGGCGGGACGGCGAAGCCGTTGCGCAGATCGCGCAGCCGGCGGCCGATCCGGGGGGCGTCGACGGTGAGCAGCAGGGCCGCGTAGCCGGCCGCCTCGGCGCGTTCGACCAGGGAGGCGAGGGCCTCCCGGCGGCGCAGCCAGTAGAGCTGGAGCCAGAGCGGGCCGGTGGCGGCCTCGGCGATGTCCTCCAGGGTGCGGCTGGCGAAGATTCCGGCGACGAGCAGCGCGCCGGCCTTTCCGGCCGCCCGGGCGGTCGCTGTTTCCCCGTCCGGATGGACCAACCGGTGGTAGGCCATCGGGGCAATTCCCACCGGGAGTTGCAGCGTGGTGCCGAGCAGATCGACAGCCGGGGCGCACTCGGAGACGTCGACGAGCGCGCGCGGGCGGAACGCATGGCGTCCGAACATTTCCCGGTTGGCCGCCAGGGTGCGTTCCGCGCCACTGCCGCCTTCGACGAAGTCCCATATTTCCGGGGCAAGTTGATCGCGCGCCGCGCGTTCGATCCCGGCCAGCGTGAGTGGTGCCACGGGCGTCCTCGTTCCCGGACCGGCCGCGTTCGGACCGGCCCACGGATCGGCAGCGTAGGAGGTCTGGACCTGATTGGTATAGACCTTGATTTGACCAATCGTCTGTGCAATCGTCTGGCAACGGAATTGGACGTATTGCCTGGTGTCGACGACGGCCCGGGAAAGTGGCGACCAAGTGTCCATGACAAATCTCCTCACGTGTGGAGTGGCGTTGACCGGCTTTTCCTCTTCTTCACCGGCGCCCTTCTCACCCCCGCACGCCGATGCTCCCGCCGACTGGGTCGACCGGGTGCTGTTGGCCGGACCCGGGGGTGAGGAGTGCCTCCGCTTCGGCACACCCGTCGACCGTGACGCCCTGCGCGCACTGGTCGCCGAGCAGACCGAACGACTGGCCTCGGCCGGGCTCGGCCCGGGTGGCACCGCCGCCCTGCGGCTGCCGCCCTCGCTGGGCTTCGTCACCGTTCTCCTGGCCGCCTGGCGGCTGGGGGCCCAGGTGGCACTGCTCGACCACCGGCTGACCGAGCACGAGGTCGAGCAGGCGGTCGCCCGGCTGCGCCCGCAGGTGCTGGTCGGCTCCGCCGGGCGTCCGGCCGCGGCCGCGCTGCGCGGCTGGTCGGCGGTCGACCCGGTGGCCGTCGCACGGCCCGAGGGCCGGCCCGCTGCGACCGGCCACGCGCTGGTCCAGCTCAGCTCGGGCTCGACCGGACCGGCCAAGGTGATCGCCCGCACCGCGAGCGACCTGATCCGCGAACTCGACTGCTACCGGCGGCTGGCGGCGTTCCCCGGCGAGGGCGAGCGGGTGGTGCTGCTGTCCTCGGTGGTGCATGTGCTCGGCCTGGTCGGCGGGCTGCTCAACAGCCTCCACGGGCGCGCCCCGCTCACCGTCCCGGACCGGATGACGGCGGCCGGCATCCTCGGCGCGGTCGCCGCCGACGACCGCCCGACCACCGTGATCGGGGTGCCGTTCCACGCCGAACTGCTGGCCGGTGCCACCGAACCGCCGCAACTCCCGCAGCTGCGGCGGATGGTGGTCGCCGGAGAACTGGTCCGGCCCGGCCTGTCCGAGGCCTTCACCGCCCGCTGGGGCGTGCCGCTCGGCACCATGTACGGGATGACCGAGCTCGGGGTGATCGCCACCGACCTGGACGGCACCCTGCACCCGGCCAAGCAGCCCGTGCACGGCATGGAACTGCGGCTCGTCGACGGCGAACTGCAGCTGCGCACCGCCGCCTCCCCCTACCCCGGGCTCGACGACCCGACCCGCTGGGCGGACGGCTGGCTGCACACCCGTGACGCCGCCACCCTCGACCCCGGCACCGGCCGGGTCACCGTACTCGGCCGCCGGGACTCGCAGGTCTCGATCGGCGGCCTCAAGGTCGACCTCACCGAGGTCGAGCAGACCCTCGCCGCCCTCCCCCACGTCCGGGAGGCCGTCGTGGTCTTCGACGAGGGTGCGATCGAGGCCTACCTCTCCGCCGAGGACGGCGCCGACCGGGCACTCGTCCAGGACGGGCTCGCCCGGCAGTTGGCCGCCTACAAGCGGCCGCGCCGGCTCGCCTTCCTCCCCCAGCTCCCCCGTACCGCCACCGGCAAGCTGCTGCGCGACCCGGCCGCCCTGCGCGCCGCCGCCGGCTGAACCGGGCGCGCCGCGACCCGGCGCGCCCGCCCGCATGCCGCCCCGCACCACCGGCCGGGACCTCGTGCCCCGGCCGCCACGAACCGCCCGGAAGGGCCGGGCGGGATTCCCCGACGGGCAGCCACGGCCTGCCCCCGGGGCGCCCGAGTCCGCCCCGAAGGACCGCTTTCCCCTCCCCGACGACCCCGTGCGCACCGCCTGCGCCCGGGCACAAGGAGCACACCATGCAGGACCGCATCCGCGCGTTCGTCCTCGCCGCCCTGGCCGAGATGCAGTACGACGTCGAGGGCGTCACCGGCGACACCGACCTCGGCCCGGCCGGCCTGGACCTGGAGTCGCTCGCCCTCGCCGACCTCTCGGTCCAGGTCGAGGACGAGTTCGGGGTCAAGTTCGACCTCGACGAGATGGAGACCACCGCGCTGATGACGCTCGACCAGTTCACCGCCGACGTCGAGGCCCGGATCACCGCCGCCACCGCCACCTCGGGCAGCCCGGCGTGACCGACCTCGCCCGCCCCGACCGGGCCGAGGTCCTGGAGATGCTCGCGGCGTTCGGGCAGCGCGCCGCCGAGGACGTACCCGATGAACTCGGCTCGCTCGAACTCACCTGGCTGATAGCCGAGTTCGAGCAGCGGTATGGCATCGAACCGGACCTGGACGACGAGGCCTTCGAGGCCGTCCGGACGGTGGACGACGCCGTCGAGGTGTTCCGCGCGGCCGTGCTCGCGGCCGGCGGCGGCGCGGTCGACGGCAGTGCGGTCGACGGCACTGCGGTCAACGGCACCGCGGTCAACGGCACCGCGGTCGACGGCAGCACGACCGACACGACCGCCGACGCCACCGGACCCGCCGTCACCGCGGGAGCCGCGCGGCCATGAACCGCCACGCCCCGACCGCCGTCCGGCCCGTGGTGACCGGCGTCGGCGTGCTCAGCGCCGCCGGCGAGGGGACCACCGCGCTCGCCGAGGCCGTCGTGCACGGCAAGGCCGCGTTCGGCCCGGTCACCCGGTTCGACGTGTCCGCCCGCCGCACCACCCGCGCCGCGCTGCTGCCCGAACCGCGCCCGCTCGCCGACGCGGTGCTCGCCGCCGTCGGCCAGGCCTGCCGCTCGGCCGGCCTGGACCCGGCCGATCCCGACGGCGGCCCGCCCGTGCTGCTCGCCCTGCACAGCGACCGGCACACCCGGGCCACCCTGGCCGAGGTCTCCGCCGGGACCACCGCCCGCTGGGGCGGCCCGGGAGTCCTGCGCGGCTACACCGGCGCCTGCGTGGCGGCCGGAACCGCCGTCGCCGACGCCGCCCAGCTGGTCGCCTCCGGCCGCCGGACCCGGGTGCTGGTCGCCGCCGGGCACCTGGTCGAGCCGGGCGTCTTCGCCGCCTTCGACGCCGGCCGGGCGCTCGCCCGGGACGGCGAACTGCGCCCGTTCAGCACCGGCCGAAGCGGCACCCTGCTCGGTGACGCGGCGGTCGCCGTGCTGGTCGAGGCCGAGCCGGAGGCCGAACGGCGCGGCGCCCCCGTGCTGGCCCGGCTGGCCGGCTGGGGCCGGGCCGGGGACGCCCACCACGTCTGCCGCCCCGAACCGGCGGGCGACGGCGTGGCCCGGGCGATCGGGGCCGCGCTCGACCGGGCCGGCATCGCGCCGGAGGAGGTCGACTACGTCAACGCCAACGGCACCGGCTCGACCCTCTCCGACCACGCCGAGGCCCTCGCCCTGCGGCGGGTCTTCGGCGAACACACCGACCGACTGCCGGTCAGCTCCAGCAAGGCCGTGCACGGCCACGCCCTGGAAGCCTCCGCGCTGCTCGAACTCGTGGTCACCATCGGCGCCTTGACCGACGGCCTGCTGCCGGTCAACGCCGGCTGGCTGGGCCCGGACCCGGAGATCGGCCTGGACCTCGTCCTGGACGGCCCGCGCACCGCCCGGCCGCGCTACGCGCTCACCCTCAACTCCGCCTTCGGCGGCGCCAACACCGCACTCCTGGTGGCCGCCCGATGACCGCGCTGCGCATCCTCGCCGAGGCCGCCTGGCCCGACCCCGAAGCCCGCGGGCCCGAGCAACTGCCGCCGCTGCCCGGCTTCTCCGCGTCCTCCTTCAACCCGCTGGTCGCCGAGACCGCCGAACGCTGTCTGCGCGCCCGCCACGGTGACGCTCCCGCACCCGGCCGGACGGCACTGCTGCTGGCCAGCGCGAGCGGCGACCTCGCCACCGCCCGGGCCATCGAGGAGGCCGCCGCCGACACCGCCCGGCGGATGCCTCCGCTGCTGTTCTTCCAGTCCAACCCGAACGCCGTGCTCGGCCACATCGCCGCCCGCTGGGGCCTCACCGGCCCCGTGGTGGCGATCTGCCCGGACCGGCCCCCGCCACCCGGACGGGTCCCCCAGGACGCGCTGGACCTGGCGGAGCTGCTGCTCGCCGACGGCGACGCCGACCAGGTGCTCGTCATCGCCGCCGAGCAGGCGGAGCAGACCGACGAGGACGCCGACGGCACCGACCGCGCGGTGGCCCTCCTGGTCACCACCGCCTGACCGGATCCCGGACCGACCCGCAGCACGAACCCCCAGCACGAGTCCGCAGCACGAACCCGTAGCTCGAACCCGACGTACCGACCGAAGCACCGACCCGAACCCGACGCCCCGCTCCGCCCCAGCCCCACCCCTGCGCACCCAGCGGCGCGAGCGGTCCCCCGCCCGCCGCGTCCCGCCGCAGCACGCCCGCACGCCCGCACCTCGGGAGGGATCCACCCCGTGAGCATCCGCAGTATCCGCACCCTGCTGGCGGACGACCCGGCCGTCGGCGCCGGCAACGTCCTCACCCGCCGCATCGAACTCGGCCTCGGCCTCGACGAGCCGCTGCTGACCTTCGACACCCCGGTGGACGAGCACGCCGCCTGGCAGCCGCTGACCCTCACCGAGCTGGACCGCGCCGTCCGGGCCCGGGCCGCCGCCCTGCACGCCCTCGGCATCGGCCGCCGCGACCCGGTGGTGGTGTACGCCGGCGACGCCGCCGACCAGGTCCTCGCCTTCCTCGCGCTGGCCCGGATCGGCGCCATCCCCGCGCTGCTCAACCCGAACCTGGACGGCGAGCGGGCCGCCCGCTACATCGCCAAGCTCGGCCCGGTCGGCGTCCTCGCCGACCCGCCGCACCTGGCCGCGCTGGCCGGCCACGAGACCGGCGCCCCCGCGCTGCCGGAGATCGCGACGCTGGGCGCCGGCGACCCCGCGGCCGCCCCCGCGCCCTACCGGCACTCGGCCGACGACCCGGTGGCGATCACCCACTCCTCCGGCACCACCGGACTGCCCAAGGCCGTGGTCCACTCGCACGCGAGCCTCTACGCGGCGATCCGCCACCGCGCCCGGCTGCCCCGCCCGCAGGGGCAGGAGCGGATGCTCAGCGCGCTGCCCGCCCCGCACGCCGCCACCCTGATCGCGGTCAACCTCTCGCTCGCCTCGCACACCCAGCTCGCCGTCCTCTCCAGCCAGTCCGGCGCCGGTGTGCTGGACGCGATCGAGCAGTGGCGCCCCAGCGGCGTGGTCGGCTTCGCCGCCACCTGGGCCGAGCTCGCCCACCACGACCTCACCGCACGGCAGTTGGACTCCGTCGCACTCTGGTGGAACACCGGCGACTGCGCCCACGAGGTGCACATCCGCCGCCTGGTCGCCGCCGGCAGTCGCGAGTCGGTCACCCGCGAGGGCCGGGTCCGGGTGCCGGGATCGCTGTTCGTGGACGGCCTCGGCTCCACCGAGATGGGCCACTCGCACTTCTTCATCACCCACGGCCCCGGCACCGAGCGCTACGGCCGCTGCGTCGGCCGCCCGCACGCCTTCGTCGACTGCGAGCTGGTCGGCCCGGACGGCGAGCCGCTCGGCCCCGGCGAGGTCGGCGAACTCGCCACCACCTCACCGACCCTGGCGCTCGGCTACTGGAACGACTCGGCCACCACCTACCGCACCCGGCTGCGCGGCCGCTTCCTCACCGGCGACCTCATGTACCGGGACGAGGAGGGCTACTACTACCACGTCGACCGGGCCGTCGACTCGGTCGAACTCGGCGACGGCAAGCGGCTGTTCACCGCCATGTCGGAGGAGAGGGTGCTGGCCGCCCACCCCGACGTGCTGGACTGCACCGTGGTCGCGGTGCGCGACGGCGACCGGGTGGTCACCGATGTGCTGCTGGTCCTCGCTGCCGACGCCGACCCGGACGCCGACCGCACCGAGGCCGTCACCGCGGCCCTGGACGAGGCCGCCGCGGCCACCGTCCGCCAGGTGCTCGTGGTCTCCGGGGACGACATCCCGCTCGGCCCGACCGGCAAGGTGCGCAAGGTGCTGCTGCGGCAGCGCTACCTCGACTCGGTCGCCGCCGTCCCCGTCACCGCAGCCGCTGCCGCCGCCGCGCCGGTGGCCGCCCGATGAGCGCCGCCCGCCGCCCGGGCGCCGTGGTCACCGGCATCGGCCTGGTCACCCCGCTCGGCCGCAAGCCCGCCGAGGTCTTCGAGGCCCTCACCGCCGGCCGCTCCGGCATCCGCGCCGTCCCCGAGGGCCACGCCGCCCACGGCTGGCTGAACGCCGCCGGCATCGCCCCGGCGATCGACGGCCGCGAGGTGCTGCCGCCCACCGAGACCCGCTGCGTGGACCGGTTCGTGCTGCTCGCGCTGGCCGCCGCCGACGACGCCCTCGCCGACGCCGGCCTGGTCGTCGGCCGCGACGCCGACCCGCACCGCACCGCCGTGGTCCTGGCCACCGGCGGCGGCGGACTGGAGACCTTCGAGCAGCAGTCGCAACGCCGGACCGAACGCGGCCGCCCCGGCGTCAGCCCGTACCTGCTGCCCGGCATGCTCTCCAACATGGCCACCGCCCGGATCGCCATCAAGCACGGCATCCGCGGCTTCAGCACGGCCATCGTCACCGCCTGCGCGGCCGGCGCCCAGGCCGTCGCCGAGGGCCTGCGCCTGATCCGCTCCGGCGACGCGGACGTGGTGGTGTGCGGCGGCACCGAATCCTCCCTGCACCCCACCATCGCCGCCGCCTTCACCAACGCCCGTGCCCTGGCGTCCGGTTGGGACGACCCATCGCAGGCGAGCCGGCCGTTCGACAGCCGCCGCAACGGCTTCGTGCTGGGCGAGGGCAGCGCCGTCCTGATCCTGGAGAGCCGCGAGCACGCCGCCGCCCGCGGCGCCGCCGGCTACGCCGAGCTCACCGGCTGGGGCGCCTCCACCGACGCGCACCACCCGACCATGCCGCGCCCCGACGGCGCGGGCGCCGCCGACGCGATGCGCTCCGCCCTCGCCAACGCGGGCCTGGCCCCGGCCGACATCGGCTACGTCAACGCCCACGGCACCGGCACCAAGCTCGGCGACGTCGCCGAGACCGCCGCCCTGCGGTCGGTCTTCGGCGGACACACCCCCGCGGTCAGCTCGACCAAGGGGGCCACCGGTCATCTACTGGGCGCCGCAGGCGCGTTGGAGGCAGCGGTCACCGCCCTGGCGGTGGCCCGGGGGACGCTGCCACCGACCGTCAACCTCACCGAGCCGGACCCGGCCTGCGACCTGGACCACGTCCGGGGCGCCGCCCGTACCGGCCCGCTCACCGCGGCCCTGAGCAACGCCTTCGCCTTCGGCGGGCACAACCTCAGCCTGGTCTTCGAGCCCGCCTCCACCCCGTCCCTCCGCTGACGCCGCCCTGCAGCGCCGCAGCGCGGACACCCGTGCCAGGCCACTCGTCAACTCGCGATCCCCCGGGGAGATCCCGTTGTCCATCCAGTCCATAGCCCACGTCGAGTACCACAGCGCCGACGCCGACGCCACCGCGGCGGGGCTCTGCGCCGACTACGGCTTCACCGCCGTCCCGCCCGAGCCGGAACAGCTCGCCGCGGCCGAGTCCGCGCAGGCCCGCACCGTCCTGGTGCGCCAGGGCAGCATCAAGTTCCTGCTGCGCTCCGCCGCCGACCCCGCGCACCCGGTGGCCCGCTACGCCGCCCGGCACGGCGAGGGCGTCGCCGCCCTCGCGCTGTCCTGCCCCGACCCGCAGGCCGCCCTCGACCGCGCCGAGCGGCACGGCGCCCGCGTCCTGGACCGGGCCGGCGGACTGGTGGCCGGCTTCGGCGACACCGCCCTGCGCTTCGTCCCCGAGGCGCCGGCCGCGGCCGAGCCGGACGGGGCCGGACCGCCGCTGCTGGACGCCCTCGACCACGCCGCGATCTGCCTGCCGGCCGGCCAACTGGCGGACGCGGTGCGCTTCTGCGAGGCCGCGCTCGGCATGCACCGGATCTTCGGCGAGTACATCGAGGTCGGCGAGCAGGCCATGGACTCCAGCGTGGTGCAGAGCGCCTCCGGCGAGGTCACCTTCACCCTGATCGAGCCCGACACCAGCCGCCGGGCCGGCCAGATCGACACCTTCCTCGCCGACCACGACGGCGCGGGCGTCCAGCACCTCGCCTTCCGCACCGGGGACATCGCCACCGCCGTGCGCGGCGCCCGCGAGCGCGGCGTGGCGTTCCTGACCACCCCCGGCACCTACTACGACGCGCTCGCCGAGCGGCTCGGCGCCACCGCCATCCCGGTCGAGACCCTGCGCGAGCTGGACGTCCTGGTGGACCAGGACCACGGCGGGCAACTGTTCCAGATCTTCGCCCGGTCCACCCACCCCCGCCGGACGTACTTCGTGGAGCTGATCGAGCGCCAGGGCGCCGGCACCTTCGGCACCGCCAACATCAAGGCCCTGTACGAGGCCGTCGAACGGCAGCGCGCCGCCGCCTCCGTCTGAGTCCACCCGCACCGCCCGAAGAGGAGGCCCGACCCCCATGACCACCGCACCCGAGTTCCACCTCACCGAGGCCGAACGCGCCCTGCTGCCCACCCCCGAGGAGGTGGCCGGCTACCTGGAGCACGGCTGGTACCTGTCCCGCCGGCTGTTCAGCGACGAGGAGCTGGACACCCTCCAGGCCGCCACCGAGCACTACTACACCGGCCACCGCGACCGCACCCTGCCGGTCCGCCCGCCGCGGCTGGCCTCCTGGTCGGCCGCGGACGGCCCGGTCCAGCGGCACAACGACTACGTGCACTACGAGAGCGACGCGATCGGCGCGATCCTGCGCAAGCCGCTGCTCGGCGCCGTCGCCGCGCTCCTCGCCGAGGCGGAGGAGGTCCGGGTCTTCCAGGCCACCCTGATCTACAAGCCCCCGGTGCCGGGCGAGCCCAGCAACCACGTGCCGTGGCACTTCGACAAGCACTACTGGCAGACCTCCTCCTCGGACCGGATGCTGACCGCCTTCCTGCCGTTCCACGACTGCAGCGAGGAGAACGGCACCATCACCATGGTCGACGGCAGCCACCGGTGGAAGGAGCTTCCCTCCGGGGAGGACTCCACCCGGCACTTCGCCGAGCGCGACAACTCCGAGCTGGACGCCATCCTGGACGCCAACGCGGAGTACAACGGCACCGAGGTCCGCAAGGTCCCGATGGTCATCCCGCGCGGGCACGTCAGCTTCCACCACTGCCGCACCTACCACGGCAGCGGCCCCAACCTGGCCTCCTACCCGCGCCGGGCGGTCTCGCTGCACCTCCAGGACGGCGGCAACGCGTACCAGGCCGCCACCCGTCCGGACGGCGGGCCGGTGGTCTACAACCACGACGTGCTGGTCCGCCGCACCCCCGACGGCCGGCCCGACTACGCCGACCCGGACTACTGCCCGACCGTCTGGCGGGGAGCGCTGTGACGCCTGGGGCACCCGCCGGCACCGCGCCCGCCGACAGCGCGCCCGCCGATACCGCGCCTGTCGACACCGCACCGGCCGGCACCGCACCGGACACCTCGCCCGCCGACGCCCCGCCCGCCGTGGCGGCGCTCGACACGCCCGAGCGGCGGTACCGGATGCTGCGGCTGATCCGCTCCTTCGAGGAGCGGGCCCTCGGCCTGGTCAAGTCCGGGGTGATCACCGGCGGCATCCACCCCTACATCGGGCAGGAGGCCGTCGCGGTCGGCGTCTGCGCCGCGCTCGGCCCCGCCGACCGGCTCGCCTCCACCCACCGCGGCCACGGCCACGTCCTGGCCCGGGGCCTCGACCCGGCCCGGATGCTGGCCGAACTCGCCGGGCGGGTCGGCGGGTCCAACCGGGGCCGGGGCGGCTCGATGCACGCCGCCGACCTGCGGCTGGGCATCCTCGGCGCCAACGGCATCGTCGGCGCCGGCGCCCCGATCGCGGTCGGCGCCGCCTGGGCCGACCGGCAGGCCGGCTCGGACGCGGTCGCGGTGGCGTTCTTCGGCGACGGCGCGCTCAACCAGGGCGTGCTGCTGGAGTCGCTCAACCTGGCCGCGATGTGGCGGCTGCCGGTGCTCTTCGTCTGCGAGAACAACGGCTACGCCACCACCCTGCCGGCCGGCACCGCGGTCGCGGGCAGCGCGGTCGGCCGGGCCGCCGCCTTCGGCATCCCGGCCACCGAGGTCGACGGCATGGACACCGAGGCGGTGCGGGCCGCCGCCGAGGAGGCCGTCGCCCGGGCCCGGAACGGCGGCGGTCCCGCGTTCCTGGAATGCCGCACCTACCGGTTCGAGGGCCACCACACCATGGAACGGCTGATGAAGCTGCACTACCGCACCCCCGAGGAGGTGGCCGCCTGGCGCGAACGCGACCCGCTCCCCCGGGCCGCCGCCGCGATCGGCGCCGGGCGCGCCGCCGCCCTGGACGCCGAGGTCGACGCCCGGCTCGCGGCGGCCGAGGAGTTCGCGCTCGCCTCGCCGCACCCCGACCCGGCCGGCGCCGCCGACCACCTGTACGCCTCCGGCCTGCGGCCCCGGGCGGGGGCGGTCGCATGAGACTGTCGTACACCAAGGCGCTCAACCGGGCGCTGGCCGACGAGTTGGACACCGACCCCGCGGTCTGCGTGTTCGGCGAGGACATCGGCGCCGGGATGGCCGGGCCCACGCTCGGACTGCTGGACCGGTTCGGGTCGGAGCGGATCGTCGACACCCCGCTCTCCGAGCAGGCGTTCACCGCGATGGCGGTCGGCGCGGCACTGGCCGGGCGGCGGCCGGTGCTGGAGTTCCAGATCCCGTCCCTGCTGTTCCTGGTCTTCGAGCAACTCGTCAACCAGGCACACAAGTTCTCGCTGATGAGCGGCGGGCAGTCGGGCGTCCCGCTCACCTGCCTGGTCCCCGGCTCCGGCTCGCGGAGCGGCTGGGCGGGCCAGCACTCGGACCACCCCTACAGCCTGTTCGCGCACTCGGGGGTGAAGACCGTCGTCCCGGCCACGCCGACCGACGCCTACGGGCTGCTCCGCTCGGCGATCCAGGACCCGGACCCGGTGGTGGTGTTCGCCCCGGCCGCCGCGCTGCCGGTCCGCGAGACCGTCACCTGGGACCTCGCCCCGGTGCCGCTCGGCCGGGCCCGGGTGCACCGCGCCGGCACCGACGTCACCCTGGTGGCCGTCGGGCACCTGGTGCACGACGCGCTGGCGGTGGCCGAGGAACTCGCCGGCGAGATCTCGGTCGAGGTGTTCGACCCGCGCACGCTGTACCCGTTCGACTGGGCCGCGCTGGGCGAGTCGCTGGAGCGCACCGGGCGCCTGGTGGTGATCGACGACTCCAACCGCAGCTGCGGGATCGGCGCGGAGGTACTGGCCACCGCCGCCGAGGAGTTCCGGCTCATCGCCCCGCCCCGCCGGATCACCCGGCCGGACGGCACGGTACTGCCGTTCGCCCCCGAGCTGGACCGGGCGCTGCAGCCCGACCGGGAGCAGCTGCGGCACGCGCTGCGCGCCGTCATGAAGTAGATCCCGCGCTCACCGAGTATCGAGCACCCTCCGGGGGCGGCCGCCGAGGCCGCCCCCGGTCGGCGTTCAGAGCACCTTGGGCACGGCCGCGAGCAGCGCCGGGAGCCGGTCCGACGGGTCCCGGTAGCGGTGCAGGGCCGCCCGGCCGTCCGTCCCGCGCAGCCGTGCGGCCAGCCGGGCCGGGACCACCAGCGTGGTGAGGATCCCGGTGCCGCCGAAGCCCTCCACGCTCCACGAGACCCACGGCAGCGGGTAGTTGGCGGTCGGGCTGAAGAACACCGGCCGCTGCCCCTGGAAGCTGGCGTCGTAGAGGCCGAAGCGGCTCCAGTTGGAGAAGCTGAACCGGCGGTGCTGCGGGTCGAAGCCGAGCGGCACGCAGCCGGCCAGCCCGGGGCGGCCCAGCTCGGCCAGGAAGCGGAGGTTGGAGCGCAGGTTGAGGTGCTCCTCCGCGTAGTCCCGCACGGCGGTGCGCAGCGCCCCGGCGAGGGCACCGGGTCCGTCGGCGGGCGTGTACGGCAGGTGGATGTCGCCGAGCAGGTTGCCGATCAGCGCGTCCGGCAGGCCGAGCGGGCGCCGGACGTTAACCGGGACGGTGAGCCAGCGGGTCTCCGGGTCGTTGTCCAACTCCCTGACGGTGTGCACGACATGGGCGCAGACGGCATCGCCGGCGGAGACCTTGTACCCGACCGCCGCGCCGAACTCCTCGCGCATCCGGGCGATCTCGTCGTCCCCGAAGTAGAGCTGCACGGTCCGGTTGGCGCGCGGCCCGGCCGCCACCTCGCGGTCCAGGAGCAGGCGTTCGCTCTCCCCGGGCACCCGGAAGCCGGGGCGCCCGCTGTCCTCGGCGGGCAGCACCCGGTCGAGCAGCGCGTCCTGGTCCTCGACGAGTTCGGCCACCGGCAGTTCCTCGCCCTCGACCGCCGCCGACCAGGCGCGCAGCAGCAGGGCGAAGCTCTGCAGATCGCCGATCGCGTGGTGCCAGGAGCAGCCGAGCACGGTGCCGCCGTCGCCGGTGCGGGTGACCCGGACGCCGAACAGCGGCCCGTCGCCGGTCCGGGCGGCCCGGGCGTCCAGCGGGTCGACGTGCTGCGCGCCGGGCGCGGTGACCCGGCCCATCGACTCGGCGAGGGTGCCGTCGACCCGGTAACTCACCATCGGCACACCGGAGTCGTCGCAGACGGCCTCCAACACCCCGTCGACGGTGCGCAGTCGGCCGGCGAACACCGGGACCCGCTCCAGCGCCCGGGCCAGCCCGGCGGCGAGGCGCTCCTCGTCCAGGGTCCGGTCGAAGAACAGCACGACCGAGACGGAGAGGTCGGCGAGCATGGTGTCGACGAGACCGCAGCGGAGCACCGTCCCGGGCGCGACGCCGGCTCTGACCGTTCGGGTGTCGCGCAACTGCGGCCAGACGCTCAATGGATCCATCCCGGGGCTCGCGTGGCGTGTCGTACGGAGGGCCCCGACGACCGTACAGATCTCCCCGAACGATAGGGCAGTACCCAGGCGGCAATCCAGTGGTCCAGTCCAATTGCCCGGCATCGGCCCGCCCGGCCGCTCCGCACCCTCCGTGACCGGTCCGGGCGGGCGCCGCCGCACGGGGTCACCGGGCGGGGCGACCGGGCCGCGCGGGCGCCGTCGGACTCGTCGACCGGGCCGCGCGGGCGCCGCCCGACTAGACTCCGAAGCATGGGAGAGCGCCCGGGCGCGCCCGACGCGCCGCCCCTGGTCCTCGTCACCGACACGGATTCGCAGTTGCTCGATCCGCGCCGGGCGTACCACGTCGGCCGCGACCCGACCAGCGAGATCGTCCTCGACGACCCCCGGGTCTCCTGGCACCACGCCGTGCTGCACACCACCTCCGACCACTGGCAGCTGGAGGACGTCGGCAGCACCAACGGCACCTTCGCCGACAGTCGCCGGATCCGGTCCGAGGAGGTCGGCCCCGGCACCAGGCTGCGGTTCGGCGACGCGGCGGACGGGCCGTCCGCCACCTTCGCCGGCCTGCCCGCCGCAGCCCCGGCCGAGCGGCCCTCGCTCGTCGTCCCGGCGGTCTCCGGCACCTTCCGCCGGCCCAGCGCCGTGCTGCGGCTGCCCGGCCGGACGGTGCGGATCGGCCGGGCCCCCGACAACGAACTGGTGCTGGAGGACCTCGTCGTCTCCCGGCACCACGCCGAACTGCGCACCCTGCCCGACGGCGGTCACGAGATCGTCGACCTGGGCAGCCACAACGGCACCTACCTCAACGGCCGCCCCGTCCAGCGGGCCCCGATCGGCCCGGCGGACATCGTCGGCATCGGCCACTTCGCGCTCTGCCTCTCCGGCGACGAGCTCGTCGAGTACACCGACACCGGGGAGGTCTCGCTCAATGTGCAGGGCCTGGTCGTGCGCGTCGGCTCCGACCGGCGGGTGCTGCTCGACGACGTCTCCTTCCCGCTCGCCGAGAAGGCCCTGCTCGCCGTGGCCGGCCCCAGCGGCGCCGGCAAGTCCACCCTGCTGAACGCGCTCACCGGGCTGCGTCCGGCCGACGAGGGCACCGTGCTCTACGACGGCCGCGACCTCTACCGCGACTACGCGGAGCTGCGCCGCCGGATCGGCCTGGTGCCGCAGGACGACATCCTGCACACCCAGCTGACCGTCCGCCGCGCGCTCTCCTACGCCGCCGAACTGCGCTTCCCCGGCGACACCGCCAAGGAGGAGCGGGAGGCCAGGGTCTCCGAGGTGATCCACGAACTCGGCCTGGACGCCCGCGCCGACCTGGTGATCTCCAGCCTCTCCGGCGGCCAGCGCAAACGCGTCAGCGTCGCCCTCGAACTGCTCACCAAACCCTCGCTGCTCTTCCTCGACGAGCCCACCTCGGGGCTGGACCCGGGCATGGAGCGCTCGGTGATGCAGATGCTGCGCGGCCTGGCCGACGACGGACGCACCGTCGTCGTGGTCACCCACAGTGTGCTCAGCCTGGACGTCTGCGACCGGCTGTTGGTGCTCGCCCCCGGCGGTCGCACCGCCTACTACGGCCCGCCCGACGAGGCGCTGCCGTTCTTCGGCTTCACCGAGTGGCCGCAGGCCTTCGAGGCGTTCGAGAACGAGGACCACGCGGCCTGGCAGCGCCGGTTCCGGGAGTCGCCCCAGTACGAGCGGTACGTCGCCGCCGGGGCCCTGCCGCCCGGACGGCCGGTCCCGGTGGCCGGTCCCGGGGCGGAGGGCGCCGACAGCATCGGCCCGGAGCAGCCGCAGGGCTGGTTCGCCCAGCTGGGCACACTGATCCGGCGCTACACGGCGGTGCTCGCCGCCGACCGGCTGTTCCTGACCGTGATGATCGCCCTGCCGTTCCTGATCGGCGTGATGTGCCGGGCGATGGCGGGCAGCCGGCTCTCCTCCGACAACGCGCTGAACTGCCTGCTCACGCTCTGCATCGGCGGTCTGCTCACCGGCTCGGCCAACGCGGTGCGCGAGATCGTCAAGGAACGGCCGATCTACCAGCGAGAACGCGTGGTCGGGCTGTCCCGCTCGGCCTATCTGGTGTCCAAGGTGGTGGTGCTCGGCACGATCACGGTGGGGCAGGCCGCCGTACTGACGGTGGTCGGCCTGGCCGGCGTCGATCTCAGCCCGACCCTGGCCAACGGGGTGACGGTGCACAGCGGCGTACTGCTGCCACCACTGGCCGAGCTGATCATCGCGGTGGCGCTGCTGTCCTTCTCCGCGATGATGCTGGGCCTGCTGGTGTCCGCCCTGGTCCGCAAGGAGGAGGCGACGATGCCGCTGCTGGTGCTGCTCTCCGTGGTGCAGATCGTGTTCAGCGGCGCCATGCTGAAGCTGCACGGCGTACCCGGCCTGGAGCAGTTCTCCTGGCTGGTGCCGTCCCGCTGGGGCCTGTCCGCGATGGCCCGCACCGTCGACCTGCACACCGTCCTGCCGACCGCGATCACCGCCGACCCGTTGTTCCGGCAGGACCGGGCGGGGTGGCTGTTCGCGCTGGCCCTGCTGGTCGGGCTCGCGGTGCTGCTGGCCGTCGCCGTGCTCGCCCTGCTGCGGCGGCAGGAGCCAGCGATCATGCGGAAATGAACCGGCGCGAGTGAACCGGAGCGAGTGAATCGGCCCGAGTGAATCAACGCAAGCGAATCAGCGGAAGTGAACCAGCGGAAGCGACCCTGCGGAAGTGACCCTGCCGATGGACGAGTTCGGGTTCCGCCCCACCCATGTGGCCCCACCCGACGGCCTGCCCAGCTGGGCCGCCCCGGACCCGGCGCAACCCGCGTCCCCGCTGGACCCGCTGCTGCCGCTGCAACTGCTCGGCCGCGCCGGGGACTGGGCCCAGGTGCTCTGCTCCAACGGCTGGACCACCTGGGTCGACGGCCGGCTGCTGCTCTCGCTCCCCGGCGTCCCGCCCGCCGCCACCGGCCCGCCGGCCCGCACCGCCGACCCGCGCCCCGCCCTCGCCGAGGCGGAGGGCGGCCTGGCCCGCTACCGCTCGCTGCTGGAGGACCTCGCCGCCGGCGGCGTCGACCTGGAGAGCTTCCGGGACCGGACGCGCGGCCTGCGGATCGGGCTGGTCGTCGACGGCGAGCGGCTCTGGGTGTTCGACCCGGTGCACGACCGCTGGTCCTACTGCGACGGCCTCCAGCTGCACACCTACGCCGTCGGCGACCGGCCGCGGCTGCCCGACAGCGGCAGACCGGCCGCCGGGACGCCGAACGCCGGGCCGCCGCCGGAGGCCGGCGAGCCCACCCGACTGGTGGAGCCGTGAGCACGCCCCCGGAACCGCTGCCGGAACCCCCGCCGGAACCGCGGCCCGGCGAGCAGCCGCCCGCCGGGCCGTCCCCGCACCCTCCCACCGCGGCGCGGCCCACCGAAGTGCCCGACGCCGGTCCCACCGCGGCGGCCGCTCCCGCCGCTCCCGCCGGGCCGGGCCCCGCACCCGGCCCCGACCTCCCGGCGGACCCCGACGACGACGCCGCCCTCGCTCTGCCGAGCCTGCCCGCCGGCCTGGTCGGACGGCGGGTCGCCGGGTACCGGCTGGAGGCGGAGATCGGCCGCGGCGGCATGGCCGTCGTCTACCGGGCCAAGGACCTGCGGCTGGGCCGCACCGTCGCGGTCAAACTGCTCGCCCCCGAACTCGCCCGCAACGAGGTGTTCCGGCGCCGCTTCATCCACGAGTCGCAGGTCGCCGCCGCGATCGACCACCCGCACATCATCCCGGTGTTCGAGGCGGGCGAGGCGGACGGCATCCTCTTCATCGCGATGCGCTACGTCGAGCACGGAGACCTGCGCGGCCTGATCGCCCGGGGCGGCCCCTTCCCGGTCGAGCGGGCCGCCGGACTCGCCCTGCAGATCGCGTCCGCGCTGGACGCCGCGCACGACCACGACCTGGTCCACCGGGACGTCAAACCCGGCAATGTGCTCGTCGCCCCGGGCACCGACAGCGAGCACCCCGAGCACCTCTACCTCGCCGACTTCGGCCTCACCAAGAAGTCCCTGTCGCTGAGCGGCCTGACCGGCGTCGGCCAGATCGTCGGCACCCTGGACTACGCCGCGCCCGAGCAGATCTCCGGACGACCGCTGGACGGCAGCTGCGACCAGTACGGCCTCGGCTGCGTCGTCTTCGAGATGCTCTCCGGAGCGCCGCCGTTCCGCCGGGAGAGCGACCTCGCACTGCTCTGGGCCCACCTCAACGACCCGCCGCCCACCATGCGCGAGCACCGGCCCGACCTGCCGCCCGCCGTGGACGAGGTGGTCGGCCGGGCCCTCGCCAAGGCTCCCGAGGATCGGTTCGCCAGCTGCCTGCAGTTCGTCGCCGAACTGCGCGCGGCCGGCACCGTCCCCCCGGCCACCGGTCCGCCCGGCGCCCAGTGGGGCACGGCCGGCCCCCCGACCCAGGTCGTCCCCGCCGTCGCCGCACCCCCGTTCGGCGCAACCCCCGGCGTCCCCGAACCCCCCGCCTGGGCCCTCCCGGCCGTCCGCCCACCCGGCCCCGGCCACTGGCGGTGACGCTCGCCGGGCGCCGACACCGGCCGTTGTCGGTGCTGCCTGCTTCGATGGCCCCGACAGCGAGGACGGCAGCGACCGGGGAGAATCCGTGGGCACGTGGGGCAGTGGGAACTTCGAGAGCGACACGGCGCTGGACCACCTGTCGGCGGTCGTCGGCCGCCTCGTCGACGAGGTCGCCGAGGCGATGGCGGGCGATCCGGTCGGCATCGAGCCCGACGAGTACTGGGGCGAGGCCGTGCCTTGCCAGCTGGAGCTGCTGCACGTCCTCGCGCAGGCCGGCCACTCCACCGAGGGACTGCCGAAGGCCGAGGTGATCGAGGGCTGGAAGGAGACCTACATGGCCGTCTGGGAGCGCAGCATCGACGGCCTGGAGCCCAAGCCCGAGTACAAGAGGAAGCGCCGGGAGGTGCTGATCCGCACCTTCGACCTACTGGCCGCCGACGCGCGGGAGGCGGAGATCGACGAGGACGCCTAGCCGGTCTCCCCGCGGCGGGGCAGGCGGGTGGCGGCGAGGGCGCCCAGGGCGCCGGTCAGCAGGCCCCAGCCGGCGGCGAGCGGCACGGTGATCCAGAGCACCGGGTCGAGCGTGAGCGTGCCGCCGGTCAGGGCGGCGGCCTGGCCGACCGGGCCCGCCGCCGGGCCGAGCACGGAGCTGAGCAGGTCGCCCAGTCCACCCTCGCCGAGGCCGACCCCGAGCACCGAGAGGCCGTAGTCGGCGGAGATCCTGGTCCAGACGCCGACCAGCAGCATGGTGACGGCGGCGGCCGCCGCCAGCCGCACCGCGTGCTGCCAGAGCCGGACCCCGCGCGGTGCGCGGTGCGCGGCGAACACCCCGGCGGCGAGCATCAGGACGGCGGCCGCCGGGAGCAACCACCAGGCCCGGGCGTTCTGTTCGGCGAGCGTGCCGAGGCTCACCGTGCCGTCCTGGCCCTCGCCGACGCGCAGTACGGCGGCCAGCGACTTGGGCACGGGCAGTCCGATCGCGCCGACCAGGTGGCCGTGCCACTCGCCGCCGAGGCCGACGCCGAAGGCGAGCCAGACCAGATTGGGCAGGGCGAGCAGGGCGACGGCGGCCACCTCGCGGGCGTTCCCGTTCACCGCGGCGGTGACGATCGCGGCCACCACCCCCAGTGCCACGCACCCGAGCAGGACCAGCAGCATCGCGAACCCGGCCGGGCGGACGGCCTGCTGGAAGGGCACCAGGGAGCGCGGCAGCGGGGCCCGGCGGGAGACGGCGAAGGTCGCGGCCAGCACCACCAGCAGCCAGAGCAGCCCGAGGCCGAGGGTGGGCGCGGGCTCCGCGTGGAAGCCCACCTCGGGGTCGATCCCGAGCGCGCCGCCGAGCTGTTCGACCAGACCGCCGCCGAGCGGCACCGGGAAGGTGTGCCGGGCGGCGACGCAGAGCAGGGCGAGGGCGACCAGCCAGACCACCGCCGTCCGGGCGGCGCGGCCGAGCAGTTCCCGGCCGCCCGCCACCGCGCGGAAGCGCAGTTGGCGCAGGAACACCTCGGCCACGGCCAGTGCGCCGACCAGGCTCACGGACAGCGGCATCGCGACGATCCCGGCGTCGACGGAGGCGAAGAAGCCGGCGCCGCCGTCGAGGCCCACCGAGCCGCCGACGGCGAGGGTGAGGGTGGCGGCGAGCACGTACGGGAAGCCGCCGCCGGGGAGGTCGTTCGCGCCGGCCGCCCAGAGGCCGAGCGCGGCGACGGCCGCCATCGCGGCGAAGCCGGCCAGGACGACCGCCACCGCGTCCAGCCAGCCGCGCACGGCGCCGGGCGGTCCGGCCGCCCCGGTGCGGGCCGGCCCGCTCGAACGGGCCTGCTGGTGCATGCGGGTCTCCCTGTCGGCTCGGTGTCCCCCGTGCGTCCCGGTCGCGGCCCCCACGCCTGCCACCAGGGTGGCCCAGGACCGGCCCGCCCGCCTGTCCGCCCGTCACCACCGCCACCACCGTCACCCCGTTGCCCCGCCCGCCGGTCCCGCTCGACGCCCCGCGCGCCGCCCGCTGCTGTTGCGACGGGCGGGCACCCGGGGCAGAAATGGATCCCAGTGGCAGGAGCCTCCTGCGCCGGCCGGGTGGACCGGCCGCCTGCGAAACGGAGCCTCGATGAGTTCCCAACCGCCTTCGTCCGGCCCGCCCCTCGGCCCGCCCTCCGGACCGCCGTCCGGCCCGCTCTCCGGCCCGCCGTCGGGCGGCCGGTCCGGTCCGCCCGGTCCCCCGTCCGGCCCGGCCTCCGGCGGGGCCGGCGGACCGGGCGGCGGCGGACCGGGCGGGTCGTCCGGTCAGGGCGGGCCGGGCGGGGGGCGTCCGACGCCGTGGTGGCGCTCCGGACGGAAGGCCGCCCTGGTCGCCGGCACCGCCGCGCTGGCCGTGGTGGCGGCGGTGCTGATCATCAACAACAACAGCGGCGGTGGCGGCGGCAACGACACCACCGTGCCGACCGCGAACGAGGTCGCGCTGCAGGGTCCGCAGGACCCGGGCCCGGCGCCGTTCACCCCCTCGGTCCAGACGGAGGCGGTGCAGGCTCCCGCCGCCCCGGCGCCGTCCACGGCGACCGCCACCCGAACGGCCGGTGCCACGGCCACCGCGAGCACCGGGCTCCACAACGTCGAGGGGACATCGGCCGGCGTCTACGGCGGGACGATGAACAAGCCGAGCTGCGACGTGGAGCGGCTGATCTCGATCACCTCGACCGGCGACACCGGCCGGGCCTGGGCCTCGGCCCAGGGCATCGAGCAGTCCGCGATCCCCGGCTACCTGCGGTCGCTGACCTCGGCCTATCTGCGGGTGGACACCCGGGTAACCAATCACAGCTACCAGGGCGGCGCGGCCGTCGCCTACCAGTCCGTGCTCCAGGCCGGCACCGCCGTGCTGGTCGACGCGCAGGGCGTGCCGCGGGTGCGCTGCGGCTGCGGCAACCCGCTGAAGGCGCCGACGCTGGTCTCGGACGCCAAGTACGTCGGCAAGCCGTGGACGGGCTTCCAGCCGAGCACACTGGTGATCCTGGTCGCCGCGCCCCGGCCGGTGACCGAGATCGTACTGGTGGACATCGTGACCGGCGGTTGGTTCGCGCGGGTGACGGGACAGGTCAAGGTCGTCGACAAGGAGGTCCGGGAGCCGCGCGGTCCGCTGGCACCCGGCGTCCCGCCCGCCACCTCCTGGCCGTCCGCCTCGTCGAGCCCGTCGAACTCGGGCTCCACCTCCGCCTCGACGTCTTCCTCGTCCTCGTCCTCGACCTCGGGTTCGCCGTCCGGCTCCACCGGGCCGTCCAGCAGTTCGGCGACCGCCTCGACCTCGGGCGCGACCTCCTCGGGTGCCACCTCCTCCGGGGCCACCTCCTCAGGAGCCACGTCCTCGGGCGCCACGTCGTCCGGCGCGACCTCCTCCGGCGCCACCTCCTCGTCCGCCTCGGCCGGCACCTCGACCAGCGCCTCCACCGAGTCGGCGAGCTCGAAGCCGACGGTGACCACCACCCCGGCCGCCACCACGACCACCACAAAGACGGCCGCGTCGACCACCACGGCCCAGCAGCCGGCGACGGCCGCGGCGACCTGCGCCACCGCCGCGCCGTCCACCCTGCCGCCCTGCCCCACCGTCACGGCGACCACCGGCTGAGCCCGGCCGTCACCGGCCGTCACCGGCTGACGCGGGCCCCGGCGGCCCTGCGTCAGCCGGTGACGGCCAGCTCCGCGACCACCGCGCGGTGGTCGGTGCCCCGCACCCGGTACTCCGTCACCGACACCGCGCGCAGCGCCTCCCCGTGCAGCACGTGGTCGATCTGGATCACCGGCCACAGCGCGCTGAAGTAGGTGTCCGACTCCGGCCAGGTGGGCGCGACCCCCCGGCCCAGCTCCGCGTGGGTGTCGGCGAGGCCGGTGTCGAGCAGGGCGCGCATCGGCGAGTGGTCGAGCGTCGCGTTGAAGTCCCCCAGCAGGACGGCGTTGCGGGTGGCGCCGGACACCGCCGCCCGCAGTCCGTCGAAGTCCTCCGCCCAGCGCCCGGAGTCACCCAGCGGGTAGTAGGTGTGCACGGCCGTCAGCCGGACGGTGCGGCCGCCGACCGTCACCTCGGCCGCGATCTGCTCCCGGGCCGCCTCCGAGGCCGAGCCGTCGAGCGGCGTCAGCGGGAGCCGCGAGTAGATCGCGGTGTCCCGACCGGGCCGCAGCTCCCGGTGCGGCAGCACCTCGGCGATGCCCGCCCGGTCCAGCCCGGCGACCGCGCCCGGCCCCAGCTCCTCCATCGCGAGCACGTCGACGCGCTGCTCGCGCACCAGCCGGACGATCTCCGCGGCATCGGCCTGCCCCACCCAGGCGTTGCTGGTGGCGACCCGCAGCCGGGGCGCGTCGGCCGCCGGAGCGGCACCGCCGTCCGGCACCAGCCTCGGGACCAGCCAGAAGGCCTGCACCGCCACCAGGACACCGGCGACCGCCGCCGCCCACCACGAGCGGAGCGCCAGCAGCACCCCGAGCGCGAGCACGCCGCCCAGCGCCGCGTACGGCAGCAGCACCACGGCGAGCGCGAGCGGCGTCCCGTCGTCCCACCCGCCGAGGCGGACCGCCACCAGCGCGGCCGACAGCGCCGACACCGCCCAGCCGGACCACTCCAGCACCCGCCGCACCCACACCCACCAGCGTGCCCGCTCCACCGGCTTCCCCACCCCTCGCTCCAGCCCCGCGCCTCTGGCTCAGGACGCCCCGGTCGGCGGCGCGGTTCCGTACCGCTCCGCACACCGGCCTCCGGCGGGGAACCACCGCGCCTTCTCCCGGGGCCCCGCGTCACTGAGCTATTGAGGTGATCGTTTCTGCGTGTCCGGACAGAACGGTCCCGAGCCCGGGCGAGGGTGGGACGGACCCGCCCCGATCCGACCGCCCGTTGTGAGGCCACCCGTGGTTCATCGCCCCTCCCCGCACCGCAAACGCCTGTCCGCCCTGTGCCTGGCGGTCCCGCTGGCCGCCGGGCTGGCGGCGCCCTTCGCCCTGGACCGGGCCTTCGCGGCGCCGGACCTGCCGCAGCGCCAGGCGGCGGTCCGCGGGGCCGGTACCCAGCGGCCGATCGGCCCCGACCCGGTGGTCGACCTGCTGACCCACGGCAACCTGACGATGGCCTCGAACTCGGTCCTGACCTGTGACGACAGCGACGGATCGGTCTGCAACGACACCGAGGGCACCAACAACGGCCGCACCAAGTACATCAAGACCGACCCGAACGCGCCCGGGAACAACGCCTCCTCGGCCCAGCTGCAGATCCCGGCCGGGGCCGAGGTACTCACCGCCCGGCTGTACTGGCAGTTCAACCCGACCAACACCAGCAACGCCGGCGGCACCTCCGGGGACATCAACAAGGGCAACACGGTGTCCTGGAAGGTCCCGGGGGGCGCCTCCTACGAGCAGGTCACCGCCGACACCTACGACTGGTTCGACCAGCAGGTCGGCGGCACCCCGCCCGAGCCTCTGCTGGCCGGGGCCGGCGTGAAGGACGTCACCGCCCAGGTGAAGGCCGCGGGCGCGGGCAGCTACACCGTCGCGGACATCCAGGCCTGCGCCGGCCGCTCCTCCGCGCAGAACTCCGGCGGCAACAACGTGGGCTGCTGGGGCGGCTGGTCGCTCGTGGTGGCCTACCAGGACCAGGCCGACCCGCTGCGCTACCTCCAGGTCTGGGACGGCTTCCAGCTGCTGCGCTCCCCCGACAACCTGGCGACGCTCACCCTCGCCGGCATCCGCACCCCCGCCACCACCCCGCCGGCCACCATGGGCGTCACCGTCGGCGACGGCGACGTGCCGATCGCGGGCGACCAGCTGCTGGTCGGCTCCGCGACCGACAACCTGACCCTGCTGCCGATGCCCGGCCCCACCGGTGTCGTCACCGACAACGCCTTCACCAGCCGGATCGACCGGGTCGCCACCGACGGCACCGGCAGCAACATCACGACCCGCGACCCCGCGCCGGTCAACAACTACGGCTACGACGCCCGCATGATCGACGTCACCGGCAAGATCCCCGCCGACGCCACCCAGGCCGTGCTCCGGATCAACGGCGCCGGCGACGCGCTGCACCCGCAGGCCGTCTGGCTCGCCGTCGACGCCCTCGAACCGGACCTGCAGATCACCAAGGCCAACACCCCGGCGGGCACCACCGACAACAACCCGCCCGGCAACGTCGGCCCCGGCGACAGCATCACCTACACCTTCACCGTCGCCAACCGGCACGCCGACGGCGGCACCGGCGACCTCGACACCGCCACCGGCATCACCGTCACCGACCATCTGCCGGCCGGCACCACCTTCGTCGCGGGCTCCAACCCCTCCTGCACCGCCACCGGGCAGACCGTCACCTGCCAGGTCGCCGACCTCGCCCCGGGCGCGAGCACCACCGTCGCCTTCCGGGCCACCGTCGACCAGGCCGCCACCGCCGGCACCGTCCTGGACGACAGCGCGACCCTCGCCTTCCAGGGCAAGCAGACGCAGCGCGAGCAGACCCGCACCAGCAACACCGTGCGCAACACCGTGGTCGACACCCCGGTCTACTCGATCGAGAAGACCGCCACCCCCACCTCCACCACCCCCGGCAAGACCGTCGGCTACCGGATCAAGGTCACCAACACCGGCCGCGTCGCCGCACCCGGGGTCACCCTCGACGACAACCTCGCCGACGTGCTCTCCCGGGCCGACTACAACGGTGACGCCGCCACCGACCTGGGCAACGTCACCGTCACCGGCAACACCCTGCACTGGAGCGGGGACCTGCCGGTCGGCGGGAGCGCCACCATCACCTACTCGGTGACCGTGCACAGCACGCTGACCACCGACACGGCGCTCGCCAACACCGTCACCTCCAGCACCTACCGCAACAACTGCCCGCCCGGCGAGGGCGACGCCCGCTGCCACGCCGACGTGACGGTGGCCGTCCCCACGCCGTCGCCGTCCCCGACCGCCTCGCCCTCACCGACGGCGTCCCCTTCCCCGACCGCTTCCCCGACCGCCTCGCCCTCACCGACGGCGTCCCCTTCCCCGACCGCTTCCCCGACCGCGTCGCCCAGCCCCACCGCCTCCCCCTCCCCCACGGCGACGCACGGCCACAGCCACAAGCCCACCGGCAGGCCGACGCACTCCCCCGGGCCTGACGGGGAGCTGCCCGACACCGGCTCCGGCGCGCTCCCGGTCCTCGCCCTCGGCGCGCTCGGCTGCCTGACGATCGGCCTGCTCGTCCTGCGCACCCGGGGCCGCCGACACTAGTCCCCCGCCTCGTCCTCGGACACAGACCGACAGCGAGCCCGTGCCGGGCGGAAGGGCCCGGCACGGGCTCGCTGTCATGAGACGGCGCCCGGAGTTCAGTCCACGCAGGGGATGCCACCGGCCTTCACCGCGGGACCCTGCATGGGGAGGTCCGGCGTCGGCTCGGCGGTGGGCCCGGTCGACGGGGCCTCCGGCGAGGTGGACGGGCTCGCGGTGCGGGGGGAGTGCGTGGAACGGGGTGCGGCCGGGGTCGTCGTCCGGGTGGCGACGGGCGCCGCGAACGCGGCCGGTACGACGGGCGCGACCTGCTCTCCGGAGGCGGAGGGCGCGGCCTCCGGTGGGACCTCGTGGCCGAACAGCTGCTTGACGATCCGCTTGATCTGGCCCGGGTCGACGGTGTTGACCTCCTGGCCGCCGATGTTCTTGAACCCGGTGATCGGCAGCGTGTTGAACTCCACATTGCCGCCGGTCAGGTTCGGCGCCTGCTGGGCGAAGTCCAGGACGTTCCAACGGTCGTCGATGACCACGTCCTTCTTCACCGCGTCGAACAGCCGCTGGAGCCGGCCGAGGTCGCCGACCACGCCGTCCTGCTTCAACTTGTAGACGACGGAGGAGATGAAGGCCTGCTGCCGGTGGGTCCGGTCCAGGTCGCCGTTCTTCAGGTGGTGGCGCTGGCGGACGAACGACAGCGCCTGCCGGGCGTCGAGCGAGCTGACGCCGGCCGGGAGCCGCAGCCCCGTCCCGCCGCCCTCGTGGGTCGCCGTCCGGGCGACGATCGGGTCGTCCACCGGGTTGTTGAGGCAGACCTGGATCGGCTCGACGGCCTTGGCGATGTCGTAGAAGCCGATCAGGTTCACCTCCGCGAAGTGGTCGATCGGGATGTCCAGGAAGGACTGGACGGTCTGGAGGGTGGCGGCCCGCCCGGCCTCCCGGCTCTGCCGCTCCAGCTCCGGTTTGGACAGGCCCTTACCGCTCAGCTTCTGCTCGGCGGCCTCCTTGGCGATGCCGTACGCCTCCTTGATCTTGTGCATCTTCCCGTCCGCGCCGACGGTCTGCACATAGTCGTCGCGCGGGACGGACAGGGCCGTCACCTTGCCCCCGTTGGCCGGTATGTGCAGGACGATCAGCGCGTTGGTGTTGTACCCGCCGATCTCGCTGGAGCCGGCGTGCAGTTCCTCCTCGACGAACTCCTTGGGCAGGTCGTTGCCGTCCATGTCCTTGCGGCTGTCGAGGCCGATGAGCAGCAGGTTGACGGACTGGTCGAGGTGCGGGGGCGCGTTCTTCCGGGCCTCGGCGAGCGCGCCCGACTTGACCATGCCGCTGTCGAGTTGCCGGTACTCGTACCAGACCAGGCCGCTCGCGCCGAGGACGGCCACCGAGAGGGTGCCGGCGAGCACGCGTCCGGCGACGGTCAGCGGTCCGGTGCGGGGTTCAGCCATGACGGCGCCTCCGGTCGGTGGTCGGGCCGGCGTTGACGGCGGCCGGGGCGGGGGGCCGGTCGGAGCCCGGGTCCGCGGTCCGGCGCGGATTCGGGATGCGGCTCGGCTTCGCGATCGGGTTCGCGGTCGGGTCGGTGCGGGCCGACCGGGCCGCGAGGGCCGCTCGTCCGGCCACCACCGACAGCGCCACGATCACGGCCACCGCCATCACCGGGAAGGCGTCGACCACCCAGCGCACGGCCGAGGAGGCGAGCGCCTTGCCCTGGGCGGCGTCGGCACCGGCGGCCCAGGCGGTGCCGGCCCTGGCGGCCAGGACCACCGGCGGCGCGGCGATGACGACCCACCAGCGCCCGGGGCGGGTGCAGCGGGCCGCCGCGACGCCGGTGCCGAGGACGGCGCCGAGGGCGAACAGCGGACCGCCGCCGTTCCCGGTCAGCTCCCCGGCGACCGCGCCGGCCAGCGGCAGCCCGGTCGCGGCCAGCAGCACCACCGCCGTCCCACCGGGGCGGGGCGGCGGGGCCGCTCCGCCCGCGCCTCTCGCGTGTTGCCCGACCATGCCCCACACCCCTTCCGCCGTGCCTTCCGGTGAACTTCTACAATGCTGTAGAGCAAAAGTGGAGCATACAAACCCGTCCCCGCGAAATCACCCCGGCCACACCCGCCACCTGCCCACCACGGGGCCTCCCGACCGGGAAAGCAGCAGGTCAGCGGCGGCTAGGATGAACACGAACCGGGCGGAACGAACAGAAGGACCATCATGTTCGAGCACCTCAAGAACCTCGCCGACAAGGCCACCGGCCTCGCCCGCGAGCACAGCGGCGCCGTCACCCAGGGCCTGGACAAGGTCGCCGGGATCGTCGACGACAAGACGGACGGCAAGTACAGCGGGCACATCGACACGGCCACGGGCAAGGCCAAGGACTTCGTCAACGGCCTGGACGAGTCCAAGTAACGCGGACGCGGAGGCGGACCCACCCCGAACCGGCCGGGCCGGTTCGGGGTGGGTCCGCACGCGGTCGACCGTCAGACGGTGGCGGCCAGGCGCTCGATCCAGCGGGCGCGCCACGCGAGCGCGTCCCGGACCCCCTCCGCGATGCTCCGGCGCGGCTCCCAGCCGAGCAGTTCGCGCGCCGCCGTCACATCGCTGTAGCAGCCGAGCACATCGCCGGGGCGCGGCTCCGCCTCCCGGACGTCCAGCTTCTCGCCGATCGCCTGCTCGAAGGCCTCGACCAGCTCGCGGACCGTGGTGCCGTCACCGGTACCGATGTTGACGACCCGGTAGCGCTCCCCGGCTCCGGGCCGGACCACCTCGTCGAACCGGACCAGCGCGGCGACATGGGCGTCGGCGACGTCCTGGACGTGGATGTAGTCCCGGATGCCCGAGCCGTCCCGGGTGTCCCAGTCGACACCGGTGATGGTGAACGGCGTGCCGTTGACGTGCGCCTCGATCAGCTTGCCGAGCGCGTGGCTCGGCGCGAGGTCCTGGAGGCCGGTCCGCAGCTGCGGGTCCGCGCCGATCGGGTTGAAGTAGCGCAGCGCGACGACCCGCGTCCCGTCGGCGTCGGCGCCCCGGGTCCAGTCCTGGAGCACCTGCTCCATCATCTGCTTGGTGCGCGCGTACGGGCTGCTGCCGTCGACCGGGCAGCTCTCGTCGACCCGGCCGGTCGGGGTGGGCCGGTAGATGGAGGCGGAACTGCTGAAGACCACCCGGGTGCAGCCGTTGCGCTGGAGCGACTCCAGCAGTTCGACGGTCTTGCCGACGTTCTCACGGTAGTAGAACAGCGGCCGCGCGACCGACTCGGGGACGACGATCCGGGCCGCGCAGTGCAGCGTCGCGTCGATGTCGGGGTGCTCCGCGAAGATCCGATCGACCAGCGCCGCGTCCGCGATGTCCCCCTGGTAGAACTCCCGGCCCTCGACGAACTCGGCCCGGCCCTTGGAGAGATCGTCGAGGACGACCGGGGTGATGCCCGCGTCCAGCAGCGCGGACGCCACGGTGCTTCCGATGAAGCCTGCCCCGCCGGTGATCAGTACCTTCCGCACGATCCGCATGCTCCCTTGCCTCGGTACGGACGCCCCGTGACGTCCGTTGCGGGGGAGGACGACTGGTTCGCACCCGGCGGTTCCCGGCGGGGCGCCCCGGGGCGGAGCGGGCTCGGGACCGGCGGGTCAGGGAGGGCCGTTCAGGGACGGCGGGTCGGGGACGGCGGTTCAGGGACGGCGGGTCGGGGACGGCGGTTCAGGGACGGCGGCTGCGGCGGCGCAGGACGAGGCCGGCGGCGACCAGGGCGACGGCGACGACGGCGGTGCCCACCGCGGCCCGGGCGGCGAGGCCGGAGCCGTCGGGGTCCGCGGCTTCGGTGGCGGCCCCGGCGGTGGCCGGGGCGGAGGTGGCGGGAGGGGTGCCCGGAGCCGTGGGCCGGACGGTGGCACCGGTCGTGCCCGGCCCGGTCGTACTCGGACCCGCGGTGCCCGTCCCTGCTGTGCCCGTCCCTGCTGCACCGGTTCCTGCTGTGCCCGGCCCGGTGGGCGTCGGGAGTGTCGGGTCGGAGATCACCGCGGCCTCGACGTCGAGTTCGCGCTCACCGTGCCCGAGCGAGGGGAACGCGCAGTCCACCGCGATCCGCCAGTGCCCGGCCGGCAGGAACTCCCGCGTGGTGTAGGTGCCCGGCCGCCCCGGCACGGCGACCAGCCGCCACGGTCCGGCCGCCCGGCCGTCGGCCGAGGTGGCGGAGAGCGTCCCGGCGAACTGCTCGGTGACCGGGTCGCGGTCGTTCTCCCAGGTGGCGACGGTGGTGACGCGCCCGCCGTCCTGTCCGGACACCTCCAGGTGGACGGTGTCGCCGTGCGCGGCGGCGGGAACTGCGGCGGGAGCGAGCACGACCGCCCCGGCGAGGGCCAGGGCGGCGAGGGACTGACGGGTGCGGGGCATCGCGGGTCTTCCTCGTGGAGTGGAACGGGCCGGGTGCGGCCGCCACCGCGTCAGCGGCGGCCGCACCCGGCTCGGGGTCCGGGGATCGGGGGTCGAACCCCGGACGTCAGGTGGTCTTCTGCAGGTTCCAGCTCTGGTAGGTCTGGCCGTTCGGCTTCTGCAGCTCCAGCAGCCAACCGCCGTAGTACCAGCGCTTGCTGGCACCGAGGACGAGCTCGGAACCGTCGGCGGTCAGGACGACCGCACCGCCGGCGGAGGTGACCCGCCACTTCTGGCCGGCCGCGTCCGAGCAGGGGCGCTGCGCGACGTACTGTCCGGCGACCGGGTTGCCGCCGAGCTGGAGGCACTTCTCCGAGCGGACGGACTTGATCCGCAGCGTGCCCGAACCGGTGTCCTCGAAGGTCCACTTCTGGTTGGCGTAGCCGGTGCGCTGGTAGGCGATGGCCACCGTGCCGTCGTTGAGCGAGCTGCCCCAGAGGTCGGCGGCCTGGCCGGTGAGGCCGTTCAGCAGGCTGTAGCGGGTGCCGGGCTGCGGCTTACCGGCGTCGGCCGAGGTGCGGAAGGCGGCCGCGCGACCCGGCTTGGACACCGCTCCGGCGGCGTCCCGGACGGCCACCGCGACGGAGTACGAGGTGTCGGGCGCGAGCCGGACCACGCCGACCACGGTCGCCCGGACGGTGCCGATCGTCTGGCCGTTCAGCAGGACGTCGTAGCCGCTCGCGCCGTTCACCGCAGGCCAGCTCAACACGGCCGAGGTCTGGGTGACCTGACTGACCGTCATGGCCGGGCCGGTGGTGCCGCCGGTGGGCGAGGCGGTCGGGCTCGGGGTCGGGGTGGTCGAGCCGGTGGGGCTCGGCGTCCCGGTGGCGGTCGGGGTGCCGGTCGGCGTCGGGGTGCCGGTGCCGGTCGGCGATCCGGTCGGGGTCGGGGTGCCGGTCGGGCTCGCGGTCGGCGAGGCGCTGTTGGTGGCGGTCGGGCTCGCGGTGGGCGAACCGGTCGCGGTCGGCGTGCCGGTGGGCGTCGGGGTGCCGCCGGTCGCGGTCGGCGACGGGCTGCGGGTCGGCGAGTTCGTCGGGGTCGGCGAAGCGGTCGGGGTCCGGGTCGGGTCGGGCGTCGGCCCGGTGCCGCCACCGGCGATCAGGAAGCGGTTGTTGGCGACGTTCCAGTGGGTGGCGAGGTAGCTGCCCGGCGCCGGGTCGGTGTGGTAGTAGTCGTCGTGCCGGCAGTCCAGGCGCATGTCACTGGCGTTGTCCGGGCAGACCGTGCGCATCGCCGGGTAGTACGGGGCGTCCGAGTAGCACATGATGTCCCACTCGTCGACACAGTGGCCGCCCTTGCTGGAGTTGGGCGCGCTGTTGCTCACCGCGCCCAGGTTGTGGCCGAGTTCGTGCGCGGCGGTGTGGCCGCCCCAGCAGCCCGAGTCGGTCCGGCCGTACGAGGGGCCGAAGTTGCTCAGGTTGTCCTGGCCGGGCCGCTCGTCGCCGGCGAAGGTGCCGATGCCGCAGTACACCTTGGCGTCCGCGAAGATCATGTACTTGCGGTCCTTGCGGTTGAGGCCCTGGGCCGCGATCGCACGGTTGCTGGTGTTGAAGTCGGCCATCTCCGCGTCGGACACCTGGATGTTCAACACCGAGGCGGAGCAGTCGGATTCGGTGACGAACCGGACGTGCCGGACGCCACCCGTCTCCTGGGCGCTCGCGTTGTAGATGACGTCGACGTCGGCCGCCCACTTCTTGAAGGAGGCCAGGTACTGGGCGAACCGGTCGTTGCCCGGGGTGTGCGCGTAGACCACCTGGACCCGGTTGCCGGCGCTGCCGTCGCCCTCGCAGACGACGCCCTGGCCGCCGGCGGCGGGCGCGGCGGCGACCGCCTGGTCACCGGCCGCGTCGGCCAGCAGCGTCTTCGTCGTGGCGTCCAGGACCGGCATCGTCCCCTTCACCAGGTCGGCAGCGGTGGGCGGTTGGGCATCGGCCGGGGGCGTCAGCGGGGCCGGCTGGGCGACGGCGGCGGCCACCGGCGGGACGTCCTTGCGGATGTCCACGTCCTTCGGCGGCGCGTCCGGGCCGTGGCTGCACAGCTCGCCGCCGGTCACCTCCAGGGAGCCGGCGCAGCGGTCGCCGGCGGGCAGGTTCAGTCCGGCGTAGACCAGGCCGCGGTCGGGCTGGTCCTTGGGTATCTCCTTGATCGGCGCGGCCTTCTGGTCGCGCTTCGGCCCGGGGGCCCTGGTGGCGTTCTCGGCGGTGCCGGTCTGGCCCGTGCCGTCGTCGGCGATCGTGCCGGCCATGGCACCGCCCACCCCGTCGACCGAACCCGCCACCGCGCTCGTCGCGGCGGTGTCGTGCACCGCGGACGACTCCATGGCGGTGCTGATGCCCAGCGCGCCCGCGACCAGTCCGGCCGCGACCGCCAGTGAGATCAGTGCGGTGCGCTTGCCCGTCCGTCGACGCCGCCGACGGCGGAGCTCCGTGCTCCGGTGCCCCATCGGGTGTCTCCTCTCCTCGTGCGAGGGTTCGACCACCGCTCGGGGTGATGGCCTGAACCTTCCGACACTCAGGAGACCGGCCCGGGCGGGCCGGATAACAAAAACCTCTTTTCGAAATTCGCGCGGGCGGACGAGGGGGTCCGGACGGGATGCGAGGCGGGGTCGGTGACGCGTCGTCGGCGCACGCCCGGGGTGCGCGGCGCGGACCCCGGCGCGCGGGTACGGACCTCGGTGCGCGGTGCGCGGTGCGCGGCGCACGTGGACGGGACCGGCCGGATCCGGTCGGTCCCGGGGGCGATTCGGTTTCCGGGGCCGGTGCGGTGCCTGGGGCTTGCGGGTCCCGGGGCTGGGGCCGAGCCGGTGCCGGTGCCGGTGCCTCAGGCCGCGACGTCGAGCCGCTGCGCGGCGAGACCGGGGCTGCCCTGCCGGTGCAGCGCGGCGAGGCCCGCCGCGAGCTGCTGCGGGTCCCCGGCCAGCCAGAACCGGAGGGCGGCCGACAGGGCGGCGCTCGCCGGGCCGATCCGCAGGCCGGTCACCGCCGTGATCCGCTCGCCGACCAGCGGGAGCAGATCCGCGACCGGCGCCGGCAGCCAGAGCGTGACCGCGCACGGCGCGGGCCGGGCCAGCACCCGCAGCAGCCGCAGCACACCCGCGTCCCCGACCCCGGCCCCTGGCCCTGTCGCCGCCCCTGGCCCCGACGCGGCCCCGGCCACGGCCCCCGGAGCGACGGGCAGCACCGCCGGCTCCGAACGGACGGGGAGGACCGGGAGGACGTGCAGACTGGGGACGACGTCGATCAGCCCGTCCGCCGCGACGTCGGACATGTCGGCGCCGTGTCCACGCGCGAGTTCGCGCAGCAGGGCCCGCTCGGCGGCCGCGATCCTGACGGTCAGCATGACTTCTTCGCAGTCCATGGTCCCAGTTCCCGTCCAGAGCGTGAGGGTGTGCTCGTCCGTCGTCGGTCGTGTACCGGTCAGCCCTTGCCGATCATTACCTGCCCGTCAGCGGGGGTCCGCTATCGGCGTGATCAAGCCATAGTGGCCGTCGTAGCGGCGGCACAGGATCCGGCCGCGCCCGTCGCCGGGATCGGTGTGGAAGACGAAGGGCCAGCAGGTCAGCCAGAGTTGGCGGGCCGCTTCGAGGACGTCCAGCCGGGGCGCCGGGTGCGGGCTCTCCGTCAGCGGCAGCCCCGAGCCGCCGAGCCGGGCCGTGGAGTGGGCCCGGACCAGCCGGAATCCCCCGCTCCCGGGTGTCCGGTGGACCACGCTGTCCTGGCCGGTGAGCACGTCCGAGAAGAGGTGGAACCGGTAGTCCAGGGCCAGCATCTCTCGCACCGCCTGCTCGGGTGTGTGCCGGGCCAGGAGCACCGACTTCCGCCGGACGATCCGCCGTTCGGCGAGCGGGCGCGACGCGTACTGGGGGCGGTAGGAGCTCTCGTAGGCCGTCGCGAGCCCGATGTCGCCGAGCTCGCGCAGCCGGACCGCGCGCCCGGCGAGGGTGCCGAGCGCCAGGTCGACCGCCTCCCGGACGGTCACCGCCGCCAGTTCCACCCGGACCCGCCCCACGCCCGCCAGGTCCAGCGCGGCCTGGGCGACGGCGGGCCTGGTCACCGACCGGTCCCGCGGCCGGGTGAGCCTCAGCCGGGCGGCGTGCGCGTCCGGCCCGAGGTCCGCGATCAGCGCCAGGCACCGGCTCCGGGCGTACTCCGCGTCCTCGCGGGGCAGTTCGCCCCGGATCTCCACCCGGACGTCGAGGGCGGGCCGGTGGCGCAGACGGATCATCAGGGATTTCTCCTCGGTTCGCCACCATGCTGGACCCGTGCCCACCCTCCCGCCGAGGGCCGAAAGGCCCTGCCCACCAGGCAGGACGACCCGGCCGGCCCCGAACGGTTCGTCCTCCGGCGGGGTCGCCCGCGACCGTCCGGGCGACCCCATCGGGACGCCACGCGTACACCTTGAGGACACTCCACCGATGGGGTGATCAACCCGGGTACGGCGCAACGCTCACGGGACCGGCGCGTTTCCCATGGCGTGCGCCCTCTGGCAGCGGCGCGCGCGGGGTCCGCGTCGACCGGCCCCCGGAACCCGGCGGTCGCCGCGGCGGCTCCGGTGGTACCGCAACGCCGGGCCGTTCGACCGGTCCGACACCGACCGGTCGCGCCGGACCGTCCCACCGGTCCGCCCCCCGGTCCATCTGGTGAGAGGTGATGTCATGATCCTGACCAACGAGACCCGCAGACCGCCCGCCCCGCCCAGATCCCCCGCGGCAGGGCCCCGTCGAGCGGTCGTTCCCCCGCTCGCCCCCGGCGCACTGCCCGGACTCGGCCACGCCCCGGCCCTGCTGCGGGACCCGCTCGGCTTCCTCGGTTCCCTCTCCCGGTACGGCGACGTGGTCCGGATCCGCCTCGGCCCGCGCACGGTCTGCGTCGTCACCGACGCCGGGCTCGTCCACACGCTGCTGGTCGCGCTCGCCCACGACTGCCCCCGCGGCGCCGTCCAGGACACCCTCAAGACGGCCTTCGGCGACGGCCTGCTGATGTCCGAGGGCCGCGCCCACCGCGACCGCCGCCGGATCATCCAGCCCGCCTTCGGCCCGGACCGGATGGCCGACTACCTGGCCGTCATGCACCGGGTCACCGAGGAGCGGGCCGACCGCTGGCACCCCGGCCAGGTCCTCGACGTGGCCAAGGAGATGAACCACCTCGCGCTGGAGATCGTCACCCGCGCGCTGTTCGACGCCCGGCTGAGCGAGGACGCCACCCTCGCCTTCCACCGCGCCCTGCCCGACCTGGTGAAGGGGCAGATCGTCCAGTCCCTCTACCCGCACCCGGCGCTCGCCCGGCTGCCGCTGCCGGTGAACCGGCGCTTCGACGCCGCCGTCCGGGTGCTCAACCGCGTCGTCGACCAGGCCGTCAACGGCACCGCGCCCGGCGGCCGGTTCGGCGCGCACGGCGGGCACGGCGCCGGCATGTCCGGGGCCGGCTTGCCCGGGGGCGGCTTGCCCGGGGGCGGCTTGCCTGGGGGCGGCTGCCCGATGAGCGGGGGCGGGGCCCGGCGCCCCAGCCTGCCCGCCCTGCTGCGCGCCGCCGTCGACCCCGCCACCGGCCGACCGCTCACCGAGGCGGACGTCCGCTCCGAGGCGATCACCATGTTCGGCGCCGGCACCGAGACCGTCTCCACCACGCTGACCTGGCTGATCGACGAACTGGTCCGCCACCCCCACATCGAGGCCCGCGTGCTGGCCGAGCTGGACGAGCACCTCCCGGCCGGGACGGTGCCCACCCCGGAGGCCCTCGCCCGACTCGCCTACACCCGCGCCGTCACCCAGGAGGTCGTCCGGCTGCACGCGCCGAACGCCTTCCTGATGCGCACCGCGCGCGTCCCGGTCACGCTCGGCGCCTACCGGATCCCGGCCGGCACCGAACTGCTCTACAGCCTCACCGCCGTGCACCGCGACCCCGCGCTCCACCCGGACCCGCTCCGGTTCGACCCCGGCCGCTGGTACGACGCCGACGGAGCCGAGGGAACGGGCACCGGCGGTAGCGCCGCGGCCCGCCAGGCCTTCCTCCCGTTCGGCGCCGGCAAGCACAAGTGCATCGGCGAGGCCTTCGCCTGGGCCGAGTTGACCGTGGCGACCGCCGCCATCCTGCGCCGCTGGCGCCCGACAGCCGTCCCCGACGCGCGGGCCCGCGAGGTCGTCTGGACCACCGTCCAGGCCCAGGGTCTGCGGGTGCGGCTCGCGCCGCGCGGCGACAACCGGCCGCCGCACGCCCCCGGCACGCGCCGCACCCCCGCTCCGGGCGGCCGGGACGACACGCCGGCCCGGTGCCTGCCGATCGGCGGCCCGCGGCGGTCCACCCTGCTGCCCGCGCGGTCGACCGTACTGCCCGGCCGGTCCGCGCCCGGCCGTTCGTACCCGTCGGCGCTGCACACCACTGCCCTGCGGACCGCCGCCCGGACGGTCGCCCGCACCGCCTCGCGCACGGCTTCACGTGCCTCCGACTCACGTGGCTCCGGTTCACGTGCTTCTGACACGCGTACTCCTGATGCGCGTGCCTCTGGTTCACGTGCGTCCGATTCACGTGCGTCCGATGCGCGCACGGTCTCGCGCACCGCCGACCGAACGGGCCCGCGTCCGCGCGGCGGTGGCGGCAACGGCGGAGAGGCCCTCGCTCCGGGTGCGGGCACCGTCCGGTCCCTGGTCTCCCCCCGGCACCTCGTGCTGCTCGGGCCCGCCACCGCTGTGCCCCGGCCCGCGCCGTCCCCCCGCACCGCGGCGTCGCCCCGGCCGGTGGGGTTCACCGGCACAGCCGTCCCCCCGCTCCTCCGGCCCGGCACCGGGACGGCCCGCACCCCGGCCGAACTGACAGCCGCCACCGCCCGGCACGGCGACTGGGCGCTCGCCCACGGCCTGCTCGCCCCGACCGATCTCGCCCGCTACCAGTCCTACGCGCTGCCCGAGCTGATCGGCCACGCCTACCCCCGCGCCCGCGGCGCGGAACTGGACCTGCTGGTCGACATCCTGGGCTGGTTCACCATCCTCGACGACCGGTTCGACGGCCCGCCGGGACGGGACCCAGCCGAGGCCCGAGCCATCGTCGGACCGCTGCTGGCCGTCGTGTCCGGCCACCCCGTCCCGGTCGGCGGCCCCCACCCCCACCTGCTCGACGCCTGGCGGGAACTGTGGCAGCGCCAGACCGCGCCCATGTCACCGGAGTGGCGCCGGCGCACCGCCGACGAATGGCGCTCCTGCCTGGAGACCTTCCTCGCCGAGACCGCCCACCGGGCCGCGCGCACCCACCCCGACCTCGCCGAGACCGTGCGGCTTCGCCGCCACGCCAGCTGCCTCTATCCGTTCATGGGCATACTGGAGCACGTCCACGGCGGCGAGGCACCGGCCGCCCTGCACCGGGACCCCGAGCTGCACCGCCTGCGCGCGAACACCGCCGACGCGGCGACCCTGATCAACGACCTGTACTCGGCCGACCGCGAGGAACGCCAGCAGGTCGCGGCCTTCAACACGGTGCTCACCCTGCAACGGGTCCGCGGCTGCACCCGGGCCCGGGCGGTCCGGTCGGTCGGGACGAGGATCGCCCGGCTGACCGCGGAGAGCGAGTCGCTGCGCCGCCGGCTGCTGCTCCGCCACCCGGAGGGCGGCTGGTACCTCCACGGGACCCGGGAACTCGTCGACGGCGTGCACGCCTGGACCAGCACCAGCCGCCGCTACACCGGCGAGGACGCCGTGCGCTGACGCCGATGCTGATGGCCGTGCTGATGCTGACGCCGGTGCAGATGCCGGTCCCGGGCGGGCCGGGTCACTTCCGGTCGCCGAGGGCGAACAGCAGCAGGACGAAGCCGGCGAACAGGTGCGTGGCGAAGATGTAGATGCCCGCCCGGATCAGCATCGCCCGGCGCCGCGCCTTCTCCTCCAGCGTCGCGCGCCGGCCCGTGGTGCCTTCGCTGTTCGTGGTTCCTTCGCCGCTCGTGGTGCCTTCGCCGCTGGTGGCCCCGGCCGGGCTCATCGCCGGCCCGCCGGGGTCGCGGGGGCCTCGGGCGCGCGCAGCTCGCCGAGCAGCGCGTCCTGGTCGGTGATCAGCTCGGTCAGGATCCGCCGGGCGGCCCGGAGCAGCTCGGCGACGTCCGGTGTGCTGAGGGCGTAGACGACGGTGTTGCCCTCGCGGGTCGCGGTGACCAGCTGGGTCCGGCGCAGGACGGAGAGCTGCTGGGAGAGGTTGGAGGGCTCGATCCGGATCTCGGCCAGCAGCTCGCGCACCGGTCGCGGTCCGTTCTGGAGCAGTTCCAGGACGCGGATGCGGACCGGGTGTCCGAGTGTCCGGAAGAACTCCGCTTTCGCCTGGTAGAGCGGGACCGGCATCGTCCGTTCTCTCCTGTCTCTCCTGCGGGTCGCGGATGGGCTCGTTCGCCGCCTGGCGGCGTGAAGCATCATCCTTGCAGATGAAGATTTCTTCAAGTCGTCATCCCCGAACACGGAAAGCGGACGCAAAGCGGAAGGAAAGCGAGGGACGCGGAGAGGCGCGGAGGCACCCGGGAGACAAGGCAAACAGTGCGGGCCCGGGATCCAGGATCCCGGGCCCGCACCGCCCTACCGGGCGCGTGTCATCAACACGGCACCACAACGTCGACGGTCACCGGAACCGGACCCCACGGGTAGGCGGCGGCGCTGAAGCTGCCGTGCACGGTGGAGCCGCACGGAACGGTGCCGCCGACGCCGCGCACCTGCACGGTGCTGGCGGTGAAGCGGGTGTACCCGCTGATCGAGCCGAGCGACGCGCCGCCGACGACCTGGCCGGACAGGCCGGTGATCAGCTCGACGGTCTGCGGCCACGGGCCGCCGGGGCTCGGCGGGCCGGCCAGGCTGATCTGCCCGTACAGCTGGACGTTGTCGCCGGTGATCTCGGCGCACACCCGGGTCGACAGACCGGCCTGCAGGCCGGAGGCGCCGCAGGTGGTGGTGGTGCCGATGATGCCCGTGTTGGCGGTCTGGGCCGCGCTCGCCTCGGCCGGCACGGCCAGCAGGGCCGCCGCGCCGACGATCCCGGCCGCGGTCAGGGTGAGTCGGTTCATCCGCATGTCCGCTCCTCCTCTTCTCTCTTTGACTACAAGGAATCAGCATCGCCACATGTGACATTTCACATGTGGCATGTCGTAAGACTTTCATGCGATTCCAATGCAGGAAAGGGCCAAGATCCGAATACTTGATGATCAGACTGGAAACTGGCCTTCGATGGCGTGATTTTCAGCCTTCGATGGCTTGAATGACTACTCGCCCAGCGGCAGTCGCCCGGCACTCAGCCGCTGGGCACTCTCGATCGCCATGTCCATGAACGCGAGCGCGTCGGCCCGCCGCGCGAACGGAGTCGGATACCGGGAGCGGCGCCGCCCGCCGTCCCGGATCCGCAGGCACTCGTCCAGGATCCGGTACCACCGCTCGTCGAACACCGCCCGGGCGTACTCGCCGGCCCCGCGCTTCGAGGCGATCCGCCCGGTGGCCAGCGTGTAGTGCGCGCGGCTCACGCCGAGCACCCCGTGGGCCGCGCCCGCCCCGTTCAGAAGGGCCAGCCCCGGGCGCGAGGCCAGCCGCGAGGAGCGCCGCCGCCACGGGCGCCAGTACTCCTCCAGGCTTCCGGCCGTCCACACCGCGAGCTCCCCCGGCCCGGTGTCGATCATCAGCTCCTGCGCCCGTGGACCACAGAGCGTGACACCGTGCCGCGCCAGCGTGTGCCAGAGCACCGGCGTGCGGTCGGTTCTCACCCGGTGCCGGACCGTCCCCCCGAACACCTGCGGTCCCGGAGCCGCCTGCGCGGGCGCGCCCGCGAGTTCGTGCCAGGTCAGATAGGGGCCGTCGAACGCCGGGCACGGATAGCGGGTCGCCAGCCGGGCGTGCGCGCGTTCCAGCCCCGCGAGCTGCGCCGCCGTCACCGGATCGGCGGACACAGCCACGAAGTCGATGTCGCTCCGCGCCGGGTGGAAGTCCCCCAGCGCGGCCGAACCGACCACGTAGAGGCCCTCGACCAGCCCGGGTACGGCGGCGTCGACCAGGGTCAGGTAGGCGTCGGCGATCTCGTGTACGAGAGGGTGCACAGTCACGGCGGCAAGCCTGCCATCCGGATGACCCTCCGTGTCCGCTCGTTTCCGCTAAGGATCGGCGCGTGTTGGTCAGCTGTGCACCCTCTTCGCGCCACCCTCACTCCCTTTCGCGCCACCCCCTCGCCACCCTCGCCACCCGCGCCACCCCGGCTGGGAGCGGGCGGGCGGGAGCGGCAGGGGGCGCGCGGCCGGGCGGCGGGCGCCGGTGGACGAGAGTGAACGAGTGCTGGTGGACGGGTGACGGTGAGGGGGTGACGGTGAGGGGGTGACGGAGGTGCCGGGGTCGGGGCGTGCGGGCTCAGAGCCGGCCGAGGGAAGTACGGAGGGTGTCGACCCGGCCGACGGCGCCGCTGAACTCCCCGGCGTCCAGATGACCACTGTCGAGGGCGGCGGCAAGGGCCGCGGCGGCGGCGTCGCCCTGCTGGATGTCGCGGGCGGAGCACAGCAGGAGGTCCATGCCCGCCCGGGCCGCGGCGACCGCCCGGTCCCCGGTGTCCCCGAAGGCGGCGAGGGCTCCGGCCTCCAGGGCGTCGGTCACGGTCACCCCGCGGAACCCGAGGCGCCGGCGAAGCTCGCCCTGGACGACCGCGCTCGACAGTCCGGCCGGACGGTCGGCGTCGAGGGCCGGATAGACCGCCCAGGAGGCCATCACCAGTCGGACCCCGCCGGCGATGGCGGCCCGGTAGGGCTCCTCGCCCCGCGCCCGGAGCTCGGCCAGCGGGACCGGGAGGACGACCGGGCGCTCGTCGGTGTTCTCCTCGCGGGCCGCGGCGCCGAGGCCGGGGAAGTGCTTGGCGGTGGCGGCCACCCCCGACCGCTGCTGGGCGGCGAGGAAGGCGGTGCCCAACTCGGCCACCACCTCGGGCTTTCCGCCGTAGGAGCGCTCGAAGTGGTCGATGAAGTTGTCCGGTGCGTCGAAGACGTCGAGCACGGGCGCGAGGTTGACGTTCAGACCCGCGTCGGCCAGGGTTCCGGCCGCTCCGGCGCCGGACCGGGCCGCGTCCCCGGCCGGGTCGGCGGCCGCGCCGGTCTGCCGGGCCGAGTGGACCGGGGCCCCGGGCAGCCGCCGGACCTTCCCGCCCTCCTGGTCGGTCATCAGCAACAGCGGCGCACCGGACGGCGATTCCTGCGCGGCGGCCTTCAACTGCCGAACCGCCAGCTGGAGTTGCTCGGGCGACGGGGCGTTCTCCTTGAACAGGATGACGCCGGCGGCACGGCCCGCCCGGATGGTGTCGAGCAGTTCGGGCGGCGGGGTGTCACCGGGGTAGGAGTAGACGATCCGACGGCCGGCGAGCCGGAGCGACGCGGCGGAGGGCACGGTGGTGGGCACGGCGGTGGTCCTCCCGGTAGGAGTCGAGGTCCCGGGGTTCGTCCCGACGGTGCCGGTCCCGGTGTCGGCCGCGGTCTCGGTCGCGGTGTCACTGTCGGTGCCGGTGTTCGTCCCGACGGACCCGGCCGTCCGGTCGGGCGGCGCCTGTACGGCCAGGGGCGCGACCGGGCCGAGCCCGGTCGCCGGGCCCACCGCCGCCAGCAGCAGCGCCAGGAGCGCGAAGCGGACCGCCCGACGGGGCGTCCGACGGGTGCTGCGGCGTGGCGGGCGTGGCATGGGGCGTCCATGGCGGGGCGTCGACATCCGGCCTCCCTCGGTCGGTCGGGGTCCGGGCCGGTCGGGCGAGCCGGCCCCGGAACGGCCAGGATCGTCGATCGGCGGGCGGGAGTCGACGGGTTCGACCGCGGACACGCCGCCGGTGCCGCGGACACCGCGACCGGACGGCGTAACAGCAGCAGCCTCACCCCGGGAGCGGTGGTCCCGCCTCCCGGAGCAGCCGTCCGAGGACGGCGATGCCCTCCTCGATCTCGCCCGGTGTACCGGCCGCGTAGCCGAGGACCAGCCCCGGCGGGTGCGGCAGGCGGGCGTGCCAGGACAGCGGGTGCACCTTCACCCCGTGGGCCAGCGCCGCTGCCGCGAGCTCGGTGTCGGTGCAGGGCAGACCGTCGGGGAAGGTGAGCATGAGGTGCAGCCCGGCCGCCGCGCCGTGGACCGCGGCGCCGGGCAGATGGGTGGCGACGGCGGCGGTCATGGCGTCACGTCGGCGCCGGTGGCGGGTGCGCTGCAACCGGAGGTGGCGCTCCAGGGCACCCGATTCCATCAGGTGGGCGAGGACCAGCTGCGGGAGCGCGGCATTGCCGAGGTCACTGAGCCGTTTGGCGTCGACCAGGGCGTCCCGGTAGCGGGCGGGGGCGAGTACCCACCCGGTGCGCAGCGCGGGGGCGAGCAGCTTGGAGACGCTGCCCAGGTAGAGGACCTGTTCGGGGAGGACACCGCGCAGGGCGGGCACGGGCGGGCGGTCGTAGCGGTGTTCGGCGTCGTAGTCGTCCTCGATCACCAGCCCGCCGTCGGCCGCCCATTGGAGCAGTTCGCGCCGCCGGGCGCCGCCGAGCACCACGCCGGTCGGGAACTGGTGGGCGGGCGTCAGCAGCACGGCCCGGGCGCCGACGGCGCGCAGGGCGTCCACCCGGATGCCGTCGGCGTCGACGGGGACGGGCGGGGTGGCGGTGATCCGGTGACCCAGGTGCTGGCGGGTGCCGAGGGAGCCCGGGTCCTCGACGGCGACCACGTCGAGGCCGTCCGCCCGGAGCACCTCGCCGACGAGGGCGAGTGCCTGGGCCGCCCCGGCGACGACGAGGACCTCGCCGGGGTCGGCGCGGATGCCGCGGTTGCGGGCCAGCCAGTCCGCGACGGCGCGGCGCAGGGCGGGGGTGCCGCGCGGGTCGCCGTAGCCGAAGTCCGGTGCGGCGAGGTCGCGCAGGACGGCGCGTTCGGCGCGCAGCCAGGCGGCTCGGGGGAAGGCGGCGAGGTCGGGTACGCCGGGGGCGAGGTTGATTCGGGCGGGAGCGGTGCGGAGGGCGTCGAAGACGGTCGTGGCGGGTGCGCCGTCGAAAAGCGAGGCGGGGGCGGGGGTGGTGGCGGTGTCGTCGGC
>NZ_JODS01000006.1 GCF_000718025.1 Kitasatospora purpeofusca
GGGGGAGGGGTGGGGGTGGGGTCGGGGTGATCCAGATGGAGCGGAGGCCGGTGGCGTGGGCGCCGCGGAGGTCGGTGGCGGGGTTGTTGCCGACCATCCAGTCGGCGGGGGTGAGGGTGCGGCCGAGGCGGGCGGCGGCGAGGTGGAAGATCGCGGGGTCGGGTTTGCGGGCGCCGGCCTCCTCGGAGACGACGACGGCGTCGACGGCGGGGAGCAGGCCGGTGCGGGTGAGTTTGGCGCGCTGGATGTCGGTGCAGCCGTTGGTGACGACGGCGATGGGCCAGCCGGCCGCGCGCAGGGCGGCGAGGGCTTCGGGGGCGCCGGGGAGCGGGTGGGTGCGGGCGGCCTCGTGGGCGACGTGTTCCTCCCAGAGGTCGGTGCCGGTGTGCGGGAGGCCGTAGTGGGCGGCGATCCGGGCGAAGCCGGTGGGGGAGCGGTCGGCGCGGAAGAGGCCGAAGACGGTGGGGGCGGCCTCGGGCGGCAGGCCGTGGGTGGCGCAGAAGGCCGGGGTCCAGGCGTCGGGGCCGCCCTCGCGTTCGACCAGGGTGTGGTCCAGGTCGATCAGGAGGAGGGGCAGTTGCGGGGAGTGGGTGGCCATGTGCGGAGGGTAGTGGATCGCCTCGGGGTGGACTTATTGCGAACTACTTGCAATTACCTCAAACAGGCAGCACAGTGGTGGGGCAGGGTGGGGTCGGACCGTTTCGGCTTGCCTGCAGAGCAGTCCCGGCCGTGCGGAAGCGCGCCGGGAGTCCTCCTTCACAGCTGATCGTCTTCCCAACCGGCGCCCGCCGGGACAGCGGTCCGCCCACCCCGCCCAAGCCCGCCTCGCACACGCCCCCGGCCCGTCAAGAAACCGTCAGAAGCGGTACGGGGAGCGTCAGGAACCCGTACGGGCCAGCGGTGAAGCCGGGCCACGGCCTGCAGGATCGGAGCAACCGATCGACTGCGGAGGTCCCGTCCGATGTCCAGCCCCCTCTCCCCGGCCCTCGCCGCCGAGCCCGAGCCGCCGGACACCGGCGCCGCGGCGTCCGACGGGGGCGGTGACGACCGGCACCGGCTGACCGTGTCCGGCGGACTGGCGGCGCTTTCCCTGGACGCGATGGCCTCGGTGGCCTACGGGCCGGAGTCGATCGTGCTGGTGCTCGCGGCGGCCGGGGCGTACGGGCTCGGGTTCACCCTGCCCGTCACGGTGGCGATCGCGGTGCTGCTGGCGGTGCTGGTGGCCTCCTACCGGCAGGTGATCGCGGCGTTCCCGGACGGCGGCGGCTCCTACGCGGTGGCGAAGGCGCACCTGGGCCGGCGGACGGCGCTGACGGCCGCGGCCTCCCTGGTGATCGACTACGTGCTGAACGTCGCGGTCTCGGTGACGGCGGGTGTGGCGGCGCTGACCTCGGCCGTGCCGGGCCTGTACGAGGACCGGGTGTGGCTGTGCCTGGGCGTGCTGGCGCTGGTGACGGCGGTGAACCTGCGCGGGATCGCCGAGTCCGCCCGCTGGTTCATGGCGCCCACGGCCGTCTTCGTGCTGTCGATCCTGGCGATCGTCGTGGTCGGCCTGTTCCGGGACGCGCCGGCGAGTACCGAGGCCGCCGCCGGGCACGCCTCGGTGCTGACGGAGAACGCCACGGCGGTCGGCGCGCTGCTGCTGCTCAAGGCCTTCGCGGCCGGCTGCTCGGCACTCACCGGCGTGGAGGCGGTGGCGAACGCCGTCCCGTCCTTCCGCGCGCCGGGCGTGAAGCGCGCCCAGCGCACCGAGGTCGCGCTCGGCGCGCTGCTCGGCGTGATGCTCATCGGACTGGCCGTGCTGATCGGCCGCTTCCACCTCCAGCCGGTCGAGGGCGTCACCGTGCTCGCCCAGCTCGCCGACGCCTCGCTCGGCCACGGCGTCGGCTTCTACGTCGTCCAGTTCGCCACCGTCGTGCTGCTCGGACTGGCCGCCAACACCTCCTTCGGCGGCCTGCCCGTCCTGCTCCACCTGCTGGCCCGCGACAACCACCTGCCGCACGTCTTCGCCCTGCGCGCCGACCGCCAGGTGCACCGCCACGGCGTGCTGTTCCTGGCCGCCGTCTCGGCCGTGCTGCTGGTCGCCTCCGGCGGCGACGTCAACAGCCTGGTCCCGCTCTTCGCGATCGGCGTCTTCGTCGGCTTCACCGTCTGCCAGGTAGGCATGGTCCGGCACTGGGCGCTGGAGAGGCCGGCCCACTGGCAGGCCAAGGCCGCCCTCAACGGCTTCGGCGCGCTGCTCACCGGCACCGCCACCCTGGTGGTCACCGGCACCAAGTTCACCGAGGGCGCCTGGGGCATCTGCCTGGCGCTGCCCCTGCTGGTGCTGCTCTTCGAAGCGATCCACCGCAGCTACGCCCGGATCGGCGAGCGCCTGGAACTCGGCCGCGTCCCCGGCCCGCTCACCCCGCAGCGCAGCCTGGTCGTCGTCCCGGTCACCGCGATCACCCGCCTCACCCGCGACGGCCTCTCCGCCGCCCTCTCCCTCGGCGACGAGGTCATGGCCGTCACCGTCGTCCACGACGGCGCCGAGACCGAGACGCTGCGCCGGGACTGGGAGCTGTGGGCCCCGGGCGTCCCGCTGGTGGAGATCCCGGACGGCCACCGCCGGCTGGGGCAGCCGATCGCGGACTTCGTCAACGAGCTCGCCACCGAGCACGCCTACGACCGTCTCACCGTCCTCATCCCCGAGGTCGAGCCGGCCCGGCCCTGGCAGCGCGCGCTGCAGAACCGCCGCGGCGCCGTGATCGACCGCGCCCTGCGCCGGCACACCGACGCGGTGGTCTGCCGGCTCCGGATGCGGATGTGACGGAGGCCAAAGCGTGCCGGGGGGGGGGATTGGTGCCGGGTGAATTAGTGCCTTATGCCCGGATGTAAGCGAGCCGATCGTCATATCTTGACGATGTCTTAACGGCCCCTCCGGCAGCCCCCGAAATGCCTCCAGTGCGCCCGGAACGCCCCGCCCATAGCGGCTCCGACCTGCGGAAACATCCCGCCGCTCGGGCGTGCCGGGCGTCCCGCGCACGCCACGACGTCCCATTGCGCGCCCGGTGTGCGCCCTTACGCTCGCCCATGTGTTCAACCTGCCCCAGGCGCTCAAGCGCCTAGTGATCGGCCGGGCCATGCGCAGCGAGGAGCTCGGCGAGACGCTGCTCCCCAAGCGCCTGGCCCTGCCGATCTTCGCCTCCGACCCGCTCTCCTCGGTCGCCTACGCGACCCAGGAGATCCTGCTGGTGCTCACCGTCGGTGGCGCCGCCTTCCTCAACCTGACCCCGTGGGTCGCGGCCGGTGTGGTCGCGCTGATGGCGGTCGTGGTGATGTCCTACCGCCAGGTCGTGCACGCCTACCCCAGCGGCGGCGGCTCCTACGAGGTGGTGTCGCGCAACCTGGGCGCCAATTCGGGCCTGGTGGTGGCCGCCTCGCTGCTGGTCGACTACGTGATGACGGTCGCCGTCTCGGTGGCCTCCGGCGTCGACAACATCATCTCCGCGCTGCCCTCGCTGGCGGACCACCGGGTGGAGCTGGCGGTCGGCTTCGTCGTCCTGCTGATGGCGGTGAACCTGCGCGGTGTCCGGGAGTCCGGCAAGGCCTTCGCCGCGCCGACCTACCTGTTCATCGGCGGCATCCTGCTGATGGTGGTCACCGGGCTGGTCCGGGTGGCGCTCGGCGACGCCCCGGTGGCGGCCAGCGCCGCGTACGGGATCGTGCCGGAGGACGGCAAGGACACCCTGGCCGGGCTGGGGCTGCTGATGCTGGGCCTGCGCGCCTTCGCCTCCGGCTGCACGGCGCTGACCGGGGTGGAGGCGATCTCCAACGGCGTGCCGGCGTTCCGGGCGCCGAAGTCGAGGAACGCCGCCGCGACCATGGCGGTGATGGGCACCACGGCGGTGGTGATGTTCATCGGCATCACCGCGCTGGCGCTGATCTCCAAGGTCCACATCGCCGACAACGCCTGCCACCTCACCGGCTTCCCCGGGGACTGCGCGACCGCGCCGCAGCAGACCGTGATCGCCCAGCTGGCGGCGGCGATCCTCGGCGGGGACGGCAGTGTCCTCTTCTACTTCATCCAGACGGTCACCGCGCTGGTGCTGATCCTGGCGGCCAACACGGCGTTCAACGGCTTCCCGCTGCTGGCCTCGATCCTGGCCGAGCACCGCTACCTGCCCCGGCAGATGCACACCCGCGGCGACCGGTTGGCCTTCTCCAACGGCATCATCGCGCTCGCGGTGGTGGCCGGCGGACTCCTCTGGCTGTACGACGCCGACGTCACCAGCCTGATCCACCTCTACATCCTGGGCGTCTTCACCTCCTTCACGCTGTCGCAGATCGGCATGGTGAAGCACTGGAACCGGGCCCTGGCCACCGAGACCGACCCGGCGGTGCGGGGCGCCGCCCAGCGCTCCCGGGTGATCAACTTCTTCGGCGCGGTCACCACCGCGCTGGTGCTGGTCATCGTGCTGCTCACCAAGTTCACCCAGGGCGCCTGGCTGGCCGTGGTCGCGGCGGCGGTGCTGTGGGTAATGATGCGCGGCATCCGCCGGCACTACGACGGCGTCGCCGAGGAACTGGCGGTGGACGACCCGGAGGCCGAGTCGGTGCGGCCGTCCCGGGTGCACGGCATCGTGCTGGTCTCCAAGGTGCACAAGCCCACCCTGCGGGCGATCGGCTACGCGCAGGCGTTCGCACCGGACTCGCTGGAGGCGCTCACGGTCGCGGTCGAGCCGGAGGCCACCGGGGAGCTGGAGCGCCGCTGGGAGGAGCTGGCCCTGCCGGTGCCGCTCAAGGTGCTGGACTCGCCGTACCGGGAGATCACCAAGCCGGTGGTCCAGTACGTGCGGGACTACCGGCGGACCAGCCCCCGGGACGCGGTGGCGGTGTTCATCCCGGAGTACGTGGTCGGGCACTGGTGGGAGCACCTGCTGCACAACCAGTCGGCGCTCTGGCTGAAGAGCCGGCTGCTGTTCACCCCGGGTGTGATGGTGATCAGCGTGCCGTGGCAGCTGACCTCCTCCAACCGGGCGAACCGGCCCTCGGGACGGGCCCCGGGCGCGGTCCGGCGCGGTGAGCCGGCGGTGCGGCGCGAGCGGGAGAAGCTGCAGGCCCCCGAGCACGCGTAGGCACCGAAGGACGAGGTACGCGGCCCCGGACAGCACCCGCTGTCCGGGGCCCCGCCATGTCCGGAGAGGGCCCGGTCACAGCCCGGACAAGGCCCCGTATGGAGCCCGTCAACAATCGAACGGGCGCCGTATGGAGGGCGTCAAGAACGCCGTTGACGCTCTGTGAGCGCGGTTGGCTGGGCTCTGCCGGCCTCTCCGCCGGCGCGCCGTGCCGGTACACGTACGCGGGCCGCGGCCACCTCCGAACCACCGTGGTGGAGTCCATGTCCGATCTCATCTACGTCGTCGTCACGGTCGCCGTGTTCGGCGTCATCGCCCTGATCGCGCGGGGGGTGGAGAAGCTGTGAGCGCCGAGAACGTCGCAGGTCTCATCGTGGCTGTGGCCCTCGTCGGCTACCTCGTTCTCGCGCTGATCTACCCGGAGAAGTTCTGACATGAGTTCGACTCTCGCGGGCTGGCTGCAGGTCCTCGCCCTGGTGGGCGCGCTGGCCCTGTGCTACCGCCCCCTGGGCGACTACATCGCCCACACCCTCACTTCGAAGAAGCACCTCAGAGCCGAGCAGGCCCTGTACAAGGTGATCGGCGTGGACGCCGACGCCGACCAGCGCTGGCCGGTCTACCTGCGTTCGGTGCTGGCCTTCTCGGCGGTGTCCGTCCTCTTCCTCTACACCCTGATCCGGGTGCAGCAGTGGCTGCCGCTGGGCCTGGGCGTCGAACAGATGCCCGGCCACCAGGCGTGGAACACCGCGATCTCCTTCGTGGCCAACACCAACTGGCAGTCCTACAGCGGCGAGGCCGCGATGGGGCACCTGGCCCAGATGGCCGGTCTGGCGGTGCAGAACTTCGTCTCCGCGGCCGTCGGCATCGCGGTGGTCGCCACCCTGATCCGGGGCTTCACCCGCAACCGCACCGACCGGCTGGGCAACTTCTGGGTGGACCTCACCCGGGTCAGCGTCCGGCTGCTGCTGCCGGTCTCGATCGTGTTCGCGCTGGCCCTGGTGGCCACCGGCGTGGTGCAGAACTTCCACGGCTTCCACGAGGTGGCCACGCTGGCGGGCGACCCGCAGTCGGTCCCGGGCGGGGCGGTGGCCTCGCAGGAGGTCATCAAGCTGCTGGGCACCAACGGCGGCGGTTTCTACAACGCCAACTCGGCGCACCCGTTCGAGAACCCGACCGGGCTGAGCAACTTCCTGGAGATCTTCCTCATCCTGGTGATCCCGTTCGCGCTGCCGCGGGCCTTCGGCCGGATGGTCGGGGACAACCGCCAGGGCTACGCGATCGTCTCGGTGATGGGCCTGTTCTGGGTCGCCTCGGTGGCGCTGCTGACCCTGGCCGAGTCGCACCACGCGGGCTCCGCGCTGCAGTCGGCGGGCGGCGCGATGGAGGGCAAGGAGCAGCGGTTCGGCATCGCGGCGTCCAGCCTGTTCGCGGCCTCGACGACGCTGACCTCGACCGGTGCGGTGAACTCCTTCCACGACTCGTACACCGCGTTCGGCGGCGGGCTGACGATGTTCAACATGATGCTGGGCGAGATCGCGCCCGGCGGTGTGGGCTCGGGCCTGTACGGGATGCTGGTGCTGGCGATCGTCGCGGTCTTCGTGGCCGGTCTGATGGTCGGCCGCACCCCCGAGTACCTGGGCAAGAAGCTCGGCGGCCGGGAGATGAAGTTCGCCTCCCTCTACATCCTGACCACGCCGACCCTGGTGCTGGTCGGCACCGGTGTCGCGATGGCGCTGCCGGGCGAGCGGGCCGGGATGCTGAACTCGGGTGCCCACGGCTTCTCCGAGGTGCTGTACGCGTTCACCTCGGGCGCCAACAACAACGGTTCGGCGTTCGCCGGCATCACGGTGAACACGGACTGGTACGACACCGCGATCGGTCTGGCGATGGTGTTCGGCCGGTTCCTGCCGATGGTCTTCGTCCTGGCCCTGGCCGGCGCGCTCGCCCAGCAGCAGCCGGTCCCCGCCACCCCGGGCACCCTGCCCACCCACAAGCCGCTGTTCGTGGGCCTGCTGTCGGGCGTCGTCCTGATCGTCGTCGGCCTCACCTACTTCCCGGCCCTGGCTCTCGGGCCGATCGCGGAAGGTCTCTCCTGATGTCGTCCACCATGACCGAAGAATCCGAGCGGGCCGGGAAGCCGGTCCCGCAGTCGGAGGCGTCGTCCGCCGAGGCGCCGCACAGAGTGTCCGGCGGCCTGCTGGACCCGAAGCTGATCCTGGCGTCCCTGCCGGACGCGGTGAAGAAGCTCGACCCCCGGGTGATGGTCAAGAACCCGGTGATGTTCGTGGTCGAGGTCGGCTCGGTCGTCACCACGGTCGCCGCGATCGCCGACCCCAGCGTGTTCGCCTGGTCGATCACGGTGTGGCTCTGGCTGACCACGGTCTTCGCCAACCTGGCCGAGGCCGTCGCCGAGGGCCGCGGCAAGGCGCAGGCGGACACCCTGCGCCGGACCAAGACCGACACCATGGCCCGCCGCCTCACCGACTGGCCGCGCTCGCGGGCCGAGGAGGAGGTCGCCGGTACCGCGCTGCGGCTCGGTGACCATGTGGTGGTCGAGGCCGGCCAGATCATCCCCGGTGACGGTGACGTCGTCGAGGGCGTGGCCTCCGTCGACGAGTCGGCGATCACGGGCGAGTCCGCGCCGGTGATCCGGGAGTCGGGCGGCGACCGCTCGGCCGTGACCGGTGGCACCAAGGTGCTGTCGGACCGGATCGTGGTGAAGATCGCCTCGGAGCCCGGCAAGTCCTTCATCGACCGGATGATCGCCCTGGTCGAGGGCGCCGCCCGGCAGAAGACGCCGAACGAGATCGCGCTCAACATCCTGCTGGCCTCGCTGACCATCGTCTTCCTGGTGGCGGTCGTCACCCTGCAGCCGATGGCCACCTACGCCGGTGCGCCGCAGTCGATGATCGTGCTGGTCGCGCTGATCGTGGCGCTGATCCCGACCACCATCGGCGCGCTGCTCTCGGCGATCGGCATCGCCGGCATGGACCGGCTGGTGCAGCGCAATGTGCTGGCGATGTCGGGCCGCGCCGTCGAGGCGGCGGGCGACGTCAACACCCTGCTGCTCGACAAGACCGGCACCATCACCCTCGGCAACCGGCAGGCCGCCGAGTTCCGGCCGGCCGAGGGCGTGGGCATCGGGGACCTCGCGGACGCGGCGCAGCTGTCCTCGCTGGCGGACGAGACGCCGGAGGGTCGCTCGATCGTCGTCCTCGCCAAGACGGAGTACGGCCTGCGGGCCCGCGCCCAGGGCGAGTTGACGCACGCCACCTGGGTGCCGTTCACCGCGCAGACCCGGATGTCGGGCGTCGACCTCGCGGAGGCCGACGGTGTCCACTCGGTGCGCAAGGGCGCGGCGGGTTCGGTCACCAACTGGGTCACCGAGAACGGCGGCACGGTCGGCAAGGACGTCGCCGCCCTGGTCGACGGCATCTCCGCGGCCGGTGGCACCCCGCTGGTCGTCGCCTCCCGGACCGGCACCGCGGCGCCGAGGGCGCTGGGTGTCATCCACCTCAAGGACGTGGTGAAGGAGGGCATGCGGGAGCGGTTCGACGAGCTGCGCCGGATGGGCATCAGGACCGTCATGATCACCGGCGACAACCCGCTGACCGCCCGGGCGATCGCGGAGGAGGCGGGCGTGGACGACTTCCTCGCCGAGGCCACCCCCGAGGACAAGATGGCCCTGATCAAGAAGGAGCAGGCCGGCGGCAAGCTGGTCGCGATGACGGGCGACGGCACCAACGACGCCCCCGCCCTCGCCCAGGCCGACGTCGGTGTCGCGATGAACACCGGGACCATGGCGGCCAAGGAGGCCGGCAACATGGTCGACCTGGACTCCGACCCGACCAAGCTGATCGAGATCGTCGAGATCGGCAAGCAGCTCCTGATCACCCGCGGCGCGCTGACCACCTTCTCCATCGCCAACGACGTCGCCAAGTACTTCGCGATCATCCCGGCGATGTTCGCGGCGGTCTACCCGGGCCTGGACAAGCTCAACATCATGCAGCTGCACAGCCCCCAGTCCGCGATCACCTCGGCCATCATTTTCAACGCCCTGGTCATCGTCGGCCTGATCCCGCTGGCCCTGCGCGGGGTGAAGTACCGCCCCTCCGACGCCAGTTCGCTGCTGCGTCGCAACATCGGCCTCTACGGCCTCGGCGGCCTGGTCGTCCCGTTCGTCGGCATCAAGCTGATCGACCTGGTCGTCCAGTTCGTCCCCGGCCTCAACTAGCAAGAGAGGAGAACGCATCATGTCCAAGCCCCTGCCCACCGCCGTGCGCACCCACCTCACCGCGCTGCGCGCCCTGCTGGTCCTGACGGTGCTCCTCGGCATCGCCTACCCGCTGCTGGTCACCGGCATCTCCCAACTGGCCTTCGCCGACAAGGCGAACGGCTCGATCGTCGAGGTCGACGGCAAGGAGGCCGGCTCCAGCCTGCTGGGCCAGAACTTCAACCTCCCCAAGCAGAACCCGGACGACCCGGACGAGGCCCCCCGCCCCGACCCGCAGTGGTTCCAGCCCCGCCCGGGCGCCTACGACCCCAAGGCATCCGGCGCGTCCAACCTGGGCCCCAACAGCGAGGACCTCGCCAAGAGCATCGAGGACCGCCGCCAGGCCGTCGCCGCGTTCGACGGCGTCGACCCGGCGAGCGTCCCGGTGGACGCCCTCACCGCCTCCGGCTCGGGCCTGGACCCGCACATCTCCACCGCCTACGCCCAGGAGCAGGTCGAGCGGGTCGCCAAGGCCCGCAACCTGCCGGTGGACACCGTCCGCAAACTGGTCGACAAGAACACCGACGGCCGCCCGCTGGGCTTCCTCGGACAGCCGGGCGTCAATGTCGTCCAGCTCAACAAGGCGTTGGTGGAACAGAAGTGACGACAGATCGGCCGATCGGCTGAGGCGGGCCGGTCCGGTCCGGGGCGAGTGCCCCGGACCGGACCAGGGTGTACCTCGGTTCCGCTCCCGGTGTCGGCAAGACCTACCGGATGCTGGACGAGGCCCGGCGCAGACAGGAGCGGGGCGCGGACGTCGTCGTCGGCTGGATCGAGTGCCACGGGCGCCGCCACACCGAGGCGATGCTCGACGGCCTGGAGGTCGTGCCGGGCGTCCACCGCGCCTACCGGGACACCGACTTCGAGGAGATGGACCTCGACGGGGTACTGCGGCGAAAGCCCACGGTCGTCCTCGTGGACGAACTGGCGCACACCAACATTCCCGGCGGGCGGCACGGCAAGCGCTGGCAGGACGTCGACGAGCTGCTGGACGCCGGGATCGACGTCATCACCACGGTCAACATCCAGCACCTGGAGTCGTTGAACGACGTCGTCCAGAAGATCACCGGCATCCCGCAGCGCGAGACCGTGCCGGACGAGGTGGTGCGCCGGGCCGACCAGATCGAACTCGTCGACATGGCCCCCCAGGCGCTGCGCCGCCGGATGGCCCACGGCAACGTCTACAAGGCGGAGAAGGTGGACGCCGCGCTCTCGAACTACTTCCGGGTCGGCAACCTCACCGCCCTGCGCGAGCTCGCCCTGCTCTGGGTGGCCGGGCGGGTCGACGAGGGCCTGCGCGACTACCGGGCCAACCACAACATCGACCGGGTCTGGGAGACCCGCGAACGCGTCGTGGTCGCCCTCACCGGCGGCCCCGAGGGCGAGACCCTGATCAGACGCGCCGCCCGCATCGCGGACCGCACCGCCGGCGGCGACCTGCTGGCCGTCCACGTCACCCGCAGCGACGGCCTGGCCGGCGCCTCCTCCGGCGCCCTCGCCCAGCAGCGGCAGCTCGTCGAGAGCCTCGGCGGCAGCTACCACGTGGTCGTCGGCGACGACATCCCCACCTCGCTGCTCGCCTTCGCCCGCGCCCACGACGCCACCCAGCTCGTCCTCGGCACCAGCCGCCGCGGCCGGACCGCCCGCTTCCTCACCGGACCGGGCATCGGCGAGACAACGGTGGACGCCTCCGAGGACATCGACGTCCACATGGTCACCCACGAGTTCACCGGCCGGGGCCGGCTGCCCGCCCTCGGCCGGCGCCACTCCCGGCGCCGCACCGTCGCCGGCTTCCTGGCCGGCCCGATCGTGCCCTCGCTGCTGACCCTGGTCCTGTCCCAGTTCCACGACACCGTCAACCTCACCACCGATGCCCTGATCTTCCAGCTCGGCGTCGTCGTGGTCGCCCTGCTCGGCGGCGCCACCTCGGCCCTGCTGGCCTCGCTGGTCGCCTCGGTGCTGCTCAACTACTTCTTCATCCCGCCCGTCCACGCCTTCACCATCGGCGAGACCAACAACATCATCGCCCTGGTGGTCTTCGCGGCCGTCGCGCTGACCGTCTCCACCGTGGTCGACCACGCGACCCGCCTCACCGCCCGCGCCGCCCGCGCCACCGCCGAGGCCGAGACCCTCTCCACCCTGGCCGGCAGCGTCCTGCGCGGCGCCGACGCCCTGCCCGCCCTCCTGGAGAAGTCCCGCACCGCCTTCGGCATGAGCTCGGTGGCCCTGCTGGGCCGCACCGGCGGCGAGGTGCTCGCCTCCTGCGACACCGCCGCCGAGGTGAAGGACGCCGCCGACGGTGACCGGGCCGACGACGGCGGCGCCGCCCCGGACCGCGCCCTCGTCACCACCGAGGTCCCCGTCGGCGCCGACGCCGTCCTCGTCCTCACCGGCCGCCGGCTGCCCGCCGCCGACCAGCGCGTCCTCACCGCCTTCGCCGCCCACGTCGCCGCCGCCCTGGAACGCGACCGCCTCGCCGTCGTCGCCGCCGAGGTCGAACCCATCAAGGCCGCCGACCGGATGCGCACCGCCCTGCTCGCCGCCGTCAGCCACGACCTGCGCACCCCGCTCGCCGCCGCCCTCGCCTCGGTCGGCTCGCTGCGCAGCCCCGACGTCGAGTTCTCCGCCGAGGACCAGGCCGAACTCCTCGCCACCGCCGACGAGTCCCTCGTCAAACTCACCCGTCTGGTGGACAACCTGCTCGACATGAGCCGCCTCCAGGCCGGCGCGCTCACCCTCCACCTCGCCGAGACCCACCTCGACGAGATCCTGCCCCGCGCCCTGGACTCGCTCGCCGACCCGTACGCGCCCGTCCAGCCGCTCGACCTGGAGACCGTCCCGCCGGTGCTCGCCGACCCGCCGCTGCTGGAACGCGTCCTCGCCAACGTCATCACCAACGCCCTGCGCCACAACGCCCCCGGTGCGCCGGTCCTGGTCGCCGCCAGCCACCACGCCGGACGGGTCGAACTGCGGGTGATCGACCGCGGCCCCGGCATCGCCCCCGAGGACCGCGACCGGGTGTTCCTGCCCTTCCAGCGCCTCGGCGACACCGACAACACCACCGGCGTCGGCCTCGGCCTCGCCCTCTCCCGCGGCCTCGCCGAGGCGATGGACGGCAGCCTGGAGGTCGAGGACACCCCCGGCGGCGGCACCACCATGCTGCTCACCCTGCCCGCCGCCCCGGCCCGGCCGATGCCCGACGGGCCGGTACCCGCCGGTCCCGTTCCCGCCGATCCGGTACCCGCCGGTCCCGTGTTCGTCCAGCACCCCGGGGAGGCCCCCGAATGAGCGAGATCCTCGTCGTCGACGACGAGCCGGCGCTGCTGCGCACCCTGCGGATCAACCTCGGCGCCCGGCAGTACGCCGTCCGCACCGCCGCCACCGGCGGCGAGGCCCTGGCCCGCGCCGCCAGGACCTCCCCCGACGCCGTCCTGCTCGACCTCGGCCTGCCCGACCTCGACGGCATGGACGTCATCCGCGGTCTGCGCAGCCGCAGCGCGGTGCCGATCATCGTGCTCTCCGGCCGGGCCGACGCCGCCGACCGGATCGGCGCGCTGGACGCCGGCGCCGACGACTACCTCACCAAGCCGTTCCTGATGGACGAACTGCTGGCCCGGCTGCGCGCCGTGCTGCGCCGCCCGCCGGTCACCGTCGGCCCCGCGGCGCCCGCGCCGGTGATCGGCGACCACACCGTGGACCTCGCCGCCACCACCGTGACCGGGCCGGACGGGCCGGTGCGGCTCACCCCGACCGAGTGGCGGATCCTGTCCCTGCTGCTGGCCCACCCCGGCCGGCTGGTGCCCGGCCGGCGGATCCTGCGCGAGGTCTGGGGGCCGGCCCACGAGGAGCGGGGCAACTACCTGCGGGTCTACCTGGCCGGCCTGCGGCGGAAGCTGGAGCGCGACCCGGCCCGGCCGCGCCATCTGATCACCGAACCGGGGATCGGCTACCGCTTCGAGCCCTGACCGGGCACCGGACGGACCCCGGGCAGCCGGGCCGCCGGGGGAGTGTCAACGGCGCGTCAGGAGCGGTGGCCCCGGCGCCAACAGGGCGTCAAGAGCGGCCGACGCGGTCGTCCGGGGGCATAGCGTCGGTGGTGAGGAAGCGGCCCCGCTCCGTGGGGGATGCCTGGGGCCGCTCCGCCGCTCCGGCGGCCACCCGGGTGGGGGAGGGGCGCGCGATGCCGGCATCGCGCGCCCCGATCACCCGTCCGGCCGGGTTCAGCCCCCGTCCGTGCCGTCCGACTGCCGGGGCAGCGCCAGGGCCACCGTGTCGGCGAACTCCCGTACCGCGCTGGTCCGGCTGACGACCCGACCGCTGTGCACCACCAGCCGGCTGTGCCCGCCCGCCAGCGCCCCGGACAGGCTGTCCCCGCGCACCGCCAGCAGCTCGGCCGGGAAACCGGCGTCCACCCGCACCGGCGGCAGCCCGAGCGCCAGCCGCGCCTGGTTGGAGACCGCGTCGTACGCCGCGTCGGGGTCCAGCACCCCGGCCGCCGCCAGCAGGTACGCGGCCTCCAGCGGGTCCGCCCGCCCGACCGGGTTGGCGCCGTCGCGCAGCGAGCCGCTGCCGGCCGCCAGCGGCACCCGGGCCTTCAGCAGGTCCCGCAGCTGCCCGGGTCGCAGCCCGCTCGCCAGGCCCTCCAGCCCCGAACAGCCGCCGTTCTGCGGCAGGCAGACCACCCGGACCCCGCTGTTGGCCAGCACCGTCGCGGCGCCCGGCGCGAGCGCCCCGCAGGGACCGACCACCACCCGGGGCCGCAGCGGGGCGAGCGCCCCGGCCAGCCGGGCCAGCTGCACCGGATCGGCGGCCGTGGTGTGCAGGTCCACCGGGCAGTCCGCCTCCCGGGCGGCCTCCAGCAGCAGTTGGACGTAGCCGGCCGGGTCCGGGTCCAGTTCGGGGCAGCCGCCGGCGGCGGTGGCGCCCAGCTTGAGCGCCTCCCGCAGCTGGGCCCGGCCGTCCGCCCCGGCCCGGCCGGTGAGCAGCCGGGGCATCGCGACGGCCTGGAGGTCGGCGAGGCCGCGCAGCGCCTGCTGGGAGGTGAGGACCGCCTCCAGCCGGCGCAGCCCGTGCACGTCGCCGATCCGGACGTGGGTGCGCTGGGCGGTCGCGCCGTAGCCGAGCGAGGTCAGGGCGGCCTCGGTGACCCGCCGGGTGAGCTCGGCGGGGGTCTCCGGCGGCGGGGTGGGCAGGGCGGCGGAGAAGGCGACGTCGTAGTGCGCGTGCGCCTCGGCCGGGGCCGGCAGCAGCAGATAGCCGCGCAGGTCGATCCTGGCCCCGGTGGTGACGGTGGGGCCGCCGGGCACGGCGGGCAGCGGGCCCAGTCCGCCGGCGGTGCCGACGGCCTGGATCCGGTCGCCGCTGATCCGTACGTCCACCACCCGGCCGTCCGCCAGCCTGGCCCCGGTGAGCAGCAGGACGGGCCCGTGCCCGAGCGGGTTGGCGGCCGGTCCGGGTCCGGGGTGCGGTCCGTCGGCGGCTGCGCTGTCCATCGCCCGGCTCCTTCTGGCGTCCGGTTCCTGCTCGGGTCAATGAGCGACGAGCCTACGGCGGGCGGACCCGGGGCGCCGGGAGGCGGGCAATAGTCGTATCGGCTCGGGGCGCGCCTCCGGGGGGCCGGTCGAACGCCGGACCTTCGATCGCTCGCCCGTACGCCTCGCCGACCTGCGGACTTCGCCGCGGGATACGGATTTCACCTCTGGGCGCGGAACGTGTAATCTCTTCCTCGTTCGCCCCTATAGCTCAGTCGGTAGAGCGTCTCCATGGTAAGGAGAAGGTCTGCGGTTCGATTCCGCATGGGGGCTCTGGTGAGAAGGAGTCGGCTTCGGCTGTGCTCCGGATCACTGTGGCGGTGTAGCTCAGTTGGTAGAGCAAGCGGCTCATAATCGCTGTGTCACCGGTTCAAGTCCGGTCACCGCTACCCCGCGTAGTCGGTCGGGGGATCACACTCCCGGTCGGCTACTCTTGTCTGTGTTCTTATTCATTGTCCAAGGAAGGCACTCCCGTGGCTGCCACCGATGTCCGCCCGAAGATCACGCTGGCCTGCGTGGAGTGCAAGGAGCGGAACTACATCACCAAGAAGAACCGGCGTAACGACCCGGACCGTCTTGAGATGAAGAAGCACTGCCCCCGCTGCAACTCGCACACCGCGCACCGCGAGACCCGCTGACCCTGCTCGCAGGGCAACGGGCCTGTGTGACCAGGTCTACGACTCCGGGCCGCATCCCTCATTTGGGGGTGCGGCCCGGAGTCTTTTGTGTTCGAACCGACTGTCCGCCGCGTTTCCTAGGAGCTGCCGATGGCACTCGACCCTTCCTTCATCGGGCGGACCTATCCGCCCACCGAGCCCTACGAGGTCGGCCGGGAGAAGATCCGCGAGTTCGCCGTCGCCGTGGGTGACGCCAATCCGGTGTACGTCGACCCGGAGGCCGCCAAGGCACTCGGCCACCCGGACGTGATCGCGCCGCCGACCTTCCCGATCGTGCTCACCATGCGGGCCTCCGGCCAGGTGGTCCAGGACCCGGAGCTGGGTCTCGACTACAGCCGGGTCGTGCACGGCGACCAGAAGTTCAGCTACACCCGCCCGGTGCGGGCCGGTGACCGGCTGACCGTCTCGGTCACCGTCGACAACATCAAGTCGCTGGCCGGCAACGACGTGCTCACCGTGCGCGGCGAGGTCGCGGACGAGTCCGGCGAGCACGTGGTGACGTCGGTCATGACCCTGGTGGCCAGGGCCGCCGACGAGAAGGCGGGGGAGTGAGCCCGATGGCGATCGGATACGACGAGGTCGAGGTCGGCACCGAGCTGCCGGCGCAGTCCTTCCCGGTGACCAGGGCCGCGCTGGTGCAGTACGCGGGCGCCTCCGGCGACTTCAACCCGATCCACTGGAACGAGAAGTTCGCGCTGGAGGTCGGCCTGCCCGACGTCATCGCGCACGGCATGTTCACCATGGCCGAGGCGGTCCGGGTGGTGACCGACTGGGTCGGCGACCCGGCCGCGGTGGTCGAGTACGGCGTGCGGTTCGTCCGTCCGGTGCCGGTGCCCAACGACGGCACCGGCTCGGTGGTCGAGGTCACCGGCAAGGTGGCCAAGCTGCTCGACGACCGCAGGGTCCAGGTCGACCTGCTGGCGACCTACCAGGGCCAGAAGGTGCTCGGCATGGCCAAGGCGGTCGTCCGGCTCGGCTGAGCCCGCGCCCCTTCGCCCCGCCGCGCGGCTCGGGGCACCCCGCCCGCTCCGGCCCGGGCCCGCCCCGGGCCGGGCGGGGGCGGGCTCCCCGTACCCTGGGGGCGTGCTGGAAGAACTCGACGCCCCCCTCGCCCCGCTGACCACCCTGCGGCTCGGCGGCCCGGCCCGCCGCCTGGTGACCGCGCACACCGACGACGAGGTGGTCGCCGCCGTCCGCGCCGCGGACGCGGCGGGGCAGCCGCTGCTGGTGCTCGGCGGCGGCTCCAACCTGGTGATCGGCGACGCCGGCTTCCCGGGCACGGTGCTGCGGATCGCCACCACCGGTTTCGCCCTGGACGGCACCGTCCTGGAGCTGGCGGCCGGCGAGGTCTGGGCCGACGCGGTGGACCGCGCGGTCGGGGCCGGACTGGCGGGGATCGAGTTCCTGGCCGGCATCCCCGGCTCGGCCGGTGCCACCCCGGTGCAGAACGTCGGCGCCTACGGCCAGGAGGTCGCGCAGACGATCACCGAGGTGGTCGCCTACGACCGCCGGGCCGACGAGGTGGTCACCCTCCCCAACGCCGAGTGCGCGTTCTCCTACCGGCACAGCCGCTTCAAGGCGGACCCCGAGCGCTATGTGGTGCTGCGGGTCCGCTTCGGACTGGAGGACGCCGCCGGGCTCTCCACCCCGGTCCGCTACGCCGAGGTCGCCAAGCACTTCGGGGTGGCCCAGGACGAGCGGGTCGACCTGCGGGCGGCGTACGCGGCCGTGCTCGGGCTGCGGGCCGGCAAGGGCATGGTGCTGGACCCGGCGGACCACGACACCTGGTCGGCGGGCTCCTTCTTCACCAACCCGGTGCTGGGCCCCGAGCAGTACGCGGCCTTCCTGGCGCTGGCCGCCGAGCGCGAGCTGACCGCCCCCGCCTACCCGGCGCCGGACGGGCACACCAAGACCTCGGCCGCCTGGCTGATCGACCGGGCCGGCTTCGGCAAGGGCTACGGGAGCGGTCCGGCGACCCTCTCCACCAAGCACACCCTGGCGCTCACCAACCGCGGCGCGGCCACCACCGAGGACCTCCTCGCGCTGGCCCGGGAGATCCGGGACGGCGTGCGGGCGGCCTTCGGCGTGGAGCTGGTGAACGAGCCGGTGATGGTCGGCGTCAGCCTCTGAGCCGCGCGGGCCCGCTGTCCGGCCCTCAGGCCGTCAGCCAGGTGTCGATGTCCGCCAGCAGTTCCTTCCGCACGCTGTCCGGGGCTACCGAGCCGCGCACCGACTGCCGGGCCAGCTCGGCCAGCTCGGCGTCGGAGAAGCCCAGTACGTCGCGGGCCAGCTCGTACTGGTCGGCGAGCCTGGCGCCGAACAGCAGCGGGTCGTCGGCGCCGAGCGCCAGCGGCACCCCGGCGTCGAACAGCCGGCGCAGCGGGACGTCCTCCGGGCGCTCGTAGACGCCCAGCGAGACGTTCGAGGACGGGCAGACCTCGCAGGTCACCTGGCGGTCGGCCAGCCGCTGCATCAGCCGCTCGTCCTCGGCGGCCCGCACACCGTGGCCGATCCGGCCGGCGCCGAGGTCGTCCAGGCAGTCCCGGACGGACTCCGGGCCGGCCAGCTCGCCGCCGTGCGGGGCGGCCAGCAGTCCGCCCCGGCGGGCGATGTCGAAGGCCCGGTCGAAGTCGCGGGCCAGGCCGCGGCGCTCGTCGTTGGACAGGCCGAAGCCGACCACGCCCCGGTCGGTGTAGCGGACGGCGAGCCGGGCCAGGGTCCTGGCGTCCATCGGGGACTTCATCCGGTTGGCCGCGACCAGGACCCGGATGCCGACCCCGGTGGCGGCGGCGGCCTGCTCCACCGCGTCCAGGATCAGTTCCAGGGCCGGGATCAGCCCGCCCAGCCGGGGCGCGTAGGAGGTCGGGTCGACCTGGATCTCCAGCCAGCGGGAGCCGTCCCGCCGCTCGTCCTCGGCGGTCTCCAGCACCAGCCGGCGGATGTCCTCCTCGTCGCGCAGGACCGAGCGGGCGGTGTCGTAGAGGCGCTGGAACCGGAACCAGCCGCGTTCGTCGGTGGCCCGCAGCCGGGGCGTCTCGCCGGAGCTGAGCGCCTCCGGCAGCCGGACCCGGTGCTTCTCGGCCAGTTCCAGCAGGGTGGCCGGGCGCATCGAGCCGGTGAAGTGCAGGTGCAGGTGGGCCTTCGGAAGGTCCCTGACGTCTCGCGGGTTCAGCAGGCGTTCCATTCACGAATCCTGCCGTATCGGGGCCCCCTACGGGAACCGCCCTCTTCCCAGCCCCCGAAGGGGTGAAAAGAGGGCGGTCCGGTCAATCGGTGTTGACGTCACGCGTCGAGGCCACCGCGAGCGGGCCCCGGGCGGGGAGGGTTCAGCGGGCCTCGGCCAGCAGCTTCTGGATCCGGCCGACACCCTCGGCGAGGTCGGCGTCGCCCAGGGCGTAGGAGAGCCGCAGGTAGCCGGGGGTGCCGAAGGCCTCGCCGGGAACGACCGCGACCTCGACCTCGTCCAGGATCAGCGAGGCCAGCTCGGCGGAGGTCTGCGGACGCTGCCCGCGGATCTCCTTGCCCAGCAGGGCCTTGACGGACGGGTACACGTAGAAGGCGCCCTCGGGCTCGGGGCAGAGCACGCCGTCGATCTCGTTGAGCATCCGGACGATGGTGCGCCGGCGCCGGTCGAAGGCGGTGCGCATCTCGTGGACGGCGGAGAGGTCGCCGGCGACGGCGGCCAAGGCGGCGCGCTGGGCCACGTTGGAGACGTTCGAGGTGGCGTGCGACTGCAGGTTGGTCGCGGCCTTGACCACGTCCTTGGGGCCGATCACCCAGCCCACCCGCCAGCCGGTCATCGCATAGGTCTTGGCGACACCGTTGACCACGATGGTCCTGTCCGCGAGCTCCGGCAGCAGGGCCGGCAGCGAGACGAACTCCGCGTCGCCGTAGACGAGGTGCTCGTAGATCTCGTCGGTGAGCACCCACAGCCCGTGCTCCAGGGCCCAGCGGCCGATCTCCTCGGCCTCGGCCCGGGTGTACACCGCGCCGGTCGGGTTGGACGGCGAGACGAAGAGCACCACCTTGGTGTTCTCGGTGCGGGCGGCCTCCAGCTGCTCCACCGAGACCTTGTAGCCGGTGGTCTCGTCGGTCACGACCTCCACCGGCACGCCGCCGGCGAGCTGGATCGACTCCGGGTAGGTGGTCCAGTACGGCGCCGGGACGATGACCTCGTCGCCCGGGTCGAGGATCGCCGCGAACGCCTCGTAGATCGCCTGCTTGCCGCCGTTGGTCACCAGCACCTGGGAGGGGTCCACCGCGTAGCCGGAGTCGCGCAGCGTCTTGGCCGCGATCGCCTCCTTGAGCTCCGGCAGGCCGCCGGCCGGGGTGTAGCGGTGGTTCCTCGGGTCGCGGCAGGCCTCGACGGCCGCCTCGACGATGTAGTCCGGGGTGGGGAAGTCCGGCTCGCCGGCGCCGAAGCCGATGACGGGCCGGCCGGCCGCCTTGAGGGCCTTGGCCTTGGCGTCCACGGCGAGGGTGGCGGACTCCGCGATCGCGCCGATCCGGGCGGAGACGCGGCGGTCGGCGGGGCGGACGGAACGGTCGGGCTGCGGGGTGGAAGCGCTCATGCCTGCATCGTCGCAGACCGCACACCGCCCGGGCATGGCGGTTTCACGATATGTACGGGAGCGTCCGCATGGCGGCCGGGTCGGCCCTGGTGACGGCCCGAAAAGAAGAGGTTCGACCAAACGCCCTTCGACCCCGTACACTCACTGATCGACGGCCACCGAACGAACCGGAGCCTCCACCGCCGCACAGAAACTGTGCGGGGATCGGCGGAAGATACGGTAGGTTGGTCGTCACTACTGGGGCCGCGAGGTTCCGTAGGGCAATAGCTCAATTGGTAGAGCACCGGTCTCCAAAACCGGCGGTTGGGGGTTCAAGTCCCTCTTGCCCTGCTGCTCGATTCGTCATCAGCCCGTTCGCTCCACAGAGCGAGCGGGCTTGATGCGGAGAGGGCGCCGATCAGCACCGCTAGCCGGCCGCTCGTGCCTCTTCGGGTACGCAGTCGACGCTCGGCAGGACCCGGATTCAGGTGAGGACGAGTGACGGAGACCACGGGCTCCACCGCAACGCCTGAGAGCGGCAACCCCGAGGGGGCCGACGGCGCTGCCGAGACCACCCCTGCGGAGGGTGATTCGCGCCGCAAGCGCTCTGGCGAGAAGAAGTCCGGCAAGCGGGCCAAGAAGGGCGTCTTCGCCCGTCTCGCCCTCTTCTACCGGCAGATCATCGCCGAGCTGCGCAAGGTCGTCTGGCCGACCCGCAACCAGCTGGTGAGCTACACCACGGTCGTGGTCGTGTTCGTCGTGGTCGTGATGGCCTTCGTGTCCGGCCTCGACTACGGCTTCTCCAAGGCCGCCCTCTGGATCTTCGGCTGACCAAGCCGTTCCACCTGTGCGTACAACCTCCCGACCCGGGCCGGTCCTCGGCCCGGGTCGAGCTGTCTGCGTCGGAGGTACGGGGCCGCTACCGTTGACTCGGTACTGTTGAAGTCTTCGAGGCGAACTTCCGGCGACCGCGTGAGCGGAGCGGAGCCGGACCGTCGCGGAGCGTGCCACCTTCACCATCTCCAGGAAAGAAGCAGCCACCGTGTCTGAGTCCCCCCTGTACGACGCCGACGAGACCGTCCTCGAGGCGGATGTCGCCGCCGAGGACGCGGCCGAGCTGGCTGACGCCGTCGAGTCCGACGAGCAGCAGATCGTGGACGCGGTCGACTCCGACGAGGACGAGGTCGAGGCGTTCGACGAGGCCGAGGCCGGCGAGCCGGCCGAGGACGTCGCGCTGCACGTGGAGACCGAGGAGGAGCTCGTCGAGGACGCCGCCGACGAGGACGCCGAGGACGCCGAGGACGAGGACGCCGCCGAGGAGGCCGCCGAGGAGGAGGCCGTCGAGGTCGACCCGGTCGCCAAGTTCCGCGAGGACCTCCGGTTCATGCCGGGCGAGTGGTACGTGATCCACACCTACGCCGGCTACGAGAACCGGGTGAAGCAGAACCTGGAGCAGCGCGCGGTCTCCCTCAACGTCGAGGAGTACATCTTCCAGGCCGAGGTGCCGCAGGAGGAGGTCGTCCAGATCAAGAACGGCGACCGCAAGACCATCCGCCAGAACAAGCTCCCCGGCTACGTCCTGGTGCGCATGGACCTCACCCCGGAGTCCTGGGGCGTCGTGCGCAACACCCCCGGTGTCACCGGCTTCGTCGGCAACGCCTACGACCCGTACCCGCTGACCCTGGACGAGGTCGTCAAGATGCTCGCCCCCGACGTCGAGCGCCAGGCGGCCAAGGAGGCCGGCAAGCCCTCGCCGATCAAGCCCAGCGAGATCCAGGTCCTCGACTTCGAGGTCGGCGACTCGGTCACCGTCACCGACGGCCCGTTCGCGACCCTGCAGGCGACCATCAACGAGATCAACCCCGACTCGAAGAAGGTCAAGGGCCTGGTCGAGATCTTCGGCCGGGAGACCCCGGTCGAGCTCTCCTTCGACCAGATCCAGAAGAACTAGTCCCATCGGTCTTCGGATTCGGGGCGGGCCTGCGGGCCCGCCCCGAATCCGTTTTGGTCCAGCGACGCCGAGGCGTTAGCCTGGTCCGATGTGTGTGCTGGCGACCGGGTGTCGCCCCGTGTCCGCGCACACACCAGCAATCACCTCTCGGAAGGACCCGGAGAGACATGCCTCCCAAGAAGAAGAAGGTCACGGGGCTTATCAAGCTCCAGATCAACGCCGGTGCGGCGAACCCGGCTCCGCCGGTCGGCCCCGCGCTGGGTCAGCACGGCGTCAACATCATGGAGTTCTGCAAGGCCTACAACGCTGCGACCGAGTCGCAGCGCGGCATGATCGTGCCGGTGGAGATCACGGTCTACGAGGACCGTTCCTTCACCTTCATCACGAAGACGCCGCCGGCCGCGCGCCTCATCCTGAAGGCCGCCGGTGTCGAGAAGGGCTCGAGCGAGCCGCACAAGACCAAGGTCGCGAAGCTCACCGCCGCCCAGGTCCGTGAGATCGCCACGACCAAGATGCCCGACCTGAACGCCAACGACCTGGACGCCGCGTCCAAGATCATCGCCGGCACCGCCCGGTCGATGGGCATCACGGTCGAGGGCTGATCACCCTTCTCGTCCCCGTGGTAGGGCCCGCGCAGGCCCGTGACACCACAACTCCATTCACCATTCAGGAGCAGCTATGAAGCGCAGCAAGGCCCTGAAGGCCGCGGACGCCCAGGTCGACCGCGAGCGCCTTTACGCCCCCCTCGAGGCCGTCCGCCTCGCCAAGGCGACCAGCACCAGCAAGTTCGACGGCACCGTCGAGGTCGCCATGCGTCTGGGCGTCGACCCGCGCAAGGCCGACCAGATGGTCCGCAGCACCGTGATCCTCCCGCACGGCACCGGTAAGACCGCTCGGGTCCTGGTCTTCGCGACCGGCGAGCGTGCCGAGGCCGCGCGTGCTGCGGGCGCCGACATCGTCGGTGCCGACGAGCTCATCGACGAGGTCGCGAAGGGCAAGCTGGACTTCGACGCCGTCGTCGCCACCCCGGACCTCATGGGCAAGGTCGGCCGCCTCGGCCGCGTGCTCGGTCCCCGTGGTCTGATGCCGAACCCGAAGACCGGCACCGTCACCCCGGATGTCGCCAAGGCTGTCAACGACATCAAGGGCGGCAAGATCGAGTTCCGCGTCGACAAGCACTCGAACCTGCACTTCATCATCGGGAAGACCTCCTTCTCCGACGAGCAGCTGGTCGAGAACTACGCCGCCGCGCTGGACGAGGTGCTCCGCGCCAAGCCGTCCGCCGCCAAGGGCCGCTACATCAAGAAGACCGCGTTCTCGACCACCATCGGCCCCGGCATCCTGGTGGACCCGAACCGCACCCGCAACCTCCTCGTCGAGGAGGACCCGGCCGCGGTCTGATCGCAGCCGACCTTCGTACGGCGGGCCCGTACCCCCTTCACCGGGGGTGCGGGCCCGCCGTCGTTTCCCGATCGATACCCCCTGCCGGGGGAACGGGCGCGCGGTCCGTCGTACGCTCGGCCGGTCCGCCCGCGCGTTCCCGGCCGAGGGAGCCCGCCGCCGTCCGACCGCCGGAGTGTGCCGTGCCCGCCCTTCGCCCCGCCGCCAAGGGGGCGGCCCTGCTGCTGCTCGCCGCAGGCCTCACCGCGTGCAGTGTGCTGGCCGTCTCCGGCGACCGAACCCCGATCAGCGACCGGCCCACCGTCCGGCCGCCCCGGCAGGTGCTGCTGTCCGCCTCGCAGCGGCTGGACGACGCCGGCGGGGCGCGGATCCAGGCGGTCGAGGAGGGCCCGTCGGGGCGGCGGAGCGCGAGCGGAACGGTGTCCTGGGGCGCCCACGACTCGGCCGAGCTGACCGTCACCGACGAGCTGGGCACCGGGCGGCTGCGGGGCCGGGACGGCGCCCTGGACCTCGGCTACACCGGTGCGGCGCCCCGGACCGCGGACCGGGACCGGGCGGAGTCGCTGGACCCGCGCGCCGTCCCCGGCGGACAGGGCGGCTGGTCCGGGGGCTGGATCACCGGTCTGCTCGCCAATCCGGGCGGGTCGGCGCGCCTGATGGCGCTGGCCGGCAAGCTCACCCCGCTGGGCGGCGAGGAGCTGAACGGCGGGACGGTCGCGCACTACCGGGGCGCCGCGCCGGTCGCCGACTACTTCGGCGCCGAGGAGGGGCTGAGCCCGGCCCGGCTGAACGAGATGCTCGACTACTACGAGCGGCGCGGGGTCGCCGCCGTCGAGTACGACTTCTGGGTGGCGCCGGGGGACCGGCTGCTGCGGGTGCGGTCCACGGTCAAGGGCGCGTCCGGCGCCGTGGTGACCACCACGGACATCACCGAGGGCGCCGAGCCGGCCGAGGGCGCCGCGACCGACGCGCCCGCCGGGGCTGCCGCCGCGCCGCCGACCCCCGCGGGCTGAACCGGCCCCGGCGCGGGACGGGAGGTGCGGCCGAGTGGCGGGGGGTGCCACGGAGCCGCGCGGGACCGGGTGGCAAGGTGGGCGGGAGCGGACGGGCCGGCCTGGGTGGCCGTCCGCCGAGGACGGATCCGACGGGGAGGCCTGGATGGCGGTGCGGCAGCGGCTGGCGGCGGTGGTCGCCGCCGCGGTGCTGGCGGGCGGCCTGAGCGGCTGCGGCGGGGCGGACGGCCCGGCCCCGGCCGGCTCGCCGAGCGCGTCCGGCGCCCCGACGCCGACGCCCAGCAGCGCCTCCCCGACCTGGCCGGCCAAGCCGACCGACCGCTCGCCGCACGGCGTGCTGCTCTCGGCCCAGCTGGCCATGCAGACCGCGCGCCGGGCCAAGGTGAGCTACCGGCTGGGCTCGGACGCCGGCTCCGGCCCGCTGTTCTGGCAGCCGAAGACCGCGCTCCAGGTCAAACGTTCCACCCCGGCGGCGGCCGAGCAGCTGATCGTCGTGGACACCGTCGCCTACGAGGGCGGCGACGCGGCCACCGCGGCCCGGCTGGGCGGGCGGCACTGGGAGCGGTTCGCCGGGGCGCCGGGCCCGGACGGGCACCGGGAGATCCCGTACGCGGGGCTGATCGACCTGCTCAACCCGGTGGTGGCGCTGGCCGCCGCCACCGCCGACGGGACCACCGCCCAGTACGTCGGCGAGGAGAAGTTCGAGGACTCCACGGTGGAGCACTACCGGGTGAGCACCGACGCGGCCCGCTACGCGGCGGCGCAGACCCAGCTGAGCCCGGCCCGCCGGGAGGGCCTGCGGACCGCGCTGGCGCCCGGCGGCTCGGCCTCGCTCACCCTGGACCTCTGGCTGAACGACAAGGACCAGCTGGTCCGGCTGCAGCGGACCGGGGCGGGCGACAGCGGCCGGCTGGACGACTCGGTGCTCTACACCGAGCCCGGCGGCCCGCTCTCGGCGCAGGCCCCGGCCGAGTCGGACACCGTGGACACCGGCACCCGCAGCACCCCGCCGACGGCCCGCTGAGCCCGTCCGGCCGCCGCGGCCAGGGGCGATTTGCCCCGGACGGCGGCGTCCGGCTACTGTGGCGGAAGCCAAAGACCGCTGGTTGTCGCGCTGCCCCCGTCAGGGAGTGCGTGACCGAAGGATCCGCGCCTCGTGCGCGGGCAGCCCGCGCAGGATTGTTTGGAGCTTTGACCTCCGGGTCGCGTGCCTCGCACGCGGACCCGTCGAGTTCACCACGAGCCCCGTGCGCCTGCGCACCGGGGCTCATCTGCTTTTCCGCAGAGGTTCTCCTCCGTCCGGTGGTCCGAGGCGCGAATGGTCGACTCTCGCGGTCGGCCTGATTTCGACATCACGGAAGGAGGCGTAAGCCTATGGCTAGGCCCGACAAGGCTGCTGCCGTCGCCGAGATCACGGAGCTTTTCCGTGGCTCGAACGCTGCGGTGCTGACCGAGTACCGCGGTCTGACGGTGAAGCAGGTCAAGACCCTGCGTCGCTCGCTGGGCGAGAACGCCCAGTACGCCGTGGTGAAGAACACGCTGACCAAGATCGCGGCCAACGAGGTCGGGATCACGGAGCTGGACGACCTGTTCGCCGGTCCGACGGCTGTCGCCTTCGTCACCGGTGACCCGGTGGAGTCGGCGAAGGCTCTGCGTGACTTCGCCAAGGAGAACCCTGCTCTCGTCATCAAGGGCGGTGTCCTTGACGGCAAGGCGCTGTCCGCCGACGAGATCAAGAAGCTCGCGGACCTCGAGTCCCGCGAGGTGCTGCTCGCCAAGCTGGCGGGTGCCATGAAGGGCAAGCAGTCGCAGGCTGCCGCGCTCTTCCAGGCCCTGCCCTCGAAGCTCGTCCGCACGGTCGAGGCCCTTCGGGAAAAGGTCGAGCAGGGCGGTGCCGGTACGCCGGCTCCCGCCGCCGAGGAGACCGCGGCCGAGTGATCGGCCGAGGCTCTGCCTCGCTGCGGGCCCGTACGCCCGCCAACCCGTACATCCGGCACCACCTGCCGATTTAGTGGAAGGACGCCAATCATGGCGAAGCTGACCCAGGACGAGCTGCTCGCGCAGTTCGAGGACCTGACCCTCATCGAGCTGGCCGCCTTCGTGAAGGCCTTCGAGGAGAAGTTCGACGTCACCGCCGCCGCGCCGGTCGCCGTTGCCGGCATCGCCGGCCCGGGCGTCGCTGCCGAGGCCGTCGAGGAGCAGGACGAGTTCGACGTCATCCTCGAGGGTGCCGGCGACAAGAAGATCCAGGTCATCAAGGAGGTGCGCACCCTGACCTCCCTCGGCCTGAAGGAGGCCAAGGACCTCGTTGACACCGCTGGTGCCAAGGTCCTGGAGAAGGTTGCCAAGGACGTTGCCGAGAAGGCCAAGGCCGCTCTCGAGGGCGCCGGCGCCAAGGTCACCGTCAAGTGACTCGCCGCCCCCTCTGAGGGGGCAGTGGGCCGGGCCGACCACCCTTGCGGGTGGTCGGCCCGGCTTTTTGCGTTTCCGGCCCCGCACCGGCCGGCGCCACGCCGGTGGGCCCGGCCGGTTCCGGGCCGCTGTCCGACCTCCGCCCCGGTGGCCGCCGGGCCCCGGGAGGGCCGTTCCCCGGGCCCTCCCCGGCCGGTCCGCGGCGGGTCCCCGGCGGGTCCGCGGCCGAACGCACCGGTGTGGCCGATCGGGCACTCGGCACTGTCGGTGCGGACGGGTATGGTGATCGCTGTCATCGGCTACGGCCCCGACCACGGCTTCTGTAACGCCGGGGTGGCCCGGAGCGATGAACGGGACGAGGCCCGCACCGGAGGCGGGCCCTTGACGAACCCGGCGGGCGCGCGCGATTCTCGAGGCGCGAGTCCGCCCCGGTTGGTCGACCGCCGGATGCATAACCGGCGGCTCCGGAGGGAAGTGACTCCACGTGAGTCGTGGGCCCGGACGAGTCCGGGCCGCTGCAGTACCCGGAGGGCGTTCGCGCCCGCCGGCTACCGGGAGGAGTCTCCGATTCGGTCTCCGAATCAGAGCTGGACAGCAGTGTCGCCTTTGGCTACACTGTCCCTTTGCGCTGCCTGTTAGCTGCTCCGTGACTCGTCGCCCGGAGTTTGCGTTGCCCTGAAGGGGTCTGGCACCGCCTCTGCAAAACGGCTCTGACCTGAGGTTTCGACCTCGGCGGAGGCCAGTGGAGTGGAGGTGGGACCGAGCCACTGAAGGCCCGGCCGGTACGCGCGTAGTGAGCTCCGAGCCCTCGGAAGGACCCCCCTCTTGGCCGCGCCGCGCAACGCCTCGAACAATTCCGCCGCATCCACCGCCCCGCTCCGCGTCTCGTTCGCGAAGATCAAGGAGCCCCTCGAGGTCCCTAACCTCCTGGCCCTGCAGACCGAGAGCTTTGACTGGCTGCTCGGTAACGCGGCCTGGAAGACCCGGGTCGAGCGGGCGCTGGACAACGGTCAGGACGTCCCCACGAAGTCCGGTCTGGAGGAGATCTTCGAGGAGATCTCGCCGATCGAGGACTTCAGCGGGTCGATGTCGCTGACCTTCCGCGACCACCGTTTCGAGCCGCCGAAGAACTCCATTGACGAGTGCAAGGACCGCGACTTCACGTACGCGGCCCCGCTCTTCGTCACGGCCGAGTTCACCAACAACGAGACCGGTGAGATCAAGTCTCAGACGGTCTTCATGGGCGATTTCCCGCTCATGACCCACAAGGGCACGTTCGTGATCAACGGCACCGAGCGTGTCGTCGTGTCGCAGCTCGTCCGCTCGCCGGGCGTGTACTTCGACTCCACCCTGGACAAGGTGTCCGACAAGGACATCTACTCCTGCAAGGTCATCCCCTCGCGCGGTGCCTGGCTGGAGATGGAGATCGACAAGCGCGACATGGTCGGCGTTCGCATCGACCGCAAGCGCAAGCAGTCGGTCACCGTGCTGCTCAAGGCCCTCGGCTGGACCAACGAGATGATTCTCGAGGAGTTCGGCGAGTACGAGTCGATGCGCGCCACCCTGGAGAAGGACCACACCCAGGGCCAGGACGACGCGCTGCTCGACATCTACCGCAAGCTGCGTCCCGGGGAGCCGCCGACGCGCGAGGCCGCGCAGACGCTGCTGGAGAACCTGTACTTCAACCCGAAGCGCTACGACCTCGCCAAGGTCGGCCGCTACAAGGTGAACCGCAAGCTCGGCAACGCCGAGTCGCTGGACTCCGGTGTGCTCACCGAGCCCGACATCATCAACGCGATCAAGTACCTGGTCAAGCTGCACGCCGGCGAGGTCGACTGGCGTGACGAGACCGGCCGCGACATCGTGGTCGAGGTCGACGACATCGACCACTTCGGCAACCGCCGCCTGCGCAACGTGGGCGAGCTCATCCAGAACCAGGTCCGTACGGGTCTCGCCCGTATGGAGCGCGTCGTGCGCGAGCGCATGACCACCCAGGACGTCGAGGCGATCACGCCGCAGACCCTGATCAACATCCGGCCGGTCGTCGCCTCCATCAAGGAGTTCTTCGGCACCAGCCAGCTGTCGCAGTTCATGGACCAGACGAACCCGCTGTCGGGCCTGACCCACAAGCGCCGTCTGTCCGCCCTCGGCCCCGGTGGTCTGTCCCGTGAGCGGGCCGGCTTCGAGGTCCGTGACGTGCACCCCTCGCACTACGGCCGCATGTGTCCGATCGAGACCCCCGAAGGCCCGAACATCGGTCTGATCGGCTCGCTCGCCTCCTACGGCCGGGTCAACGCGTTCGGCTTCATCGAGACCCCGTACCGCAAGGTCATCGAGGGTGTCGTCACCGAGCAGGTCGACTACCTGACCGCCGACGAGGAGGACCGCTTCGTCATCGCGCAGGCCAACGCCCCGCTGACGGCGGAGCTGACCTTCGCGGAGCCGCGTGTCCTGGTCCGCCGCCGCGGCGGCGAGATCGACTACATCCCCGGCACCGAGATCGACTACATGGACGTCTCGCCGCGCCAGATGGTGTCGGTCGCGACCGCCATGATCCCGTTCCTCGAGCACGACGACGCCAACCGCGCGCTCATGGGCTCGAACATGATGCGCCAGGCGGTGCCGCTGCTGAAGAGCGAGGCTCCGCTGGTCGGCACCGGCATGGAGTACCGCTGCGCCGTCGACGCCGCGGACGTCATCACCGCCGAGAAGGCCGGTGTCGTCCAGGAGGTCTCGGCCGACTACGTCACCGTGGCGAACGACGACGGCACGTACACCACGTACCGCGCCGCCAAGTTCACCCGCTCCAACCAGGGCACCGCCTTCAACCAGAAGGTGCTCGTGGACGAGGGCGCCCGGGTCGAGTCCGGCCAGGTGCTCGCCGACGGTCCTTGCACCGACGAGGGCGAGATGGCCCTCGGCAAGAACCTGCTGGTGGCGTTCATGTCCTGGGAGGGTCACAACTACGAGGACGCGATCATCCTGTCGCAGCGCCTCGTGCAGGACGACGTCCTCTCCTCGATCCACATCGAGGAGCACGAGGTCGACGCCCGTGACACCAAGCTGGGCCCGGAGGAGATCACCCGGGACATCCCGAACGTCTCCGAGGAGGTCCTCGCCGACCTCGACGAGCGCGGCATCATCCGCATCGGCGCCGACGTCGTCACCGGCGACATCCTGGTCGGCAAGGTCACGCCCAAGGGCGAGACCGAGCTGACCCCGGAGGAGCGCCTGCTCCGCGCGATCTTCGGCGAGAAGGCCCGTGAGGTCCGCGACACCTCGCTGAAGGTGCCGCACGGTGAGTCCGGCAAGGTCATCGGCGTCCGCGTCTTCGACCGCGAAGAGGGCGACGAGCTGCCCCCGGGCGTCAACCAGCTGGTCCGCGTCTACGTGGCCCAGAAGCGCAAGATCACCAACGGTGACAAGCTTGCCGGCCGTCACGGCAACAAGGGCGTCATCTCGAAGATCCTGCCGGTCGAGGACATGCCGTTCCTGGAGGACGGCACCCCGGTCGACATCATCCTCAACCCGCTGGGTGTCCCGTCCCGAATGAACCCGGGACAGGTCCTGGAGATCCACCTCGGGTGGCTCGCCAAGCAGGGCTGGGACGTCTCCGGCCTCGCCGACGAGTGGGCCCAGCGCCTCCAGGCGATCGGCGCCGACCAGGTCGACGGTGGCACCAACCTCGCCACCCCGGTCTTCGACGGCGCCCGCGAGGACGAGATCACCGGCCTGCTGGACCACACCACCCTCACCCGTGACGGTGAGCGCCTGGTGAACTCCACCGGTAAGGCCCGGCTGTTCGACGGCCGCTCCGGCGAGCCGTTCCCGATGCCGGTCTCGGTCGGCTACATGTACATCCTCAAGCTGCACCACCTGGTCGACGACAAGCTGCACGCCCGTTCGACCGGCCCGTACTCGATGATCACCCAGCAGCCGCTCGGTGGTAAGGCGCAGTTCGGTGGTCAGCGCTTCGGTGAGATGGAGGTGTGGGCCCTCGAGGCGTACGGCGCGGCCTACGCGCTGCAGGAGCTCCTCACCATCAAGTCCGACGACGTCCTCGGCCGTGTGAAGGTCTACGAGGCCATCGTCAAGGGCGAGAACATCCCCGAGCCCGGCATTCCCGAGTCCTTCAAGGTGCTCATCAAGGAAATGCAGTCGCTCTGCCTCAACGTGGAGGTGCTGTCCTCGGACGGCCAGTCCATCGAGATGCGGGACTCCGACGAGGACGTGTTCCGCGCCGCCGAGGAGCTCGGCATCGACCTGTCCCGGCGCGAGCCGAGCAGCGTCGAAGAGGTCTGACGGAGGCCGGGCCGGCTGCTCACCGAGCAGCCGGCCCGCCCCCAGGCCCCCCTCAGACCACATGAACGACTCTCGACTTACGAAAGAGGGCTTGACGACCAGTGCTTGACGTCAACTTCTTCGACGAGCTCCGCATCGGCCTGGCCACCGCCGACGACATCCGCCAGTGGTCGCACGGCGAGGTCAAGAAGCCGGAGACCATCAACTACCGCACCCTGAAGCCCGAAAAGGACGGACTCTTCTGCGAGAAGATCTTCGGTCCGACCCGGGACTGGGAGTGCTACTGCGGCAAGTACAAGCGCGTCCGCTTCAAGGGCATCATCTGTGAGCGCTGCGGCGTCGAGGTGACCCGCGCCAAGGTGCGCCGTGAGCGGATGGGCCACATCGAGCTGGCCGCCCCGGTCACCCACATCTGGTACTTCAAGGGTGTGCCGTCCCGCCTCGGCTACCTGCTGGACCTGGCGCCGAAGGACCTCGAGAAGGTCATCTACTTCGCCGCCTACATGATCACCTGGGTGGACGACGAGCGCCGTCAGCGCGACCTGCCGTCCCTCGAGGCGCACGTCTCGGTCGAGCGTCAGCAGATCGAGAACCGTCGCGACTCCGACCTGGAGACGCGTGCCAAGAAGGCCGAGACCGACCTCGCCGAGCTGGAGGCCGAGGGCGCCAAGGCCGATGTGCGCCGCAAGGTGCGCGAGGGCGCCGAGCGCGAGATGAAGCAGCTGCGCGACCGCGCGCAGCGCGAGCTCGACCGCCTCGACGAGGTGTGGGCCCGCTTCAAGAACCTCAAGGTCCAGGACCTCGAGGGCGACGAGCTGCTCTACCGCGAGCTGCGCGACCGCTTCGGCACCTACTTCTCCGGCTCGATGGGCGCGGCGGCCCTCAAGGACCGCCTCGAGACCTTCGACCTGGCGGAGGAGTCCGAGCGCCTGCGCGAGATCATCCGCACCGGCAAGGGCCAGAAGAAGACCCGTGCGCTCAAGCGCCTCAAGGTCGTCTCCGCGTTCCTGCAGACCACCAACAAGCCCAACGGCATGGTGCTGGACTGCGTCCCGGTCATCCCGCCGGACCTGCGTCCGATGGTGCAGCTGGACGGTGGCCGCTTCGCGACCTCCGACCTGAACGACCTGTACCGCCGTGTCATCAACCGCAACAACCGCCTGAAGCGGCTTCTCGACCTCGGCGCGCCCGAGATCATCGTGAACAACGAGAAGCGCATGCTCCAGGAGGCCGTCGACGCGCTGTTCGACAACGGCCGTCGCGGCCGTCCGGTCACCGGCCCGGGCAACCGCCCGCTGAAGTCCCTCAGCGACATGCTGAAGGGCAAGCAGGGTCGTTTCCGCCAGAACCTGCTCGGCAAGCGAGTCGACTACTCGGCCCGTTCGGTCATCGTCGTCGGCCCGCAGCTCAAGCTGCACCAGTGCGGTCTGCCGAAGGCCATGGCGCTGGAGCTCTTCAAGCCGTTCGTGATGAAGCGCCTGGTCGACCTGAACCACGCGCAGAACATCAAGTCGGCCAAGCGCATGGTCGAGCGTGCCCGCCCGGTCGTGTGGGACGTCCTCGAAGAGGTCATCGCCGAGCACCCGGTCCTGCTGAACCGTGCGCCCACCCTGCACCGCCTCGGCATCCAGGCCTTCGAGCCGCAGCTGGTCGAGGGCAAGGCCATCCAGATCCACCCGCTCGTCTGCACCGCGTTCAACGCGGACTTCGACGGTGACCAGATGGCCGTCCACCTGCCGCTCTCCGCGGAGGCGCAGGCCGAGGCCCGCATCCTGATGCTGTCCTCGAACAACATCCTGAAGCCGGCCGACGGTCGCCCCGTCACCATGCCGACCCAGGACATGGTGCTCGGTCTGTTCTTCCTGACCTCGGACCGCGACAACGTGAAGGGCGCCGGCCGCACCTTCTCGTCGACCGCCGAGGCGATCATGGCCTTCGACGCCCGCGAGCTGGGCGTCCAGGCTCCGATCGAGCTGCGCCTGCCGATCGGCACCGTGCCGCCGCGCGGCTGGACCCCGCCGCTGGACGAGGACGGTCAGTCGTCCTGGTTCGAGGGCGAGTCCTTCCGTCTGAAGACGACCCTGGGCCGCGCGCTCTTCAACGAGCTGCTGCCCGAGGACTACCCGTTCGTCGACTACGAGGTGGGCAAGAAGCAGCTCTCCGCGATCGTCAACGACCTGGCCGAGCGCTACCCCAAGGTCACCGTCGCGGCGACCCTGGACAACCTGAAGGCGGCCGGCTTCCACTGGTCGACCCGTTCGGGTGTCACCGTCTCGATCTCCGACGTCGTGGTCCCGCCGAACAAGGGCCAGATCCTCGAGGGCTACGAGGCCCAGGCGGAGAAGATCCAGAAGCAGTACGAGCGCGGTCTGATCACCAACGACGAGCGCAAGCAGGAGCTCATCGGCATCTGGACCCGGGCGACCAACGAGGTCGCCGAGGCCATGAACGAGAACTTCCCGAAGACGAACCCCATCTTCATGATGGTCGACTCGGGTGCTCGTGGAAACATGATGCAGATGCGTCAGATCGCCGGTATGCGTGGTCTGGTGTCCAACGCGAAGAACGAGACCATCGCGCGACCCATCAAGGCGTCGTTCCGTGAGGGCCTCTCCGTGCTGGAGTACTTCATCTCCACCCACGGTGCCCGTAAGGGTCTCGCGGACACCGCCCTCCGTACCGCCGACTCCGGCTACCTCACCCGTCGTCTGGTCGACGTCTCCCAGGACGTCATCATCCGCGAGGAGGACTGCGGCACCGAGCGCGGCCTCAAGCTGGCGATCGGCACGGTCGAGAACGGCGTCCTGCGCAAGACGGACGACGTCGAGACCAGCGTCTACGCCCGCATGCTCGCCGAGGACATCACGGTGGACGGCAAGCTCCTTGCCACCGCCAACACCGACCTCGGTGACGTGCTGATCGACGAGCTGATCCGCCACGGCATCAGCGAGGTCAAGACCCGCTCGATCCTGACCTGTGAGTCGGCCGTTGGCACCTGTGCCTTCTGCTACGGCCGCTCGCTGGCCACCGGCAAGCTGGTCGACATCGGTGAGGCGGTCGGCATCATCGCCGCCCAGTCCATCGGTGAGCCCGGTACCCAGCTGACCATGCGTACCTTCCACACCGGTGGTGTGGCCGGTGACGACATCACGCAGGGTCTGCCCCGTGTCGTCGAGCTCTTCGAGGCCCGTACCCCCAAGGGTGTGGCCCCGATCTCGGAGGCCCAGGGCCGGGTCCGCATCGAGGACACCGAGAAGACCCGCAAGCTGGTCGTCACGCCGGACGACGGCACCGACGAGATCGCCTACCCGGTCTCGAAGCGTGTGAAGCTGCTCGTCAGCGAGGGCGAGGCGGTCGAGGTCGGCCAGAAGCTGACCATGGGTGCCACCAACCCGCACGACGTGCTGCGGATCATGGGCCAGCGTGCCGTCCAGATCCACCTGGTCGCCGAGGTCCAGAAGGTCTACAACTCGCAGGGTGTGTCGATCCACGACAAGCACATCGAGATCATCATCCGGCAGATGCTCCGCCGCGTGACGATCATCGAGTCGGGCGACGCCGAGCTGCTCCCGGGCGAGCTCGTCGAGCGCGGCCGCTTCGAGACCGAGAACCGTCGTGTGGTCTCCGAGGGCGGTCACCCCGCCTCCGGCCGTCCGCAGCTGATGGGTATCACCAAGGCCTCGCTGGCCACCGAGTCCTGGCTGTCGGCCGCCTCCTTCCAGGAGACGACCCGGGTCCTCACCGACGCGGCGATCCACGCCAAGTCGGACCCGCTGCTGGGCCTCAAGGAGAACGTCATCCTCGGTAAGCTCATCCCGGCCGGTACGGGTCTGCCCCGCTACCGCAACATCCGGGTCGAGCCGACCGAGGAGGCCAAGGCCGCGATGTACTCGGCCGTCGGCTACGACGACTACGACCTGTCGCCCTTCGGCGCCGGCTCCGGCCAGGCGGTCCCGCTGGACGACTACGACTACGGCCCGTACACCGGCTGAGTCGAAGGTTCCTGATCGCAGGGCGGTCACCCCGAACGGGGTGGCCGCCCTGCGGCGTTCCCGGACTCCGTCGCGCGGGGGAGGGCGGGAAACCGGTCCGGCGGGGGAGGCGTCGCGGGGGCGGGGAGCGCCAGGCTCGTAACCGTCGGAACGAGGACGGGTGGAGGACGCGGGCATGGACGTGCGACGGGTGCTGGGGGCGGCGGCGATCACCGGGGCGGTGGCGCTGGGCTCGGTCGGCTGCTTCTGGGAGTGGGAGGAGGGCCGCGAGCGGCTGACGGTCTCCTACGGGGTGGCCGGGCCGGTGGACGAGCTGGTGGTGGACGGGCGGACCGGCGGCATCGAGGTCCGGGCCGGGGACACCCTGCGGGTGGTCGAGAAGCAGGACTACCGCGGCGACCCGCCGCGGACCAGGCACTCGCTGGTGGACGGCACGCTCCGGCTGGACTACGACTGCTCGCACTGCGGGGTCGGCTACGAGGTGACCGTCCCGGCCGGCACGGCGGTGCGGCTGAACAGCGGGACCGGCGGGATCCGGCTGCGCGGCCTGGCCGGGGAGGTGCAGGCCACGGCCGGTGTCGGCGGGGTGGAGGCGAGCGGTCTGACCTCGGCGAAGGTCCGGGTGGTCGCGGACACCGGCGGGGTCGAGCTCTCCTTCGCCGCGAGCCCGACCTCGGTGGAGGTCCGGGCCGGGATCGGCGGGATCCGGGTCGCGGTGCCCGGCGGCGAGCCGTACGCGGTGGACGCCGGGACCGACGTCGGCGGGGTCGAGGTGACGGTGCCCCGGCAGGCCGGCGCGGCCCGCAGCATCACGGCGCGGGCCGGGACCGGGGGCGTGGCGGTCGTCGGTGGCTGAACCGGGGGCCGGGCCGGGCTCCGGGTCCGGGGCAGGGCCTGGGCCTGGGGCCGGGCCGGGACTGCCCACCGAGCTGCCGGTCGGGCATGATCTTCTGGGCGGGGACGGGTTCCCCGGGTACGGGGGAGATGCTGTGACGGAACGAGTGGCGCAGTGGCGTGCCCGGGTGACCGGGGTCGACCCGTACGTGGTCGACGGCCTGTTGGCGGTGGGCTCGGCGGCGGTCTCGGTCTGGTCGGTGTACCACGACGACACCGCCTGGGACTGGTGGGTCTACCTGCTGGCGTTCGGGACGGCCCTGCCGCTGCCCTGGCGGCGCCGGGCGCCGGTCACCGTACTGGCGCTCAGCGGCGGGCTGTCGGCGCTGCTCTCGGTGCTCGCCCACTCGGCGATGCCGCAACTGCCGCTGTACGCGGTGATCGCCCTCTACACGGTGGCCGACCGGGCCGGGGAGCGGCAGCGCTGGACGGTGCTGGCGGTGACCGTGGTCGCCAATGTGGTGGGCACCCGCTCGCCGAACGGCGCGCTGTTCTCGCTGCTCACCTCGGTCGGGGCGTTCGTCTTCGGCTGCCTGGTGCGGGAGCTGCGCCGGCTGGCGGCGGTGGAGGCGGAGCGGGCCCGGGAGGCCGGCCGGCGGGCGGCCAGTGACGCGGCCCGCGCGGTGGTCGAGGAACGCGCCCGGATCGCGCGGGAGATGCACGACATCCTGGCGCACGCCGTCTCGCTGATGGTGATCCAGGCCGAGGCGGGGCCGCTGGTGGTGCGCGGCGATCCGGACCGGGCGATCAAGGTCTTCGACACCATCGCCGACTCAGGGCGGGACGCCATGGTCCAGCTGCGGCGGGTCCTGGGGGTGCTGAAGGAGGACGGCGCGGTGCCGGAGCTGGCCCCGCAGCCCCGGCTGGCCGAACTGCCCGCGCTGGCCGAGCGGGTGCGCCGCACCGGGGTGCGGGTCGAGCTGGAGGTCGACGATCCGGCCGGGCCGCTGCCCGCCGACATCGAGGCGGCCGGCTACCGGATCGTGCAGGAGGCGCTGACCAACACGGTCAAGCACGCGGAGGCCGGCCGGATCGAGGTCCGGGTGGTCCGGGAGGGGACGGAACTGGTGGTGCTGGTGTCCGACGACGGGCGCGGGGTGCGGCTGCGGCCGGACCGCGCGGCGGGCGGCCTCTCCGGCGGCCGGGGGCTGGTCGGCATCCGGGAGCGGGCGGCGGCCTGCGGCGGCCGGGCGGAGGCCGGTCCCGGGCCGGAGGGCCGGGGGTTCCTGGTGACCGCCCGGCTGCCGCTGGGCGGCGAGGAGAGGGTGGGGGCGTGAAGCCGATCAGGGTGGTCGTCGCGGACGACCAGGAGCTGGTGCGGGCCGGGTTCGGGATGATCCTGGACGCGCAGCCGGACATCGAGGTGGTCGCCGAGGCGGCGGACGGGGCCGAGGCGGTCGAGGCGGTCCGCGTGCACGGCCCGGACGTGCTGCTGCTGGACGTCCGGATGCCGGTCATGGACGGTCTGGAGGCGGCCCGACGGGTGTGCGCCGAGTACCCGGGCACCAAGGTGATCATGCTGACCACCTTCGACATCGACGACTACGTCTTCGACGCGCTGTACGCGGGCGCCAGCGGCTTCCTGCTCAAGGACGTCCGCCGGGACGACCTGGCGCACGGCGTCCGGATGGTGGCCTCCGGGGACGCCCTGCTGGCGCCCTCGGTGACCCGCCGGCTGATCGGCGAGTTCGCCGCCCGGCGTCCCGGCTCCGGCGAGCGCCCGGCGCGGCCGCCGTCCCGGCTGCTGGAGCAGCTGACCGCGCGCGAGCGGGAGACGCTGGTGCTGCTGGCCCGGGGGCTGTCCAACGCCGAGATCGCCGCCGAGCTGGTGGTGAGCGAGCACACGGTGAAGACCCATGTCAGCAATGTGCTGGCCAAGCTGGGGCTGCGGGACCGGGTGCACGCGGTGGTGTTCGCCTACGAGGCGGGCGCGGTGGTGGCCGGCGAGGGCTGACCGCGCGCGGGGCGGGGGCGGGGCTGAGGTGTCCTCCCTCGCGCGGGGGAGCCGCCGGGTTCGCCGGTGCGGGCGATCCGCGACGAGGGTCCCGGCCGACAGGATCCGTGGTGCCGGCCGTCGCCGGAGCCGCCGGCCGGGCCGGCGGACCCCACCTCGTCAGGAGTGCCCCGTGAACACCGTGCCGCCCGCTCGCCTCACCACCGTCGCCGTCCTCGCCGCCCCCGTGCTGGCGGGGCTGTACGGCGGCATCCGGCTGCTGGACGGATCGCGCGACCCCGGCCCCGGCTGGCTGGTCGGCCACAGCCTGCTGATGCTGGCCCTGCTGCTGTTCGCCCCGCTGCTGGTGGCGCTGGAGCGGGCCCCCGGCCCGCGTCGGACACCCGCGGCCCGGGTGGCCGGTCGGGTGGCGCTCGGCGCGGCGCTCACCGGGCTCGCCGCCTCGCTGGGGCAGATCGGGATCGACCTGTACGTCGGCGCGGTGGCGGTGGACAAGGCGGACCAGCACCGGCTGTTCGAGGCGGTGCAGAGCCGGCCGGGCGTCGAACCGGCCTTCTACTCGGTGCTCCCGCTGCTGTTCCACCTGGGGCTGCTGGCGCTGCTGGTGGGCGCCTCGGTCGGGGCCGGGCGGGTGCTGCGCTGGTGGAGTCCGGTGCTGGTGGCCGTCGGGACCGTGCTGACGGCGGCGGACCTCGCGTTCCTGCCGCTCGCCGCGGTCTGCCAGCTGGTGGCGCTGGCCCCGCTGGCCGGGTTCGGCCCGGGGGCCCGCCGGCCGGTCGCGGCCCGAGCGGCCCGAGCTGCCTGAGCTGCCTGAGCTGCCTGAGCGGTCCGAGCTGCCCGAGCGGCGGACCCCGGAGCAGGGTGCCCGGCCGGAGACCCGACGTCCGGCGGGGCGGTCCGGCATCATGGGCGGGAGATGCACGGGACCGTTCGTGGGACGAGGTAGGCGTGGGCAGGCGTGGACAGAGTGGCAACGGCGAGGGCGGGGACGTCGGGGTGCTGCTGGACACGGCGGTGCGCGGGGTGGTGACGGCCCCCGAGGAGGGACTCGACCTCGCGCTGGACACCGGCGCCTCACTGCTGGCGGCCTCCGCCGGGTTGTGGCCGGCGGTGAGCCGGGCGGCGCTGGGCCACGCCGACACGGCGGTCGGCCGGTGCTGGTCGGCCGGCTGGCGCCCGGCGGACCTGGTGCGGGTGGTGCGGCGCGATCTGAAGCCGGTGCACCTGGCGCTCGCCGTGGACCTCATCGCCGCCGAGGGGCGCCGCCACCCGGCCGCCGTGCTCGACCGCCGCTGGCAGGAGCAGCTGCGGGAGCTGGAGGCGGCGGTCTGGTGGCCCTCCGACGAGGCGTACCTGTCCGGCTTCGCCCAGCGGCACCGGCTGGACCGGTTCGCGCTGGCCACCGTGCTGCTGGAGCTGCTGCGCAGCTGGGGCCGGCTGCCGCCGATCGCCCCGGTCGGCCCCGCCCCCGGGCGGGCCGCACACTCGGCGCACTCGGCGCGCGCGGAGCAGCGGCAGCGCGGTCCGGTGGCGGGCGAGCCCCGGATGCTGTCGCGGATCCGCGCGCTGCTGGCGAAGGCCGAGTCCACCGACTTCCCCGAGGAGGCCGAGGCGCTGACCGCCAAGGCCCAGCAGCTGATGGCCCAGCACAGCATCGACGAGGCGCTGCTCGCCGTCGAGGGCGCCGACCCGCACGCCCCGGGTGCGCTGCGGATCGGGGTGGACAACCCGTACGAGGGTCCCAAGACGATGCTGCTGGACGCCGTGGCGGCGGCCAACCGCTGCCGGGTGGTGTGGGCGAAGGAGTTCGGCTTCTGCACCGTGATCGGCTTCGACGCCGACCTCGACGGCGTCGAGCTGCTCTACACCTCGCTGCTGGTGCAGGCCACCCACGCGATGCAGCAGGCCGGGGCCCGGCAGCACCTGGACGGGGCCTCCCGCACCAAGGCGTTCCGGCAGTCCTTCCTGGTCGCGTACGCGGCGCGGATCCGGGAGCGGCTGACCGAGGCGACCGAGCGGACGACCAGCGACGCGGCGGCCGGCCGGCACCTGCGCGAGGACGGTACGGCGGAGCAGCTGGTCCCGGACGAGCGGCTGCTGCCGGCCCTGAAGGCGCGCACCGAGGCGGTGGACCACGAGGTCGGCCGGATGTTCCCCAAGCTGGTGTCGCAGCGGGTGCGGGTGAGCGACGGCGAGGGCTGGGCGGCGGGCCGGGCGGCGGCCGACCGGGCGTCCCTGCGCGGCCGTTCGGGAGAGATCCGCGGCTGAGCCCGCGGTCGGCGCCGCGGCCGGCCCGGGGCCGATCCCGGGGCGGGTCGCCCGGCGGGGAGCCTCGGCCGGGATCCGGGCGCCTGGTACAACAGGGCGCGGGGACCGACGAGGGGCGGGCAGTGTGAGTACGACTACGGAGACCGGCTACCGGGACCGGGTGCGCGGCGCCCTGCTCGGCGGAGCGGTCGGCGACGCGCTGGGCTGGCCGGTGGAGTTCCAGCGGCTGGACCAGATCCGGGAGCGCTTCGGGCCGGACGGGGTGACCGGCCTGCCGGGCGGCGGGCTGGTCGCCGAGGTCACCGACGACACCCAGATGACCCTCTTCACCGCCGAGGGCCTGATCCGCGGCTTCGTCCGGGGCTGGTCGGGCGGCGGCGGTTCGGTGCCGGAGGCGGTGCACGGCGCGTACCGGCGCTGGCTGCTCACCCAGCAGCAGGGCGCGCCCGACCGCGAGCCGCTGCCCCACCCGTACGACGGCTGGCTGCTGCGCGAGCCGTTCCTGTACGCGCGGCGGGCGCCCGGCAACGCCTGCCTGACCGGGGTGCAGTACCACCCGGTGTTCGAGGCGCCGGTGGCGCTGGGGCAGCCGGGACCGATCAACGCGCACTCCAAGGGCTGCGGCACGGTGATGCGCTCGGCCCCGTTCGGCCTCGGCCGGCTGGGGGCGGAGCAGGCGTTCGGACTGGCCGCGCAGTGCGCGCAGCTGACCCACGGGCACCCGACCGGGTACCTGGCGGCGGGCGCCTTCGCGGCGCTGGTGGAGCGGCTGGCGGCCGGGACGGAGCCCTGGGCGGCGGTCGGCGAGACGGTGGAGCAGACCCGGGAGTGGCCGGCCTCGAAGGAGACGGTGCAGGCGCTGGCCCGGGCGGTGCGGGTGGCCCAGGAGTCCGGGCCGTCGGCGGAGGCGGTGGAGCGGGTCGGCCTCGGCTGGATCGCCGAGGAGTGCCTGGCGATCGCGGTGTACTGCCTGCTGGCGGGGACCGAGGACGCCGATCCGGCCCGGGCGGCGCTGCTGCTGTCGGTGAACCACTCCGGGGACAGCGACTCCACCGGCGCGGTCTGCGGCAACCTGGTCGGCGCCGCGTACGGCGCCTCGGGGCTGCCGGCCGACTGGACCGAGGCGGTGGAGGGCCGGGAGACGCTGCTGCGGACGGCGGACGACCTGCTGGTGCTGTTCGGCAGCCGGGAGCCGGGCCATCCGGCGCTCGGGGACCGCTACCCGGTCTGACCGACGGGCCCTACGCGGCGGGGTCGGTGACCTGGCCGAGGAAGAGCGGCAGCCCGGTCGCGGTGTCCCGGACCAGGAACAGGAACGGCCGGTCGATGTGCAGCCGGGCCGGGTCCCGGGGTGCCGGCGCGGCCGCCGCCTCCACCCCGACGCCGCTGCCGGCGGCCGCGACCGTGCCCTGCTCGTCGACCTGGACGGTGGCCTTCTGCACCACCGGGCCGATCCGGAGCCGCTCGGCGGCGCCCGGCCCCGGGATGCCGGAGAGATCGGCGTCGGCCTCGAACGCGGCGGTGACGCCGAGCGCCTTCAGCACGGGTGTGAGCTCGTTCCCGCTGTCGAAGCGGAACTTCGGCAGGGTGAGGTCGACCGTCCGCTCGGTGAGCGCGCCCAGTACGAGGTCCAGCTGCGCCCGGTCCAGCCCCTGCCGGAACGCCGTGAAGCCGCCCTGCGCGGGCACGATCAGGTCCATCGCCAGGGTGCTTCCCGCGTAGGGGAGTTCGACGGCCTGCCAGGGTTCGCCGAGGATGCCGCCGGAGCCCTCGGCGTAGCGCAGCGACTCGGTGCCGGCCATGGTCGGCACAGCCGCCTCGGAGCCGTCGAGGCGGTGGAACGGCAGGCCGGTGGTCCGCCCGGCCTTGAACGGGTGGGCCCAGTCGGCCTTGAGGTACAGCGCGTCGGTGAGCGCGAGCCGGGTGTCCGGATTGATCTGCCCCTCGGCGAAGAGGTCCTTGATCCGGCCCTCGGTGGCCTTCTCGACGACGCCGTTGACGGCCTTCCTGGCGCCCTCCGGGTCCTTGCGGAAGTCGGTGGTGCGCACACCGGTGCCGAAGCCGGCGGCCAGCACCCCGAGGTAGTGCGGGTCGAGCGGGAAGTCGCGCTGGGCCCAGACGTCGTCGGAGCGCCGCAGGACGGTCCCGCCCTTGCCGCCCGGCGCGCCGGCCCGGTTCAGGGCGCCGGTGGCGAGTGCGTACTGCTCGGGGGAGAGCCCGGTGTGCAGGGCCTCGGCCAGCTGCTCGGCGGTGGTGCCCCGGGCCCCGGGCAGCACCATGGCGAGGACGGTCGCCAGGCCGGACGGCGACAGCACCAGGTTGCCGCCGGCCGCGCCGGGAGCGGCGGTGAGGGCGTGCAGCAGGTCGAGCCCGAACGCGGCGGTCGCCGTCGCGGTGGCGGCGACCGCCGCCGGGTCCGCGGGTGGCAGCGAGGCGGAGTCGGCCCGGACCACCCCGGTCCCGGCGCCGGTGGAGCCGCAGGCGGTGAGCAGGGCCGCGCAGCAGAGCAGGAGCACCGCCGGGCGGCGGGTGCGGACGGTCGTGGCGGACATGGCTGACCTCGCCCCTGGGTCCCGGCACGGGCCGGTGCCCGTGCCTCGGTGCCGGTTCGACGCGGCCCGCTCGGACCCGGTTCCGCCGGGAGGGCCGCGCCGCCGGGCGGCGAGCGGCCGGAGCGCCGGTCAGTCCCAGAGCGCGCCGAACTCCAGCAGCTCGTCCCGGTGCTCGATCCGCTCCACCCAGTCCGCCGGCCAGGCGTCGGCGCCCAGGTGGGCCCCGGCGAAGGCGCCGGCCAGGCAGGCGATCGAGTCGGAGTCCCCGGAGGAGTACGCGGCCCGGCGGACGGCGGCCACCGGGTCGTCCGGGAGCAGCAGGAAGCAGAGCAGCCCGGTGGCGAACGCCTCCTCGGCGATCCAGCCCGCGCCGGTGGCCAGGCAGGGGTCGGCCTCGACGTCCGGCGCGGCGAGCGCGGCGTCGAGCCGGTCGAGCACCGCCAGGCACTCGTCCCAGCCGCGGGCGGCGAAGCCCTCGGTGGTGCGGTCCTGGGCGTGCGCCGCGAGGTCGTCGAGCCAGTGCGCGTCGTAGCGGCCGCGGCGGGAGAGCGCGTACGCGCGCAGCACGGCGGGCAGTCCGGCCGGCGGCAGGCCCTCGGCGAGCTTGCGGACGGCGTAGGCGGTGAGCTCGCTGGCGGCGAGCGCGGTGGGGTGGCCGTGGGTGAGGCCGGACTGGAGCTGGGCCGCGCCGGCCAGCTGCGCCGTCGTCAGCTCGCGCACCAGGCCGAGCGGGGCGACCCGCATATTGGCGCCGCAGCCCTTGGAGCCGACGTCGCTCGCGAGCTGCCAGCGCACCCCGGGCGAGGCGAGCCGGTCGCAGGAGCGCAGACAGGTCATGCCGGGGGCGCGGTTGTTCTCGGGCGAGCTCGCCCAGGCGAGGAACTCGGCGCGCAGCGGCGGTTCCAGGCTCTGCGGGGTGAGCGGCCCGTCCGCCAGTGCGGTGCGCAGGGCGCGGGCCAGGGCCAGCGTCATCTGGGTGTCGTCGGTGACCAGCCCGTCGTCCGGCAGCGGCAGCCGCCGCCAGTCCGGCCACTGCCACGCGATCAGCTCGACCTCCGAGAACTCGGTGACCTTGCCCAGCGCGTCCCCGATCGCCAGCCCCAGCAGGGCCCCCGTCGCCTTGTCGCCCACGGCCCGCTCCCCCTCGTGTGTCACACCTCGACCAGCAGTTCCTCCAGTCCGCGGATCACGTAGCCCGGGCGCCACTCGGGCTCGCGGACCAGCCGCAGGCCCGGGGCGCGGCGGAGCAGGGTGCCGTAGGACTCGGTGAGCTCCAGTCTGGCAAGGGGGGCGCCGAGACAGAAGTGGATTCCGGCGCCGAAGGTGATGTGCGGGTTGTCGGCGCGGCCGAGGTCGAGCCGGTCGGGGTCGGTGAAGCGCTCGGGGTCGCGGTTGGCGGAGCCGAAGAGCAGGGCGATCTCGGCGCCGCGCGGGACGGTCACGCCGCCGATCTCGATGTCCTCCAGCACCCAGCGCTCGAACATCTGCAGCGGGGTGTCCCAGCGCATCAGCTCCTCGACGGCGGTGGGCAGCAGCCCGTCCACGTCGGCGCGCAGCCGGGCGAGTTCGGCGGGGTTGCGGAACAGTGCCCACCAGCCGTTGCCGGTGGTGTTGACGGTGGCCTCGTGGCCGGCGTTGAGCAGCAGGACGCAGGTGGACACCATCTCCTGCTCGCTGAGCGCGTCGGAGCCCTCCTGGGCCTGGATCAGCGCGCTGATCAGGTCGGTGCCGGGGGCGGTGCGGCGGTCGCGGATCAGGGCGCGGAGGTAGTCGGAGAACTCGGTGCTCGCGGTGACGGCCCGGCGGGCGGTCTCCTCGGACGGGTTGAGCTCGAACATCCCGGTGATGTCGGCCGACCAGGGGCGCAGCAGGTGCCGGTCGGACTCCGGGACACCGAGCATCTCGGCGATCACCGCGACCGGCAGCGGCTCGGCGACGGCGGCGATCAGGTCGCCGCCGCCGGCCGCGAGCAGGTCGTCGACGAGTTCGCCGGCCAGCCGCCGCACGGTCGGCCGCAGGCCCTCGACCATGCGCGGGGTGAAGGCCTTGGAGACCAGGCGGCGGATCCGGGTGTGGTCCGGGGCCTCCAGGTCGAGCAGGCCGTTGTCGTTGAGGGTGTGGAACGGCTCGTGCGCCGGGTCGGGTTCGGGGCGGCCGAACTCCTGGTGGCTGAACCGGTGGGTGTAGGTGCGGCCGAGGCGGCGGTCCCGCAGCAGCGCGCCGACATCGGCGTAGCGCGGGACCAGCCACTGGTCGGTGGCTTCGAAATAGGTCGCCGGGCCCTGGGCGCGCAGCTCGGCGTACGCGTCGTAGGGGTGGGCCACGAACGCCGCCGACCAGGGGTCGAACTTCACCGTCGTCGTCATCGGTCGATCACTCCAGGCCGTGAGGGGGAGCCGGAAGGATCATCGTACGCACGCGCTCGGTCCGGCCCCAGGGGCGGAGGGCCCGCCGTCGCCCTGCCCTGCCCGGCGTCTGTCCTGCCCGGCGCCCGCCCGCCGGTCCGGCCGTCGGTTCGCCCGTCAGTCCGGCCGTCGCAGCCGGATGCTGCCCCGGGGCGCCCGGCCGTCGAACAGCCGCGCGTCGACCGGCCGGGACGGACGCGGCACCGGCGCGACGGCCGGGGCGAGCGGGATGCTGCCCCGGGTGCCGAGCGCCGGCAGCCAGGCGGTCGGGTCCGGCCGGGTCCCGTACGGTCCGCCGGCCTGCTCCCAGACCCGGCGGGCCAGGCCCAGCTGCCGTTCCGTCAGCACCCCGGGCAGCGGCTCGAACGGCGCGCCCGGCACCAGGTACGGGTCCTGGGCCAGGATCCGGCCGACCAGCAGGGCCGCCTTGTAGCGGTCGCTGTCCACCGAGGAGGCGCTGCCGTGCGGGGAGAGCGGGTCGGACCAGTTGGGGGTGTCCGCCTGTTCCAGCACCGGCGCCGCCCCGACCCGGCGGATGCCGTCGCAGTCCAGCAGGTGCACCGCCGGTGCGGGCCGCACCGACCAGAGCACATTGGCGTGCGAGAGGTCGCCGATCACCAGCCCCAGGCGGTGCAGCCGGTCGATCAGTCCCAGCAGCTCCAGCACCAGGGCGAGCCGCTGCTCCGGGTCCGGGCGGACGACGCCCTGGGTGGCGGGCTTCTCCGGGTAGAGCAGGTACTGCGCCTCGGTGAGCCTGGACCCGCCGGAGGCCGTCCGCCAGGTCATCGGGGCGGGCGCCTCGCGCATCAGGAAGCCGACGCAGTGCGGGCCGTCCACCACCCGGCAGAGCGGCCAGGCGGCCTGCGCGTCCAGCCGGTCCCGGTCGTCCGGCGGCAGGGCGAGCCGCAGCGCGACCAGCTCGGCCAGGGCCGGGCCGCGCACCCGCCCGGGTTCCAGGTAGCGCTTGAACAGCACGCCCGGGACGCCGTCCAGCCGCCGCACCAGGCCCTGGCCGCCCCGGCCGGCCTCGGGGCCGGCGGGCAGCAGGGCGAGGCCGAGGTCCGTGCCGCCGGCCAGCGCGCCGGCGATGGCGGCGATGTCGGCGGTCATGCCGGGGCCTCCCAGAGGCAGACGACCGAGCGGTCGTCGTCGTAGCTGCGCACCCGGACCTGGGCCTGCCAGAGGAACTCGGCCAGGCCGGGCACCTCGCGGCCCCAGCGCCCGCCGAGGAACCCCCGCAGCTCGGGCTCCTTGACCAGGGGGAGGGCGAGCCCGTCGGTGCAGAGCACCAGCACGTCACCGGGGCGGGTGTCGGTGATCAGCGCCGTCCGGGCGCGCTCGTACGCCTCAGGCAGGCAGTCCGTCCGGGTGCTGATCAGGGTGCCCGGGCCGTCGCCGCCGCCGTCCCCGTCGGCGTCCAGGTTCTCCCAGCCGCCCGCGCGCAGCCGCAGCAGTCCGCCGTCGCCGACCGCGACGAAGCCCCTGGTCCGGACCTCCGGGTCGGCCGGTACCAGCAGCGCCCGGAGGGTGGTCGACCAGGTCTTCGGTGGATGTCCGAACCGCTCGGCCTCCTGGGCGAGTTCCGCGGCCGCGGCGGCGACGAGCCGGCCCGTCAGGTCGGCGAAGTCCACCGCCGCGCCGGTCCGCAGTAGGTCCAGCAGGATGTCCGCCCGCGGCAGGACCTGCTTGGCCAGCAGCCGGACGATGCCGTTGGAGCCGTGGTGGGAGTGCGGCTGGGAGCCGACGCCGTCGGCGACCGCGACCAGCAGCAGCCCGCCGGCCCGGACGACCAGCGCGGCGTCCTGCCGGCACTCGGCCGCGTAGCGGTGCGAGTCGCCGCGCACGGAGGCGGCCCGGACGGTGACCGGGCCGAACCGGCCGCCGTCCACGACGGTGTCGGGCAGCAGGACGCCGTAGAGGTCGCCGCCGCGGACGGTGGGGATGTCGGTCGGTTCGGCGGGGTAGGCGGGGGCCTTGCGGCCGACGTGGGCGAGCGGTCCCGGGCTCCGGAACGAGGGCGGCCGGACGACCGGGTCGGCGCCGGTGGGCGCGCTCCCGGTGGGCGCGGTCGTTCCGGCCGGGGGCGCGGCCGGGTGCGTGGCCGGGGGTGCGGCGGCGGCCGGTTCGACCGGGCCGCCGAGCGGCGACACCGGGTCCGCCCAGGGCTCGCGGACCGCGGCCGGGCCCTGGCCGATCGGCCGCGGCAGGAAGTTCTCGGGCGTCACCCGCCCGGGGGTGACGACGGGCCCCACGACGGCGTCGGCGGGAGCCGGGGCCGGCGCAAGGTCCGGCGGCTTGAGGACCCAGTCCTCGTGGACGGGGGCGGTGACCTCGTACGGGTCGTCCTTGCGGGTCGGCGCGTGCTCCGGCCCGGGCTCGGGCACCTGGCCGCCCGGTGGCTGACTCTCGTGCGGATTCATCCGGCGGCCCGGCTCAGAGCTTGTCGAGCGAGACGGCGGTGAAGCCGGGCACCTGGTCGTCGACCTGGAGGCTCATACCGGTGCCTGCGGCGGTCGCGCCGCTCACCGAGCGCACGATCGACCGGGTCAGGCTGGCCGCGAACTCCCGCAGCGCGGGCGCCACATCGGCGTTCCCGTCCTCCTGCATGAAGGCCTTGAAGGTCGCGACCTGCGCGATCACCGTCCGGTCGGCGCCCTCGGTGATGCCGAAGGCGATGATGTGCGGCCGGAACGCGGCGGCGAGCAGGTCCTGGTAGGGCTGCTCCCAGTCGTTGTCGGTCGGCTCGCCGTCGGAGAGGAAGAAGACCACCGGGCGGTAGACGTCGTGGCCCTCCGCCTTCAGCTCCGTCACGTCCCGCTCGATCGCCCGGCGGAGCAGGTCGAAGGCTCTGCCGTAGGACGTCAGGCCGGAGGCCTCCAGGGCCGGCAGCTCCTCGAGGTCGCTCAGGTCGACCAGCGGCTGGAGCTCGTGGGCGTCGGTGGAGAAGCCGATCAGTCCGAACCGGGTCTTGTCGGCGACGGTCGGGTTGGTGCTGATCTCCTGGTGGAGCTCGAACAGGGCCTTGTTGAGGGTGTCGATGTGCAAGGTCATGGACGAGGACTCGTCGCAGACGGCGTAGAACGGGAGGATCTGCACTGCACTTCTCCTTCGAACGGCAGGGCGTCGGCGGTCGGCCGCTGTGGCGGTCAGCCGGTGTAGAAGTAGATCTCCAGCGAGGCGTGCCGGGGGTTGTCCGCGAGCGAGATGAAGTCCCGTGCGGTGGTGCCCCGGAACATCTCCGGACGGGCCTGCGCGAGCAGGCCGTTGACGGTGTGGGCGTAGGCCTGGCCGGCGCCCGGGTCGCGGTTGCTGCCGAAGGTGAGGACCACGGCGGCCTGCCGTCCGGCGTACGGCTCGGTGGCGGCGCGGATCTGCGCGGCCAGGCCCGCCGTGTCCGAGGAGTCCCCGGTCACGTCGACGGTGACCGGGTCGTGCTCGACCCCGCGCGGCCCGGTGGGGGTGGGGGTGGGCAGCGGTGCGGCGCTCGCGGTGGCGCTCGCGCCGGCGGCGGGGGTGGGTGTCGCGGCGGCCCGTTCGGCGGCCACCGGGTCGCCCTGGTCGCCCATCGCGACCAGGGCGAGCACCAGCAGCATGTCGGCGAACAGCCAGCCGACCAGGTGGGTGCCGCGCGGGCCGGGCCGCGCGGTCCGGAACCGGCCCCTCATCGGCCCTGCCCGTGCACCGGCACCTCGTCCAGCTCCAGCAGCGTCCGGTCGTCCAGGTCGTCGGCCGTACCGCCGGCCGCGACGGTGCCCCGGGAACGGGCGGCGCCCTCGTCGGGCCCGGGGCCGGCGGAGGTCTTCACCATGACGATCCCCGGGGCCGCGTCGCCCCGCCGGCTGGCCGCCGCGTCCAGCCGGGCCGCCGCCGCGGTGGCCGCCGACGCCGCGGCGGCCACCCGGTCCGCCATCGCCACGACCTCCCGTGCCAGGCCGTCGAGTCGCTCCAGCACCTGCCCGCCGACGTCCGCGACGGTCTCCGCGCCGGTGGTGAAGCCGCGCTGGGCGACCGCGAGGTCCCGCACCGCGTCCTCCACCCGCTCCCCGGCGTCCGCGAGTCCGGTGCCGACCCGGTCGGTGGCCTGCCGGACCAGGTCGACCGCGTCGGCGGCCTGCTTCCCGCTCCGGTGGACCAGGCTGTCGGTGGCCGCCGCGCCGTCCCGGACGGTCTCGGCGAGCCGGTCCCCGCTGTCCTTCACCGCCCGGCCGACGCCGTCCACGGCCCGGCCGATGCCGTCGACCGCCTTCTCCACGCCGTCGACGGCCCGGCGCAGCGGGTCCACCGCCTCGCCCGCCTCGGCCAGCCGCTGCTCGGCCCCGGCGACCGAGCGCTCGACGGCCAGCGCCGCCGCGCTCAGCTCGCGCTGGGTGTCGGCGGCCTGCCGGGCGAGTCGTTCCAGGGTCTCCGCCGCACCGGTGAGCTCGGCCGCGAAGCGCTGCGGCGTCGAGCGGCGGCGCTCGTTCAGTACCAGTTGGGCCCGGGTGAGCAGGGGCGCCAGCTCGGCCAGCAGGTCCTCCGCCTCGGCCTCGGCCGCCGCCTCGCGGCGCTCGGCGCCCGCCCTGCGCAGGCCGTGCGCGACGGACAGCGCCAGCAGCAGCGCGATGAACAGGGTCGCGGACCGCGCGATGTCGCCGAAACCGGCCCAGCCGGGCAGCCGGCCCTCGAAGCCGGTCTGCCAGAGCTGGAGGAACGGCCGCGCGGCCTGCCGGGGGTCCGCGCCGATCAGTTCCCGGTAGGCGCCGCTGGCCTGCATCAGCCCGCCCCAGGTGACCAGCAGGGGGACGAACACCAGTCCGCCGAGCGCCACTTCGGCCCAGGCCCAGAACCTCGGCGCGGGCCGGGGCCGGACCGCGGCCCGTACGCTCTCCGGCCTGACGAAACTGTGCACCAGGTCGAGTTCGGCCCAGCGGTCCAGGTCGCCGGCGCCGGAGAGCGCCAGACCCAGTTCGCGGAGCTCCTCCTGACGGTGCGCCAGTCCGGGGCGGTCGGCCAGCGCCCGCAGTTCGCCCCCGAGCGCGGTGCGGTCCAGCAGCAGGCCTGGGGTCATGAGGGCTCCTTCGTACGCGCCGCCGCGGAGCGGGCACGCCCGTGCCCCGGTGCGGCGCGCGGGCGTGCCCCGCCCGCGCGGCCTCCCCCCGTGGCCGGAAACCGACCACGCCGCTACGCGCGGCAGCGTAGCGCAGAACAGGCCACCGGGACTTGGCAGTTCGGAAAGATCGCGGCCTTTCCGACGCCCGTGCCCGAGGCCCGCGCCCGGCGTGCGCGGGCGGTCAGCCGAAGCGGGCGACCAGCCGTTCCACCAGGGCCGGCAGGGCGGTCGAGATCGGCTCCCGGAGGACCTCCTCGGCGGCCTCGTCGAGCGGTGTCGGCTCGCCGTTCACCACGATCAGCCGGGCGCCGGACCGCACCGCGTCGTACGGCAGCGCGGCCACCGGGTAGACCTTCAGGCTGGTGCCGACGGCGATGAACAGCTCGCAGGCCGTGCTGATCGCCTCCGCCTGCCGGAGCACCTCGGTGTCCAGCTGCTCGCCGAACATCACGGTGCGCGGGCGCAGGATCCCGCCGCAGGCCCGGCAGGCCGGATCCGGCTCGCCGGCCGCGACCCGCTCCAGGGCCTGCTCCATCGGGCCGGTCGCGCGGCAGTCCACGCACTGCACCTCCCGCGCGGTGCCGTGGAGTTCGAGCACCTTGCGCGGGGTCTGCCCGGCCCGCTGGTGCAGTCCGTCGACGTTCTGGGTGAGGACCCGCACCGGCAGCCCGGACCGCTCCAGCTCCACCAGGGCCCGGTGCCCGGCGTTCGGCTCGGCGGCGAGCGCGCCGGTCGCGGCCCGCAGCCGCCACGCCTCGCGGCGTACCTCCGGATCGGACAGGTACGGGCCGGCGGTGACCAGCCGCTGCGCGCCCGGGTCGCGCTGCCACAGGCCGTTCGGGCCGCGGTAGTCGGGGATACCGGAGTCGGTGGAGATCCCGGCGCCGGTGAGGACGGCGATCAGCGGGCGCTTGGCGTTCATGCCCGGGACGCTACGGTCCGTGCCGGGCGCCCGCCACCGAAAATCCGCCGGTACGGTCCTCGGGGCTACCGGGCCGCCGGCTGCTCGGGTCCGAGCCGCCACCGGCCGCGCACGAGGTCGAGCGTCACCGCGCGCCAGGCCCCGGCCGGGGCCGGGTCGCTCAGCCGCCGGCGCCGGGGGAGCGCCGTCAGCGTCAGCGTCACCTCGGTCGCGGACACCGCCGCCACCGTGCCCGCCCAGTGCGGGCCCGCGGCGATCAGCCGGTCCGTCAGGGCGGGGTCGGGCTCCGGGACCGGCACGGCGTCGTCGGCGTCGGTCAGGGCCGAGCCGGCCATGAGGGCCAGCAGCCGGCCGAGCAGGGCGCCGGGCACCGCCGGGTCCGTCGACTCCACCCGCAGGTAGCAGTCGTCGTGGCCGGAGAACCACAGGGTGGAGCCGTCGAGGTGGGGGAGGAGCGGCTGGTCGAACGCGGTCGTTCCGACGACCAGTGCGAGCTCGTCGAGCCGCTCGGGGGTCACCTCGCCCGGCAGGTCGACCACGGCCACCTGGTAGGGCGTCCAGGTGTCGTCCAGCAGGCTGGGCAGCTCGGCGCGGTCCAGGAGCAGGAACTCCTCGCCGACCCCGATGGTGTCCGACGCCCACGCGCCGACCGGGTGGACGGCGCCGTCGACGCCCAGCTCCGCCGCGATCAGGGACGGCGACCAGGACCGGGAGTGCTCGTCCACGAAGCTGCAGGTGTGCAGGTCCACGACGGCGACCGGACCGGCCGCCCGGTCGGCGAGCAGCCCGGCCAGCTCCCCGGCCGTCGCGGCCGTCGCGTCGACCAGCCAGGAACCGCCCGCCGCGCGGACGCTGAAGGTCAGCGGGAACGACCGGTGCTCCGGCCCGGTGCCGTTGACGTTGACGGCGCTGTCACGCTCCACCTCGATCACCGCGCCATTGTCCGGCGCCGGGGTGCCGGACTCCAGCGGATTCCGCGGCCCGGCACCCCGCCGTCGTCGGGGTCAGCGTTCGACGGCCTTGGCGAGGATCTCCGGGAGGCGCTCCAGCAGCCGCCCGGCGGCGAGGCGCAGCCCGAGGGCCGCGACGGCGGCGCCGTAGAGGGGGCCGGCGAGCAGCAGCGGCCAGGTGACGGCGCCGGTGGCGAGGGCCCAGACCAGGTAGCCGACGACCGGGGCGGCGACGAGGGCGCTGCCGAACATCGAGCCGAAGCTGTTCAGCATCACCAGCCCGCCCTGGCCCGGGGCGGCGTTGCGCATCGGGTTGTTGTCGGCGGGCATGGTGTACGGCGCGAGCACGCTGAGCACGGCGCCGATCGCGAGGCCGCTGCCGAGCAGGGCGAACGCGACGCCGACGGCGGCCGGCAGCCCGGACCAGTCGCCGGTGGCGGCGGCGAGCACCAGGGCGAGCACCAGGGTGACCGGGACGGCGTAGGAGAGGACGGCGAACGCGCGCCCGCGCAGCTCGTCCCGGGCGTCCGCCGGGGTGAGCAGGGTGGCCGCGACCATCCAGAACGCGGAGCCGTCCATGCCGAACAGGTTGAGCATCTGCAGCCCGAGGAACATCCCGGTCATCGCCACCAGGTACACCGTCGACCAGCCCTGGACGATCGACAGCACGCAGATCACCAGCGTCATCCCGATGCTGGTGAAGACGGCGGCCTTGGCCCGCGGCTCGCGCCAGGCGTAGCGCAGGTGGCGCTGCATCACCGCGCCGGCCCGGCCCTCCGGCAGGAAGCGCGGGCCGCGCCGCGCCCGCTGCACGCCGCGGACGACCTCCACCGTCGAGGCGTCCGCGGTGACCATCAGCTGCTGCAGGCTGGCGCGCCACCAGCGCAGCAGCAGGGCGAGCAGTGCGGCGGTCGCGGCGAGCTGGAGCAGCGCGAGCGGCCACCGGCCCTCGCCCGCGGTGCGGGTCGCGTCGACGGCGCTCACCGGCGGGATCCAGCGCAGCACGGCGGCGAAGGGGGCCAGCGGGCCGAGGTCGGCGCCGTTCGCGCCGGCCTTGCCGAAGACGCTCTGCGAGCCGATGTTGGCGATCTGCGCCAGCAGCGCGAAGAGCAGGCCGCCGAAGACGGCGAAGTCCTTGCCGCGCCGACTGGAGAGCAGCCGGGCGTTGCCGGCGGCGACCGCGCGGGAGAGCGTCACCACGGTGAGCACCGCGAGCGGCACCCCGACCGCGCCGGCCACCGCCGAGGCGGCGCCGTTCGCGCCGGACAGCGCGGCGCCGGTGAGCAGCACCAGGCTGATCAGCGGTCCGGGGCCGAGCAGCGCGGCCAGCACCGAGCCGCGCAGCAGCGGTCCGGGCCGCAGCGGCAGCATGGTGAGCCGGGTGGGATCGGCGCTCTCGTCGCTGGTGAAGAGGAACAGCGGGATCGCGGCCCAGCCGAGGGTGAGCGCGCCGGCCAGGACGACGCCCGCGTCACCGGCGGCGCCGTGCTCGACGTGGTCGTGGAGGATCGTCAGCAGCAGGGCGATGCCGGTCGCGAAGAGCAGGCCGACGACGCTGCCGAGCACGTAGAGGGCGGCGCGGCCGCGGCTGCGGCGCAGCCCGTTGCGCAGCAGCCGGAGCTTGAGCGAGACCAGGGTGCGGACGACCGTCCGGTCGTCGGGGACCCCGGCCGCCGGGAACGGGGCGGCGGTCGGGAGCGGGGCCGGGGCCGGGAGCGGGGCGGGGGAGGAGCTCACCGCTCGCCCCCGCCGAGCCAGTCGAGCGACCGGCCGTCGTCCTCGCGGACGCCGATCAGGTCCAGGAACGCCTCGTGCAGGCTGCGCCCGCCGCGGACGGTGTCGAGCGGGCCCTGGGCGATCACCCGGCCGGCGCTGATCACGGCGACCCAGTCGCAGAGCTGCTCGACGAGCTCCATCACATGGCTGGAGAAGACCACGGTGGAGCCGGCCGCCGCGTACCGCTTGAGCACGCCGCGGATGGTCTGGGCGGAGACCGGGTCGACGCCCTCGAACGGCTCGTCGAGGAAGAGCACGTCCGGGTTGTGCAGCAGGGCGGCTGCGAGGCCGATCTTCTTGCGCATGCCGGTGGAGTAGTCGGCGACCAGCTTGTCGGCGTGGTCGGCGAGGTCGAGGACGGCGAGCAGCTCCTCGGCGCGGCGGTCGACCTCGTCGCCCGGCAGTCCGCGCAGCCGGCCGTTGTACTGGAGCAGCTCGCGGCCGCTGAGCCGCTCGAACATGCGCAGGCCCTCGGGCAGGATGCCGATCCGGGCCTTGGCGGTGACCGGGTCGGCCCAGACGTCGGCGCCGTGGACGAGCACGGTCCCCTGGTCGGGCCGGAGCAGGCCGGTGACCATCGACAGCGTGGTGGTCTTGCCGGCGCCGTTCGGGCCGACCAGTCCGATGAACGCCCCGGTCGGCAGCTCCAGGCCGAGCCCGGCGACGGCGGCCTGGCTCCCGAAGTGCTTCCACAGGCCCTGGATGGACACGGCCGAGGGCACGGGGGTGGTCGGGTCGGGGGACGGCGGCGGCGCCGATGCCTGCATGGCGGCTCTCTCTGCTGGTGGTCGGACCGGGCGGGGGCCGATCGGTCGTTCCATGATCGAAACGGGCCCCACGACAGCCTGCCACCGCCCGGCCCGGCCTGTCTCCTGTGGTGATGCCCCAGGTGTGTCGGGACCGAACGGGTGAACCGTGCGGCGGGTGAGGACGGGCGGAACCGGAGGTGTATCGGATCGGGAGAATCGGCAACTACTCGGAGCCCCCGTTCGTCCTGCACTATGAGAGTCCGACGAACGGGGGGACTCCGTGTTCGCGCGGGGGTACCGGGAGGTGGCGGATGGCCGTTCAGCCGTGGGGTGAGCAGGAGTTCGGGGCGGCCCGGCCGCCGGTTCCGGGCCCGCCCGCGATGCCCTACCCCGCGATGCCGTACCCCGCGATGCCGCCGACCGCCCCGCCCCAGGTCGCGATGCCGCAGTCGGCGATGCGGGCGGCGACCGCGGACCGCGAGCGCACGGTGGACGTGCTGAAGGCCGCGTTCGCCGAGGGCCGGCTCAGCGCCGCCGAGTACGGCGAGCGCTTCGAGGCGGCCAGCGCCGCGCAGACCTACGGCCAGCTCGCCCGGCTCGTCGCCGACCTGCCGGCCGGGCCGATGGTCGCCCCGCAGATGACGGTGGCGCAGGCCGGACCGGTCATGGTCCCGGTGCCGCCGACCTTCCTGGCCCCGCCGCCGCAGCGGCGGACCAACGCCGTGGCGGTGACCTCGCTGGTCCTCGGCCTGCTCTGCGTGCCGACCGGCGGCCTGCTGGGGGTGCCGGCCGTGATCGCCGGTCACATCGGACGCCGGCAGGCGGCCGAGCGGAACGAGGAGGGTGACGGGATGGCCGTCACCGGGATCGTCTTCGGCTGGCTGTCGATCGCCTTCTGGGTGACGATCATGATGACGCTGGCCGTCTTCGGCTGACGGGGCCCCGCCGGGGGCGCGCCGCGACCGGTCCGGTCCGGGGGCGCGCCGCGACGGTGCCGGGCGACCCCTCCCGCCAGGTGTGACGGTCAGGTGAAGGTCCGGGTGGACCCGCCGTGGAGACCAAGCCTTAGGATGCCGGGAAGGCTGCCCCGGACCTCGTGCCCGGGGCGGTTCCATGAGACGCGATCTCATTCCCGCCGGTACCTGCTCGAAGGACCTCGACGGGCGGTGCCAGTGCCGCCGGGGAGAAAGTCCGGTGACGGGCTCGATGCTGACACGAAGAGACGGCAGTGACTCCTAATCCCAACCGACCGATGACGAAGACCTTCAAGCGGATAGCCGACCGTTTGGTGAACTCCCCGCGACGGCTGTGGGGAATCTCCTTCCTCCTGTTCGTGCTCCTCGGTTCGGCCTGGTCGGTGTCCACCCCGATGGGCGGCTCGCCGGACGAGTACGCGCACCTGGTCCGGGCCGCCGCGGTCGCCCGCGGGCAGCTCAACGGCACCGAGGTGATGGTCAAGCACCAGGTCGCCGGTATGGACGGCAAGTTCGCCGAGACCGGCGTCCAGCTGCCCGAGTGGTACCGCGAGCTGTCCACCCGTCACACCTGCTACGCCTTCCAGCAGTGGCAGTCGGCCGACTGCGCCCCGGCGCTGGGCAGCTCGGAGAAGATCGTCGAGGTGACCACCGCGGCGGGTCGCTACAACCCGCTGTACTACACCCTGGTCGGCTGGCCCAGCCGGATCGTCTCCGGCGAGCCCGGGCTGTACCTGATGCGGCTGGCCTCCGCGGTGTTCTGCGCCGCGCTGCTGGCCAGCGCGGTGGTCGCGGCCGCCGAGTGGCGCCGGCGGGGGATCGTGATCGCGGGGCTGCTCGCCGCCCTGACGCCGACGACCCTGTACATGGGCGGGGTGGTGAACCCGAGCGGTCCCGAGATCGCCGCCGGTGTCCTGGTCTGGAGCGCCGCGCTGCCGATGTTCATGGCACCCGACCGCGCCCTGCTGAACCGCCGGCTGCTGAGGCTGGCGATCGGCGGCCTGGTGCTGATCAACATCCGCCCGCTGGGCCTGGTCTGGTTCGCCGGCGCGGTCGTCTGCGCGCTGCTGCTGACCCAGCGCTCCGCCATCCGCATGGTGGTGCGGACGAGGGCGACCTGGGTGTGCGCGGCGGTCCTCGCGGCGAGCACCGGCGTCGCCATGGCCTGGTCGATGACGCACCCGGACAACTCGGTGATCGAGATCCCGGACTGGTTCACCCCGCTGAACGCCGCGCGGCTGACCTTCGACCACTCGCTGATCTTCATCCACCAGATGATCGGCAACTTCGGCTGGCTGGACACCCCGGCCCCGGCGATCACCTGGCTGCTCTGGCCGGCCGCGGTCATCCTGCTGATCCTGCTGGCGCTCTGCTTCGGCCGTCCGCGCCAGGCCCTCGTGGTGATCGCCATCATGGCCGCGCTGATCGTGGTGCCGGTGGCCGCCCAGTCGATCCAGGCGAGCAAGCTCGGCATGGTCTGGCAGGGCCGCTACCTGCTGCCCTTCATGGTCGGCCTGCCGATGACGGCGGCGGCCGTGGCGGCCCTGCGGGTGCCCTCCGGCGGGCTGCCGTGGCGCCGGCTGATCGGCTGGATGGCGCTGACGCTGACCGTGGCGAACGTCTCGGCCTTCCTCTGGACGCTGCGCCGCAACGCCGTCGGCGACGGCGGCTCGTTCTTCATCCACCCCGCGCACTGGTCGCCGCCGGGCAGCTGGCTGCTCTGGCTGCTGGTCTACGGCATCGGCGCGACCGGCCTGGCCGTGATCGCCCTGGCCGGCGACCGGGCGCCGAGCCCGCCGGTGACCCCGCGGCCCCCGGCGGACGGGGAACGCTCGGTGCGTCCGGTCGGTCACCGTCCGATGACCCCGGTCGGCTGAGCGCGGGACGAGTTGCGGGGCGCGCTCCGAGGGAGTGTGCTATAAGCAGCGGTCGTGGTGCCGGGGACCCCGGCACCACGGCCACGACCTGCGATGTTCCATTTGTTTTGACCGAGCCCGATGCGCTAGGTACGCTCTGACCTTGTGCCTGGGGTGTCCCCGGGTCCTTGTGCGTGCATGCACACCGGTCGCCGCGCCGAGCCGGAGCGCCTTTTACGGCGCGCCGCGCGTAGAGCGCCGTCGCTGTACATCAGCCCACGGGATTCCGTGCCGGAAAAAACCCAACACACCCGACCGCGTGGGTCGAACCACGGGGTCGTGTGCGAGGGAACACCGCAGGTTAGTTCCACCAAGCCTTGGCACACAGAAAACGGAGAAACGGTGCCTACGATCCAGCAGCTGGTCCGAAAGGGCCGGCAGGACAAGGTCGAGAAGAACAAGACTCCCGCGCTGAAGGGTTCCCCGCAGCGCCGTGGGGTCTGCACGCGTGTGTACACGACCACCCCGAAGAAGCCGAACTCGGCCCTTCGCAAGGTCGCCCGTGTGCGCCTCACCAGCGGGATCGAGGTCACCGCTTACATCCCGGGCGAGGGCCACAACCTGCAGGAGCACTCCATCGTGCTGGTTCGCGGTGGTCGTGTGAAGGACCTTCCTGGTGTCCGCTACAAGATCATCCGCGGTTCGCTCGACACCCAGGGTGTCAAGAACCGCAAGCAGGCTCGCAGCCGCTACGGCGCCAAGAAGGAGAAGTAAGAATGCCTCGTAAGGGCCCCGCCCCGAAGCGCCCGGTCATCATCGACCCGGTCTACGGCTCCCCTGTCGTCACCCAGCTGGTCAACAAGATCCTGCTGCACGGCAAGCGCTCCACCGCCGAGCGGATCGTCTACGGCGCCCTCGAGGGCGTCCGCGAGAAGAGCGGCGCCGACCCGGTCGTCACGCTGAAGCGTGCGCTGGAGAACGTCAAGCCCGCCCTCGAGGTCAAGTCCCGCCGTGTCGGTGGCGCGACCTACCAGGTTCCGGTCGAGGTCCGCCCGGGCCGCGCCAGCACCCTGGCGCTGCGCTGGATGGTCGGCTACTCGCGCGCCCGTCGTGAGAAGACCATGACCGAGCGCCTGATGAACGAGATCCTCGACGCCAGCAACGGCCTGGGCGCTTCCGTGAAGCGTCGCGAGGACACCCACAAGATGGCCGAGTCCAACAAGGCGTTCGCGCACTACCGCTGGTAGTCCGTACCCCGTCACTAGACAGAGAGAGAACGAGCCACCATGGCTGCAACCTCCCTTGACCTCGCCAAGGTCCGCAACATCGGGATCATGGCGCACATCGACGCGGGCAAGACCACCACCACCGAGCGGATCCTGTTCTACACCGGTGTGTCGTACAAGATCGGTGAGGTCCACGATGGCGCTGCCACCATGGACTGGATGGAGCAGGAGCAGGAGCGCGGCATCACGATCACGTCGGCCGCGACGACCTGTCACTGGACCGTCGACGACGCCGACCACACCATCAACATCATCGACACCCCGGGCCACGTCGACTTCACCGTCGAGGTGGAGCGTTCGCTGCGCGTCCTCGACGGTGCCGTGACGGTGTTCGACGGTGTCGCCGGTGTCGAGCCCCAGTCCGAGACCGTGTGGCGGCAGGCTGACCGCTACGGCGTCCCGCGCATCTGCTTCATCAACAAGCTGGACCGCACGGGCGCCAACTTCTTCTTCTGCGTCAAGACCATCGTGGACCGCCTCGGCGCGACCCCGCTGGTCATGCAGCTGCCGATCGGTGCCGAGTCGGACTTCCAGGGCGTTGTCGACCTGGTCCGCATGAAGGCGCTGGTCTGGTCCGCCGAGGCGGCCAAGGGCGAGATGTACGACATCGTCGACATCCCGGCCGAGCTGCAGGAGCAGGCGGACGAGTACCGCGAGCAGCTCATCGACACCGTGTCGAACGTCAGCGACGAGATCATGGAGCTCGCCCTCGAGGGCGAGGACATCCCGGTCGAGCTGCTGCAGGACGCGATCCGCAAGGGCACCCTGAACTCGGACTTCACCCCGATCTTCTGTGGTACCGCGTTCAAGAACAAGGGCGTTCAGCCCCTGCTCGACGCCGTCGTCAAGTACCTGCCGTCCCCGCTGGACATCGAGTCCATCGAGGGCACCAAGCCGGGCGACGACACCGTCAAGATCTCCCGCAAGGCCTCGGACGACGAGCCGCTCGCCGCGCTCGCGTTCAAGATCATGTCGGACCCGCACCTCGGCAAGCTCACCTTCGTCCGGGTCTACTCGGGCCGCCTGGAGTCCGGCACCTCGGTGCTGAACGCCGTCAAGGGCAAGAAGGAGCGCATCGGCAAGATCTACCGCATGCACGCGAACAAGCGTGAGGAGATCGACTCGGTGGGCGCCGGCGACATCATCGCCGTCATGGGCCTGAAGCAGACCACCACCGGTGAGACGCTGTCCGACGAGAAGCACCCGGTCATCCTGGAGTCCATGGACTTCCCGGCCCCGGTCATCCGCGTCGCGATCGAGCCCAAGTCCAAGGGTGACCAGGAGAAGCTGGGTGTTGCCATCCAGCGTCTCGCCGAGGAGGACCCGTCCTTCCAGGTCAACACGGACGAGGAGACCGGCCAGACCATCATCGCGGGTATGGGCGAGCTGCACCTCGAGGTGCTCGTCGACCGTATGCGCCGTGAGTTCAAGGTCGAGGCCAACGTCGGCAAGCCGCAGGTCGCGTACCGCGAGACGATCCGTCAGGCCGTCGAGCGCATCGACTACACCCACAAGAAGCAGACCGGTGGCTCCGGTCAGTTCGCCAAGGTGCAGATCGCGATCGAGCCGCTCGAGCAGGCCGAGGGCTACGAGTTCGTCAACCTGGTCACCGGTGGCCGCGTGCCGCGGGAGTACATCCCGTCGGTCGACGCCGGCTGCCAGGAGGCCATGGAGTTCGGTATCCTCGCCGGCTACCCGCTCCAGGGCGTTCGCGTGAAGCTCCTCGACGGTGCGGCGCACGACGTCGACTCGTCCGAGCTCGCGTTCAAGATCGCCGGCTCGATGGCCTTCAAGGAAGGCGCCCGGAAGGCCAAGCCGGTCCTCCTGGAGCCGATGATGGCCGTCGAGGTCACCACGCCCGAGGACTACATGGGCGACGTGATCGGCGACATCAACTCTCGCCGTGGCCAGATCCGGTCCATGGATGAGCGTCACGGTGCCCGCGTCGTCACGGCGCTGGTGCCCCTCTCCGAGATGTTCGGCTACGTCGGTGACCTGCGCAGCAAGACCTCTGGTCGCGCGAGCTACTCGATGCAGTTCGACTCGTACGCCGAGGTTCCGAGGAACGTCGCGGACGACATCATCGCGAAGGCCAAGGGCGAGTAACGTCCCGACTTTCGGGACGACAGCCACCCCTTAGGCTATTGGGAGGCAACTCGGGAGGATCCGGTCGGATCCTCCCGGGGCCTCCGGCCCCCCACCCAGTGGGACGGCACGGGGTGTCCTCCGGACAGCCCACACAAAACATCAAAGACCAACTGACGTCACCACGGCGTACAGAACTGTCCTCAGGAGGACTCAGTGGCGAAGGCGAAGTTCGAGCGGACGAAGCCCCACGTCAACATCGGCACCATCGGTCACATCGACCACGGTAAGACCACGCTGACCGCGGCCATTACCAAGGTGCTGCACGACGCGTACCCGGAGATCAACCCCTTCACGCCGTTCGACCAGATCGACAAGGCGCCGGAGGAGCGGCAGCGCGGTATCACCATCTCCATCGCGCACGTCGAGTACCAGACCGAGGCGCGTCACTACGCCCACGTCGACTGCCCGGGTCACGCGGACTACATCAAGAACATGATCACCGGTGCCGCGCAGATGGACGGCGCCATCCTGGTGGTCGCCGCCACCGACGGCCCGATGCCGCAGACCAAGGAGCACGTCCTCCTGGCCCGCCAGGTCGGCGTCCCCTACATCGTCGTCGCCCTGAACAAGGCCGACATGGTGGACGACGAGGAGATCCTGGAGCTCGTCGAGCTCGAGGTCCGCGAGCTGCTCTCCGAGTACGAGTTCCCGGGCGACGACCTGCCGGTCGTCCGCGTCTCCGCGCTGAAGGCCCTCGAGGGCGACGCCGAGTGGGGCCAGAAGCTCCTCGGCCTGATGCACGCCGTCGACGAGAACATCCCCACCCCGGCCCGCGCCGTGGACCAGCCGTTCCTGATGCCGATCGAGGACGTCTTCACGATCACCGGTCGTGGCACCGTCGTCACCGGTCGTATCGAGCGCGGCATCCTCAAGGTCAACGAGACCGTCGACATCATCGGCATCAAGACCGAGAAGACCACCACCACGGTCACCGGCATCGAGATGTTCCGCAAGCTGCTCGACGAGGGCCAGGCCGGTGAGAACGTCGGTCTGCTGCTCCGCGGCATCAAGCGCGAGGACGTCGAGCGCGGCCAGGTCATCATCAAGCCGGGTTCGGTCACGCCGCACACCGACTTCGAGGCCCAGTCCTACATCCTGTCGAAGGACGAGGGTGGCCGTCACACCCCGTTCTTCAACAACTACCGCCCGCAGTTCTACTTCCGTACCACGGACGTGACCGGCGTCGTGACCCTCCCCGAGGGCACCGAGATGGTCATGCCGGGCGACAACACCGGCATGACGGTCGCGCTGATCCAGCCGATCGCCATGGAGGAGGGCCTGAAGTTCGCCATCCGTGAGGGTGGCCGGACCGTCGGCGCCGGCCAGGTCACCAAGATCATCAAGTAGTTCGATGCTCTGACCTGTCGACCCCGGTCGAGGAGGGCTTGACGAGGATCCCCAGGGGTCCTCGTCAAGCCCTCTGTCATTGGCAAAACATTTGGTCAACTAGGATCGCTCCGTAACGGCGGGTCAACGGCCGTACGGACTTGTCCGACGCAGGGGATGGGATTCAGGGTCTCGATGGAAAGACTCCGCACCATGATGGCCGCGCGTTCCTCGGTCGAGGAGGACACTCCCGAGGACCCGGCGGCCGGCTCCCGTCCCCCGGCCCGCAGGCCGGCCCGCAGTCTTCCGGTCCTGGCCGGCGCGCTGGTCGCCGGCTGGCTGCTGCCCGCCGCGCTGATCTCGCTCGGCGTCGGGATCCTGGTCCTGCCGCTGCTGGTCCTGGCGGTCGCCTCGCTGCTCCGGACCGGCGGCGTGCTGCTCGACCGGCTGGTGGCCGCGACCCTGGTCGTGGCCGGCGGCGTGCTCGTGCTCGGGCTGCTGTTCTCGCTCTGGCCCTGGGGCATCGACCCCGTTCCGACCTCGGGCGGACTCTTCACCGTCGTGGTCCTCACCGGCTGGCTCGGCCGCCGGGCCCCGCGGCTGCCGCTGCGGTTCCGGCCCTCCGACCTCATGGTGGTCGGCACCACGTACGTGATGTGGCACTACCTGTACAAGCCGCTGATCGGCAAGGGACCGGGCTGGCGCCTGGAGTTCCTGACCACCGCCGAGGACCGGCTCAACCACTTCTCGTACTTCGTGGGCATCCAGCACGTCGGCGGCTACAACTTCCTGCACCAGGAGGCCGCCAAGGCGTACATGATGTCGCCGTCCGAGGCGGTCTACCCGCAGGGCACCCACTTCCTGCTCGCCTGGGTCGACTCGCTGGTGCGGTCCGCCGCCGACCTCGGCGCTCCGCTCGACACCATGAACCGCTACCTGCTCTACGTCCTGGCCGCCTACGCGCTGCTGGGCACGGCCCTGGTCTGGGCGGCCCGCTGGATCGGCGGCCCGCGACTGCGGGGCTGGCGCACGGCGGCGGTGTGCGGCACGGTCGCCGCGCTGGTGTTCTCCAGCAACTACACCCATCTGGTCATCCACGGCTTCGACTCCACCGTCGTCGGCCTGCTGATGGTGGCCCTGCTCGCGGCCTTCATGGTGCGGCCCGCGATGGGGACGGTCGAGTTCCTGCTCGTCGCGGCGCTCGGCCTGATCACCGTCACCTACGTCTACAACCTCTTCGGCGCCGTGGCCGGCCTCGCCGTGGTCGGGGCCCTGGTGGTCCACCGCCGCCGGTTCCGGCGCGCGCACTGGCTGCGCTACGCGCTGGCCGCCGCGGTCGCACTCGGCATCGCGGGCCTGCCCAGCCTGGTGTCCGTGCTCTCCCAGCTCGACGTCGCCAGCACCTCCAACCTCGGCGGCCCCAGCGTCGGCGCGGACCGGGCCATCATGATCGGCGGTCTGCTGCTGGGCGCGCTGGCCGCCCTGTCGCCGAGCCTGCGGCGGACCGCGACCGGGCAGGCCCTGTTCGTGGTGGTGCTCGCCACCGGGGCCGCGGTCGGCGGCTTCGCCTGGTGGCAGATCCGCACCATCGGGCAGGTCTCCTACTACTTCGAGAAGCTGGCCGGCACCGGGATCGTGATCGCGCTGATCTCGATCGGCGCGGTCGGCCCGCTGCTGCGCACCGTCTCGCCCGCCCGGGTCCCGGTGCTGCGGCGCCGGATCAGCGACGCCGTGCTCTCGGTGCTCGCGGTGGCGACGGCGCTCAGCCTGTTCGCCGGCGTCCAGTGGGGCATGGACTCGTTCAAGGGCATGCCCTCGGCCTGGCGCAACAACCCGCTGATGGCCTGGAGCCGCGGCGACGCCTGGAGCGACATCGGCCCCAGGGAAGGCGCCACCGTGATGGGCGACCTGGACGGCATCCAGGGCCCGATGATGGTGCTCTACTCGAACGACGACTACAAGAACCTCAAGTCCACCTGGCTCGCCGCCCTGCTCCGCTCGCGCGGCGGCGACATGCTGCCGCTCTACGAGACGCACTGGGTGAACATCGGCGCCGCCGAGCGCGCCGAGCCGGAGCACAAGGCGGCGATGGAGCACGTCAGGAAGGCCGCCGAGAGGCTGGGCGAGCCGATGACCGTGGTGGTGGCCGACCAGGCGACCGGCGACCGGATGCGTCGCGAGCTCGTGGGCTTCCAGCCGCAGATCACGATCGTGGTCAAGCCGGGCAACAACTGGGTCCAGCCGTGGGAGCGGAGCTTCCCCGGGGTCTGACCCCGCCCGGTACCAGGAGCCGTCCCCGCCCCGACCGGCGGGGACGGCTCTCATGCACTGCTCATCCGGTCTCATTCCGGGCTCAGCACCGGCTGCTAGTGTCGGCCACGATCCAGCAGCCCCGGCCGAAAGCGGGACCAACTCATGTCGACAGCGCCGCAGTTGTCGGTCGTCATGCCGATCTACAACGAGCAGGAGGCGCTGCCGAGGACCGTCGAACGGCTACGGCCGATCCTCGACGCGCTCGGGGTGGGCTACGAGGTGGTCGGCATCGACGACGGCAGTACCGACGCGACCCCCGTGCTGATGCAGAAGATCCGCCAGGACTGGCCGGAGTTCCGGATCATCAGGCTGGCCCGCAACTCCGGCCACCAGGCCGCGCTGAAGGCCGGCCTCGACCGCGCCCTCGGCGACTACGTGGTGAGCCTCGACGCCGACCTGCAGGACCCGCCGGAGAAGATCCCGGAGATGTTCGCGCTGGCCCGCGAGCAGGACCTCGACATCGTCTACGGCGTGCGCGGCGACCGCACCACGGACAGCTCGTTCAAGCGGCGCTCGGCCGGTGCCTACTACTGGCTGATGCGCAAGCTCGTCGGGAAGCGGATGCCCAACCAGGCCGGCGACTACCGGCTGCTCAGCCGGGCCGCGGTGGACGCGCTCAAGGCCCTGCCCGAGCACCAGCCGGTCTACCGGCTGCTGGTGCCGTGGCTGGGCTTCCCCAGCGGGGAGGTCGTCTACGTCCGCGAGGAGCGGGTGGCCGGCACCACGCACTACCCGCTCGGGAAGATGGTCCGGCTCGCGCTGGACAGCATCGTCAACTTCTCGGCCGCCCCGCTGCGGCTGGCCACCTGGCTCGGCCTGCTGAGCTTCGCGGTGTGCCTGGTCATGAGCGTCTACACCGCCGTCGCGTTCGCCATCGGGGTCACCGTCCCCGGCTGGTCCTCGCTCTTCATGGGGATGCTGTTCCTCGGCGCGGTGCAGCTGATCTGCGTCGGCCTGCTGGGGGAGTACACCGCGCGGATCTACTCGGCGGTGCAGGCCAGACCGGCCTACTTCGTCGGCTACGACTCGGTCGACGATGAACGCCGGGACAATTCTCGATGACGTTCACCGGCGATCCGGCGCCGTCGACGCCGCCACCCGCACCGCCCCCGGCACCGCCCGGCCGGGGCCCCCGGCGGCAGCTGCCGTCCTTCCTGGTGATCGGCGCGCTGAGCACCCTCTTCTACCTGGCGCTGTTCGTCGGGCTGCGCCAGGTCGCCTCGGCCCAGGTGGCCAACCTGGTCGCGCTGGCCGTGAGCGCGGTCGCCAACACGGCCGCCAACCGGCGCTTCACCTTCGGGGTGACCGGCAGCGAGGGCGCGTTGCGCCACCAGGCCCAGGGGGCGGTGGCCTTCCTGATCGCGCTGGGCCTGAGCACGGGTGTGCTGGAGCTGCTCGACCGGCTGGCGCCGGAGGCCTCCCGCCCGGTCGAGGTGGCCGGGCTGGTGCTGGCGAACGGGCTCGCCACGGTGGTCCGCTTCCTGCTGCTGAAGGTCTGGGTGTTCCGGGGCCGCTGAGGCCGCTCGGTGCCGCGCGACGACGAGGAGGGCCCGGCCGCGTTCGACGCGGCCGGGCCCTCCTCGTTCTGAGCGTTCCGGATCAGGCCCGGTGGGCCTCGCCCAGCCCGTCGGTGAACGCCTTGACCGCCTTGTAGTCGGGCAGCAGGCCGCTCGCCAGCGCCTCGGCCAGCGAGGGGGCCTCGGTGTCCTTGGCGGACAGCTGCGGCACGTCGGCCGGCCACTCGATGCCCAGGTCCGGGTCCAGCGGGTGCACACCGTGCTCGCCGGTCGGGTTGTAGGTCTCCGAGCAGAGGTAGGTCAGCGTCGCGTCGTCGCTCAGCGCGCAGAACCCGTGGCCGAGGCCCTCGGAGATGTACACCGCCTTGCGCTCGGTCTCGTCGAGCCGCACACCCTCCCACTTGCCGAAGGTCGGCGAGCCGACCCGCAGGTCGACGATGACGTCCAGGACGGCGCCGCGCACGCAGGTGACGTACTTGGCCTGGCCGGGCGGGACGTCGGCGAAGTGGATGCCGCGGACGACGCCCTTGCTGGACAGCGACAGGTTGGCCTGCGCCAGCCGCAGCGGGTGGCCGACCACCTCGGCGAGCCGGTCGAAGCGGTACCACTCGGTGAAGTGGCCACGCGCGTCACCGTGCACCTGGGGAGTGAGCTCCCAGGCGCCCTCGATCGACAGCTCGCGGATCTTCATCGGGTGCCCTCCTCGTCCAGCAGCGCCACCAGGTACTGGCCGTAGCCGCTCTTCAGCAGCGGCTCGGCCAGCTCGCGCAGTCGGGCGTCGTCGATCAGGCCGGCCCGCCAGGCCGCCTCCTCGATGCAGCCGATCTTGAAGCCCTGGCGCTCCTCGATGACCCGGACGAACTCCGAGGCCTGCACCATCGAGACGAACGTGCCGGTGTCCAGCCAGGCGGTGCCCCGGTCGAGGATCGTCACGTGCAGGTCGCCGGCCTGGAGGTAGGCCTCGTTGACCGCGGTGATCTCCAGCTCGCCGCGGGCACTCGGCTTCAGGCCGCGGGCGATCTCGACCACGCGGTTGTCGTAGAAGTACAGGCCGGGGACGGCGTACCGGGACTTGGGCTCGGTCGGCTTCTCCTCGATGGAGATGGCCTGGCCGTCCTCGTCGAACTCGACCACGCCGTAGGCGGTCGGGTCGGCCACCGGGTAGGCGAAGACCCGGCCGCCCTTGGCACCGGTGTGCTCGGAGAGCCGGGTGCCGAGGCCGCTGCCGTGGAAGATGTTGTCGCCGAGGATCAGCGCGACGGACTCGTCGCCGATGAAGTCGGCGCCCAGGACGAAGGCCTGGGCGATGCCCTCGGGCTTCTCCTGGACGGCGTACTCCAGGCGGAGGCCGAACTGGGAGCCGTCGCCGAGCAGGCGCTCGAACTGGTCGCGGTCGTTCGGGGTCGTGATGATCAGGATCTCGCTGATCCCGGCCATCACGAGGGTCGAGAGGGGGTAGTAGATCATCGGCTTGTCGAAGACCGGGAGGAGCTGCTTCGACACCGCTCGAGTCAGCGGCCACAGCCGGGAGCCGGTGCCGCCGGCCAGAAGGATTCCACGCATGCGTGCACCTTATGCGAGAACGGGCAGGGGGTACGGCCGGGGTCCTTGGCGGGTGCGGGACGACGATAGACTGCGCGCATTATGCGCATCCTTGTGACCGGCGGCGCCGGGTTCATCGGGTCGGAGTTCGTCCGTCAGCTCCTCGGAGCCGACGCCGAGGCTCGGATCACCGTCTTCGACAAGCTCACCTACTCCGGCGTCGAGGCCAACCTGGCTTCCGTCGCGGGGCACAGTGGCTACACCTTCGTCCGGGGCGACATCTGCGACGCCGCGGCCGTCGACGACGTCATGCCCGGGCATGACGTGGTCGTCCACTTCGCGGCCGAGTCGCACGTGGACCGCTCCATCGCGGGCGCGGGCCCGTTCGTGCTGACCAACGTCGTCGGCACCCAGGTCCTGCTGGACGCCGCCCGCAAGCACGGCGTCGGCCGCTTCGTGCACATCTCCACCGACGAGGTGTACGGCTCGATCAGCGAGGGCTCCTGGACGGAGGAGTGGCCGCTGGTGCCGAACTCCCCGTACTCGGCCTCCAAGGCCTCCTCGGACCTGCTGGCGCTGGCCTACCACCGCACGCACGGCATGGACGTCGTGGTGACCCGCTGCTCCAACAACTACGGGCACTACCAGTTCCCGGAGAAGGTCATCCCGCTGTTCACCACCAACCTGATCGACGGCAAGAAGGTGCCGCTGTACGGCGACGGCGGCAACGTCCGCGACTGGCTGCACGTCTCCGACCACTGCCGCGGCATCGAGCTGGCCATGCGCAAGGGCCGCGCCGGCGAGGTCTACAACATCGGCGGCGGCACCGAGGCCACCAACAAGGAGCTCACCGGGCTCCTGCTGGAGGCCGCCGGGGCGGGCTGGGACATGGTCGAGCACGTCGCCGACCGCAAGGGCCACGACCTGCGCTACTCGATCGACATCAGCAAGATCCGCGAGGAGCTCGGCTACGAGCCGCAGGTCCGCTTCGAGGACGGCCTCGCCGAGACCATCACCTGGTACCGCGAGAACCGCGCCTGGTGGGAGCCGCTGAAGACGAAGGCGGCTCTGGAGAAGTGACCGGGACCTCCTCGGGTCCGGTCCGCTGGCTGGTCACCGGCGCGGCCGGGATGCTCGGTCAGGACCTGCTCACGGTCCTGGCCGGCGACCCGGCGGCCGAGGTGACCGCCCTCGGGCGGGCCGACCTCGACATCACCGACGCGGCGGCCGTGCTGGCCGCCGTCGAGGGCCACCACGTCGTCGTCAACTGCGCGGCCTGGACGAACGTCGACGGCGCCGAGACGGCCGAGGAGGCCGCCACCGCCGTCAACGGCACCGGTGTCCGCCACCTGGCCGCCGCCTGCGCCAAGACCGGCGCCCGGCTGATCCAGGTGTCGACCGACTACGTGCTGCCCGGAGACGCCACCGAGCCGTACGCCGAGACCGCGCCGACCGGCCCGGTCAACGCCTACGGCCGGGGCAAGCTGGTGGGGGAGCAGGCCGTGGCCGAGCTCCTCCCCGAGCACGGCTACGTGGTCCGCACCGCGTGGCTGTACGGCGAGCACGGCAAGAACTTCGTGGCCACCATGCTCCGGCTCGCCGCCCAGCGCGACAGCCTCGACGTGGTGGACGACCAGCAGGGCCAGCCGACCTGGTCGCTGGCCCTGGCCCGGCAGCTCGTCGCGCTCGGCCTGGCCGCGCTCGCCGGGCAGGCGCCGGCCGGCGTCTACCACGGCACCGGCGGCGGCCGGACCACCTGGTACGGCCTGGCCCGGGAGGCGTACCGGCTGAGCGGGCTGGACCCGGAGCGGATCCGCCCGACCACCTCCGCCGCGTACGTCACGCCGGCCGTCCGGCCCGCGTTCAGCGTGCTCGGCCACGACCGCTGGGCCGACGCCGGGCTGAGCCCGCTGCCGGACTGGCGGGAGCAACTGGCCGAGGCGCTCGGCACGCCGGTCTTCGCCGAGCTGGGCTCGGTGGCCCGGTCGACCGAGAGTGACAGGTCTCAGTGAAGAATCCGCTGACCAAGGTCGCCGCCGCGCTGCCGCCGGGAACCCTGGCGGTGGCCGGCGGCACCGTGGTGCTCGGGGCCGCCTCGTACATCCACCTCGGGGTGGCCGGGCACAGCCTGTCCGTCGACGACATGGCCAACGTCTCCCTGCTGTGGACGATCGTGATGTCCGTCGGGATCGGTGTTTTCTTCCCGATCGAGCAGGAACTCACCCGGATCGTCGCGGCCCGCGCCGCGCTCGGCCACGGCGCGGCACCGGTGCTGCGCCGCGCCACGCTGCTGACCGGCGGGATCCTCGCCGCCGTCCTGCTGGCGCTCGGCATCGGCTCGCGGAAGATCGCCGATGTGATGTTCCACGGCGACCGCTCGCTGGTGCTGGCCCTCGGCGGCGCGTTCGCCGGCATGGCCGTCTGCTACCTCACCCGCGGTGTACTGGCCGGCCTCGGCCGGTTCGGCGCCTACGGCACCCAGCTCGGCATCGACGGCGGTCTGCGGATCGGCCTGGCCTTCGGTGCCGGCCTGGCCGGGGTGCACTCCGCGCTGGCGTTCAGCCTGATCCTCGCCCTGGCGCCGGTCGCGGCCACTCTGCTGACGTTGCCGCCGCTGTTCAAGGCGGTCCGGCCCGGCCCGCGGATCCCCTGGTCCGAGCTCTGCTCCGGCCTCGGCCTGCTGATCTGCTCGACCCTGCTGTCGCAGGTGGTGGTGAACGCCGCGGTGGTGAGCACCAAGCTGCTCGCCCCGGAGGAGTCGGCGCTGATCGCGGCGCTGCTCAACGCGCTGGTGCTGGCCCGGGTCCCGCTCTTCGTCTTCGGCTCGCTCCAGGCCTCGCTGCTCAGCGGCCTCTCCGCGGCGATCGCGGTGGGCGACCGCGCGGCCTTCACCGGTATGCTTCGCCGGATCGGCGTCGTGGTCGGCGGTCTCGGTCTGCTCGGCGGAATCCCGGCGGTGCTCCTCGGACCCCGGCTGATCCAGGTGCTGTTCGGGGCCGAGCCGGTGCTCGGCCACCTCGACTTCTTCTGGATGTCCGCCGGTACCGTGGCGTACATGTTCGCGATGGTGCTGGGTCAGGCGCTGATGGTATTCAAGCGGCACAACCTGCAGCTGCTCTGCTGGGCGATCGGCACCGGCGTGCTCGCCGGCATCACCTTCATGCCCGGCGAGGTCGCCACCCGGGTGGTGGTGGCGTACACCGCCGGATCGGTGGCGACCGTGCTCGGTATGCTTGCCGCTCTCAGGCGCAGCTTCCCCGGTTCGACGGCGAACCAGGCCGGTCCCGCGCCGAGTACGTCGGAGCAGGCTGTGCCCACCATGAGTGCCCGGGTGAGCGGCGAATGACCGCCTCGCCCCCCGACATACGGATTTTTGCCGCGCACGAGCGCGGGAGACACCACGAACATGGAGCCCCCATGTCCCAGTACGACGATGTCTGGCTGGTGATCCCGGCCTACAACGAAGGCCAGGTGATCGCTGACGTTGTGGAGGGAGCGCGCAAGACGTTCCCGAACATCGTTGTGGTCGACGACGGCAGCGCCGACGACTCCGCCAAGCACATTATGAGCACCGGCGCGCACCTGGTGCGGCACCCGGTCAACCTCGGCCAGGGCGCCGCGCTGCAGACCGGCCTGGCCTACGCCCTGGCCCAGCAGGGCGCCAAGTACTTCGCCACCTTCGACGCGGACGGCCAGCACCAGACGGCCGACGTCGAGAAGATGGTCGCGCTGCTGCGCACCGGTGAGGCCGACGTGGTCCTCGGTTCGCGCTTCATCGAGCAGAACGGCCAGGTGCCGTGGATCAAGCGCGTGGTCCTGCGGACCGCCGCGACGGTCAGCCCCACCGCCCGCAAGCTCAAGCTGACCGACTCGCACAACGGCCTGCGAGTGCTCAACCGTGAGGCGGCCGGCCGGCTGCGGATCACCATGAACGGCATGGCCCACGCCTCGGAGATCGTCAGCTTCCTGGCAGGCGCGGACCTGCGGGTCGCCGAGCTCCCGGTCGACATCCTCTACACCGACTACTCACGCGCCAAGGGTCAGTCCCTGATCAACGGCGTCAACATCATCTTCGACATCTCGCTTCGGGAGCGTGGCCGCCGATGAACTACTTCTGGATCCAGTTGGTCCTGATCGCTGGCGCGGTCATCCTCGCGTTCATGTTCATCCGGCGCTGGGACGCCGCGAACACCCGCGCCTGGAAGCGCATCGCGTTCTCGGTCTTCGTGGTCGCGAACATCTACGCGATCCTGCGCCCCAGCGACGTCACCTGGTTCGCCCACAAGATGGGCGTCGGCCGCGGCACCGACCTGGTGCTGTACGTGATGGTCCTGGCCATGGGCTTCCTGACCCTGAACACCTTCCTGCGCTTCCGCTCGCTGGAGAAGAAGCTCACCGACCTCGCCCGGACCGTGGCCATCAACGAGGGTGCCCGGCTGAACGAGGAGCGCTTCGACCTGGACCTCCCGGTCTCCGCCCCGGTGAACAGCAGCGGAGCCTGACCTCCATGGCCACCTTCGAGTTCATGCTGCCGTACTACGGCGACGTGGCCCTCATGCAGGCCGCCGTGCGCAGCATCCTCACCCAGAGCGACCCGGACTTCCGGCTGACCGTCGTCGACGACGGCAAGGAGCCCGAGGTCCCGGGCTGGTTCGCCGGGCTCGGCGACGACCGGGTCCGGTACCTGCGCAACGAGCAGAACCTCGGCATCACCAAGAACTTCCAGAAGTGCGTGGAGCTCTCCACGGCGGACCACGTGGTCATCATGGGCTGCGACGACCTGCTGCACCCGCACTACCTGGAGACGGTCCGGGCTGTCCTCAAGGACAACCCCGACCTGGGCATGGTGCAGCCGGGCGTCGAGGTGATCGACGGCGCCGGCGTGGTCACCAGCGGCCTGGCCGACAACGTCAAGGACAAGCTCTACTCGCCGAGCGTCAAGGGCCGACGGCTGATGGGCGGCGAGGAGCTGGCGGCCAGCGTGCTGCGCGGCAACTGGCTGTACTTCCCGTCGATCTGCTGGCGCGGCGAGGTGCTGCGGCAGGTCAACTTCCGCGACGAGTACTCGGTCATCCAGGACCTGGCACTGGTCGTGGACCTGCTGGAGCGCGGCGAGACGATGATGGTGGACAACACCACCGTCGTCTTCCAGTACCGCCGGCACGCGGTGAGCGAGTCCTCCGTGCAGGCGTTCTCCGGCACCCGCTTCGCGGAGGCGGAGAAGTACTTCAACGCGGTGGCGGAGCGGATGGACGCCCGCGGCTGGCCGAAGGCCGCCCGGGCGGCCCGGTTCCGCAGCGCCTCGCGCCTGCACGCGCTGACGATGCTGCCGGGCGCGCTGCGCCGCGGCAAGAGCGGCGGGGCCAAGGTGCTCGTGCGCCACGCCCTGACCTCGGGGCAGCGGCACGAGGCCTGAGGCCTCCCGCGCCGGCGACGGCGAACAGAACGGCCGTGGGGCCGGTGGACCTTCCGGTCCACCGGCCCCACGGCCGTTCTGTTCGGGGTTTCCCGGTCGGAGGGCGCCGGGGCGGGCCCTGCAGGTCAGGGCTTCCGGGCGTTCGGGAAGGGGCCGAGGTGCGAGCAGGTCAGGACCCCCAGGTCCGGCTCGGGCACCCCGACCGTGGCCGGGTCGCCGGGCTGCTTGCAGGTGCCGCCCGGCGCGTAGGCGGAGCAGTGGCCGTTGTAGTCGGCGGTGACCTGGGCGGTCCAGGCGAGGGCGCCGGTGCCGCCGTCCGGCTTCGGCATGAACTTGTCGGCGGTGGCCGAGCCGGCCATCCCGAACAGCAGGCCCAGCGCGCAGAGCGAGCCGACGGCCACCGCACGCGGGCCGGGGCGCCGGGAGAGCCGCACCACACCGAGGGCGGCGCCGGCGTCGGCGTTGCGACGGGCCACCAGGAAGCAGGCGAGGCCGGTGAGCAGCAGCAGGCAGTGGAGCAGTTGGGCGCTGGTCCGCGGGTAGAGCATGACCGCCTGGTCGCTCTCCATGTGGGAGGCGTACCAGTAGCGCATCAGCAGGGCGCTCGCCGCGCAGGCGGCGGGCACGAGCACCGAGGCCCGGTCGATGCCGAGGGTCAGGGCGACCCCGAGCCCCACCAGCAGGAGGATTGTGAACACGCCCACGCCGCCGAGCTCGCCGGGCAGCGGCCAGGTGCTCAGCGCGTCCGTCCCGGGCAGGTCGTCGCGCCACATCGCGAAGTAGGTGGGCTCGGTGTAGGTGTCGAAGTAGCAGTAGCGGTCGACCGTCGCACCGGCGGAGGAGAGCAGCCGGTACAGGCTGAGCCCGGCCACGGCGAGGAAGCCGACGGTGGCGGCGCCGAGGGTGTACCCGGCGGCGACCAGGCCGCCGGTGCCGGCGGTCCGCCGGAGCCGGACCAGCACCACGGCGGTGAGGACCACGGCCCCGGCGGCGGACCAGACGAACCAGCCCGAGTAGACGATGAACATCAGGCCGAGCAGCAGGCCGAGGACGCCGCCGGTGACGGCGGCCTTCCGGCGCGGCAGCCGGGGCGAGCGCTGGACGGTCTGGATCAGCTTGGCCAGCACCGGCACGAACGCCACCAGCACGATGTTGGTGTAGGGCTTGTACGGCTGCATCATCGGCAGCGCCGCGGTGACGCCGATGCCCAGTGCCCAGAGCGGGGGCAGCAGCAGCCGCCAGGCCAGGTAGGCGGCGGGCCCGAGCAGGGCGACGAACAGCAGGCCGACCAGCTTGAGGGCGTGCGCGGTCTGGCCGTCGGTGAGGTACTCGGCGGTCCAGGCGATCAGGTGCGGGTAGACCGGGGGGTAGCCGCCGTCGAGCGACTTGCCCTCCATCAGCGCGTTGGCCCAGGCCTGGAGGTTCCCGGCGTCGCCGTTCTGGCCGCCCAGCGGCCAGGTGGTGTCGCGCAGCGCGAGCGACACCCCGGCGGCCGTGACGCCGGAGGCGAGGCCGGAGATCGCGGCGGCGGCGTAGCGGACCGGGGCGAGCGGCCGGCGGCGCATCAGCCAGGCGCAGGCCACCAGCACGACGCCGAGCAGCAGCAGCAGCCGGAGCTGGAGCGCGGCCAGCCCGCTGACCTGGCCTATTCGCATCATCGGGTTCAGTTCGACGGTCGACGCGGCCGCGGTCATCAGCAGCGCCGCAGCGACGGCCGTCAGGCCTTCCGCGATCAGGGAGAAGGCCGGCCGGCCCCGGAGGGCCGAGGAGCCGCGGTGGCCCCGGGGCGCCGGGGGCTGTCTGGTCAGGTCGGGGGCGGCTGTCGGTGCGCTCGTCACTGTCCGAGAGTCCTTCAGGGGTAGTGATCAGGGTGCGGGGCCGACGTCGGACGACCGCGTGGGCCGGCCGGAGGGGTGCCGGGGCCGTGGGGCCGTGGGGCCGTGGGGCCGTGGGGCCGTGGGGCCGAGCCTCGATTCTGCCAGGCGCGCGGGAGTCGTTCGAACGCCACCTGTACAGACCACCGCCGCGGGGAAAGGGTTGCGCCCGGCAGATGAACACTGGGGCCGCGCCGGACGTTCGACTGCCCGAAGGGGTCGACCCGGCGGCGGGGCGCAACGCGGCCGAGCGGCGAGGGCGTCACCCCGTTGGACACATTGGCCTGGCCCAGGGCCGCGTGGCAGACTTCCCGGTGCGATCCGGAGGGTCCCGGGTGGACCCGACGCCCCACCCGCCCCGGTCGGATCGGACGCCCCGGGAGCGGCGCGCCGGCGGGGAGCCGCACGGATCCGTGGTCGACGGCCCGTCCACCGCACGGGAGCCACGAGGTGCTCCTCCGAGTTCCGGCGGCCCCGCGCGGCCGCCCGACGGAATGGACTGAGATGACGAACCTGGCCCCCGAAGCGGTCGACAGCGCCGCGAGCACGGATCGCGACGGCGCACCGCCGCCGGAGACGGGCGCGAGAGCGGGCCGTGCCGCCCTGCTGGAGCGGCGCTCGGTCCAGATCGCCGCCGAGGCCGTCGTCAGCGTCGCCGCCGCGCTCCTCCTCACCCTGCTCTGCACGCACATCTCCGTGAACCCGCTGAACCGGATCGGCCAGGTCAGCGGACTGGCGAAGATCCAGCTGTTCGCGGCGCTCCTGGGCCTGCCCGTGCTCGCGGTACTGGTCTATACCGCCTACCGGGGCGCGGCCCTCCGGCACCGGCTGGTCCAGCGGCTGGTCTGCGGGGCGATCGCGGGCCTGGCCACCGGTGTGGTCGCCGGGGGAGTGGTGGTCGCGCTGCGCGGCACCCCGTGGCCGCTCGGCGGCCAGGAGGGCGACCCCAGCCAGCTGATCCACATGGCCACGTCGATCCTCGACGACAAGGGGCTGCCCGGCGTCTACCCGCCGCTGTTCCCCGGGCTGATCGCGCTCTGGGCGAAGCTCAACTACGGCGGGATCGGCGGCGAGGGCTACGCCCTGCACGACCTGCAGATCTTCTTCACCGCGCTGGCCGGGCCGATGAGCTACCTGGCCTGGCGGCTCATGCTGCGGCCGTTCTGGGCGCTGGCCGTCGCGGTGCCCTCGGTGCTGGTCTTCCTGGACCCGATCCGGCCCTACAGCCACGTCACGATGATCATCCTGGTGCCGCTGCTGGCGGCCTGCCTGCGCGAGCTGCGCCGGGCCCGTGAGCTGTCCACCCGCTCGGTGCTGCTGCGCGGCGCGGGCTTCGGCGTGGTCTTCGGCGTGCTCTTCCTCTACTACTCGGGCTGGTACCTCTGGTCGGCGCCGGGCATCTTCGTGCTGACCCTGTTCCTGTTCCCCTGGCGCGGCGGCGGCCGCGCCGTGCGCCGGACCCTGCTGTTCGTGGGCACCACGGTGGGCCTCGCGGGCGCCATCGGCTCGCCGCTGCTGTACCAGATCGCCAAGGAAGGGGCGACGACCCCGGACCGGTACGCCTACATCGTCAACTACGTCGACCCGGCCTACGTGCTCGGCTGGCTCTCGGACCGCTCCGGCCAGGAGACGTACCACACCTGGCCGCAGGCGGGCGAGATGGCCGGCCAGACCGGCTTCGCGCTGCTGCTGCTCGCCGCGGTCGGCATCGGCATCGGCGTCGGGCTGCGCAGCCTGGTGGTCCGGGTGGCGGCGGCGGTGCTCGTCGGCGCCTGGCTGATGCGCTTCTACTACGCCTCGCACATGGCCCACGACCAGATGGTCCAGCTCTACCCGCGGACGACCTGGATCATCATGTACTGCCTGATCATCCTGGCGGTGACCGGTCTGATGGCCGCCACCGACCGGGGCCGGGGCTGGGTCGAGCGCTCGTTCCGCTCGGTCGGCCGCACCGAGGCGTCGGGACCGGTCGTCCCGCTCCGCGGCACCAGGCAGCTCGCCGCCGGACTGGTCTGCGCCCTGGCGCTGTTCGCCACCATGGGCGCGTCCTGGTCGGTCGACCGGTACATGCCGCAGAACGAGAAGACCAACACGATGGGCATCGACGCCTGGCGGGCGCACAACATCAAGAAGCAGGACGGCAGCTGCCCGAAGTTCGCCCCGGTCAAGTCGGAGACGCCGCAGCGGCCCTGCGCCGACCCGATCGTCAAGGACTGGGAGGCGGAGCCGGACAAGAAGACGCTCCACTGCGCCGGGGTGTCGACCGAGGACTGGCCCGTGGTGTGCGGCAGGATCGCTCCCTGGGTGACCCAGAAGTAGTCCGCCCCCGCGGTGCGCCCCCGACCGGGGCCGGTGAGGCCTGCCTCACCGGCCCCGATTGGCTTTCCGGCTCCCACCTGTGGCAGTATGTCCAAGTTGCTCGGTTGAGTGCCGATGCTGCGCGCCTCCCGCCGGGAGGACCGGAAGCGAGTCCCATGTACTCGTCGTTCCCGTGATGGCCGTCAAGCGTGTGTGTTACGCCACGGCAGCTGCGGGGCGAAAGTACGGGAATCTTCCGGGAAGCGTGTGCGGGGTCTCAGCCCGGCTTTTCCCCGTTTCCCGAAAGTTTGAAACCGACGAGTCAATCGCCGGTTTTTTGCAAGCGCGAGAGCGACACGCCCGAGCGCGGGGGTCGGAGGAGAAGTCGTGCAGCGACTGGACAGAAGGACTACAAGGTAGCCATGGCGGGACAGAAGATCCGCATCCGGCTCAAGGCCTACGACCACGAGGTCATCGACTCTTCGGCGAAGAAGATCGTCGAGACGGTGATCCGTACTGGTGCGCAGGTCGCGGGCCCGGTGCCGCTGCCCACTGAGAAGAACGTGTACTGCGTCATCCGCTCGCCGCACAAGTACAAGGACTCGCGCGAGCACTTCGAGATGCGCACTCACAAGCGTCTGATCGACATCCTCGACCCCACGCCGAAGACGGTTGACTCGCTGATGCGTCTCGACCTGCCGGCCGGCGTCGACATCGAGATCAAGCTCTGAGAGGCGCACCGAAGATGGCTAAGCAGATTAAGGGCATCCTGGGCGAGAAGCTCGGCATGACCCAGGTCTGGGACGAGAACAACCGGGTCGTTCCGGTGACCGTCGTCAAGGCTGGGCCCAATGTCGTGACCCAGGTCCACACCGCCGACAGCCCGGCCGGCTACGACGCCGTCCAGATCGGCTTCGGCGAGATCGACCCCCGCAAGGTGAACAAGCCCCTCGCGGGCCACTTCGCCAAGGCCGGTGTCACCCCGCGCCGCCACCTGGTCGAGCTCCGTACCGCGGACGCGTCCGAGTACACCCTGGGCCAGGAGATCACCGCCGAGCTGTTCGAGGCGGGTGTCAAGGTCGACGTGACCGGCACCTCCAAGGGCAAGGGCTTCGCCGGTGTCATGAAGCGTCACAACTTCCGTGGCCTCGGCGCCGGACACGGCGTGCAGCGCAAGCACCGTTCGCCCGGTTCCATCGGTGGCTGCGCCACCCCGGGCCGCGTGTTCAAGGGCCTGAAGATGGCCGGCCGGATGGGTCACGAGCGTGTGACCACCCAGAACCTGACCGTGCACGCGGTTGACGCGGAGAAGGGTCTGCTCCTCATCAAGGGTGCGATCCCGGGCCCGAACGGCGGCCTCGTCCTCGTCCGCACCGCGGCGAAGGGGCTGTGAAGGATATGAGCACCATTGACATCCTGTCGCCCTCGGGCGACAAGACCGGCAGCCTCGAGCTGCCGGCCGAGATCTTCGACGCGAAGGTCAGCGTTCCGCTGATGCACCAGGTCGTCGTGGCGCAGCTCGCTGCGGCCCGTCAGGGCACCCACAAGACCAAGACTCGTGGCGAGGTCCGCGGTGGCGGCAAGAAGCCGTACCGCCAGAAGGGCACCGGCCGCGCCCGTCAGGGCTCGACCCGTGCGCCGCAGTTCGCCGGCGGTGGCGTCGTGCACGGTCCCGTGCCGCGTGACTACTCGCAGCGGACCCCGAAGAAGATGATCGCCGCCGCTCTGCGCGGTGCGCTCACCGACCGGGCCCGCCACAACCGCATCCACGTCGTCACCGACGTGATCGCGGCCGAGGCGCCGTCGACCAAGGCCGCCAAGGGTCTGTTCGGCAAGATCACCGAGCGCAAGAACATCCTCCTCGTCGTCGAGCGTGCCGACGAGCTGGGTCTGAAGAGCGCCCGCAACCTGCCGAACGTGCACATCCTGGACGCCGGTCAGCTGAACACCTACGACGTGCTCGTCTCCGACGATGTGGTCTTCACCCAGGCCGCCTTCGAGCGTTTCGTGGCGGGTCCCGCCGCGTCCGCCAAGGCCGTTGCTGCTGAGGGCGAGCTCGAAGGGAGCGCCGCCTGATGGCTGCAGAGATCACGAGCAAGACGTTCACGGACCCCCGTGATGTCCTGGTGAAGCCGGTTATCTCCGAGAAGAGCTACTCGCTCCTCGACGAGAACAAGTACACGTTCGTCGTGTCGCCCGGTGCCAACAAGACCCAGATCAAGCAGGCCGTCGAGGCGGTCTTCTCGGTCAAGGTCGAGTCCGTCAACACGCTCAACCGTCAGGGCAAGCGCAAGCGCTCCAAGACGGGTTTTGGCAAGCGCAAGGACACCAAGCGCGCCATCGTGACGCTGGCTGAGGGCAACCGCATCGACATCTTCGGTGGTCCGACCTCCTGACGGAGGCCGTGATCGTCGATCAAGACGAGGACGAAAATGGGTATCCGCAAGTACAAGCCGACTACGCCGGGCCGCCGTGGCTCCAGCGTGGCCGACTTCGTCGAAATCACGCGGTCCACGCCGGAGAAGTCGCTGGTTCGCCCCCTGCACAGCAAGGGCGGCCGTAACAACGCCGGTCGGATCACCGTTCGCCACCAGGGTGGCGGGCACAAGCGCGCCTACCGCGTGATCGACTTCCGTCGTCACGACAAGGACGGCGTGCCGGCCAAGGTCGCGCACATCGAGTACGACCCGAACCGCACCGCGCGCATCGCGCTCCTGCACTACGCGGACGGCGAGAAGCGCTACATCATCGCGCCGCGCGGCATCACGCAGGGCGACCGGATCGAGAACGGCGCTGGCGCCGACATCAAGCCGGGCAACAACCTGCCGCTGCGCAACATCCCGGTCGGTACCACCATCCACGCGGTGGAGCTGCGTCCCGGTGGCGGTGCCAAGCTGGCCCGCTCCGCCGGCTCCGGCATCCAGCTGCTGGCGCGTGAGGGCAAGATGGCGCACCTGCGCATGCCCTCCGGTGAGATCCGCCTGGTGGACGCGCGCTGCCGCGCGACCGTCGGCGAGGTCGGCAACGCCGAGCAGTCGAACATCAACTGGGGCAAGGCCGGCCGTATGCGCTGGAAGGGCGTCCGCCCGACCGTGCGTGGTGTGGCCATGAACCCGATCGACCACCCGCACGGTGGTGGTGAGGGTAAGACCTCCGGTGGTCGCCACCCGGTCTCGCCGTGGGGCCAGAAGGAGGGTCGTACCCGTCGCCCGAAGAAGGCGTCGGACGCTCTCATCGTGCGCCGCCGCAAGACCAACAAGAAGCGCTAGGAGCAGGTCAGATGCCGCGCAGTCTCAAGAAGGGCCCCTTCATCGACGGCCACCTTCTCAAGAAGGTGGACGCGCAGAACGAGGCGGGTACCCAGAACGTCATCAAGACCTGGTCCCGTCGCTCCGTGATCTTCCCGGCCATGCTCGGCCACACGATCGCGGTTCACGATGGTCGCAAGCACGTCCCGGTGTTCGTCACCGAGTCGATGGTCGGCCACAAGCTGGGCGAGTTCGCTCCGACCCGCACCTTCCGCGGCCACGTCAAGGACGACCGCAAGTCGAAGCGTCGCTAGTCGCCTGAGCTTCACCGCCAGACCGACTCAATGACTTACTCCATTAAGGGGACAACCATGGAAGCCAGGGCCCAGGCGCGGTACATCCGCGTCACGCCCATGAAGGCCCGCCGCGTGGTGGACCTCATCCGTGGCCTGCCGGCCACGGAGGCCCAGGCCGTCCTGCGTTTCGCTCCGCAGGCCGCCACCGTGCCGGTGGGCAAGGTGCTCGACAGCGCCATTGCCAACGCCGCGCACAACTACAACCACTCCAACGTGGACGACCTCGTCATCAGCGAGGCGTACGTTGACGAGGGTCCGACCCTGAAGCGGTTCCGTCCGCGTGCCCAGGGCCGCGCCTACCGGATCCGCAAGCGGACCAGCCACATCACCGTGGTCGTCAGCAGCAAGGAAGGGACCCGGTAATGGGCCAGAAGGTTAACCCGCACGGGTTCCGCCTCGGCATCAGCACGGACTTCAAGTCCCGCTGGTACGCCGACAAGCTGTACAAGGACTACGTCAAGGAAGACGTTGCCATTCGTCGCATGATGACGAAGGGCATGGAGCGCGCCGGCATCTCCAAGGTCGAGATCGAGCGCACCCGCGACCGCGTCCGCGTCGACATCCACACCGCCCGTCCCGGCATCGTCATCGGTCGCCGTGGCACCGAGGCCGACCGCATCCGCGGCGACCTCGAGAAGCTGACCGGCAAGCAGGTCCAGCTGAACATCCTCGAGGTCAAGAACCCCGAGCTGGACGCCCAGCTCGTGGCTCAGGGCGTCGCGGAGCAGCTGTCCTCCCGCGTCTCCTTCCGTCGTGCCATGCGCAAGTCGATGCAGGGCACCATGAAGTCCGGCGCCAAGGGCATCAAGGTCCAGTGCTCCGGTCGTCTCGGCGGCGCCGAGATGAGCCGTTCGGAGTTCTACCGCGAGGGTCGTGTGCCGCTGCACACCCTTCGTGCGAACGTCGACTACGGCTTCTTCGAGGCCAAGACCACCTTCGGCCGCATCGGCGTGAAGGTCTGGATCTACAAGGGCGACGTCAAGAACATCGCCGAGGTCCGCGCTGAGAACGCCGCTGCCCGCTCGGGCAACCGCCCGGCCCGTCCCGAGGGTGGTCGTCCCGCCCGCGGTGGCGAGCGCCGTGGTGGCGAGCGTGGTGGCCGCGGCCGTCGCCCCGCCGCTTCCGAGGCCCCCGCGGCCCCGGTCGCCGAGGCTCCGGCTGCCGAGAACACCGGAACGGAGGCCTGACCGTCATGCTGATCCCCCGTCGGGTCAAGCACCGTAAGCAGCACCACCCGAAGCGCCGCGGCGCTTCCAAGGGTGGCACCGAGCTCGCGTTCGGCGAGTACGGCATCCAGGCCGTCACCCCGGCCTACGTGACGAACCGGCAGATCGAGTCCGCTCGTATCGCCGTCACCCGTCACATCAAGCGTGGCGGCAAGGTCTGGATCAACATCTACCCGGACCGTCCGCTCACCAAGAAGCCGGCCGAGACCCGCATGGGTTCCGGTAAGGGTTCGCCCGAGTGGTGGATCGCGAACGTGCACCCGGGTCGGGTCATGTTCGAGCTGTCGTACCCCAACGAGAAGGTGGCTCGTGAGGCGCTGACCCGCGCAGCTCACAAGCTCCCGATGAAGTGCCGGATCATCCGGCGCGAGGCAGGTGAGAGCTGATGTCGGCCGGCACCAAGGCTGCTGAGCTTCGCGAGCTGGACAACGAGGGTCTCGTTGCCAAGCTCCGTGAGGCCAAGGAGGAGCTGTTCAACCTCCGCTTCCAGGCGGCGACCGGGCAGCTCGACAACCACGGACGGCTCAAGCTCGTCCGTAAGGACATCGCGCGGATCTACACCCTGATGCGCGAGCGCGAGCTGGGCATCGAGACGGTGGAGAGCGCCTGATGACTGAGAACACCAACGAGACGCGCGGTTTCCGCAAGACCCGTGAGGGTCTCGTCGTCAGCGACAAGATGGACAAGACCGTCGTCGTCGCCGTCGAGGACCGCGTCAAGCACGCTCTGTACGGCAAGGTCATCCGCCGTACGAACAAGCTGAAGGCGCACGACGAGGCGAACGCCTGCGGCATCGGCGACCGGGTCCTCCTCGCGGAGACCCGCCCGCTGTCCGCGACGAAGCGCTGGCGCGTCGTCGAGATCCTCGAGAAGGCCAAGTAACGAAGTTGATGCGGTACGGCCGTATGTGCACCAGGTCCCTCGCGGGCGCTGGTGTGAGCAGCGGCCGGCCCGTCAGCTCTCGTTGACGATCAGGAGAAAGCTGTGATCCAGCAGGAGTCGCGACTGCGAGTCGCCGACAACACGGGCGCGAAGGAAATCCTTTGCATCCGCGTTCTCGGTGGTTCCGGTCGCCGCTACGCCGGCATCGGGGACGTCATCGTCGCGACCGTCAAGGACGCGATCCCCGGCGGTTCGGTCAAGAAGGGTGACGTCGTCAAGTGCGTCGTCGTCCGCACCGTGAAGTCGCGCCGTCGTCCCGACGGTTCGTACATCCGGTTCGACGAGAACGCCGCTGTCGTCCTCAAGAACACCGATGGCGACCCCCGCGGTACCCGCATCTTCGGCCCGGTGGGCCGCGAGCTGCGCGACAAGAAGTTCATGAAGATCATCTCGCTTGCGCCGGAGGTGCTCTAACTCATGGCGAACAGCATGAAGATCAAGAAGGGTGACCTGGTCCAGGTCATCACCGGCAAGGACCGCGGCAAGCAGGGCAAGGTCATCCAGGCCATGCCCGCCGAGAACAAGGTCCTGGTCGAGGGTGTCAACCGGGTCAAGAAGCACACCAAGCCGGGCCCGGGCACTCAGGGTGGCATCGTCACCGTCGAGGCCCCGGTGCACGTCTCCAACGTCCAGCTGGTCGTGGAGAAGGACGGCAAGAAGGTCGTCACCCGCGTTGGCTACCGCTTCGACGACGAGGGCAACAAGATCCGCGTTGCCAAGCGAACCGGTGAGGACATCTGATGTCTGAGACGACTGTTGAGAAGGTGACCCCCCGTCTCAAGGAGCGTTACAACTCCGAGATCAAGGGTCAGCTGCAGGAGCAGTTCTCGTACGAGAACGTCATGCTGACGCCCGGCCTGGTCAAGGTCGTCGTCAACATGGGTGTCGGCGAGGCCGCCCGTGACAGCAAGCTGATCGAGGGCGCGATCCGCGACCTCACCGCGATCACCGGCCAGAAGCCGGCCGTGACCAAGGCTCGCAAGTCCATCGCGCAGTTCAAGCTGCGTGAGGGCCAGCCGATCGGCACCCACGTCACCCTCCGCGGTGACCGCATGTGGGAGTTCCTGGACCGTCTGGTTTCGCTGGCCCTGCCGCGAATCCGTGACTTCCGCGGCCTCTCGCCGAAGCAGTTCGACGGCCGTGGCAACTACACCTTCGGTCTGACCGAGCAGGTTATGTTCCACGAGATCGACCAGGACAAGGTCGACCGTCAGCGCGGTATGGACATCACCGTCGTGACCACCGCTCAGACCGACGACGAGGGCCGGGCGCTCCTGCGTGCTCTGGGCTTCCCGTTCAAGGAGGCGTGAGCCAATGGCGAAGAAGTCCCTCATCGCGAAGGCCGAGCGGAAGCCGAAGTTCGGCGTCCGGGCCTACACCCGGTGCCAGCGCTGCGGTCGTCCGCACTCGGTGTACCGCAAGTTCGGCCTCTGCCGTGTCTGCCTCCGTGAGATGGCGCACCGCGGCGAGCTGCCGGGCGTGACCAAGAGCTCCTGGTAGTCCTCCGAGAAGAGGCTCGACCAGGTGCCCTGGGCACCCAGCGAAGCAGAGGTGCCCGATCCCACACCGGCCCGTTTTGGGCCTGCCGTACGGAGTCCCGTAAGGTAGTGGGGTCGGGCCCCCTGCCACGGCTTCCCCATGGATGTCCGTGGCCCTCTTGCGAGAGGGCTCGCACCCAGTCTTACGACGTCGCAGGTCCCCTGCGCTTGTGCCCCTGACGAACTCGGAAGAGTCCGGCAGGGGGACCTGGCGCGGAGAAACCGCGGCGAGAGAGGCCTGAGGCCATCATGACCATGACCGACCCCATCGCAGACATGCTCACGCGTCTGCGTAACGCGAACTCGGCGTACCACGACTCCGTGGCGATGCCGGCCAGCAAGATCAAGGCGCACGTCGCCGAGATCCTGCAGCAGGAGGGGTACATCTCCTCCTACAAGGTTGAGGAGCCGGTTGAGGGCGAGGTCGGCAAGAAGCTGACCATCGAGCTCAAGTTCGGCCCCAACCGTGAGCGCTCCATTGCCGGCATCAAGCGCATCAGCAAGCCGGGTCTGCGCGTTTACGCAAAGTCCACCAACCTGCCGAAGGTTCTCGGCGGCCTGGGCGTGGCGATCATCTCCACGTCCTCCGGCCTCCTGACCGACAAGCAGGCCGCCAAGAAGGGCGTAGGCGGAGAAGTTCTCGCCTACGTCTGGTAATTCGGGAAACGGAGGTACAGCAATGTCGCGCATTGGACGGCTGCCCATCCAGGTCCCCGCTGGCGTGGACGTCACCATCGATGGCCAGACGGTCTCGGTGAAGGGTCCGAAGGGCTCCCTCACCCACGTCGTCGCCGCGCCGATCGAGATCGGCAAGGGCGAGGACGGCATTCTGGCTGTCACCCGCCCCAACGACGAGCGTCAGTCGAAGGCCCTGCACGGCCTGACCCGCACGCTGGTGGCGAACATGATCACCGGTGTGACCGCGGGCTACCGCAAGTCGCTGGAGATCAGCGGTGTCGGCTACCGAGTTCTGGCGAAGGGCTCCGACATGGAGTTCCAGCTGGGCTACAGCCACCCGATCCTCGTTGAGGCCCCCGAGGGCATCTCCTTCGTCGTCGAGTCCGCCACCAAGTTCCACGTGGACGGCATCGACAAGCAGAAGGTCGGCGAGGTCGCCGCGAAGATCCGCAAGCTGCGCAAGCCCGACCCGTACAAGGCCAAGGGTGTCAAGTACGCGGGCGAGGTTATCCGCCGCAAGGTCGGAAAGAGTGGTAAGTAAGCGATGAGTGTCTCTGTCAAGATCGGCAAGGGCAACGCCTACAAGAGCGCCGCTCGCAAGCGCCGCGCGATCCGCGTTCGCAAGCGCGTCGTCGGCAACGAGGTGCGTCCGCGCCTCGTCGTGACGCGCTCGAACCGTCACATGGTCGCCCAGGTCATCGACGACGCCAAGGGTCACACCCTGGCGTCGGCGTCCACCCTCGACGTGTCCATCAAGGGCGCCGAGGGCGACAAGACCGAGCTGGCCAAGAAGGTCGGGAGCCTGGTCGCCGAGCGCGCCAAGGCTGCCGGCATCGAGTCGGTCGTCTTCGACCGCGCGGGCAACCGGTACGCCGGCCGCATCGCCGCCCTGGCGGACGCGGCTCGCGAGGCCGGGCTCGACTTCTAAGCCGCTCGTCGACTCTGTCGGCGGACGTAATCGAGAGAGGTAATTCCAATGGCTGGACCCCAGCGCCGCGGTAGCGGCGCCGGCGGCGGCACCGGTGGCGAGCGGCGCGACCGTAAGCGTGACGACCGGGGCAACGCCCCCGCCGTCGAGAAGACCGCTTACGTCGAGCGCGTCGTCGCGATCAACCGTGTCGCCAAGGTTGTCAAGGGTGGTCGTCGTTTCTCCTTCACCGCGCTGGTCGTGGTGGGCGATGGCGATGGCACCGTGGGTGTCGGTTACGGGAAGGCGAAGGAGGTTCCGGCCGCCATCGCCAAGGGTGTTGAGGAGGCCAAGAAGAACTTCTTCAAGGTCCCCCGTATCCAGGGCACCATCCCCCACCCGATCCAGGGTGAGAAGGCCGCCGGCGTCGTGCTCCTGAAGCCCGCCGCCCCCGGTACCGGTGTTATCGCCGGTGGTCCGGTGCGCGCCGTCCTGGAGTGCGCCGGCATCCACGACATCCTGTCGAAGTCGCTCGGCTCGGACAACGCGATCAACATCGTGCACGCCACCGTGGCCGCTCTGAAGGGCCTCGTGCGCCCCGAGGAGATCGCCGCCCGTCGTGGTCTGCCGCTGGAGGACGTGGCCCCCGCCGCTCTGCTGCGGGCGCGTGCTGCTGGGGTGAGCGCCTGATGGCTCGCCTCAAGATCACGCAGACCAAGTCGTACATCGGCAGCAAGCAGAATCACCGTGACACCCTGCGTTCGCTCGGTCTCAAGCGCATGCACGACGTCGTGGTGAAGGAGGACCGTCCCGAGATCCGTGGGATGGCCCAGACCGTTCGTCACCTCGTGACGGTTGAGGAGGTGGACTGATCATGGGCGAGAACCCGATCAAGATCCACAACCTGCGTCCCGCCCCGGGTGCCAAGACCGACAAGATCCGTGTGGGTCGTGGCGAGGCGTCCAAGGGTAAGACCGCTGGTCGTGGTACCAAGGGCACCAAGGCCCGCTACCAGGTTCCGCAGCGCTTCGAGGGTGGCCAGATGCCGCTCCACATGCGCCTGCCGAAGCTGAAGGGCTTCAAGAACCCGTTCAAGATCACGTTCCAGGTCGTCAACCTCGACAAGCTGGCCGAGCTCTACCCGCAGGGTGGTTCGGTCACGGTCGAGGACCTGGTCGCCAAGGGCGCGGTTCGCAAGAACTCCCTCGTCAAGGTGCTCGGCACCGGCGAGATCTCGGTTGCCCTGCAGGTGACGGTCGACGCCGTCTCCGGCTCCGCCACCGAGAAGATCGTCGCCGCCGGCGGCACCGTCACCGAGCTCGTCTGAGCCCGCTGACTTCGTGAGCCCCGCGTTTCCCGTTCAGGGAAGCGCGGGGCTCACGCCTTTTCCGGACTTTCCCCGGCCCGGGCGGTCCGGATTGCGGTGAACGGGCCCTCGTTCTTTTGTGTGGCAAAACCGGGCATCCCGTACCCCATGAGTGGGGGAGAGGCCGTACGCGCTTCTTTCGAGTGGCCGTGCACTGTTAGAGTCCGTGGAGTTCCCTTGTAGGCTGCGCGCAGGCTCGCCTGTGCCGTCTGTACGGGGCCCGAACCGCAAACTCCCCATTCCAGGACCGACCCTCCCGCCGACGACGTGCGGGAGGCGCAGGAGGCACCGTGCTCAGTGCGTTCGCGCGGGCGTTCCAGACGCCCGACCTGCGCAAGAAGCTGCTGTTCACGCTGGGCATCATGGTGCTGTTCCGGCTGGGCTCGCACGTTCCCGTACCCGGGGTCGACTTCGAGGCGGTTCACGCCTGCATCAAGGAGACCAAGAACAACGGGCTCTTCGGCCTGGTGAACCTGTTCTCCGGCGGCGCTCTGCTCCAGTTGACGATCTTCGCCCTCGGCATCATGCCGTACATCACGGCGAGCATCATCCTCCAGCTCCTCACGGTCGTGATCCCACGACTCGAGGCGCTGAAGAAGGAGGGGCAGGCCGGCCAGGCGAAGATCACCCAGTACACCCGTTACCTCACCATCGCGCTGGCGGTGCTCCAGGGCACCGGGATCGTGGCGACCGCGTCCAGCGGCGCCCTCTTCTCCGGGTGCGTCTACGCCAACCAGATCGTCCCGGACACCGGGGTCTTCCGGATCGCCGTGATGGTCCTGACCATGACCGCCGGCACCACGGTGATCATGTGGCTGGGTGAGCTCATCACCGACCGGGGCATCGGCAACGGCATGTCGCTGCTGATCTTCACCTCGATCGCCGCGCAGTTCCCCACCTCGATGTGGGCGATCAAGCAGTCCGGCACCATCGGCGGCGGCTGGGTCGAGTTCCTCTCGGTCATCGCGATCGGCGTCATCGTTGTGATGCTCGTCATCTTCGTCGAGCAGGCCCAGCGCCGGATCCCGGTCCAGTACGCGAAGCGGATGATCGGCCGTCGGGCCTTCGGCGGGACGTCGACCTACATCCCGCTCAAGGTGAACCAGGCCGGTGTCATCCCGGTCATCTTCGCCTCGTCGCTGCTGTACATCCCCGCCCTGGTGGTCCAGCTGACCAACAGTCAGTCGACCTGGGCGGTCTGGATCACCAAGCACTTCGTCCGCGGCGACCACCCGGTCTACATGGCCACGTACTTCCTGCTGATCGTCTTCTTCGCCTTCTTCTACGTCGCGATCTCCTTCAACCCCGAAGAAGTTGCCGACAACATGAAGAAGTATGGTGGGTTCATCCCGGGTATCCGGGCCGGCCGCCCGACGGCCGAGTACCTGAACTACGTGCTCACCCGCATCACGTGGCCGGGTTCGCTCTACCTGGGCCTGATCGCGTTGATCCCGATGATCGCCCTGGTCGCCTTCGGACAGCAGACCAACTTCCCGTTCGGCGGCACCAGCGTGCTCATCGTCGTCGGCGTCGGACTCGAAACTGTGAAGCAGATCGAGAGCCAGCTCCAGCAGCGCAATTACGAAGGGTTCCTCCGCTGATGCGTATCGTCCTCGTCGGACCCCCCGGGGCCGGGAAGGGTACTCAGGCGCACCTGCTCGCCAAGACCCTGTCCATTCCCCACATCTCGACCGGCGACCTGTTCCGCGCCAACATCGGCCAGGGCACCCCGCTGGGTGTCGAGGCCAAGAGCTACATGGACGCGGGCCGCCTGGTGCCCGACGAGGTCACCATCGGGATGGCCAAGGACCGCATGCTCCAGGAGGACGCCGCCAACGGCTTCCTGCTGGACGGCTTCCCGCGCAACCTGGGCCAGGCGAAGGCGCTGGACGAGTTCCTCGCCGAGCAGGGCATCGCGCTGGACGGCGTGCTGGACCTGGAGGTCCCCGAGGACGAGGTCGTCCGTCGGATCGCCGGCCGCCGGCTGTGCCGCAACGACGGCGGCCACGTGTTCCACGCGGTCTACAACCCGCCGAAGACCGAGGGCGTCTGCGACGAGTGCGGCGGCGAGCTGTACCAGCGTTCGGACGACACCGAGGAAGCGGTGCGGACCCGGCTCGAGGTCTACCACACGGAGACCGAGCCGATCATCGACTACTACCGCCAGCAGGGTCTGATCGCCACGATCCCCGCGCTCGGCAAGGTGGACGAGGTCACCGCCCGCGCGATCGAGGCGCTGAAGCAGGACAGCTGAGTTTTTCAGCGACGTACGTACGGCCGCGCTGCCCGCCCGTGGGCAGCGCGGCCGTACGGCGTCGTACGGTGGAACGAGTGCACGGCCGCCGGCAAGGACCGCGCGGGAACCCAAGGAAGGCGTGACCCAGATGGTGGAGATCAAGACCCCCGAGCAGATCGCGAAGATGCGAGCGGCCGGGCTGGTCGTCGCCGAGGCGCTCAAGGCGTGCCGCGAGGCGGTCGCCCCGGGAATCACCACCCAGGAGCTCAACGACATCGCGGACAAGGTCATCACCGACCACGGTGCGACCTCGAACTTCCGGGCGGACCACGGCGGCCTGTGGTTCCCGGGCGTCATCTGCGCCTCGGTGAACAACGAGGTCGTGCACGGCATCCCCGGCGGCCGGGTGCTCGAGGAGGGCGACCTCATCTCGATCGACTGCGGCGCGATCCTGGACGGCTGGCACGGCGACGCGGCGATCTCGGTCGCGGTCGGCGAGGTCGCTCCCGAGGTGGAGATGCTGAGCCGGGTCACCGAGGGCTCGATGTGGGCCGGCATCGCCCAGATGAAGAAGGGCAACCGCCTGGTCGACGTCTCCAAGGCGATCGAGGGCTTCATCCGCCGCCAGCCGCTGCCGCCCAAGGGCAAGTGGGGCATCACCGAGGGCTACGGCGGCCACGGCATCGGCACCGCGATGCACATGGAGCCGCACGTGCTGAACTACGTCGAGCGCGGCCGGGGCAAGGGGATGAAGCTGGTCCCCGGCACCGTGCTGGCGATCGAGCCGATGGTCTCGCTGGGCACCCCGCACACCAAGGTGCTGGAGGACGACTGGACCGTGGTCACCAACGACGGCACCTGGGCCTCGCACTGGGAGCACTCGGTGGCGGTCACCGAGGAGGGCCCGCTGGTGCTCACCGCCTTCGACGGCGGCAAGGAGATGCTGGCCAGGCTGGGTGTCACGGCCGCGCCGGACCCGCTCGGCGCGTAGTCGGCGGGGTCGGAGCGCCGGCCCCGGCGAAGGAGCGAAGCCCTGGAGGTTTGGACCTCCAGGGCTTTTGTCCTATTTTTATGCGCTGGCAGTGGCTTCGAGCGAGGAGAGTGCAGTGTTCAAGGGATTCCGCGACTTCATGATGCGCGGCAACGTGGTCGACATGGCGGTCGGTGTCGTCATCGGTGCCGCGTTCACCGGTGTGGTGACCGGCTTCGTGTCCGCCTTCCTCACCCCGCTGGTGGGTGTGGTGGTCGGCGCCGCCGGCGACTTCGGCTCGTACAAGGCCACCATCGCCGGGGTGACCTTCCCGTACGGCCAGTTCCTCAACGTGCTGATCGCGTTCTTCATGACCGCCGCGGTGCTCTACTTCTGCGTGGTCCTGCCGGTGACCAAGGCCACCGCCCGGTACATGCCGAAGAAGCCGAAGACCCCGAAGCGTCCCTGCCCGGAGTGCCTGACCGAGATCCCCGAGGCCGCCCGCCGCTGCGCCGCCTGCACCGCCCACGTCGACCCGCTGGCCGTCCCGGTCGTTCCCGCCGCCACGACCGGCCGCTGACCGGAGCCCCGTTTTGGTGCATCCCTCGCGCTGGCGTAGGATGGACCGTCGGCTCACTCGTAGCGTGCTCCAGCACGCCCTCTTCCCCCTCGTCGGGGTCGGGGTGGACCCAGGTTCGCACGAGCGTGCCGCATACGGTAGCCGGTCCCGGAAGGTGGATCTCGCAGTTCATGGCTAAGAAGCAAGGCGCCATTGAGATCGAGGGCACCGTGATCGAGTCTCTTCCGAACGCGATGTTCAAGGTCGAGCTGCAGAACGGTCACAAGGTCCTCGCGCACATCAGTGGCAAGATGCGCATGCACTACATCCGCATCCTGCCGGACGACCGGGTCGTGGTGGAGCTCAGCCCCTACGACCTGACGCGTGGCCGGATCGTCTACCGCTACAAGTAAGAACGCCAGATCTAGACCCGGAGAACCTGAAGCATGAAGGTCAAGCCGAGCGTCAAGAAGATCTGCGACAAGTGCAAGGTGATCCGCCGTCACGGCCGGGTCATGGTGATCTGCGACAACCTGCGCCACAAGCAGCGCCAGGGCTGATCTCTTTCCCGCATTTCTCGTAGTACTTCGCGCGACGCGAAAAACGTCATAAGCGGGCCACCCGATCCGTCCAGGACGGACTGCCGCCCCCGGTCAGAGGCCGGGGCTCCCTCACCGTGAGGTGTCGGAGTAGGTGGCTCGCCAGACCTCTGAAGAAACACAGGAGCCTTGAATGGCACGCCTCGCCGGCGTTGATCTCCCCCGTGAGAAGCGGATCGAGATCGCCCTTACGTACGTGTACGGCATCGGCCGTACCCGCGCCCAGCAGACCCTCGCCGAGACCGGTGTCAGCCCCGATGTCCGCGTTCGCGACATCGCCGAGGACGACCTGGTCAAGCTGAGCCAGTACATCGACGCCAACTTCACGGTCGAGGGTGACCTCCGCCGCGAGGTGGCCGCCGACATCCGCCGCAAGGTCGAGATCGGCTGCTACGAGGGTCTGCGTCACCGCCGCGGCCTGCCGGTCCGCGGTCAGCGCACCCACACCAACGCGCGTACCCGCAAGGGCCCGCGTCGCGCGATCGCCGGTAAGAAGAAGCCGGGCAAGAAGTAGTCCGTCCCGTAACCGGACATCCCTCCGGCCCGCGGGTCAGCGGACCGACCACCTCAGTAGGAGAACAGACTTATGCCCCCCAAGGGTCGTCAGGCTGCCGGCGCGAAGAAGATCCGCCGCAAGGAAAAGAAGAACGTCGCTCACGGCCACGCGCACATCAAGAGCACGTTCAACAACACCATCGTTTCGATCACCGACCCCTCGGGCAACGTGATCTCCTGGGCCTCCGCCGGCCACGTCGGCTTCAAGGGCTCGCGCAAGTCGACCCCGTTCGCCGCGCAGATGGCCGCCGAGGCCGCTGCCCGTCGCGCGCAGGAGCACGGCATGCGCAAGGTTGACGTCTTCGTGAAGGGTCCGGGCTCCGGCCGCGAGACCGCGATCCGTTCGCTCCAGGCCACCGGCCTGGAGGTCGGCTCGATCCAGGACGTCACCCCCACCCCGCACAACGGCTGCCGTCCGCCGAAGCGCCGCCGCGTCTGACGCGGGGCCCTTCCGGGCTCGCAGTACCTGCTTCAAACCTCGTACGGGGTCCCGTTTCCGACGGGACCCCGTACGCTGGTTCTGTTCGGCATCAAATAGTGGGTGCCGAAGATCAATGGAGGATCTGACACCATGCTGATCGCTCAGCGCCCCTCGCTGACCGAAGAGGTCGTCGACGAGTTCCGCTCGCGGTTCGTGATCGAGCCGCTCGAGCCGGGCTTCGGCTACACCCTCGGCAACTCCCTGCGCCGCACGCTCCTCTCCTCGATCCCGGGTGCCGCTGTCACCAGCATCCGCGTCGACGGTGTCCTGCACGAGTTCACCACCGTGCCGGGCGTCAAGGAGGACGTCACCGACCTCATCCTCAACATCAAGCAGCTGGTCGTCTCCTCGGAGCACGACGAGCCGGTCGTGATGTACCTGCGCAAGCAGGGCCCGGGTGTCGTCACCGCCGCCGACATCGCGCCGCCGGCCGGTGTCGAGGTGCACAACCCCGAGCTGATCCTCGCCACGCTGAACGGCAAGGGCAAGCTGGAGATGGAGCTGACCGTCGAGCGCGGTCGCGGCTACGTCTCCGCCGTCCAGAACAAGGCCTCCGGCCAGGAGATCGGCCGCATCCCGGTCGACTCGATCTACAGCCCCGTGCTGAAGGTCACCTACAAGGTCGAGGCGACCCGTGTCGAGCAGCGGACCGACTTCGACAAGCTGATCGTCGACGTCGAGACCAAGCCCGCCATGCGTCCGCGCGACGCGATGGCCTCGGCCGGCAAGACCCTGGTGGAGCTGTTCGGTCTCGCCCGCGAGCTGAACATCGACGCCGAGGGCATCGACATGGGCCCGTCCCCGACGGACGCCGCCCTGGCCGCCGACCTGGCGCTGCCGATCGAGGAGCTCGAGCTCACCGTTCGGTCGTACAACTGCCTCAAGCGCGAGGGCATCCACACCGTGGGTGAGCTCGTCGCCCGCTCCGAGGCCGACCTGCTCGACATCCGCAACTTCGGTGCGAAGTCGATCGACGAGGTCAAGGCGAAGCTGGCCGGCATGGGCCTGGCCCTCAAGGACAGCCCGCCCGGGTTCGACCCGACCGCCGCCGCCGACGCCTTCGGCGCCGACGACCTGGACGACGCGGGTTACGCGGAGACCGAGCAGTACTGAGAGACTTGACCGCGGGGGCGGTTCCCAGGAACCGCCTCCGTTGTCGTGAAAGTCGTGCGGGCACAGTGCCCGTACGCCCGCTGCGGTACCTGGTACGGCCGCAGTCGGAGATTCGAGGAGTAATTCCATGCCGCGTCCCACCAAGGGTGCCCGCCTCGGCGGCGGCCCGCACCACGAGCCGCTGCTGCTCGCCGGTCTGTGCCGGGAGCTGTTCCAGTACGGCCGCATCACCACGACCGAGGCCAAGGCCCGTCGGATGCGCCCGCTGGCGGAGAAGCTGATCACCAAGGCGAAGAAGGGCGACATCCACAACCGTCGCCTGGTGCGCAAGACCATCACCGACATCTCGGTGCTGCACACCCTCTTCACCGAGATCGCGCCGCGCTACGAGAACCGCCCGGGTGGTTACACCCGTATCACCAAGATCGGTCCCCGTCGTGGCGACAACGCCCCGATGGCCGTGATCGAGCTGGTCGAGGCGCTGACCGTCGCGCAGACCGCCGTCGGTGAGGCCGAGGCCGCCACCAAGCGCGCCGTCAAGGAGGCCGACGAGGCCAAGGTCGAGGCCCCCAAGGCCGACGAGGCCGAGGCCGCCGAGCAGGCCTGACACCCACCAGGTGTGTTGCGGGCCCGCTTCCCCATCCGTGGGGGAGCGGGCCCGTTCCTCTTTGTCCAGGGAGTGGAGAGCAGTGGTGAACGATTGCGCCGAGCGGCCGCCGGTGAAGGACGGCCCGGCCGACGGGTACGTCCGGGTCCGGCTGGACCTCGCCTACCACGGCGCCGAGTTCTCCGGCTGGGCCCGGCAGAAGGGCGGCCGGCGGACGGTCCAGGAGGAGATCGAGACCGCGCTGCAGATCGTCACCCGCAGCCAGGAGCTCCACCCGCTCACCGTGGCCGGCCGCACCGACGCCGGTGTGCACGCCCGGGGCCAGGTCGCCCACGTCGACCTGCCGGCCGAGCTGTGGGAGGCGCACCGGGAGAAGCTGATGCGCCGGCTGGCCGGGCGGCTGCCCGGTGACGTCCGGATCTACCGGGTGGGCGAGGCCCCGGCGGGCTTCGACGCCCGCTTCTCGGCGATCTGGCGCCGCTACGCCTACCGGGTCGCCGACCACCCCGGCGGGGTCGACCCGCTGCTGCGCGGCCATGTGCTCTGGCACGACCGGCCGCTCGACCTGGACCGGATGAACGCCGCCGCCCGGCTGCTGATCGGCGAGCACGACTTCGCGGCGTACTGCAAGAAGCGCGAGGGCGCGACCACCATCCGCACCCTGCTGGAGCTGCGCTGGGACCGGGTCCCGGTGGACGGCTACGCGTCCCAGGAGGGCTCGCTCGCCGTCGCCACCGTGCGGGCCGACGCCTTCTGCCACAACATGGTGCGCGCCCTGGTCGGCGCGATGCTGCTGGTCGGCGACGGCCACCGGCCGGTGGAGTTCCCCGGCGAGGTGCTGGCCGGCGGGGTGCGCAACTCCGCCGTCAACGTGATCCGGCCGTACGGGCTGACCCTGGAGGAGGTCGGCTACCCGGCCGACGACCAGCTCGCGGAGCGCAACCGCGCCGCCCGCCGGATGCGCACCCTCCCCGGCGCCCCCACCGTCCCGTCAGGCCCCGACGCCACCTAATCCATTTGGGTCCGGGGCGGCGGCTTGGGACAATCTCCCCCATGGGACACGTCGAGATTTCGCACCTGGAGTACTACCTGCCGGACGGGCGGGTGCTGTTCGACGACGCGTCCTTCCGGGTGGGGGAGGGCGCGGCCGTCGCGCTGGTCGGCGCCAACGGCGCGGGCAAGACCACACTGCTGCGCATGATCGCGGGCGACCTCCAGCCGCACGGCGGCTCGGTGACGATCAGCGGCGGGCTCGGCGTGATGCGCCAGTTCGTCGGCACCACCGGCCGCGAGGAGCAGAAGAAGGCCGGCGACGAGCAGGAGGGCCCGGGCGCGCTGCCCGCCGACGCCTCCGTCCGCGACCTGCTGGTCTCCGTCGCCCCCGCGCGGATCGCCGAGGCCGCCCGCGCGGTCGACGCGGCCGAGCTGGCGATGATCGCCCAGGACGACGAGAAGACGCAGATGGCCTACGCCCAGGCGCTCTCCGACTGGGCCGACGTCGGCGGCTACGACTACGAGACCGACTGGGACGTCTGCACCACGGCGGCCCTCGGGATGCCCTTCGACAAGGCCCAGTGGCGCGGTCTGAACACGCTCTCCGGCGGCGAGCAGAAGCGGCTCGTCCTGGAGGCGCTGCTGCGCGGCCCCGAGGAGGTCCTGCTGCTCGACGAGCCGGACAACTACCTGGACGTCCCGGGCAAGCGCTGGCTGGAGGAGGCCATCCGGGCCACCCCGAAGACCGTGCTGTTCATCTCCCACGACCGCGAACTGCTGTCCCGCACCGCCGAGAAGATCATCAGCGTCGAGTCCGGCGCGGCCGGCTCCAGCGTCTGGGTGCACGGCGGCGGGTTCGACTCCTTCCACGAGGCCCGCAAGGCCCGCTTCGAGCGCTTCGAGGAGCTGCGCCGGCGCTGGGACGAGGAGCACGCCAAGCTCAAGAAGCTCGTCGTCAACCTGCGCCAGGCCGCCTCGATCAGCCACGACATGGCCTCCCGCTACTCGGCCGCGCAGACCAGGCTCAAGAAGTTCGAGGACGCCGGCCCGCCCGAGGCCCCGCCGCGCGAGCAGAGCATCACCATGCGGCTCAAGGGCGGGCGCACCGGGGTGCGCGCCTTCACCATGGAGCAGCTGGAGCTCACCGGCCTGATGAAGCCCTTCGACCTGGAGGTCTTCTACGGCGAGCGGGTCGGGGTGCTGGGGTCCAACGGCTCCGGCAAGTCGCACTTCCTGCGGCTGCTGGCGGGCGACGACACGGTGGCCCACACCGGGTCCTGGAAGCTCGGCGCCCGGGTGGTGCCCGGCCACTTCCGGCAGACCCACGCGCACCCCGAGCTGCTCGGCCGCACCGTCCGCTCGATCGTCGAGGAGGAGCACGCGCTCGGCCGCGGCGCCGCGATGGGCGTGCTGCGCCGGTACGAGCTGGACCGGCAGGAGGAGCAGAAGTTCGAGTCGCTCTCCGGCGGGCAGCAGGCCCGGCTGATGATCCTCAAGCTGGAGCTGTCCGGCGTCACCGCGCTGCTGCTCGACGAGCCGACCGACAACCTGGACCTGGAGAGCGCCGAGGCGCTGCAGGCCGGGCTGGAGGCCTTCGACGGCACTGTGCTGTGCGTCACCCACGACCGGTGGTTCGCCCGGACCTTCGACCGTTTCCTGGTCTTCGGCGCCGACGGCCGGGTCTACGAGTCCCCGGACCCGGTCTGGGACGTCAGCCGGGTCGAGCGGGACCGCTGATCAGGGGCCCGGGGACCGTTCCGGCGGGGAGGATTTTGACCGTCCCCGTCCGGCCCGGTAGCCTGGGCGCTTGATGTGCGTATTGGCTCGCTCTATCTCACGTGAGAGGTCGGTACGCCGGAGACACCAGGTCGACGACCAGCGGCTCCCCCTTGAATTGCGTCCAAGGCGGCCAGGCTGATCCCTCCTCCGGGTACTCCTGTCAGGACTCACTCACTGAAAAGCGAAGGCATACGACCGTGCGTACGTACAGCCCCAAGCCCGGCGACGTCCAGCGTCAGTGGCACGTCATCGACGCGACCGACGTCGTGCTCGGCCGTCTGGCCTCCCAGGCCGCCAACCTCCTCCGGGGTAAGCACAAGGCGATCTACGCGCCGCACGTTGACACTGGTGACTTCGTCATCATCATCAACGCCGACAAGGTGCACCTGTCCGGTAACAAGAAGACCCAGAAGCTGGCCTACCGCCACTCGGGCTTCCCGGGCGGTCTGCGTTCGGTGCGCTACGACGACCTGCTGGCGAACAACCCGGAGAAGGCCGTCGAGAAGGCCATCAAGGGCATGATCCCCAAGAACACCCTGGGCCGTCAGATGCTCTCCAAGCTGAAGGTCTACTCGGGCGACCAGCACCCGCACGCTGCGCAGCAGCCGGTGCCGTTCGAGATCACCCAGGTCGCGCAGTAATTCCGGCCACCAAGCCCCCCATCACTGAAAAGAGCTGAGGAACACCGTGGCCGAGACCACCGAAACCCTTGAGGTCGAGTTCGACGAGACTGTCGTCGAGGGCGAGTTCACCTCCGAGGAGTACACCTCCGAGTCCCTGGCCGGCCGCTTCGGCGAGGCCGTCCCCGGCGCCGGCCTGGGCCGTCGCAAGGAGGCGATCGCCCGCGTGCGCATCGTCCCGGGCACCGGGCAGTGGAAGATCAACGGTCGCACCCTGGAGAACTACTTCCCCAACAAGGTGCACCAGCAGACCGTGAACGAGCCCTTCAAGCTCCTCGAGCTTGACGGCCGTTACGACGTTGTCGCCCGCATCTCCGGCGGCGGCGTCTCCGGTCAGGCCTACGCGCTGCGCCTCGGTGTCGCCCGTGCCCTGAACGAGGCCGACGTGGACAACAACCGCGCTGCCCTGAAGAAGGCCGGCTTCCTGATGCGTGACGCGCGTGCCGTCGAGCGCAAGAAGGCCGGTCTCAAGAAGGCCCGCAAGGCGCCGCAGTACAGCAAGCGCTAATTGCGCCCTCCGGGGGTGCACCGCCCTGGTGGTGCACGCCCCCGGATGCGCTCCACACGCCCCGGAGTACCTCGTGTACTCCGGGGTGTCGTGTTCCCCGGCCATTGTGCGGAGGCCGGGGATTCGATCGGATTCACTGCAAGGCATTGCGGCGATGTGAGGACGGGACAATGGGACGACTCTTCGGTACGGACGGCGTGCGCGGTGTGGCCAATCAGGGGCTGACGGCGGAGCTGGCGCTCGGCCTGTCGGTCGCGGCGGCGCACGTGCTCGGCGAGGCGGGGGCCTTCGACGGCCATCGGCCGGTCGCGGTCGTGGGCCGTGACCCGCGCGCCTCGGGCGAGTTCCTGGAGGCCGCGGTCATCGCGGGCCTGGCGAGCGCCGGCGTCGACGTACTGCGGGTCGGAGTGCTCCCCACCCCGGCGGTGGCCTACCTCACCGGCGCGCTCGGCGCCGACTTCGGCGTGATGCTGTCCGCCAGCCACAACGCCATGCCGGACAACGGCATCAAGTTCCTCGCCCGCGGCGGCCACAAGCTGGACGACCGCATCGAGGACGCCATCGAGGCCCACTACCACAAGCACGCGGCGGGCGGTGAGGACTGGAACCGTCCGACCGGCGCCGCCGTCGGCCGGGTCCGCGAGTACACCGAGGGCTTCGACAAGTACGTCGCCCACCTCATCGGCGTGCTGCCCAACCGCCTGGACGGCATCCGGGTCGTCATCGACGGCGCGCACGGCGCGGCCGCCTACGTCGCCCCCGAGGCCTTCGCCCGGGCCGGCGCCGAGGTCGTGCACACCCTGGGTGCCGAGCCCACCGGCCTCAACATCAACGACGGTGTCGGCTCCACCCACCTGGACCGGCTGCGCACCGTCATGCGCGAGCACTCGGCGGACCTCGGGATCGCCCTGGACGGCGACGCCGACCGCTGCCTGGCCGCCGACGCGGCCGGCGACGAGGTCGACGGCGACCAGATCATCGCGATCCTGGCCGTCGCCATGAAGGAGGCCGGCACGCTGCGCCGCAACACCGCCGTCGCCACCGTGATGTCCAACCTGGGCTTCAAGCTGGCGATGGAGCGCGAGGGCATCGACCTGGTCGAGACCTCGGTCGGCGACCGGTACGTGCTGGAGGCGATGAAGGAGCACGGCTTCGCGCTGGGCGGCGAGCAGTCCGGCCACGTCATCCTGCTGGACCACGCGACCACCGGCGACGGGACCCTGACCGGCCTGATGCTGGGCGCCCGGCTGGCCGCCACCAAGCAGCCGCTGGCGGACCTGGCCGCCGTGATGACCCGCCTGCCGCAGGTGCTGATCAACGTCAAGGGCGTCGACAAGAGCCGGGTCGGGACCAGCGAGGAGCTGGCCACCGCGGTGGCCGCGGCCGAGGCCGAGCTGGGTGCCACCGGCCGGGTGCTGCTGCGTCCGTCGGGCACCGAGCCGCTCGTCCGGGTGATGGTCGAGGCCGCCGACGAGGCGCAGGCGCAGTCCGTCGCCGAGAAGCTCGCCGAGGCCGTGCGCAGCTCGCTGGGCTGACGGCCCCGGAACACGCCGAGAGGCCCCCGCCGCGGACGATCGCGGCGGGGGCCTCTCGGCGTTCCCTCAGAGCTTGCGCAGCAGCGCCCGGCGGACCTTGTGGTCCGAGCCCTTCTGCAGGACCAGGGTGGCCCGGCCGCGGGTGGGCCGCACGTTCTCCAGCAGGTTCGGACGGTTGATGGTGCGCCAGACCTGGCGGCCGTACTCCATCGCCTCCTCCTCCGGCACCTCGGTGAAGCGGCGGAAGTAGGAGCTCGGGTCCTGGAAGGCGGTCTGCCGCAGCTTGCGGAACCGGTCCAGGTACCAGCTCTCGATGTCGTCGGTGCGGGCGTCGACGTAGATCGAGAAGTCGAAGTAGTCGGCCACCGCGAGGCGGGTGCGCCCGTCGCTGCCGGGCAGGGCCGGCTGGAGCACGTTCAGGCCCTCGACGATGAGGATGTCCGGGCGCTCCACGGTGAGCCGCTCGTCCGGCACGATGTCGTACACGAGGTGCGAGTAGACCGGCGCGGTGACCCGCTCCTTGCCGGCCTTCACATCCGCGACGAAGCGGGTCAGCGCCCGGCGGTCGTACGACTCGGGGAAGCCCTTGCGGGCCATCAGGCCGCGCCGCCGCAGCTCGGCGTTGGGCAGCAGGAACCCGTCGGTGGTGACCAGCTCGACCCGGGGGTGCTCGGGCCAGCGGGCCAGCAGCGCCTGGAGCAGCCGGGCGGTGGTCGACTTGCCGACCGCGACCGAGCCGGCCACCCCGATGATGAACGGGGTGCGGGTGCGCTCGGTGTCCGGGGTGTCCAGGAAGGTGCCCAGGGCGCCGCGCAGGTCGTGCGTGGCGTGGATGTAGAGGTTCAGCAGCCGGGACAGCGGCAGATAGACGTCCCGGACCTCGTCGAGGTCGAGTGCGGTGCCGAGACCCCGCAGCCGTTCCACCTCCTCCGCGGTCAGTGGCAGCGGCGTACGCTCGCGCAGCGCGCTCCACTCGGCCCGGCTGAGGTCCACGTAGGGGGACGGCGAGGGGCCGGGCGTGATGTCGCCCCGCGTACAGAGTTCGGTCAGCACATGCTCCATTGTGGGCCGTAGCGCCGTTCGCGGTGGCTGTGGTGTCGGTCACGGCCTGTGGGCGAACCGTGCGAATGGGGCGTCCGGAGCGCCCTTATGCTGGCACGCATGTGCGGAATTGTTGGATACGTGGGCTCCCAGCCCGCCCTTGACGTTGTAATCGCAGGCCTGCAGCGACTGGAGTACCGGGGTTACGACTCCGCCGGTGTCGCGGTGCAGGTGCAGGGCTCCGACGGGCAGTGGAGCCTCGCCACCGACAAGCGGGCCGGCAAGCTCGCGAACCTGGAGAAGTCGCTCGCCGAGACCCCTCTTCCCGGCGGTACCACCGGCATCGGCCACACCCGTTGGGCCACCCACGGCGGGCCGACGGACGCCAATGCCCACCCCCACCTGGACGACGCGGCCAAGGTCGCCGTGGTCCACAACGGCATCATCGAGAACTTCGCCCTGCTCCGGGGCGAGCTGGCCGAGCGCGGCCACACGCTGCGCTCGGAGACGGACACCGAGGTCGTCGCGCACCTGCTCGGCGAGCTGTACGAGGGCGACCTCGCGGAGGCCATGCGCGCCGTCTGCCGCCGGCTGGAGGGCGCCTTCACCCTCGTCGCCGTGCACGCCGACGCCCCGGACGTCGTGGTCGGCGCCCGTCGCAACTCGCCGCTGGTGGTCGGGCGCGGCGAGGGCGAGAACTTCCTCGCCTCCGACGTGTCCGCGTTCATCGCGCACACCCGCGAGGCGATCGAGCTGGGCCAGGACCAGGTCGTCGAGCTGCGCCGCGAGGGCGTCACGGTGACCAACTTCGACGGCACCCCGGCCGACGTGACCGAGTACCACGTCGACTGGGACGCCTCGGCCGCCGAGAAGGGCGGCTACGACTACTTCATGCTCAAGGAGATCGCCGAGCAGCCGAAGGCCGTCGCCGACACCCTCCTCGGCCGGATCGGCACCGACGGCCGGCTCACCCTCGACGAGCTGCGGATGTCGGACGCCGACCTGCGCGCGGTCGACAAGGTCGTCATCGTGGCCTGCGGCACCGCCTTCCACGCGGGCATGATCGCCAAGTACGCGATCGAGCACTGGACCCGGATCCCGTGCGAGGTCGAGGTCGCCTCGGAGTTCCGCTACCGCGACCCGATCATGGGCCCGGGCACGCTGGTCATCGCCATCTCGCAGTCCGGCGAGACCATGGACACCCTGATGGCGCTGCGCCACGCGCGCGAGCAGGGCGCGAAGGTGCTGGCGATCTGCAACACCAACGGCTCGACCATCCCGCGCGAGTCGGACGCGGTGCTGTACACCCACGCCGGCCCAGAGGTGGCGGTCGCCTCGACCAAGGCGTTCCTGACCCAGCTGGTCGCCTGCTACCTGGTCGCGCTGTACCTGGGCCAGGTGCGCGGCACCAAGTGGGGCGACGAGATCCTCGCCGTCATCAAGGAGCTCGGCGACGCGCCGAAGCAGGTCGAGCAGGTCCTGGAGACCATGGAGCCGGTGCGCGAGCTGGCCCGCTCCCTCGCCGACGCCAAGTCGGTGCTGTTCCTCGGTCGGCACGTGGGCTTCCCGGTCGCCCTGGAGGGCGCGCTCAAGCTCAAGGAGCTCGCCTACATGCACGCCGAGGGCTTCGCCGCCGGTGAGCTGAAGCACGGCCCGATCGCGCTGATCGAGGAGGGTCTGCCGGTGGTGGTCGTCGTGCCGTCGCCGCGCGGCCGGTCGATCCTGCACGACAAGATCGTCTCCAACATCCAGGAGATCCGGGCCCGCGGTGCGCGGACCATCGTGATCGCCGAGGAGGGCGACGAGGCGGTCGTCCCGTACGCGGACCACCTGATCCGCATCCCGGTCACGCCGGTGCTCCTCCAGCCGCTGGTCGCCACCGTGCCGCTGCAGGTCTTCGCCTGCGAGCTGGCCACGGCCAAGGGCCACGAGGTCGACCAGCCCCGCAACCTGGCGAAGTCGGTCACCGTCGAGTAGTCCGACCCCGCTCCGTCCCGGGGCCCCTGCGGTGGCTGCGTCCTACCGCAGGGGCCCCGTGTCGAGCGTGAAGGAGAACGGGGCGGGCAGGTCCAGGGGTTTGCCGAACTCGACCTTGGTCGTGGTGATGTAGTCGCCGTCCTCGGGGTTGGTGAACAGGGTGACGGTGCCGGCGTCGCGGTCGACCAGCAGGTAGCAGGGGATTTCTGCGGCGGCATAGCCCAGGCGCTTGGGCTCGCGGTCCTTGTGCGGGTTGAGCGAGGTGACCTCGAAGACGAGCAGAACACCCTCCGGCAGGGCCCAGGAATCCAGATGGTCGAACTGGTCGGCCGGGACGATCGTGCCGTCGGGGATGAACCGGCCACCGGGAGTGATCAGGCCCTTGACGCCTGCGACGTCCAGATCGACTGCGGCCTTCCGAAAGAACTGCTTCGAAACCTTCGAGATCGTGCCCTCGTGATGTCCGTCGGGTGGCGGCGTCACGACGATCTCCCCTTCGATGAATTCGGCCTTGCTGCCCAGCGGGGTGTCCAGCTCCAGAAACGCCTGGAGAAGGCTCTCCTCGCTCAGCGGGTGCTCGACTGCCGGCATGGCGACCATGGCCCTTCTCCCTCCTGTGGGTCCGTGCCGAGCCACACCGTAGGCACCCGGACCGACACCGGTGGGGAATCGAAGTTGGTGTCACTCGAAAGTGTGCCGCACGGCCGGGGGCGCCGTCGGGAGCTCCTTCGCGTAGCGTCGGCGGGAGTTGCCGCCGAGTTCCGGGGGAGAGCCCGTCATGCGCAGTGCCCACAGCGTCGACCAGGTCCGCGCCGCCGAGGCGGAGCTGATGGCCCGGCTCCCGGAGGGCACGCTGATGCAGCGGGCCGCCGCCGGGCTCGCCGTGACCTGTGCCCGGCTGCTGACCCGCCGGCGCGGCCGGGTGTACGGCAGTCGGGTGGTGGTGCTGGCCGGTAGTGGCGACAACGGGGGTGACGCCCTGTACGCCGGTGCGGAGCTGGCCCGGCGCGGGGCGCGGGTGACGGCGGTGCTGCTCGCTCCCGGGCGGGCGCACGGCGGCGGGCTGGCGGCGCTGCGGGCGGCGTACGGGCGGGTGGTGGTGGAGCAGGAGGTCGGCCTGGCCGACTTCTCGTGCGCGGACCTGGTGCTGGACGGCATCGTCGGCATCGGCGGCCGGGGCGGACTGCGGCCGGAGGCCGAGCCGTACGCGCGGGCCGCGCGGACCGGGGTGGTGGTCGCCGTCGACGTGCCCAGCGGGGTGGACGCCGACACCGGGGAGGTCGCGGGGGCGGCGCTGCGGGCGGACGTCACGGTCTGCTTCGGCACCTACAAGCCCGGGCTGCTGATCGACCCGGGCGCCTCGTACGCCGGAGCGGTGCAACTGGTGGGGATCGGGCTCGAACTGCCGCCGGCCGGGGTGGTGGCCCTCCAGCACGCCGACGTGGCCGCCCTGCTGCCGGTGCCGGGCGCGGAGAGCGACAAGTACCGGCGCGGTGTGGTCGGGGTCGCCGCCGGTTCCGCGCGGTACCCGGGGGCGGCGCTGCTCGCGGTCGCCGGCGCGCTGCGCGGCGGCGCGGGCGCGGTGCGGTACGTGGGGACGGCGGCCGAGGAGGTGGTGCGGCGCTTCCCGGAGACGCTGGTCACCGAGGGCGGTCCGGCCGGGGCCGGCCGGGTGCAGGCCTGGGTGGTCGGACCGGGCGGCGGCGAGGGCGCCGGACAGGCGCTCGCCGAGGCGCTGGCGGCCGACGTGCCGGTCCTGGTCGACGCGGACGGGCTGACCGAGCTGGCCCGGCTCGGCCCCGGCGCGCTCGCCGGGCGGACGGCGCCGACGCTGCTCACCCCGCACACGGGGGAGGCCGCCCGGCTGCTCGCCGGAGCCGGAGCCGGGTCCGGGGGCGACGGCGGCACCCGTTCGGAGCAGACCCGCCCGCCCGCCGCCGAGGAGCTGGCGGCCGCCCGGCTGGCCACCGCGCGCCGGCTCGCGGCGGCGTACCGGGCGACGGTGCTGCTGAAGGGCTCGACCACCGTGGTCGCCGACCCCTCCGGTTCGGTGCGGGTGAACCCGACCGGGACGGCATGGCTGGCCACCGCCGGCAGCGGGGACGTCCTGGCCGGGCTGGCCGGCTCACTGCTCGCCGCAGGCCTGTCCGCGCCGGACGCCGCCGCGGTGGCGGCCTGTCTGCACGGGCTCGCCGCCCGGCACACCGCCGGCGTCCCCGGCGCCCCCGTCATCGCCTCGGAGGTGGCGGCCGCGCTCCCGGCGGTCTGGAACGACGTCCGTGCCGCGGCGGCCCCGGAACCGCGTTCCGGGAGGCCGGGTGGAACCGGCGCCTGATTCGTGGGCGTCCGGAAGGGGGTGGCGGGTCGCGGGGGGTCCCGGGCGCGGGCGGCCCGGGGCGGCGAGCCGAAGGGCCGTTCGGCAAGGACCCCGGGACGTCTGGGAGACTGACCCTGATGACAACTGCGAAGACGCCCGTGATGGCCGGCCTCACCGAAGGCGTACGGGCCGAGGCGACCATCGATCTCGCCGCCCTGCGCGGCAACCTCGACGCGCTGCGCGAGCGCATCGGCGGGGCCACGGTGATGGCCGCGGTCAAGGCGGACGCCTACGGCCACGGCGCGCTGCGCTGTGCCCGGGAGGCGGTCGCCGCGGGAGTCGGCTGGTTGGGCACCGCGACGCCGGAGGAGGCGCTCGCCCTGCGCGCCGGCGGTGTGGGCCCCGAGCAGGCGCGCATCCTCTGCTGGCTGTGGACCCCCGGCGGGCCCTGGCGGGAGGCGCTCTTCGCGGACCTCGACATCTCGATCAGCGGCGACTGGGCGCTCACCGAGCTGCTCGCCGCCGTCCGCGCCACCGGCATCCCGGCCCGGGTCCACCTCAAGGCCGACACCGGCCTCGGCCGCAACGGCTGCCAGCCGCACGACTGGCCCGAGCTGGTCGCCGCCGCGCGCCGCGCCGAGCTGGACGGCCTGCTGACCGTGGTCGGCGTCTGGTCGCACTTCGCCGCCGCCGACGAGCCCGGCCACCCCTCGATCCAGCTGCAGCTGGACGCCTTCCGGCTGGCCCTGGCCACCGCCGAGGCGGCCGGGCTGCGCCCCGAGGTGCGCCACCTGGCCAACTCGCCGGCCACCCTGCTGCTGCCGCAGTCGCACTTCGACATGGTCCGCACCGGCCTCGCCATGTACGGGCTGTCGCCGGTCCCCGACGTCGGCTCGCCGTCCGACTTCGGCCTGCGCCCGGTGATGGCGCTGACCGCCCGGCTGGCCCTGGTCAAGCACGTTCCCGGCGGCCACGGGGTCAGCTACGGCCACCACTACACCACCCCGGGACCGACCACGCTGGGCCTGGTCCCGGTCGGCTACGGCGACGGCATCCCGCGGCACGCCAGCGGCATCGGCCCGGTGCAGGTCGACGGCAAGTGGCGCACGGTGGCCGGCCGGGTGGCGATGGACCAGTTCGTGGTGGACCTCGGCGGCGACACCCCGCCGATCGGCGACGAGGTGCTGGTCTTCGGCAGCGGGGACCGGGGCGAGCCGACCGCCGAGGACTGGGGCCGCGCCTGCGGCACCATCTCCTACGAGATCGTGACCCGGATCGGCTCCCGGGTGCCGCGCCGCTACGTCGGCGGCCTGGACGAGGGCCTGCTCGGATGAGCGGGCCGAGCGACACCGACCCGGTCGCGGCCCTCGGCCGGGCGGCCCGGGCCGTCAAGGCGGCCGAGGCGGCCACCGGGGTGAGCCGGGCCGGCCTGATCGGCATCTCGGTCGGCGTGCTCGCGGCCGGTGCCGCCGCCGGCGTGGCGATCGACCGGCTGACGGTCGGCCGGAGCACCCGCCGCCGGGCCCGCGCCGAGCTGGACGCCAACGCCCCGTACGGCTCGCTGCGCGGCCGCCCCCGCACGGTGGCCGCCGCCGACGGCACCGAGCTGTACGTCGAGCTGGACGGCCTCGACCTCCCGGAGGAGCGGCGGGACGGCACGGCCGAGCCGCTGACCGTGGTCTTCTGCCACGGCTACTGCCTCAACCAGGACAGCTGGCACTTCCAGCGCGCCGCCTTCCGGTCCGGCGCCCGGCTGGTCCTGTGGGACCAGCGCAGCCACGGCCGCTCCGAGCGCTCCCGCTCCTTCCTGGCCGGCGAACCCGCCGGCATCGACCAGCTGGGCGGCGACCTCAAGGCCGTGATCGACGCCGTCGCGCCGACCGGCCCGCTGGTCCTGGTCGGCCACTCGATGGGCGGCATGACGATGATGGCGCTGGCCGACCAGCACCCGGAGCTGTTCCGGGAGCGGGTCGCCGGGGTCGCGCTGATCGGCACCCTGGCCGGGAACTGGGACGCCGTCACCTTCGGCCTGCCCGTCGCCGGCGCCAAGCTGTTCCGCAGGGTCGCGCCGGGCATGATGAAGCTGCTCGGCCGCCAGGTGGACCTGGTGGAGGCGACCCGCCGGCTCGGCGCGGACGTCAGCGCCGTCTTCTACCGGCGGTACTCCTTCGGGGCGAAGGACGTCGACCCGGGCGTGGTCCGGTTCGCCGAGCAGATGCTGGACGCCACCCCGATCGACGTGGTGGCCGAGTTCTACCCGGTGTTCTCGGCGCACGAGAAGACCGAGGCGCTGGCCGCCCTGCGCGGCATCCCCACCCTGGTGCTGACCGGCACCAAGGACCTGCTCACCCCGCCCGGCCACGGCGAGGTGATGGCCGAGCAGTTGCCGGGGGCCGAGCTGGTCCTGGTCCAGGACGCCGGGCACCTGGTGATGCTGGAGCGCCCCGACCTGGTCGACCACCACCTGGCGGACCTGTTCGACCGGGCCGCCCGCTTCCGCGGCGCGGCCCCGCTGCCGCCCCAGGTCGGCGAACCGGCGTAGAGCGGCGCGGCGCCGCCGCCCCGTCCCGGGGCGGGCCCGGCGCGGGCGGTGCCGGGGATGTGGCACGGTAGCGGGGGCGCCCGAGGACCGGTGCGCCGCCGTACGGACCGAAGGGCTTGATTCGCGCATGGGCTCCCACGCCTCTCTCACCGTCGCCACCCCCGACCGGATGGGCCGGCTCGGCCGGGAGCTGGCCGCGCTCCTGCGGCCGGGGGACCTCGTGCTGCTCTCCGGCGAGCTGGGAGCGGGCAAGACCACGCTGACCCGGGGCCTCGGCGAGGGGCTCCAGGTGCGCGGGGCGGTCACCTCCCCGACCTTCGTGATCGCCCGGGTGCACCCCTCGCTGGTGGGCGGCCCGGCGCTGGTGCACGTCGACGCGTACCGGCTGGGCGGCGACCTCGACGAGATGGAGGACCTCGACCTCGATGTCTCGCTGCCCGAGTCGGTGGTGGTGGTCGAGTGGGGCGAGGGCAAGGTCGAGCGGCTCTCGGAGAACCGTCTGGAGGTCCGGATCGGACGCGCGATCGGCGCCGAGGCGGCCGGGGACGACCTGGACCCGCGCCAGGTCGAGCTGACCGGCATCGGCACCCGCTGGGACGGCACGGACCTGACCGTGCTGGCCTGACGGCGCCGCCCGCACCGCCCCGGCCGCGTCGGAGCGCCCCGGACGGCCTTGCCGGGGCGGCCCCGTCGTGTCACGGTTTGCCGACAGGGTGTCGGGAAGATGTTGCGATCGAGGTCCCGGGCGTGGTGGGATGGTTCTTGAGGTTAGGTCTGCCTAACTAGGAGGCGCCATGCCGAGCACCACGCCCGCCCCGGAGCGCGCACCGCGCGGGACCGGGGCCGAGGAGCCCGCCCGCCGTGCCGCGGGGGAGCCGATGCGGGCCCTGCTGGCCGCCTGTGCGGCGGCGGAGGCGGTCTCCACCCCGCCCGAACGCCGTCCGGCCGCCCCCTCGCTGGGCGAGGGCCCCGGGACGTCCGGACCGGCGCCGTCGAGCGGCGGCGCGCACGAGACCCGCCGCGCCGCCTGAGACCTGTCCGCCCCGGTCAGGGGATCACGGGTCAGGGGATCACGACGACCTTGGTGTCCTTCGGTGCGAAGTCCCAGAGCAGCTGGCCGTCCGCGCGGCTGCTCCGGATTCCGCCGGTCTTGCCCGCCGAGGCGGCCGGGGAGGACGCGGCCGCGGTGGGCGCCGGAGCGGCGGGCGGAGCGCCGGTGCCGCCGTCGACGGCCGCGCCGAAGCCGAACACCACGCCGTTCTGCTGCGCGAAGCGCACCACGTGCTCGATCTGCTTGCCGTCGGTGCCCGTCCCGGACTGGGTCCGGCTGTACACCGGGTAGCTGCCGGGGGCCGGCTCGACCGTGCCCGGTGTCACCGGGAAGGTGGCCACCACCTGCGGGGTCTTCTTCGGGTCGATCAGCCAGACGTAGTGGGTGCTGACCGAGTAGACGACCCGCAGCCCGGTGCCGGTGCCCGCGGTGGGCAGGGTCGGGGCGGTCGGCGTGGGCGCGGCGGTCGGGGTGGCCGAGGCCGCCGGTCCGCCGGAGGTGGTGGCGGCCGTGCTCGTGGTGGGGTTCGCGGCGACCGCGCGGTCCTGGGCGCCGTTGGCCTGGAAGGCCAGCAGGCTCACCACCGCCAGGGCCCCCAGCGTCAGCCCGGTGACCACCACTCCAGGACCCATCTTCGCCACGTGCCGCTCCCACCGCCGTCCCAAAACCGTCGGCCCCATCGTGCCAGGTTCGCCCGTCCGGTCCGCATCGTGTCGGACGTGTGTTCCGTGACCGGTCCGGTTTTCGATCGGGCGGAGCACGCGCCCCGACGGGACCGCCCGGGGACCGGCGCCGGACCGGGCACCGGCGGACCGGTCTAACCTTGACCCGTGCTGCTGCTCGCGTTCGACACCGCTACCCCCGCCGTCACCGCCGCCGTCCACGACGGCACGGCCGTCCTCGCCGAGACCGACCAGGTCGATGCCAGGCGCCACGGCGAACTCCTGATCCCCGCGATCGACCGGGTGCTCCGGGAGGCCGGTGTCGACCGGCACCGGCTGACCGACATCGCGGTGGGCGTGGGCCCGGGCCCGTACACCGGCCTGCGGGTCGGCCTGGTCACCGCCGCCGCGCTGGGCCACGCGCTCGGCCTGCCGGTGCACGGCGTCTGCACCCTGGACGCGATCGCCCACGCGGCCCGCGCCGAGGGGCTGGCCGGCGAGGCGTTCACCGTGGCCACCGACGCCCGCCGCAAGGAGGTCTACTGGGCCGCCTACGACGCCGAGGGCCGGCGGACCGAAGGTCCCTCGGTGGACCGTCCGGGCGAGCTGACCCCGCCGGCGCGGTCGGTCGGCGCCGGCGCGCTGCTCTACCCGGACGCCTTCCCGGGCGCCCACGGCCCCGAGCACGTCTCGGCCGGCGCGCTCGCCGCGTTCGCCGCCGCCGAACTGGCCGCCGGCCGGGCCCTGCTGCCCAACGCCCCGCTCTACCTGCGCCGCCCGGACGCCCAGGTGCCGGCCGGCTACAAGGCGGTGCTCCCGGCGTGACCGGCCCGAGCACCACCGGTCCGAGCACCACCGGCCCGGACACCACGGCCCCCGGTGCCGCCGGTCCGGCCCCGGCCGACCGGGCGCCCGCCGCCCGGCTGCGCCCGATGCGCTGGTGGCACATAGCCCCGGTGCTGGCGCTGGAGCTGGAGCTGTTCCCGGAGGACGCCTGGTCCGCCGGCATGTTCTGGTCCGAGCTGGCCGAGGCCCACCCCGGCGGCACCCGGCACTACACCGTCGCCGTCACCCCGGACGGCGCGGTCGTCGGCTACGCCGGGCTGATGGCGGTGGGCGGTGACGGCGATGTGCAGACCATCGCCGTCGACGGACGCCACCAGGGCACCGGGCTCGGCGCGGCGCTGCTCACCGATCTGGTGCGGGAGGCCGCCCGGCGCGGCTGCGCGGACCTGCTGCTGGAGGTTCGGGTGGACAACACCCGCGCGCAGCGGCTCTACGAGCGCTTCGGCTTCGAGCCGGTCGGCATCCGGCGCGGCTACTACCAGCCGGCCGGGATCGACGCGCTGGTGATGCGGCTCGACCTCGCGGCCGCCTCCGCCGCTCCCACCGAGCACGCCGCTCCCGCCGACCACGCCGCCCCGGCCGCCCCCGCCGCGGCCCCCGAAGACCTCGACGAACCCGCGGGCCACCCGCGACCGGATGTGAAGAAGGACACCCCCCATGGCTGACGAACCGCTCGTCCTCGGCATCGAGACCTCCTGCGACGAGACCGGCGTCGGCATCGTGCGCGGCACCACCCTGCTGGCCGACGCGGTGGCCTCCAGCGTCAACGACCACGCCCGCTTCGGCGGCGTCGTCCCCGAGATCGCCAGTCGCGCGCACCTGGAGGCGATGGTCCCGACCATCCAGCGCGCCCTGGACACCGCGGGCGTCAAGGCGAGCGACCTGGACGGCATCGCGGTCACCGCCGGACCGGGCCTGGCCGGCGCGCTGCTGGTCGGCGTGAGCGCCGCCAAGGCCTACGCGTGGGCCCTCGACAAGCCGCTGTACGGGGTCAACCACCTCGCCTCGCACATCTGCGTGGACCAGCTGGAGCACGGCCGGCTGCCCTCGCCGACGATGGCCCTGCTGGTCTCCGGCGGGCACTCCTCGCTGCTGCTGAGCGAGGACATCACCACCGACGTCCGCCCGCTCGGCGCGACCATCGACGACGCGGCCGGCGAGGCCTTCGACAAGGTGGCCCGGGTGCTCGGCCTGGGCTTCCCCGGCGGCCCGGTGGTGGACCGCCGCGCCCGTGAGGGCGACCCGAAGGCGATCGCCTTCCCGCGCGGCCTGACCGGCCCCAAGGACCCGGAGTACGACTTCTCCTTCTCCGGTCTGAAGACCGCCGTCGCCCGCTGGGTGGAGGCGAAGCGCCGGGCCGGCGAGGAGGTGCCGATCGCGGACGTCGCGGCGTCCTTCCAGGAGGCGGTCACCGATGTGCTCACCCGCAAGGCCGTCAAGGCCTGCAAGGACAACGGCGTCGACCACCTGATGATCGGCGGCGGTGTCGCGGCCAACTCCCGGCTCCGCGAGATGGCCCAGCAGCGCTGCGACCGGGCCGGCATCCGGCTGCGGGTGCCGCGTCCGGGCCTGTGCACCGACAACGGCGCGATGGTCGCCGCGCTCGGCAGCGAGATGGTCTGGCGGGACCGCGCGCCGTCCTCGCTCGACCTGTCGGCCGACTCCTCGCTGCCGGTCACCGAGGTCCATGTGCCGCACACCGACTTCCACGGGCAGGCCTACCAGGCCCTGACCGGGCAGCAGCAGTGAGCGTCACCACCGCCGCGATGTGGGAGGCCAGGGCGGCCGACGGCCGGGGCGCCGAGCTCTCCGGCTGGGTCCGGGGGACGGCGCTGCCCGCGCTGCGCGGTTCGGCCGGACTGCTCCGGACCGAGCTGCTCGGGGCCGCCGGGGACCGGGTGCTGCTGATCACCTGGTGGTCCGGCGAGCCGGTCCCGGTCCCGGAGCCGCCCGCCGCCCTGCTGGGCCGTCCGGTGCACCGCTGGTCCTTCACCAGCGAGCATGTGGAGTAGCCGCCGGTAGCCGTTCGCACGCCCGACCGGGAACCGAACGGCCGACCGTTACCGTGCTAGCGATCGAGGTCGCTGAACGGGAGCGGGGAGCACGGCGCGGTGAACAGGCACGCACGGAGCAGGACGACGGTGTACGCGGCGGGGGCGCTGGCCCTGCTGGCCGCCGCCACCGGATGCACGAGCGGCGGTGACAGCGGCGCGGCCTCGGCCGCGCTGGTCCCGGCGAGCGGCTCCCCGGCGAGCGGTTCCCCGGCGACGGCCGCCCCGTGGCCGTCGCGGCCCGGGAGCCCGTCGCCGACCGCGTCCCCGACCGGCGCCCCGGCCGCGGGGGACGCCGCCGCGTGGGCGAAGTGGCACCTGACGCCGCTGCCGCCGGCGCCGCCGGCACCCGCCGACAAGCCGGTGAAGCTCGCGCGGACCGGGCCGGTCCCGGTGTTCAGCGAGGTGAAGACCTCCGACAAGGTCGTCTTCGTCACCATCGACGACGGTGCCGAGAAGGACCCGAAGTTCGTCGAGATGCTGACCGACCTCAAGGTGCCGGTGTCGATGTTCCTGACCCGCGACATCGTCAAGGACGACTACGGCTACTTCAAGCGCCTCCAGGCGCTCGGCAACCACATCCACAACCACACCGTGGACCACGCCCAGATGAGCAAGGTGCCGCCGGAGAAGCAGAAGTCCGAGATCTGCGACGCCCAGGCCGCGCTCACCCAGCAGTACGGCACCCCGCCGCTGCTGTTCCGCCCGCCGTACGGCGACGGCGCCAACACGCCGGCGCTCAACACCGCGGTGCAGCAGTGCGGGCCGAGGGCGGTCGTGCTGTGGCGCGAGTCGATGCAGATCCACGACATGCAGTACCAGGCCGCGGACAAGAAGCTGCGGGCCGGCGACATCGTGCTCGCCCACTTCCGGGGCCCGAAGGACCTCAAGGGCGAGACGATGACGCAGATGTTCGGCGAGCTGCTGGCCCGGATCCAGGAGCAGGGCTTCGCGGTGGCCCGGCTGGAGGACTACATCGAGGCGCCGGCCGCCTGAACGGCCGCGGCCGGTCCGGTGACGGGCCGGCCGAGCATCATCAGCGGGCCGTTGTCGGTGCGGCTGAGGACCACCGTGACGGAGTTCGGACCGGTGGGCCGCAGCTGCCGGCGCAGCTCCTCCGGGGTGATCGCCATCCCGCGCTTCTTGATCACCACCGTGCCGACCCCGCGCTCGCGCAGCAGCGCCTTGAGCTTCTTGATGTGGAACGGCAGCACGTCGGTCAGCTCGAAGGCGTGCGCGTACGGGGTGTCCACCAGCTCGTCGGAGGTCAGGTACGCGATCTTCGGATCGATCAGCCGCCCGTTCACCAGCCCGGCCACCTCGGCGACCAGGTGGGCGCGGATCACGGCGCCGTCCGGCTCGTACAGGTAGCGGCCGACCGGTCCGGCCGGGGGGTCGGGCAGGTCGCCGCCGGTGAGGCCGGCCCGCTGGGGCAGCAGGGTGGCGCGGTGCGGGTGCCCGGCGCGGGTGCCGAACCAGAGCACCGCCTCCTTGACGTCGCCGTGGTCCGACACCCACTCGGCCTCGGCGTCGGCCGGCACGGCCTCGTGCGGGATGCCGGGCGCCACCTTGAGCGCGCCGATCGGGGCCCGCCGGCCGGCCTCGATCGCCCAGGACAGCGGCGGGGCGTACGCCTCGGGGTCGAAGACCCGGCCGCGCGCGGTGCGCCGGGCGGGGTCGGTGAAGACCGCGTCGTAGCCGGTGACGTCGACCTCGGCGACGTCCGCGCAGCGCACCTCGACCAGTTCGGCCAGGCCCAGCGCGGCCGCGTTGGCGGCGAGCGCGGCGCAGGCCGCCGGGTCCCGGTCGACCGCGAGCACCTCGATCCCGGCCCGGGCCAGTGCCAGGACGTCGCCGCCGATGCCGCAGCAGAGGTCGGCCAGCCGCTTCACCCCGAGTCCGGCGAACCGTTCGGCCCGCCACTCGGCGACCTCGCGCCGGGTGGACTGCTCGACGCCGTTGGGCGTGAAGTACATGAGATCGGCGTCGGCGCCGAACTTGGCCCGGGCCCGCTGCCGCAGCCGGGCCTGCCCGAAGGCGGCCGAGACCAGCTCGGCGGGGTGCTCCTTGCGCAGCCGGGTGGCGAGTGCCAGCTCCTCCTCGGGCGCGAATTCGCGCAGTTCGGCGAGCAGGGACTGGCCCCGCTCGGTCAGCAGGGCCCGCAGGTCGTCGTTCTCCACCCGCTCATTCTCGCCGGTCACGGGCGGGCCGGGGGCGCCGGCCCCGCGGACGGGGGCGCGCCGCCACGGGTGCGTCCGGTGGGACCGGCCCGCGTGGCGTTGGCACTCTGGTTGACTGAGTGCTAACGGCGGCCTATGGTCGTCACTAGCACTCACCACCGGGGGAGTGCTAACGCGACAATGCGTGTCTGACCCCCGCGACGGCAGATCCGTGAGTTCGCCCCTACCCGTTAGAAAACCCCGTAATCTCCGAAGGGGAGCTCGGACGTGACCACCAGCAGCAAGGTTGCCATCAAGCCGCTCGAGGACCGCATTGTGGTCCAGCCGCTCGACGCCGAGACCACCACGGCCTCCGGCCTGGTTATCCCGGACACCGCCAAGGAGAAGCCCCAGGAGGGCGTCGTCCTGGCTGTCGGCCCGGGCCGCTTCGAGGACGGCCAGCGTCTGCCGCTCGACGTCGCCGTGGGTGACATCGTCCTGTACTCGAAGTACGGCGGCACCGAGGTGAAGTACCAGGGCGAGGAGTACCTGGTGCTCTCCGCGCGCGACGTTCTCGCGATCATCGAGAAGTAAAAGCGTTCAGCCACGCCCCGGATCCGTGTCCCTAGTGACAGGGGCCGGGGCGTGGCTGTTGGTTCACGTAGTCGAGCGGCCGGCGACGGCCGCACCCCGAAGGAATAGGGAACATGCCGAAGATCCTGCAGTTCGACGAGGACGCCCGCCGCTCGCTCGAGCGCGGTGTCAACAAGCTGGCCGACACCGTCAAGGTGACCATCGGCCCCAAGGGCCGCAACGTCGTCATCGACAAGAAGTTCGGCGCCCCGACCATCACCAACGACGGTGTCACCATCGCCCGTGAGGTCGAGCTCGACGACCCGTACGAGAACCTTGGCGCGCAGCTCGTCAAGGAGGTCGCCACCAAGACCAACGACGTCGCGGGCGACGGCACCACCACCGCCACCGTGCTGGCCCAGGCCCTGGTCAACGAGGGTCTGCGCAACGTCGCCGCGGGCGCCGGCCCGGCCGCCCTGAAGAAGGGCATCGACAAGGCCGTCGCCGCCGTCTCCGAGCACCTGCTGTCGGTCGCCCGCGAGATCGAGGGCAAGGATGACGTCGCCGCCGTCGCGTCCCTCTCCGCGCAGGACACCCAGGTCGGCGAGCTGATCGCCGAGGCGATCGACAAGGTCGGCAAGGACGGTGTCATCACCGTCGAGGAGTCGAACACCTTCGGCGTGGAGCTGGACTTCACCGAGGGCATGCAGTTCGACAAGGGCTACCTGTCGCCGTACTTCGTCACCGACGCGGAGCGTCAGGAAGCGGTCCTCGAGGACCCGTACATCCTGATCAACCAGGGCAAGATCTCCTCCATCCAGGAGCTGCTCCCGCTGCTGGAGAAGATCCTGCAGGGCGGCACCTCCCGCCCGCTGCTGATCATCGCCGAGGACGTCGACGGCGAGGCGCTGTCCACCCTCGTGGTGAACAAGATCCGCGGCACCTTCAACGCGGTGGCCGTCAAGGCCCCGGGCTTCGGCGACCGCCGCAAGGCGATCCTCGGCGACCTGGCCGTCCTCACCGGCGGCACCGTGATCTCCGAGGAGGTCGGCCTCAAGCTCGACCAGGCCGGTCTGGACGTGCTGGGCTCCGCCCGCCGCGTGACCGTCACCAAGGACGAGACGATCGTCGTCGACGGTGCCGGTGACTCCGAGGCCGTGACCGGCCGCGTCGCCCAGATCAAGGGCGAGATCGCCAACACCGACTCGGACTGGGACCGCGAGAAGCTGCAGGAGCGCCTGGCCAAGCTGGCCGGCGGCGTCTGCGTCATCCGCGTCGGTGCCGCCACCGAGGTGGAGCTCAAGGAGCGCAAGCACCGCCTCGAGGACGCCATCTCGGCGACCCGTGCCGCGGTCGAGGAGGGCATCGTCGCCGGTGGTGGCGCCTCCCTGGTCCACGCCGCCAAGGTGCTGGACGGCGGCCTGGGCCTGTCGGGCGACGAGGCCACCGGTGTCGCGGTCGTCCGCAAGGCGCTGCACGAGCCGCTGCGCTGGATCGCCCAGAACGCCGGCCTGGAGGGCTACGTCATCACCTCCAAGGTCGCCGAGCTGGAGCTGGGCCAGGGCTACAACGCCGCCACCGGCGAGTACGGCGACCTGGTGAAGGCCGGCGTCATCGACCCGGTCAAGGTCACCCGCTCCGCCCTGGAGAACGCCGCCTCGATCGCCTCCCTGCTTCTCACCACCGAGACCCTCGTGGTGGAGAAGAAGGAGGAGGAGGCCGACGCCGGTCACAGCCACGGCGGTCACGGCCACTCGCACTGAGGCCCGACGCACTGACCGGAGGCCCGGTCCGCGCCCCGCTGGGGGTGGCGGGCCGGGCCTCCGGCGTTGCGGCGCGGAGCGGGCCCGAGCCCGGCCGCGCCGGTGTGTTCCAGCCTTCAACTATCAGTTGAATTTTGCTTGTTGCAAAGAATGCCTTATATCTTGGAGGCATGATCGAGGCCCGCCATCTGCGCGTCCTGCGTGCCGTCGCCCGCACCGGCTCCTTCTCCGCCGCCGCTCGTGAGCTGGGTTGCACCCAGCCCGCGATCAGCCAGCAGATGAAGGCCCTGGAGAAGTCCGTGGACACCCCGCTGGTGGTCCGTTCGGGCCGCGGGATGCAGCTCAGCGAGGCCGGTCGGGTGCTGCTCAAGCATGCCACCGGAATCCTCGCCGGACTCTCCGCCGCCGAGGAGGAGGTCGCCGCGATCGCCGGGCTGCGGGCCGGACGGGTCCGGCTGGTGTCCTTCCCGACCGCCAGTTCCACCCTGGTGCCGCCGGCCGTCGCCCGGCTGCGGGGCACCCATCCGGGGGTCCGCGTGTCGCTGGTCGAGGCGGAGCCGCCGGAGTCGCTGGCGATGCTGCGCGGCGGCGAGTGCGAGGTCGCGCTCGCCTTCCGCTACCCGCAGACCCCCGGTGCCGCCGCCGTGCCCGCGCCCGCGCACGGTACGCCGCGGGAGGCGCGCGCCGAGGCCAATCTGGAGGCCCAGCAGCTGAGCGCCGGCGCCGACTGGTCCGATCTGGTGGCCACCCCGCTGCTGGACGACCCGCTGGTCGGCCTGCTGCCCGCCGGGCACCGGCTGGCCGGGCGCGGCGGGCCGGTGGAGCTGGCCGAGCTGGCGGAGGAGCAGTGGATCGCCGGCTGCCCGCAGTGCCGGGGCCACCTGGTGGAGCTGTGCGCGGGGGCCGGCTTCGAGCCGCGGATCGACTTCGCCACCGACGACTACCCGGCGGTGGTCGGACTGGTGGCGGCCGGGCTCGGGGTGGCGGTGCTGCCCGGACTGGCGCTGGAGTCGGTGCGCCCGGACGGGGTGGCGACGGTGGCGGTGCACGCCGCGTCGGGGGCCCCGGCGGTACGGCAGGTGGTCGCGCTGACCCTGCCGGACCTCGCCGAGGTGCCGGCGGTGGCGCTGATGCTGGAGCGGCTGTCCGGGGCGGCCGCCGGCCGCTGACGACGCCGCCCCGCCCGGCCGCCGCGGGAGCGGGCCGCCGGGCGGGACCCGGCCGGCGGGGCCGGGCTCCGGACGGTGGTCACCCGGAGGGGGTCGGTGGGGTCGCACGGGGGCGGGGCAGGCCCGGACGGGCCGGGCTGGGCCGGTGGAGGCCGGTGAAGAAACGTTTCTTCGCGCCGGCGCGGAACCGGCCGCCTACTGCTGGGACACGCCCGGAGCGACCAGCGGTACTTCCACCAGACGGTGGCGCGAGCGGCCCATCAGCTCCTCGCGTTCGTCCTCGGTGAGGCCTCCCCACACGCCGTACGGCTCGCGGACCGCCAGCGCGTGCGCGGCGCACTCGGTGCGGACCGGGCAGCGGGTGCAGACCTCCTTGGCGCTGGCTTCGCGTGAACTGCGGGCGGCGCCGCGCTCTCCCTCGGGGTGGAAGAAGAGGGAGCTGTCCACGCCGCGGCAGGCTGCGGAGAGCTGCCAGTCCCAGAGATCCGCGTTGGGGCCGGGGAGGCGGGAGAAATCTGCCATGGCTCATTCCCTTCAGAGGTCGTCGACCGCGGGCCGGTCACCAGCGGGTCGCGCTGGAGTCGGCTCGGCGGGGCGTCCGGCGCGGTGTGGACACCTGGAAATATGACTTACGGCAACTCCATGGACAAGTCACCCACAGAGTGGCACAACAGTCAATGACCATACAAAAGCTCTAAAAACGGGCAAAGTGGGCATGACTGTCGAGCCGACAGTCGCCCGGCGCAAGCGTGGCAATCGGGTGGTGGACCGGCGCGCGAAGCGCCGCGCGGGTGTGCGGGTCGTACGCCCACCGCGCCCGAGCTGCGCAAAAGAGCGGCGTGTGCACCGCGATGCGGCTGATCGGTAACGGGTCGGCCACGTACAGTGGTGGAGATGGCCCTGAAGGCCGTAACTCATTCGAGTGACGGTCGTTGGAAGTGCGGAGGCGGTTAGCGGACGCCGGACGTCGGGAACGATCGCGGGGAACCTGGGCGATCGGCACGGAGTCTGACGCCGGTGGGCCGTGTCGGAGAGGTTCGTACCAGCCAGGAGGCTCAACGTGACGCGGATCAGCTGCGGAGGACGACAGTCATGACTTCCGTTCTCGTTTGCGACGATTCCCCGCTCGCCCGCGAGGCGCTTCGCCGCGCGGTCGCGACCGTACCCGGTGTCGATCGGGTCACCACCGCGACGAACGGGGAGGAGGTCCTCCGCCGCTGGGTGGCCGACCGCTCCGATCTCGTCCTGATGGACGTCCGGATGCCCGGCCTCGGCGGGGTGGAGACGGTCCGGCGGCTGCTGTCCGCCGACCCCGGTGCCCGGATCATCATGCTCACCGTCGCCGAGGACCTCGACGGTGTCGCGCTCGCGGTCGCCGCGGGTGCGCGCGGTTACCTGCACAAGGACGCCTCGCGCGCCGAACTGCGGGCCACCGTCACCCAGGCCCTCGCCGACCCGACCTGGCGGCTCGCCCCCCGCCGCCTGCGCAGTCCCGACATGGGGGCCGCGCCGACCCTGACGGCACGTGAGATCCAGGTGCTGGAGGGCATGAGCCACGGCCGCAGCAACGCCGAGATCGGCCGCGAGCTGTTCCTCTCCGAGGACACCGTCAAGACCCACGCCCGGCGGCTGTTCAAGAAGCTCGGCGCCTCGGACCGCGCGCACGCGGTGGCCCTGGGCTTCCGGTGGGGCCTGGTCCGCTGACCGCCGGCGCCGCCGCCGGTTCCGGCCCGCTGCTCGCGATTTCCCGTGCGGAGGCGTGTGACGTTACGGCCCCGAGGTTGCACCATGGAGGAGTGGAGCACCTCGGGGACCAGCGGACAGGAACTGCGGCGAACCACGCAGCCGCAGGAGACTCGGCGGACGGCGCCGCGGACGGTACCGTCCGCGGCGGTGGGGCGGGAGGCGGTGCGGTGCAGGAGGGGCCGGTGGTGCGTACCGGAGCGGCACCGCATAACGTTCCGGTGCACAACTCCGGACGCGGTGCCGCGTTTTCCCGCGCGACCAGGCACCATGGACCGATGCGTGACGACGTGACCGGGTCTCCCGGTGAGGCGGACCCGGTGGAGGCCGAGCCCTCCGCGCCCGGGCCCGGCCCGGCGTACGCGGATCCGGCCGACGGGCCGGTCGCGCTCGCCGCGCTGGTCGCGGCCGCCGTCCGCGGCGAGGGGCCCGCGATCGACGCCCTGCTCGCCCACGTCCACCCGCTGGCGCTGCGCTACTGCCGCGGCCGGCTGGTCCGGCTGCCCGGCGGTGCCCGGCACCACGTCGACGACATCGCCCAGGAGGTCTGCGTCGCGGTGCTCTGCGCACTGCCGCGCTACCGGGACCTGGGCCGCCCGTTCGAGGCCTTCGTCTACGGGATCGCCGCGCACAAGATCGCCGACCTGCAGCGGGCCGCGATGCGCGGGCCCGGCTCGACCGTGGTCCCGCAGGACGACCTGCCGGAGGTGCCGGACGACGCGCTCGGCCCGGAGGAGCGGGCGCTGCTCAGCAGCGACGCCGCGTGGGCCAAGGAACTGCTCTCCAATCTGCCGGCCCGGCAGCGCGAGCTGGTGCTGCTGCGGGTGGCCGCCGGACTCTCGGCGGAGGAGACCGGCGAGGTGCTCGGCATGTCGCCGGGGGCCGTCCGGGTCGCCCAGCACCGCGCCCTGAGCCGCCTCCGCGCCCTGGCGGAGGAGTCCTCCTAACAGCCGAACCCTTTCCCGCCCCGAGCCGAAGGGGCGCGCCGGTGCCGAAAGGGTGGGGGCACCTCCCGGCCGGAGGCTGGGGGAGCGAGGGAGCGACGACCGTCGGCGCCGGACGGGAGCGCCCCGGAGGCGAGCGGGCGAGAACATGGAATGGCTCACGGTGGGCGGGTGTTGTCAAGGGCAGCACGAGGACCCATTCGCGGTGCCAGTACCATGGGGTATCGGCGTCTGGGCGGGTCGCCAAAGTTCCGACGGTGCGCTTGGGGTTCCCCTGGAGGATCCTCCAATGGACACCGGGCTTTCGGCGGTCCGAGTGAGCTGATGACTGCGCCCCCACCCTCAGGGCGTGAGCGGATTAGGCCGGCCACGGAAGGTACCCCCGAAATGTCTTACAACGCCGCAGGCGTACCCGAGAAGTTCGCGATGCTCGGGCTCACGTACGACGACGTCCTGCTGCTGCCGGGGGCGTCCGAGGTGCTGCCGAACCAGGTCGACACCTCCTCGCGGGTCTCCCGCAACGTGCGGGTGAACATCCCGCTGCTCTCGGCCGCGATGGACAAGGTCACCGAGTCGCGGATGGCGATCGCGATGGCCCGTCAGGGCGGCGTCGGCGTTCTGCACCGCAACCTGTCGATCGAGGACCAGGCCAACCAGGTCGACCTGGTGAAGCGCTCCGAGTCCGGCATGGTCACCGACCCGATCACGGTCGGCCCGGACACCACGCTGGCCGAGGCCGACGCGCTGTGCGCGAAGTTCCGCATCTCCGGTGTGCCGATCGCCGACGAGGGCGGCAAGCTGCTCGGCATCGTCACCAACCGCGACATGGCCTTCGAGTCGGACCGCAGCCGCCGCGTCCGCGAGATCATGACCCCGATGCCGCTGATCACCGGCAAGGTCGGGATCTCCGGCGTCGACGCGATCGCGCTGCTCCGCCGGCACAAGATCGAGAAGCTGCCGCTGGTCGACGACGAGGGCCGGATCAAGGGCCTCATCACCGTCAAGGACTTCGTCAAGGCCGAGCAGTACCCGAACGCCGCCAAGGACGCCGAGGGCCGGCTGCTGGTCGGCGCCGCCGTCGGCGCCAGCGCCGAGGCCTTCGACCGCGCCCAGGCGCTGGTCCAGGCGGGCGTGGACTTCCTGGTCGTCGACACCTCGCACGGCCACAGCCACAACGCGCTGTCCTGGATCGCGAAGATCAAGTCGGCCGTCGGGATCGACGTGGTCGGCGGCAACGTCGCCACCCGTGACGGCGCCCAGGCGCTGATCGACGCCGGCGTGGACGGCGTCAAGGTCGGCGTCGGCCCGGGCTCCATCTGCACCACCCGCGTGGTCGCCGGCATCGGCGTCCCGCAGGTCACCGCGATCTACGAGGCGGCGCTGGCCTGCCAGGCGGCCGGCGTGCCGGTCATCGGCGACGGCGGCCTGCAGTACTCCGGCGACATCGGCAAGGCGCTCGCCGCCGGTGCCGACACCGTGATGCTCGGCTCGCTGCTGGCCGGCTGCGAGGAGTCCCCGGGCGAGCTGCTGTTCATCAACGGCAAGCAGTTCAAGTCCTACCGCGGCATGGGCTCGCTGGGCGCCATGCAGACCCGCGGCCAGGCGCGCTCCTTCTCCAAGGACCGCTACTTCCAGGGCGAGGTCACCAGCGACGAGAAGCTGATCGCCGAGGGCATCGAGGGCCAGGTCCCCTACCGCGGCCCGCTGTCCGCCGTGCTCTACCAGCTGGTCGGCGGCCTGCGCCAGACCATGGGCTACGTGGGCGCCGCCACCGTCGCCGAGATGGAGAGCAAGGGCCGGTTCGTCCGGATCACCTCGGCGGGCCTCAAGGAGAGCCACCCGCACGACATCCAGATGACCGTCGAGGCGCCGAACTACACCAGCCGCGGCTGATCGAACGCTCGGACGCGACTTTCGGAGGGCCCGTCACCGACCGGTGGCGGGCCCTCCGGGCCGTCCGGGCGCCGGCGCGTGGCCGGTCCGCGGCCGGTCCGGGGGGCGGGGCGGCGCCGTGCGGCCGCCGGAGGGTACGGGATACTGGGGGCGGCCGGGGTGACCCGGCCGGCATGAGCAATACCAGCAGAAGGGCTCGAAGTGACTGAGATCGAGATCGGGCGTGGCAAGCGCGGCCGCCGGGCGTACGCCTTCGACGACATCGCCGTCGTCCCCAGTCGCCGTACGCGCGACCCGAAGGAGGTCTCGATCGCCTGGCAGATCGACGCCTACCGTTTCGAGCTGCCGTTCCTGGCCGCGCCCATGGACAGCGTGGTCTCCCCGCAGCAGGCCATCAACATCGGCCGCCTCGGCGGCCTGGGCGTGCTGAACCTCGAGGGCCTGTGGACCCGCTACGAGGACCCGCAGCCGCTGCTCGACGAGATCGCCGCGATCACCGACGAGGCCGCCGCCACCCGCCGTCTGCAGGAGATCTACTCCGAGCCGATCAAGGCCGAGCTGATCAAGCACCGGATCCAGGAGGTCCGCGACTCGGGTGTGGTCACCGCCGCCGCGCTCTCGCCGCAGCGCACCGCCGAGTTCTCCAAGGCCGTCGTGGACGCCGGGGTCGATGTCTTCGTCATCCGCGGCACCACCGTCTCGGCCGAGCACGTCTCCGGTGCCGCCGAGCCGCTCAACCTGAAGCAGTTCATCTACGAGCTGGACGTCCCGGTCATCGTCGGCGGCTGCGCCACCTACACCGCCGCCCTGCACCTGATGCGCACCGGCGCGGCCGGCGTGCTGGTGGGCTTCGGCGGCGGCGCCGCGCACACCACCCGCAACGTGCTGGGCATCCAGGTCCCGATGGCCACCGCCGTCGCCGACGTGGCCGCGGCCCGCCGCGACTACATGGACGAGTCCGGCGGCCGCTACGTGCACGTCATCGCGGACGGCGGCGTCGGCTACAGCGGCGACATCCCGAAGGCGGTCGCCTGCGGCGCCGACGCGGTGATGATCGGTGCCGCGCTGGCCCGTGCCACCGACGCGCCCGGCAAGGGCTACCACTGGGGCATGGAGGCCGTGCACGAGGAGCTGCCGCGCGGCAAGCGGGTCGACCTCGGCACCGTCGGCAACACCGAGGAGATCCTCACCGGTCCGTCGCACACCCCGGACGGCACCATGAACCTGTTCGGCGCCCTGCGCCGGGCGATGGCGACCACCGGGTACACCGAGCTCAAGGAGTTCCAGCGGGTCGAGGTGACCGTCAACCCGGCGCTGCACCACCGCTGAGCCGACCGCTCCCGTCCGAGGCCCCGTCGCAGCGCGCGACCGGGGCCTCGCGCCGTTCCCGGGCCGTTCGGTGGCTCCTCGGTGGCCGTTCGGTGCCGGGCGGACCCGCTACTGGCGGGTGGCGGCCCGGCGGGTCAGCAGGAAGCCGCCGATCACGGCGATGCCGTAGAAGACCAGGTCCAGGGTGCGGCGGTCGGCACGCCAGAGCGGGAGGGCGTCGCGGAGCAGCTCGCCGTACCCGGTGCCGGCCAGGTGGTGCAGCCGCCGGGTCTGCCCGAGCAACTGGCCGAGGAACAGCGCGCCGGACGCCAGCACGGCGCCCAGCGGCGGCAGCAGCCGGCCGGTGCCGCCGAGCCGGCCGAGCGGCCAGGCCACCGCGGCCGCCGGGGCGATGGCCAGCCAGCCGACGGTGGTGTGCGCGCGGATCGGCGCGCAGCCGAGGGCCGCCGCGCCGGCCAGCATCGCCAGGACGGCGATCGCCACCGCCGGGCCGGTCCGCCCGCGCCCGCGCCGGCGACGGCGGCCGGGGGCGTCCGGGGCGGGTGCCGCGTCGGCCGCCGGGGCGGGGTCGGCCGGGTCGACGGGGTGGTAACCGGCCACCGGGGTACCGGGCATACCGGGGGCGACGTACCCCTCCGGGGTCTCCGGTTCCGGTGCGACCGAGAAATGCCGGGCGGTCGGCGGCCGGGTCGACTGGCCGTCAGCGCCCGGTGCGGATGCGGTCATGGACGTCCTTTTCCCCCCGGAAAGACGGTGAGCTGCCGAACGTTAGCAGTGGCCGGAGCCGGTCGGACAGAGTTTTCGATCACAGATCGGGCACGGAGCGCCGCCCCGGTCCGGGGGCTGACCAGGGTGGCCGGGGGCCGGGTGGCCGGGCGCGCGCGGGACAGGGGATGATGGAGGCTTGGGCGTTCGGGCCCGACGCCGGTCCGACGTGCCGTCATCACGACCGCCAGCAGCACAGTGGGGGAACGTTCCGAATGACCCAGGCGCAGGGTTCCACCGGCCGCCTCCTGGCCGGACGCTACCGGCTGGACGCGGTGCTCGGTCGTGGTGGCATGGGCACAGTGTGGCGCGCCGAGGACGAGATGCTGGGCCGGACGGTCGCGGTCAAGGAACTGCGGATGAACGCCAGCGTGGACGAGGACGAGAAGCACCGGCTGATCGTCCGGACCCTGCGCGAGGCCAAGGCGACGGCGCGGATCCGGCACTCCTCGGCGGTCACCGTCTTCGACGTGGTCGAGGAGGACGACCGGCCGTGGATCGTCATGGAGCTGGTCGAGTCCCGCTCGCTCGCGGACGTCATCCGGGAGGACGGCCCGCTGGCGCCGGCCCGGGCGGCGGAGATCGCGCTGGACGTGCTCGGCGTGCTGAGCGCCGCGCACGCGCACGGCATCCTGCACCGGGACGTCAAGCCGTCCAATGTGCTGATCGGCGAGGACGGCCGGGTCGTGCTCACGGACTTCGGCATCGCCAGCGTGGAGGGGGACTCCTCGGTCACCTCGACCGGGATGCTGGTCGGCGCGCCCTCGTACATATCCCCGGAGCGGGCCCAGGGACAGAAGCCCGGACCGCCGGCCGACCTGTGGTCGCTGGGCGGCACGCTGTACGCGATGGTCGAGGGCCGGCCGCCGTACGACCGGGGCTCGGCGCTGGCCACCCTGACGGCGGTCATGACGGAGGAGCTCACCGCGCCGGTGAACGCCGGGCCGCTGCGGCCGGTGGTCGAGGGGCTGCTGGCGAAGGACCCGGCGGAGCGGCTGACCGCCCCGCAGACCCGGTCGATGCTCAAGCGGGTGGTCGCGGAGGCGACCGCGCGGGCCGAGTCGACCACCGAGCACGCGGTGCCGGTGGCGGGCGCGGGCAGCGACACGGGCAGTGGCATGGGCAGTGGCACGGGCGGTGACACCGGCGCGGGCGGCGGCAAGGCCGCGGGCAAGGGCGGCAAGCCGCTGGTCGGCGGACTGCTCGGGACGGTCCGGGTGGGCAGCCGGGCCGGGGACGCCGGGAGCGGGGAGACGCCGGTGGCACCGGCCACCCCGGAGGCACCGGAGGACGGGGCGGTACCGGTGGGGTCCGGGGAGACCTCGGCCGAGGCGGCCAGGCCGGTCACCAGTGAGTGGACGCTGGGCGCGACCCAGGCCGCCGGGGCCGACCCGCGCACCGGCCGGCGGCGGCTGGCCGTCGCGACGGCGGTGGTGGTGCTGCTGCTGATCGCGGGCCTGATCGTGCTGCTGCAGGCGTTCGGCGGCTCCGAGGACGGTTCGGCCGAGGGCGCGCGCGGCACCGCGCCGGTGGCGGCGGTCACGGACGGCAGTACGGACGGCGCCGCGCCGGCGACGGCGTCGGAGAGCACCGGCCCGGGGGAGGCCCCGGCACCCGCGCCGACCGCCGCCCCGGCGGCCCCGGTCGCCACGCCGACGCCGACGCCCACGCCGACTCCCAGTGCCACCCCGACGCCGACGCCGACCGGGGCCGTGGTGCCGGCCGGGTACCACGAGTACAAGGACCCGTCCGGCTTCTCGATCGTGCTGCCCGACTGGCTGCAGCCGACCGGCTCCGACGCGAACCGCCGTACCTTCAAGGGCAACGGCAGCACCCTGCGGGTCGAGTGGACGACCACGCCGGGGGCCAGCGCGCTCGCCGACTGGCAGGCCTCCGAGCCGGGACTGCGCGGGCAGGTGAGCAACTACCAGCGGGTGCAGCTGCAGTCCGTCGCCTACCGGGAGTGGACCAACGCGGCCGACTGGGAGTGGACCAACGGCACCCCCAGGACGCACTCGCTGAACCGGGGCTTCGTCACCGGCTCCCCGGCCAAGTACGGCTACGCGATCTACTGGACCACGCCGGACGCGGACTGGTCGGCGGCGCCGAACGCGCAGGCACGGCAGACGGCGTTCGACACCTTCCAGCCGGCGCCGTAACTCGCCCGCTCGCCTCCGGGGCGCTTCTGTCCGGTGCCGACGGTCGGCGCTCCCTCGCTCCTCCGTCGCTCCCTCGCGCTCTCCCTTTCGGCACCGGCGCGCCCCTTCGGCTCGGGGCGGGGGTCGCCCGCTCGCCTCCGGGGCGCTTCTGTCCGGTGCCGACGGTCGGCGCTCCCTCGCTCCTCCGTCGCTCCCTCGCTCCCCCAGCCTTCGGCCGGGAGGCGCCCCCACCCTTTCGGCACCGGCGCGCCCCTTCGGCTCGGGGCGGGGGTCGCCCGCTCGTCTCAGCGGGGTCTCGGGGCGGGGGTGCCCGTTCGGTCAGCCGATGAGGCGCTGTTTGGCGCGGGTGAACTCCTCGGCGGTGAGGGCGCCGGCGGTGTGCAGGGCGGCCAGCCGCTCCAACTGGTCGAGCAGGTCGGCGCCGGTGGAGGCGGGGGCCGCGGGGGCGGCGGCGACCGGCTCCTTCCGGGAGCCCTCGCGGGCCAGCCGGGCGGCGGCCCGGATCTGCTCGGCGAACACCTCGGCCTTGACCACGTCCTCGAAGCGGTGCGAGCCGGTCAGCGCGACCACGAGCAGCACCTCGCCGTTGATCCGGGTCCTGGTGACGGTCGCGTCGGTGACCGCCGGGAGCGGAACCGGGACCGGGGGCTTGCCGTCCTTGAGGAAGAGCAGCCGGTGGGTGGTCAGGACCAGGACGCCCTTGCGGAAGTGGTCGGGGTGGCGTCCCGCCGTGGAGGCGATCGGCTTCTCGTCGGGGGCGACGTTCGCCTCGACCGTCCGCAGGGTCGCGGCCCGCTGGTCACTGCTGCTGTTGCCGGCCACGTCGAAGGCCGTGTCGATGAGATCGCTCCAGTCCATGGACCGAGGGTAATCCGGGGGACCCGGGCGGTGCCTTCCGCGGGCAACTAGGCTTGGCGGCGAGCGGAGAGGAACACGCATGCGAGCGGGCCCGGGGCAGGTGCTGGCGGGGCGTTATCGGCTGACGGACCACCTGGAGGCGCTGGGCGCGTTCGCCGCGGACGAGCGGACCGGTGACGTCGTGCGGATGCGCGCGCTGGAGCTGCCGGCGGTGCTGATCGGGGATCAGGAGCCGGAAGGCCCGGTCGCGGAGCCGGGGGAGCGGCTGGTGCGGCGGGTGGCGGCGGTCGGCGCCGCGGCGCCCCGGCACGCCCGACTGCTGCAGGGCGCCGGGGCGTTCGTCGAGGGCGACCTGCTGTGGACGGTCGAGGAACGGCCCGCCGGACTGCCGTTGGACGCGCTGCTCGGGGCCGGCCCGCTGCCGCCGTACCGGGCGGCGGAGGTGGCGGCGGACCTCGCCGGGGCGCTGCGGGCGCTGCACGGGGCGGGCCTGGTGCACGGCAACGTGACGGCCGCCTCGGTGCTGGTCGGCGAGGACGGTGCGGCCCTGCTGGGCGGGCTGCTCCCCGGGGTGGCCGAGGAGGCGCTGGCCGAGGAGCTGGGCGGTCCGGGCGGGCGGCGGCGGTACGAGGTGCGGGCCGCGCTGGTCGGGCCGGTGGCCGAGCGGTGGCCGCTGGACGGCGGCCCGGCCGGCGACTGCTGGGCGCTCGGGGTGCTGCTGCACCGGATGGCGACCGGGCGGGCGCCGTACCCGGAGAGCGGGGTGCCGGAGCTGGTGACGGCGGTGCGGGAGGGCCGGCGGGTCCCCGCCGAGGCGTGCGGGCCGCTGGGGCCGCTGGTGGAGCGGCTGGTGCAGTCCGATCCGGCGCTGCGGCCGACGGCGGCGGAGATCGCGCTGGAGCTGGCGGAGCTGCTGGCGCGCGCGCCGGAGCCGGTGGACGGTCCGGCGGTGGCCGGTGCGCCGGGACTTCCGGGGCCCCGGTCGGCGGGACCGGCCCGGCGGCGCCGGGCGAAGGGTGCCGCGGCCGCGGGCAGGTCCCGGGACGGGCGCGGGGGGAAGGCGGAAGCGGTGCGGGCGGAGGAGCCCGGAGCGGCCCGGCCGCCGCGGATCCCGCCGGCGCTGCTGGGGCCGCTCCTGGTCGGTGGAGTGTTCCTGCTGCTGGTCCTCGGCGTGGCGGCCGTGGTGCTGTTCGCAGGCTGACGGGGCCGGTGGGAACATGGTCGCCGGAACGGCGGGCGGGGGAGATTCCCGGGGGGCACCCGGGACGCCTAGGGTGTCCGTGGAATCTGTTCGATTCAGTGGTCTGCACCGAGTGGTCTGCACCGGGCCCTCCGTCGCGTGACGGCAGGTGAATGAGGGGGAGCGGTCGCGGATGGGCGCGCAGGACCGGCCGGAGTCGGCCGAGGGGGAGCGGCTGCTGGTCGGTCGCTACGAGCTGGGCGAGCGGCTCGGCCGCGGCGGGATGGGCACGGTCTGGCGGGCCCGGGACCGGATGCTGGACCGTGAGGTCGCGGTCAAGGAGCTGACCGTCAGCCACCTCCCCGAGGAGGAGGTGGAGATCCTGCACGCCCGGATGAAGCGGGAGGCCGCCGCGGCCGCCCGGATCAAGCACCCCGGCGTGATCACCGTGCACGACGTGCTGGAGCAGGACGGCCGGCCGTGGATCGTCATGGAGCTGGTCGACGGCCGTTCGCTGGCCGATGTGATCAGCCAGGACGGCACCCTGCCGCCGCGCGCCGCCGCCGAGGTGGGCGGCCAGGTGCTGGCCGCGCTGCACCGGGGCCACCAGCTGGGGGTGCTGCACCGGGACGTGAAGCCGGCCAATGTGCTGCTGGAGCACGGGACGGGACGGGCGGTGCTGCTGGACTTCGGCATCGCGACGTACGAGGGCTCGGCCGAGCTGACCCGGCCGGGCGACCTGGTCGGGTCGCCGGACTACCTGGCGCCGGAGCGCGCCCAGGGCGAGCGGCCGGGTCCGGCCTCCGACCTGTGGGGGCTGGGGGCGACGCTGTACGCGGCGGTGGAGGGCGACTCGCCGTTCCGCCGCACCTCGCCGCTGACCACGCTGGCCGCGGTGGTCGGCGACCCCCTGCCGGAGCCGCGCCGGGCCGGGCCGCTGGGGCCGGTCCTGGCCGCGCTGATGGCGAAGGACCCGGACGAGCGGCCGAGCGCGGACGAGGCGGCCCGGATGCTGGCCGAGGTGCAGGCCGGGCACACCGTCGGGCTCAAGCCGGTCGCGCCGGTGCGGACGCCGACCCAGTCGGTGCCGGTGGTGGACCGGGCCGGCCAGCCGGAGGAGCGCGCGGAGGACCGCTCGGAGGAGCGGTCGGAGGACGAGAACGAGAACGGGGACGGAGCGGCGTCGGCTTCGGCGCAGGGCGCGGAGGCCCTCACGGTGCCGCAGGCCCGGCCGGCGGCCGAGCGCACGGTCCCGGAGCGGGCGGAGGAGCTCTCGGCGGAGCCTTCCCCCGGGACCGACCCGGCGCGGGAGAGCGACGAGGGGGCGCCCACCGGACCGGTCACGCCGGTGCCGTACACCGATGCGCCCGCGCGCGGGCCGGCCCGGCGCCGGACGGTGCTGCGGATGCTCGCGCTCGTGGTGGGCCTGGCGGTGCTGGCCGCCGGCGCGTTCTACCTGGTCCAGCACCGGAGCGCGAAGGACCCCGACCGGTCCGCCCCGACCCTGACCCAGGGCCCGGTCGGGCCGCAGCCGACCGCCCCGGTCGACGGCACCCCCGCGCCCAGCGGCTACCAGTGGGTGGACGACCCGGCGGGCTTCCGCTTCCCGCTGCCGGTGGCCGTCCCGGCCTGGCAGCGCTCCAGCACGCCGGACAACCAGATCTACTACAGCCCCGACAACAAGGGGCACTACCTGCAGTTCGCCGTCACCGTGGGCCAGTCGGTCCGGCCGCTGGAGCACATGCGGCAGATGGAGAGCACCGTCTCCAAGTCGCTGAAGGAGTACAAGCAGCACCGGCTGACCGGCGTCGCCGTGAACGGCCACGAGGCCGCGGTCTGGGAGTTCAGCTACCTGGCCAAGGAGGGCGGCCGCCGCCGGGCGATCGAGGCCGAGTTCATCGACGAGGACGGCACCAGCTACGCGATCTACTCCTCCAGCTTCGACCGGGGCAGCGAGTGGAACGAGGCCGAGCAGCGGTTCAACGCGGTGCTCCACTACTTCACCCCGACCCGCTGAGCGGCGCCGGCGGGTAGGGGCCGCACCCGCACGGGGGTTTCTTGTTACCGACGGGTACCGCACCGGCCGCCGAGCGCCTAGGCTGCGCCCTATGTCGGACCTCACAGCAGCTGCCACGGCCACCGATCCCGCCGGCCCGGGCGCGCCGGGCCGCAATCCCGCCGCCCCGGGCGGTGGGCGTACCGTCGCCTCGGCCGTGCCCCCGTCACTGGTCGACCGCCTCGCCGCCGGGGTCACCGCCACCGGCGAGCCCAGCGTGGTGGAGACCGTCGCCCCGCTGACCGGCGAACGGCTGGCCGGCCTGCCGCGGTCCACCCCCGCGGACGTCGAGGTCGCCTTCGAGCTCGCCCGCCGCGCCCAGCCGTCCTGGGCCGCGCTGCCGGTCCGCCGGCGCGCCGCCGTCCTGCTGCGCTTCCACGATCTGCTGATCAAGCGGCAGGACGAGGTGCTCGACCTGATCCAGGCGGAGACCGGCAAGGCCAGGCTGCACGCCTTCGAGGAGGTGCTCGCGGTCGCGATCGCGGCCCGCCACTACGGCCGGGCCGCGCACGGCTACCTGCGCGACAAGCGGCACCTCGGCGCGGTGCCGCTGTTCACCCAGGCGGTCGAGGCCCGCCGCCCCAAGGGCGTGGTCGGCCACATCTCGCCGTGGAACTACCCGTTCGAGCTGTCGGTCGGGGACGCGCTGCCGGCCTTCGTCGCGGGCAACGCGGTGGTCAACAAGCCGGACACCCAGACCGCGCTGACCGCGCTCTGGGCCCGCGAGCTGCTGATCGAGGCCGGACTGCCGGCCGACCTGTGGCAGATCGTGATCGGCGACGGCCCGGTGATCGGCCCGGCCGTGGTCGAGCACGCCGACTACGTCTCGTTCACCGGCTCCACCCGCACCGGCCGCGAGGTCGCCCGGCGGGCCGCCGAGCGGCTGGTCGGCGCCTCGCTCGAACTCGGCGGCAAGAACGCCCTGCTGGTGCTGGCCGACGCGGACCTCGACAAGGCCGCCGAGGGCGCCGTCCGGGCCTGCTTCTCCTCGGCCGGCCAGCTGTGCATCTCGATCGAGCGGCTGCTGGTCCACCGCTCGGTGGCCGACGAGTTCCTGGCGAAGTTCGCCGCCCGCACCCGCGCGCTGCGGCTCGGCGGCGGCCTCGCCTACGGGGCGGACATGGGCTCGCTGGTCTCGGGACGCCAGCTGGAGGCCACCACCCGGCACGTCGAGGAGGCGGTCAAGGCCGGCGCCACCGTGCTGGCCGGCGGGAAGGCCCGGCCGGACCTCGGCCCGTTCTTCCACGAGCCGACCATCCTGGAGGGCGTCACCCCGGACATGGCGGTCTGCGGCGAGGAGACCTTCGGCCCGGTGGTCTCCGTCTACCGCTTCGACACCGAGGAGGAGGCGGTGGCCGCCGCCAACTCCACCCCGTACGGCCTCAACTCCAGCGTCTGGACCACCGACGTGCGGCGCGGGCGGGCGATCGCGGCCCGGCTGCGCACCGGCACCGTGAACGTCAACGAGGCGTACGGCGCGGCCTACGGCTCGGCCGCCTCGCCGATGGGCGGCATGGGCGACTCCGGGCTCGGCCGGCGGCACGGCGCCGACGGCATCCTGCGGTTCACCGAGGCGCAGACGATCGCGAGCCAGCGGCTGCTGCCGCTCGCCCCGGCGTTCGGCCAGGACGACAAGCAGTACGCGGCGATGATGACCGCCGGGCTGCGGATCCTGAAGGCGCTGCGCGTCAAGTAGCCGGGCCCCCGGGCCGGCCCCCGTTTCGTGAACGACTTCCGAAGGAGCAGAGGCAGATGGTGGGTTCGGCTGACGGCCGGGAGTTCGACTACGACGTGGTCGTGGTCGGCTCCGGCTTCGGCGGTTCGGTCTCGGCGCTGCGGCTGACCGAGAAGGGGTACCGGGTCGCCGTCCTGGAGGCCGGGCGGCGCTTCGACCGCGACGAACTGCCCAGGAACTCCTGGGACGTCGCCAACTACCTGTGGGCGCCGAAGCTCGGCCTGTACGGCATCCAGCGCATCCACCTGCTGGCCAATGTGCTGATCCTCGCCGGCGCCGGGGTCGGCGGCGGCTCGCTGAACTACGCCAACACCCTGTACGTGCCGCCGAAGGCGTTCTTCGAGGACCGCCAGTGGCAGCACATCACGGACTGGCAGGAGGAGCTGGCGCCGTTCTACGACCAGGCGCGGCGGATGCTCGGGGTGCGGCTCAACCCGACCGTCACCCCCTCCGACGTCCACCTCCGGGCGGCCGCCGAGCGGATGGGCGTCGGCGACACCTTCCACATGGCGCCGGTCGGGGTGTTCTTCGGCGACGGCAAGGACGCCGACGGCACGGCGAAGGCGGCGCCCGGCGAGGAGGTGCCGGACCCGTACTTCGGCGGCGCCGGCCCGGCCCGGCGGTCCTGCGTCGAGTGCGGCGAGTGCATGACCGGCTGCCGCCACGGCGCCAAGAACATGCTCACCGAGAACTACCTGCACCTGGCCGAGCGGGGCGGCGCCGAGATCCACCCGCTCACCACGGTGGCCCGGATCCGGGAGTGGGGCGAGGGCTTCGCGGTGGACGTCCGGCGCACCGACGCCCGCTCCACCACCGACCGGGTCAAGGCCGGGGCGCGGACGATCACGGCCGCCCGGGTGGTGGTCGCGGCCGGCACCTACGGCACCCAGAACCTGCTGCACCGGATGCGGGCGGGCGGCCACCTGCCCCGGATCTCCGCCCGGCTCGGCGAGCTGACCCGGACCAACTCCGAGGCGCTGGTGGGCGCGCAGACCACCGACCGGCGGTACGGCGCCCGCGCGGACTTCACCAAGGGCGTGGCGATCACCTCCTCGATCCACCCCGACGAGAACACCCACATCGAGCCGGTCCGCTACGGCAAGGGCTCCAACGCGATGGGCGCGCTCTCGATCGCCCAGGTGCGGGGCGGCGGGCGGCTCCCGCGCTGGCTGCGCTACCTCGGCAACTCGGTCAAGCACCCGGTGACCTTCGGCCGCTCGATGAACCAGCACCGGTGGTCGGAGAAGACGATCATCGGCCTGGTGATGCAGTCGCTGGACAACTCGATCACCGTCTCGCTGAAGGAGAAGGGCCTCGGCAAGGGCACGCTGACCTCCCGCCAGGGCCACGGCGCGCCCAACCCCACCTGGATTCCGGCCGCCGAGCAGGGCGCGCAGGCGCTCGCCGCCGAGATCAACGGCTTCGCCGGCAGCAGCGTCGGCGAGATCTTCGACATCCCGCTGACCGCGCACTTCCTCGGCGGCTGTGCGATCGGCGACTCCCCGGAGACCGGTGTGGTCGACCCCTACCACCGGCTCTACGGCCACCCCGGGATCAGCGTGGTGGACGGCGCGGCGGTCTCCGCCAACCTCGGCGTCAACCCGTCGCTGACCATCACGGCGCAGGCCGAGCGGGCGATGTCGATGTGGCCCAACAAGGGCGAGGAGGACACCCGGCCGGCCGCCGGCGAGGCCTACCGCCGGGTCGCCGCGGTCGCGCCCGTCGCACCGGCGGTGCCCGAGGACGCGTTCGGTGCCCTGCGGCTGCCGTTGCTGGCGGTGCCGGAGGTGCCGAAGAAGCGGGACTGAGCACCGCCGGGGGCCGCGCCGCCGGAGCGCGGCGCGACCCCGGGCGGTCCCGGTCCGGTCCGTGGACGGTGACCGGTTGACAGCAGTCCGTGCCCGATGAAAGAAAGGGGCGCCCTGGGGGGACCAGGCGATCGTTCGTTCGGACGGGGGGACGCGGCCCATGGCCATCTGCGCATCCTGCGGCGCGGCTTCGACGGAAGGGGCGCCGGTCTGCGCGTCCTGCGGGCGGCCGGTGGTGCCGCCCCCGCTGCTGCCGCCCGCTCCGCTGCCGCCGCCGCTCCTGCCGCCGCCGGTCTCACCGCCCCCGGTCCTGCCGCCCCCGCCGTCCGCCGCGCCGTCGGCCCCGGCCGAGCCGCCCCTGCCGCCGCCGGTGCTGCCGCCGGTTCCGCCGCCCCCGTTGCCGTCCGCCGGGGGGAGCTGGGGCGCCGGGAAGCCGTACGACCCGGCCGGAGCCCGGCCCGCCGCCCTCGGGTGGCTCACCGGCGCCGACTGGCGCCCGGCCCTGCGAGCGGTCGTCGCGCCGACCGTCGTCCTGCTGCTGGCCGCGCTGATCACCGCCGTCCCGGAGGCCGCCTACTTCTCGGGGACCTACGACGCGCCGTCCTTCGGCAAGCGCTTCGGCAGTGCGCTGGCCATGGCGCTGGGCGCGCTCGGCGCGCCGTACCGGCTGGGCTTCGAAACCACCGGGGGCGGCAACTCCTCGGTGATCCGCGCCCTGCCGATGACCGTCACCGCGCTCTGGCTGTTCGCACTCTGGCTCGGCCTGCGGGTCGGCGCGCGCCGCCGGCAGCAGCGCACCGGCGAGCAGCAGACGCGCCGGCAGGCGGCCGCGGAGGCCGTGCGCACCGCGGTGGCCGCGGCCGCCGTGACCCTGCTGATCGGTCTGGTCGGAGGTGCGGACTGGCACCCCGGCGGTGCCGACTTCGACCTCGACGGCGCGACGGCGACCAGGCTGCTCGGCCGGACCACCTACAGTTCCTCGGCCGGCTGGTGGGAGGCGGTCGGGTGGACGGCCCTGCTCGCCGGTCTGCTCGCCTTCGCGGTGCACGGGACGGACGCGCTGCGCTGGGCGGCCTGGCGCAACCGGGCGGTGCGCGGCTGGGCGGTCGCGGGCCTGGCGGCCGGGCGCGCGCTGACGGTCTCGGTGGCGCTGTCGGCGGCGGCCGGCTTCGTGGTGGTCGCCGTCCGGGCCGACGGCGATCTGACCGGTGCCGCGGTGGCCTTCCTGCCCAACCTCGGCCTGCTGCTGCTCGGAGTGGGCTCCGGGGCGACCTTCCGGGCCGGCAGCTCCTTCGTGATCGACGGGGTGCCGGACTGGGAGTCGGACCCGCGCGACGTGACCGAGTACTCCTTCTTCGACCCGCACGCGGCGGGGACGGACTGGCGCTGGTCCGCCCTGCTCGCGCTGGTCTCCGCCGCGGTGCTGGGCTGGACGGCGTACCGGCGGCGGCTGGACCCGGCGGACCGGCTCCGGCTGGCGGCCGTGTACGCGGTCGGGCTGAGTCTGCTGATGCTGGTCTCGGGGACGCTGGCGTCCGTCGAGTCGGCGTTCGGGATGTTCGGCGGCCCCCGGGAGCCCGGTTTCGAGTACTCGTTGGCCCTGGTGCCGTGGACGCTGCTGGTGGCCAACGCGGTCTGGGCGGTCGTCGGGGCGCTGGTGGTGCCCCCGCTGCTGGCGGCCCGCGACCGGCAGCCGGCGCCGCCGGCGGACCGGGACCCGGGGGAGCCCGGGGCGACGCCGGTGGTGCTGGAGGTGGTCGGCTCGGAGGACGTTCGGCGCCCGGCCGCACCGGCTCCGGAGGACGACGGCCCGGTGGACCCGAGCGTGTGGAGCCGGCGGCCGTAGCGCCCGGCGTCCGGACGGAAGCAGGAACTCGACCGGAAACGGACCCCGGACAGGGCAAAGGGCCCCGCGGGGGAACGGGGCCCTTTGTCGCTCAGCACCCGGCGTCAGGGCCGCGCCGGTGCTGGGGTGACGGCGCCGGGGGAGGAGCGCCGTCCGGTCGGTCGGTCGATGGGTCGCGCGTCGCCGCGGCTCCGGCGGGGTGGGCCGGCGCGCGCGGGCGCACTGGGCGTGGCGGTGGTCCCGGGCGCATGCCTGCGTCGAGCCTTCGCTCACGGAGCGTGAGGTGATAATCGTTGCCACCGCGGGTCTCGGCGGCAACGACCGGCACTCCGCAGATGGCGCTCGGCCATCGGGAGAACCTCTTCCAAGCAGCATCGTGCTGGACGAAGGGCTTGCTCTGCAACCGATTCGGCATGATTCGGTACAGGCCGTTTCCGGCCGGGCCGGCCGTCGGGCCCGGGTCGGGGCGGTCCCGCCGGGTGCCGGACGGGGTGACGGCGGGATGGCATCGATGATCACGGTGTGTAGTTGCACCGGTCGGAGCGCACAGAGACGCGCGTAGCGGCGCGCGGACGGGGACCGGGGTGCGCCGGGATCGCAACGGGTGCGGCGGCCGGCACCGGGCGTCCCCGGCGGCCGACCGCCCCACCTCCTTGGTCCAGTCGCGGCCGGGGTCGCTGTCCCCTGCTGGCCGGCCGCAGCACCCGCGCACGGTCCCACGGCGCGCCGCTCCCCGGTCTGACCGGTTCCGCGACGGCGCCACGCGCGCCGGTGGACTGGGTTGAGCTCCACGCGTGGTCCTGCACTGCCGTACGGGGCGCCCTGGCCGGGGCGGGGTGACGCGTCTGGCGGACGCGGCGCGGTCGTACGGTCCGCCCGGAGCAACGAACCGGCCGCCGCAGCGGTCACGGCCGCGGGGGCGGGCAGACGAGTGAAACCGGCCAGCCCGGTAGACTCGACGGCAGACCCCCGCCCGTCGCCCGGCGCACACCCTCCGAGGGCCGCGCCGCGTGCGACACCTTTCGTACCGCTGCCGGAAGGCCGTCTGTGTCCTCTGCTACTCCCGTCCAGTCCGTACCTGAGACCGACACCGTCCTGGTCGTCGACTTCGGTGCCCAGTACGCCCAGCTCATCGCCCGACGGGTGCGTGAGGCCAGGGTCTACAGCGAGATCGTGCCGAGCAGCATGCCGGTCGCCGAGATGCTCGCCAAGAACCCGAAGGCGATCATCCTCTCCGGCGGCCCCTCGTCGGTCTACGAGGACGGCGCCCCGCAGCTGGACCGCGCGATCTTCGAGGCCGGCGTGCCGGTCTTCGGCATGTGCTACGGCTTCCAGCTGATGGCCAAGACGCTCGGCGGCACCGTCGACAACTCCGGCGCCCGGGAGTACGGCCGCACCCCGCTGGTCGTCTCGCGCCCCGGCTCGACCCTGTTCGAGGGCGTCCCGGCCCAGCACTCGGTGTGGATGTCGCACGGCGACGCCTGCTCGGCGGCCCCGGAGGGCTTCACCGTCACCGCCTCCACCGACGTGGTCCCGGTCGCGGCCTTCGAGAACGACGAGGCCCGGCTCTACGGCGTCCAGTACCACCCCGAGGTGCTGCACTCGGACCACGGCCAGCAGGTCCTGGAGCACTTCCTGTACCGCGGCGCGGGCCTCGCCCCCACCTGGACCACCGGCAACGTGGTCGAGGAGCAGGTCGCGCTGATCCGCGCCCAGGTCGGCGACAAGCGCGCCATCTGCGGCCTGTCCGGCGGCGTCGACTCGGCGGTCGCGGCCGCCCTGGTCAACAAGGCCATCGGCTCCAAGCTCACCTGCGTCTACGTCGACCACGGCCTGATGCGCAAGGGCGAGACCGAGCAGGTCGAGAAGGACTTCGTCGCCGCCACCGGCGTGCAGCTGAAGGTCGTCGACGCCAAGGAGCGCTTCCTCACCGCGCTGAAGGGCGTCAGCGACCCGGAGGAGAAGCGCAAGATCATCGGCCGGGAGTTCATTCGGGTCTTCGAGCAGGCGCAGGCCGAGATCGTCGCCGAGGCCGGCGAGCACGGCGAGTCGGTCGACTTCCTGGTCCAGGGCACCCTGTACCCGGACGTGGTGGAGTCCGGCGGCGGCACCGGCACCGCCAACATCAAGTCCCACCACAACGTCGGCGGCCTGCCCGAGGACCTGCAGTTCTCGCTGGTCGAGCCGCTGCGCAAGCTGTTCAAGGACGAGGTCCGGATGGTCGGCCAGGAGCTGGGCCTGCCGGACGAGATCGTCCAGCGCCAGCCGTTCCCGGGCCCGGGCCTGGGCATCCGGATCGTCGGCGAGGTCACCGAGGAGCGGCTGGACCTGCTCCGCGAGGCCGACGCGATCGCCCGCGAGGAGCTGACCGCGGCCGGCCTGGACCGCGAGATCTGGCAGTGCCCGGTGGTCCTGCTCGCGGACGTCCGCAGCGTCGGCGTCCAGGGTGACGGCCGCACCTACGGTCACCCGATCGTGCTGCGTCCGGTGTCCTCCGAGGACGCCATGACCGCCGACTGGTCGCGCCTGCCGTACGACGTGCTGGCCCGCATCTCCACCCGGATCACCAACGAGGTCCGCGACGTCAACCGCGTCGTGCTGGACTGCACCAGCAAGCCGCCGGGCACCATCGAGTGGGAGTGAGCACTCCCCGACCCGGCCGGTCCTGAACCGGTTCTGAACGACCGTGCCGCCGCTCCCGTACCGGGGAGCGGCGGCACGGTCGTTCCGTGTCCACGGGCACCCGGCGGGTGGGCCCTCCCACCGAAAGCGTTCACGACCGGGCAGAATGCGTCCGGACCTGTCAGGCGGTGACGGGCCGGCGAGGAAGGTGTGGGGAATGTCGGAGGCCAGCAGCTCCGTGGCGGCCGGGCCGGGCCCGGCCGCCAGCATCGGCGACGGTACGCCCGGACCGGCCCCGGGCGCCGGCGAGGGTTCGGGACCGGCGGGCAGAACCGGGCGGGTCGCCGCCTGGAAGGCGGCCGGCTCGCGGCTCGCGCTGCTGCCGCTGCGGCTCTTCCTCGGCGTCACCTTCGTCTACGCGGCGCTCGACAAGCTCTCCGACAGCCACTACCTGGCCGGCGCCGGCGACCCGGCCTCCTTCGTCTCGCAGACCCGCGCCGCCAAGGGCTCCAGCCCGATCTCCTTCCTGCTCGGCCCGGCCCTCGACCACCCCACGCCGTTCGCCCTGCTGGTCGCCTTCGGCGAGCTGGCGGTGGGCCTGGGCACCCTGCTCGGGCTCTGGGGCCGGCTCGCCGCCGCCGGCGGGGCCGTGATCGGCCTCAGCCTCTGGCTCACCGTCAGCTGGAACGTCTCGCCCTACTACCTCGGCAACGACCTCGTCTACCTGATGGCCTGGACGCCGCTGCTGCTGGCCGGCACCCCCTACCTGTCGGTGGACGGCTACCTCGCCCGGCGGTCCCACCGGGACCGGCTCCGCGGCCTGCACGAGGACCACGTCCGGCGGCGGGCCCTGATGGACGGCGGCATCGCGGCCGTCGCGATGGGCGGGGCCGGACTGCTCGCCGGCTCGCTGACCGCCACCTTCGGGCGGGACGAGCCCGCCGCGAAGGCGAAGCAGCCCGCCGCCCCGGCGCCGGCCGGCCCGCCCGTCACGGTGGACGCCGCGAGCGTCCCGGTCGGCGGTTCGGCCCAGGTCAAGGACCCGGCCAGCGGCGACGCGGTCTACGTGGTGCAGCCCAAGGCGGGCCAGTACTGCGCGTTCTCCTCGGTCTGTACCCACTCCGGCTGCGCCGTCGACGCGCCGAAGAACGGTCAGCTGTACTGCCCGTGCCACGGCTCCCGGTTCGACGCGGCGACCGGGGCGGTGCTGAACGGGCCGGCCACCAAGCCGCTGCCGAAGTACCGGGTCACCAAGGAGGGCGACAAGCTGCGGCTGGGGCCGCCGGAGAGCTGACGGCCCGCCGGGGGCCGGTCCGGCGGGCGCCCGTCGGGCAGGGGGTCAGTCCTGCGGGGTCTCCTCCGGCCGGGATCGGCGGACCGCCGCCGCCACCGCCCCGGCCAGGCCGCCCAGGCCCAGCACGATGAAGGTCACCGGGATGACGATCCGGCCGTTCACCGAGACGTCGTTCACCGCCGCCACCAGGTAGAGCACCGCGATCACGGTGAACAGGCCCCCCGCGATCAGCGAGAAGAGATCGAGCTGGTGCTTCCTCACTTCTGGACCACCTTGATGTTGCCGAGCCCGATCCGCAGCGCGAGGTCGAGCGTTCCCTTGGATGTCTGTCCGTTCGCCGGCAGCACCTGGTAGCTGCGCTTGCCCGGGCCGTCGTCGGGGCCGTCCAGGCCCGGCACCCGGACCTGGCCCAGGCCGACCTCGGCCCGTACGTTCACCGTCACGTCCGGGGGCACCGTCACGGTCAGGTCCCCGGCACCGAGCTCCACCTCGGTGGCCAGGGTCGCGCCGGCCGGGTCGAGCCCGCCGAGGTCCAGCCGTGCCGAGCCGATCCCCAGCGTGTACTTCGCCTCCAGCCGGCCCGCCGTGACGGCCGTCCAGGTGCGCTCGCCCAGCAGGTTCTGCGCCGAGACCGAGGACTGGCCGATCGCGGTCAGCGCGACCGTCAGCAGCACACCCGGGACCACCAGCCGGCGGGCCCGGCCGAACTTGGCGCCGAGCAGCAGGGTCAGACCGATCACCAGCAGCGCCGTCGCCAGCACCGTGTCGGCGGCCACGGCCGCCCCGCCGTCGGCCGAGGCGGACCAGACCGCGCTGGCCGCGCCCACCGCCAGCAGCAGGCCGATCAGGCCGAGCGGGGAGCGCTCGCGCCGGTGCACCACCACGGCCGGGCGCGGCGCGGGCGGCGGGGTCGGGCCGGTCCCCTTGCGCAGCGGGTCGCCCTGCGGCAGGTCCGTCCGCTGCCACCAGGGCCGGGCCGGGGTGCCGTACGGCGGGGTCGGGGTGCCGTACGGCGGCGCCGGCGGTGCGGGGGGTGCGGGCGGGGCCGGCGGCTCCCCGCCGTACGGGTTGCGCTCGGGGTGGCGCGGGTCCCACAGGTAGCCGGTCGGACCGGCGTGCGGGGTGTCGGCGGGGACGGTGCCGGCGGCCCGCTCCCGGGCGTGCCGGGCCCGGGCGTCCGCGTCCTCCTCCTCCGGCGGCCAGCGGTAGCCGCTCGCTGCGGCCCGGGCGTCCGGTCCGGCGTCCGGGAACCAGCGGTCGTACGGGCCGCCGGTCCGGTCGCCCGGGCCGAGGCCGTGCGGGTGCCCGAAGTCGTGGCCGCGGCGGCGGTTGCGCCGGCCCCGGATCCGGCCGCGCCGGCGCTCGGGGTCGTAGCGGACGGCGAGGAACACCATCCCGGCGAGCAGCAGCAGCGGGAACAGCTGGTCGCCGTCGCCCATCGAGGAGAAGAAGACACCGGTGCCGATCACGGTCAGCAGCACCGCGCCGACCGACTGGCCGTCCACCCGCCCGGTGAGCACCCGCTGGAGCTCGGTGCGGCCCGAGCGCCCGCCGCCCTTGCCGTCCGCGCCGGGCTCGGTCGGCACGATCAGCCAGGCGAGCCCGTACAGGAACAGGCCGAGGCCGCCGGAGAGGCAGAGCACGACCGTGACGACGCGGAACACCACCGGGTCGATGTCCAGGTGCCGGCCGAGACCGCCGCAGACGCCGGCGACCACGCGGTGGCGCTCGGCCCGGGTCAGTGGCGGCCGGTCGGGTGCGGTCCGGGCGCCCGGCCCGGCCTCGTGGAGCTCCTCGGTACGGTGGTCTTCGGTCATGCCACCATCCTGGTGGGTGCCGGAGCCGGGCCCAACCGGTCCCGCCCCTGCTCGGACCCTGACTTGTCCCTGAGAAGGGTCAGGGCTTCACCCTGATGCGTGCGGGTCGGCCCGCGTGGAACGATCGGTGCCGTGGCAGCACCCGGTTCCGATCCCCGTTCCCTCGCCCCCGAGCCCGCGCCGGCCGGGGGTGCCGACCCGTCCGTGCCCGGTGACGGGAAGCCGCCGTACCGCCGGCTGTACCGCAGCCCGCAGGGGCGGATGCTCGGCGGCGTCGCGCACGGACTGGCCGTGCACCTCGGACTGCCCGTCAGCTGGGTGCGGATCGCCTTCGTGGTGCTGTTCTTCGCCCAGGGGCTCGGCGGACTGCTGTACGCGGCGTTCTGGTTCGTGGTGCCGATCGGTATCGGCGAGCCGGCCCCGCGCGGCGGCGGCCCGCACTGGCTGTACGTCAACGGCACCTTCGTCCCGGTGGCCGCCGGGACGGCGGGCGGCGGGGACCTGAGCAAGGGCGGCGGCCGGCGCGGCGGCGAGCTCAACAAGGACGGCGGGCGCCGCGGCGGGTGGATCGGCCGGATGCGCGAGGTGCTGCAGCACACGCTCCGCGGCGAGCCCGTCGAGCTGGGCGAGGCGCCGGCCGGCACCCCGGCCGCAGGTACCGCCGGGACGGGCACGGCCGGCGGGACCGGCACGGGCCAGCGGCAGGGCGGCCTCGGCCAGCTGGCCGCCCTGGTGATGCTGGTGATCGGCGTGATCGCGCTGCTCAACGCGCTCAATGTGCAGACCGCCAAGCCGTACACCTGGCCGCTGCTGGCGATCGGCGTCGGCGTGGCGCTGGTCTGGCGGCAGGCCGACGACTCGCGCTGGCAGCGCTGGTTCGGCCTGGAGGAGGGCGAGAAGCGGCGCGGCGCCTACACCCGGGTCGGCGCGGGCGTGCTGCTGGTGGTGGCCGGCATCATCGCCTTCCTCGCCACCCAGGGCAGCGGCTCGACCATCGGCTCGGTGGTCGAGGCCTCGCTGGCGGTGCTCGCGGGTGTGCTGGTGTTGGTGGGCCCGTACGCGCTGCGGATGTGGCAGGACCTCGGCGCCGAGCGCACCGCCCGCATCCGGGCCCAGGAGCGCGCCGAGATCGCCGCCCATGTGCACGACTCGGTGCTGCACACGCTGACCCTGATCCAGCGCCGGGCCGAGGACCCCAAGGAGGTGCTGCGGCTCGCCCGCGCCCAGGAGCGCGAACTGCGGTTGTGGCTCTACCGCCCGGAGGCGGTCGCCGAGGCGGCGCCGGACACCATGGCGGAGAGCCTGCGGGCGGTGGTCGCCGAGGTCGAGGACCGGCACGGCGTCCCGGTCGAGGTGGTGGTCGTCGGCGACTGCCCGATGGACGACCGGATCGCGGCCCAGATGCAGGCCGCGAGGGAGGCGACCGTCAACGCGGCCAAGTACGGTGGCGGGGGACCGGTCCAGGTCTACGCCGAGGTCGAGGGGAGGACCGTGATGGTGTTCGTCCGCGACCACGGACCCGGTTTCGACCCGGACACGGTGCCGGAGGACCGGATGGGCGTACGCGAGTCGATCCTCGGCCGGATGAAGCGCAACGGCGGCACCGCACGGGTGCGGCCCGCGCCGGACGGCGGGACCGAGGTCGAGCTGGAGATGGAGAGGGCCAATGACTGAGGCAGCGCCGGAGCGCCGAGCGAGGGTCGTCCTGGTGGACGACCACCGGATGTTCCGGACGGGGGTGAGGGCCGAGATCGGGCGCACCGAGACGACCGGCATCGATGTGGTGGGCGAGGCCGACGACGTGGAGTCCGCGGTCCGGGTGGTGGCCGAGACGCGGCCCGACGTGGTGCTGCTGGACGTCCACCTGCCCGGCGGCGGCGGGGTCGAGGTGCTGCGGCGCTCGGCCGGGCTGATGGGCGACCCGGGCGGGGTGCGCTTCCTGGCGCTGTCCGTCTCGGACGCGGCGGAGGACGTGATCGGCGTGATCCGCGGCGGTGCCCGCGGCTACGTCACCAAGACCATCACCGGGACCGACCTGGTCGACGCGATCTTCCGGATCTCCGACGGGGACGCGGTGTTCTCGCCCCGGCTGGCGGGCTTCGTGCTGGACGCCTTCGCGGCGACCGACACCCCGCCGGTGGACGAGGACCTGGACCGGCTCACCCAGCGCGAGCGCGAGGTGCTGCGGCTGATCGCCCGGGGGTACGCGTACAAGGAGATCGCCAAGCAGCTGTTCATCTCGGTGAAGACGGTGGAGAGCCACGTCTCGGCGGTGCTGCGCAAGCTCCAGCTGAGCAACCGGCACGAGCTGACCCGCTGGGCCACCGCCCGCCGGCTGGTCTGACCGACGGCCGTCCCGCCCTGCCCCGTCCGGTCCGGTCGAGGGCCGGGCGGGGTTGTCGGTGGGTGGCCATAGACTCGTCATTGCCATGAATAGCCTCTTTGACGACCTCCCGCTCCCCGGTTTCGAGGCCCCTGCCGCCGGGTCGAAGCAGCCCGCGCCGCCGATCGACGAGGAGCCGCCGCCGTACGAGGACGACGTCCCGTACGACGCCTTCGAGGAGGCGATCCCCGAGGGGCTGTTCCACACCGACCACGCCGCGCAGGCCGAGCGGGACGCCTTCTACCGCAACGGCGCCGCCCGCCCGGTGATCGACCCGGCGGCACTGCTGGAGGGCATGAACGACCCGCAGCGCGAGGCCGTGCTGCACGCCGGCTCGCCGCTGCTGATCGTGGCCGGCGCCGGCTCCGGCAAGACCAGGGTGCTCACCCACCGGATCGCCCACCTGCTCGGCGCCCGCGGCGTGCAGCCCGGCGAGGTCCTGGCGATCACCTTCACCAACAAGGCGGCCGGCGAGATGCGCGAGCGCGTCGAGCAGCTGGTCGGCCCGCGCGCCCGGGCGATGTGGGTGTCCACCTTCCACAGCGCCTGCGTGCGGATCCTGCGCCGCGAGTCCAAGCTGCTCGGCTTCACCTCGTCGTTCTCGATCTACGACTCGGCCGACTCGCAGCGGCTGATGGCCCTGGTCTGCCGCGACCTCGACCTGGACCCGAAGCAGTACCCGCCGAAGTCCTTCACCTCGAAGGTCAGCAACCTCAAGAACGAGCTGATCGACGAGGAGACCTACGCCGACCAGGCCGCCAACCCGATGGAGAAGAAGCTCGCCGAGGCGTACTTCCTCTACCAGCGGCGGCTGCGCGAGGCCAACGCGCTCGACTTCGACGACATCATCATGACGACGGTGAACCTGCTCCAGGCCTTCCCCGACGTCGCGGAGCACTACCGGCGGCGGTTCCGGCACATCCTGGTCGACGAGTACCAGGACACCAACCACGCCCAGTACATGCTGGTCCGGGAGCTGAGCGGCGGCGCGGTCGCCGCCGCGCCGAAGCGCACCGTCGACGGCGACCTGGTCGACCCGGCGGCCGGCCGGCTCGCCGAGGTGCCGCCCGCCGAGCTGTGCGTGGTCGGTGACGCGGACCAGTCGATCTACGCCTTCCGCGGCGCGACGATCCGCAACATCCTCCAGTTCGAGGAGGACTACCCGAACGCCACCACGATCCTGCTGGAGCAGAACTACCGCTCCACCCAGACCATCCTGAGCGCGGCCAACGCCGTCATCGAGCGCAACGCCAACCGGCGCGCGAAGAAGCTCTGGACGGCCGGCGACGACGGCGAGAAGGTCGTCGGCTACGTCGCGGACGACGAGCACGGCGAGGCCCAGTTCATCGCCGACGAGATCGACCGGCTCACCGACGCGGACGCGGCCAGGCCCGGGGACGTCGCGATCTTCTACCGGACCAACGCGCAGTCCCGCGTCTTCGAAGAGGTGTTCATCCGGGTCGGCCTGCCGTACAAGGTCGTCGGCGGGGTGCGCTTCTACGAGCGCAAGGAGGTCAAGGACGTCCTCGCCTACCTGCGGGTGCTGTCCAACCCCGAGGACACCGTGCCGCTGCGCCGGATCCTCAACGTGCCCAAGCGCGGCATCGGCGAGCGTGCCGAGGCGATGATCGACGCGCTGGCCGCGCGCGAGCGGATCTCCTTCGCGCAGGCGCTGCGGCGGGTGGACGAGGCGTACGGCATGGCCGCGCGCTCGGCCAACGCGGTGAAGAAGTTCAACGAGCTGATGGCCGGGCTGCGCCAGGTCGTCGAGTCCGGGGCGGGTCCGGCCGCGGTGCTGGAGGCGGTGCTGGAGGAGACCGGCTACCTGGCCGAGCTCCAGGCCTCCACCGACCCGCAGGACGAGACCAGGGTGGAGAACCTCCAGGAGCTGGCCTCGGTCGCCCTGGAGTACGAGCAGGACCCGGGCGAGCGCCCGGACGCGGGGGAGGACGGCGCGCCGCCGGTCGGCTCGCTGCCCGACTTCCTGGAGCGGGTCGCGCTGGTCGCCGACTCGGACCAGATCCCCGACGGGGACGACGAGGGCCGGGGCGTCATCACGATGATGACCCTGCACACCGCCAAGGGCCTGGAGTTCCCGGTGGTCTTCCTCACCGGCATGGAGGACGGCATCTTCCCGCACATGCGGGCGCTCAACCAGGTCAAGGAACTGGAGGAGGAGCGGCGGCTCGCCTACGTCGGGCTCACCCGGGCGCGGCAGCGGCTCTACCTGACCAGGTCGGTGCTGCGCAGCGCCTGGGGGCAGCCGGCGTACAACCCGGCCTCGCGGTTCCTGGAGGAGATCCCGGAGACGCTGGTGGAGTGGAAGCGCACGGGGGGCGCCCCGGCGCCGGCCGCGCGCGGCTTCTCCTCGGGGTCGTCCTGGGGCGGGAGGTCCTCGGGCGGCTCGGGCGGGTCGGGCGGGTCGTCGCGCGGGGGCTCTTCGCGCGGTACGGCGGCGGCCTCGCCGAAGGCGGGCTGGGGGCAGTCGGCGCGGCGTGCGGGTGCGGCGGTGGAGCGCGAGGTGGTCGCGCTGGCGGTCGGCGACCGGGTCACCCACGACACCTTCGGTCTGGGCACGGTGGTGGCCACCGCCGGTGTCGGCGACAAGGCGCAGGCCACCGTGGACTTCGGCACGGAGGGCCGCAAGCAGCTGCTGCTGCGCTACGCGCCGGTGGAGAAGCTCTGAGCCGACCGGCGCGTCCGGTGGTCTGGTCGGCGGCCCGTTCGGTGACCTGGTCGGCGGCCCGATCGGCGGCCTGACCGGGGTTGCCCGGGGGCGCTCGGCCCGCGCTGTCTCAGCGCGGGTCGAGGCCCTGGGCGAGGAACCAGGGCAGCGGGTCGACGGGCGCGCCGCCGTCGGCCGGGCGGATCTCGAAGTGCAGGTGGGGGCCGGTGCTGTTGCCGCTGCTGCCGACGAAGGCGATGACGTCGCCCGCCTTCACCGTGCCCTTGCGGATCTTGTACGACCGCAGGTGGCAGTACCAGGCCTCGGTGCCGTCGGCCATCTTGAGTATCGTCATGTAGCCGTACGAAGGGTTCCACTGGGTCCGGATCGTGCCGTCCGTGACGGCCATGACGGCGGAGCCGCCGTCCACCGGGAAGTCGATGCCGGTGTGCCGCTTCGACCAGTGGGTGCCGGCCGCGCCGAAGACCTCGCCCAGGCCGTGCTGGGCCACCGGCATCGCGATCCTGGGGCGCTCCGGCGGGGCCTGGTCGGTCGTGGTGACCTGGGCGGCCGGCTGCCCGGCGGGGTCGGTCCCGCCCTGGGTGCCGGTGAGCGGCTGCCGGGCGTCGCCCCGGGAGGCCTGGGCGCCGCCGCCGGAGGCGAGCGCCTGCTGGGCGGCCTGGGCCGCCTGGGCTGCCTGGGCGTTGTCCGCGGCGCCGGCGGTGGCGGTCTGCTCGGGGATCCGGCCGGCCGCCTGGGCCCGCTGCTGGTCGGCCTCGCCCTGGACGGTGACGGCGGCCGCGGCCGCGACACCGAGCGCGGCCACCGAGGGCAGCGCGACGCGCAGCAGCGCCGTCCGGGTGGCGGCCTTGGCGGCGTCGCGGCGCTGGGCCCGGGACTGCTCGCGGGCGGCGACGCGCAGTTCCGCACGGGTCGGGCGAGGTGCGGCTTCGGGAGCCATCGCGGCTGCCTCCTCGGGCGCGTCGTCGGACGAGGGGGTAAACGACCGAGACTGTAGCCGCAAGCCCGACATCCGGACAAAAGTCCGGTTGTCAAGGGGCTGTGGGCGTGCGGTTGCGGGGTAGAAGCAGGGGAGGGACGGCGGGCGCCTGTGATTTTCCCCTCCTCTTGAGGGGCGGCGGGCCCAACCGGGGCGGGTGGCGCTAACCTCCCCTCAGATTGGTTATTGCTCGTTAACTCCGGCCCATGCCCACAAGGCCCGGCGGGGTGTTGGACGACGAGGTCCAGGAGGCAGTGATGGGTGTGTCAGGACCGATCCGCGTGGTGGTCGCCAAGCCGGGGCTCGACGGGCACGACCGAGGCGCCAAGGTCATCGCGCGCGCCCTGCGCGACGCCGGCATGGAGGTCATCTACACCGGCCTGCACCAGACGCCGGAGCAGGTGGTCGACACCGCGATCCAGGAGGACGCGGACGGCATCGGCCTGTCGATCCTGTCCGGCGCGCACATGAGCCTGTGCACGCGGGTGCTGGAGCTGCTGAAGGAGCGGGACGCCGCGGACATCAAGGTGTTCTGCGGCGGGATCATCCCGCCCGAGGACATCGTCGAGCTGAAGGCGATGGGTGTCGCCGACATCTTCACCCCGGGCACGCCGACCACCGAGGTGGTCGCCTGGGTCACGGCCAACCTGCGCGCCGCCGGCTGACAGCCGGGCCGGAGTCGGAGCCGCAGTCGGGGCCGGGCGCGTCGTCCGGCCCCGATCCGTGCCGCCGGGTCCGGGACCGCCACGTCCCGTTCGCCCGGGACGCTGCGCGTCGGCCGGGCCCGGCTCAGGCCGCCAGCTCGGCGAGCATCGCCTCGCGGAACCGCAGCGTCCCGGCCAGCCGGGCGAAGGTCTCGCCCCAGGCGGTCGCGGGCGCGGCGCCGGCGGCCAGTTCCTCGACCGCCCCGGCGGCCGTCGGCGAGAGCGCCCGCTCGGTCATGCCGAGCACCCCGCTGTGGCTCCACGGGTAGGCCCCGGAGGCGGCCGCCCGGGCCAGCGCCCCGACCACGGCGGTGGACAGCGGCGGCGTCCACGGGGTGGCGCAGGCCCCGAGCAGTTGGAAGGCGTCCCCCAGGCCGTGCGCCTCGACGAAGGAGGCCGTCCAGACGGCCCGTTCGGCGGGCGGGAGCACCGCGAGCAGCTTGGCCGGGGCACCGGTGGTGCGGGCCGTCCGCCCGGGACCGGCGACGGGCGGGGGGCCGAGCAGGGCGCGCGCCCAGTCGGGGTCCTGCTGGCGGACGGCGGCCCGGGCCCAGGCCTCGCGCAGGTCGTCGGCCCAGGTGCTGCTGGTCTCGTCGATGGCGTCGCCGACCCGCAGGCCGAGCAGCCGCTCGGGCGTCAGACCGGTGTGCGCGGACCACAGGGCCAGCGGCGCGGCGGCGATCACCTCGCCGAACCACCAGGCCCGTTCGCCGCGCCCGGTGGGCGACTTGGGCGGTATGCCGTCGCGCTGCATGGCCGCGTCGCAGGCGGCGGGCGGGGTGACCAGCAGATGGGTGCCGTGCTCGGAGAGCCGGACGGCGGCGCGGGCGCGCTCGCCCATCCGGGCGGCCAGGGCGGAGCCGGGCAGGGTGGAGAGCAGCTCGGCGGCGGTGGCCCGGACGTTCTTGCTGCGGTCGCCGAGCGCGGCCTCCAGGAACGGTTCGTCGGCGGGGGAGAGGCCCTCCTGGAGGGCGTCCAGGAACAGCAGCCGGTCCTCGGCCCGCTCGGTGGACCAGGTGCCGCGCAGCAGCGCGAGGCCGGCCGCCGGCTCGCGGCGGCGGAGCAGGGTGAGGTGGGTGACCCGCTCGGCGAACAGACCCTCGTGCCAGAGCCGGTCGCCCTCGGCGGGGGCGGTGTCCGCCGCCGGAGTCCGGGTGGCGCGCTGCACGAACCGCCAGTCCGGGTTGCGCTCGGCGAGCCAGCGGCCGAGCGGGCCGGCCAGCGCGACCGCGTCCGGGCGCAGTTCGCTGCGGGCGCGGGCGGCGTCCAGCAGGGCGGGGACGCTCGCGGCGGGCGCGCGGTAGCCGCGGTCGCGGGCGGTGGCGAGCCACTGCGGGAGCAGCTCGCCGAGGTTGGCGAGGACGCCGCCGCCGGTGCCGCGGGTGGAGAGCAGCAGCGAGAGCCGGCGGGCGGCCGCGGCGGGCAGTTCGGTCCGGCGGTCCTCGGCGGCCGGGGCGGCGGGCGGGCCGTCCGCCGGGGCGGGCAGCGCGCCGGCCCGGCGGCGGACCGTCTCCAGGGCGGCGAGTTCGAGCAGGGCGGTGGCCGGGTCGGCGCGGTCGACGGCGCCGTCGTACGGGGCGGCCGGGCCGGGCGCGGGGAGCGGCCGGCGGTCGGTGCCCAGCAGGGCGGCGGTCTGCAGGGACTCCCAGGGGTCGGGCACGGGGCCTCCTCCTCCGGTGGAAGGGGTCGGGTCGGACAGCTCGGGTCGGGTCGGGCAGCTCGGGTCGGGAAGAGCGGGTGGGCCGGCCGGCTCAGGGTGCGGTGAGGCCGATCGGGCGGCCGTCCGCGCCCCAGGCGGTGACCGGGGCGAAGCCCTGGTGGCCGTACTCGCCGAAGACGGTGAGCGGCCGGCCGGTGGAGACGGCGGCGAGCCGCCAGAGGGCGGCCTCGGTGACGGCCGCGCGGTGCACCGGGGCGGTGTGCCGGCCGTCGGTGAGCTGCCAGCCCTCGGGCGAGAGCACCGGCACCACCCCGGTGAGCACGGTCGGCCAGGCGTCCAGCCACGGGTCGTCGGCCACCGCGGTGCCGTAGCCGGCCACCGCCTCGGCGATGTCCAGGCCGGGCGGCGGGCCGTCGGGCGCGGCCCCGGGGGCGCCGTAGCGGGTGCCGAGGACGGCCCGCAGCGGGCGGGCGCCGGGGTGGAAGGCCAGCTCGGCCTCGACCACCTGGCCGGTCGGCAGGGCGAGTTCGGGCGCCTGCCCGGGGCGGCCGAAGGCGATCAGCAGGGCCTGGCGGCCGGTCTTGGCGCCGCGCAGCCAGAGCCGACGGGTGGTCAGCCGCTCGTCGGCGCCGCCCTCCATCGGCGAGGTGCGGCTGCCGAGCACCTGCCAGCGGTCCCGGACCGTCGGGCCGGCCAGCAGTTCGGCGGTCTCGGTGGTGTAGCCGACCCGGGCGCGCACGGTCGCGGCGAGCGGCACGGGCAGCTCGTCGAGGCGGGTCGCGGCGGTGGCGAGCAGGTGCAGCATCGCGTACTCCTCCAGCAGCCGGTGCTGCGGCAGTGCGTCCAGTTCGCGGACCCTGGTGGCCAGGCCGGGCGCCTGGGCGTCGACCATGCGGGCCGCGACCTCCTCCCAGGGGCCGGCGGTGGAGCGGTCGGCGAGGCCGTGCCGGACCCGGTCGGCGAGTCGCAGCCGCAGCTCGGCGGCGCCGGCCGCGACCCGGGCGGAGCGCTTGCCGGCGCGGCGGAGGGCGGCGGCCGGGTCGGCCGGGGCCGCCGCCCGCCCGGCCCGCTGCTCGGAACTCTGCTCGGAGCGCTCCTGGCGCTCCTTCAGCCAGTCGGCGGCCCAGTCGGCGGGCTCGGCGCCGTCCGGCACGGCGTCGGGGGAGCCGCTCCAGAGCAGCAGCAGTCCGAGCGCGTGCTTGCACGGGAACTTCCGGCTCGGGCAGCTGCACCGGTAGGCGGGCGTGGCGAGTTCGACGACCGTGCGGTACGGCGTGCTGCCGCTGCCCCGGCACTCGCCCCAGACCGCGTCGCCGTCGGTGCCCGCGGCGGACCAGGGCGCGGACGTGGAGAGCTTGCCCGCGGCCTTCCGCGAGGCGGCGTCGGGCGCCAGGGACAGGACGTGTTCGGTGCTCCAGCGTTCCTCCATGCCGACGACGTTAGGTGCCGGGACTGACAGTCGACCCGGCCCCCGGGCGGCCCGAACTGAGGTCCGGTCAGGATTTGTCAGTGGTCCGGTGCAGGCTGGTTGTCGCAGGCCGGGACGCCGATCCGGCTCCCCCCGACCATCCCGCCGCCCGGGCATCCGTGTGCCCGGAGGGCCGACCCGAAGGGGCCCCGATGACCGACCTCGTGACCGATGTCCTGCGGCAGCACGCGGAGGACGCGTTCGCCGCCGAGCTGGCCGCGCTCGCGGCCCGGGACGACCGTCCGCGCCCGGAGCGCTGGCGGCTCTCCCCGTGGGCCGTCGCCACCTACCTGCTGGGCGGCGAGCTGGACGACGGCACCGTGATCACGCCCAAGTACATCGGCCCGCGCCGGGTGGTGGAGGTCGCCGTCACCACGCTCGCCACCGACCGGGCGCTGCTGCTGCTGGGGGTGCCGGGCACCGCCAAGACCTGGGTCTCCGAGCACCTGGCGGCGGCGATCAGCGGCGACTCCACGCTGCTGGTGCAGGGCACCGCGGGCACCCCGGAGGAGGCGGTCCGCTACGGCTGGAACTACGCCCGGCTGCTCACCGACGGGCCCAGCCGGGAGGCGCTCGTGCCCTCGCCGCTGATGCGGGCGATGGCGGACGGCCGGATCGCCCGGGTCGAGGAGCTCACCCGCATCCCGGCGGACGTCCAGGACAGTCTGATCACCATCCTGTCCGAGAAGACCCTGCCGATCCCGGAGCTGGGCACCGAGACCCAGGCCGTGCGCGGCTTCAACGTCATCGCCACCGCCAACGACCGCGACCGCGGGGTCAACGAGCTGTCCAGCGCGCTGCGCCGCCGCTTCAACACCGTGGTGCTGCCGCTGCCCGGCTCGCTGGAGGAGGAGGTCGACATCGTCACCCGCCGGGTCGAGCAGCTCGGCCGCTCGCTCCAGCTGCCCGAACTGCCCGGTGGCGCCCAGGAGATCAGGCGGGTGGTGACCGTCTTCCGGGAGCTGCGGGCCGGCCTCACCGCCGACGGCCGGACGAAGGTGAAGACCCCGAGCGGCACCCTGTCCACCGCCGAGGCCATCTCGGTGGTCACCAACGGCATGGCGCTCGCCGCGCACTTCGGCGACGGGGTGCTGCGGGCCGGCGACGTCGCGGCCGGGGTGATCGGCGCCGTGGTCCGCGACCCGGCCGCCGACCAGCAGGTCTGGCGCGAGTACGTCGAGGGCGTGGTCCGCGAGCGGGACGGCTGGCAGGACTTCTACCGCGCCGCCCGTGAGAACGCCCGCTGAGCCGCACGACCGCGGCAACGTGCGAACGCACGACCGCAGGACTCGCCGACGACGGGAGGGAGGGCGCGATGAGCGCAGAGGTGACACTGCTGGGCGTACGGCACCACGGGCCGGGCTCGGCCCGCGCGGTGGCGGCCGCGCTGGAGCGGCTGCGGCCGGACGCGGTGCTGGTGGAGGGGCCGCCGGAGGCCGAGCCGATCCTCGGGCTGGCCGCCGCGAAGGACATGGTGCCGCCGGTCGCCCTGCTGGCCCACGCGGCCGACGACCCGGCCCGGGCCGCGTTCTGGCCCTACGCCGAGTTCTCGCCGGAGTGGGTGGCGATCCGTCACGCCGTCGACCGCGGGGTGCCGCTCCGGTTCATCGACCTGCCGGCCGGGCACTCCTTCGCGGAGGGCGGGGACGGCGGCGCCGAGGAGGAGGACGCCGCCCTGCCGCGCGACCCGATCGCCCGGCTCGCCGAGGCGGCCGGCCACGACGACCCCGAGCGCTGGTGGGAGGACGTCGTCGAGCACCGCCGCCCCGCCGACGGCGAGGACGCGCTCGCGCCGTTCGCGGCCGTCGCCGAGGCGATGGCGGTGCTGCGCGAGGACGGCGGGGCGAGCCTGCGCGACCGGCAGCGCGAGGCGTACATGCGCGGCCGGATCCGCGCCGCCCGCCGGGCCGGCCACCACCGGATCGCGGTGGTCTGCGGGGCCTTCCACGTGCCCGCACTGGAGCGGACGCCGACCGTCGCCGAGGACCGGGCGCTGCTCGCCGGGCTGCCGAAGAAGGTGCGGACCGAGATCACCTGGGTGCCCTGGACGCACCGCAGGCTCTCCCAACTGTCCGGCTACGGCGCCGGGATCGTCTCCCCGGGCTGGTACCACCACCTGCACCGGACGGACGGCGACCCGCTGCCCGGCTGGCTCACCCGGGCCGCCGGCCTGCTCCGTGCCGAGGACCACCCGGTCTCCTCCGCGCACGTCATCGAGGCGGTCCGGCTGGCCCGCGCCCTCGCCGGGCTGCGCGGCCGCCCGCTGGCCGGGCTCACCGAGACGCTGGACGCCGTGCGCGCGGTGATGTGCGAGGGCTCGGACGTCGCCCTCGCGCTGGTCCGGGACCGGCTGGTGATCGGCGACGCGCTCGGCTCGGTGCCCGAGGACGCGCCCGCCGTCCCGCTCCAGCGCGACCTGGCCCGGCTCCAGCGCACCCTGCGGCTCAAGCCCGCGCCCGAGCCGCGCGAGCTCGACCTCGACCTGCGCAAGGAGACCGACGCGGCCCGCTCCCGGCTGCTGCACCGGCTGCGGCTGCTGGGCGTCGACTGGGGTGTGCCGGTCCGCTCCCAGGTCGCCTCCACCGGCACCTTCCGGGAGAGCTGGCGGCTGTGCTGGCAGCAGGAGTTCGCGGTCCGGATCGCCGAGGCCGCCCAGTGGGGCACCACGGTCGAGCGGGCCGCCGTCGGCAAGGCCGTCGGCACCGCCCGGGCGGCGGCCGAACTCGCCGAGCTCACCGGGCTGGTGGAGACCTGCCTGGTGGCCGACCTGGCCGAGGCGCTGCCCGCCGTGATGCGGGTGCTCGCCGACCTCGCCGCACTGGACACCGATGTCGCCCACCTGGCCCGCGCCCTGCCCGCCCTGGTCCGCGCGCTGCGCTACGGCGACGTCCGGGGCACCGACCACACCGCCCTGGGCGAGGTGGCCGGCGGGCTCGCCGACCGGATCCGGGTCGGCCTGCCGCCCGCCTGCACCGGCCTGGACGCGGCCGGCGCCGCCGCGATGCGCGTCCACCTCGACGAGGTGCACGGCGCGATCGGCCTGCTGGGCGGCGACGACGGCCTCGCCGACCGCTGGGCCGGCACGCTGCGCTCGCTCGCCCGGCGCGAGCCCACCGGCGGACCGGCCACCGGCGTGCCCGGGCTGCTGCGCGGGCGGGCCGTCCGGCTGCTGCTGGACGACGGCCGGCTGGACCCGGCGGAGGCCGGGCGGCGGCTCGGCCTGGTGCTCTCCACCGCCGGCAGCCCGGCGGACGCGGCCGGGTGGATCGAGGGCTTCCTGTCCGGCGGCGGCACGCTGCTGCTGCACGACCCCCGGCTGCTGGGCCTGCTCGACGCCTGGCTGACCGGCGTCCCGGCGGCGGTCTTCACCGATCTGCTGCCGCTGCTGCGCCGTACCTTCGCCACCCTGGAGGCCGGGGTCAGACACACCGTCGGCAGCCGGGTGGCGGCCGGCCCGCTCGACTCCGGCGACGCCGGACCGGCCGCGGAGGCCGCCGAGGTGGACCTCGCCCGGGCCGGCGCCGCGCTGCCGGTGGTCGCCCTGCTGCTCGGCCTGCCGGCCGGCGCCGCGGCCGGGTCCGGTGCCGAGGCCCCGCCCGGGGCCGGCCGCCCGAGGATCCCCCGGCAGGCCGGGGGCCGCGACACCTGAAAGCCACCGGCCACCGGCCGCCCCCTCCCGTCCCGTCCCGCAGACCGCACCCAGAGGAGTCCCCGATGGCCGCCGGCACCCCCCTGCCTCCCACCACCCCCGCCGACGAGCGGCTGCGCCGCTGGCGACTGGTCCTCGGCGGCGAGGCCGACGGGACCGGCCGCGCCCTGCACGGCCGGGACGCCGCGATGGACGGCGCGCTCGCCGCGCTCTACCGGGGCGCCCCCGAGGAGGGCCGGGCCGGGCAGCCGCGCTCCGGGCGCCGCTCCGCGGGCCTGGGCGGCTCGGCCCCGCAGGTGGCCCGCTGGCTGGGCGACATCCGCGAGTACTTCCCGGCCACCGTCGTCCAGTTGATGCAGCAGGACGCGATCACCCGGCTCGGGCTGGAGCAGCTGCTGCTGGAACGGGAGATGCTGGAGGCCGTCGAGCCGGACGTCCACCTGGTCGCCACCCTGCTCTCGCTCAAGCACGCGCTGCCCGAGACCACCCGGGAGACCGCCCGCGCGGTCGTCGGCACGGTGGTCGCCGAGCTGGAGCGCCGACTGGCCGACCGGACCAGGGCCACCGTCGGCGGCGCGCTGGACCGCAGCGCCCGGGTCGGCCGCCCGCGCCACCGCGACATCGACTGGGACCGCACCGTCCGGGCCAATCTGCGGAACTACCTGCCGGAGCACGGGACCGTCGTGCCCGAGCGGCTGGTCGGCTTCGCCCGGGCCCGGCACGCGGTGAAGAAGGACGTCGTCCTCTGCATCGACCAGTCCGGGTCGATGGCCGCGTCCGTGGTGCACGCGGCGGTGTTCGGCGCGGTGCTCGCCTCGATGAAGAGCCTGGACACCCGGCTGGTGGTCTTCGACACCTCGGTGGTCGACCTCACCGAGCAGCTCGCCGACCCGGTCGACGTGCTCTTCGCGACCCAGCTCGGCGGCGGCACCGACATCAACCGGGCGCTGGCCTACTGCCAGTCCCGGATCACCCGGCCGGCCGAGACGGTCGTCGTCCTGATCAGCGACCTCTACGAGGGCGGCATCCGGGACGGGATGCTCAAGCGGGTGGCCGCGATGAAGGCGGCGGGCGTCCAGTTCATCGCCCTGCTGGCGCTCTCCGACGAGGGCGCGCCGGCCTACGACCACGCGCACGCCGCCGCGCTGGCCGCCCTCGGTGCCCCGGCCTTCGCCTGCACCCCCGACGCCTTCCCGGAGATCATGGCGGCGGCGATCGGGAAGCGCCCGATCCCGGTTCCGGACCAGGGGGTGTGACCCGACCGGGGGCGTGACAGGCCGTCCGCCCGGCGGCCGCGGCCGGAGTTGTCGGCCCGGCGCGCGCCCGTCTCACTCGTACGGGGGAACATGGGGCGTGGACGAGCAAACCCGCCGGTCCGAGCGCCGGGCGCACGCCCTTCGGGCTTTCTGTGACGGTTCTCACCAAAGACTGGCAGGCCCCGGGCGAAACACGCCCGTCCGGCGGGGATAACCTGCCAGACGGACGTGACGCGCGTGTGAATTGACGTGTGCGCCCGTGGCTGTGTGGGCCGCAAGGCCGTACCTCTGCGTACCCGCACCGCCCCGACGACCCGCAGCGAAGATCCTGCCGTGGCACGCTCGTAGAGACACAATCCGCGACCACGAACAAGGACAAACACGTGGACCTGTTCGAGTACCAGGCGAGGGACCTCTTCGCCAAGCACGGTGTTCCCGTGCTTGACGGCGATGTCATCGAGACCCCCGAAGCGGCTCGCGCCATCGCCGAGCGCTTCGGCGGCCGCGCCGTCGTCAAGGCTCAGGTGAAGGTGGGAGGCCGAGGCAAGGCCGGCGGCGTGAAGCTGGCCGCCGACCCGGCGGACGCCGTCGCCAAGGCCGAGCAGATCCTCGGCATGGACATCAAGGGCCACACCGTGCACAAGGTGATGCTGGCCCAGACCGCGGACATCAAGGACGAGTACTACGTCTCGTTCCTGCTGGACCGCACCAACCGCACCTTCCTGGCCATGGCCAGCGTCGAGGGCGGCGTGGAGATCGAGGTCGTCGCCGAGGAGAACCCCGACGCGCTCGCCAAGATCCCGGTCGACGCCAACGAGGGCTGCACCCCGGAGAAGGCCGCCGAGATCGTCGCCGCGGCGAAGTTCCCGGCCGAGGTCGCCGACCAGGTCGCCGACGTCCTGCAGAAGCTGTGGACCGTCTTCATCAAGGAGGACGCCCTCCTCGTCGAGGTCAACCCGCTGATCAAGTCCGGTGAGGGCAAGATCATCGCGCTCGACGGCAAGGTCTCCCTGGACGAGAACGCCGAGTTCCGCCAGCCCGAGCACGAGGCGCTCGAGGACAAGGCCGCGGCCAACCCGCTGGAGGCCGCCGCCAAGGCCAAGGGCCTCAACTACGTCAAGCTCGACGGTTCCGTCGGCATCATCGGCAACGGCGCGGGTCTCGTCATGAGCACCCTCGACGTGGTCGCGTACGCCGGCGAGAAGCACGGCAACGTCAAGCCCGCCAACTTCCTCGACATCGGTGGCGGCGCCTCCGCCGAGGTCATGGCGAACGGCCTGGAGATCATCCTGGGCGACGCCGACGTCAAGTCGGTCTTCGTCAACGTCTTCGGCGGCATCACCGCCTGTGACGCGGTCGCCAACGGCATCGTGCAGGCCCTCGCGCTGCTCGAGGAGAAGGGCGAGGCGGTCACCAAGCCGCTGGTCGTCCGTCTCGACGGCAACAACGCCGAGCTGGGCCGTCAGATCCTGACCGACGCCAACCACCCGCTCGTCGAGCAGGTGGACACCATGGACGGTGCGGCCGACCGCGCCGCCGAGCTGGCCAACAAGTAAGGAAGGGGACTTTCACACCATGGCTATCTTCCTTACCAAGGACAGCAAGGTCATCGTCCAGGGCATGACCGGCTCCGAGGGCATGAAGCACACGCGCCGCATGCTCGCCTCCGGCACCCAGATCGTCGGCGGTGTCAACCCGCGCAAGGCCGGCACCACCGTTGACGTCGACGGCACCGAGGTGCCCGTCTTCGGCACCGTCGCCGAGGCCATCGAGAAGACCGGTGCCGATGTCACCGTCATCTTCGTGCCGCCGAAGTTCACCAAGGACGCCGTCGTCGAGGCCATCGACGCCGAGATCGGCCTGGCCGTCGTCATCACCGAGGGCGTCCCGGTGCACGACACCGCCGCGTTCTGGGCCTACGCCGGTTCCAAGGGCAACAAGACCCGGATCATCGGCCCGAACTGCCCGGGCCTGATCAGCCCCGGACAGTCGAACGCCGGCATCATCCCGGCCGACATCACCAAGGCCGGCAAGATCGGCCTGGTCTCGAAGTCCGGCACCCTGACCTACCAGCTCATGTACGAGCTGCGGGACATCGGCTTCTCCTCGGCCGTGGGCATCGGCGGTGACCCGGTCATCGGCACCACCCACATCGACGCCCTCAAGGCGTTCCAGGAGGACCCGGAGACCGAGCTCATCGTCATGATCGGTGAGATCGGCGGCGACGCCGAGGAGCGTGCCGCGGCCTACATCGCCGAGCACGTCACCAAGCCGGTCGTCGGCTACGTCGCGGGCTTCACCGCCCCGGAGGGCAAGACCATGGGCCACGCCGGCGCCATCGTCTCCGGCTCCTCGGGCACCGCCCAGGCGAAGAAGGAGGCCCTCGAGGCCGCCGGTGTCAAGGTCGGCAAGACGCCGTCCGAGACCGCCCGCCTGGCCCGTGAGCTGTTCAAGGGCTGACGCCCCCCGCTCGCGCACAGCGCCCCCGCACCGGCCTCGCCGGTGCGGGGGCGCTGTCGTTCCGGAGCGGCTCCGGTGCTGGTCCGGCGCTGGTCCGGGGCTGACCCGGCGCCGGGATCAGCGCGGTGCCCGGTGCTCCGCCGGGCAGGGGCGCAGCACCCAGGACGCGCAGCCCGGGGACTCCGGGACCACCGCGGCCGGCGGCGGCAGCGCCACCCCGGCCCGCCCGGCCGCAGGCGGCCGGTACGGGCCGTCCTCGCGGGGCGGCGGCGGATCCACCACGACCGGCTCCAGCCCCGGCGTCGGCGAGCACCAGAGGCTGTGGATCCCGGACGGCGCGCCCTCCGCGAGCAGGGGCAGCAGGGCCTCCGGCTCGGTCGCCAGCGTCGGCACCGGCGCGCAGAGCACCGGCGGCGGCGGATCCGACGGCCGGAACAGCTCGCCCGGTCCGCCGCCCGCCAGCGTCGCCGCCACCGCGCCGCCGACGGCCACCGTCAGCAGCGCCGCAGCCCCAGTCCGGCCCGCGTGCACCAGCCCCTGCCGGGCCCGCAGCAGCGGCACCGGCGGCCGGTGCGGCTCCGGCACCCCGCGCACCGCGGCCCGGTGCAGCAGCCCGCACAGCCGGTCCGCGAACCCGTCCGCCGCCGGGTCCGGCCCCACCAGGTCGGGGACCCACTGCGCCAGCGCCGTCCGCGCCGCCCACACCCGCCCCTCGGCGGCCGCGACCGTGGACTCCACCTCCACCGCCACCGCGGCGGCGGGCAGTCCCAGGCCGTCGTGCAGCACCAGCGCCCGGCGCTGCGGCCGGGAGAGCCGGCGCAGCGCCTTGAGCAGGGCCCGGTCCCGGTCGGTCAGGCGGTCGTGGTCCGGCAGTACCGCCTGGGCCTCGTCCGCCGGGCGCACCTTGATCCGCCGGTGCGGCAACCGCCACGCGTGCGCCCGCCGGGGCCCGCCCCGGTGCCAGGGGGACAGCGCCAGTTCGAACGCCCGGATCCGCACCCACTGCTCGGGCTCGGCCCCGGCGGCCACCTCCGGCCAGTGCCGCCGCGCCTCGCCGAACGCCCGCCCGACGCAGTGCACCGCCCGGTGCTTGCAGGCGGTGAGGAGGAAGACCTGCTGCACCAGCCGGGTGTGCCCCGCCTCGTACACCTCCTCGAACCCCGCCGGCGGGCTCCCGTCGGCGGCGGGGGCCGGTGTCGGTCCGGACCGGGGTCGGGGCTCGGTCGTCGCGTCCGTCGCGTCCGTCGGGCGGGCTTCGGTGCCCCGCCGGTCCGTGGGGCCGGGGCGTCCGGCGGCGACGGTGGTCGGGCCGGTCCTGGCCCTGTCGGCGTCCGGTGCGGGCGCGGACCGGGCTCCGGGTTCGGCCGTCGCACCCGTCGGGCGGGGCTCGGGGCCCTTGCCCGTGCGCGTCGGCCGCGCGGACGCAGGCGCGGTGCCGGACGGCTGTGCGGCGGTAGCCTCGGCCGCGGCGACCACGCCCGGCCGGGTCCGGGTGGGCTTCGGATCCGGGCCGGGCGTCACGGGTGTGTCGGGCGTGGTGTCCTGGGCCGCCGTCGGCGGTCGGCCGGTGCGCGCGGGTCCTGCCGTCGGCGCGGCGGGTGCCGGCCGGGACCGGACGGCCTTCCGGGCCGGGGCGTCCCCGGGCGCGGCCGGTCGGTGGCCGTCGCCACCCGCACCGGCCTTCGCTGCAGCCGGAGCCGGAGCCGGAGCCGGAGCCGGAGCCGGAGCCGCAGCCGCACCCGGAGCCGAAGCTGACGCCGGATCCGCAGCCCCGGCCCCAGCCGCAGCCGCAGCCTTCGCCGGAGCTGAGGAGCCCCCCGCCCCCGGCGGCGTCGGCAGCAGCGCGGCGAGAGCGGCGAGCTCGGCCTGCGTGCGGGTGCCCAGCTTGCGCAGGGCGCGGTGCTGGTAGCTGCGGGCGGTGGTGGGGGTGACGCCCAGTGCGGTGGCGGTCTCGGCGAGGTCCCGGCCGGCCGCGAGGTGGGCGAAGGCCTCGGCCTCACGGGCCGTCAGGCGGCGCAGCAGTGCCGCCGCCTCCGCGTCCGGCCTCCCCCCGCCGTTCTGCGCGGCCCCGTCCGCTCCGTCGGTGGTGGTGCCGCCCCGGCCCCGGCCGCCCTTGCGCTTTCCGGGGCGGCCCTTCCCGCCGCGGTTCGGCGAGGCGGACGCGGCGGCGGGTGCGGCGGGAGGTGCGGGCTGGGTGCCGGTGCGGGAGGCGGTCGGGGGCTTGGTCATCAGACGCTCCGGGCCGGATCGGTCGCGGCGGTGAGAGGGCATGGTCTGAAAATGCGCATAAGCCAATAATCTGGGACACCCCGGCGGTTTGCCTCTTCACGGAGCATGGCGAGTCGCCTTGGCACGATGAGGCCCATGACGCAGCTGACGGGTCGTCCGATTCTGGAAGCGCCGGGCGAACTGGGGGCCAGGCCCGTCCTCTCCGCCCTGCTCACCGGGATCCGGACGGCCCTGCTCGGGCTGTCGGTGGTCACCGTTCCGGTGCTCGGGCTCTGGGTGGTGACCCCGTTCGCGGACGACGGCGCGGCCGGGGCGCTGCGGCTGGCGTCCGCGTTGTGGCTGCTGGGGCACGGTGCGCCGGTGCTGCGCGGGCCGGTCGGGGTGCCGCTCTCGGTCGCACCGCTGGGGCTGGGGCTGCTGGCAGTGGGCCAGTTGTACCGGGCGGGCGGCCGGGTGGCGGCGCGCGGCGCCGGGCGGCCGGGGGGCCGCGGCGGGGTCCGGGCGCTCTGGGCGGGCTATGTCGCGGTCGCGTGCGCGGTGGTGGCGCAGTGCGCCGGGGCGGGGGAGTTCAGGGCCCGGGTGGCGGCCGACCTCGCCGTGGTCGCGCTGGTGGCCGGGGCGGCGGTGGCGGCCGGTGCGCGGCGGCCGGGGGCGGCCCCGGCCGGGGTGGAGGCCCTGGAACGCGCTCTGGCCGGGTTGCCGGAGCGGGTTCGGCCGACCGGCGGCGCGCCGGTGGTCCGGGTGGCCGCGCTGGCGGCCGGGGCGGGGCTGCTGGCTGCCGGCGGGCTGGTGGTCGCGGTGGCGGCGGTGCTCGCCGCGGTGGGCGGGGGCGCCGGGTCGGCGGTGTTCGCGGGCGGACCGGCGGCGGTGGCGGGAGTGCTGCTGCTGACCCTGGTACTGCTGCCGAACACGGTGCTGTGGGGTGCGGCGTACGCGCTCGGGCCGGGGTTCGCGGTCGGCGCGGGGACTGTGGTGTCGCCGGTGCGGACGACGCTGGGCCCGGTGCCGGAGTTCCCGCTGTTCGCGCTGCTCCCGGAGCCGGGGGCGGGCGGCTGGCGGCTGGCGGTGTGCGTGCTGCCCGCGCTGGCGGGCCTGGTGCCGGGGCTGCTGCTGGGCCGGGCGGCCGCGGCGGACGGAGGGCTGCCGGACGGCGGGCCGGCGGCCGGGCCGGTGCGGGCGGGTGCCCCGTGGCCGGTGGCGGCGACGGTGGTGGCGGCGCTGGCGTCCGGGCTGCTGGTCGGCGGCGCGGCGGCGGGACTGGGGTGGCTCGCCGGCGGGGCGCTGGGGGCGGGCCGGATGGCGTGGCTGGGTCCGGTGCCGTGGTGGACGGCGGTCGCGGCGGCGGGCTGGGTCGCGGTGGTGTCCGCCCCGGTCGCGGTGCTGGCGCGGTCCCGGGCGCTGCGGACGGCGGCGGGCGGCCCGGGCAGGTCCTGGCGGTCCGGGGTCCCCCTCGTCCCGGGGGCGCTCGCCGTGACCGCCCGCCGGGGCGCACTCCTGCTGCGCGCTCGCGCGTACGGCGCGGTCACCCGCCTGGCGGGAGCCCCCGGTGTCCCGACGGCTCCCGGAGCCGCCGCCGCCACGGCTCCCGGTGCTCCCGGCGGCCCCGCGCGGTGATCCGGCTCAGTCGCTCTTCTTGGTGATGTCCACGTACCACTGCGGGGCGAGCCGGTCGCAGCCGTCGGCGCCGCTGGAGGTCAGCGAGTCCTGCACGCAGGTCACGTAGTCGTTGTAGTACAGCGCGAGACCGAGGACGGAGGAGACGAAGACCACCGTCATCGCGCCGGTGAGGACGCCCGCCAGCGCGGCCGGGGTGAGCGGGTTCTGCGTGCCGGCGCCAGTGCCGGTTCCGGTTCCGGTGCCGGTGCCGACGGTCGCCGGGGTGCCGCCCTCGGTGGCGGCGGGCCGGGGGGAGCGCATCGCGGAGACGCCCCAGACGATGGCGAGCGCGCCGACGAACAGGGCCACGTAGTGCAGCGCGGCGAACGCGCAGACCAGCGCGGCCATGCCGGCCAGCGCGGCGTTGCGGGCCTTGCGCTGGGCGGGGTCGTTCGGGTCGAGCCGGGGCGGCTGCGGCGCGGGCGGGCGGGGGTTCCAGCCGCCGCCCTGGTAGCCGGGGCTCCACGGGTGGGGCGGCGGGACGAGCGGACGGTCGTCCGGGTCGCCCTCCTGGCCCTCGGGCCGCTCGGGGTCGCCGGTGGGCTGGGGAGCGCGCGGGCGCCACGGCTGCTCGGGGGCATCCGCCGGCGGCGGCGCGAAGGGGTTGCGCTCGCCGGTGTCGTCACCGCTGCTCATGGTTCGGCCATTCCTTCTCGGTCGGTGGGGCGGGTGCCCGCGCCACCCTATGTTCCCGCAGGCCCCTGTGGGGGGTCCGGGCACGTCCTGCGGCCCGGGAGTCGGCGGTCGGCCGCGGCCCGGGCCCGGCTCCGGACGGCCGGCGAGATCCCGGTCTCAGCTACGCGCGTAGCCCCGGACGGTGTTTCGGAGGCCGTCCGACCAGCCGTTATGGTGGTGACGGTCAGCAGCTCCCACGGGTTCCCCGGGGCCCGCGTCGCGGCGGGTTCTCCTGGAGTTCCTCCCCGCTCGACCTGCCGTTCGTAGTGGCCCCACCGCCGGTGGATGTACCAGCGGGCGGCGCCCGACCTACGGAGAATCGCGCAGTGGCCGCCGCCCCCGCTCAGCTCTTCCCGCCCCGCACTCCCGGACCGGCCCGTCTGGTGGTGCTGGTCTCCGGCTCCGGCACCAACCTCCAGGCGCTGATCGACGCCGTCGCCGACCCCGCGTACGGGGCGGAGATCCTCGCCGTGGGCGCGGACCGGGACGGCATCGCCGGGCTGGAGCGCGCCGAGCGGGCCGGCCTGCCGGTCTTCGTGCACCGGGTGAAGGACCACGGGGACCGGGCGGACTGGGACCGCGCGCTGACCGCCTCCGTCGCCGGGTACGAGCCGGACCTGGTCGTCACGGCCGGGTTCATGAAGATCCTCGGCCCCCGGTTCGTCGAGGCCTTCGCCGGACGGATCGTCAACACCCACCCCGCCCTGCTGCCCTCCTTCCCCGGCGCCCACGGCGTCACCGACGCGCTGGCGTACGGGGTGAGGGTCACCGGTTGCACCGTCCACCTGGTCGACACCGGCGTCGACACCGGGCCGATCATCGCGCAGGGCGTCGTGGAGGTCCACGACGCCGACCACGCCGATGGCGGCGAGGCGCTGCACGAACGCATCAAGACTGTCGAGCGCAAGCTGCTCGTCGACGTCGTGGGCCGGCTGGCCCGCGAGGGTCACCGCATCGAGGACCGAAAGGTATGGATTCCGGCATGAGCGCCGCTCCCACCACGCCCCCTGTCTCCGAGAACGTCCGGCCGATCCGCCGCGCGCTGATCAGCGTGTACGACAAGACCGGTCTGGAGGAGCTGGCCCAGGGCCTGCACGCCGCCGGGGTCGCCATCGTCTCCACCGGCTCGACCGCCGGCCGGATCGCCGCCGCGGGCGTCCCGGTGACCGAGGTCTCCGAGCTGACCGGCTTCCCGGAGTGCCTGGACGGGCGCGTGAAGACCCTGCACCCCCGCGTGCACGCCGGCGTCCTCGCCGACCTGCGGCTGGAGTCGCACCGCGCGCAGCTGGCCGAGCTGGGCGTCGAGCCCTTCGACCTGGTCGTGGTGAACCTCTACCCGTTCAAGGCGACCGTCGCCTCCGGCGCCACCCCGGACGAGTGCGTCGAGCAGATCGACATCGGCGGCCCGAGCATGGTCCGCGCCGCCGCCAAGAACCACCCCTCGGTGGCCGTCGTGGTCGACCCGGCCCGCTACGAGGACGTGCTGACGGCCGTCCGGGGCGGCGGCTTCGACCTGCTGACCCGCAAGCGGCTGGCCGCCCAGGCCTTCGCCCACACCGCCGCCTACGACGTCGCGGTGGCCAACTGGTTCGAGGAGTCCGGCTACACGGAGACCGAGGACGCCTTCCCGGCCTTCCTGGGCTCGGCCTACGAGCGCCAGAACGTGCTGCGCTACGGCGAGAACCCGCACCAGGGCGCCGCGCTGTACACCGACGGCAGCGGCGGCCTGGCCGGCGCGCGGCAGCTGCACGGCAAGGAGATGTCGTACAACAACTACGTCGACACCGACGCCGCCCGCCGCGCCGCCTACGACCACGCCGAGCCGGCCGTCGCGATCATCAAGCACGCCAACCCGTGCGGCATCGGGACCGGCGCGGACGTCGCCGAGGCGCACCGCAAGGCGCACGAGTGCGACCCGGTCTCCGCGTACGGCGGTGTGATCGCGGTCAACCGCCCGGTCACGGTGGCGCTGGCCGAGCAGATCGCCCCGATCTTCACCGAGGTCGTGGTGGCCCCCGGTTACGAGGACGGCGCCGTCGAGGTGCTGGCCCGCAAGAAGAACCTGCGGGTGCTGCTGGCCCCCGAGGCCCCGGCCAACCGCCAGGAGGTGCGCCCGGTCTCCGGCGGCGTGCTGCTCCAGGACGCCGACCGGGTGCACGCCGAGGGCGACGACCCGGCGACCTGGACCCTGGCCTCCGGCGAGGCGCTGTCCCCGGCCGAGCTGGCCGAGCTGGCGTTCGCGTGGCGGGCCTGCCGGGCCGTCAAGTCCAACGCGATCCTGCTGGCCAAGGACGGTGCCTCGGTGGGCGTCGGCATGGGCCAGGTCAACCGCGTCGACTCCTGCAAGCTCGCGGTGGAGCGGGCCGGCGAGCGGGCCAAGGGCTCGTACGCGGCCTCCGACGCCTTCTTCCCGTTCGCGGACGGCGCGGCGATCCTGATCGCGGCCGGCGTGCGGGCGATCGTCCAGCCCGGTGGCTCGATCCGGGACGAAGAGGTGGTCGCGGCCGCCGCCGAGGCCGGGGTGACCATGTACTTCACCGGCACCCGCCACTTCTTCCACTGACGCGTCGGCCGGCGGCACGGCGCCGCACGGCACGTCGCTGAACGGCACGGAACGACGGAACGGCCCGGCTCCCTCCACCGAGGGGGCCGGGCCGTTCCGCCGTACGGGGTACCGCGTTACTTCTTGATCACCAGGGTGCCGGCGGCACGGTCGTGCCAGCCCTGCAGCTTCCCGGAGTTGTCGAAGAACGGCGACAGGTAGACCAGCAGCGCGCCGATGTAGCAGAGGAACGCGCCGACGATCGGGATGATGAAGCGGATGAAGCCGCCGCCCAGGCCCGGGTTCTGACCGGTGCTCTCCTTGACCACGCGCAGGCCCATGGCCATCTTGCCCAGGGTGGCGCCGGCGAAGGAGACCAGCAGCCACTCGTAGAGCAGGTTGAACACGGCCAGCACGGCGATCATGATCATCATGGTGGCGAAGACGCCGCTCGCGGCGTCGGTCTGGTCCTGGAGGCAGTTGCTGTAGGCCGAGCTCGGGTAGGTGTACTTCGAGCAGTCGTCGGCGTCCTTGACGATGCCGAGCGTGCCGGCCAGGCCGAGGGCCATGACCAGGGCGATGATCGCGCCGACGGCCAGGCCGTCGATCAGCCGGGCCAGGAAGCGCTGGCCCATGGTCGCCAGCTTGACGGTGCCGAGCTGGGCGATGTTGATGTAGCCGTTGTTCGCCTGGAGGGTCCCCGGCGCCGGCGCGTACCCGTAGGCCTGCTGCTGCGGCACGCCGTAGCCCGGCTGCTGCGGGGGCTGCTGCGGGTAGCCGTAGCCTGCGGCCGGCGGCGCCTGCTGCGGGTAGCCGTAGCCGGGCTGCTGGGGCTGCTGGGGCTGGTTGTACGGGTTGTTGGGGTCGGGCGGGTAGCTCATCGATGCCTCCGGGCAGATGGGGACAAGTGGGGACGGGACAGCGGAGGCCCCGGAACGGGCCGGCTGGACGGGTAGCCGGTCGGACGGGACGTTAGCGGAGCACACTGACACCGGGGGCGTGGGCCGACCGGTGCGCGCGCCCGCTCAGGGCCGTGGGAAGCGTGCGAACGGGAGCCGGGACGGCCCGGTGGCGCGCGGCAACCCGCGTCGGCGGTCGGTCGTCGGCGCGGTGCGGTCTGGTCGGCTCACTTCGTTCTTCCCCCGAGTACGCCCCGCCGGGTCTGTCCGTCGGCCCGTCACCGGGCCGGATGCGGCGGGGAATGCCTGCTTATCGTCGACCGGACGGCAGTACCGTGTCCAGCCGCGTTCACGCCTCGGGCCGGACTGTGGCGCAACCGCAATAAGAGCCGAACGTTCCGCATCCGTCCGGCCCCGGCCCGGAACGCCCCCGCGGCCCCCTCCCGGTCCCCTCCCGGTCCCCTCCCGGTCCCCTCCCGGCCCCCGCCCGGACACTGCCCGGCCCCCGCCCGGACACTGCCCGGCCCCCGCCGGGGCCCGCCCCGGGGCATCCGTCCGAGGCCCGGGACCGATGGCACGGACACCGGCGCCGATCCGGGAGAATGGGGTCATGACTGCGCAGATTCTCGATGGCAAGGCGACCGCGGCCGCGATCAAGTCCGAACTCGCCACCCGCGTGGCGGCCCTCAAGGCCAAGGGCATCACTCCCGGCCTCGGCACCGTCCTGGTCGGCGACGACCCGGGCAGCCGCTGGTACGTCAACGGCAAGCACAAGGACTGCGCCGAGATCGGCATCGCCTCGATCCAGCGCGAGCTGCCCGCCACCGCCACCCAGGAGGACGTCGAGAACGTCGTCCGGGAGCTCAACGCCGACCCGACCTGCACCGGCTACATCGTCCAGCTGCCGCTGCCCAAGGGCCTCGACCCGAACCCGGTCCTGGAGCTGATGGACCCGGACAAGGACGCGGACGGCCTGCACCCGACCTCGCTCGGCCGCCTCGCCCTGGGCATCGAGGGCCCGCTGCCCTGCACCCCGCTCGGCATGGTCGAGCTGCTGCGCCGCCACGGCGTGCAGATCGACGGCGCCGAGGTGGTCGTGGTCGGCCGGGGCGTGACCGTCGGCCGCTCGATCGGCCTGCTGCTCACCCGTCGCAGCGAGAACGCCACCGTCACCCTCTGCCACACCGGCACCCGCGACCTCGCCCACCACCTGCGCCAGGCCGACATCATCGTCGCCGCCGCCGGTGTGCCGCACCTGGTCAAGCCGGAGGACGTCAAGCCCGGCGCGGCCGTGCTGGACGTCGGCGTCAGCCGCAGCGAGGGCAAGATCGTCGGCGACGTGCACCCCAACGTGGCCGAGGTGGCCGGCTGGATCTCCCCGAACCCGGGCGGCGTCGGCCCGATGACCCGCGCCATGCTGCTCAACAACATCGTGGTGGCGGCCGAGCGCCGCGCCGGCGCCTGACCACCGCGTCCGGCCGCCGAGCCTCCGGGCCCACCGGGCCCGGCCCGGCGCCGACCCATCCGATCGACGACCCCGAAGGACGGGAAGCCATGAGCGAACCGCGCCGGACCAGGCGCAGGCCGGTGAAGACCACCGGCACCCTGCCCCCCGAGGGCTCGGCGGCCGCGCTCGGGCGCGACCACGCGCTGCCGGTCCGGCAGTGGCCGATAACGGTGGTCCTGCTGGTGGTCGCGGCGGGTCTCGCGGTCACCTGGTTCGCCGACTTCCAGGACGGCTTCAAGTACGGGCTGCTGATCGTCGGCGGCGGTGTGCTGCTCGGCGCGCTGCTCCGGCTGGTGCTGCCGGAGGTCGGCATGCTGGCGGTGCGCAGCCGCTTCACCGATGTGATCGTGCTGACGTTCCTGGGCCTGTCGATCGTGCTGCTGACCCTGATGGCCCAGCCGAACCCCTGGCTGGAGCTCCCGCTGCTGGACAACATCGGCCAGCTGATCGGCCGCCCGCGCCGTTGACCGGCCGTCCGCGCCGCTGACCGGGACCCCTTGCCGGCCCCCCGCCCGACGCCCGGGCGGGGGGCCGTCATCGTCTGTGACCGAGCAGTCACGACCGCGGCCGCGGCGTACGCTTCCCTTTGCGATACCCTGACGCCGGTTCTCTCGATGTCGAGAGACCGTCCTCGGCTCCAGCGCGCCGACGTGCCTGGGGCACCTGGCGATTTGCTGGAGAAGGTAGAAATGACCCGCACCCCCGTCAATGTCACCATCACCGGAGCCGCCGGCCAGATCGGCTACGCGCTGCTCTTCCGCATCGCCTCGGGCCACCTGCTCGGCGCCGATGTCCCGGTGAACCTGCGCCTCCTGGAGATCCCGCAGGGCCTCAAGGCCGCCGAGGGCACCGCCATGGAGCTCGTGGACTGCGCCTTCCCGCTGCTGCGCGACATCACCATCACCGACAAGCCGGCCGAGGCCTTCGACGGCGCCAACGTCGCGCTGCTGGTCGGCGCCCGTCCGCGCACCGCCGGCATGGAGCGCGGCGACCTGCTGCAGGCCAACGGTGGCATCTTCGGCCCGCAGGGCAAGGCCATCAACGAGAACGCCGCGGACGACATCAAGGTCCTGGTGGTCGGCAACCCGGCCAACACCAACGCCCTGATCGCCCAGCGCAACGCCCCGGACGTCCCGGCCGAGCGCTTCACCGCGATGACCCGCCTGGACCACAACCGGGCCGTCGGCCAGCTCTCGCTGAAGACCGGCGCCCTGGTCTCCGACATCAAGCGCGTCACCATCTGGGGCAACCACTCCGCCACCCAGTACCCGGACATCTTCCAGGCCGAGATCGCCGGCAAGCCGGCCTTCGAGGCCGTCGGCAGCGACCAGGCCTGGCTGGAGAACGACTTCATCCCGACCGTCGCCAAGCGCGGCGCGGCCATCATCGACGCCCGCGGCGCCTCCTCGGCCGCCTCGGCCGCCAACGCCGCCATCGACCACGTGTACACCTGGGTCAACGGCACCGCCGAGGGCGACTGGACCTCGATGGGTGTCGTCTCCGACGGCTCCTACGGCGTCCCGGCCGGCCTGATCTCCTCCTTCCCGGTCACCACCAAGGACGGCGAGTTCTCGATCGTCCAGGGCCTGGAGATCTCGGACTTCTCGCGCGGCCGCATCAACGCCTCGGTCCAGGAGCTGACCGAGGAGCGCGACGCGGTCCAGGAGCTCGGCCTCATCTGAGCCGGCCCCGACGCCTCCACGACGGCCCGTCGTCCCCGTTCCGCGGGGGCGGCGGGCCGTCGCCCTACACTGGCCCGCTGTGAACGAAACCATCGAGGACGCCGCGCTCGTCCTCGTCTTCATCGTCCTGGGCGGCCTGTTCAACGTCGCCGAGATCTCGCTGATCTCGCTGCGCGAGGGACAGATCCGGACGCTGGAGGCACGCGGCACCCGGCGGGCGGCCCGGGCCGCGCACCTCGCCGCCGACCCGAACCGCTTCCTGGCGGCCGTCCAGGTCGGCGTGACCTGCATGGGCTTCCTCTCCGCCGCGTTCGGCGCCGACACCTTGGCCGGCAAGGTGGCCCCGCTGTTCGTCCGGGCCGGGCTGTCCGAGGGCGTCGCCGACGCCACCGCCCTGGTCGGGCTGACCCTGGTGATCAGCTACGTCTCGCTGGTGCTCGGCGAGCTCACCCCGAAGCGGATCGGCCTCCAGCGCGCCGACTCCATCGCCCTGCTGGCGGCGCCGGTGGTCGACGTCATGTCGGTGGTGCTGCGCCCGGCGATCTGGCTGCTCGGCCGTTCCACCGACCTGATGGTCCGGCTGCTCGGCGGCGACCCGACCGCGGGCCGGGGCTCGATGAGCTCGGAGGAGCTCCGCGGCCTGGTCGCCGCCAACACCGAACTCGGGAACGACGAGCGGACGCTGATCGCCGATGTGTTCGCCGCGGGCGAGCGCCAGCTGCGCGAGGTGATGGTCCCGCGCACCGAGGTGACCTTCCTGGACGCCGAGCGCCCGCTCGCCGAGGTCCGCGCCCAGGCGGACTCCTCGCCGCACTCCCGCTACCCCGTGATCGAGGGCAGCTACGACGCGGTGACCGGCTTCGTGCACGTCCGCGACCTCTACGGCGTGCGCGGCGAACGGGCCGCCAAGGTCCGTGACCTGGCCCGCCCGATCAAGCTGCTGCCCGGCACCAAGCGGGTGCTGGAGGCGATGGGGGAGATGCGCCGGGAGGGCCACCACCTGGCGATCGTGGTCGACGAGTACGGCGGCACCGCCGGCATCGTCACCCTGGAGGACCTGGTGGAGGAGGTGATCGGGGAGATCCGCGACGAGTACGACACCCCGGAGTCCTCCCCGACCCGGCGCCTGGCCGGCGGCGGCGTGGAGCTCGACGGCCTGCTCAACCTGGCCGACTTCGTCGAGGAGACCGGCGTCACCCTCCCCGAGGGCCCGTACGAGACGGTGGCGGGCTGCCTGGTCGCCGCGCTCGGCCGGCTGCCCGCCGACGGCGACCGGGTGCGGATCCCGGCCGGTCCCGGCGAGGAGGTGCTGCTGACGGTGGCCAAGCTGGAGGGCCGGCGGATCGCCCGGGTGAGGGTGAGTGCGGTCACACTGGCGGAACCGCCGGGGCAGGAGGTTTCCTGACCGGTCGGTGGAACTGGAACAATGGCCCGCATGGTCAACGCAGCGGTCACTGGTCCGGTCAAGGACCGTCCCCGGGTGCTCTCGGGCATCCAGCCCACCTCCGGTTCCTTCCACCTCGGCAACTACCTGGGCGCGGTGCGCCAGTGGGTCGACCTGCAGAAGGAGAACGACGCCTTCTACATGGTCGTCGACCTGCACGCGATCACCGTGCCGCAGGATCCGGCGACGCTGCGCCAGAACACCCGGATCTCCGCCGCGCAGCTGCTCGGCGCCGGTCTGGACCCGGAGCACTGCACCCTGTTCGTCCAGTCGCACGTGCCCGAGCACGCGCAGCTCGCCTGGGTGATGAACTGCCTCACCGGCTTCGGCGAGGCCTCCCGGATGACCCAGTTCAAGGACAAGTCCTCCCGGTACGGCGCCGACAGCACCACCGTCGGCCTGTTCACCTACCCGATCCTGCAGATCGCGGACATCCTGCTCTACCAGGCGGACGCCGTCCCGGTCGGCGAGGACCAGCGCCAGCACGTGGAGATCACCCGCGACCTCGCGGAGCGCTTCAACTCCCGCTACAGCCCGACCTTCACGGTCCCGAAGCCGTACATCCTCAAGGAGACGGCGAAGATCCAGGACCTCCAGGACCCGGCCGTCAAGATGAGCAAGTCCGCGTCCTCCGTCAAGGGCCTGGTCAGCCTGCTGGACGAGCCGAAGGCCAGCGCCAAGAAGTTCAAGAGCGCCGTCACCGACACCGGCACCGTGGTCAGCTACGACGAGCAGGAGAAGGCCGGCGTCTCCAACCTGCTGCGGATCCACTCGGCGCTCAGCGGCCAGTCGATCGAGCAGCTGGTCGCGCACTTCGAGGGCAAGATGTACGGCGCCCTGAAGACCGAGCTGGCCGAGCTCTTCACCGAGTGGGTGCTGCCCTTCCAGGAGCGCACCAGGACCTTCCTGGACGACCCGGCCGAGCTGGACCGCGCCCTCGCGGTGGGCGCCGAGAAGGCCCGGGCGGTGGCGTCCGAGACGCTGGCCACGGTGTACGACCGGATCGGCTTCCTCCCGGCCTCCGCGCGGTGATTCCGCTGACGAGCCTGCCCGGTGGTCAGGAGCTCCCCGAGTTCCTGACCATCGGCGTGTCCGTCACTGTCCCGGATCCGTACGGCACGGCGATCCAGGACGCGCGGGCCGGGCACGGCGATCCGCTGGCCCGGTCGATACCCACGCACGTCACCCTGCTGCCGCCCACCGAGGTGCCGGCCGAGGCGCTGCCGAAGATCGAGGAGCACCTGGCGGCGGTGGCCGCCGCGCACCGGCCGTTCCGGATGGTGCTGCGCGGCGGCGGCAGTTTCCGCCCGGTCTCCCCGGTGGTCTTCGTCCGGGTGGAGGAGGGCGAGCGGGAGTGCCGGCTGCTGGAGGCGGACGTCCGCTCCGGTCCGCTGGCCCGTGAGCTGGCGTTCCCGTACCACCCGCACGTGACGGTGGCGCACGGTCTGGAGGAGCACGTGCTCGACCGGGCCCAGGAGCAGGCCCGGTCCTTCCACGCGGCGTTCCCGGTTCCCGGGTTCAGCCTCTCCCGCTTCGACGTCGACGAGGTCTGGCGGCCCTGGCGTTCCTACGCCTTCTGCTGACCCCCGGGGCGGGCGCCGAGCTCCAGCATCCGGTCGACCACCCGGCGGGCCGCGGCGCCGTCGTCCAGCACGCAGTGGGTGTCCCGGAAGCGCCGGTAGCGCTCGGCGTACCCGGCCGGCAGTCCGTCAGCTCCGTTGCCGCCGTCCGCGAGCGCGCGCAGCGCCGTGACCAGGGCGGCCGAGTCGTCGAGCAGCGGTCCCGGGGCCTGGGCCTCGAAGTCGAAGGCGAAGCCGCGCAGGCCGTCCCGGTAGTGCGCCAGGTCGTAGGTGAAGAACAGCACCGGCCGGCCGGTGACCGCGAAGTCGAACAGGATCGACGAGTAGTCCGTCACCAGGACGTCGGCGATCAGCAGCAGCTCCTGGACGTCCGGGTAGTCGGCGCAGTCGATCGCGAAGCCGTCCCCGGTGCCGGTGAGCGGCTCGCGGACGTGCGCGTGCGGCCGCAGCAGCAGCACGTGGTCCCCGCCGAGCGCCTGCCGGGCCCGGTCGAGGTCGAGCCGCAGGTCGAGCCGGAAGCCGTCGCCGTCCGGGCGTGGCCGGTCCTCCCGCCAGGTCGGCGCGTACAGCACCACCCGCCGGCCCGCCGGGATCCCCAGCCGGCGCCGGACGGCGGCCGCCCGGCGCGGGTCGGGGCGGGCCAGCACGTCGTTGCGCGGGTAGCCGGACTCCAGGATCTCGCCCCGGTAGCGGAAGGCCCGGCGCAGGATCGGGGTGGCGAAGGGGCTGGGGGAGAGCAGCAGGCTCCAGTGCGGGGTCTCCCGGTCGAGGGCCGCGAGGTAGCCGTGGTCGGCGAGCCAGGGGTTCTCGACGTCGTGGGCGATCCGCTTGAGCAGGGCGCCGTGCCAGGTCTGCACGACCACCTGGCCGGGGCGCCGGCGTAGGAAGTCCGGGAAGTGGGTGTTGCCGACGAGGTAGCGGCTGGTGGCCAGCGCCCGGTACCACTCGGGGCTCCAGACCCGGACGGCGCGGACCCCGGGCGGCAGCTCGGCCTGGGCGTCGTCGACCACCCACAGGTGCTCCAACGGCGTTCCGCGGCGGGCGAGTTCGGTGTGCACGGCGCGCGGTGAGTCGGCGTAGCCGCGGCCGCCGAAGACGTCGTAGAGCACGGCCTCGCGCAGCGGTTCGCGGCAGGCGGCCGGGTAGCCGGCGGTGCGCTGGCGGGCCTGGGTCCAGGCGCTGCGCTCGGCGGCGGTGAGCACGGGGGTGGAGTCCAGCAGCAGGGTGTCGTGCCAGCGGCGCTCCAGCAGGATCCGCTTGCCGCCGGCCAGGGTGGCGGCGGGCAGCGCGGCCAGGACGGCGGGCGAGGCGGTCAGCGGTCGGGCCGGTCCCGGCCGGCCGACGGGCTCCAGGGTGGCTTCCCACAGGCCCTTGCGCAGGGGCAGCGCGGTGCCGTCGGAGCCGGTGCGGGTGGCGGGCAGCCGGATCGTGAACCGCCGGCCGGGGCCGGTCCGGACCGGGTGGCGGACCTCGCCGCCGGTGCCGTTGTGCCGCAGGACGAGCTCCAGCGGGCCGTCGGTGGGGCAGTGGCCGGTGAGTTCGAAGCCGCCGGCCCGGGTGGTGAGCCGCTCGACCCAGCCGGCGGCGGGCCGGACGCAGAGCTGGAGCCGGCCGTCGGCGAGGTGCTTGAGGTGCAGGGCCCGGTCCTCGGCCCCGGGCAGCGGGTGCTGGCCGGAGACCGGCCCGCCGCGCTCGTCCAGGACCAGCGGCTCGGCGGTGCCGTCGGGGTGGACCAACGCGGCGTCCCAGTGCTCCAGTTCGCCGGCGCCGCGCCCGTCGGCGGTGAACGGCGCGTACGGCAGGAGGACGCCGCGGGTCCGCCCGGTGCCGGTGGCGGGCCGGATCAGGACGGTGCCGCTCTCGCGGTGGCGCAGCCGGAACGCGGTCCGGTCCGGGAGCGGCCCGGCGGTGGTGAGGTGCAGCTCGATCCCGTCGGGGCCGGGGACGGCCCGGGTGAGGCGGGCGGCGGGGCGTTCCAGCCGCACGGCGAGCCGGCCGTCGGCGAAGTGCGGCTGGAGCCGCACGTCGTGGTCGACCCAGCGGGCGGGCGGGTACTCGCCGGAGCCGCACCAGTGCGGGGCGAGGCCGCCGTACTGGCGGCGCAGCCGGGTGGGGCGGGCGAGGGTGAACAGGGTGGCCTCGACGGTCCAGTCGCCGAGCAGCCAGCCGTCGGCGGTGCGCAGCCGGCGCGGCTCGACCAGGGCGGTGAAGCCGGCCCAGTCGTGGTTGTGCTCGGGCTGGGCGCTGTCGTCGGTGATCTCGGGGAGCCGGCGGGGCCTGGTGGGGAGGTGCAGGGGGGTGCCGAGGTGGTCGGCGCGCAGGGTCAGCCAGGTCCAGGCCGAGCCGGGGCGGGCGGTGGACCGGTCGTCGGGGCGGGCGAAGCCGGTGAGCTCCAGGCCGCGGGAGGACCAGCGGGCGCGCAGCAGTCCGAAGGCGGCGTGCTCCTCCTCGCCCGGCAGCGGGGTGCCGAAGCGCGGGTCGCCGAACCGGGGGACGGCGTGCGGGAGGACGAACCGGGTGAGGACAGCCATTTCCACGGACCTTTCTCGGCGAGAATTTCCATCTCACCGGGAAAAGTATGCGAGGTCAATTTGAGAATTGACTGTGAATTAGCTGGCGAGTTCGTTCGGGAAACTCCTGTTCGAAAGCCGGGAAATGCAGGGGCCGGGAAATGCGAAAGGCGCCCGACGCGGAATGTGCGTCGGGCGCCCTCCACCGGGCGGGAATTCCCGGTCAGGCCTCGCGGCTCAGCATGGCGTCCACCGCCCGGGCGGCGGCGTGGCCGTCGTCCAGGTCGCAGTACTTGTCGCGGAACGCCGCGTACTTATCGGCGTACTCGGCGGTGATCTCGTCCACCCGGCCGAGCGCGGCCACCAGCTCCTCGGACGTGGCCAGCAGCGGGCCGGGCGCGTCCGCCTCGAAGTCCAGCGAGAAACCGCGCAGGTTGTCGCGGTAGTGCGCCAGGTCGTAGGTGAAGAACAGGATCGGCTTGCCGGTCACGGCGAAGTCGAAGGTCGCCGCCGTGTAGTCGGTGACCAGCACATCGGCGGCCAGCAGCAGTTCGCCCATGTCCGGGTAGCTGCTGACGTCCCAGACGTAGCCGTTGCCGGCGGCCGGGATCTGCTCGCGGACGTTGGCGTGCCGGCGGACCAGCAGCACCTGGTCGTCGCCCAGCGCGGCCTGCGCCGCCTCCAGGTCCAGCTGGAGGTGCAGCTGGTAGCCGCCGTAGTGGCGGCGCCGGTCCTCGCGCCAGGTCGGCGCGTACAGCACGACCTTCTTGCCCTCGGGCAGGCCGAGCCGCTCGCGCACCCGCTCGGCGGTCTTCTCCTTGTCGGCGGCGAAGAACACGTCGTTGCGCGGCAGGCCGCTCTCCAGGATCTCGCCCTTGAAGTCGAAGGCGCGGCGCAGCACCGGGGCGGCCCAGGTGCTGCCGGCCAGCAGCAGGCTCCAGTTCGGAACCTCCTTGGCGAGGCCCTTCAGGTAGTGCGCGTCGGTGAACCAGACCTTCTCGAAGTCGTGGCCGATCTGCTTCAGCGGCGAGCCGTGCCAGGTCTGCAGCACGATCTGGCCGGGCCGGCGGACGAAGAAGTCCGGCAGGTGCGCGCTGGTGACGATGTACTTCGCGGTGGCCAGGGTCTCGAACCACTCCGGGCTCCAGAGCCGGACCGAGCCCGCCGTCTGCGGCAGGTCCGCCTGCAGGTCGTCGGTGCCCCACAGGTGCTGCAGCGGCAGCTCGCGGCGCACCAGCTCCTCGTGGATCGCCCGCGGCGAGTCCGAGTAGAGGCCGCCGAGCGCGACGTTGTAGAGCACCGTGTCGCGCAGCGGCAGCCGGCGGGCGGCCGGGTAGTCGGTCGTCCGCAGCTTGCGCTGGCGCCAGCCGCTGCGCTCCTCCGGAAGCAGTATGTTCTCGGACTCCAGCTGCAGGCCGTCGTGGTGGCGCCGCTCCAGCACGATCCGCTTGCCGCGGGCCTCCACCTCCAGCGGCAGGCTGTTCCAGCACTCGGGCGCGATCAGCGCGTACGAGGCCATGTCCGGGTGGAAGACGGCGCCGACCGGGCGGAACGAGACGTTCCAGCCGCCCTGGGCCAGCGGCACGTTGCCCGCGAAGGACGCGGTCGGCACGGCCGGCAGCGCGGTCCGGAACCGGCCGTCCGCGATCTCCACCGGGTAGATGTGCTGCTCCTCGCCCCAGTGGTGGCGCACGACCAGCTCCCAGCGGTGGGTGCCGGGCAGCGGGAAGGTGCCGCTGAGCAGGAAGCCGTCCGCGCCGCGCGAGGTCACCTCGTGCACGACCGGCTGCAGCAGCTGGTCCAGGAACTGCAGGTAGCCGCCGGGGGAGGGCTTGGAGTAGAGGGCGCGCCGCTCCTCGGGCGCGGCGTCGGGGTTCAGCACCAGGTTGAGCTGCTCCGGCGCGTTCCGGTCGTCCCAGACGAGCGGCGCGGTGGTGCCGTCGGCCAGCTCCAGGGTGGTGTCCCAGCGGTCGCGGGCGCGCTCCACGGCGATCGGGTCCAGCTCGGCCCAGGACTCCCGGACCTCGGTCAGCTCGGCGATCGGCACGGCGGCGTGGAACTGCTGGAGGCTGCCGACCGAGGAGCCGGTGGACACCGGGAAGGTCAGCTCGCGCTCGGACTCCACGTGGGTCATCCGCAGCCGGGCCCCGGCCAGCCGGACGCCGGAGCGGGCGGCGCCGGACACCTCGACCGTGTCGCCGTTCGCGGCCAGCCCGGTCACCCGGACCTTGGCGTTCTCCACCCGCAGGTAGACGCTGCCGTCGCGGACGAACGGGACGACCCGCACGTCCGGCTCGACCCAGTGCGAGGGCTGGTAGAGCGCGGTGTCCGCCCAGCCGGCCCAGACCCGGCCCTTGTAGACGCCGCCCTTGCCCGCGCCGGCGACCAGGACGCGCCAGTTGCCGTCCTTCCACTGGCCGCGGTGCTTGAGCTTCTCCGGGTCGAGCGCGACGGTGAAGCCGGCCCAGTCGCAGTTGTAGAGGTCGTGGTGGTTGGTGGCGGTGGCCTCGGGGCTGTACTGGGTCTTCATCGGCACGGCGATGACCCGGCGGCCCTTGGCCTCGCGCAGCACCAGGGTGCGCACCATGTCGTGCTTGTTGGCCGCGCCCAGCTGCTCCGGGTACGCGTGCCCGGTCAGCCGCAGCCGGCCGGCCTCCCAGCGCGCGTCGTAGAGCCGGCTGCGGATGACGGTGGAGTTGCGCAGGCTGAGCAGGCCGGCCGGCACGCTCTTGCGCCCGCCGCGCAGGAACGGGTAGTCGGCGTACGGGCGCAGCAGGCCCTTGGCGACGACACCGCCGTTGCTCTCGCCCTCGTACTTGATCTGCTCGACGAACTCGTCGATCCGGCCCTGCAGGGTCAGGTGGTACTTGAGTCGCAGCGGCGCGCGCAGCTTCTTGACCTGCTCGGGGCCGATCGCCCGCAGCAGCCGGCTGACGCTGGTGATGTACGCGTCCCGGTACTCCTTGTCGCCGTCCACGACGGACCAGAAGAACATCGGGATCTCTTCGACGAGGGTGTTCTCGTCGTAGGTCTTCAGGTACTCGGCGAAGCGCGGCTCGGTCTGCTTCCTCAGCCAGGCGCGGACCAGCTCGACCGAGGCGACCCGGTCGACCAGGCCCTTGGGGTTGGTGCGCATCTGGGTGATCGACATCTCGCCGACCTCGCGCTCGCGCCAGTGGTAGATCGGCTCGGAGAGCACGTCCACGCTCTTGGCGAGGTAGTGGTGCGGCACGCTGACCGGGGCGTCCTCGTACAGGATGCCCTCGGGGTAGATGATCCCGGCCGCGTCGAAGAAGGAGCGGCGGTACACCTTGTTCCACGCGGTGCGGTCGGTGACCAGCGAGGGGATCTCGGTGATGTGCGTCTTGAGCACGGTCTTGGCGAACGGGCGGCTGTGGCCGCCGGACTGGTAGTAGCCGATCGCGCGGAAGCGCAGCACGTTGCCGGTGGCGAAGTCCGAACCGGTCTCGTCCAGCGTGTTGATCATCAGCTCGTACGCACTGGGCGGCATCGAGTCGTCGCTGTCGACGAAGCACAGGAACTCGGCGTCCGGGTCGATGTGCCGGATACCCGTGTTGCGGGCCGCGCCGAGGCCCTTGTTGACCTGCCGGACCAGCCGGAACCGGGAGTCCTTGGCGGCGTACGCCTCGGCGAGGGCGGCGCTGTCGTCCTTCGAACCGTCGTCGACCATGACGCACTCGAAGTCCGTGAAGGTCTGGGCGGCGATCGAGTCGAGGCATTCCACGAGGTAGCGCTCGACGTTGTAGATCGGGACGACGATGGAGAGGCGGGGAGCCATCGGCTACGCAGGCCTTTCTCGGGAAGGAGCGTGGCAGCCCCCTCGGGGTCTGACCGCACTTTGATTCGGTGCGTACGTGCGCGTCGATCCTACCCCCGGCACATGGCCCCGCCGGGGGCCCTCCGGGGGGCCCTGCGCAGGCCCACTACCCTGGGGCCATGCCCCGCTTCAGTGTGATCGTCCCGGTCTACCGGGTCGAGGAGTACCTCGCCGAGTGCCTCGCCTCGGTGCTCGGCCAGGACGGTCCGGACATCGAGCTGATCGCGGTGGACGACCGCTCCCCGGACGGCTGCGGCGCGCTGCTCGACGCGGCCGCCGCCGAGGACCCCCGGGTGCGGGTGCTCCACCTGCCGGAGAACGTCGGTCTCGGCCGGGCCCGCAACGCCGGCCTCGCCGTCGCCACCGGCGACTACGTGCTCTTCCTCGACAGCGACGACACCCTGACCCCCGGTCTGCTGACGGCCGTCGACGACCGGCTGCGCTCCGTCGGCGACCCGGACGTCCTGGTCTACGACTACGCCCGCACCTACGCGGACGGCCGGACCGTCCGGGCCGCCTCCGCCAAGGTCTTCGGCGCCCCCTCCCGGGAGGTCTTCGACCTCGCCGAGCGCCCCGAACTGCTCGAACTGCTCCAGGTGGTGTGGAACAAGGCCTACCGCCGCGACTTCGTCACCGCCCAGGGCCTGACCTTCCCGGCCGGGTACTACGAGGACACCCCCTGGACGTACCCGGCGCTGCTCGCCGCTCGCGGCATCACCCTGCTCGACCGGGTCGGCGTCCACTACCGGCAGCGCCAGGAGGGCGGCAACATCCTGGCCACCGCCAGCCGCAAGCACTTCGACGTCTTCGGCCAGTACGACCTGGTCTTCGCCTTCCTCGACGACCGCCCCGAGCTCGACCGCTGGCGCCCGGTGGTCTACGGCCGGATGCTGCACCACCTCAACACCGTGGTCTCCCGGCCCGGCCGGGTCCCGCCCGGCGACCGCCGGGAGTTCTTCCGGCGGGCCGCCGAGCACTGCGCCCGGCTGCGCCCGGCCGGCTACCGGGCGCCGATCGGGGTGTCCGCACTGCGCACCGAACTGCTCGGCCACGGCCGGTACACCGCCTACCAGGCGGTCCGCGCGCTGGCCCGGGCCCGCCGGATGGTCCGACGCTGACGGCGGGCCTGACGGCCGGTCTGACCGTCGGTCTGGCCGCGGGTCTGACGGCGGGCCTGACGGCCGTTCGGGGGACGGGCCGGTATAACCGGACGGTGGACTTTCTGACCCGCCTCCCGGTGATCGGCCCGATCGTGACGCGGGTGCTGCGCAGCCGCCCCTACCGCGCCTACGAGCACTTCACCGCGCTGCGGGGCAACCGACTGGCCGGCGCGGTCACCTTCTTCGGCTTCCTCGCGCTCTTCCCGCTGCTGACGGTCGCGCTGGCGATCGCCGTCGCGACCCTCAGCGACAGCCGGGTCGACGACATCCAGAAGCGGATCTCCGACCAGCTGCCGGGCATCTCCGACGCCCTCAACCTGCCCTCGCTGGTGGCCAACGCGGGGGCGGTCGGGCTCGTCAGCGGCGTCCTGCTGGTGCTCTCCGGCCTCGGCTGGGTGGACACCATGCGGACCTCGATCCGGGACATCTGGCAGCTGCCCGACGAGGAGGGCAACCCGCTGCTGCGCAAGGGCTGGGACTTCCTGGTCCTCGGCGGCCTCGGCCTGGTCTCGCTGGTCTCGCTCGGCGCCTCGGCCGCCGGGACGACGCTGGCCGGCCGGATCGCCGACTGGATCGGCCTGGGCTCGGGCGGCTACCTGCTCACCGCGGCCGGGCTGCTGATCGCCGTCGGCTGCGACATGCTGCTCTTCGCCTACCTGCTGGCGCCGTTCCCGAGGATCACGCACCAGCACCGGCGGGACGTCCTGAAGGCGGCGCTGATCGGCGCGGTCGGCTTCGAGCTGCTCAAGATCCTGCTGTCCTCGTACCTCGGCTCGGTCGCCGGGAAGAGCCTCTACGGCGCCTTCGGCGTGCCGGTGGCGCTGCTGCTGTGGATCAACTTCGTCTGCCGGCTGCTGATGTACTGCGTGGCCTGGACGGCGACCGCCGACCCGGCGGCGGCCCGGGAGCGGGCCCGCGAGCGCGCCGCCGCGCTGGTCGCGGCCGCGGACGAGGCGGAGGCGGCACCCGGCCCGGGGGAGCCGGCCGGCCCCGAGGAGGCGGCCGCGGGGGAGACGTCCGCCGAGGAGGACCGGCCCCGGCCCCGGCGCTCCCGGGACGACGGGGAGGGCTGAGACCGGACCGGGACTCCCCGGCGGACCGGGCTCAGCGGGCGGCCGCGCGCCGCCGGTTCAGCAGCAGCACGGCACCCGCGCCGCCCGCCGTCAGGACCACCCCGAGGACGACCCAGCCGACCGGCCCGAGGCCGTCCCCGGCGGAGTCCGCCGCCCGGGCGCCCGCCGGGGCCGACCGCCCGGTGGCGGTCGGCGAGGGGTGCGGCGGCGGGGCGGGCACCCCGGCGGCACCGCCCGCCTGGCCGGTCGGCGTCGGCGCGGCGCTCTCGCCCTCCTCCACCAGCTTCCCGACCGGGGCCACCTTGCCGGCCGCGGCGAAGCCCCAGTCCAGCAGCGCGGCCGTCTCGTCGTACACCTTCTGGTAGGTGGTCGGGTGCATCACCGTCACCAGCAGGGTGCGGCCGTCGCGTTCGGCGGCGCCGACGAAGGTGGAGCCGGCATTGGTGGTGAAACCGTTCTTCACCCCGATCAGGCCCGGGTACTTGCCGAGCAGCCGGTCGGTGTTGGCGATCCCGAAGCTGCCCCGCTGCCCGGTGTTCCGGTCCACCGCGCCCGGGAACATCGCGTCGCGGGTCGCGCAGTAGCTCCGGAAGTCCGGGTTGCGCAGCCCCGCCCGGGCGAACAGCGTCAGGTCGTAGGCCGAGGACACCTGGCCGTCCGAGTCGTAGCCGTCCGGCGAGACCACCCGGGTGTCCCGGGCCTGCAGCGCCTCCGCCCGCGCCTGCATCTCGGCCACGGTCTGCTGCACGCCGCCGTTCATGTGCGCGAGGACGTGCACCGCGTCGTTGCCGGAGCTCAGGAACACCCCGCGCCAGAGGTCCTCGACCCGGTAGTCCAGGTCCTCCTTGATGCCGACCAGGCTGCTCCCCGCGCCGATCCCCTGGATCTCCTCGGGCGCGACCCGGTGCACCGCGTTGCGGTCGAACTTGGGCAGCACGGTGTCCGCGAAGAGGATCTTCAGCGTGGAGGCCGGGGCGAGCCGCAGATGCGGGTTGCTGGCCGCCAGCACCTCGCCCGACGCGGCGTCGGCGACTATCCAGGACTGCCCGGTGAGGTCCCCCGGCAGCGCCGGGGCGCCCGCCAGCGGATCCACCTGGACCCCCGGGAGCCCCAGCCGGTCGCCCCCGACCGAGGCCGACGGCGGCGACCCGGGCGGGGCCGCGACGGCCACCGGGGCGGCGAACAGGAGCGGAAGGGCCGCGGCGGGGGCGGCGATCAGGCGTGCGAGCTTCGAGCTAGTGGGCACCAGCAGACGGTACCCACTCGGGACCCCCGCCGTCCGCCTCTCCGCTCCGGTCCGCCGCAGGAGGGGGCCGCCGTACGCCGAACGGACGCCCGCGCATACTGGGGAAGCACACCGCCTTCACCTCCCCGCCCCACCGAGGACCGCCCCATGAAGCTCAGCCGCCGCACCTCCTGGTTCCTGACCGCCTTCGGCGTCTGGTCCCTGTTCATCTGGACCACCTTCGTCAAGAACCTCTGGAAGGACTCCGGCGGCCAGGCCTTCACCGGCGGCGACCACTCCCAGCCCACCGCCTTCTTCTGGGTCCACCTCCTCCTCGCCCTCACCTCCCTCGCCCTCGGCCTCGCCATCGGCACCCTCGGCCTCCGCGGCCTCCGCGCCACCCGCCGCGAACCCGCCACCGACTGAGCGGGGCGCCGACCGGCAACGCGAAGGCCCCAACGCGAAGGCCCCCGTCCTGAGCGGACGGGGGCCTTCGGCGTGGGGCTCGGGATCAGAAGCGGCGGGTGACCAGGGCGCGCTTCACTTCCTGGATCGCCTTGGTGACCTCGATGCCGCGGGGGCAGGCCTCGGAGCAGTTGAAGGTGGTCCGGCAGCGCCAGACGCCCTCACGGTCGTTGAGGATCTCCAGCCGCTGCTCCGCGCCCTCGTCGCGCGAGTCGAAGATGAAGCGGTGGGCGTTGACGATCGCGGCCGGGCCGAAGTACTGGCCGTCGTTCCAGAACACCGGGCAGGACGACGTGCACGCGGCGCACAGGATGCACTTGGTGGTGTCGTCGAAGCGCTCGCGGTCCTCGGCGGACTGCAGGCGCTCGCGGGTCGGCTCGTTCCCCTTGGTGATGAGGAACGGCATGACGTCCTTGTACGCCTGGAAGAACGGGTCCATGTCCACGATCAGGTCCTTGAGGACCGTCAGGCCCTTGATGGCCTCGATCGTGATCGGCTTCTCCGGGTTGACGTCCTTGAGCAGGGTCTTGCACGCCAGCCGGTTGCGGCCGTTGATCCGCATGGCGTCGGAGCCGCAGATGCCGTGGGCACAGGAACGGCGGTAGGTGAGGGTGCCGTCCTGCTCCCACTTGATCTTGTTGAGCGCGTCCAGGACGCGCTCCTTCGGGTCCATCTCCAGCTGGTAGTCGACCCACACCGGGTCCGGGTGCTCCTCCGGGTTGAACCGGCGGATCCGGACGGTGACGGTGATCAGCTTGGTACCGCCGGCCTCGGCCGCGTCCAGAGCGGCCGAGTGCTTCTCCATGGTCGGAGTGCTCATCAGTACTTACGCTCCATCGGCTGGTAGCGGGTCGTGACGACCGGCTTGTAGTCGAGGCGGATGGAGGTGCTGCCGTCGGCGGCGACCTCCTGGTACGCCATGGTGTGCTGCATGAACTTCACGTCGTCACGGGTCGGGAAGTCCTCGCGGTAGTGACCGCCGCGCGACTCCTCGCGGGCGAGCGCCGAGACCGCCAGGACCTCGGCCAGGTCGAGCAGGTTGCCCAGCTCGATGGCCTCCAGCAGGTCCGTGTTGTAGCGGAAGCCCTTGTCCTGGATCGAGACGTTCTTGTAGCGCTCCTTCAGCGCGGCGATGTCCTCGACCGCCTGCTTCAGGGTGGCGCCGGTGCGGTACACCATCGCGTTGGCGTCCATGGACTCCTGCAGCTCCTTGCGGATCTGCGCCACGGACTCGGTGCCGGTGGACTCGCGGAGCGAGTCGACCAGGTTCTGGACCAGCTGCTCCGGGTTCTCCGGCAGCGGGACGAAGTCGTTGGCGTCGGCGAAGCCCGCGGCGGCGAGGCCCGCGCGACGGCCGAAGACGTTGATGTCCAGCAGCGAGTTGGTGCCCAGGCGGTTGGCGCCGTGCACGGACACGCAGGCGACCTCGCCGGCCGCGTACAGGCCCGGGACGACGTCGGTGTTGTTGCGCAGCACCTCACCCTCGACGTTGGTCGGGATGCCGCCCATGGCGTAGTGCGCGGTGGGCTGGATCGGGATCGGGTCCGTGTAGGGCTCGATGCCGAGGTAGGTGCGGGCGAACTCGGTGATGTCCGGGAGCTTGGCGTCCAGCTGCTCCGGCGGCAGGTGGGTCAGGTCCAGGTAGACGTGGTCGCCGTCCGGACCGCAGCCGCGGCCTTCGCGGATCTCGGTGTAGATCGCGCGGGAGCAGACGTCACGGGACGCGAGGTCCTTCATGACGGGGGCGTAGCGCTCCATGAAGCGCTCGCCGTCCTTGTTGCGCAGGATGCCGCCCTCGCCGCGGGCGCCCTCGGTGAGCAGGATGCCCATCCGCCAGATGCCCGTCGGGTGGAACTGGAAGAACTCCATGTCCTCCAGCGGCAGGCCGCGGCGGTAGGCCACCGCCTGGCCGTCACCGGTGAGGGTGTGGGCGTTCGAGGAGACCTTGAACATCTTGCCGGTGCCGCCGGAGGCGAACACGACGGCCTTGGCCTGGAAGACGTGGATCTCGCCGGTGGCCAGCTCGTAGGCGACGACGCCGGCCGTGCGGCCCTCGTTGATCAGCAGGTCCAGGACGTAGAACTCGTTGAAGAACTCGACGCCGTGCTTGACGCAGTTCTGGAACAGCGTCTGCAGGATCATGTGACCGGTGCGGTCGGCCGCGTAGCAGGAACGGCGGACCGGGGCCTCGCCGTGGTTGCGGGAGTGGCCGCCGAAGCGGCGCTGGTCGATCCGGCCCTGCTCGGTGCGGGAGAAGGGCAGACCCATCTTCTCCAGGTCGAGGACCGCGTCGATGGCCTCCTTGCACATGATCTCGGCGGCGTCCTGGTCGACCAGGTAGTCACCACCCTTGACCGTGTCGAAGGTGTGCCACTCCCAGTTGTCCTCCTCGACGTTGGCCAGGGCGGCGCACATGCCGCCCTGGGCCGCGCCGGTGTGGGACCGGGTCGGGTAGAGCTTGGTCAGGACCGCGGTGCGGCTGCGCTGCGTCGACTCGATGGCGGCGCGCATCCCGGCGCCGCCGGCGCCGACGATGACGGTGTCGTACTGGTGAATCTGCATGGGGGGTTAACTCGCCTCTGGCCTCTGCCGATGTCCGATGTGGATGCTGTCGGCTCAGATGTTGGGATCGAAGGTGAAGATCACCAGGGTGCCGAGCAGCACGGTGAAGACCGTGGCGGTACCCATGAGGCCCTTCAGCCAGAGCCGGGTGGAGTCCTTCTCGGCGTAGTCGTTGATGACCTGACGCATGCCGTTGGCGCCGTGCAGCATGGCGAGCCAGAGCATGGTGAGGTCCCAGACCTGCCAGAACGGCGAGGCCCAGCGGCCGGCCACGAAGGCGAAGCCGATCTTGGAGACGCCGCCGTCGAGCACCAGCATGATCAGCAGGTGGCCGAGGATCAGCACCACGAGGACGATGCCGGACAGGCGCATGAAGAGCCACGCCAGCATCTCGAAGTTGGTACGGGTGCGGCGCGGGGTCTTCTTCGACCGCTGCCTGGCCGGTTCGATCACGAACGCGTCGGCCGGGTTGCCGGTGCCGAGACCCTTGCCGGTGTGCGCCTGGGCGGAGGGGACCACCAGAGCGTCGGAGATTTCCGTGGACATGTCTCAGATCACTTCCCGAACCAGGAGGTCAGCGTGTGCTGCAGGATCGGGTAGAAGGCGCCGGCCATGAGGACGACCCAGACTCCGACCACGGTCCAGAGCATCTGCTTCTGGTACTTCGGGCCCTTGGACCAGAAGTCGACGGCGACGACGCGCAGTCCGTTCAGGGCGTGGAACAGGATGGCGGCCACCAGGCCGTACTCCATCAGGTTCACGAGCGGCGTCTTGTACGTCTGAATGACGGTGTCGTACGCCTCGGGAGACACCCGCACCAGTGCGGTGTCCAGGACATGGGCGAACAGGAAGAAGAAGATGAGGACGCCGGTGACTCGATGAGCCACCCAGCTCCACATGCCTTCCCGGCCGCGGTACAGCGTTCCAGCCGGCACGGAAAAACCCTCCGGAAGCGATTGGGGGCTCGGCCGGCTTCGGTGTCGGTCAGCCCGGCCGGGTACGGTCCACCGGCCGCGAGCATCCTATCGACGCGTTGTCGGGAACCGCCTCCGGGGGTCCGAGGTGTGATCAATCAGGCACGACTGGCCTAGTCGGGCGGGAACCCGGGCGGGAATCGCGACGCAGAGTGACCGCTCGAGTGCTCCGGGTCGCGCTACGGTGGCCCACCCGTTCGCCGCCGACACCCCGCCGAGGCCCCCGTGCCGCACCGCGCCCCGCATCCCGCCCGTCCCGCCCGCCCGTCCGGCCCGCTGCCGGTGACCCAGCAACGGGCCGTCCCACCGCTGGCCGTCCCGCTGCTGGCCGGGGCACTGCTGCTCGCCGCCGGCTGCGCCGCCCCGGCGGGCGGCTCGTCCGACCGGGCCGCCGCCGCCCCGGCCCGGGAGCTGTCCGCCGCCGAACTGCGCGCCGCCGCGGTCACCGATGCCGAGCTGGGGCCCGGCTTCACCGTCACCGTGATCGCCCCCGGCCACGGCGAGACCGGCCCGGACGGCGGTCGGGAGACCGCCGACAAGCCGGTCTGCCAGCCGCTGCTGGACGCGGTGGCGCCGGCGGCGGGCCCGGCGAAGGCGGCCCGGGCGTCCGCCTCCCCGACCCCGGTTTCGGCGGTGCCGTACGCGGAGACCGATCTGAGCGTGGCCCTGGCCGCCGACCCCTCGGGGAGCCTGTACGGCGGGCTGCTCGGCTACCGGGGCGACCGGGCGGCCGAGCTGCAGGCGGAGCTGGAGGGACTGTTCGCTCCGTGTGCGGAGTTCGGCTCGACCGCGCCGCCGCCCCCGGCGGACCGGAGCCGCGGGACGACCCGGACCGGGCACCGGCTGAGCCGGAACGACACGCCCACGCCCGAGGGAGCCGACGCGGCGACGGGTTTCACCCTGACGAATGAATCCGGTGCGGTCGTGCTCGCGCAGCGTGCCGTCCTGGCGCGGGTCGGACCGGCCCTGGTGATGTTCAGCACGGTGGGCGTCGGCGCCGAGCCGGCCCCGGCACCGGACGAGCGCGTCGTCCGGCACCAGGTGGCCAAGCTGCGCGCGGCCCAGAAGGCCCGGAAGAGCTGAAGGCCCCGGGCGCCGAGGGCGCCCGGGGCGAGGGGTCAGCGGGCCCCGGCCCCGGACTGGGTGGCGACCAGGTGCTCCAACCGGGTGAGGGCGATCCGGCGCAGCTCGTCGGCGGCGACCAGGCGCTCCTCGTCGGGGTCGTTGGCGAGGCGGGTGCGGATCGAGCTGAGCACGGCGTCGAGCATCTCCTCGGGGTCGATGCCCTCCAGGCAGACCACGAAGACATGTCCGAACCGTGCCTCGTAGGCGGCGTGGGCGGCCCGGAGCGCGGTGTGCGCAGCCTGGCTGCCGGGTGCGCGCATGCCGAGGAGCGGCTGCGGCATCCAGCTCTCGTCCGCCAGTGCCTCGGCCAGGTCGGCCGGACGCAGGTCGTACGAGGCCTCGCTGGCGGCGGCGCGCAGGGACTCTATGTCGGGGTAGGGCCGGTGGGCGGTGAGCCGGAGGGCCCACCGGTGGCTGCCGCAGCAGGCGAGCAGGGCCTCCTCCGCGGCTCCGGCGTCGGCCTCGTTGAAACGGTGCAAGCCGAGGAGGGTCGGCTCGTCCCGGGGGTCGAGCCTCGGTGACGGAATCTCGCTGGCCAGCGGGTCCTCCTCGTGAGGGCGGGAAGGGGCCGGTGAAGTGGCGGTGACGGCAGGTGAAGTATGAGGCTGCGGAACGGCGTCCAACGCCCGCCCGGCCGCGGCTCAACGGTAGTTGAGCCGTCATCAGTTGGGGAGGGCGCACGCGGATTTCATCCGAACGAGCTATCAAGTTGTGACGTTGACACCTTCGTGTCAGCGCCCTCCCCTTCTTCATCTGCTACGACGCACCGCCTCCACCGCCCCCGACGCCGCTCCGGTCGGCCCGGCGCCGGGTCAGAGCTCGCGGTGGACCTTGTGGTTGGCGGCCTGGGCGCGGGGGCGGACCACCAGCAGGTCGATGTTCACGTGCGGGGGCCGGGTGACGGCCCAGGCGACGGTGTCGGCGATGTCCTCGGAGTCGAGCGGCTCGGCGACGCCGGCGTACACGGCGGCGGCCTTCTCCTCGTCGCCGCGGAAGCGGGTCACCGCGAAGCCCTCGGACTTCACCATGCCCGGGGCGATCTCGATCACCCGGATCGGCTCCCCGCACAGCTCCAGCCGGAGCGTCGCGGCGATGGTGTGCGCGGCGTGCTTGGCCGCGACGTAGCCGCCGCCGCCCTCGTACGCGGCGAGCGCGGCGGTGGACGACATCACCAGGACCGTGCCGTCGCCGCTCGCCCGCAGGGCCGGCAGCAGCGCCTGGGTCATGTGCAGCACGCCGAGCACGTTGACCTGGTACATGGCGAGCCAGTCGGCCGGGTCGCCGTGCTCCACGGTCTCCGCGCCGATCGCGCCGCCGGCGTTGTTCACCAGGACGTCCACCCGGCCGAGCCCGGCCGCGAAGGCGTCCACGGCGGCCCGGTCGGTGACGTCCAGGGTGTGGGCGCGGCCACCGATCTCCTTGGCCAGCGCCTCGATCCGGTCGGTCCGGCGGGCGGTCAGCACCACCTCGAAGCCCTCGGCGGCGAGGCGGCGGGCGGTCGCCGCGCCGATCCCACTGCTCGCACCGGTGACGACGGCCACCTTCTGCTGGGTCATTGCCACTCCTGGGATAGCCCGGTCGGTTCGGCCGATCATCTCAAGACCGCCGACGAGGGGCGCAGGCGCGGGGCCGCGGGGCCGGGTCGAACACTTCGCGGGGCCGCAGGGTCGGGTCGAACACTTTGAGCCAGGATTCGAACTGCCGGGAGCCGGGCACCGCCGCCGGAGCGTCCGCGAACCGCCCGGCCGGGAGTGGCGTGACCGCCGTCGCCGATGGTCGTTGCACTGGGCAGGCACCATGGGGAAGGCGGCTGAAACAAGATGTCATACCCACCGGCGCGGCCGGTATGCGCCCATCCGGGCAGTGATTTTCGGGAAGTCAGGCCAAATCCCCCCAACGGGCCTACCCTTGTTGAGATGAACCGTCGTGAGTCCGCCCAGTCGGCCGTCACCCTCACCGCTGCACGCCCCGCCGCCGGTCTCCGTGACCGGGTACGCGAGCTGGAGCCCGAGCTGATCGCCTTCCGGCGGGACCTGCACCGGCACCCGGAGCTGGGCCGCCAGGAGTTCCGTACCACCGGCCGGCTGCGCGACCGTCTGGTCGCGGCCGGCCTCGCCCCCCGGATCCTCCCGGGCGGCACCGGAATGCTCGTCGACATCGTTCCCGAGTCCGCCCCGCGCGGGGCGGAGTTCCTCGCCTTCCGCGCCGACATCGACGCCCTGCCGATCGACGACGCCAAGACCGAGGTGCCCTACCGGTCGAGCGTCCCCGGCCGGGCCCACGCCTGCGGCCACGACGTGCACACCTCGGTGCTGCTGGGCACCGCGCTGGTGCTCGCCGAGGCGGCCCGGACCGGTGAACTGCGCCGCCCGGTGCGGCTGGTGTTCCAGCCCGCCGAGGAGGTCATGCCCGGCGGCGCCCTGGACGTGATCGCGGCCGGCGGCATGGAGGGCGTCGGCCGGATCTTCGCCGTGCACTGCGACCCCAAGGTGGAGGTGGGCCGGATCGGCCTGCGGGTCGGGGCGATCACCTCGGCCTGCGACCGCCTGGTCCTGCACCTGGACGGCCCCGGCGGCCACACCGCGCGGCCGCACCTGACCACCGACCTGGTCACCGCGATCGCCAGGACCGCCGCCGAGCTGCCGGCCGCGCTGGCCCGCCGGATGGACCCGCGCTGGGGCGTCTCGCTGGTCTGGGGCCGGATCGCCGCCGGTTCCGCGCCCAATGTCATCCCGCAGCACGCCGAACTGGAGGGCACCGTCCGCTGCCTGGAGCTGGACGGCTGGCGGGAGGCGCCGGACCTGCTGCACGAGCTGATCGCCCGGCTCGCCGAGACCCACCGCGCCAAGTGGACGCTGGACTACCACCGGGGCGTGCCGCCGGTGGTGAACGAGGCGGGCTCGGTGGGCCTGCTGGACGCCGCGATGACCGCGCGCTTCGGCGGACCCGGGGCGACCGTGGTGGAGGACACCGAGCAGTCGCTCGGTGGGGAGGACTTCTCCTGGTACCTGGAGCACGCTCCCGGCGCGCTGGCCCGCCTCGGCGTGCGCACCCCCGGCGACACCGCCGTCCGCGACCTGCACCAGGGCCGCTTCGACGTGGACGAGCGGGCGATCGCGGTCGGGGTGGAGCTGTTCGCCGCGCTGGCACTGGAGCCCGGGACGCCCTGACACACGCCCTCGTACCGACCTGAACCGGACACCCGCACAGGGTGTCCGGTTTGTCGCAATACTGCCTTTATTTCGGGTTACGTACACTGGGCTGGGCCAGTTCCAATCACCCTCAGTGAAGGGGAAAGGGGTGTCGGGTGGACCGTGAGACCACGGTTTGGTAACAACCCGAATGCTCCGGCGGCCCGTAACACAACCGTGTTCTACGCGCGTTACGGTGGCGTCCGACCACGCTAAACGGGTGCGTGTGAGAAGGAGATATTCCCTTGCGCCGTTCTACTAAGCTCGCTGCGGTTGTGCTCTCGGGTTCCCTGGGCATCGCCTCGCTCGCCGCTTGCGGCGCAAAGAGCAATGACACTTCCGCCTCCTCCGGCGCCTCCGACGGTGCGCTGAAGGTCGGTATGGCCTACGACATCGGCGGCCGTGGCGACCAGTCCTTCAACGACTCCGCCGCCCGCGGTCTCGACCAGGCCAAGTCCCAGCTCGGTGTCGCCGTCACCGAGGCCGACGCCAAGACCGGCGAGGCCGAGGCCGACAAGGAGACCCGTCTCAAGAACCTGGTGACCGCCGGTTACAACCCGGTCATCGCGGTCGGCTTCGTCTACCAGGCGGCCGTCGAGAAGGTCGCCAAGGAGAACCCGAACACCAAGTTCGCGATCATCGACTCGGCGTCCGACACCCAGCCGAGCAACGTCACCTCGCTGACGTTCTCCGAGCAGGAGGGCTCCTACCTCGCCGGTGTCGCCGCCGCCCTCAAGACGAAGACCAAGCACGTGGGCTTCATCGGCGGTGTGCAGACCGAGCTGATCAAGAAGTTCGAGGCCGGTTACCGCGCGGGCGTCAAGTCCGTCGACCCGAGCATCCCGGTCGAGGTCACCTACCTGACCACCCCGCCGGACTTCTCCGGCTTCGCCGCCCCCGACAAGGGCAAGGAAGCCGCGCAGGGCCAGCTCGACAAGAAGGCCGACGTCATCTACACCGCCGCCGGCTCCTCCGGCAACGGTGCGATCGAGGCGGCCGCCGGCGCCGGCGCCCTGGCCATCGGTGTCGACTCCGACCAGGCCGCGCAGCCCGCCCTGGCGAAGTACAAGAACAGCATCCTGACCTCGATGGTCAAGAACGTCGACAAGGCCGTTTTCGCCTACATCGAGTCCGCCAAGAAGGGCCAGGTCTTCACCGGTGTGAAGAACTTCGACCTCAAGGCCGACGGTGTCTCGCTCGCCACCACCGGCGGCAAGATCGACGACATCAAGACCAAGCTCGACGAGGCCGCGGCCGGCATCAAGAACGGCGCGATCACCGTTCCGACCGACCCGTCCAAGATCTAAGGTCCACGGCTCGACCGGACGTCGTTGCCGCTGCCGCCTGCCCGGCAGCGCGATGATGGACGCGACATCAGGGAGGGGCCCGGAAGGGTGCGCTCAACGCGTACCCCCGGGCCCCGTCCCGTCCCCCCACCCTTTTCGCTTTTGGCCCTCCAGCGCAACGACGCGCCTCCAGACCACCAGGAGATCGCCATCACCGCATCCGACCCCGCCCCGACCACGGGCGGCAACCCCAGCGCGGGGACGGCGACACCGGCCGTCGAACTGCGCGGCATCACCAAGCGCTTCCCCGGCGTCGTGGCCAACCACGACATCAACCTCACCGTCCGCACCGGCACCGTGCACGCCCTCATGGGCGAGAACGGCGCCGGCAAGTCGACGCTGATGAAGATCCTCTACGGCATGCAGAAGCCGGACGAGGGCACCATCGCGATCAACGGCGAGCAGTGCGAGTTCAACACCCCCGGCGAGGCCATCGCGCGCGGCATCGGCATGGTGCACCAGCACTTCATGCTCGCCGACAACCTCACCGTGTGGGAGAACGTCGTCCTCGGCGGCGAGCACCTGTACGGCATCGGCGGCAAGGCCAAGGCGAAGATCAAGGAGATCTCCGACCAGTACGGCCTGGGCGTGCGCCCGGACGCCCTGGTCGAGGACCTCGGCGTGGCCGACCGCCAGCGGGTCGAGATCCTCAAGGTGCTCTACCGCGGCGCCAAGATCCTGATCCTCGACGAGCCCACCGCGGTGCTCGTCCCGCAGGAGGTCGACGCCCTGTTCGACAACCTGCGGGAGCTGAAGTCCGAGGGCGTCACCGTCATCTTCATCTCGCACAAGCTGCACGAGGTGCTCTCGGTGGCCGACGCGATCAGCGTCATCCGCCGCGGCACCACCGTCGGCGACGCGGACCCGAAGAGCGTCACCGCCCGCCAGCTCGCCGAGCTGATGGTCGGTGCCGAGCTCCCCTCCCCGGAGAGCCGCGAGTCCACCGTCACCACCGACGAGATGCTGCGCGTCGAGGGCCTGCGGATCGCCAAGACCGACGCCGAGGGCATCGAGCGCGTCGTCCTGGACGACATCTCGCTGCGCATCCACAAGGGCGAGATCCTCGGCATCGCCGGCGTCGAGGGCAACGGCCAGGCCGAACTGGTCGAGGCCGTGATGGGGATGCTGCCGCTGGACGGCGGCACCGTCACCCTGGACGGCAAGGACCTCTCCGGCACCCTCACCCGGGCCCGCCGCGAGGCCGGCATCGGCTACATCCCCGAGGACCGCCACCGGCACGGCCTGCTGCTGGAGGCCCCGCTCTGGGAGAACCGGATCCTCGGCCACGTCACCGAGCGGCCCAACTCCAAGGGCGTGCTGCTCGACCCGGCCGCCGCCCGCAAGGACACCCAGCGGATCGTCGAGGAGTACGACGTCCGCACCCCCGGCATCGAGGTCACCGCGGCCTCCCTCTCCGGCGGCAACCAGCAGAAGCTGATCATCGGCCGCGAGATGAGCCACGAGCCCAAGCTGCTCATCGCCGCCCACCCCACCCGCGGTGTGGACGTCGGCGCCCAGGCGCAGATCTGGGAGCACATCCGGGTCGCCCAGCGGGCCGGCCTCGCCGTGCTGCTGATCTCGGCCGACCTGGACGAGCTGATCGGCCTCTCCGACACCATCCGGGTGATCTACCGCGGCCGGCTGGTCGCCGACGCCGACCCGGCCACCGTGACCGCCGAGGACCTCGGCACCGCGATGACCGGTGCCGCCCAGGGCCACATCGAGTCCGAGCCGGAAGCGGTCGCCGAGGCGCAGGCCCTGGCGGCCGAGGGGACCGAGGCGCAGTCCGCGGCCCCGACCGACACCGCCCCCACCGACACCGCCGACGACCAGCAGGCGGGGGAGTAGCCACATGACCAGTCCCAACCCCGCCGCCAAGCCCGCGCGGGCGAAGCGGTTCGACGGCGAGAAGATCGTCCTCGCCCTCGCAGCTCCGGTGCTCGCCGTGCTGCTGTCCGTCGTGATCTGTTCCGTCCTCCTGGCGACCTCGGGCAAGAACCCGTTCGACGCCTGGAACGTGATGATCACGTACGCGACCAAGTCGGACGGCCAGGTGGCCATCCTCAACCGGTCCACCACGTACTACCTGGCCGCCGCGGCCGCCGCCTTCGGCTTCCGGATGAACCTCTTCAACATCGGTGTCGAGGGCCAGTACAAGGTCGCCGCGCTGTTCACGGCCTACATCGGCAGCCAGCTCGACCTGCCGTCGTTCATCCAGATCCCGCTGCTGCTGATCACCGCCATGCTGGTCGGCGGTCTGTACGCGAGCATCGCCGGTCTGCTGAAGGTCTTCCGCGGCGTCAGCGAGGTCATCTCGACCATCATGCTGAACGCCATCGCGGTCGCCATCGTCGGCCTGCTGCTCGTCCCCGGCATCTTCGCGCCGGAGAAGAAGGGCGCCAGCAACGCGATCCAGACCGCCCCGGTCTCGGAGTCCAGCCACTTCTTCGCGATCAACACCGACGGCGGCCCGCTCTACGGCTTCCTCTTCATCGCGATCCTGGTCGGCGTCGCCTTCCAGTTCACCCTGACCCGCACCCGCTTCGGCTTCGACCTGCGCGCCACCGGCCGCTCGGAGACCGCGGCCACCGCGTCCGGTGTGAACGTCAAGCGCATGATCGTCATCTCGATGGTGGTCTCCGGCGCGCTGGCCGGCCTGATCGGCCTGCCCGAGCTGCTGCAGAACTCGTACAACTACGGCCAGAGCTTCCAGGCGGGCCTCGGCTTCCTGGGCATCTCGGTCGCCCTGCTCGGCCGCAACAGCCCGATCGGCATGGCCTTCGCGGCGGTGCTGTTCGCCTTCCTCGACGCGACCGGCGCCCAGCTGCCGCTCCAGGGCGGCTTCCCGTTCGAGATCGTCCCGGTCATGCAGGGCACCATCGTCATCTGTGTCGTCGTCGCCTACGAGCTGGTGCGCCGCTACGGCCTCAAGCGCCAGCAGCAGAAGGTCGGCGCCGAGCTCGCCGCCCAGGCCGCCGCGGCCGCCGAGAAGAAGGAGGTGTCCGCATGAGCACGGCCACCGCTGCCCGCGCCAAGGCGCCGGGTGCTCCCGCCAAGAAGCGCAAGATGTCCTGGCCGGTGGTGCTGCTGCTGATCGCGGGCGCCCTGGTCCTCTTCTCGGTCGTCGGCGTCATCACCGGCAACCACTCGCTGACCTCCTCCGGTCAGGTCACCGCCGCGCTCAGCGCCGCCGTGCCGATCGGCATGGCCGGTCTCGGCGGTCTCTGGTCCGAGCGGGCCGGCGTCGTCAACATCGGCCTCGAAGGCATGATGGTCGCCGGCACCTTCTGCGGCGCCTGGGGCGGCTACCTGGTCAACCCGTGGTTCGGCCTGGTGGCGGGCATGCTCGGCGGTGCGCTGGGCGGTCTGCTGCACGCCGTCATCACGGTGACCTTCGGCGTCGACCACATCGTCTCCGGTGTCGGCGTCAACCTGCTGATCCCCGGCATCTGCGCCTACGTCAACCGGATCTACTACAAGGACTACATCTCCGCCGGTGCCGGCGCGAACCAGTCCCCGCCGGCCGATCCGCTGCCGTACATCACGATCCCCGGCCTCTCCTCGGGGCTGAAGGACATCGAGGCGCACCACTGGTTCGTGGTCTCGGACGTCGCCGGTGTGCTCGGCGGCCTGGTCACCAACATCTCGGTGGTCGTGCTGCTGGCCGGCGCGCTGATCGTGGCGAGCTACTTCGCCCTCTGGCGCACCGTGTTCGGCCTGCGGCTGCGCTCCTGCGGCGAGAACCCGACCGCGGCCGAGTCGCTGGGCGTCAACGTCTACAAGTACAAGTACCTCGCGGTCATCATGTCCGGCGCCTTCGCGGGCCTCGCCGGCGCGTACCTCTCGCTGGTCGCGGCCCACTTCTACAAGGACGGCCAGACCAACGGCCGAGGCTTCATCGGCCTCGCGGCGATGATCTTCGGCAACTGGATGCCGGGCGGCCTCGCCATGGGCGCCGGCCTGTTCGGCTTCACCGACAGCCTCCAGCTGCGCGACCCCGAGTCGGTGCACGCGCTGATCCTGGTGGTCGCCATCGCGATGGCGCTGCTGGCGGCCTGGCACCTGTACCGCCGCAAGCACACCGCGGCCCTGATCTCGCTGGTGGTCTCCGGCGGCCTGTTCGCCTGGTACTTCACCACCGACGAGGTGCAGCGCCCGCTGATCGTCGCCACGCCGTACGTGATCACCCTGGTGGTGCTCGCGCTGGCCTCACAGCGGCTGCGGCCGCCGAAGGCGGACGGTCAGATCTACCGCAAGGGCCAGGGCAAGTGACGTCCGCGGCCGAGGTGGCCGGGTCGGTCGACTGGGACGCGCTGCGGGCGGCGGCGCGCGAGGCGATGAGCCACGCGTACGCGCCGTACAGCAAGTTCCCGGTCGGCGCCGCCGCCCTGGTGGACGACGGCCGGACGGTCACCGGCTGCAACGTGGAGAACGCCTCGTACGGTCTGGCGCTGTGCGCCGAGTGCGGCCTGGTCTCCATGCTGCACGCGACCGGCGGCGGCCGGCTGACCGCGTTCACCTGTGTGGACGGGGCGGGCGAGCTGCTGATGCCGTGCGGCCGCTGCCGCCAGCTGCTGTACGAGCACGGCGGTCCGGACCTGCTGGTCGAGCTGCCCTCCGGGGTGCGGCCGATGAGTGAGGTCCTGCCCGACGCGTTCGGGCCGGAGCGCCTGTAGGCGCGGCTCTGGCACTGCCGTTTGTTACGCGCGTAGAGTGTCGCGAGTGGAGCCCTTCCGGGCCGACTCGCGGCACTCTTCGCCTTTTCCACCTCGCATGTTGAACCTCTCTTGGAGCAATGGAGCATCCATGGACGCCATCTCCGTCATCAGGACCAAGCGCGACCGCGGAGAGCTGAGCGATGCTCAGATCGACTGGGTCATCGACGCCTACACCCGCGGGGAGGTCGCCGACGAGCAGATGTCCGCGCTGGCCATGGCCATCCTGCTGAACGGCATGAACCCGGGCGAGATCAGCCGCTGGACGGACGCGATGATCCGCTCCGGCGTCCGGATGGACTTCTCCTCGCTGGCGCAGCCCACCAGTGACAAGCACTCCACCGGCGGCGTCGGCGACAAGATCACCCTGCCGCTCGCCCCGCTGGTCGCCGCCTGCGGCGCCTCGGTGCCGCAGCTGTCCGGTCGCGGCCTCGGCCACACCGGCGGCACCCTCGACAAGCTGGAGTCCATCCCCGGCTGGCGCGCCCTGCTCTCCAACGAGGAGATGCTCCAGGTGCTGCACGACGCCGGCGCGGTCATCTGCGCGGCCGGCGACGGCCTCGCCCCGGCGGACAAGAAGCTGTACGCCCTGCGCGACGTCACCGGCACCGTCGAGGCGATCCCGCTGATCGCCTCCTCGATCATGTCCAAGAAGATCGCCGAGGGCACCGGCGCGCTCGTCCTGGACGTCAAGGTCGGCTCCGGCGCGTTCATGAAGAACCTCGACGACGCCCGCGAGCTGGCCCGCACCATGGTCGGCCTCGGCACCACCGCCGGCGTCAACACGGTGGCCCTGCTCACCGACATGTCCACCCCGCTCGGCCTCACCGCGGGCAACGCGCTGGAGGTCCGCGAGTCGGTCGAGGTGCTGGCCGGCGGCGGCCCCGCCGACGTCGTCGAGCTGACCCTGGCGCTGGCCCGCGAGATGCTCGCCGCGGCGGGCGTGCACGGCAAGGACCCGGCCGACGCGCTGAGGGACGGCTCCGCGATGGACCACTGGCGCCGCATGATCTCCGCCCAGGGCGGCGACGTGGACGCCCCGCTGCCGGTCGCCCGCGAGCAGCACGTCATCCCGGCCCCGGCCTCCGGTGTGCTCACCACCCTGGACGCCTACGCCGTGGGCGTCAGCGCCTGGCGCCTCGGCGCGGGCCGTGCCCGCAAGGAGGACCCGGTGCAGGCCGGCGCCGGCGTCGAGATGCACGCCAAGCCGGGCGACACCGTGGTGGCCGGCCAGCCGCTGCTGACCCTGCACACCGACACCCCGGAGCGCTTCGAGTACGCGATCGAGGCCCTCACCGGCGGCATCGAGGTCTCCCCGGCCGGCACCGCGTTCACCCCGAACCCGATCGTGCTGGACCGCATCGCCTGACCACCGCCCCTGCGCACGTACGCCGCTCAGGCGTACGTGCGCAGGACACCGGTGTCGAGCGTCCACGGGCCCACGGTGATCGTGTCCCCGAAGGCGAACTCCTTGCGCGAGGTGTAGCCGGGCTCGTCGTGGACGATGCCGGTGCCCTTGCGGGGGTCGACCAGCAAGTAGAGCGGGATGCCCATGGCCGCGTGGTCGCGGACCTTGGCGTGATGGTCGGTCGCCGGATTCGCCATGGAGACGACCTCCACCACCAGCAGCACCTCGTGCGGCAGGAGAGCGGGTCCGTCGCTCTCCAACGCCGCTTCGGCGAACACCATCAGGTCGGGATTCCGGAGCCGGAGCCTGCCGCGGGCGGCGTCCTCCAGATCCGCTCCCCCGTGGGCGATGTGTCCGGGGTGGGTGCGGGGGAGCTAGGTGTTTAGTTGCCGCGCGATGTGGACGACCGCCCACTCGTGCCGTTCGACCGGTGGGAGTGCCAGTGTGATCATGCCGCCGGCGATCTCGACCTTCCCGACGCCGGGAATCCGCGGCAGCCGGTCGGCGCTCACCCGCAGCCGCGCGTACTCGGCGGGATCGATGCTCATGGCCGGAGGGTACCGGGAACGGCAGCTGCCTCAGTCGGCGGCGGTGAGGGCGAGCTTCAGGAAGTCCTCGGGAGCCTCGCGGACGAGGTCGTGGCCGACCGGGAGGGTGTGGACGGTCCAGGCCGGGTCGGTGCGCAGGCGGGCGAGGGTGTCGAGGAACGGGGTGTCCTCGAAGCGCTCCGCGTGCAGGTAGACCCGGGGGACGTCCAGGGCGTCGACGGCGCCGGTGAGGCGGATCCGCTGGAGCAGGGTGGCCAGCGGGTGCACGGTGGCGCGCGGGTCGAGGGCCGGGTGCAGGCCGACCAGGTTGCGGCCGCCGCCCGCCGCGGCGCCGGCCAGGTACCGCTGCTTCCAGACGTCGTTGACGATGTCGTACGCCGACTCGCCGTCGCGCGGCACGAAGGCGTCCGCGTAGACCAGCCCGGCGATCCGCTCCGGGGCCCGGTCGGCGACGCCGGAGGCGACCATGCCGCCGTAGCTGTGCGAGACGAGGACGGCGTCGGTGACCTGTTCGGCCTCCAGCAGGCCGAGCACGTCCTGGATGTGCGTCCCCAGGTCGACGGCCAGGGTGTTGAGGTGGCCGCGCTCGCTCACCCCGGTCAGCGTCACCGGGTACACCTCGTGCCCGGCGGCCCGCAGCCCCTCGGTGAGCGGCCGGTACCACCAACCGCCGTGCAGGGCGCCGGGGATGAGGACGAAGGTGGCCATGGTGGTTCCTTTGCTCGCACTGTGCCGGGTGGGACGTGGACAAAGCTACGGCGGATACCTGACAACGAACGTCAGGTATCCGCCGCAGATCGTTCAGCGGGCCGCGCGGAGGGCGCCGCGGCGGGCGCCCGCGTGGGCCCGGTGGGTGGCGTAGAGGGTGACGCCCGCGGCCAGGGCCATGGCGGTCAGGCCGATGGTGGCGGCGCCCGGCCAGCCGGTCGCGTGGTAGGCGTCGGCGCCGATCGTGCCGCCCAGGCTGTTGCCCAGGTAGTAGGCGATCAGATAGAGCGCGGAGGCCTGGGCGCGGCCCTCGGTGGCGGTGCGGCCGACGGCCGAGGAGGCGGTGGCGTGCCCGGCGAAGAAGCCGGCGGTGATCAGTACCAGTCCGAGCAGTGCCGCGAGCAGCGAGTCGGCGAGGGAGAGCAGCAGCCCGACGGTGGTGGTGCCGATCGCGACGTACAGCGCGCCGCGGCGGCCGAGCCGGCCGGCCAGGCGTCCCGCCGCCGCCGAGGTGGCGGTGCCGACCAGGTAGACCACGAAGATCGAGGCGGCGACGGACTCCGGCAGGTGGAAAGGCGCGGCGATCAGCCGGTAGCCGATGGTGTTGTAGACGGCGCCGAAGACGGCCATGAACAGCAGCCCCAGCGCGTACAGCCGCAGCAGCAGCGGGTTGCGCAGGTGGCGGCCGACGGTGCGGGCCAGGGCGCGGGCGTCCACCGGGGCCGGGGTGAAGTGGCGGGCGGCGGGGATCAGCAGCCGGAACGCCAGCACGGCCAGCAGGGCGAGGGCGGCGGAGGCGGCGAGCCCCCAGCGCCAGCCGAATCCGGCCGCGACCCAGCCGGAGAGCAGCCGGCCGCCCATGCCGCCGATGCTGTTCCCCGCCACGTACAGCCCCATCGCCGAGGCCAGCGCGGAGGGGTGGACCTCCTCGGCGAGGTAGGCCATCGCGGTGGCCGGCAGCCCGGCGAGCGCGGCGCCCTGGAGGGCGCGCAGCACGACCAGGGTGGTGAGGTCCGGCGCGAACGGCAGGGCGAGGGCGAGGGCGGCGGCGGCCAGGGTGGAGGCCGTCATCACGGCGGTGCGGCCGTAGCGGTCGGAGAGCGCGCTCGCGGGGAGCAGGCCGAGGGCGAGGCCGAGGGTGGCGGCGGAGGCCGTCCAGCTGGCCTGCCCGGGGGTGAGGCCGAGGTCGCCCGAGAGGACCGGCAGCAGGCCCTGGGTGGAGTAGAGGAGGACGAAGGTCGCGATCCCGGCCGCGAACAGGGCGAGGTTGGCGCGGCGGAAGGAGCGCTGGCCGGGACGGTGGCGGTCGTCCTTGCGGAGGACGGCCGGCTGGGCGAGGGCGTCCGAGGTGGCCAAGGACGCCCCGGTACTGGAGGGCTGCATGACGTCGAAGGTAGAACTGTCGTACTGATGCGTCCAATGCATGAACCGGCAATAATCCATACCTGGACGCATGAGCGGAGCGTACGGACGAGGGACGGGGTGCTGTGACGACCGGTGGTGGCGAACCGACCCTCCCGGCGGAGCTGGGGCCCGAGCTCCCGGCCGTTCAACTGGCGCCGAGGCTGGCCCAGTTCGCGGCCGTCGCACGGCTGGAGCATGTGACGCAGGCGGCGGAGCTGCTGGGCATGCCGCAGCCCACGCTGTCCCGGGCGGTGGCCCGGTTGGAGGCCGAACTGGGCGTCGACCTGCTGGCCCGTCAGGGCCGGACGGTCCGGCTGACCAGGGCGGGCCGGCTGCTGCTGGCCTCGGTGGAGCGGGCGCTGGCCGAGGTCGAGCGCGGCGCCGAGGCGGCGCGGGCGGAGGCAGACCCGCAGACCGGCCGGGTGGCGTTCGGCTTCCTGCACACCATGGGGACGGACACGGTGCCGGCCCTGCTGCGGGACTTCCGGCGGGCGTACCCGCAGGTCAGGTTCCAGCTGGTGCAGGACTACGTGGGCGCGATGCTGGACCGGCTGCGCGCGGGGGAGCTGGACCTCTGCCTGGTCTCGCCGCTGCCGGACGGCGACCCGGCGCTGGTGGCCCGCCGGCTGGACGAGCAGCGGCTGTACCTGGCCGTCCCGGCGGACCACCGGCTGGCCGGGCGGCGCCGGATCCGGCTGGCGGAGGTGGCGGAGGAGCCGTTCGTCGGGCTGGAACGCGGGTACGGGATGCGGGCGATCACCGACGGGTTCTGCGCGGAGGCCGGGTTCGTGCCGAGGCTCGCCTTCGAGGGGGAGGAGACGGAGACCCTGCGCGGGCTGGTCGCGGCCGGGCTGGGCGTGGCGCTGCTGCCGCCGGCGCTGGTGCCGCGGCCGGGGGTGGTGGAGCTGGAGGTGACGGCGCCGCGCACCCGGCGGGCGATCGGGCTGGCCTGGGCGGCGGGGCGGCCGGTGACCCCGCCGGTGGCGGCGTTCCGGGACTTCGTGCTGTCGCGGCGCGGGCGGTTGCTGGCGCACGACTGAGGGCGGCGGGGCGGCGGCCGCGGCGGCGTCGGGGCGGCCTCGGCGGCGGCGCGGCACCGGTCGGGGCGGGCGTCCTGCGGGCAGATGACCCGAATCGTCCGTTCGGTGGAATTCCCGGTGGACATTGGACGATTCGGCCCTGTGAACGGTGGCCTGTCTACGCGCGTAGGAGCTACACTCCCGCAATGGAGAAGCAGATCCCCGTCACCACCGCGGGCACCGGCCCCCGGATTCCCACCCCCGACCAGATCGCCCGCGCCCCGAAGGTGCTCCTGCACGACCACCTCGACGGCGGCCTGCGCCCCGAGACCGTGGTCGAGCTGGCCGCCGCCGTCGGCTACGAGGGCCTCCCCACCACCGACGCCAAGGAGCTCGGCGAGTGGTTCCGCGAGGCCGCGGACTCCGGCTCGCTGGTCCGCTACCTGGAGACCTTCGCCCACACCTGCGCCGTGATGCAGACCCGTGAGGCGCTGATCAAGGTCGCCGCCGACTGCGCCGAGGACCTCGCCGCCGACGGCGTCGTCTACGCCGAGGTGCGCTACGCCCCCGAGCAGCACCTGGAGCGCGGCCTGACCCTCGACGAGGTCGTCGAGGCCGTCCAGGAGGGCTTCCGCCTCGGCGAGGCCAACGCCCGCGCGGCCGGCCACCGGATCCGGATCGGCACCCTGATCACCGCGATGCGGCACGCCGCCCGTTCGCAGGAGATCGCCGAGCTGGCCAACCGCCACCGCGAGGGCGGCGTTGTCGGCTTCGACATCGCCGGTGCCGAGGCGGGCTACCCCCCCACCCGCCACCAGGCCGCCTTCGACTACCTCAAGGGCGAGAACAACCACTTCACCATCCACGCGGGCGAGGCCTTCGGCCTGCCGTCGATCTGGGAGGCCCTGCAGTGCTGCGGCGCCGACCGCCTCGGCCACGGCGTGCGGATCGTCGACGACATCACCGTCGAGGAGGACGGCACCGTCAAGCTGGGCCGCCTCGCCGCGTACGTGCGCGACAAGCGCATCCCGCTGGAGATGTGCCCCACCTCCAACCTCCAGACGGCCGCCGCCACCTCGTACGCCGAGCACCCGATCGGGCTGCTCAGCCGGCTGAAGTTCCGGGTCACCGTGAACACCGACAACCGGCTGATGAGCGGCACCAGCATGAGCCGCGAGTTCGGGCACCTGGTGGAGGCCTTCGGCTACACGCTGGGCGACATGGAGTGGTTCACCGTGAACGCGATGAAGTCGGCGTTCCTGCCGTTCGACGAGCGGCTCGCGATGATCAACGACGTGATCAAGCCGGGCTACGCCGAGCTCAAGGCGGAGTGGCTGTTCAGCAACGGCGCCTGAACCGCTTCCCGGTGGTCGGATGAACGCCCTGTTCCGTCAAGGAAATTGGCGTTCATCCGACTACTCCCTCGGGTGGGTGAACGGCCGTTGATCCTCGTGCGACCCAATCACTACGGTGTGCCAGTCATTGCTGACCGGCTGTGGTGGACGGGCCCCCGTTGCGCCAGTCGCGCGGGTCGGCCACCGACGAGGACCCAAGGGGACTAACCAGATGAAGCAGGCCACTCTCAAGGCCGCCGGCACCGCCGCGCTCGGCATCGCCATCGCCGCGGTCGGCGCCGGCGCCGCCTCCGCCGCCCCCGCGGCCGCCACCGGTGGCCTCGGGCTCCCGACCTCCCTGCTGACCAACCCGGCGGCCACCAACGCCGTCACCGACGCCGCGGGCAAGCTGCCGGTCGCCGACAAGGTCAGCGGCACGCTCGGCACCCTCGCCCCCAGCGCGGGCCAGGCCGCCGCCCCGGCCACCGGCAACCGGGCCGGCGTGCCCAGCGTTCCGGGCCTCGACAAGACCCCGCTGGGCGGTCTCACCCAGACCCTCCCGCTCCCGGGCCTCGGCGGCTGATCCCGCCCCGGCTCCGCACGGCCGGAAGGGGCCGTCCACTCCTCGACGGGAGTGGGCGGCCCCTTCCGGCCGTTCCGCAGGTGGTCCGACGTTGCTGTCCCGGTGTGCTGTCCGGTGCGGTGTCCCGGAGCGGTGTCCCGGAGCGTCCGGGCTCCGGCGTCACGCCTCCTGGGGGAGCAGCAGCCAGAGCGCCAGGTAGATCAGGAACTGCGGGCCGGGCAGCAGGCAGGACACCAGGAAGATGATCCGGACGGTCCACGGGGTGAGTCCGAAGCGCTCCGCGATCCCGGCGCAGACGCCGGCGATGACGCGGTTGTGGCGGGGGCGGGCGAGGCGGCTCATGGTGAACTCCGTTGCTCTGCGCCGGTGACCGGTCCCTCCGGCTGGCGTATCTCCATGCTCCTTCCTCGCGCCGCCCGATTCCTCCGCCCGCAAGGCGATCCTGTCCCTGACCTGCGTCGTCGGTGGGCAGTAGTCCCTCTCGGGGTTCCGCTCAGGGTCGCCCCGGAGATTGACGGGGGAGGGGAAGGGGAACCGCCACGTGGGGTGGTTGCCCGAGGCGGCGGAACGGGACGGTGACGTCCGAGCTGTGCTCGCGCGGCCCGGCGGCCCCGAAGTTCGGGTAGTACACCTCCCGGTTGCCGCCGCAGCGCTCGTACCCCCGCTCCGCGACCCAGCCGCCGACGGCGTCGTGGACGGCCGCCACCGCCGCGAAGTCCCGCTGCTCCCCGGTCAGTTCCGCGTACGCCTCGCGGTGGGCGGGGTGGATCCGCACCGAGATCAGGGCGGTCGGCTCCACGGCGTCCGGCGTCGGCGCGCACACCTCGACCGGGCCGTCGGACTCCTCGCTCACATGGCTGTGGAAGACGGTGAAGATCGGTCCGGACAGGCCCGCGCCGGTCGAGCCCAGATGGGCGAGGAGCAGTTCGCCGGCCTCGGCGAGGAAGCCGGCGAGTTCGGCGGCCGTCACGTGCCGCCGCACGCAGACCACCTTCTGCTCGGGAATGTCGCGTTCCGCGATCCGGTACATGGTCGAGGTCCTCCCCGCGAGTACGGCCCTGGCGTGGCCCACCGCCTGCCGACGGGCCCGGTGCGAGGACTCCTGCTCGCGCCAGTAGGCGTCCAGCAGCCCGGACGAGGCCCCGCCGTCCGCGTCGAGCACCGCCGCGATCCGCGCCAGCGGCATGCCGACGGCGCGCAGCAGCGCGATCCGGCGCGCCCGTTCGACCTGGGTGAGGCCGTAGCGGCGGACCCCGGTGTCCGGGTCGACCCGGGCGGGCGCCAGCAGCCCCCGGTCCCCGTACAGGCGCAGCGCCTTGGGGCTGAGCCTGGTCCGGGCGGACAGCTCGCCGATGGTGATCAAGTCCTCGTGCACGGCCCCACTCTGGGGCCTGGCCCTGGGGCAGGGGCAAGCGGCCGGGGCAAGCGGCGGGGGTTGCCGTGCACACCTGCGGCCCCTCACGCACTTTGCGAACACCTCCCGCACTTTGCAAAGTGCACTTTGCAAAGTGCGGGAGGTGTTCGCAAAGTGGCTGCCTGGCTGTCCGACCCGCCGACCCGCCAGCTCGGCGGGTCGGCGGGTCGCACAACGGCCCCTAGGTTCAGCGGTAGTACGGCTCGACGGCGGCCCGGACCTCGTCGTACAGCGCCGGCCCCTCCTGCGGTACGGGCGGGAGGCCGTTCCCCGGCCGGATCCCCAGCAACTGCTCGCCGGAGAGGGCGAAGACGACCCGGCCGAGGCCGGCCTGCCGGAGCGCGGCCGCGCACATCGGGCAGGGCTCGCAGCTGGTGTAGAGGGTCGTCCGGGAGGCCGTGGCGAGGTCCAACTCCCGTCCGGCCCACCGGGCGAGCTTCAGTTCGGGGTGCGCGGTGAGGTCCCGGTCGGTGCGGGTGGTGTTGCGCTCCTCGGCCAGCACGGTGCCGTCCTGGGCGGCCAGCAGCGAGCCGAACGGCGGGTCGCCGTGGGTGCGGGCCTCGGCGGCGAGGGCGATGGCGCGGCGGAGCAGGGCGTGGTCGGCGGGGGTGAGCGTCATGAGGACTGTTCCGTTCGGGTCGGCGCGAGGTTCAGCAGGTCGGCCACGGCGGCGAGGGCCTCGAAGGCCGGTCCCGGGTCGCGGGTCTGCTCCGGGTCGCCGTGGTAGGGGTCGAGGACGACGGTGTCGGCGCCCAGCAGCCGGAGCCGGGTGAGGTCGGCGGCGATCTGCTCGATGCTGCCCTCGCCCGCGAGGCGCTGCGGCCCGGCGACCGGATCGGGTGTGAGCCTGAGGGCGATTCGGGGCGCGAACGCCGGGACGGGGAGCGCCTGTTCGTCCGCGTACGCCCGCAGCCGAGGCGCCGCCTCGCACAGCCACGGCGTGGTCGGGCGCAGCGGGTGCCAGGCGTCACCGAGGTGCACGGCGCGGCGCAGGCCCGCGTCGCTGTTGCCGCCGACCCAGAGCGGGATGCGGTGGGAGCCGTAGTCGGCGGTGTCCGCCCAGGCGGCGCGCAGCCGGCGCAGGTGCTCGTCGGTGAGGCGGCCGCGCTGCTCGAACGGGACGTCGAGGGCGGCGAACTCCTGCTGTGCCCAGCCGATTCCGACGCCGAGGACGAGGCGGTGCCCGCTCAGCGCGTCGAGGTTGGCGGCCATCCGGGCGGTGAGGAGCGGGTGCCGGTAGGGGGCGATGAGGACGGTGGTGCCGAGCCGGATCCGCTCGGTGTGGGCGGCGAGCCAGGCGAGGGTGGTGAACGGCTCGAAGAACGGGCAGGGGTAGCGCACGGCGACGTCGGGGGTGATGGCGACATGGTCCGAGACCATCAGCAGGTCGAAGCCCAGGCCCTCGACGGTCCTGGCCCAGGTGAGCAGGGCCGCCGGGTCGGTGCCGGGGCCGAAGTTGGGGACGTTGACTCCGATCTTCACACCCGAAAGCCTAGGGAGGGAAGGTGGATTGACTGAAGGGGTATCCACCGGTTCAGGGGTTGTTCTGCCGTGGAATCACCGGCAATCTGGGCTCATGACCGAGATTCTTGACGCGACGGACTGGGCGATCCTGGCCGAGCTCCAGGAGGACGGGCGGATCGCGTTCGCCGAGCTGGCGCGGCGGGTGAACCTGAGTGCGTCGGCCACGACGGAGCGGGTGCGACGGCTGGAGACGGCGGGGGTGATAACCGGCTACCGGGCCGAGGTGAACCTGGAGCGGACCGGGTACCCGGTAATGGCGGTCGTCCGGTTGAAGTACCCCGGGCCGGCGGCACGGCACGAGCCGCTGCGACGGCTGCTGGAGGAGCGCTCGGAGATCCTGGAGTGCCTGCGCACCACCGGGGACGACTGCTATTCGCTGAAGATCGCGACCACCTCGATGGGGCATCTCGAGGAGATCGTCGACGAGCTGGCGCAGTTCGGGAGCACGACGACGAACCTGGTCCTGAGCCGCCCCCTGGCCTTCCGCGGCCCGGCGGTACCCCGAGCGGGTGCGGCGGAGCAGTAGCAAGGATGCAATGGGTGGGGCGGGTCAGTGGCCGGGGTGGTCGTCCTCCTCATCCTCGCCGTGCACCTTCAGGGCGGTGATGACGCCCGTGACGACGGTGGCGAAGGCGAGGGCGAGGAGGACGGCGAAGGCGGCGCCGACGAGGAAGTTCACGCGGGTCGGCCCGTTTCGCGGAGGAGCGTGAGGAGGTTGAGGAGGGTGGCGACGGAGGTGTCGCCGAAGTCGACGAGGAGGCGGCCGTCGACGGTGCTGCCGTTGACGGCGGCGGAGCCCCACAGGATGCCGAAGGGCCTGCCCCGCTCGTGGAGTTCGCTGAGGAGGGAGGTCACTTCGGGCTCGGTGTAGGTGCGCAGGATCTTGTCGTGCGACCTGAGCGGTTCGAGGCTCATGCGGCGGCGTCCAGTTCGAACCAGACGACCTTGCCGTTCTTGAGGGGTTCGGCGCCGAACCGGTGGGTGAGGGCGCGAACGAGCTGGAGCCCTCGGCCCGACACCGCGTAGGGGTCGGCGAGGGTGCTCGGCTCGGGAAGATCGGGGCTGTCGTCGCAGACGGAGACCCGCAGCATGTGGGGGCGCAGGGCGACGATGACGTGCGGGGCCTGGCAGCCGGCGTGCTTCCAAGCGTTCACGAACAGCTCGTGGAGGGCGAGTTCGGCGTCGGCGACGATGTCCGGCGGCCAGTCCGAGGCGCTGAGAAGAGCTTGCAGCTCACGCCGGACGACGGACCAGTCGGGCGGGTTGAAGGCACACATCAGGGACCTCCGGGAGACGGGGAGGAATGGATCACCTACGAAGACAGGTGTCCGCTGCTCTGGATGCAGATTGACGCTTCGTCATGTGACCGGTGCAACACTGAGAGTAGGGGTGCATATGGCAAAGTTGCAAGCCGATTGAAGAGTCTCCCCGGACTGGCGTCACTCGGTGGCGCCGCGCAGGAGTTCTGCGCCACACTGCGCGCAGGTGAGGAAGGACAGTCGTGGGATACAAGGGGCCGATCAGTCAACGGCAACGCCGATTCGGCGAAGAGTTGCAGCGTCTGCGGACAGCGGCAGGCCTGTCGGCCGCAGAAGCCGGAGCCCTGGTCGGCATGCGGGGACCGGCCGTGAGCCACACCGAGGCCGGTCGGATCACGTTGAACGCGGAGCGCCTCGCGATCTGGCTGGACGCCTATGGCTGTACTGATCCGGTGTACCGCAGCGGGCTCGCGGACATGGCGCGCAGTACAGGCAAGGGCTGGTGGTCGGCGTTCGAAGGCCGAGTGCCGATGCTCTCGCTGGATCTGGCGGAGGCCGAGGATCGGTCGATCCGAATCACCAATTACGAGATGCTCTACATACCGGGAGTCCTGCAGTTGCCGGCCTATGCCGAGGCCATCTACGAGGATTCTCAAGGTGACGGGAAGTGGGCCATCGCCGATGCCGTCGCGTTCCGCATGGAGCGACAGCGAATCCTGGAGGAGGACAGGCAGTTCCACTTCGTCATTCATGAGGCCGCTCTGCACATGCGGTTTCCCGGGGACGAGGTGATGAGAGCCCAATTGCTCCACCTGCTCGACAGTGCGGAACGTCCGAACGTCACCATCCAGGTGCTTCCGTTCGCGGCGGTGAAGAAGCCTCCGAGTCCTGGTTCGTTCTTGTGCTGCGATCCGGGCTGCCTCGACCTGTCCACCATCGTTGTCGACGCCCCTGCTCGTGCAGAGCATTACGGTGATCCTGAGACGATCGCTGCCTACCGACTGAAGTTCGAGCAGCTGAAGAGCCTGGCACTGCCCGCTGCTGACGCGGCCGAGCCCCGCCGTGGTACGGCGATGCGTGACTCGTGGGGCCTCCTGCATCACCTTCTCTATCTGATCCAAGTCTGAAAGGCCTGCGATGTCCGAGATCCTTTGGCAGAAGTCGTCGTTCAGTGGTGGTGACCCCGGGAGCGCGTGTCTTGAGCTGGCTCGTGGTGGGGCTGACCGACGATTTCTTCGCGAGTCGGACGAGATGGCAACGGTGCTGGCCGTCGATGCCGCTGCACTCCGCGCGCTCCTTCTCGCCGTGAAGGCCGGCGAGTTCGACCACCTCGCCTGAGCGGGTCGGTCCTGGGGCCTCCAGGTCGCACCATGCATCGGGCGGTCTCGGGCAACTGCCCGCGACCGCCCGCCTCGTTGTGGAGATCGCCGAACGGGCGGAGCAGGAAGTCGGCCCGGCCGACTTCCTGCTCCAGGGTGGATACCTGCCTGGGAACCGCAGTCTCGCTGGCCGCCCCGCCGAGGTCAGCGGTCGAGGTCGCGGAGGTTGTCGTCGCACAGGCCGGTTCGGCAGCACACAGGCAGCCAGTCGGCTGCGGCCTCCCGGACGTCTTGCAGGCGAGCCCTGTCGGGTTCCACCACCGTGAGGATCTCGAAGGCGGTGCCAGCCTCCGGGCCCCGATTCGACAGCACCTCCACGTAGAGCAGCCAGAGACCGTGCACGGCAAGGTCCCGGCACAGTTCGGGAAGATCGAGTCCTCGTCGAGCGGACTCCCAATCCGTGCCCTCACCTGCCACCATGAGCTGCAGGAGGTCGAGGAACCATTTGCGAGCCGTCGGTGCGGCATCGTCTGCGAGAGCCGCCAGGGCGACGGATGTCACTGCCGGGGCCGGCTCCCACAGGACCGCCGGAGACCAGACATGCTCTTCGAGGCTGACATAGCTGGGCCTCTTCAGGGGCCCCCTACCCGCGAGCTGCAGCAGATCCCGGGACAGGTGCCCTGCCGAGCCGCCGCACCCGCACAGCATGCTCTTCCAGTCCTGCCTGGCTATCTCCATCTCGATCAGTCTCACAGGTCCCACATCCTAGGCGGCACCTGAAAAGGCTCTGCTGGAGCAGGAAGTCGGCCTCGTCGACTTCCTGCTCCGGGGTGGGTGCACGGTCAACCGCTCAAACGCAGCGCGTAGTAGGCCTTCAGTGCAGCGTCGGCGCCGGAGCCGGTGGCGGTCATGATGCGCTGGCCGCGGGCGGAACGTAGGTCTCCGGCCGTGAGAATCCTGGGGTGCTGGCGGTCGGGTGGGCAGTAGCCGTCCTCGCCCCGGACCATCGTGCCGGGCAGAGCAGCGGGGCGGACGCCCAGATTCACGAAGACCAGGCCGGGTGCGAAGGTGCCCAACTCGCCCGCCATGACCTGGCCCTCGTGGGAGCGGTGGAGCTCCAGGGCCTCGGTCTCCAGCAGGGTGACCCGCGGATCGCCCTCGACCTCCTCCGCCTTGTAGGTGTCGCCGGGCGGGTGCGGGACCACCAAGTCGAGCGGGACATCGGGGTGGGCGCGCAGCAGGGTGCCGAGGGGGCGGTCGGCGCCGAGGACCAGGGTGCGGCGGCCGCCGAGCACCGCGGCGTCCGCCTCCCAGAGCGGCGGTGGCGCCTCGACGGCGGAGGTGAGCCAGGTGGCCTCCTCCGGCCGGGCCGCGCGGACGCCGGTGGCGACGATCGCGTACCGGCCGCGCACGGTGGCCCCCGAATCAGCGAGGTGGACGGTCACGCCTTCGTCGTCGGCGTGCAGTTCCGTCGCCGGGGTGCCGAGCAGGAGGTCGCAGGAGTCGGCGACCCGCCGGACGTCCGCCGTGACGGCGTCCGCGAAGGCGGTTCCGGTCGCGAAGCCGAGCACATTGCTCACCGCCGGGACGCGCCGCAGGGTGGCGCCGAGCTCGCGGCGCTCGACCAGGGCGGACCGCAGCCCGACGCTCGCCGCCATCACCGCCGCCGCACAGCCGGCGGGTCCGCCGCCCACGATCACCAGGTCGTACGTCACCACGCTCCGAACACCCCTCTGCCGTCGGCGACCGATGCCGGCCGCCCGATCCCGCCCGCACCGCGCAGCGTAGTGCGGGCGGGGAGGGGAGCGAGGGGGACCGGCCGACGCCCTGGTGAGGGGCGTCGGCCGGTGGGGGGATCAGCCCTGCGGCGGGGCCGGCGGCTGGTACGGGGCTGCGGGGGCAGCCGGAGCGGCAGGGGCGGCGGCCTGGTACGGCGAGGGCTGCGGGTACTGCCCACCCTGCGGGTACGGCGCACCCTGCTGCGGGTACTGCCCAGGCGCGCCCTGCTGCGGGTACTGCCCAGGCGCGCCCTGCTGCGGGTACTGCCCAGGCGCGCCCTGCTGCGGGTACTGCGCGTTCGGCTGGTACGGCGGCGCCGCGGGCGCGGCCGGGGCCTGGGAGCGCGTGACCGCGGCCTTCACCGCGTTGATTATCAGCAGCACCGGCAGGATGAACGCCTTGAAGAAGATCGCGTAGGTGCCGCCCTCGAAGACGAAGGCCAGGTAGTACGCGTAGCCGGCGAAGCCGAGGCCGACGAGCACGTTGAGGGCACGCCAGCCGGCCTTGAGGCCGCCGACGTTGACGGCGCCGATGACCAGCAGGGCGATGCCGCTGAAGGCCAGCAGTACGACGTACCAGGAGAAGAGGGGGTCGACGTCGAAGTCGAGGTTCACGAGTGGGTCCTGTTGTTGCCGGGATCGGGCGGACGCGAACGGGCGGCCGCCGGGGGACGAGTGGGGACAGTACTGGAGCCGACCGACATCCGTCCTCACGATTTCATCACGGTGTCGTCGCCGAATCCGCCCGGCGAACCTCCCTTCCACCCCTTGAAAACCGCTCAGGAAGCGTCCGTGCGTTCGGATATGATGCGCCCGTCGCTGGTGGTTGGGGGGCGAAGCAGCGACCCGGGTGAGAGTCCCGGAGCGGCCTCCCACCTCGGCGAAACCGCCCCTGCTGCCGGGTTCGTCGGGTTCGCCCGCCTTCCTTCCGTGAGGTCCCCCGTGCGTATTCAGCACCGCAGATCCCTGGCCCTCGCCGCCGCTGCCACCCTGGTCTCGGGCGCTGCCCTGACCGCCGCCCCCGGTGCGGCCGCGCTGTCGCGCTCCGGCGGCACCGGCGGTGCGGTCCTCGGCGCCCCCGGGCCGGGCACCCCGGGGCCGGTCGGGACCCAGGAGCGGCGAAGCCCGGTGACGGTCACCGTCGCGGGCTTCCCCGGCACCCTGGCCGCCGGAGGTCCGGCCGCCGAGTTCACCGCCACGCTGCACAACTCCGCCGACCACGCGGTCGACGTCACCACCGGCTTCGCCGTCGCGAACGTCGACGCCGGGCTCCGCGAGAACCAGCTCACCCTCGACTACCAGTCCCCCGGCGGGGCTTCCTGGAAGTCCGCCGCCCTCGCCCCCGGTGCCGGCACCGGCGCCACCTGGAACCTCGACACCTTCACCACCCGGCTGAGCCTGCCCGCCGGCGCCTCCGCGACGTACCGGCTGCGGCTGGCCGTCACCGCCGCCGCGCCCGCCGGCCGGGCCACCGCCGGGTTCACGGCGCTGGTCGCCGACCCGACCCTGCCGCCGGAGACCCGGATCACCGAAGCCGCGAGCCCGCAGCGGGAGTTCACGGTCACCGCGGGCAGCCCCACCGGGGCGCCGTCGACCGCCCCCGCGCCCGGCGTGCCCTACCTCGGCCTGGACGCGGTGCCCGGCTCCTTCACCGCGGGCGGCGAGCCGAAGCCGTTCCGGCTGACGCTCACCAACCGCAGCGGCAAGGACGTCGCCTTCCTGCCCGAACTGACCTTCCGGGGCAAGGCCCTGCCCGCCGCCGAGGCGGTCCGGCTGGAGTTCCGGGCGCCCGACGGCGAGTGGCTGCCGGCCGTGGACAGCGGCCAGGGCGGATCCGGGCGCTTGGCGCTGACGCTGCGCACGGGCGACCGGGAAGCCTCGCTGGTGCGGCTGCGCGACGGCGAGTCCCGGACGCTGAACGTGCGGCTGGCGTTCGCCCAGGACGCCCCGGCCGGGGTGCTGTCGCTGCTGCCGACCGGGAACAGCCTCCCGGCGGCCGGGACCGGTACCGGGGTACCCGCCACCGGCTCGGCGGTCGACATCACCGTGGCCGCCCCCGCTCCGGCCGTCCCGTCCGCCGCGCCGAGCACCCCGCCCGCCGAGGCCGGCGGTTCGCCGTCCGCCCCGGCCGCGTCCCCGGCGGCCGAACCGCCCGCACCCGCCGCCACCGCGCCCGCGGTCGGACTGGCGGCGGTCACCCCGGCCGCGGACCCGAGCGGCACACCGGCGGCCGTCCCGGTCTCGGAGGTCACGCAGACGCCGCCGAGCTCGGCCGCCGCCCCGGCTCCGGCGGTCACGGTGACCGTGGCGGCGCCCCCGGTGCCGTCCGTGGACCTCGCCTCGACCGGCGGCTCGTCCACCAACACCCCGATGGCGATCACCGGCGCCACCTCGATCGCGATGGGCATCGGCACCCTGGTGGTGGCCCACCGGCGGCAGCGGACCCGCCCGGCCGCCGTCCGGACGCCGCTGCCTGCCGGGGGACCGGCGGCGGGCCCGGGCCCGCGCCCGGCGGCGGGCGGTCCGGCGCTGCGGCCGGGGGCGGCTCCGGCCGTCCGGCCCGCGCCGGGCCAGGCAGCCGCTCCGGGCACCGGTCCAGCCACTGGTCCGGCCGCCCGCTGAGCCGGACAGCCCGGACAGCCCGGACGGGCCGCGTGACCCCCGGCCCGCGCGAGCGCCGCGCGGGCCCGACCCGACAGGAGTGACCGCACCATGGCCGACCACGAGGTGCTCCACGTGTTCTGCGGCCCGGACGGCACGCACGGCAACGCGCTGGGCGTCGTCCGGGACGGCGCGGCCGTGCCCGCCCAGGCGGACCGGCAGGCCATCGCGCGGCGGCTCGGCTTCAGCGAGACGGTGTTCGTCGACGACCCGGAGAGCGGTGCGATCGACATCTGGACCCCGACCCTGCGCCTCCCCTTCGCCGGTCACCCCTGCGTCGGCGCGGCCTGGCTGCTGGGCGTCGACCGGCTGGTCACCGCCGCGGGCGTGGTCCGGGTGCGGCGCGACGGCGAGTTCACCCGGGTCGCGGCCCCGGCCGCCTGGGCGCCGCCGCGCACGCTCCGCCGGTACGCGACGGCGGCCGAGGTCGACGGGCTGGCGGTGCCGCCGCCGGGCGAGTGGATCTACGCCTGGGCCTGGCAGGACGAGACGGCGGGCACCGTCCGCGCCCGTGCCTTCCCCGGCCGGGGCGACGGCATCGACGAGGACGAGGCGACCGGCGCGGCCGCGCTGCTGCTGACGGCCGAGCTGGGCCGGGGGCTGACGATCACCCAGGGGCTCGGCTCGCAGCTCGTCACCGGGATCCCCGGGGAGGGGTTGGTCGAGGTCGGCGGCCGGGTCCGCCGCGCGGACCGGTAGGGCCGTTCGGGGACGCGGGCCGGCCGGAGGTCAGCCGCGCCGGGCGGGGCCCGGCGAGCCGAGGCTGAGCAGCGGCTCGGCCTTCCGCCCGGGGTGCGCGGCCGGAGCGGCGGCGGCCCTGGACGGGTTCGGGACGGCGGCGGGCGCGCCCTGCGGAACCGGAACCGTAACCGGAAGAGGAGCAGGAGCCGGGTCGGGCTGCGAGGCGTGGTCGACCGGGCCGAGCGGGCCAGCGGCGCGCCGCTGGAGCAGGACCCGGCCGGCGGGGACCAGGGCGAGGTGGGTGGCCGCGACACCGACGACGGCGAGCAGTATGTGGTCGACGTTGAGCACGTGCCCGGGCGCCCACGAGGAGAGGAACTCCAGTGCCGTGGCCAGCAGGGCCGAGGCGCCGGTGGTGCGCAGGAAGGACGGGAGCCAGGGGGTCCCGAGCCGGCCGCCGGCGAGCGGGAGGAGGACGCCGAGCGGGGCGGGCAGCAGCAGCTCGCCGAGCAGCTGGCCCGCGGAGGAGAAGCGGAGCGAGGCCAGTGGCGTCAGGTTGGCGTCGTAGACCCAGGCCACCGGCAGCGGTCTCAGTACCAGCCAGCCCAGCAGCAGCAGGTGGAGGGCGAGGCCGAACCGTCCCACCGCCCGTAGTCGACTCCGGTGGTGCTGGACGGCCGTCGCCCGTCCGGTCTCGGTCCGCACGTCGGCACGCTCCCCGCGTGTCCTGGTGCCATCTCGCTGCACGGGGGGAAGGACGTGTTCTGGCGGCGTGACGGTTCCACCCCCGGTGCGAACTTTGCGTCGCACGCCGGGGGCGGGCTCCCGCTCCCGGCGTGACCGCCGGGTGAACCCGCCCGGCGACCGCCTGCTACCGGCAGGGCGGCGCCGTGGTCGAGGCGGAGGGCGACGGCAGCGCGCCGAACACGTTGTCCGCCGGACCGGTCGGAGCGGCCGTCACCGCCGGGGCCGTCGGCGACACCACCGAGGGGGACGGGGAGCCGCCCGTCGGGGCCGCGTGCGCGGGCGCGGTGGGCACCGGAGCGCTGTGCGCCGCCGCGGCCTGCGGCGGGGCGCCGGCCGCTGCCCCGGACGGCGTGCTCGGGGCCGTGGGTATCCGCGCCACCGTCGGACAGGCGGTCCGGCTGGCGGGCGCACCCGCGTCCACCGGGACCGCCGTCGGACGGATGCCGCAGCCGGCGGCCAGCACGGCCAGCCCCACCAGCGCGGCGGCGGTCAACGGGCGCCGCAGCGGGCTCGTTCCTCGGGTCACCGGGCACTCTCCTCGGCGGTGTCGTCGGCGGGCGGCGGCGGGGTCAGCGGCAGGGTCAGCGTGAACACCGCCCCCACCTCGCCGTTCGCGGCCGTGATGGACCCCCCGTGGATCTGCGCGTTGGCCATCGCGATGGACAGGCCCAGACCGCTGCCCTCCGAACGCGCCCGCCCCTTGTCGGCCTTGTAGAAGCGGTCGAAGACGTGCGGCAGCACGTCCTCCGGGATACCGGGACCGCTGTCCGACACCGCGACGACCACCGTGTCCCCCTCCTCGCGCACCCGCACCCGCACCGGCGAACCGCCGTGCTTGAGCGCGTTGCCGATCAGGTTGGCGAAGACGACGTCCAGCCGGCGCGGATCGACCACCGCCAGGATGCCGCGCGGCGCGTCCAGCTCCACCGCGTCGTACCAGGCCCGGCCGTCGATGCAGGACATGATCAGGTCGGCGATGTCCACCTCGTCGGCGACGAGCTTGGCGGTGCCGGCGTCGAAGCGGGTCACCTCCATGAGGTTCTCCACCAGGTCGGAGAGCCGCCGGGTCTCGCTGACCACCAGCCGCACGGCCGGTTCGATCATCGGGTCCAGCGACTCCGCCTCGTCCTCCAGGATGTCCGTCACGGCGGTCATCGCGGTCAGCGGGGTGCGCAGCTCGTGCGACATGTCGGCGACGAACCGCCGGCTCTGCGCCTCGCGCGCGCTCAGCTCCTCGACCTGCCCGTGCAGCGACTCCGCGGTCCGGTTGAAGGTCCGCGCCAGATCGGCGAGTTCGTCCGAGCCCTCGACCTCCAGCCGGGTGTCCAGATGGCCCTCGCCGAGCCGCCGGGCCGCGTCGCCCAACCGCTTGACCGGCCGCAGCACCGTCGCCGACGCGGCCTGCGCCAGCAGCGCCGAGCCGATCAGCGCCAGCAGGGTGGCGATCGCCAGCGACCAGCCGAGCGTGTTCAGGTCGGCCCGCTCGTTCTCCAGCGACTTGAACATGTACGCGGTCGGGCCGGTCGTCACCACCTTGGTGCCGCCGATGACGAACGGCCGCCCGTCGAGGTTCTGCCGCTGCCAGTACAGGTGGTAGGTGTACGGGTTGGACTCGGTGAGCTCGCGCGGCTTGCCGACCGCCGTCCGCAGCGCGGCCGGCACACTGGCGATCGTGTACTGCGCCGAGTTGGACGAGGCGACGCAGTTCGGCAGCGCCGGATCGGACACCACCACGTCGTAACTGAGGCCCGAGCTGGCGACGGTGCTCGCGAGCGCGTTCAGGTCCTCGCAGGTGGCGTTCAGCGGCAGGTTCGACACATTGCGGCTGAGCGAGACCCGGAAGTCGTTGAGCGCGGTGTCCTGGGCCCGCTTCAGCACCGCGTCGCGGTTGAGCCAGTACGCGATGCCGGACGCCGAGACGGCGGTGGTCAGCGCGACCGCGGCGAACACCGCGATCAGCCGCACGCGCAACGAGCGCAGCCGGCGCCACGGGCCGGAGGAGAACCGGGCCGTCGTCTGTTGGTCAGTCACAGGAGCCTGTCGTTACGGAGGTCATCAGCGCGCGCGGCGGGATATCGCCGGCGCCGGACGGAGGTGGGCGGGTGCGTGGGCCGGGCCGGTCACGCCGGCGGGTCCAGCCGGTAGCCGACCCCGCGCACCGTGCGGATCAGCGTCGGCGCCGAGGGCACGTCCTCGACCTTGGCCCGCAGCCGCTGCACACAGGCGTCCACCAGCCGTGAGTCGCCCAGGTAGTCGTGCTCCCAGACCAGGCGCAGCAGTTGCTGCCGGGACAGCGCCTGCCCGGGCCGCCGGCTGAGCTCCAGCAGCAGCCGCAGCTCGGTCGGGGTCAGCTGGAGGTCCGCACCGTCCTTGGTGACCGTCATCGCCGCCCGGTCGATCACCACGGTCCCGTACACGGACGAGTCCGAGCTCTCCCGCTCGCCGCGCCGCAGCACGGCCCGGATCCGGGCGTCCAGGACGCGGGGCTGCACCGGCTTCACGACGTAGTCGTCCGCGCCCGACTCCAGACCGACCACGACGTCGATGTCGTCGGACCGGGCCGTCAGCAGGACGATCGGCAGCTGGTCGGTGCGGCGGATCCGGCGGCAGACTTCGAAGCCGTCGATTCCGGGCAGCATGACGTCCAGCACGATGAGGTCCGGCCGCTGCTCCTTGAAGAGCCTCAGGCCGTCCTCGCCGGACGCGGCGGTGGCCACGCGGTGGCCCTGGCGGGTGAGGGCGAGTTCGAGGCCGGTGCGGATGGCGTCGTCGTCCTCGATCAGAAGGAGGAAAGGCACGGCCTCATTCTGGCTCACCCGGAGCGGCGAATCACCCCCCACTGTCCGCCCGGGGGCCGCACCCGTCCCGTCCGCCGCGCGTCCGGGAACCGGAATGCCCGCCACCGGCGTCCGTCAACGGCGGGACAGCGGTCGGGACGAAAGCCCCGGGCCTGTGACAGCCCTGTGACAGTCGACGGACAGCGCCATCACAACCGGCGGGCAGGATTTTCCATGTCGCCGCAGGACAGCGGGCCGATCGGCCCACTGGACGGCGGCGACGGAACCGCTCGAACCGATCCAGAGGGGGCGCACGATGAACGCCACGCTTCAGACCCGGACCAACCCGGCCGTCCGGACCGCGCGTTCGTCAGCGACCGCCCACCGGAGCCGGTTCGAGACCGGGGCCGAGGAGGCCTCCGGTGCCGTGATCGCACGGGGGTGCGCACACAGCACCGGTGGAAGCACTGTTGCCCGCCGGGTGAGCGGCGGCGGCAGGGCGGGGGAGCTGTACGGGATCGGCCACCGGGGGAACACGGCCGACTCCGCCGCGACCTTGACGCTGCGGGGGATCCTCCCCGTCCGTGTCGAGGGAACGGACGCCCCGGCGGGGAACCGGGGCATCGCGGGAACAGGCCTGCGGAAGGCCGACTCGGGGGAGTCGGCCGGCCGCGAGGCCGCCGGTGCGACGCTGCTGCGGCTGAACCCCGCGGCGGCCCGCACCACCGAGCAGAAGGCGGGCGGGGCGGCGTTCACCGCGGCGCAGGGCGAGCGCCCGGCGGTCGCGGAGGACCACATCACGGAGTTCACCGCCTACGTGCGGGAGCGCCGCGCCTCCCTCTACGCCACCGCCTACCACCTGACCGGTGACCGCTACGAGGCCGAGGACCTGCTGCAGAGCGCGCTCTTCAGCACCTACCGGGCCTGGGGCCGGATCACCGACAAGGCCGCGGTGGGGGGCTACCTCCGCCGCACCATGACCAACCTGCACATCTCCGCCTGGCGGCGCCGCAAGGTCAACGAGTACCCGACCGAGGAGCTGCCGGAGACGGTCGGCGACACCGACGCGATGGGCGGCACCGAGCTGCGCGCCGTGCTCTGGCAGGCGCTGGCCAAGCTGCCGGAGAACCAGCGGACCATGCTGGTGCTCCGCTACTACGAGGGCAAGACCGACCCGGAGATCGCCGACGTGCTCGGCATCAGCGTCGGCACCGTCAAGAGCAGCATCTGGCGCGCGCTGCGCCGGCTGCGCGACGACGAGCAGCTGAACACCTCGGGCGACACGATCCGTGCGTTCGGCGAACTGGTCGCGTAACGCGACCGGGACAGGACTCCCGTCGGGGGACGGGTAGCAGGACGGAAGCGGACCAGGCGGCGCCGGCTCGGGGGAGCGGCGGCGCAGGGGGGAGCCGTGACCGTCCGGGGAAGGCGGCGGGCCCGGTGCGGGGGAGACGCACCGGGCCCGCCGTTCCGCGTTCCCGGACGCTGTGCGGGCCGTTCGGGCCGTTCGGGCCGTTGCTCGGGGCCGCTGTCCCAGGTACTGCCCCGGGCCGCCGTTCAGACCGCGGAGAGCTCCCCGGCGCGGGCCGCCGCGCGGATCCGCCGCTCGGCCTCGGGCCCGGCGCACGGACGCGCCCCCAGCGCGACCTGGCGGCCGACGATGCCCCGCTCGGCCCGCATCAGCCGCCAGCCGCGCCGCACCAGCACGGGCAGCGACTTGCGGCCCTCGCGGACGTCCCGGCGCAGCCGCCACCAGGCGGTCGTGAGCGCGCCGTTGCGCAGGCACAGGGCGTCGCCCAGCAGCTCCGCGGCGGCGCAGTCGGACGTGATCTCGGCCGCGAAGATGCCCTCGGCGACGAACGCGGTGGCCCCGTCGAGCTCCAGCACCCTGGTGGAGACCCGGCCGTTGGCCGGGATCGAGTACACCGGCACCTCGGCCCGGCCGGTGTCGCACAGGGCGCGGATGGCCGCCAGGGCCTGGTCCCGGTGCCAGGACAGCGGGGAGTCCCAGTCCACCGCCCCGTCGGGCAGCAGGGGCAGGCTGGGGTCGTCGCCGTCCTTGTAGAAGTCGTCGAGCTGGAGCACCGGCAGGCCGCTGCGCTCGGCGAGCGAGGACTTCCCGGAGCCGGAGGGCCCGGAGAGCAGGACCACCCGGGCAGGGGCTATCGACACAGGGTTCAGCGGGGAGTCACTCACGGGACACCAGTCTGACGCATCGGGGCCCGATGCCGAAACCCTGCGGATCACACCTCCTGCGCGACCGCCGGGGCGAGGAGCGAGGCGTGCAGCAGCGGCAGGTACCGGCTGTCGACCTGGAGGTACACCGGGTGATCGGCGCCGGGCGCCCGGTACGCGGTGGCGGCCCAGTCCTGGTCGTGCCAGGCGTCCGGCTCGGGGGCCTCGAAGGTGCCGCCGACGGCCAGTTCGAGCCGGTCGCGGCCGGGGGCGGTGAAGGCGGCGGTCGGGGCGCCGGGGGCGATCCGCAGCTTTCCGGCGACGTAGCCGGGCCGCCCGCCGGTGCTGTCGCCGGGCGCGGCAGGGCCGTGGGAGGTACGGGCCGAGCAGGGGATCCGGACCGGCCGCCCGGCGGCCAGCCGGCGCTCGGCGCGGGCCACCCGCAGCGTGCGCAGGAAGCCGTCCGCGACCAGTGCCATCAGCTCGCCGGCCAGCTCTCCCATGGACCTTCTCCCCCTCGGTGCGCGGTGTTGCCCCAGTCTGCGCGGCCGGCCCCGGGCGCGGGCAGCGTCGAACGGCTCGACCCGGCGCGACGAAAGTCGACGGCGGAGGCCGCGGAGGCGGCGGAGGCCGCCGAGGACGGCCCCGGGAAGTACGACGGACCCGCGCCAGGGGGGGAGAGGCGCGGGTCCGTCCTGTGACCGTCCGGGCCCTGGGGGGGTGAGGGCGCGGGGGACGGCCAGTCTGTGGAGTTGTCACCGACTCGCGGTCACGGAGCGTAGCAGCTCCGGGGGGCCGTAGGTCAGATACCCATCGGGTGCCAGACCGTCTTGGTCTCCAGGAACGAGAGTAGCCGGTCCGTTCCGGGAGCATTGGTCCAGTCCTGGGCGAACGGGTCCGGTTCCGGTCGGATCACCCTCTTCAGGGTATCCGCGGCCAGTGCTTCCAGCCCGCCCGCCGCGCCGGGACCGTCGGCGGCGATCGCGCCGGTCAGGTCCAGCGCGTTGACGTCCTGGTGCGAGGCCAGGGTCGGCGCGATGTCGGCGGTCCGGCCGGACAGGATGTTGACCACGCCGCCGGGGACGTCCGAGGTGGCCAGCACCTCGCCCAGGGACAGCGCGGGCAGCGGCGCGTCGGCCGCGGCCGCCACCACCACGGTGTTGCCCGTGGCGACGGCCGGGGCGATCACCGAGACCAGGCCGAGCAGCGAGTGACCGTAACCGGCCTGCGGCGCGACGATCCCGACCACGCCGGTCGGCTCCGGGGTGGAGAGGTTGAAGAACGGACCGGCGACCGGGTTGGCGCCGCCCGCGATCTGGGCCACCTTGTCGGTCCAGCCCGCGTACCAGACCCAGCGGTCGATCGCGGCGTCCACCAGGGCGGCGGCCTTCTTGGCGCCGACGCCCTCGGAGAGCGCCACCTCGGCGGCGAACTGCTCCCGCCGGCCCTGCAGCATCTCGGCGACCCGGTACAGCACCTGGCCGCGGTTGTACGCGGTGGTGCCGGACCAGCCCTTGACCGCCGCGCGGGCGGCGACGACCGCGTCGCGGGCGTCCTTGCGGGTGCCGAGCGGCGCGTTGGCCAGCCACTCGCCCTTCGCGTCCGTCACCTCGTACACCCGCCCGCTCTCGGAGCGCGGGAACTTCCCGCCGACGTACAGCTTGTAGGTCTTGAGGACATCAAGACGGCTCACGACATCAGACATCGAGGTAGGCCTCCAGACCGTGCCGGCCACCCTCGCGGCCGTAGCCCGACTCCTTGTAGCCGCCGAACGGCGAGGTCGGGTCGAACTTGTTGAAGGTGTTGGCCCAGACCACACCGGCCCGGAGCCTGCTCGCCGTCCAGAGGATGCGCGAGCCCTTCTCCGTCCAGATGCCGGCGGAGAGGCCGTACGGGGTGTTGTTGGCCTTCGCGACCGCCTCGTCGGGGGTGCGGAAGGTCAGCACCGACAGCACCGGGCCGAAGATCTCCTCCTGGGCGATCCGGTGGGCCTGGCTGACGCCGGTGAACAGCGTCGGCCGGAACCAGAAGCCGGTGCCCGGCAGCTCGCACGCGGGCGACCAGCGCTCGGCGCCCTCGGCCTCGCCGGCGTCGGTCAGCGCGGTGATCCGGGCCAGCTGCTCGGCGGAGTTGATCGCGCCGATGTCGGTGTTCTTGTCCAGCGGGTCGCCGACCCGCAGGGTGCCCATCCGGCGCTTCAGCGCGTCCAGCAGCTCGTCCTGGACCGACTCCTGGACCAGCAGGCGCGAACCCGCGCAGCAGACGTGGCCCTGGTTGAAGAAGATGCCGTTGACGATGCCCTCGACGGCCTGGTCGATCGGCGCGTCGTCGAAGACGATGTTGGCGGCCTTGCCGCCCAGCTCCAGCGAGAGCTTCTTGCGGGTGCCGGCCACCTGCTTGGCGATCGCCCGGCCGACCGGGGTGGAGCCGGTGAACGCGACCTTGTTGACGTCCGGGTGCGCGGTGAGCGCCGCACCCGTGCTGCCGTCACCGGTGACGATGTTGACGACGCCCTTCGGCAGACCCGCCTGGCGGCAGATCTCGGCGAAGCGCAGCGCGGTCAGCGGGGTGGTCTCGGCCGGCTTCAGCACGACCGTGTTGCCGGTGGCCAGCGCCGGGGCGATCTTCCACGCCAGCATCAGCAGCGGGAAGTTCCACGGGATGACCTGGCCGGCCACGCCCAGCGGCTTCGGGTTCGGGCCGTAGCCGGCGAAGTCCAGCTTGTCGGCCCAGCCCGCGTAGTAGAAGAAGTGGGCGGCGACCAGCGGCAGGTCGACGTCGCGGGTCTCGCGGATCGGCTTGCCGTTGTCGATCGACTCCAGCACGGCCAGCTCGCGGCTGCGCTCCTGGATGATCCGGGCGATCCGGAACAGGTACTTGGCGCGCTCGCTGCCCGGCAGCGCCGACCAGTCGGTGAAGGCGGCCCGGGCGGCGGCGACCGCGCGGTCCACGTCCTCGGCGGTGCCCCGGGCAAACTCGGCGAGCACCTGCTCGGTGGCCGGGTTGACCGTCTTCAGCGCCTCGCTGCCGGAGGAGTCGACGAACTGGCCGCCGATGAAGTGGCCGTAGGAGCTGGCGATGTCGCCGGCCGCGGCGGGCGACTCGGGGGCCGGGGCGTAGCCGAAGAGGCCGCCCGCCGGCTTGCCGGCCGGCTCCGCCGGGGCCTGCGGCGCGGCCGCGGGCGCTTCGGTCTTCTTGGTGTTCTTGGCCATGATTCTCAGTCCACCGTCACGTAGTCGGGACCGGAGTACCGTCCGGTGGTCAGCTTCTGACGCTGCATCAGCAGATCGTTGAGCAGGCTGGAGGCGCCGAAGCGGAACCAGTGCGGGCTCAGCCAGTCGTCGCCGAGGGTCTCGTTGACCATCACCAGGTACTTCATCGCGTCCTTGGTGGTCTTGATCCCGCCGGCGGGCTTCACGCCGACCTGGACGCCGGTGGCCGCACGGAAGTCGCGGACCGCCTCCAGCATCAGCAGGGTGACCGGCGGGGTCGCGTTGACGGCGACCTTGCCGGTCGAGGTCTTGATGAAGTCGGCGCCGGCCAGCATCGCCAGCCAGGAGACGCGGCGCACGTTGTCGTACGTCTGCAGCTCGCCGGTCTCGAAGATCACCTTGAGGTGGGCGTAGCTGCCGTCGGGGCGGCGGCAGGCCTCCTTGACGGCGACGATCTCGTTGTACACGTCCAGGTAGCGGCCGGAGAGGAAGGCACCCCGGTCGATCACCATGTCGATCTCGTCGGCGCCGGCGGCGACCGCGTCCGCGGTGTCGGCCAGCTTGACCGGGAGCGCGGCGCGCCCGGCGGGGAAGGCGGTGGCGACGGAGGCGACCTGGATGTCGGTGCCCCGGAGCGCCGCCTTCGCGGTGGCGACCATGTCCGGGTAGACACAGATCGCCGCGACGCGGGGGGTGGTCGGGTCGGTGGGATCGGGGGTCCTGCCCTTGGTGCACAGAGCGCGCACCTTGCCGACCGTGTCCGCGCCTTCCAGCGTGGTCAGGTCGATCATCGAGATGGCCAGGTCGATGGCGTACGCCTTGGCCGTGGTCTTGATCGACCGGGTCCCGAGAGTGGCGGCGCGCGCCTCCAGGCCGACCTGGTCGACACCGGGCAGGCCGTGCAGGAAGCGACGGAGCGAGGCCTCGGACGCCGCGACGTCCTCGAGACCGCTGCCCGCGACGCCGGGGGCATTGGCTGCAAGAGTGGACATAGTCACCACACCAGCATATCTACGCGCGTAGTCAATCGCCAGAGGCACCACGCATCGATGCCGGACCGAGATCTCCGCGCCCCGGGAACCCCAACCGTCACCCCTGTGGATCGCGCGGGCCATGGGGCAGAATCGTCGACATGACCGAATCCCACGGCGAGCCCCGACCGGGCCCGGCCGGTTCCGATGGGGAGCCGGTGTACGCCGACCGCGTGTACCGCTCCGTTCCCGGCGTGATCTCCGGGGTGCTGTTGCTGGCCGTCGCGGCCTGGCTGATCGGGGACGCGGCCCTCAACGGCAGCGGCAAGACGCCGTGGGTGGCGCTGGCCGCCGTACCGGTGTTCGCCTTCCCGGTGATCGCCTACACCCTGCGCCCGGCCGTCCGGGCCGACGAGCGCCGCCTGGTCGTCCGCAACCCGCTGCGCACGATCACCGCGCCCTGGGCCGCCGTGGACGCGCTGCGCGCCGGGTACTCGGTCGAACTCCTCGCCGAGGGCAAGAAGTACCAGGTGTGGGCGGTGCCGGTGTCGCTGCGCCAGCGCAAGCGCGCCGCCCGGGCCCGCGAGCGCGGCGGGCAGGTGCACACCTCCCGGCTGGGCATGGTGTTCGGCGCGGCCGGTACGCCGTCCGGGGTCGGGGTCCAGGGCTCCTCGGACCCGAACCGGGCCTGGTCCGACCAGGTGGTCGGCGTCCTCCAGGACATGGCGGAGCGCAACGCCCCCCGTCCCGACGCGGCCGGGCCGGTCGTGGTCCGCTGGTGCTGGTGGATCATCGCCCCCACCGTGGCCGGTCTGATCGCCCTGATCACCGTGATCGCGGTCTGACCCGCCCGCGTCCGCACGCACGCGGAGGGCCCGCCGGCACTGCCGGCGGGCCCTCCGTCGTTCCCGGGGGTGTCAGTCGTCGATGCCGGCGGCGGCCGCGAGGTCCCGCTTGACGGTGGCGAGCAGCTCGGCGGCCCGGGTGCGGGCGTCCGCGAGGTGGGCGGCCGAGGCGACCGGGAGGACGACCTCCAGGTAGCACTTCAGCTTGGGCTCGGTGCCCGAGGGGCGGACCACGATCCGCGCCGAGCGGACGGCGTCGCCCGCCAGGTAGTAGCGCAGGCCGTCGGTCGGCGGCAGCTCGGCGGACCCGGCGGTGAGGTCGTCGGCGCGGGTCACGGCGAGCCCGGCCAGGGTCGTCGGCGGCCGCTCGCGCAGGGTGCGCATGGCGTCGGCGATGACCGAGAGGTCCTCGACCCGGACGGACAGCTGGTCGGTGGCGTGCAGGCCGTGCTCCAGCGCCAGGTCGTCCAGCAGGTCGGTCAGGGTGCGGTCGGAGCGCTTGAGGGTGGCGGCGAGCTCGGCGACCAGCAGGGCGGCGGTGATGCCGTCCTTGTCGCGCACGCCCTGCGGGTCGACGCAGTAGCCGAGCGCCTCCTCGTAGCCGTAGCGCAGGCCCCCGGCGCGGGAGATCCACTTGAAGCCGGTGAGGGTCTCGGCGTAGTCGAGCCCGGCGGCCTCGGCGATCCGGCCGAGCAGGGTGGAGGAGACGATGGTGGTGGCGAAGGTGCCGGCGGCCCGCTTGGAGACCAGCGCGGCGCCCAGCAGCGCGCCGACCTCGTCACCGCGCAGCATCCGCCAGCCGTCCCCGCCCTCGGCCGGGACGGCCACCGCGCAGCGGTCGGCGTCCGGGTCGTTGGCGATGACGATGTCCGGGCCGGCCGCGGCGGCGGTGCGGAAGGCGAGGTCCATCGCCCCCGGCTCCTCCGGGTTGGGGAAGGCGACGGTCGGGAAGTCCGGGTCCGGCTCGGCCTGCTCGGCGACCACGGTGGGCGCCGGGAAGCCGGCCCGGTCCATGGCGGCGAGGAAGGTGTCGCGCCCGACGCCGTGCATCGGGGTGTAGACGATGTCGAGGTCCCGCGGGCTGTGCGGGTCGACGATCGACGCGGCGCGGTCGAGGTAGGCCTCGACGACGGACTCGTCCACCGTCTCCCAGCCGTCCGCGGCGAGCGGGACCTCGGTCAGGGAGCCGATCGCGTCGATCTCGGCGGCGATGCCCGCGTCCGCCGGCGGCACGATCTGCGAGCCGTCGCCCAGGTAGACCTTGTAGCCGTTGTCCTGCGGCGGGTTGTGGCTGGCGGTGACGGTCACACCGGCGGCGGCGCCGAGGTGGCGGACCGCGAAGGCGAGCACCGGGGTGGGCAGCGGGCGCGGGAACAGCAGCGCGCGCAGGCCGGCGCCGACCACCACGGCGGCGGTGTCGCGGGCGAAGTCGTAGGACTTGTGGCGGGCGTCGTAGCCGATCACGACCAGGTCGCCGAGGCCCTGCCGCTTGACGTAGGCGACCAGGCCGGCGGCGGCCCGGATCACCACGGCGCGGTTCATCCGCATCGGCCCGGCGCCGAGCTCGCCGCGCAGGCCGGCGGTGCCGAACTGGAGGCGGTCGGCGAAGCGGTCGGCCAGCTCGGACCAGGCGAGCTTGGCGTTGGCGTCGGCGTCCGGGGTCTCGGCGTCGGCGAGCAGCGCGGCGAGCTCCTCGCGGGTCTGCGGGTCCGGGTCCTCGGCGAGCCAGGTGCGGGCCCGGGCGAGGAGGTCGGTGGTGGTTGCCTGCGTCATGGCTGCAGCTCCATCGGGAAGTGCGTCGGTGGTCGGCCGGGAGGTTGCTCCGGACGGGCCGGACCGGGCCCAGCGGGTCGGGCGGGTCGGTCGGCGGCGGCCGGAGGGTGCCGCGGGGCGTCCTCGGACGGGGACGCCGGGCGCGGGACGGGACGTGGTGGCTCGGACGGGCGTACCGGCGGTGCGGGTTCCTGCGGGGTCGTGCGGGGCTCACGGGGTGGTGCGGGCCCGTCGGACGGGCGGTGCGGGGAGGTGCGGGACGAAACGTACGGCGCGCCGGCGGCGGGCCGCGGTGTCCGGCGCCCCCGGGCGGCGGCGTGTCGGGCCCGGGCACGCGGACGGGGCCCGCGGGCGGCTGTGATCACCGGATCACGTCCGTCCGCGGGCCCCGTCGCTCATGCGCTGTCGCCCCGGCGTCAGATCCGCTCGAGGACCTTGGCCAGCAGCGCGCCCATCCGCTCGGCGGAGGCCTTGCCGGCCTCCAGCACCTCGGCGTGGTTGAGCGGCTCGCCGGTCATGCCGGCGGCCAGGTTGGTGACCAGGGAGATGCCCAGCACCTCGGCGCCGGCCTCGCGGGCCGCGATGGCCTCCAGCGTGGTGGACATGCCGACCAGCTCGCCGCCGATCACCCGGGCCATGTTGACCTCGGCCGGGGTCTCGTAGTGCGGGCCGCGGAACTGGACGTAGACGGCCTCGTCCAGGGTCGGGTCCACCTCGCGGCAGAGCTCGCGCAGCCGCTTGGAGTAGAGGTCGGTGAGGTCGACGAAGTTGGCGCCGACGATCGGCGAGTCCGCCGTCAGGTTGATGTGGTCGCTGATCAGGACCGGCTGGCCGGGGACCCAGGTCGGGCGCAGACCGCCGCAGCCGTTGGTCAGCACGATGGTCCCGCAGCCGGCCGCGGCGGCGGTGCGCACGCCGTGGACGACGGTGGCGACCCCGTGGCCCTCGTAGTAGTGGTTGCGGCCCAGGAAGATCAGGGCCCGCTTCTCACCGATCCGCACCGAGCGGATCGTGCCGGCGTGACCGGCCACGGCGGGGGCGGGGAAGCCCGGGAGGTCGGTGACCGGGAACTCCGCCACGGTCTCGCCGAGGGCGTCGGCGGCCGGCACCCAGCCGGAGCCCATCACCAGGGCGACGTCGTGGCGCTCGGCACCGGTCAGCTCGCGCAGGCGCTCGGCGGCGGCCTGGGCGGCGGCGTAGGGGTCGGCGGAGACGACCGACTGAGGAGATGCGTTCACACGTCCGAGGATAGACGGGAAATGGCTACGCGCGTAGAAAATCCTGGTACGACGTGCCGGATCGTTACCCGGATGGCGTGAACGTACAGCTCCGGGGCGGCCGAACCGCGCCGCGACCCGGAGCATTCTCCAAAGAGGTCTCAGCAGGGACGGCGGCGCAGGTCCAGCACGTAGTCGTCGGGGGCGCCGGCGCTCTCCGCCGCGTCCGCGATCAGGCCCAGGTAGCGGGCCGCCGGCAGGCCGCCCTCGTAGTCGTTGAGCACGTACGTCCAGACCGGCACGTCGCCGTCCAGGGTCTGCGCCCGGAGCCGGGTCTTGCGGTAGATCCCGAGCTGGACGCCCTCCCAGCGGTCCAGCCCCTCCTCGTCCATCGGCGACACGTCGTACAGCGAGACGAAGACCTGGTCCTTCTCGTCCTCCACCACGGTGGCCAGCGAGCCCTCCCAGCCGAGGTGCTCGCCGCCGAAGGTCAGCCGCCAGCCGGACAGCCAGCCCGTGCCGCGCAGTGGCGAGTGCGGGGCGCGGCGGGTCATCTGCCGGGCATCGAGGTTGGTGGCATACGCGGCGTAAAGGGGCATGGGGCGAAGCCTACGTTCACCGGCCGATCCGACAGAAGCCCCGACCCCGGCGTGGCAGTGCTCCCGGCGTGCGGGACAATGGGTGACGTGACTCGGATCGTGATCATCGGTGGCGGACCAGGCGGCTACGAGGCGGCGCTCGTCGCGGCCCAGCTCGGCGCGGAGGTGACCGTCGTCGACCGCGACGGTCTGGGCGGATCGGCGGTGCTCACGGACTGCGTGCCGTCGAAGACGCTGATCGCGACGGCGGAGGTGATGACGACCTTCGACAGCTCGTACGAGGAGCTGGGCATCATCGTCGCCGACGACACCCCGCACATCGACAGCCCGGCCCGGGTCGTCGGTGTCGACCTCGGCAAGGTCAACCGCCGGGTGAAGCGCCTCGCCATCGCGCAGTCCCACGACATCACCCAGTCCGTCACCCGGGCCGGCGTCACCGTGCTGCGCGGCCGCGGCCGGCTGGGCGCCGGCGGGCAGGCCGTGGACGGCTCCCGCGAGGTGCTGGTCGACGCCCCCGACGGCAGCGTGCAGTCCCTGCGCGCCGACGCGGTGCTGATCGCCACCGGCGCCCACCCCCGCGAGCTCCCCGACGCCCAGCCGGACGGCGAGCGGATCCTGACCTGGACCCAGGTGTACGACCTGGACGAGCTGCCCCGCGAGCTGATCGTCGTCGGCTCCGGCGTCACCGGCGCCGAGTTCGCCGGCGCCTACCAGGCGCTCGGCTCCAGGGTCACCCTGGTCTCCTCGCGCGACCGGGTGCTGCCGGGCGAGGACCCGGACGCCGCCGAGGTGCTGGAGGAGGTCTTCCGCCGCCGCGGCATGAACGTGATGAGCCGCTCCCGCGCCGAGACGGTCAAGCGCATCGGTGACACGGTCGAGGTCACCCTCTCCGACGGCACCGTGATCGAGGGCACCCACTGCCTGATGGCGGTCGGCTCGATCCCCAACACCGCGGAGATGGGCCTGGAGGAGGCCGGGGTCAAGCTCAACGACTGGGGCCAGATCCAGGTCGACCGGGTGTCGCGCACCTCCGCGCCCGGCGTCTACGCGGCCGGCGACTGCACCGGCGTCTTCATGCTCGCCTCGGTCGCCGCCATGCAGGGCCGGATCGCGATGTACCACGCGCTCGGCGACGCGGTGCAGCCGCTGAACCTCAAGACCGTCGCCTCCAACGTCTTCACCGACCCCGAGATCGCCACCGTCGGCTACACCGCGGCCGACGTGAAGTGCGGCAAGATGGACGCGGTCGAGGTCAAGCTCCCGCTGCGCGGCAACCCGCGCGCCAAGATGCAGGGCATCCGGGACGGCTTCGTGAAGCTCTTCTGCCGCCCCGGCACCGGCATCGTGGTCGGCGGCGTGGTCGTCGCCCCGCGGGCCAGTGAACTGATCCACCCGATCGCGCTCGCGGTGGACGCCAATCTGACGGTCGAACAGGTGGCCAGCGCCTTCACCGTCTACCCGTCGGTCTCCGGCTCCACCGCCGAGGCCGCCCGCCAGCTCCACATCCGCAAGCGGGACGCGGGCGAATCCTGAGCCTCCGGTAGCGAGTTGAGGGCGGTCGCCGTTCGGCGGCCGCCCTTCGCGCGTCCGGGGGTGTCACCCGGACGGCGGGCGCAGCCCCGGCGTACCGGCGGCGCGAATTGTACGGTCACGCGCCGCTCGGGCGTGAGCAATTCCCGCTACTAGCAGCAAACGCCTGAAAGCAGACGGTCACGCAGGTTACCGTCGGTTCTGTGTTTGCAGCAGAACGTCGCCAGTTGATCCTCGAAATGGTGCGCGCCAACGGAGCCGTCTCGCTCCGGGAGTTGGCCCGCGTCGTCCAGACCTCCGAAGTGACCGTGCGCCGCGACGTACGGGCCCTGGAGGCAGAAGGGCTCCTCGACCGCCGGCACGGCGGCGCGGTGCTCCCCGGCGGCTTCAGCCGCGAACCCGGCTATCCGCAGAAGACCCACCTCTCCGCCGCCGAGAAGAGCGCCATCGCCGATCTCGCCGCCGGACTGGTGGAGGAGGGCGACGCCGTGGTGGTCGGCGCCGGCACCACCACCCAGGAACTCGCTCGCCGACTCGCCCGGGTGCCCGGGCTGACGGTGGTCACCAACTCCCTCCTCGTCGCCCAGGCGTTGGCGCACGCCAACCGGGTCGAGGTGGTGATGACCGGCGGCACCCTGCGCGGCTCCAACTACGCCCTGGTCGGCAGCGGTGCCGAACAGTCGCTGCACGGACTGCGGGTCACCAAGGCCTTCGTCTCGGGCAGCGGGCTCACCGCCGAGCGCGGACTCTCGACCACGAACATGCTCTCCGCGAGCGTGGACCGGGCACTGGTGCAGTCGGCCGCCGAGGTGATCATCCTCGCCGACCACACCAAGCTCGGCGCGGACACCATGTTCCAGACCGTCCCCACCGAGACCATCACCCGGCTGGTCACCGACGAGCACGCCACCGCGGACGACGCCACCGCCCGCGAACTGGACGCGCTCGCCGACTGCGGGGTGCAGATCGACCTCGCCCCGCTCGGCGCCCCGCCGACCGGGGACGCCCCGGTCCACGGCACCGGCAGCGGCCCCGTCCACCAGACCCAGCCCGGCCCGCTGGCCCGCCGCAGCGCGCCGCCGCCCGGCGGCGCCCCGCTGCCCGGCCAACGGCGGCCCGGAACCCACGGCGGTCCCGGCGGACCGGGCGGGCCCGGTGGGCCACTGCCGGTCAGACTCGCCGAACTGGGCCTGCCGCGCGGGCGCTGAGGCCCGCGCGCCGGCTCGCCGCTCCGCCGTGCGACCGCACCACCGCTCCGCAGCATGACCGCATCGCCGCATCAGCGCATCGCCGCATGACTGCTCCGCAGCATGGCCGCACCACCGCATCACCGCAGCACCGCCGAAAACGTGACCGGTCCGCACACCCGAAGGTGTACGGACCGGCGGCGGACCTGTCAGTGCCCGATCGGGCCCCGACTCAGTCCTTGATCTCGCAGAGCGCCGCGCCGCTGGAGACGCTCGCACCCACCTCGGCCTTGAGGCCGACGATCGTGCCCGCCTTGTGCGCGTTCAGCGGCTGCTCCATCTTCATCGCCTCCAGGACGACGATCAGCTCGCCCTCGGCGACGACCTGACCCTCCTCCACCGCGACCTTCACGATGGTGCCCTGCATCGGCGAGGCCAGCGTGTCACCGCTGACCGCCGAACCGGCCTTCTTGGCACCGACCCGGCGCTTGGCCTTGGCGGCCCCCGCACCGGCCGCCGGAGCGGCGGCGACACCCAGCGAGGACGGCAGCGAGACCTCGATCCGCTTGCCGCCGACCTCGACGACCACGGTCTCCCGGCCCTCCGCCTCCTCGCCCTCGCCGGCCGCACCGGCGAACGCGGGAATCGTGTTGTCGAAGTCGGTCTCGATCCACCGGGTGTAGACCGTGAACGGCCCCTCGCTGCCGTGCACCTCGGGCGCGAACGCCGGGTCGGTCACGACCGCCTGGTGGAACGGGATGGCCGTCGCCATGCCCTCGACCTTGAACTCGGCCAGCGCACGCCGCGCCCGCTCCAGCGCCTGCTTGCGGTCCCGGCCGGACACGATCAGCTTGGCCAGCAGCGAGTCCCAGGCCGGGCCGATGACCGAACCGCTCTCCACGCCGGAGTCCAGCCGGACACCCGGGCCCGACGGCGGCGCGAACAGCGTCACCGTGCCCGGCGCGGGCAGGAAGTTGCGGCCCGGGTCCTCACCGTTGATACGGAACTCGAAGGAGTGACCCCGCACCTCCGGGTCGCCGTAACCGAGCTCCTCGCCGTCCGCGATCCGGAACATCTCCCGGACCAGGTCGATCCCGGTGACCTCCTCGGTGACCGGGTGCTCGACCTGCAGACGGGTGTTGACCTCCAGGAAGGAGATCGTGCCGTCCATCGCCACCAGGAACTCGCAGGTCCCGGCGCCCTCGTAGCCGGCCTCCTTGAGGATGGCCTTCGACGCCCGGTACAGCTCGGCGTTCTGCTCGGGGGTCAGGAACGGCGCGGGCGCCTCCTCGACCAGCTTCTGGTGCCGGCGCTGCAGCGAGCAGTCACGGGTGGACACGACCACCACGTTGCCGTGCTTGTCCGCGAGGCACTGGGTCTCGACGTGCCGCGGGTTGTCCAGGTAGCGCTCGACGAAGCACTCGCCGCGACCGAAGGCGGCGACCGCCTCCCGGACCGCCGAGTCGTACAGCTCCGGGATCTCCTCCAGGTTGCGGGCGACCTTGAGGCCGCGACCGCCGCCGCCGAAGGCCGCCTTGATGGCGACCGGCAGACCGTGCTCCTGGGCGAAGGCGACGATCTCCTCGGCACCCGAGACCGGGTCCGGCGTACCGGCGACCAGCGGGGCACCGGCGCGCTGCGCCACGTGCCGGGCGGTCACCTTGTCACCCAGGTCGCGGATGGCCTGCGGGGGCGGGCCGATCCAGGTGAGGCCCGCGTCGAGCACGGCCTGGGCGAAGTCGGCATTCTCCGACAGGAAGCCGTAGCCGGGGTGGACGGCGTCCGCACCCGAGTCGGCGGCGGCCTGGAGGACCTTGGCGATGTCCAGGTAGCTGGTGCCGGGGGTGTCGCCGCCCAGCGCATAAGCCTCGTCGGCCGCGCGGACGTGCAGCGCATCCCGGTCCGGCTCGGCGTAGACGGCGACGCTGGCAATACCGGCGTCCGAGCAGGCCCGGGCGACGCGGACAGCGATTTCCCCGCGGTTGGCGATGAGCACCTTGCGCACTGTGGCTCCCTTCTTGAACCTCGTTGAGTTTATGGATTCCTGGGCAGTACCGGCGAGTAGCCCCAGGTTGTGAACTATCCCACACAGAGGGTGATGCGCCCGGGCGGGCGGTGGGCGGCCCGACGGGAGTATGTGCAGGTGATGGCGCATACGGCCTGGGTGGTGCGGCGACTGCGCTCGGTGACGGGGCGGCGTGGCGGCGCGATGGGTCCGGCGGGCCGGGTGGCACCTGCCGGCGGCGCGCGTGCCGTTCAAGGAATGGGGGCGGATGCGGGGGCCTGGCCGGGAGTCGGGTCGGGGGTCGGTGCGGGTGTCGTTGCGTGCGCGACCGAGGGGGCGCCCGCGGGTGCGACCGCGGACGTGGTTCCGGGGGTGGTTCCGGCGATGGTGTCCGGACCGCCCGGAGGCGTCGGCGCGCGCTCCAGGGCCAGGGCGGTGACGTCGGCGACCTGCTCGACCACGTCCGGGCCGTAGGCGCCCGGGTTGACCACCTTGAGCAGCAGGGCGAAGGTGCCGTCCGTGCCGTACCGGCGGACCAGTCGGCGGTGGTGGGCGACCAGGTGGCGGACGCCGGCGTGGTTGGCGATGCCGGTCTGGCCGGAGATCAGGAAGACCGGGCGGCCGTGCCCCGGTGTGGCCAGCCGGGCGAGCAGGACGTACTCCCCGGCCCGGAGGTCGGCGGCGTACGACCGGCCGCCGATGGTGATGCTGTTGTCCCGCGCCACCCGGTCGTCGGAGATCACGACCCCCGGCAGGCCCCAGGCCAGGTGGGCGGCCATCCGCTCGTTGGAGACGGGGCCGCCGAAGCAGAACTCGGTCTTGGCGCCGAGGCCGCGCGGGGCGGCGTCGTGCGCGACCAGGTCGGTGTGCGCGCCGCACTCCTTCACCAGGGCGGCCAGTTCCATCAGCGCGTAGGCGTCGCGCCGGGTGACCGTCCGGGGGTGCGCGCCGGTGCCGATGCTGCGGTTGACCACGATCAGGCACTCGCTGCCGGCGGGCAGGCCGAGGAAGTCCCTGGTCCGTTCCAGCCGGCGTCTTCGGCGCAGGCTCTGGCCGAGCCAGCCGAGGACAGCACTGATCGCGCTGGCCACCAGGCCCAGCAGGACGTTGAGCAGACTGTCGGTCATCCGCTCGCCATCTCCCCCGTCGGTTTGGAGCGTCGGCGCCGTCCGGGCGCTCCTCTAGCGTGCATCACATCGGATTGTCGGCGGGGCAGATGGCGACAATTGTGCCGCTCTTTGGCGCGTGGGCGACGCCCCGGCGGCGCTCCGGTGGCCGACTTCCGGCGCGTGGGGGAGCCCCGCCGCGGCTGCGCCCGCGGTGTGCGCGGGCCCGTCGTACGCGCAGGGTCCGGTGCGGGGGCGGGGCTTGCGTGCCGGTGCGGGCCCGGCACGCCGGTGCCGGTCGCCGCCTGTGCGGATCGCCGGATGGGTGCGTCGCCGGGTGTGCGCGTCGGCCGACCCGTCAGACCCAGAGGTCGGTGATCCGCACGCCGAGCTCGGTGAGCAGTCCGCGCAGCAGCGGCAGCGAGAGCCCGATGACATTGCCCGGGTCGCCGTCGATGCCCTCGACGAACGGGGCCGAACGGCCGTCCAGGGTGAACGCCCCGGCCACGTGCAGCGGCTCACCGGTCGCGATGTACGCGGCGACCTCGGCGTCGTCCGGGGTGCCGAAGCGGACGGTGGTGGAGGCGGTGGCGGAGGCCTGCCGGCCGGTGGTGGTGTCGATCACGCAGTGGCCGGTGCGCAGCACGCCGGCCCGGCCGCGCATGGCCTGCCAGCGGGCCAGCGCCTCGGCCTCGTCGGCGGGCTTGCCGAGGGCCTGGCCGTCCAGCTCCAGCACCGAGTCGCAGCCGATCACCAGTTCGCCCTCGGTGAGGGTCGCGGCGACGGCCTTGGCCTTGGCCTCGGCGAGCACGAGGGCGAGTTCGGCGGGGGTGGCGGCGGTGATGGCGTCCTCGTCGACGCCGCTGACCACCACGCGCGGGTCGAGGCCCGCCTGACGCAGCAGCCCGAGCCGGGCGGGGGAGGCGGAGGCGAGCACGAGGGAGCGACGGTCGGTCATGCCACCAGGGTAGAGGGCTGCTCCGGGCGGTCGTTCTGCGGTCGTCAGACCATCAGCAGGACGGCGATCACCAGGGCGAGGACGGCGAGCACATGACCGGCCCGGTGCAGCCGCCGCTGCATGCGCCGGGCTTCCGGGGAGGGCTCGTCGCGGGGGTCTGACCAGAGCATCGTTCCAGGGTGCGCCCCCGCTCGGCGGGGCGCCTGAGTATCCGTACTCAGCTTTCGGGGCAATCCGGGCTCTGCGCGGGGTGCTCCTTCCTGCCGCATTTTGCAAAGTGGGCACTTTGCAAAATGCGGGCACTGAGCGGTGGTGGCACGGGTGGTCGCTCGGTGGTCGCACCGTGGAAGTTCGGATCTTGCCTGGTGAGCGACCGTTGCGGGGCCCGCTCCGCCCGGGCGGAGCGGGCCCCGTGGGTGCGTGCACTTTGCAAAGTGCCGACTTTGCAAAGTGCACGAACGGCGGAACGACACGGGGGCGGCACCGGGAACGGGACTGGGAACGGGAACCGGACCAGAAGCACGAACGGCCGTGGCAGCGGCACCGGAAACAGGAACGGCCGCTCGGCACTGCGCGCTGCAGTGCCGAGCGGCCGTTCCCACCGGCTCCGGTGCCGCCGTGGCGGCACCGGAGCCGGTCGGTGCCGAGCGGTGGGCTAACCGGCCCAGCCGGAGGTGCGCCAGGCGTTGACGCCGGGGCGCGGGGTCGCGCGCAGCCGGCGCGCGCGGTCGTTCCAGGCGGAGTCCGGGCCGTCGCCCGCGCGGCGGGCCGCCTCGGCGGCGGCCTGCGCGGCGGCGGCCCGGGACTGGACCACCGCCAGGACGGTGGCCAGCTCCTCGGGGGTCGGCTGCCCGTGCAGCACATGGATCGGGGCCATGCTCAATCCTCTCGCGTTCCTCCTGGGAGGAGCCACTACAGCGGAATGTTGCCGTGCTTCTTCGGCGGCAGCACCTCGCGCTTGCCGCGCAGCGCGCGCAGACCGCGGACGATGTGCCGGCGGGTCTCGCTGGGCGCGATCACCGCGTCCACGTAGCCGCGCTCGGCCGCCAGGTACGGGTTGAGCAGGGTGTCCTCGTAGGAGGCGATCAGCTCGGCCCGCTTCTCGTCGGCGAGGCCGGCCGCGTCGGCCTCGGCGATCTCCCGCCGGTGCAGGATGTTGACCGCGCCCTGCGCGCCCATCACGGCGATCTGCGCGGTCGGCCAGGCCAGGTTGAGGTCGGCGCCGAGGTGCTTGGAGCCCATGACGTCGTACGCGCCGCCGAAGGCCTTGCGGGTGATCACGGTGATCAGCGGGACGGTCGCCTCGGCGTAGGCGTAGATCAGCTTGGCGCCGCGGCGGATGATGCCGTCCCACTCCTGCTCGGTGCCGGGCAGGAAGCCGGGCACGTCGACGAAGGTGATGACGGGGATGTTGAAGGAGTCGCAGGTGCGGATGAACCGCGCGGCCTTCTCGCTGGCGGCGATGTCCAGGCAGCCCGCCAGGTCCATCGGCTGGTTGCCGACGATGCCGACCGGGTGGCCCTCGACCCGGCCGAAGCCGGTGATGATGTTGCCGGCGTAGAGCGGCTGGGTCTCCAGGAACTCGCCGTCGTCGAGGACGTGCTCGATCACGTGGTGCATGTCGTACGGCTGGTTCGCCGAGTCCGGCACCAGGGTGTCGAGTTCGAGGTCCTCGTCGGTGACGGACAGGTCCGCCTCCTCGGGGAAGGCCGGCGGGTCGGAGAGGTTGTTGGAGGGCAGGTACGAGAGCAGGCTCTTGACGTACTCGATCGCCTCCTTCTCGTCCGCCGCCAGGTAGTGCGCGTTGCCGGACTTGGTGTTGTGGGTGCGCGCGCCGCCCAGCTCCTCCATGCCGACGTCCTCGCCGGTGACGGTCTTGATCACGTCGGGGCCGGTGATGAACATGTGCGAGGTCTGATCGGCCATCACCACGAAGTCGGTGATCGCGGGGGAGTAGACCGCGCCGCCCGCGCAGGGGCCCATGATCAGCGAGATCTGCGGGATCACCCCGGAGGCGTGCACATTGCGGCGGAAGATCTCGCCGTACAGGCCGAGCGAGACGACGCCCTCCTGGATCCGGGCGCCGCCGGAGTCGTTGATGCCGATGACCGGGCAGCCGGTCTTCAGCGCGAAGTCCATGACCTTGACGATCTTCTCGCCGAAGACCTCGCCGAGCGAGCCGCCGAAGACCGTGAAGTCCTGCGCGAACACCGCGACCTGACGGCCGTCCACGGTGCCGTAGCCGGTGACCACGCCGTCGCCGTACGGCCGGTTCTTCTCCTGGCCGAAGTTGATCGAGCGGTGCCGGGCGAACTCGTCGAACTCGACGAAGGAGTCCTCGTCCAGCAGCTCCACGACGCGCTCGCGGGCCGTCAGCTTGCCCTTGGCGTGCTGCTTCTCGACCGCCTTGGCGGAGCCGGAGTGCACCGCCTCGTCGATCCTGCGCCGGAGGTCGGCGAGCTTGCCGGCGGTGGTGTGCGGGTCGTGCGACGCCTCGGTCATTCCGGTGGCTCTCCCTGATCCTGGGCCGCGACCTGTTTTCGGTGGCGCGGGCCGGGTGGGGGCGGCGCGGACGAGGGGTGCAGGGCGGCACAACGAACTACCGTTGGGTAGCGTAGCCAGCGCGGAGGGTCCGACGTAATGTCCGGCGGTTATGGTCAGCGCCACAGTGTCGTCGGTGCCCGTTCTGGGGGACGATGGGACGGCGTACGGCCTCCCGGCCGGTGCCGGCCGCGGTGTCCGCCTAGGGTGAGCCGCATGACCTCCGACACCCCCCGCCGCAGTGGACTGCGCGGACTCGGCCACGCCGGACCGTCGCCGTGGACCGACCTCGACCGCCCGCCGCTGGACGCCGCCACGCTCCGCCGGGACCTGGTGCGCCCCGGTGGGCTCTGGACCTCGCTGGACGTCGTCGAGGAGACCGGCTCCACCAACACCGACCTCGCCGCCCGGGCCCGCGCGGGCGCGCCGCAGGGGGCGGTGCTGATCGCCGAGTCGCAGAGCTCCGGCCGCGGCCGGCTGGAACGGCAGTGGACCGCGCCCGCCCGCTCCGGGCTCTTCCTCTCCCTCCTGCTTCGCCCGGACGAGGTACCCGTCGAACGGTACGGCTGGTTGCCGATCCTGGTCGGCGTCGCCGCCGCGAGCACCCTGAGCCGGGTCGCCGAGGTCGAGGTCGGCCTGAAGTGGCCCAACGACCTCCAGGTGGAGGTCGACGGCGCGGAGCGCAAGATCGGCGGCATCCTGACCGAGCTGGGCGGCGGGGCGGTGGTCGCCGGACTGGGCCTCAACGTGTCGCTGCGGGCCGCCGAACTGCCCGTCCCCACCGCCGCCTCGCTGGCCCTGGCCGGTGCCGCCGTCACCGACCGGACCACCCTGCTGCGCGCGCTGCTGCGCGAGTTCGCCGAGCTGTACGGGGAGTGGACGGTCGCCGGCGGGGACCCGCACACCAGCGGCCTGCTGCGCGCGTACGCGCAGCGCTGCACCACCCTGGGCCGCCCGGTGAAGGTGCTGCTGCCCGGCGACCGGGAACTGATCGGCGAGGCGGTCGCGGTGGACGGGTCCGGGCAACTGGTGGTCCGTACCCCGGACGGGGGTCGGCGGGCGGTCGGCGCGGGGGACGTCGTCCATGTGCGCCCGGAGCCGCGCGACGGGCGGTAGAACGGGCTCGTCCGGGCGGTCCTGCGGGTGGTCGTAGGCGTGGCCGCAAGGGCGGCCGCAAGGGCAGCGGAACGGCCCGGGCGCGGCGGCGCGGGGCGGCACCGGCCGGGGCGTGCGCCGTCCCCGTACCGTCCCCGTGCCGCCCCGTGCCGGACCCTGCGCCGGACGGGTCGCGCGCCGTGCGCCGGGCGGGTCACCGTGCCTCCCCTTACCTCCCCTTGACTCGGGCGGATGCCCCGGATCGCGCGATTCCGTGCGAACATTCCACCTGGCAGCAGTGTGAGGCGCGCCACTGCCCGAACGGGGGCGGCCGCGCCCGCACTGGCACGACACGAGGCGAGTGCGGCGACCGCACGGGGACGGACCGGTGGCAGAGGACGGCAGCAACGGCGGCGGCAACGGCGCCGACGGCAACGGCGGCCCGGCGGGCTCCGACGACCAGACCGTCGCCCTCGACCTCGAACGCCTGATCCTGGACGCGCCACGCCGCTACACCCCGTACCAGGCCGCGCGGGCCGCCGACGTCCCGATGGAACTGGCCACCCGCTTCTGGCGGGCGATGGGCTTCCCGGACATCGGCCAGTCCAGGGCGCTGACCGACGGCGACGTGATCGCGCTGCGCCGACTGGCGGGCCTGGTCGAGTCGGGCCTGCTGAGCGAGTCGATGGCGATCCAGGTGGCCCGGTCCACGGGGCAGACCACGGCCCGGCTCGCGGGCTGGCAGATGGACACCTTCCTGGAGAACCTCACCCAGTCCGTCGAGCCCGGTCTCACCCGGGCCGATGTCGCCTACCCGCTGGTCGAGCTGCTGCTGCCGGAGCTGGAGCAGTTCCTGGTGTACGTCTGGCGCCGGCAGCTGGCGGCCGTCACCGGCCGGGTGGTGCAGGCCGCCGAGGACAACGAGATCACCAGCGGCCGGCTCGCGGTGGGCTTCGCCGACCTGGTCGGCTTCACCCGGCTGTCCCGGCGGCTGGAGGAGGAGGAGCTCGGCGAGCTGGTCGAGACCTTCGAGAACACCTGTTCCGACCTGATCGTGGGCCGGGGCGGCCGGGTGATCAAGACGCTCGGCGACGAGATCCTGTTCGTCTCCGAGGATCCGGTGATCGCGGCCGGGATCGCGCTCAGCCTGATCGAGGCGCTGGCCGAGGACGACACCATCCCCGCCCTGCGGGTCGGCATGGCCTTCGGCACGGTCACCTCGCGGATGGGCGACGTGTTCGGCACCACGGTGAACCTGGCCAGCCGGCTCACCTCGATCGCGCCCAAGGACGCGGTGCTGATCGACGGCGAGTTCGCGGCCGCGCTGGAGCAGTACGGCAGTGTGGCGCCGCCCGGCGAGGACGGGTCCGGGCTGGCCGACGCCCTGTCGGTGGCCGCGGGGCTGCCGCCCACCGGGCAGCACGGACCGCTGCCGGACGCGGGGCACCGGTTCAATCTGCAGCCGATGTGGCGCCGCCCGGTGCGGGGGCTCGGGCTGGTCGAGCCGTGGCTGCTCTCCCGGCGGCCGCACAGCGAGTAGCGCGCGGCCCTCCCGGCCGGTCGCCGATCCCGTCACCCTCTTCTGCCCTTTCCTGCCCCGTCCCTGCCCTGTCCTGCCCCTGTCCTGCGCTGCGGCGCCGTCCGACGGGTGGCCCGTCGCGCCACGCCGAACGGTTGAAGGCCGCGCGGTCCGGCGAATCCCGACTCCCAAACGGGGCATAACCGAACGAAACCGCCATAGTCTTGGTGCAGGCGCTCCGGTCCGGGCGGCCGGAGTGGCGAACCGTCGGGCGGGTAACCGATGTCGGACGGGTAGGACCTTCGGGAGCCTTCGGTGGTCATGCCGGCACGGACGGTGCGGGCACGGCGGTCGTCCGCCGACCATCAGGAGGACCGGGTACAGGGAACGAGGCGAGCCGGTGAGCAGTGAGGCGATCATGACGGACCGCGACTGCGACCGGACGCGGCAGCCGGCGGCCGCCGCGTCGGTGCCCCCCGTTCCCGGGGTGCCCGGCACCCCCGTCGGCGGTGCGGCCACCGACGCGCGGCTGACGGCCGTGGTCGAGCTCGCCCAGGACATGGCCGGGGCGCTCACCCCGCTGGAGGCCGTCCGGGCCGCCGCCGCCCGTGCCACCGGGGCACTCGACGCCGCCATGGCCGCCGTCTCGGTCTGGGACCGCGAGTCCGGCCGGCTGCGGGTCCTGGTCAACCACGGCGAGCTCTCCCCCGGGGAGGAGGAGCTGCCCGAGGACGAGTCCTACCCGGTCGCCGACTTCCCCGAGATCGTCACCTACCTGGAGGAGCGCTGGACCACCGGCCGGCTGCCGCGCGCATGGGTGCAGACCGCCGACAACTCCCAGCCGCACTCCGGTCACGCCCACCCGACCGCCGGCGCGTACTGCCAGGAGCGCGCCGCCGCGCTGCGCCGGCGCGGCCGGGCCTGCTGCGTGGTCGCGCCGATCGTGCTGCACGGGCAGGCCTGGGGCGAGCTCTACCTGGCCCGGACCGCCGGGGCGGCCGAGTTCACCGAGGCCGACGCCGACTACGCGACCCTGCTCGCCGCCCAGATCTCGGCCGGCCTCGCCCAGACCGAGCGCCTCGCCGACCTGCGCAAGCTCGCCTTCTCCGATCCGCTCACCGGCCTCGCCAACCGGCGCGCGGTGGACGCCCGGCTGGAGAGCGCGCTGGCCGCCCACAACCGGGACAACACCGTGGTGTCCCTGGTGGTCTGCGACGTCAACGGCCTCAAGCGGGTCAACGACCAGCTGGGGCACGAGGTGGGCGACCGGCTGCTGGAACGCTTCGCCCACCAGCTGTCCCTGGCCGCCGCGAAGCTTCCCGGGAGCCTCGCGGCGCGGCTCGGCGGCGACGAGTTCTGCCTGCTCGTCGAGGGCCGCAAGTCGGACGAGGTGGTCGCCGTCGCCGAGGAGCTGTGCGCGCGGGCGCTGGCCCTGGCCGACGGCGAGGGCGTCGCCTGCGGGGTCGCCTCCACCGGGGACTCCATCGGCCCCGTCACCACCCCCGACCGGCTCTTCCGGCTCGCCGACGCCGCCCAGTACCGGGCCAAGGCCGCCCGCGCCGCGCACCCGGTGGTGGCCGGCCGCAGCCACGGGCCCGGCTTCGCGCCCGACCCGACGGTGCTGCTCGCGGACGCCGCCGACCCGCAGTACCGCACCGACGGGCGCCCCCGGTCCGGCGGCCGGGCCGGTACCGGCGACCGCCGGCGGTTCCGCGGCGCCGCGCACAGTGCCGACCCCGGGCAGCTGCTCACGGCGGTGCTCGCCGCGCTCGACCGGCAGGGCACCGCCCGCGCCGTCCACCCGGCCGACACCATGGGCAAGCTCGCCGTGGTCGCCGAGACCACGGCCCGGCTGCTGGACGCGGTCGGCTGGTGGATCTCCTACGTGCCGCCCGGGTCGCAGCTGATGCACACCGCGCGGCACGCCGTCTACCGGATGACCAGCGGGCCGAGCAGCACCCGGGCGGAGACCCAGCGCGCCCAGATCGAGGCCCCGGACGCCGTCTTCGACCTCCGCCACTACCCGCTGACCCGGACCGCCGTGCGCGGCGGCGCCTTCGCGCTGCGCGCCGGGGCGGCGGGCAACGACCCGGCGGAGGAGGCCATGCTGGTGGTCTCCGGCTACCGCGGCATGGTCGCGGCCGGCGGCCAGAACCCGGCGGGCGGCTGGCTCCTCGAACTCTTCGCCGACGACGCGACCCTCCCGCTCGGCCAGGTCGCCTCCGCCCTCCGCGCCCTCGTCGCCGTCGCCCTCGCCGGCCCCGCCTCCCCGCCGGGCGTCTGACTCCAGGGGCGAGTGCCGGGACCCGGGTGCGCGGGGGAGTGTGGTGCTTCGGTGACCGGTTGGTTCCGAGCGGGTCGCGGTCCGGTCCTGGGGGTGGGCGGGGCGGGGCGGGCGTGGGATGGTGTCGGCGGTCGGCGGGCCGTCGGGGTCGCGCCGGATCGATGACGGGGGTTGATTCCTGTGCGTGCTCGGGTGACGGGCCTGGTGCTCTCCGCGGTGCTCGCGTTCGGCGGGACGGCGTTGGCGGCCGCGCCGGCGGCCTCGGCCGCTCCGACGGTTTCGGTGGTTTCGGCGGCCCCGGCGGCCGCTGCCGGGGCGCGGACGGCGGCGGGGCAGGGTGCCGGGCAGGTCGGGGCGGCGGCGGAGCGCCACGACGCCGCGCAGCTGGCCGCGTCCAAGGACAAGTCGAAGAAAAAGAAGAAGAAGGGCCTCGGCAAGATCATCGGACTGGTGATCGGCATCGGCGTGGTGCTGGTGGTGATCGCGGTGATCGTCGTCGTGGTGCTGATGCTGCGCCGCCGCAACCGGTCCTGAGGACGGGGCCCGGGGCCGGGCGCGCTCAGTCCCGGGCGGGGCCGAGCGCGCCCAGGACGGCCGCGACGACCTGGTCGGCGTAGCCGGGGTCGAGCGGGCCGAGGCCGTGCAGCCAGCGGTAGTACAGCGGGCCGTAGAGGAGTTCGACCGCGAGGTCGAGGTCCGCGTCGGCGCGCAGCTGTCCGGCCTCGCGGGCGGTCCGCAGGCGTTCGCGGGTGACGGTCAGCAGCGGGTCGAGCAGGCGTTCGCGGTAGTCGCGCAGCAGGGCGGGGTCGGTGAGCACCTCGGCGGTGAGGGCGCGGCCGGTCCGGTCGAAGGCGGGGTCGGCGAGTTCGAGGGCGGTGAGCCGCAGGACGGTCCGCAGGTCCTCGCCGAGGTCGCCGGTGTCGGGGAGGGCGAGGCTGCCGGAGGGGTCCTCGCTGGCGGCGAGGAAGGCGTCGAAGACGACGGCGCCCTTGGAGGGCCACCAGCGGTAGATGGTCTGCTTGCCGACGCCGGCGCGGGCGGCGATCTTCTCGATGGTGAGCTTGCCGATGCCGAGTTCGGCGACGAGTTCGGCGGCGGCGGTGAGGATGGCCGCGCGGCTCTGCTCGTTGCGGCGGCTGGGGTCGGGGGTGTTCTGCGGTCCGGTCATGGGCGCCATCCTACCGAGATGGCGAGACGGTCCGTATCGTCTTGACAGTTCGGATTCGCCGATGCATGCTGGTGGAACGTCAGCGAGACGAACCGTCTCGTCTCGACAAGAGCCCGAGTCGCAGCCTTTCGAGAGGACCACCGAGATGACCCGCTCCGCCCATGTCGTCATGGCTTCCATTCCGGCCCACGGCCACGTCAACCCGAGCCTCGCCCTCATCACCGAGCTCGTCGCCCGGGGCCACCGGGTGAGCTACGTCAACGCGCCGTCCTTCGCCGACACGGTCGCGTCCACCGGCGCCACGCACGTCCCGTACGACACCGCGCTGCCGCTCGACGGCGACCCCGCCGGGTGGCCGGAGGATCCGGTCGCGGTCCAGGACGTCTTCCTCGACGACGCCCTCGCGATGACCCCGGTGCTGCGGAAGCTCTTCGCCGAGGACCGGCCCGACCTCGTGCTGTACGACATCGGCGCCTTCGCCGCCCGGGCGGTTGCCGAGGGGCACGGCGTGCCCGCGGTGCAGCTGTCGCCCACGATGGTCGGCTGGGAGGGCTTCGAGGAGGACATGGCGCCGATGTTCGAGGCGCTCCGCACCGGGCCCGGCGGCCCCGAGCACTACCGGCGGTTCGGCGACTGGCTGACCGCCAACGGCGTCGCCGTCCGGGACGTCGAGCGGGACGTCGAGCGGTTCAAGAACCGGCCGGACCGCGCGCTGGCGCTGATCCCGCGGGCCCTGCAGCCCTGCGCGGACCGGGTCGACACCGACCGGATCACCTTCGTCGGCCAGTGCTTCGGCGACCGCTCGCACCAGGGCAGCTGGCAGCGGCCCGCCGGGGCGGACAAGGTGCTGCTGGTCTCGCTCGGCTCGGCCTTCACCGACCGCCCGGCCTTCTACCGGGCCTGCCTGGAGGCCTTCGGCGGCCTGCCCGGCTGGCACGTCGTGCTGCAGATCGGCCGGCACACCGACCGGGCCGCGCTGGGCGAGGTGCCGGCCGGTGTCGAGGTGCACCGCTGGGTGCCGCAGTTCGACGTGCTGGCGCAGGCGGACGCCTTCGTCACCCACGCCGGCACCGGCGGCGCGAGCGAGGGTCTGTTCCACGGGGTGCCGATGATCGCGGTGCCGCAGGCCGTCGACCAGTTCGCCAACGCGGACTCGCTGGTGGCGCTCGGGGTGGCCCGGCGGCTGGACACCGAGGACGCGACCCCCGGGGCGCTGCGCTCCGCGCTGCTGGAGCTGACCGGGGACCCGGCGGTGGCCGGGCGGCTCGCGGAGCAGCGCGCCGCGGCCCGGGCCGAGGGCGGTACGGCGCGGGCGGCGGACCTGGTCGAGGCCGAGTTGAAGTGAGGCGGGGCTGAAGTGGGGCCGAGCTGAAGTGGGGCCGAGCTGAAGTGGGGCGGCGCTGAAGTGGGGCGGGGCGGGACGCGGCGGGGTGCGGGTCAGGCGATCCGGTCGGGGCGGGTGTAGACGTTGGCGCCCTCGCCGCGCAGGAAGCCGACCAGGGTCAGGCCCAGCTCCTCGGCGAGGTCCACCGCCAGCGAGGACGGCGCCGAGACCGCGGCCAGCAGCGGCACGCCGGCCAGTGCCGCCTTCTGGGTCAGCTCGAACGAGGCCCGGCCGCTGACCAGGAGCACATGGCCGGTCAGCGGAAGCAGGCCCTCCCGCAGTGCCCAGCCGACCACCTTGTCCACCGCGTTGTGCCGGCCGACGTCCTCGCGGGCGCACAGCAGTTCGCCGGTCCGGCCGTCGAACAGGCCGGCCGCGTGCAGGCCGCCGGTGGAGTCGAAGGTGCGCTGGACGGCGCGCAGCCGGTCCGGCAGCGCGTAGAGCAGCGCGGGCGGGACGCTCAGCGGGTCCTCGCCGACCGGGTGCCGGACGTGGGTGCGCACGGCGTCCACGGTGTCGCGGCCGCACAGTCCGCAGGCACTGGTGGTGAGCAGGTTGCGGTGGGCGGAGAGCGGCAGCGGGCGGGTGGTGTCGCGCAGCGTCGCGTCCACCACGTTGTAGGTGTTGGCGCCGTCCGCGTCGGTGCCGGCGCAGTAGCGCAGTGCCGCCAGCTCCTCGCCGGTGGCGACCAGGCCCTCGCCGACCAGGAAGCCCGCGACCAGGTCGAAGTCGTGGCCGGGGGTGCGCATGGTGACGGTGAGGGGTTCGCCGCCGAGCCGGATCTCCAGCGGTTCCTCGGCGGCCAGCGCGTCGGGCCGGAAACTGCGCCCGTCCCCGCGCAGTCGGAGCACCCGCCGCCGTGCCGTCGCCCGCGTCATCGTCCCGCCCGCCTTCCCGTCCGCGCCCGGCGTTGCGCCGTCCGCCTCCCCACAGCGTGCGGCACCGGCCCGGGTATTCGAAAATCCTGGTGACCGGGCGGTTCGGTGTCGGGAGTTTCGACTGGGCCGAGATGGTTGTCATATCTCCATTCACCTGCTGAGATGATGCATATGGATATGCACAGTGCTGCGGCCGCCCACGCGCCGCTCGTCCAGGTCGGCAAGGCCGACGTCGGCGCCGAGGACGTGCTGGCCGTCGCCCGGGGCAACGCCCGGGTCGAGATCGGCCCCGACGCGATCGCCGAGATGGCGACCGCGCGCGCCCGGATCGACGCCCTCGCCGCCGAACCGCGCCCCGTCTACGGCGTCTCGACCGGCTTCGGCGCCCTCGCCGTCCGGCACATCAGCCCCGAGCTGCGCGCCCAGCTGCAGCGCTCGCTGGTGCGCTCGCACGCCGCCGGGATGGGCCCGGTGGTCGAGCGCGAGGTCGTCCGCGCGCTGATGTTCCTGCGCATGAAGACCCTCGCCAGCGGCCGCACCGGCGTCCGCCCGCTGGTCGCCCAAACCATGGCCGCGCTGCTCAACGCCGGCATCACCCCGGTGGTCCGCGAGTTCGGCTCGCTCGGCTGCTCCGGAGACCTCGCGCCGCTGTCGCACTGCGCGCTCGTCCTCATGGGCGAGGGCGTGGCCACCGGCCCCGACGGCGTCGAGAAGCCCGCCGGCGAGCTGCTCGCCGCCGCCGGCATCGAGCCCGTCGAGCTGCTGGAGAAGGAGGGCCTCGCCCTCATCAACGGCACCGACGGCATGCTCGGCATGCTGGTCATGGCCATCGCGGACATGCAGCGGCTGTTCACCACCGCCGACATCACCGCCGCCATGACCCTGGAGGCCCTGCTCGGCAGCGACAAGGTGCTCGCCCCCGAGCTGCACGCCCCGATCCGTCCGCACCCCGGCCAGGCGGCCGCCGCCGCCAACATGCTGGCCGTGCTCCAGGGCTCCGGCCTCACCGGCCACCACCAGGACGACGCGCCGCGGGTCCAGGACGCCTACTCGATCCGCTGCGCCCCGCAGGTCGCCGGCGCCGGCCGCGACACCCTCGCGCACGCCCAGCTGGTCGCCTCCCGGGAGCTGGCCGCCTCGGTCGACAACCCGGTGGTGCTGCCCGACGGCCGGGTCGAGTCCAACGGCAACTTCCACGGCGCCCCGGTCGCCTACGTGCTGGACTTCCTCGCCATCGCCGCCGCCGACCTCGGCTCGATCTCCGAGCGCCGCACCGACCGGCTGCTCGACAAGGCCCGCTCGCACGGCCTGCCGGCCTTCCTGGCCGACGACCCGGGCGTGGACTCCGGCCTGATGATCGCCCAGTACACCCAGGCCGCGCTGGTCAGCGAGAACAAGCGGCTCGCGGTGCCGGCCTCGGTCGACTCGATCCCCTCCTCGGCCATGCAGGAGGACCACGTCTCGATGGGCTGGTCCGCCGCGCGCAAGCTGCGCCAGTCCGTGGAGAACCTCGGCCGGGTCCTGGCCGTCGAGCTCACCGCCGCCGCCCGGGCGCTGGAGATTCGCCAGCAGGCCGGAACGGGCGCCGAGCCGGCGCCGGCCACGGCCGCGGCGATGGCCGCCGCCCGGGCCGCCGGGGTCGGCGGCGCCGGTCGCGACCGCTTCCTCTCGCCGGACCTGGAGGCCGCCGCCGCGCTGGTCGCCTCGGGCGAGCTGGTGCGCGCCGTCGAGCGGGTCACCGGCCCGCTGGCCTGACCTCCGCGCCGCACCGAACGGGCGGGACGGGCAGGACGGGCGGGACGGGTGACCGGTGGCCGGAAAGGCCGCCGGTCACCCGTCACCCGTCACCGGTCCCAGTCGCTCTTCGGGGCCGCCGCACCGCGCTGCTCCTGGATCCGCTCGGCGAGCGCGGACGAGACATTGACGCCGACGATGCCGCCCCAGCAGACCAGCAGGCCCAGGAAACCGCCGCTCTCGGCGGCGATCGCCGACAGCGGGATGCCGAGCACCAGCGAGACGATCGGGAGCCTGGTCGCCGAACGGCGGCCGAAGCGGCGCGGCCCGTACCCCGGACGGCCGTACCCCTCGGTGGGACCGTAGCCGTCGGCCGGGCCGAGCCGCTCGGCCACCCGGCGCTCCACCCGGGCGTCGAGCCGGGCGTCGATCCGGGCGAGGAAGGAGTCGACGAGTTCCGACTCGTACTCCGGGCCGAGCTCCTTGCGCGCCTGCAGCGTGGCGTCCAGATCGCGCCGCAGATCGTCCTGACGAGTGTCCATGGGCACCAGCTTCCTCCCTCCGGAGGCCGCCGGTCCATCGGTCCGACGGGGATTCAGGGCGGTCTCAGGGGGATCTCAGGGTCACCCCGAGACGGTCCGCGCCCCCCTTGGCGCCCGCCCGGTCACCGCTGCGGGACGTCTCGCCCGACGTCCCGTCGGGCGAGACGTCTTTGCCAGCGGCGCCCCACTGCTGCACAGTCGTCCGAACAGCTCGCATCCGGAGGTACCGCCATGACCGCCACCGACGACGCCGGCACGGTCGGTCCCTCCGCCCGGCTGCTCCAGCTCTTCGAGGGGCACCGGCTCACCCCCACCCAGCGGCGGATCGCGCACTCGCTGGTCCGGCACGCCACCGAGGCGCCGTTCCTCTCCAGCGTCGAGGTCGCCGAACTCGCCGGCGTCAGCCAGCCCTCGGTGACCCGCTTCGCGGTGGCCCTCGGCTACGACGGCTACCCGGCGCTGCGCAAGCAGCTGCGCGAACTCGGCGCCGGCGAGGCCGCCGCCCCCGAGACCCCGGCCGACGCCGTCCGCAACGAGCACCAGCAGGCCGTGCTCGCCGAGATCGAGCACCTTCGCCACCTGGCCGAGCTGCTCGCCGACCCCGAGCCGATCGCCCGCGCCGCCCGGTTGCTCGCCGCCTCCCGCCCGCTGCCGGTGCTCGGCCTGCGGGCCGCCTCCGCGCAGGCGCGCGGCTTCGCGTACTTCGCCGCCAAGGTGCACCCGGACATCCGGCTGCTGGACGAGGGCGGCAGCATGCTCGCCGACCGGCTGGAACAGGCCGCCGCCGCGGGTGCGAGCGTGCTGCTCTGCTTCGCCCTGCCGCGCTACCCGCGCGAGCTGATGGACGCCCTGGCGGTGGCCCGGGAGTGCGGGCTGACCGTCGTCACCGTGGCCGACAGCGTCTTCGCGCCGGTCGCCAAGCTCTCCGACCTGATGCTGCCGGCCGCCGTCGGCACCGGGCTGGTCTTCGACACCGCCTGCGCGCCGATGATGCTCGGCCGGGTGCTGCTGCAGACCATGTGCGACGAACTCCCCGGCGCCGAGGCGCGGCTGGAGGCCATCGAGCAGTCGGCGGCGGCCCGGGGGCTGTTCCTGGAGTAGCCCCGCGGAGCAGGCCCCCGGGTGGTCCGTCGCGGGTCAGGCTTCGAGGATCTGCCGGATCCGCCGCAGGGTCGCGCGCATACCGGCCCGGTTGTGCGCGGCCCGCCGCTCCGGGGCGACGCCGCTGAAGACCTTGCCGAGCAGCTCGGCGACCGGCGCGCTCCGCCCGGTCCGCAGGTCCCGCCAGTACTCGGTGAGCTCGGTGCCGCCCTCGCCGTCCGGCGCGAACCGGTAGCCCCACTCGGCGATCGGCAGCCCGAGGGCATCCACCCGGAACGCGAACTCGCTGCCGGGGCGGGCCGTCGTCACCCGGCAGGTGGTGAACCAGACGAACAGTCCGCGCCGGTTGAAGCCGACGAACCGGTCCCCGGTCCGGAGCGGTCCCCGCCGCGCCCACACCGCCCGGCACTCGGGGCTCCACTCGCCGGTCCGTCGGACGGTGCTGACGGCGCGGTAGACCTCCGTCGGTGTGGCGGCCACACCGATGCTCTCCTCGATGCCCCACTCGCGGTCCATGCCGGCCCTCCCCGTTCGTCCCCGCGGCCCGGAACGCCGCCCCGGCGACCGTACCCGCAGGTTGGCGATCCGCCCAGGGCGGGCATCATTCCGGTCAGGGGGTGCCGCCATGCGTGTGATCCACGAGATGAAGTTCGTCGGCCGGCTCGCCTCCGGAGCCGACGAGTGGTCCTGCCCGACCTGCGGACGCCGCGTCACCCTGCGCCGTCTGCCCGATCCCGAACTCACCGTCCTCGACCCGGGCGACGAGACCGTCGTCCACGTCGGCGTCATCGAACCCGACGCCCGCGCCGCCGCGGCCGCCGAGCAGTACGGCCTCGGCCCCGTCCAGGAGATCCCCCGCCCACCCCGGACCCCCGCGCCGCCCACGCCGTCCGGCGCCCGGTCCGCCGACGTCCCCGACGACGCCGATCGCCGCTGGCTCGCCGAGATCGGCATCGACTGGGACGGCGACGCGGCGGCCTGAGGAAGGGTCAGCGGCGGGGGCTGTACAACGGCAGCTCGTCAGTCCGGAGCTCCGACGGAAGTGGTGCGCCGGTCAGTGGGACGGGCTCGCCGTACTTGCCATGGAGCACGCCTTGGTACATGCCGTCGCGAGGGTGTGTGTGGAGCGTCCAAGTACCGTTCCGCGGATCAGCCGTGAGCAGAGTGGTCACGCCGGCGATGGCGTACCACTCTGTCTTGGAGGCGATTCCGCTGGCGCGTTCGGAGCTGGAGATGACTTCCAGCGCGAGGGCGACATCGCGCGGGTCTGCCAGCCACTTGTCGTCGGTACCCCAGTCCTTCGGGAGAACGATCATGTCGGGGGTTGCGTAGTCGTCCTCGTCGTCCGGCATGCAGATCGAGGAGACCTCGTAGACGCGGTGGCTCCCGGGCAGCGCGGGGATGAGCTGGTCGCGAAGGACCTGCACCGTTCCCGCGTGCTTTCCGCGAGGAGTCGGGGACATCACCAGGGTTCCGCCGATGATCTGGACTCGGAGGCCGGTGCTCCGCTCGATCTCCTCCGCCGCGTCCCGGAGTCTCCCCGGCCGCACGGTGATGGCCGTCATCGCGTCCTCCATTCGTCGGCGCCTGGGCCGATTGGCTGGTGTTCGCCGGGTTCAGCGTAGCGCGGAGGGTGTTGGTCGGACGGGCGCTGATCGGATGTGCGCAGGTCTGGCCGAAGGCTGAATGTTTGGATATATTCAGCGAAGTCGAGCCTGAATGAATTCATCCGCAAGGAGACCGTGACATGGTGCAGCAGGCGAGTGGGCCGCGTGAGGTGCGGGCGGCGCGGGGGACCGGGCTGACCACGCAGGGGTGGCAGCAGGAGGCCGCCCTGCGGATGCTCATGAACAACCTCGACCCCGAGGTGGCCGAGCACCCCTCGAAGCTGGTCGTCTACGGCGGCACCGGCAAGGCCGCGCGCGACTGGCGCTCCTTCGACGCCATGGTGCGCACGCTGGAGGGCCTCAAGCAGGACGAGACCATGCTGGTCCAGTCCGGCCGGCCGGTCGGCGTCATGCAGACGCACGAGTGGGCGCCGCGGGTGCTGATCGCCAACTCCAACCTGGTCGGCGACTGGGCCAACTGGGAGGAGTTCCGCCGCCTGGAGAGCCTCGGGCTCACCATGTACGGGCAGATGACCGCCGGGTCCTGGATCTACATCGGCACCCAGGGCATCCTCCAGGGCACCTACGAGACCTTCGCCGCCGTCGCCAACAAGCGCTTCAACGGGACGCTGGAAGGCACCATCACCCTCACCGCCGGCCTCGGCGGCATGGGCGGCGCCCAGCCGCTGGCCGTCACCATGAACGGCGGCGTGGCGATCTGCATCGACTGCGACCCGTCCCGGATCTCCCGCCGGATCGAGCACCGCTACCTGGACGTCGAGGCCAAGAACCTCTCCCACGCGCTGGAGCTCGCCACCGCCGCCCGCGACAAGCGGCAGCCGCTCTCCATCGGCCTGCTGGGCAACGCCGCCGAGCTGTTCCCGCAGCTGCTGGCGATGGACGCGCCGATCGACATCGTCACCGACCAGACCAGCGCCCACGACCCGCTGAGCTACCTGCCGGTCGGCGTCTCCTTCGACGACATGGCCACCTACGCGGCCGAGAAGCCCGCCGAGTTCACCGTCCGCTCGCGCGAGTCGATGGCCAAGCACGTCGAGGCGATGGTCGGCTTCCAGGACCGCGGCGCCGAGGTCTTCGACTACGGCAACTCGATCCGCGGCGAGGCCCAGCTGGCCGGCTACGACCGCGCCTTCGCCTTCCCCGGCTTCGTCCCCGCGTACATCCGGCCGCTGTTCTGCGAGGGCAAGGGCCCGTTCCGCTGGGCCGCCCTGTCCGGCGACCCGCAGGACATCGCCAAGACCGACAAGGCCGTGCTCGACCTCTTCCCGGAGAACGAGTCGCTGCACCGCTGGATCAAGATGGCCCAGGAGAAGGTGCACTTCCAGGGCCTGCCCGCGCGGATCTGCTGGCTCGGCTACGGCGAGCGCGACAAGGCCGGCGAGCGCTTCAACGACATGGTCGCCTCCGGCGAGCTGTCCGCCCCGATCGTCATCGGCCGCGACCACCTGGACTGCGGCTCGGTCGCCTCCCCCTACCGGGAGACCGAGGCGATGCTGGACGGCTCCGACGCGATCGCCGACTGGCCGCTGCTCAACGCCATGGTCAACGTCGCCTCCGGCGCGTCCTGGGTCTCCATCCACCACGGCGGCGGCGTCGGCATCGGCCGCTCGATCCACGCCGGCCAGGTCACCGTCGCCGACGGCACCGCGCTGGCCGGCGAGAAGATCCGCCGGGTGCTCACCAACGACCCGGGCATGGGCGTCATCCGCCACGTCGACGCCGGCTACGACCGGGCCGACGAGGTCGCCGCCGAGCGCGGTGTGCGCGTCCCGATGAACGAGCACGGCTCGACGGGCGAGCTGTGAGCGACCAGGGCTCCGCGAGCTTCGAACGGATGTGGGCGGAGCTGCTCCCCGTGGGCCGCTCCGCCGCCTCCGGCGGCTACCGCCGCTTCGCCTGGAACAGCGCCGACGCCGAGTGCCGGTCCTGGTTCGAGCAGCAGGCCCGCGACCGCGGCCTGCACTACGAGCTGGACCGCAACGGCAACCAGTGGGCCTGGCTCGGCGACCCGGCCGGCGAGGGCGCGGTGGTCACCGGCTCGCACCTGGACTCCGTCCCGGACGGCGGCGCCTTCGACGGCCCGCTCGGCGTGGTCTCCTCCTTCGCGGCGCTCGACGAGCTGCGCGCCCGGGGGACCGGGCTCGCCCGGCCGCTGGCGATCGTCAACTTCGGCGACGAGGAGGGCGCCCGGTTCGGGGTGGCCTGCATCGGCTCCCGGCTCACCGCCGGCGTGCTCGCCAAGGAGCAGGCGTACGAGCTGCGCGACGCCGACGGCGTCCGGCTGCCCGACGCGATGGAGCGGGCCGGCCAGGACCCGACCGCGATCGGCGCGGACGGCGACCGGCTGGCCCGGATCGGCGCCTTCGTCGAACTCCACGTCGAGCAGGGCCGCTACCTCACCGAGGAGCACCCGGTCGGCGTGGCGAGCGCGATCTGGCCGCACGGCCGCTGGCGGTTCGACTTCCGCGGCGAGGCCAACCACGCCGGCACCACCCGGATCGAGGACCGCCGCGACCCGATGCTGACCTACGCCAACACCGTGCTCGCCGCGCGGAAGAAGGCGAAGCTCGCGGGCGCGCTGGCCACCTTCGGCAAGGTCGCGGTGGAGCCCAACGGCACCAACGCGATCGCCTCGCTGGTGCGCGGCTGGCTGGACTCCCGGGCGGCCGACGAGGCCACCCTCACCGCGCTGGTCGAGGAGATCGGCCGGGCCGCCGCCGAGCGCGGCGAGCGCGACGGCGTCGAGGTCGGGCTGACCCGCGAGTCCTACACCCCGGTGGTGGACTTCGACGGCCCACTGCGCGACCGCCTCGCCGCCCGGCTGGGCGGCGTCCCCGTGCTGCCCACCGGCGCGGGACACGACGCCGGGATCCTCGCCTCGGCGGTCCCGACCGCCATGCTGTTCGTGCGCAACCCGAGCGGTGTCTCGCACTCCCCGGCGGAGCACGCCGAGCCGGCCGACTGCCTGGCCGGCGTCGCCGCCCTCGCCGACGTACTGGAGGACCTGGCGTGTCAGTAAGCCCTTCCGGAGACGCGCGGACGACAGGTCGCGCCGGAGGCGCGCAGACGACGTACTGGGCGCAGTACGCCTGGCTGCCGCACGCCAACGGGCCGGTGGTCGAGCCGGACGTCCTGATCACCACCGGGGCCGGCGGCAAGATCGCCCGGGTGCAGCCGGACAGCGGGCCCTGCCCGCCCGGCGCCGTCCGGCTGGAGGGACTGCTGCTTCCCGGGCAGGCGAACGCGCACTCGCACGCCTTCCACCGGGCGCTGCGCGGCCACGTCCAGGTCGGCTCCGGCACCTTCTGGACCTGGCGCGACACCATGTACCGGTTCGCCGGCGCGCTCGACCCGGACCGCTACCTGGCGCTCGCCACCGCCGCCTACGCGGAGATGGCGCTCGCCGGGATCACCGCCGTCGGCGAGTTCCACTACCTGCACCACGCGCCCGGCGGTGCCCGGTACGACGATCCCAACGCGATGGGCGAGGCGCTGATCGAGGCCGCCGCCCGGGCCGGCATCCGGATCACCCTGCTCGACACCTGCTACCTGTCGGCCGGCTTCGGCACCGAGCCGACCAGGCCGCAGCTGCGGTTCAGCGACGGCGACGCCGGGGCCTGGGCCGGGCGGGCCGAGCAGCTGAAGGCCCGCGAGCACGCCCGGATCGGCGCCGCGATCCACTCGGTGCGCGCCGTGCCCGCCGAGCAGCTCGGCACCGTCGCCGACTGGGCGGCGGAGCGCGAGGCCCCGCTGCACGTCCACCTGTCCGAGCAGACCGCCGAGAACGACGCCTGCCTCGCCGCGCACGGCGTCACCCCGACCCGGCTGCTCGCCGACCGCGGCGCGCTCGGTCCGCGCACCTCGGTCGTGCACGCCACCCACCTCACCGAGGAGGACGTCGAGCTGCTGACCGGCTCCTCCACCACCGTCTGCATGTGCCCCACCACCGAGCGGGACCTCGCGGACGGCATCGGCCCGGCCCGGCAGCTGGCCTCCGGGGGGTGCCCGATCACCCTCGGCAGCGACAGTCACGCGGTGATCGACCCGTTCGAGGAGGCCCGGGCGCTGGAGCTGGACGAGCGGCTGCGCACCCGCACCCGGGGCCACTGGACGGCGAACGCGCTGCTCCGGGCCGGTACCGAGGACGGCCACGCCTCGCTGGGCTGGCCCGAGGCGGGGCGGATCGAGGCCGGTTCGCTGGCCGACTTCACCGTGATCGCCCTGGACTCGGTGCGCACGGCCGGTCCGCCGCCCCGGCTGGGCGCGGAGATCGCGGTGTTCGCGGCCGCCGCGGCGGACGTCCGGCACGTGGTGGTCGGCGGTCGGCACGTGGTCAAGGACGGCGCGCACACCCTGGTGCCGGACGTGCCGGGAGCGCTGCGGTCCTCGATCGCCGCGCTCGGCTGCTGAGTTCCCGGCATTGCCGCGGTGACCGGGGGCGGGCGGCATCGGACCGCCCGCCCCCGCTCCCGTTTCCCGCCACCGCTTTCCGCCCCCGTTCTCCCCGTTCCGTCCCCGTTCCCGCTCCCCGAAAGGTTCCGACGTGAGCAGCTCGACCAGCACCCCGAGCAGCAGCCCGACCATGCCGAGCACCCTGATCACCGGGATCGGCACCCTGGTCACCAACGACCCCGCGCACGGGACCGGGCCGCTCGGCGCGCTCACCGACGCGGCGGTGGTGATCGACGGCGGCACCGTCGCCTGGGTCGGCCCGGCGGCCGGAGCCCCGGCCGCCGACGAGGTGTTCGACGCGGCGGGCCGCGCCCTGCTGCCCGGCTGGGTGGACTCGCACGCCCACCTGGTCTTCGCCGGCGACCGCACCGCCGAGTTCAACGCCCGGATGTCCGGGCAGTCCTACTCGGCCGGCGGCATCCGCACCACGGTGGCCGCCACCCGGGCCGCCGCCGACGCCGAGCTCGACGCCAACCTGGCCCGGCTGGTGCGGGAGGCGCTGCGCCAGGGCACCACGCTGGTCGAGTGCAAGTCCGGGTACGGGCTCACGGTGGAGGACGAGTCGCGGGCGCTGCGGATCGCCTCCTCGTACACGCCGGAGACCACCTACCTGGGCGCGCACGTGGTGGCCCCGGAGTTCGCCGACGACCCGGCGGCCTACGTCGAGCTGGTCACCGGCCCGATGCTGGACGCCTGCGCGCCCTACGCCCGCTGGGTGGACGTGTTCTGCGAGAAGGGCGCCTTCGACGGCGACCAGGCCCGGGCGATCCTCACCGCGGGGATCGAGCGCGGGCTGATCCCCCGGGTGCACGCCAACCAGCTCACCTACGGCCCGGGTGTGCAGCTGGCGGTGGAGCTGGGCGCGGCCTCGGCCGACCACTGCACCCACCTCACCGACGAGGACGTGGCCGCGCTGGCGGGCTCGTCGACGGTGGCGACGCTGCTGCCGGGGGCGGAGTTCTCCACCCGGGCGGTCTACCCGGACGCGCGCCGGCTGCTGGACGCGGGGGCGGTGGTGGCGCTGTCCACCGACTGCAACCCGGGCTCCAGCTTCACGAGTTCGATGGCGTTCTGCATCGCGGTGGCGGTGCGGGAGATGGGCATGACGCCGGACGAGGCGGTCTGGGCCGCGACGGCGGGCGGCGCGCGGGCGCTGCGGCGTACCGACGTGGGCACGGTGCGGGTGGGGGCCCGGGCGGACCTGCAGCTGCTGGAGGCGCCCTCGCCGGTGCACCTGGCCTACCGGCCGGGTGTGCCGCTGACGGCGGCGGTCTGGCGGGCGGGTGTGCGCGAGGTCTGACGGGAGGGTGTGCGAGGTCCGGCGGTCGCGCGTGCGCGAGGCCTGACGGGCCTTCGGGCGGTGCGCGGGGCCGGGAGGGTGTGCCTCTCCCGGCCCCGTCGTCGTCCTCGGTCAGCCGAGTCCCAGCGACCGCCGCAGGAAGTCGAGCTGGTGGTGCAGCAGGTGCTCGGCCACCCCGGGGTCGGCCGGCGAGTGGCCCGCGCCGGGCAGCGGCAGGAACTCGTGCGGGCGGCCGGCGGCGAGCAGGGCGGCGGAGAGCCGCAGGCTGTGGGCGGGCAGCACGTTGTCGTCGGCGAGGCCGTGGATCAGCAGCAGCGGGCGGCGCAGCCCGGGGGCGTCGGGGAACAGCGAGGCGGCCTCGTAGCGCTCGGGGTGTTCGTCCGGGTGGCCGAGGAAGCGTTCCTTCCAGTGGGTGTCGTAGAGCCGGTGGTCGGTGGGGGCGGCTCCGGCGACGGCGGCGTGGAACACGTCGGGGCGGCGCAGCACGGCGAGCGCGGCGAGGAAGCCGCCGAAGGACCAGCCGCGGATGCCGACCCGGTCGAGGTCCAGGAGTCCGGGGCGGAGCGCGGCGGCGGCGTGCAGGGCGTCGACCTGGTCGGCGAGGGCGGGGTCGGCGATGTCCGCGAAGACGGTCTTCTCCCAGCGGGGGCCGCGTCCGGGGGTGCCCCGGCCGTCGACGGCCAGCACGGCGAAGCCCTGGTCGGCGAACCACTGGGAGGTCAGGTCCCACCAGTGCGGGGCGGCGGTGACCTTGGCCATGGCGGGGCCGCCGTAGGGGTCGAGCAGCACGGGCAGCGGGCCGTCGCCGGGCCGGTGGCCGGCGGGCAGGAAGAGCGCGGCGCGGAGTTCGCGCGGGCCGAGCCGGAGCAGTTCGGGGCGGGCGGTGAGGACGGGTGTCTGCGCGTGGGAGACGAGGGTCGCGGCGGGCCGGTCCGGGCGGTGGACGGTGGTGCGGCCGGTGGGCGCGCCGGGGGTGCGGGCGGTGTGGACGAGCGTGCCGGCGCGGCGCACGCCGGTGTGCGTGCCGGGCTCGTGGCTGAGCCGGACGGCGCCCGAGGCCGGGTCCCACGACCAGAGGTGGGTCTCGGTCGGTTCGTCGGAGGCGGTGAACAGCACCTGCTCGCCGTCGGTGCCGAGGACGGCGCGCAACTGGAGGCCGGGCGGGGTCACGGGGGCGCCGTCGACGGTGAGGTGGCGGGTGTCGCCGTGGTCGGCGGTGTCGACGAGCGAGCCGGCGGCGGTCCGGACGGGCAGGCCGGGGAGGAGTTCGACCCAGTGCTCGTCGCGGCGTTCGGCGAGGACGCGGGTGGCGCCGTCGGCGGGGTCGACCGCGAGGGTGAGCACGGTGCGCTGGTCACGGCTCTGCACGGCGGCGTACGGGCCGTGGGCGTCCCAGCCGGCGGCGGTCAGGTACTCGAAGCCGGCCCGGTCCCAGCGGACCTCGGTGCGTCCGCCGTCGAGGTCGAGCAGCCAGAGGGTGACCTCGGCGTTGTCGGTGCCGGCCAGCGGGTAGCGGTGCGTGCGCGGGGGCCGGGCCGGGTCGGCGGGGTCGGCGTGGTGGAGGCGGCGCAGCGGGCGCTCGTCGACCCGGGCGACCAGCAGCCGGGTGCCGTCGGGGGACCACCAGTGGGCGCGGTGGCGGTGCATGGACTCGGCGGCGACGTGCTCGGGCAGGCCGTAGCGGACCTCCTCGTGCTCGGGTTCGGCGAGCGCGCGGTCGTCCCGGCCGTCGGCCCCGACGACCCGCAGGGCGCCGCCGCCGACGTAGGCGATGCGGCGGCCGGTGGGGTCGGGCCTGGGGTCGTGGACCTCGGTGGCGGTGGGGATCCGGCGGACCTCGCCGGTGGCGGTGTCGGCGAGCAGCAGGGCGCCGGAGAGGGCGAGGGCGGCGGTGCGGCCGGTGGCGTCGGTCGCGTACGCGGTGATGCCGCGGCCGAGGACGCGGGCGCGTTCGCGGCGGATCCGTTCGGCCTCGGGGAGGTCGCCGCCGGTGTCGCCGAGGGCGGCGGGGTCGGCGATCAGGCGCTCCTCGCCGGTGTCGGTGTCGAGGGCCCAGAGCCGTCCGGTCGGGTCGTCGCCGGCGGGGCTGCGCAGGAAGAGCACGGTGCGGCCGTCGGCGGTGACGGTGGGTGCGGCGGGCGCGCCGAGGGTGAGGCGTCCGGTGCGGGCGAGCTGGCGGGGGAGCGATTCGGTCGGCATGCCGGGACCATAGGCAGATCGGACCGGGGAGCGGGAGCCGGACGGGGGAGAACGGCCGGGGCCGGTCGGGCAGACGTCAGTGGACGTCGCCCATCAGCCGCACGACGTTGCGGCGGTACATGTACAGCGCCGCGCCGGCGAGGATCGCCATGCCGCCCTGGACCGCGAAGTACCAGGTGGAGCCGACCACGCTGTCACCGAGGACGAGCTGGAAGATGGCGGCGACGCAGTCGCCCGCGGTGACCGCGAGGAACCACACGCCCATCATCTGGCTGGCGTACTTGGCCGGCGCCAGCTTGGTGGTGACGGACAGGCCGACCGGGGAGAGGGTCAGCTCGCCGACGGTCTGGATCAGGTAGACCGAGGCCAGCCAGAGCGGCGTGACCTTGGTGTCGCCGGAGGCGGCGGCCATCGCCAGCATCATGACGATGAACGAGGCGCCGATCATCAGCAGGCCGAAGGAGAACTTCGCGGTGGTGCTGGGGTTCTTGCCGCGGCGCGAGAGCGCCACCCAGATCCAGGCGAAGACCGGGGCCAGGGCCATGATGTACAGCGGGTTGAGCGACTGGAACCAGCTGGACGGGAAGTCGAAGCCGAACAGCGTGGACGAGGTGTTGTCCTGCGCGAAGATGTTCAGCGTCGAACCGGACTGGTCGTAGATCATCCAGAACACGGCGGCGGCGACGAAGAACCAGATGTAGCCGCTCATCCGGGACTGCTCGGTCTCGTCGAGGTCCTTGTCGCGCTTCACCTTGGCGAAGACGAAGACCGGGATCGCGAGGCCCGCGATGGACAGCGGCCAGATCGCCCAGTTGATGGTGAAGTGGCCGGTCAGCGCGACGACCGCGTAGAAGACGACGGCGGCGGCGAGCCACAGGGCGGCCTTCTTGAAGATCGCGCTCTTCTCGGCGGCCGAGATCGGCGAGGTCACCACGTCGCTCTTGGCGCTCAGGTGGCGGGTGCCGAGCAGGAACTGGGCGAGGCCCAGGGCCATGCCGACGCCGGCCAGGGCGAAGCCCAGGTGCCAGTCGACCTTCTGGCCGATGGTGCCGATGACCAGCGGGGCGGCGAAGGCACCGAGGTTGATGCCCATGTAGAAGATGGTGAAGCCGCCGTCCCGGCGCGGGTCGTTGGGCCCGTCGTAGAGGTGGCCGACCATCGTCGAGATGTTGGCCTTGAGCAGGCCCGAGCCGAGCGCGATCAGCGCGAGGCCGGCGAAGAACGACACACCGACCGGCAGGGCCAGCAGGAAGTGGCCGACCATGATGATCGTGCCGCCGAGCGCGACGGTCTTCCGGGCGCCGAGGAAGCGGTCGGCGATCCAGCCGCCCGGGAGGGCCAGCAGGTAGACCATCGCCGTGTAGACGCTGTAGACGGCGCTCGCGACGGCCATCTTCATGCCGAGGCCGCCGTCGGTGACGGAGGCGGTCATGTAGAGCACCAGCAGGGCACGCATGCCGTAGTAGCTGAAGCGCTCCCACATCTCGCTCATGAAGAGGGTGGCGAGGCCCCGGGGGTGCCCGAGGAAGGTCTTGCCGCTGGGAGAGGCCGACTGAACGCCGGACTCCAGGGTCGTAGACGCCATGTGTAGTGGTTCCTTGCCTGACAGCGTCCGCCAAGGGGGGTGGAGGCGGACGTGGACGAAACCACTCTACGTGGCGATATTTGGCGGCATCAGATGACAAAAGCCGTGCATCAGGTATGGAAATGGCAAAGTCCGCGAGAGATCAGCCCACGCTATCCATGGTAGAGCAGTGATTATTCCTTCGCTTTCAAGCTTGAGGAGCAGGATCTTCGCCGAACACGCGGCCCGGACGTGTTGGTTGGGGCTCGACCGTCCCCCGTATAACGATCACGCACTGTGAACTACCTCACGGCGGCAACGGCCGCACCCCGGCGGACTACCATCAGCCCATGACCTGTGTGCTGCTCGCCGAGGACGACCCCGCGATCTCCGAACCGCTTGCCCGGGCGCTGCGCCGCGAGGGATACGAGGTGCTCGTCCGTGAGGACGGCCCCTCCGCACTGGCCGCCGGGCTCGGCGAGGAGGTCGACCTGGTCGTCCTCGACCTCGGCCTGCCCGAGATGGACGGGCTGGAGGTGTGCCGCAGGCTGCGCGCGGACGGCCGCAGCTGCCCCGTCCTGGTGCTCACCGCCCGCGCCGACGAGGTCGACACGGTGGTCGGCCTGGACGCGGGCGCCGACGACTACGTCACCAAGCCGTTCCGGCTCGCCGAGCTGCTCGCCCGGGTCCGGGCCCTGCTCCGGCGCGGCAACGTCGACCAGCTCACCACCGGCGCGCACGGCGTCAAGATCGACATCGAGTCGCACCGCGCCTGGCTGGGCGAGGAGGAGCTCACCCTCTCCGCCAAGGAGTTCGAGCTGCTCCGGGTGCTGGTCCGGGACGCCGGCCGGGTGGTCACCCGCGAGGAGATCATGCGGCAGGTCTGGGACACCACCTGGTGGACCTCCACCAAGACCCTCGACATGCACATCTCCTGGCTGCGCAAGAAGCTCGGCGACGATGCCGCCAACCCCCGCTACATCGCCACCGTGCGCGGGGTGGGCTTCCGCTTCGAGAAGAATTAGCCCGAGCGGACGCCCCGACCGGGGGTGCCCACCACCGTCGGGAGCGGCAGCGTGAAACGCCGAATGATCAACTCGCTGCTGGGAGTCGTCCTGGTGGTGGTCGTGGTGTTCTGCGTGCCGCTGGCGGTGGTGGAGAAGCGCACCATCGTCAGCTCCGCCCAGGACCGGGTGGACGCCGCCGCCGTCCGGGTGCTCGCCCTGGTGGAGAACCGGCTCGCCGCCAACGAGCCGGTCACCGGCGACAAGTTCGCCAACCAGGTCTCCGAGGGCCAGTACGTCGAGGTGGACATCCCCGGCCGGGCGGTCGTCTCCAGCGGGCAGCGGCCCGACGGCGACCATGTGCTCAAGGCGGTCGAACGCGGCGCCAGCGGCGAGACCGTCACCGTCGAGCAGTCCCGCGAGGCGGTCGACCACGAGATCGCCAACATGCTGCTGCTGCTCGGCGTGGTCGCGCTGCTCGCCGTGCAGGCCGCCGTCGCCCTCGCCGTCTGGCAGGCCAAACGGCTCGCCCAGCCGCTCACCGACCTCGCCGAGACCGCCGAGCGGCTCGGCTCCGGCGACCCGCGCCCGCGCGACCGCCGCTACGGCGTGCCCGAACTCGACCGGGTCGCCGAGGTGCTCGACGTCAGCGCCGAACGGATCGCCCGGATGCTCACCGCCGAGCGCCGGCTCGCCGCCGACGCCTCGCACCAGCTGCGCACCCCGCTCACCGCGCTCTCCATGCGGCTGGAGGAGATCACCGCGCTGGCCGAGGACCCGGAGACGGTCAAGGAGGAGGCCACCATCGCCCTCCAGCAGGTCGAGCGGCTCACCGACGTCGTCCAGCGGCTGCTGACCACCCAGCGCGACCCGCGCAGCCCCACCGCCGTCGCCTTCGACGTCGACGACGTGGTCAAGCAGCAGGTCGAGGAGTGGGGGCCCTCGCTGCGCGGCACCGGGCGGGTGCTCCAGGTCGAGGGCCTGCGCGGGGTCACCGCCGTCGGCACCCCCGGCACGGTCGCCCAGGTGCTGGCCACCCTGATCGAGAACTCGCTGATGCACGGCGCCGGGACGGTCACCCTGCGGGTCCGGCCGTCCGGGACGTCCGTGGTGGTCGAGGTGCAGGACGAGGGCCCCGGCGTTCCGCCCGAGCTGGGCAACCGGGTGTTCGAGCGCGCGGTCAGCGGGCGCAACTCGACCGGCATCGGGCTGGCCGTCGCCCGCGACCTCGCGGAGGCGGACGGCGGGCGGCTGGAGCTGCTCTCGCTGCGGCCGGCGGTGTTCGCGCTCTTCCTCGGCCGCAGCCGGCGCGAGGTGTGAGCGGTGTCGTCGGGGCCGGTCAGAACCGCTCGTCGCGGACCACGTCCAGGTCGGTGAAGGTGGGCGGCGCGTCGCAGAGCGCCACCATCTCGCGGTAGATCCGGTCGGTCTCGGGCAGGTTCGAGTTGCGCATGGCGTCGTCGTACGAGGCGAACTCGACGATCTCCACCACGTGCCGGGGGTCCGAGCGGTCGGTGCCGACCATCGCGTGGTCGACGGTCCGCCGGCCCTCGGTCTTCTCGGCCCAGCGGTCCATCAGGCCGTTGAGCTCCTCGATCCGGTCGGTCCGGCACTCGATGATCTGGACGAAGGTCATGGCGAGCCTCCTGGGTCCCCCCGGGGCCTCGATCGTTCGCCGGCCGCGCTCGCCCTCCGTCACCACTCTCCTCCTGCCGCGGCGGGGGCGGCAACCGAGGGGAGGTCCGTTCTACTCGCTACTCGGCCTTGGCGAGCCGGACCCGCTCGGCGGCCAGCACCAGCTCGGCCTGGGCGACCACGGCGGCGGCCCCGGCGGGGGCGGCGGTGGCGTCCTGGACGGCCGGGGTCTCGGTCACCGGCTCCGGGACGGCCTTGAACACCCAGGTCCGGTACGAGACGAAGCGGAACACCGTGCCCAGCCCGAGGCCGACCACCTTCGCGGCCAGCAGTTCGAGATTGGCGAGTCCGAACATGTACTTCGCGATTCCGAGCAGCCCGGTGTCGATCAGCATGCCGATGCCGCTGAACACCAGGAACAGCATGATCTCCCGCTTGCGCGAGGCGGCGTCCCGGTCCCGGTAAAGCCAGTAGCGGTAGCCCAGGTAGTTGGTGGCGATCGCGATCGACGTGGCGGCGATGTTGGACCGCACCGGGGCGAGGTGCAGGCCGTTGATGCAGATCCAGAAGATGGCGAAGTTGACCACGACGCCACTGAGGCCGACCGCGCCGAACTTGATCGCCTCGCCCTTCAAGCCGCGCAGCTTCTGCGCCAGCGAGGGTTCCGACGCCGTGGTCGTCGCCATACCGGGCTGCCTCCATGTGCCTGCGGACGAAAGGTCGCCGGGGCAGGTGCGCCGCGGTCCCCTTGAGCCCTGCGTGCACGCACATGATCGGATCGCGCGTATCAGGACCTGGCCGACCAGGCTACCCGGTTCCGCCGATCGGCTCAGCCCCCCGGGTCCGACCGGACGGAGCCCCGCAGTAGGGACGCGGTCGCGGCGGGAGCGGTTCCACACCCTCCGACCGGCCCGGATATCCTGGCGGGGTGACTTCCCCGGGCAACGCGAATTTTCCAGTGGTGGGCATGATCGGCGGCGGGCAGCTTGCCCGCATGGCACACCAGGCGGGCATCCCGCTCGGAGTCCGCTTCAAGCTCCTCGCCGACACTCCCCAGGACTCGGCCGCACAGGTCGTCTCCGACGTCGTCCTCGGCGACTACCGCGACCTCGACACCCTGCGCCGCTTCGCGGCCGGCTGCGACGTGGTCACCTTCGACCACGAGCACGTGCCGACCGAGCACCTGCGGGCCCTGCAGGCCGACGGCATCGCCGTCCGGCCCGGTCCGGACGCGCTGGTCAACGCCCAGGACAAGGGCGTGATGCGGGCCAAGCTCGACTCCATCGGCGTCCCCTGCCCCCGGCACCGGATCGTCGCCGACCCGGCCGACGTGACCGCGTTCGCGAACGAGGGCGCCGGCTACCCGGTGGTCCTGAAGACCGTCCGCGGCGGCTACGACGGCAAGGGCGTCTGGGTGGTCGGCGACGAGGAGGCGGCCGCGGCGCCGTTCCTGGCCGGCGTCCCGGTGCTCGCCGAGGAGAAGGTCGACTTCGTCCGCGAGCTGGCCGCCAACGTGGTCCGCTCTCCCAGTGGCCAGGCGGTCGCCTACCCGGTGGTGGAGAGCGTCCAGGAGAACGGCGTCTGCGCCGAGGTCACCGCCCCCGCGCCGGACCTCGACCCCGCGCTGTCCGACGAGGCCCAGCAGCTGGCCCTGCGGATCGCCGGCGAGCTGGACATCACCGGCCACCTCGCGGTCGAGCTGTTCCAGACCCGGGACGGCCGGATCCTGGTCAACGAGCTGGCCATGCGCCCGCACAACTCCGGGCACTGGAGCCAGGACGGCGCCGTCACCTCGCAGTTCGAGAACCACCTGCGGGCCGTGCTCGACCTGCCGCTCGGCGACCCCCGGCCGCGCGCCAAGTGGACCGTGATGGTCAACGTCCTCGGCGGCGACTACCCGGACATGTACCACGCCTTCCTGCACTGCATGGCCCGCGACCCGGGCCTGCGCATCCACATGTACGGCAAGGACGTGAAGCCCGGCCGCAAGGTCGGCCATGTCAACGTCTTCGGGGACGACCTCGACGACGTCCGTGAGCGCGCCCGCCACGCGGCCGCCTACCTGCGAGGAACGATCACCGAATGACCGCCCCCACCGCCCCCGCCTCCCCGCTCGTCGGCATCGTCATGGGCTCGGACTCCGACTGGCCCGTGATGGAGGCGGCCGCCCAGGCGCTCGACGAGTTCGAGATCCCCTACGAGGTCGACGTCGTCTCCGCGCACCGGATGCCGCGCGAGATGGTCGCGTACGGCGAGAGCGCCCACAAGCGCGGCCTGAAGGCGATCATCGCGGGCGCCGGCGGCGCGGCCCACCTGCCGGGCATGCTCGCCTCGGTCACCCCGCTGCCGGTGATCGGCGTGCCGGTGCCGCTGCGCTACCTGGACGGCATGGACAGCCTGCTGTCCATCGTGCAGATGCCGGCCGGCGTCCCGGTGGCCACCGTCTCGGTGGCGGGCGCGCGCAATGCGGGCCTGCTCGCGGTGCGGATGCTGGCCGCCTTCGACCCGGACCTCACCGAGCGGATGACCGAGTTCCAGGCCGAGCTGAACAGCCAGGCCACCGAGAAGGGCAAGAAGCTCCGGGCCAAGGTGGCGGGTTCCGCCTCGTTCGGCTTCGGAAAGTAGTCATAAAAGCAGCCTGGTCGGATACAACAGCTCGTATGACCTCTGAGCTGCTGGATTCCACGCCCGCCGCCCTGCTGGAGCGCGCCCGGGCCGTCCTTCGCACCGCCCCCGTGGTGGACGGCCACAACGACCTCCCGTGGGCGATGCGCGAGCAGGTCGGCTACGACCTCGACGCGCTCGACCTGGCCGCCGACCAGAGCGCCCGGCTGCACACCGACCTCGTCCGCCTCACCGCGGGCGGGGTCGGCGCGCAGTTCTGGTCCGTCTACGTGCCCAGCCGGCTGGCCGGGGACCACGCCGTCAGCGCCACCCTCGAGCAGATCGACTTCGTGCACGCCCTGGTCGACCGCTTCCCCGAGCGGCTGCGGCTCGCCCTCACCGCCGACGACCTGGAGGCCGCCCGCGCCGAGGGCCGGATCGCCTCCCTGATCGGCGCCGAGGGCGGCCACTCGATCGACTGCTCGCTCGCCACCCTGCGCGCCCTGTACGCGCTCGGCGTCCGGTACATGACGCTCACCCACAACGACAACACGCCGTGGGCCGACTCCGCGACCGACAAGCCCGCCGCCGGCGGCCTGACCGCCTTCGGCGAGGAGGTCGTCCGGGAGATGAACCGGCTCGGCATGCTGGTCGACCTCTCGCACGTCTCCGCCGACACCATGCGCGACGCCCTGCGGGTCAGCGAGGCCCCGGTGCTGTTCTCGCACTCCTCGTCCCGCGCGGTCTGCGCCCACCCGCGCAACGTCCCGGACGACGTGCTCGCCCGCCTCGCCGACAACGGCGGCGTCGCGATGGCCACCTTCGTGCCCAAGTTCATCCTGCCCGCCGCGATCGAGTGGACCGCCGCCGCCGACGAGAACATGCGCGCCCACGGCTTCGACCACCTCGACACCACCCCCGCCGGGATGGCCTGCCAGCGCGCCTACGAGGAGGCGAACCCGCGCCCGGTCGCCACCGTCAGCACCGTCGCCGACCACCTCGACCACATGCGCGAGGTCGCCGGTGTCGACCACATCGGCATCGGCGGCGACTTCGACGGCACCGCCTTCCTCCCGGACGGCCTCGACGACGTCGCCGGCTACCCCAACCTGATCGCCGAACTGCTGCGCCGCGGCTGGTCGGAGACCGACCTCTCCAAGCTCACCTGGCACAACGCCGTCCGCGTCCTGCGCGACGCCGAGAGCGCCGCCGCCCGCCTCCGCGACGCGGGCCGGGCCCCGTCCCTCGCCACCCTCGCCCGACTGGACGGCTGACCCACGGAGCCCGGTGGGGCGGCCCGACCGCCCCACCCGGCCCCGGCCGGATCAGCCCAGCCGCGGGAACTCGATCGCGGGGCACTTGTCCATGACCATCTCCAGCCCGGCGGCGGTGGTCCGGGCGTAGGCGTCCTCGTCCACCACACCGAGCTGGAACCAGACCGCCTTCGCCCCCACGGCCACCGCCTGGTCCGCGACCTCCCCGGCCAGGGCGCTGTTCACGAACACGTCCACCACGTCGACCTCGAACGGGACGTCCGCGAGGGAGGCGTAGCCCTGCTCGCCGAGGACCGTCTCCGCCTTCGGGTGGACCGGCACGATCCGCTTGCCGTGCTCCTGGAGGAACCGGGCCACGCCGTACGCGGCCCGGGCGGTGTTGGTGGACAGGCCGACCACCGCCCAGGTGTCACCCTTGCCGGTGAGGATGGAACGGACCGTCGCTTCGTCGCCGTAGTTCGTCATGCCCGGGGCAACGAAGGCCGGCGGCCGGGGATTCCCGTCAGCTGGGGCGGCCGAGCGCGCGGTAGGTCCAGCCGGCGGCGCGCCAGGCGTCGGCGTCCAGGACGTTGCGGCCGTCCAGCAGCCGGCGCTCGGCCACGACCGCGCCCAGCTCGGCCGGGTCCAGCGCGCGGAACTCCTGCCACTCGGTGAGGTGCAGGACGACGTGCGCGCCCTCGGCGGCCTCCAGGGCGGAGTCGGCGTAGGCGAGTCCGGGGAACATCTTGCGCGCGTTGTCCATCGCCTTCGGGTCGTAGACGGTGACCTGCGCGCCCTGGAGCTGGATCTGGGCGGCGACGTTGAGCGCGGGCGAGTCGCGGATGTCGTCCGAGTTGGGCTTGAACGCGGCGCCGAGGACGGCGATCCGCCGGCCCAGGAAGCCGCCGGCGCACTGCTCGCGCGCCAGCTCGACCATCCGGGAGCGGCGGCGCATGTTGATCGAGTCGACCTCGCGGAGGAAGGTCAGCGCCTGGTCGGCGCCCAGTTCGCCGGCCCGCGCCATGAACGCCCGGATGTCCTTGGGCAGACAGCCGCCGCCGAAGCCCAGGCCGGAGTTGAGGAACTTGCCGCCGATCCGGTCGTCCAGCGCGAGCGCTGCGCTCAGCTGGGTGACGTCCGCGCCGGCCGCCTCGCAGACCTCGGCCATCGCGTTGATGAAGGAGATCTTGGTGGCCAGGAAGGAGTTGGCGGCGGTCTTCACCAGCTCGGCGGTCGCGTAGTCGGTGACCAGGAACGGCACCCCGGCGGCGATCGGCTCGGCGTACACCTCGCGCAGCAGTTCCTCGGCCCGCCCGCCGCGGGCGCCGATCACGATCCGGTCCGGGCGCAGGGTGTCCTGGACGGCGAAGCCCTCGCGCAGGAACTCCGGGTTCCAGGCGAGCTCGGCACCCTCGCCGACGGGGGCCAGCGCGGCCAGCCGCTCGGCCAGCCGGCCCGCCGAGCCGACCGGGACGGTGGACTTGCCGACCACCAGCACCGGGCGGGTCAGATGCGGGGCGAGCGAGTCGATCGCGGCGTCCACGTACGACATGTCGGCCGCGAACTCGCCCTTGCGCTGCGGGGTGTTGACGCAGACGAAGTGCACGTCGCCGAACTCGGCGGCCTCCTGCGCGGAGGTGGTGAACCGCAGCCGGCCGGTCGAACCCTCGTGCCCCGCCACATGCTTGAGCAGCAGCTCGGACAGGCCCGGCTCGTACATCGGGACCTGGCCGGCGGTGAGGGTGGCGATCTTCTCCGGGTCGATGTCCAGACCCAGCACCTCGAAGCCGAACTCCGCCATGGCGGCGGCGTGGGTGGCGCCGAGATAGCCGGTACCGATCACGGAGATGCGGAGGGTCACGGTTTCCCCTTCGAGCGGGCGACGGGTGAGGGTGGACGCGGTCCCACCGGGCCGCGCCCACCGATGCTATCCGGCCGGGGGGAAAGCGCCCAGACCGTCCCGGTTCCGGCCGTTGTCCCGAAAGCTCCCCGCGCGGGCCGGGGCGGCGGCACAATACGCACATGGAGCCGGAGGACGAGCAGTCTGGCGAGCCCGCGCAGCGGCCGGTGCCGTCCGGCCTGAGCCTCTTCGAACCGGCGGCCGGTGCGTCCGGCGCCGAGGGGGGCCCGGCGGACAGCGGGGAGCAGCCTCCGTCGGACGGCGAGCCACCGGACCGGGAGCCGGACCGCGAGCCGCCGGCCCGCCGCCGCCGGACCCGCCGGGTGCTGCTCTGGACCCTCTCCGCGCTGCTCGTCCTCGTCGTCGGCGGCTGCGGCGCCCTCTGGTGGACCGCCGAGCACTACGCCTCCTCCGTGCAGCGGATCCCGGACGCCTTCCCGACCGCGCCGGAGTCGGCCCAGCCGAAGCCGGTCCCGGGCAGCGGCCTCAATCTGCTGCTGGTCGGCCTGGACGCCCGCTCCGACACCCCCACCACCGGCAGCGCGGCCAAGGCCCCGGCCTGGCAGGCCGGGGCGGCCCGCAGCGACACCATGATGCTGCTGCACCTCTCCGACGACCGGAGCTCGGCGACCCTGGTCTCGCTGCCCCGGGACACCTGGGTGCCGATCCCGGGGCACGGCGAGGCCAAGCTGAACGCCGCCTACTCCTGGGGCGGTCCGGCCCTGATGACCGAGACCGTGCAGAGCCTCACCGGCATCCGGATCGACCACCTCGCCGTGATCGACTGGAACGGCTTCCGCGCCCTCACCGACGCCGTCGGCGGGGTGGACATCACCGTTCCGCGCACCATCGAGGGCGTCGGCGAGGCCCGCGCCTGGGAGGCCGGTACCCACCACATGGACGGCGCCACGGCGTTGCTCTACGTCCGCGAGCGCTACGGGCTGCCCGGCGGCGACCTCGACCGGACCAAGCGCCAGCAGAACTTCCTGCGCGCGCTGATGCTCAAGGTGATGGACTCCGGCACGCTCACCAGCCCGTCGCGGCTGGGCGGACTGCTGGGCACCATCGGCGAGGTGGTCAGCGTGGACGACCGGCTCTCCAACACCGACCTGTTCCAGCTCGCCTGGGGCCTGCGCTCGCTGCGCGCCGACGACGTCCGCTTCATGAACGCCCCGTTCGGCGGGTTCGCCACCCGGGGCGACCAGAGCGTGGTGCTGCTGGCGGACCGTCCGGCGGCGCAGTTGTGGGAGGCGATCCGCAACGACCGGACGGACCAGTACTTCCAGGAGCACAAGGCCGGCGACACCCTCGGCACGGACGTCGACTGACTCGGAGACATGTCCTGGGCAGCCGTGTCCTGGGCAGTTGTGTCCTAGGCAGCCGCAGGTCGGCGCCCTAGGATCTCTACCCGACGGTAACCAGTCGGCTCCACGGCGGGCACGACTCTTCGAAGAGGCAGGCATCATGGCGGGCAGCGCAGGCGCGGCGGACTTCGATCTCTTCCGGATCTCCGAGGAGCACGGGATGCTCCGTGAGGCGGTGCGTTCGCTGGCGGAGGCGAAGATCGCTCCGTTCGCGGCGGAGGT
>NZ_JODS01000007.1 GCF_000718025.1 Kitasatospora purpeofusca
CGGTCACCCGGTGCCCCGCCTCCAGCAGGTGGGCGGCGACCACACTGCCGACATAGCCGGCGCCACCCGTGACCAGGTACTTACTCATGATGCGACCTCCAGCGGGCGATGGTCCGCGGTCGGCGGACCATCGGGGACGTTCGTACGACTGGGGCCCATTCTCCCTGCCCACCGGGGGTGCTCGGACCACCCGAACGGCCGTCCGTCAACCGCGCGCCATCCGGTCCAGCAGGCCGGTCCGCGCCGCCACCGCCGCCGCCTCCAGCCTCGTCCGCGCACCGAGCTTCATCAGCACCCGCTGGACGTGGGTCCGGGCCGTGCTCGCCGCGATCCGCATCCCCGCCGCGATCGCCGCGGTGTCCTCGCCGTCCGCGATCCGCGCCAGCACCTGCACCTCGCGCCGGGTGAGCAGCCGCAGCAGCCGGACCGCCTCGTCGTCCGGCTCCGCCGCCGGTCTCAGCAACTGGTCGAACGCGCCCCGCAGCACCTCCACCGCGACCGCCGCCTCACCGGCCCGGGCCCGCGCGATCGCCCGCTCGACCACCTCGATCCGCTCGTCGCTCGGCACGTAGCCGGCCGCGCCGGACGCGAACGCGCCCGCCACACCACGGAGTTCACCCACCGGACCGAGCACGATGACGGCCACCTCGGGCCGTTCCCGGCGGATCCTGCGCAAGCCCTCGAACGCCCCCGGGTCGGCCGGCGCGGCCACCCCCAGCAGGCACACCTCCGGACGCCGCCCCGCCACCAGATCGGCCGCCGACGCGGCGGGCGACCCCACCGCGAGCACCCGGTGGCCCCGCAGCTGGAGCGCGGTGGCCAGCGCCTCGGCCAACAACCGGTGGTCGTCGACCACCACGAGGCGAACACCCATGAGACCCCTCCAGGTCGGCGTCCCGCCGCAGCCCCGCCCGACGGGAGCGGGCGGCCGGTGACGCACCATCACAGCGCATTCCGTACCCGACTTGCCAGACCGTCTCACCGCCACCAACGGGCGAGCACAACGAAAAGGACCCCCGCCTCGACGGCGGGGGTCCTGACCGAGCCCCCATGCGGAATCGAACCGCAGACCTTCTCCTTACCATGGAGACGCTCTACCGACTGAGCTATAGGGGCCTGTTGCCTGTCCGAGCTCCTCGGCTTCGCTTCCGCTCCGCCCTCTCGCTCGAACAAGGAAGACATTACACGGCAGGGGGGCGGAATGGGAAATCGGTCCCGGCGGTCCGGACGGCCGCCCCGGACACCGCCGAGAGGTCGCTCCCACTGGTCTCCGGCAGCAGCCGCAGACACAGCAGCGCCACCACCCCGCACCCCGCCAGGTACCAGCCCACCGGCTCCGCGGTCCCGTACGTCCCGGTCAGCCTGGTCGCGATCAACGGCGTGGTCGCCCCGCCCACCACCCCGCCCAGGTTGTAGGTCAGCGCCGCCCCCGTGTACCGCACCCGGGTCGGAAACAGCTCCGGCAGGAACGCCGCCAACGGCCCCAGCAGGCAGCCCAGTACCACCATCGCCCCCGCCAGCGAGAGGAACATCAACCCGCGCCGCTCCGTCTCCAGCAACGGGAACAGCAGCAGCGACCACACCACCGCCAGGCCCGTCGCCCCCTGCAGCGTCCGCCGGCGCCCCCAGCTGTCACTGCGCCGCGCGCTCAGCCAGACCGTCACACCCTTCCCCACCGCACCGGCCAGCAGCATCGACAGCACCACCGTGCTCGGCACCCCGAGCCCCGTCGTCGCGTACGCCAGCGAGTACGTCGTGGTCAGGTAGAACAGCGCGTACCCCACGGTGATCGCGCCGCAGCCCAGCAGCACCGTCCGCCAGTGCCCCCGCAGCACCTCCACCACCGGCGCCCGCTCGACGCCCGTCCGCGCCTCGCCCCGGAACAGCGGCGTCTCCTCCAGCCGCAGCCGCACGAACAGCCCGACCGCCACCAACCCCAGCGACGCCAGGAACGGCACCCGCCAGCCCCAGGACCTGAACGCCGCCTCGTCCAACCACAGTTGCAGCACCAGGAAGATCCCGTTCGCCAGCACGAACCCGGTCGTCGGCCCCAACTGCAGATACGCCCCGTACCGCCCCCGCCGCCCGGCCGGCGCGTTCTCCGCCACCAGCAGCGCCGCACCGCCCCACTCCCCGCCCAGCCCCAACCCCTGACACACCCGCAGCACCACCAGCGCCACCGGCGCCCACCACCCCCACTCGGCGAACCCCGGCAGCACCCCCACCACCGCCGTGGACAGCCCCATCAGCAGCAGCGACACCACCAGCGTGGTCTTCCGCCCCAGCCGGTCCCCGAAGTGCCCGAACACCACCGCCCCCAGCGGCCGCGCCAGGAACGCCACCGCGTACACCGAGAACGCCGCCAACAGCGCGCCCACCGTACCCAGTTCGGGAAAGAACACGTCCCCGAAGACGAGCGCCGCCGCCGTCCCGTAGATGAAGAAGTCGTAGAACTCGATCGCCGTACCGATCAGCGCCGCCGCAGCGGCCCGCCGCATCTGCCCCGTCGCACCCATACCCCCAACCCTGGCGACCCCGCCCCACCCCCGACAGCGCCCACCCGGGTGACACCCGCGCCCCACCGGGCACCCCACGCCCCCCCGGCGCCGCCCGCTCGCCGGGGGGCGTGGGCGTCCCCTACGCCCTCCGCCGCCGCAGCAGCAGCACCACAAGTACTGCGGCCACCAGCACCAGCCCCCCGGCCACCGAGGCCACCAGGACCAGGGCCGAGCCCTCGTCCTTCTGCTCCGCGGCCGGCGCGGCGGAAGCCGAGGGCGGCGGGGTGGGCGCGGGCTGTGCCGCCGGACTCTGGGACACAACGGGCGTCGGGGCAGGTGCCGACGGAGCGGCCGAGCCACTCGGCGCGGACTGCCCGACCGGCTGCTCCTGGATCGGGTACACATCCGCCGGCCCCGGATCCCCCGGCTCCGTCAGCGCCACCCGTGGGCGGACGATGCCGTATCCAATGGCGTCGTTCCGCTGGGCTCCGTCGTCCGCCTTGCCCGCCGTATTGAGCAGAACCCGCGCCACCTGGTTGGCGGTCCACTCCGGATGCGCCGCCCACACCAATGCGGCCGAGGCCGAGACGAGCGCCGTCGCATCCGATGTGCCGTGCCCCTTGCAATAGCCGGAGGACGCGGCGCAAGCGCTGAAGATATCGATTCCCGGAGCTGCGAGATCCACCTGCGGACCTCGCTCCGACTCCGCCGTGACTGTGCCGTTCCGGTCGACCGCCCCCACACCGAGCACCAGGGGAATCGCACCGGGATACTGGACCGGATTCCCGCTCTGCGCCGAGTTCCCGACGCTGGCGACGACCAGCGAGCCCTTGCTGTTCGCGTGGGTCACAGCGGCCTTGAGGGATTCCACATCGGCGGTCGTGGCCTCTCCTGCGACACTTCCCTGCGAGATGCTGATGACCTTCGCGCCCTGGTCGGCCGCGAAGGTGATGGCCTGGCTGATCTGGCCGAGGAACTCCGACGTATTGACCGTGGTCCCGGTGTTGCCGTTGTCCTTGACCTTCACCGGCAGCAGTTTGACCGAAGGCGCGAGCCCGTATGCGCCCTGACCACCCAGTCCCTTGCCGGTACCGGCGATGACGGAGGCCATCTGGGTGCCGTGGCCGCTCTTGTCCTCCTCGATGCCGCCCGGAAGGCCGCTGAGGTCCTTCCCCGGGAGGAACTGTCCTGCAAGGTCGGGGTGGCTCAACTGGAAGCCGCTGTCGATGACCGCGACGACAACCCCCTGCCCCTTGCTGGTCCTCCACATGTCCGGCGCCTTCATGGTGTCCAGGTGCCACTGCTGCTCGCGGATCGAATCCGCCGCGACCGCCGGGCCCGCCAACGGCCCGGCCACGATCCCGGCCGCCACCATCGCCGCGGCGAAGCCCCGCGCCCGTACGTTCGTCCGCCGCATCGCTGCTCCCTCGTCACTTTCCCCGTCGAACCAGAACCGCGCCCCGCGCAGGACTGCCCGGCCACCGGGAGTCCCAGTGGCCGGGCAGTTGTTCCGGACTACTCAATCACGCCCGGGTTGCTCTTCGGAGTACCGCTGGTCCAGGTCTCCTCGTCCTCGTGCAGGTAGTCGGCCCGGTTGCGACGGTCGCGTTCGCGCCGCTCGCCCGCGCCGCCCGCCATGCCCGGGCCCATCATGCCGTTCTGGCCCGGCCGCGCCGCGCCCTCGGCGGACGCAGCACCGGCCGCGGCGGCCCGGTTGCGCAGGCCGCTGCCGCCCGGGGTGAACTCCCCGGCGGCCACCGGCCCCTTCGCCCCGCCGACCACACCGCCGCCGGTCGAGCTGTAACCCCGACCGCGCGAACCACCGACCGCGCCACCGCCGTGGCCGCCGCCCTGGTGCATCCCGCCACCCGGACCGCCGAAGCCGCCGCCACCGGACCCGCCGGACCGGCCCTGGGCCTCGCGCGCCCCGAAGACCGTGCCGCCGTTGCTCGCGCCCGGACCGCCGTTCTTCGTCGGCAGACTGCCCCCGACAGTGCCGGTCCGGCTCGGGGGGACCGGGCCTCCGCCGCTCTTCAGCGGACCGGTCCCACCGGTGAACGGACCGGTCCCGCCGAACGGGATCGGCCCCCCGCCCGGGAATCCACCGGGGCCGCCACCGGGCATACCCGGGTGCCCGGGACCGCCGCCCTGCGGGTACACGGGCGCGGGACCGCCCCCGGGACCCACCGGTCCGGTCGGGCCGGGCAGCGTAGGTACCGTCGGCAGGCTGTCGAGCCCGGTACCGGGACGGTCCCCGGGGTGCGTCGGTCCCGTCGGCACCGGTCCCGGCGTGGTCGGGTCGCCCGGCAGCGGCACCGGAGTGCCGCGCCGCGGCGGCGTCGGCGTGACGCTCCCCGGCGGGGTCGGCCCGGGCGTCACCAGCACCGGCGGACGCGGCGTCACGGAACCGCCGCCGCTCCGGTCGCCGCCGGAGGGCGGGCTGTAGCCGCTGCTGCCGGTGTAGCCGCCACGCGGAGTACGGCCCGTGCCGCCGGAGCCGGCACGTCCGCCGCCGCCACCACCGACCGATACCTCTTCCGCCCCGCTGTGCGACTCGCCACCCGACTGACCCGGCAGATCCGGCATCTTGAGCGAGTTCAGCTTGGTCGTCGCCGCCTCGTAGGCCTGCCCCAGCTTCTCCATCTGGTGGATGGCTTCCTGGTGCGCGGTGTCCACCCGCTTCTGCGCCGCCGCGGCCTCCGTGTAGGAGACCCAGGTCGGGTCCTCCTTCTTCATGATCGCGTCGGTGGAGACGGACGGGTTGCCGAAGCCTGCGATGCTCAACGGCGAAGGCTTGAGGCACGGCTGCTCGGAGTGCCGCTTGACCGTGTCGAGGTCCTTGGTCGGGACCTCCGGCACGCCGGTCTTCGCGGTGCTCAGGGCCTCGCCGGCCTGCACCATGGCGTCGCCCGCGCCCTTCGAGTACTCACTGATCATGGACGCCGACTTGTGCAGGTCACCGGCCCACGACTTGAAGTTCTCGGCGGCCGGCCCCTCCCACTGGATCTGCGTCACGTGGGCGGCCAGTGCCTTGCTGAGCTCGTCCAGGACGCGCCCGGCGGCCTTGAGCTGGTTGCCACGACCGGTCACCTTGGACGGATCGCTGCCGGCCACCATCAGCTTGAGCTGGGGATGTCCCAGCCCTTCGAAGTTCGTTCCACCTGCCATCAGTTGCTCCCCGTTCCAACGAAGCGAACACACACGCCGATCATCAGTACTTGCCGGTCGCCGCCGGCCCGCCCGGGCCGCCGTCCGCGTTCTTCGCGACCGCCTTGACCGCCGCCGTCTGGTGCTCCTCGTTGTTGCCGTAGCTCCCCGCCGTCTGCGCGACCGCCTTGCTCATCTTGTCGATCTGCTCCGCGAACGACTTCGAGAGCTGCGCGATCGCCGCGTGCGTCTTCTCGTACGCGGCGATCAGGTCGGCGGACTCGTGGAAGCCGCTGCCGAGGTTCCCGGCGTGCAGCTTCTGCTCCTTGATCTTGTGCTGCGCCGCCTCCGAACCCTCCAGCGAGGCCAGCAGCGCGTCGACCTTCTTCTTGAAGTTGGTGAGCGTGTCGAGCTCGATCTTGACGTCCTTGGACCCGAACGCCGCCACCAGCGCGTTGGCGCTGACGTCGACCTGGACCTGGCCGACCACGCGACCGATCCAACTGTTGCTCAGCGTCCACGGCATCACTTCACCGTCGGGGCCGTCGGCCCAGCCCGCGCCTCCCGGTCCAGCCTCGCCTGGCACAGCATCCACCTCTCCCCCGTGCACGGCGCGGCCCCTGCGGGTCGCCGCACCGCGACACACCGTCAACTACTCGGTCCTACCGGCCGCACAGATCGATCGGGCCCGTCAGGCCCATCGGGTCGATCCGGCAGAACCGTCCGCCCATCGGGACGGACGGCGCCTCAATCATCGTAGCCACCGCCTCCGTCGGACCGGCAGGGCCCGTGCTCCGCTTGAACGCGATCGGTACGAACTTGACACGTGCACCCCGTGCGGGGGCCGGGCGGCCCGGTCGGTGGGCGCCGTTAGACTGGCCGGGTCCGGTCGCGCCGGACGAGACCTCCACTGCCGCGCAGCGTCGCACAGCAGCGCCCCGGGCCGCCGCCCAGCCCCGCACCCGCCGGGCCCCGGCCCCGCCGCGGATCGGACGCCCCGCATGCCCACCAGCACCCCGGTCGACCCCAGCGCCCCGAACAGCCCGAGCGCCCCGAACCCCGCCACCCCCTGGTGGGCCCGGGCCGCCCGTCCGGCCCGGCCGCCGCTGCCGTGGGCGCCGATGGCCCGGGCCGCGCTCGCCATGGCGCTGGCGCTGGCCGCCGGGCTGCTGGCGCACCGGGTGGACCTCGGGGTGTTCGCCGGGCTGGGTGCGATGCACGCGACCATGAACGACCGCGTCGAGCCGGTCCGGCTGCGGGCCCGCCGGATCGCCACCGCCGTGCCGGCCTCGGCGCTCGGCATGCTGATCGGCAGCGCGCTCCAGCACGCCCAGGTCGGCGCGCTCGGCCTGGGCGCCGGGCTGACCGTGACGGCGTTCGTCTCCGGCGCGCTGAGTGCGACGGGCCCGCGCGGTTCGGCGGCGGGGCTGCTGCTGCTCGTCTCGGCCGCGCTCGGGAGCGGTATGCCGCTGCCGCACCCGTGGTGGGCGGCCGCGGCGGTGCTGCCGGCGGGTGCGGTGCTGGTGCTGCTGCTCGGTGTGCCGCTGCGCGGCCGCCGGACTCCCGGTGCCGACCCGGCCGTGCGCGCGCTCGCCGCCGTGTACGACGCGCTGGGGCGGATGCTCGCCGATCTCGGGACTCCGCGGGGGTCGGCCTCCCGCCAGGTGCTGACCGCCCGGCTGAACCAGCTCCAGGACGTGCTCCCGCCCCTTCCCCGCCACCCCGGGACCTCGCCCGGCGCCACCGCCCACCGCGTCCACACGATGTACCGGGCCGCTCTCGCCGCCACCGAGGCGGCCACCGGCCTGCTCTGGGCCCTGCGGCCGGTGCCGCCCGAGGTGGCCGCCGTGCCGGGCCTGCTGGCCCGCGCGGTGGAAGGCGGCAGCGGGGCGGAACACAGCGCCGGCGAGGTGCCGGTGCCGGACTGGGCGCCGGACACGCCGTCCCGGCAGGCCCTGGACGCGGCACTGCGCGCGGCCGCGGCGACGGTCGCGGGCCGGGAGGCCGCGCTGGGCACGGCTCCCGCGCCCCCACCGGACCCGTGGCGGCTGCGGGTGCGCCTGGTCTCGCCGGGGGCGGCCCGGTACGGGGCGCGGCTGGCACTGTGCATCGCGGTGGGGGCGGCGCTGACGGCCGCGCTGCCGCTGAGCCGGAGCTACTGGGTGCCGATGACGATCGCCTTCGTCCTGAAGCCGGACCTCGGCTCGGTGTTCCTGCGTTCGGTGAGCCGTGCGGTGGGGACGGTGCTGGGGGTGGCGGTGACGGCGGCGGTGCTGTCGCTGGCTCCCGGCCCGTGGGCGCTGGTCGCGATCGCCGCGCTCTGCGTGGCCCTGCTGCCGTACGCGACGGCGGCGCACTACGGGCTGAACACCGTGGTGATGACGCCGATGGCGCTGGTCCTGCTGCAACTGGGCGGGCAGGACGGTGCGGCCGAGTTCCGGCCCCGGGTGCTGGACACCGTGCTGGCCAGCACGATCGTGCTGCTGTTCGGCCATCTGCTCTGGCCGGAACGGCCGCGGCACCGGATCGAGCCGCGGCTGGTGTCCGCGGCGGCCGCGCTGAAGGCCTACCTGGCCTCGGTGGTGCGGCAGGACGGGCCGGAGCCCCGGTCCGAGGTGTGGCTGCGGCGGACGGCCTACCGGGCGCTCGCGGATGCCCGCGCGGAGGTGGAGCGGGGCCTGGCCGAGCCGCCGCCGACGGGCCGGCTGGCGGCCGAGTGGCTGCCCGCGACAACCGCGCTGGAGCGGCTGAGCGGTGCGGTGGCGGCGTTCGCGGCGCAGCGCCGTTACGGCGGGCGGGTGCCGGAGCGGGCGGAGGTGGAGCGGGTCGGCCGGGCGCTGGACGAGCTGACGGCGGCGGCGCGCGCGCACCGGCCGCCGACCGGGGCGGCGGCGCGGCCGACCCGGCCGCACGACCCGTCGCGCAGCGCGCTGGGCCGGGCGGCGGACGAGCTGGACACCCTGCTCGCCGGCCGCCCGCCCCACTGAGCCGACCGGCCCCGACCCCGCGACCCCCGCGACCCCGAGCCCTCGGGAGCCCGAGCCCCCCGGGAGCCGACCCCGGTCAGACCTGCTCGGCCAGCTCCAGCCAGGTCATCTCCAGCTCCTCCTTCTCCTCCCGGACCGCCCGCAGCTGGCTGTCCAGCTCGGCGACCTTGGAGAAGTCGGCGGCGTGCTCGGCGAGCTGGGAGTGCAGCTTGGACTCCTTCTGGTCCAGCTTGGCGATCTGGCGCTCCAGCTTCTGCAGCTCCTTCTTCGCCGCCCGCAGGTCGCCGCCCGACAGGGCGGGCGCCGAGTCCTCCGCGCCGCCCGCGGCGGCTCCGGTCGCGCCGGACGCCACCGAGGCGGCGGCCGAAGCGGCGGCAGCGGCGGCGGCCGCCATCGCGGCCCGACGCTGCAGGTACTCGTCGACACCGTTCGGCAGCATCCGCATCCGCCGGTCACCGAGCAGCGCGTACGTCACGTCGGTGGTCCGCTCGATGAAGAAGCGGTCGTGGCTGATGACGATCATCGAACCGGGCCAGCCGTCGAGGAGGTCCTCCAGCTGGTTCAGCGTCTCGATGTCGAGGTCGTTGGTGGGCTCGTCGAGGAAGAGCACATTGGGCTCGTCCATCAGCAGCCGGAGCAGCTGGAGCCGGCGCCGCTCGCCGCCGGACAGGTCGCCGACCGGCGTCCACTGCTTGTCCTTGCCGAAGCCGAACTGCTCGCACAGCTGGCCGGCGCTCATCTCCCGGCCCTTGCCGAGGTCGACCCGGGAGCGGACCTGCTCGACGGCCTGCAGCACCCGGGTGGTCGGCTCCAGCTCGGCGACCTCCTGGGAGAGGTACGCCAGCCGCACCGTCTTGCCGACCTTGACCACGCCGGAGGCGGGCTGGATGTCGCCCTCCGAGGTGTACGCGTCGCGCAGCGCCCGCAGAAGCGAGGTCTTGCCGGCGCCGTTGACGCCGAGCAGGCCGATCCGCTCGCCGGGGCCGAGCTGCCAGGTGACGTCCTCCAGCAGCAGCTTCGGGCCGGCCTTGACCGTGATGTTCTCGACCTCGAAGACGGTCCTGCCCAGGCGCGCGTTGGCGAACTTCATCAGCTCGCTCTTGTCGCGCGGCTCGGGGACGTCGGCGATGAGCGCGTTGGCCGCCTCGATGCGGTAGCGCGGCTTGGAGGTGCGGGCCGGGGCGCCGCGGCGCAGCCAGGCGAGCTCCTTGCGGGCCAGGTTCTGGCGCTTCTGCTCCTCGGTGGCCTCGATCCGGGAGCGCTCGGCGCGCGCGAAGACGTAGTCGGAGTAGCCGCCCTCGTACTCGTGCACCGAGCCGTGCTGGACGTCCCACATCCGGGTGCAGACCTGGTCCAGGAACCAGCGGTCGTGGGTGACGCAGACGAGCGCGGAGCGCCGGTTCTGGAGGTGCTGGGCGAGCCAGGCGATGCCCTCGACGTCGAGGTGGTTGGTGGGCTCGTCGAGCACGATCAGGTCGGGCGAGCCCAGCAGCAGCTTGGCGAGGGCGATCCGGCGGCGCTCACCACCGGAGAGCGGGCCGATGACGGTGTCCAGGCCGTCGGGGAAGCCGGGCAGGTCGAGGCCGCCGAAGAGGCCCTCGATGATGTCGCGGATGCGGGAGTCGCCGAGCCACTCGTGGTCGGCACGGCCGGCGATGACCTCGTGCCGGATGGTGGCCTCGGGGTCCAGCGAGTCGTGCTGGGTGAGGACGGCCATCTCCACCCCGCCGACGTGGGTGATCCGCCCGCCGTCCGGCTCCTCCAGCTTGGCGAGCATCCGGATCAGGGTGGTCTTGCCGTCCCCGTTGCGTCCGACGACGCCGATCCGGTCCCCCTCGCTGACGCCGAGGCTGACCCCGTCCAGAAGGGCCCGGGTGCCGTACACCTTCGTGACGGACTCGATGGTGGCGAGATTGACGGCCACGTGTGCTGCGCTCCTGGGTTCGACGGTCCGGGCTCGGGCGGAGGTCCGGATCCTCCCCAGCCTAGTGGGCCCGCCCCGGCTCCCCTCCCGCCCGAGAGCCGACGACTGCCGCTGCCCCGCCGCCGCCCCGCTGCCGTTCCGCTCCCCCGCTACTCCCCCGCGGTCACCGCTGCGCCCGGCACCGGCCCGTGGGTGGCGTGCGCGGCCCGGCAGCTGCCGGAGGCCCGCAGCGCGGCCGCGACGGCCTCGGCGGCGTCGGCGTCCTTGGCCAGGAAGGCGCAGGTCGGCCCGGAGCCGGAGACCAGGGCGCCGATCGCGCCGGCCTCGGTGCCCGCCCGCAGGGTGGCGGCGAGGGCGGGGCGCAGCGACAGGGCGGCCGGCTGGAGGTCGTTGGTCAGCGCGGCGGCCAGGGCGACGGCGTCGCCGTCGGCGAGGGCCACGAGCAGCGCGGGCTCGGCGTCGGGGGTGGCCACCTCGGTTTCGGCGGAGCCGGTGCCGGCCTCCTCGCGCAGGCGGTCGCACTCGCGGAAGACCGCGGGCGTCGACAGGCCGCCGTCGGCGACGGCGAAGACCCAGTGGTAAGTGCCGGCGACGGGCAGCGGCTCCAGGATCTCGCCCCGGCCGCGGCCCAGGGCGACGCCGCCGACCAGGGCGAACGGCACGTCCGAGCCGAGTTCGGCGGCGAGCTCCAGCAGCACCTCGGCGGGCGTGCCCAGCTTCCACAGGGCGTCGCAGGCGACCAGCGCGGCCGCGCCGTCCGCGCTGCCGCCGGCCATGCCGCCGGCCACCGGGATGGCCTTGGCGATGTGCAGGTGGACGTCGGTCGCGGCGAGGCCGTGGTGGGCGGCGAGCAGTCGGGCGGCGCGGGCGGCGAGGTTGCTGTCGTCCAGCGGCACGGCGTCGGCGTCCGGCCCGGTGCAGCTGAGGGTGACGCCCGCACCGGGTTCGCCGGCCGTCGCGGTCACCTCGTCGCCGAGGGCGACCGCGAAGAAGACGTTGGCCAGGTCGTGGAAGCCGTCGGCGCGCAGTCCGCCGACCCCGAGCTGGACGTTGACCTTGGCGGGCACGCGTACCGTGACGGTCACTGGGAAACCCTTACTCCGGCTTGTGTTCGGCGATGGCGGCGAACTGCTCGACGGTGAGCATCTCGCCGCGCAGCTTGTGGTCGATCCCGGCGGCGGCGAGCGCCTGCTCGGCCCCGGCGGCGGAGCCGGCCCAGCCGGCCAGCGCGGCCCGCAGGGTCTTGCGGCGCTGGGCGAACGCGGCGTCGACGACCGCGAACACCTCCTCGCGGCTCGCGGTGGTGCTCGGCGGGTCGTGGCGGACCAGCGAGACCAGCCCGGAGTCCACGTTGGGGGCGGGCCAGAAGACGTTGCGGCCGATCGCACCGGCCCGCTTCACCTCGGCGTACCAGTTGGCCTTGACCGAGGGGACGCCGTAGACCTTGTTGCCCGGCTTGGCGGCGAGCCGGTCGGCGACCTCGCTCTGCACCATGACCAGGGTCCGCTCGATGCTGGGGAAGGTGGCGAGCATGTGCAGCAGCACCGGCACGGCCACGTTGTACGGCAGGTTGGCGACCAGCGCGGTCGGCGCCGGACCGGGCAGCTCGGTGACCAGCATGGCGTCGCTGAACACCAGGTCGAAGGAGTCGGCCTTGCCGGGCATCCGGGCGGCCACGGTGTCCGGCAGGTGGCGGGCCAGCACCGGGTCGATCTCGACCGCGGTGACGTGCCGGGCGACCTCCAGCAGCGCGAGGGTCAGCGACCCGAGCCCGGGCCCGACCTCGACCACCGTGTCCTCGCCGGTCACCTCCGCGGCCCGGACGATCCGCCGTACGGTGTTGCCGTCGATGACGAAGTTCTGCCCGCGCTGCTTGGTCGGCCGAACGCCGAACGCTTCCGCCAGCGCCCGGATGTCCGCGGCGCCGAGCAGGTGGCTGTCAGAGGTGGGGTCGGTGGTGCTCACCCGCCAAGGATACGGGCGCCCCGCCCCCTCACCGCTCGGCGACCGGCCCGGGGCCGGTCGCCGGCACCCGGGGCCGCGTTCGAACGGATCAGTACCCGAACGCCCGCGCCGTGTTCTCCGCGATCGCCGTGGCGAGCGCGTCCTCGTGCAGGCCCAGGGTGTCCGCCATCGACCGCACCGTGACCGGGATCAGGTACGGCGCGTTGGGGCGGCCGCGGTAGGGGTGCGGGGTGAGGAAGGGGGCGTCGGTCTCGACCAGGACCCGGTCCAGCGGGGTGACCGCGAGGGCGTCCCGCAGCGGCTGGTTGGCCTTGAAGGTGACCGGGCCGGCGAAGGAGAGGTACCAGCCGTGCTCGGCGCAGACCTTGGCCATCTCCGCGTCGCCGGAGTAGCAGTGGAAGACGGTCCGCTCGGGCGCGCCCTCCTCCAGCAGGACCGCGACGACGTCCTCGTGGGCGTCCCGGTCGTGGATCACCAGGGCCTTGCCGTGCCGCTTGGCCATCGCGATGTGGCGGCGGAACGACTCCTTCTGGATCTCCACGCCCTCCGGCCCGGTGCGGAAGTAGTCGAGGCCGGTCTCGCCGACCGCGCGGACCTGCGGCAGCGCCGCGAGCGCGTCGATCTCGGCCAGCGCCGCGTCGAGCGCGGCCTGCCCGCCGGGCTCGCGCCGCTGCCCGGACCACCCGTCGGGGTCGCCGAGGAAGATCCGCGGCGCCTCGTTGGGGTGCAGGGCGACGGCGGCGTGCACCTGCTCGAACCGGGCCGCCAGTTCGGCGGCCCAGCGCGAGCCCGGCACGTCGCAGCCGACCTGGACGACGGTGGCCACCCCGACCGAGGCGGCCTTGGCGAGGCCCTCCTCGGGGGTGCCGGACTGCATGTCCAGATGGGTGTGCGAGTCCGCCACCGCCACCGCCAGCGGAGCCGGCAGCGGCGGCGGGGTGGACCGCTCGTCGTCCTTCTTCGGCATCGGTCGTCCTCCTCCGGCCCCAGGGACAAGCCCTAGGCGGCCGGCTTCTCCTCGAGGCGCGGGAACAGGATGTCGCCCTTGGTGACGGTGGCGCCGACCGGCAGCAGGCCCCACTGCGCCGCCTGCGCGACGGTCTGCTCCGCGAGCGCGCCGAGGCCCTCGGCGGCGCCCAGCGAGTCCCAGAGCTTCTCGGCGGTGGCCGGCATGACGGGGTTGAGCAGCACCGCGGTGGCCCGCAGCGACTCGGCCGCGGTGTAGAGGATGGTGGCCAGCCGGTCCCGGCCCTCGGCCGAGTCGTCCTTGGCGACCTTCCACGGCTCCTGCTCGGTGAGGTAGCCGTTGACCTGCTTGACGAACTCGAAGATCGCCGCGAGGCCGCCGGCGAAGTCCAGCTCCTCGCCGATCTTCCGGTCGGCGGTCGCGACCGCCGCCGCGAGCCCGTCCGCGACGGCCTGCTCGGCGTCGCCGTGGGCGGGCGCGGCCGGGAGGGCCCCGTCGAAGTACTTGCCGACCATCGCCGCCACCCGGGAGGCGAGGTTGCCGAAGTCGTTCGCCAGCTCGGAGGTGTACCGGGCGGTGAAGTCCTCCCAGGAGAACGAGCCGTCGGTGCCGAACGGGATCGCCCGCAGGAAGTAGTAGCGGTAGGCGTCCACGCCGAAGTGCGAGGTCAGGTCGGTGGGCGAGATGCCGGTCAGGTTGGACTTGGACATCTTCTCGCCGCCGACCATCAGCCAGCCGTTGGCGACGACCCGCTTCGGCAGCGGCAGCCCCGCGGCCATCAGCATCGCGGGCCAGATCACCGCGTGGAAGCGCAGGATGTCCTTGCCGACCAGGTGCACCGAGGCCGGCCACAGCTCGGCGAAGCGCTCCGGGTCGGCGCCGTAGCCGGCCGCGGTGATGTAGTTCTGCAGCGCGTCCACCCACACGTACAGGACGTGCTTGTCGTCCCAGGGCAGCGGGACGCCCCAGTCGAAGGTGGAGCGGGAGATGGAGAGGTCCTGCAGGCCCTGCTCGACGAAGCGCAGCACCTCGTTGCGGGCCGTCTCGGGGGCGATGAAGCCGGGGTTCTCGGCGTAGAACTCCAGCAGCTTCGGGCCGTACGCGGAGAGGCGGAAGAAGTAGTTCTCCTCCTCCAGCCACTCGACCGGCTTCTTGTGGATCGGGCAGAGCTTCTCGCCCTCGGTGGCACCGTCGAGCAGCTCGGCGGGGAGCTTGTACTCCTCGCAGCCGACGCAGTACGGGCCGGAGTAGCCGCCCTTGTAGATCTCGCCCTTGTCGAACAGGTCCTGGACGAACTCCTGCACCCGGGCGGTGTGCCGCTCCTGGGTGGTGCGGATGAAGTCGTCGTTGGCGATCTCCAGGTGCTGCCAGAGCGGCTTCCAGGCCTCCTCCACCAGCTTGTCGCACCACTCCTGCGGGGTGACGCCGTTGGCCTCCGCGGTGCGCAGGATCTTCTGACCGTGCTCGTCGGTGCCGGTCAGGTACCACACCCGCTCGCCGCGCTGGCGGTGCCAGCGGGTCAGTACGTCGCCCGCCACGGTGGTGTACGCGTGGCCCAGGTGGGGGCGATCGTTGACGTAGTAGATCGGGGTGGTGACGTAGTACGCGGGAGTGGTGCCCCCGGTGGTGCTGTGGTCTGCAGTGGCCGCCATGGTCGGCAAGCTTAGTCGGGCCCGGGTACGGGCCCGACCGCCGCTACCACCGTCAGCCCCGCATCCGCGCCCAGAAGCGCGCCCAGCGCCCGCCCGAGGGGGCGGTCCGCACCGGCCGCGCCGCGTCGGCCGGGACGGCCGGCTCCGCGTGCGAGGAGTACCCGGGGGCGTGCTGCCACGGCTGGTCCTGCCCGGCCACCCGGCCCTCGCGCATGATCCGGACGGTGTGGCCGCCGCAGCCCGGGCAGGCCGGCTTGAGCAGCGGCGACGGCACCCGGACTCCGTTGGCGTGGTACTCGAACACGACGCGCCCGTCCCGGGCCACGTGGTGCTCGATGTCGTACGCCTGCTCCCAGCCGTACCCGCAGCTCAGGCACACGAAGGAGTAGGCCTCCCGGACGGTCTCGACGGGGGTGTGCGCCCGGCCGCTCGGGCCGGCGCTGCTCGGGCCGGGGTCGCTCAGGGCGTTGCCACCGCGGGGGCTACCGATCGTCTCGCTCATAGCCGTCTCCCAGCGCCCGCCGGGCGCTCGCCCGGCTGGGTCTTTCCATCCCAGCAAATGCCCGGAACGCCCCGGCCGATGCCCGTCTTGTGAAGACTTGGAGGGGGGTTGGGAAGCCCTATACGAAAGGGTGGGTCCTGTCCGAAAACCTCGACCGAAGCTTCAGCTCGGCGGGCGTTTACCCGGGGCCTTCTCTCCAAGGTACGCGCCCGCGCGCCCGGCGGCACCTCGCCCACGAACCGTGTGTACTCGCAGCTCAGGCGCCTTCCGAAGCGCTTTCCGACCGTTCCCCGGCCGTTCGTCGACCGTTCCCGACCGGATTGCCCGCCACCGCCCCGACCGCCACCCGGCCGTCCGCTCAGCCGGCCCCGCCCGCGGCGGCGTTCTTGGCCGCCACCACCGCGTCGAACACCTCGCGCTTGGGAAGCGAGAGTTCGGCCGCGATCGCAGCGATCGCCTCCTTGCGCCGCTCCCCGGCCTCCTCCCGCACGGCCACCAGCCGGGCCAGCTCGGCCGGGCCCAGCTCCTTCGGCGCGGCCGGCGGCGCGCCCGCCACGACCACCGTGATCTCGCCCCTGACCCCCTCGGCCGCCCACGCGGCCAGGTCGCCGAGCGGCCCGCGCTTGACCTCCTCGTAGGTCTTGGTCAGCTCCCGGCAGACGGCGGCGGGTCGCTCGGGGCCGAACGCCTCCGCCATCGCGGCGAGCGCCTCCGCGATCCGGTGCGGGGCCTCGAAGAAGACCATGGTGCGCGGCTCGGTGGCGATCGAGGCCAGCTGCCGGGCCCGGTCGCCGGTCTTGCGCGGCAGGAAGCCCTCGAAGGTGAACCGGTCGACCGGCAGCCCGGACAGCGCCAGCGCGGTGAGCACCGCGGACGGCCCCGGCACCGCGGTCACCTTGAGGTCGGCGGCCACCGCGGCGGCCACCAGCCGGTAGCCGGGGTCGGAGACGGAGGGCATCCCGGCGTCGGTGACCAGCAGGACGCGGGCCCCGCCGAGCAGCGCCTCGACGAGCTCGGGGGTGCGCCCGACCTCGTTGCCCTCGAAGTAGGAGACGACCCGCCCGGCCGGGGTCACCCCGAGTGCCTGGGTGAGCCGGCGCAGCCGCCGGGTGTCCTCGGCCGCGATGACGTCCGCCGCGGCGAGCTCGGTGAGCAGCCTGGGCGGGGCGTCCGCGACGTCGCCGATGGGGGTTCCTGCAAGTACGAGTACTCCTGTCACGGACCCCATCCTTCCAGCAACCGGCCGCCGGGTGCTTTTGGTGACGTTTCGGGCAGCTTCGGAGGGAGCGGTCCCACCGTCATGACGCACCCCTACCATGTGGCGGATGAACGGCGACACGGCGGCGCAGACGCCCACTGGTACAGACCTCACCGCGCGGGGTGGCGTCGGCGGGCCGGTCCTGGCGGACCAGCCGTCGCCCGCCCTGCCGGGCCCGCGCGACCCGGCCGGCGACGCCGCCGACGGCGGTCCGGACGAACCGGGCGGCCCGGCCCCGGACGTCCCGGACGGCTCCATACCCGCCCCGCCCCCGCCGCGCCCCGCCTGGCTGCGCGGCCTGGCCCGGTTCGGCTACGCCCCGGCGCCCGCCGCGACCACGGCCGAGCGCCTGGTCCCGCCGATGCCTGACGGCCCGGGCGTCACCCCGGAGCGGGTGCCGCCGTCCCCGCTGCTGCTCCGACTCGGCCTCGCCCTGCCGGCGCCGCTGTGGTCCTGGCTCTGCCGCTGGGCCGGCTGGCTCGGCCCGCTCGCGGTGACGCTGTTCGCCGGGGTGCTGCGGTTCACCGACCTCGGCTCGCCGAACGCGATCGTCTTCGACGAGACGTACTACGCCAAGGACGCCTACGCGCTCTGGCACGGCGGCTACGAGATCAGCTGGCCGGACGGCGCCAACGAGCAGATCATGGCCGGCGGCCCGGTCCCGTACCGGTCGAACCCCTCGTACGTGGTGCACCCGCCGGTCGGCAAGTGGATCATCGGCGCCGGTGAGCAGCTGTTCGGGATGAACCCCTTCGGCTGGCGGTTCGCGGTGGCGCTGCTCGGCACCCTGTCGGTGCTGATGCTGGCGAGGATCGCCCGCCGGCTGTTCCGCTCGACCCTGCTGGGCTGCGTGGCGGGCCTGCTGCTCGCCGTGGACGGCCTGCACTTCGTGATGAGCCGGTCCGCGCTGCTGGACCTGGTGGTGATGTTCTGGATCGTCGCCGCCTTCGGCTTCCTGCTGCTGGACCGCGACCGCACCCGGGCCCGGATCGCGGCCCGGCTGACCGCCCTCGGCGACGGCGGCCCGGACGCGGGGATCGCCCACCGGCTCAACCTGGGCTGGCGCCCGTACCGCATCGCGGCCGGTGTCTGCGTCGGTCTGACCTGCGCGACCAAGTGGAGCGGCCTGTACGTGGCGGCCGCCTTCGGCCTGCTGACGGTGCTGTGGGACGCGGGCTCGCGCCGGCTGGCCGGGGCCGACCACCCCTACCGGTGGACCCTGGTCCGGGACGCGGTGCCGGCCTTCGTCTCGCTCGTGGTGGTCCCGGTGGCCGTCTACATCGCCTCCTGGTGGGGCTGGTTCGCCAGCAGCACGGTGCCGAACCAGGGCGGCTACGGCCGGGACTGGGCGGTCGGCCGCTCCACCGACTTCCCGTGGATCCCGGAGGGCCTGCGCGCGCTCTGGCACTACCACTCGACGGTCTACGACTTCCACACCCATCTGAGCGACCCGCACACCTACCAGTCGAACCCCTGGAGCTGGCTGGTACTGGGCCGGCCGGTGTCGTTCTTCTACGAGTCGCCGAAGCAGGGCACGGCCGGCTGCACGGTGAGCGAGTGCGCCCGCGAGGTGCTCGGGATCGGCACCCCGCTGCTCTGGTGGACCGGTGTGATCGCCCTGGTCTACTGCCTGTGGCGGTGGGCGGCCCGGCGCGACTGGCGGGCCGGCGCGGTGCTCTGCGGCCTGGCCGCCGGCTACCTGCCCTGGTTCGCCTACCAGCAGCGGACGATCTTCCTGTTCTACGCGGTCTGCTTCGTGCCCTTCCTGGTGCTCGCGGTGACCATGCTGCTGGGCGCGCTGGTCGGACCGGTCGGGGCCTCCCGGGACCGGCGGATCATCGGCGGGGCGGCGGCGGGCCTGGTGGTCCTGCTGATCATGTGGAATTTCCTCTTCTTCCACCCCCTGTACACGGGCGAGACGATCCCGATGGGGGACTGGCGCAAGCGGATGTGGTTCAACACCTGGATCTGACGGCGGGGGGCGCGCCGGGGGCGGTGCCGGGCGGCGAAGCGTACCGAAGTGGTGCGTGACACGTACCAGATCCGTCACAAGACGCCGCCGATTCGCCGGGGCACGGAGTCCGGCTGCCTAGGCTGGACTCCGAACGCGCATCCGGCCTCGTCCGGCTGCGGCCCGACCGCCTGACCCTTGGGGGAACATCACCATGCGCAATGGCGCGAAGACCGGCCTGATCACCGGCGTGGCCGTCGCCGTGCTCGCCGCGGGCGGCTACGGGGCGTACAGCCTCGTCGGCGGCTCCGACGACAAGGACGCCCCGGCCGCCAAGAAGGCGCGCACGGTGGTCGCCGAGCCCCCGAGCGCCGAGCAGGCGGCAGCCGGCACCAAGGACTTCCTGGACGCGTGGGCGGCCGGCGACCTCGCCAAGGCGGCCTCGCTGACCGACGACCCGGCGGGCGCGACCACCGCGCTGACGGCGTTCCGGGACCAGGTGAAGCCGAGCGGGCTCACCCTGGCCCCGGCCGGCCCGGCCACCCCGGCGGCCTTCGCCGCGGCCACCGGTTCCCCGAGCGCCGCCCCCAAGCCCCCGGCCACCGCCTCGGGCGCGCCGACCCCCGGCGCCACCGACTCGCCGTCGGCCACCGCCCCGGCCACCCCGGCCGCCCCGACCGGGGTGCTGATGGGCTTCAAGGCCCGCGCCGAGTTCGAGGGCACCAACCGGGTCTGGGACTACAGCGGCTTCCTGAGCGTCGTGAAGATGAGCGACAACACCCCGGCCGTGCACTGGGCGCCCTCGGTGATCCACCCGCACCTGGCCCCGGGCGAGACGATCGGCGTGCAGCCGCTGCCCCCGATCGCCGGCAACGTGGTGGACCGCAACAACAAGCCGCTGACCGGCGCCTCGATCACCCCGCTGATCCCGACCCTGCAGGCCAAGGTCGCCAAGCTGCTCGCGGACCAGAACAAGGACCAGAGCGACAACGGCACCGGCGTGGTGATCACCAACGCGGCCGACCAGAACAGCGTGCCCGACCGGCTGTTCACCATCGTCGACCCGAAGCCCCCGAAGCCGTTCAAGCTCACCATCGACAACACCCTCCAGGCCGCCGCCGAGAAGGCGATGACCGACCTGGGCGGCAAGAAGGGCTCGATCGTCGCCATCGAGCCGAGCACCGGCCAGGTGCTGGCCTTCGCCAACGCGCCGGTCACCGGTCTGAACCGGGCCTTCCAGGGCCAGCTCGCCCCGGGCTCCACGCTGAAGATCCTCACCTCCACCGCCCTGCTGGAGGCCGGGGTCAACCCGGACACCCCGGTGGCCTGCCCGACCCTGAGCAGCAACCCGAAGAAGATCCCGAACTCGTTCCCCGACGCGTACCCGAACAACACCCTGCAGCAGGACTTCATGATCTCCTGCAACACGGCCTTCATCGACCAGGGCCTGGCCAGCCTCAAGCCGGGCGCGCTGACCACCACGGCCAAGGACGTGTACGGCATCGGCCTGAACTGGCAGACCGGTCTGCCCAGCTTCGACGCGGTGGTGCCGGACGCCGGCACCAACAAGGACGAGCAGGCCATGCAGTCGATCGGCCAGGGCAAGGTCCAGATGAACCCGCTGGCCATCGCCTCGATCACGGCCACCGTGCAGAGCGGCTCCTTCAAGCAGCCGATCCTGGTCGCCGAGCTGCCGCAGCAGAAGGCCCCCCGTGACCTCGGCCCCGACGTCGCCGGCAAGCTGCGCCAGATGATGGCCGCCACCGCCGTCGGCGGCACCGCCAAGGACGTGATGGCCGGGATCTCCGACAACGCGGGCGCCAAGACCGGCTCGGCCGAGGCCACCGGCATCGCCACCACCAACAGCTGGTTCACCGCCTACCGGGGCAACCTCGCGGTCGCCTCCGAGGTCGAGGGCGGCGGCCACGGCGTGGACGCGGCCGGCCCCGCCGTCGCCTCGATCATCAAGGCGGCCGGCAACCGCTGACCCCGACGACCCCCGACCGGGCCCGTCCTACCGCACCGGTAGGGCGGGCCCGGCCTGGTTCAGCAGGCAGGCGGCCGGCCGGACCGGCGGCCGGGCACCGCTCCACCGCCGCGCCGCCAGCCGGGGCCAGATCACCAGCACCGCCGGCAGCGCCAGGTACCCGAACCGCCCGGCCGGAGCCAGCATGAAGGCGATCGCCAGCCCGGTGGCCAGCAGGTCGGCGGCGGCGATCGCGGAGACCGGCGGCCGGGCCAGCAGCCAGATCGTCACCCCGAGCCCGCCCACGGTCAGCAGCACCAGCGAGGCGGTGTGCCCGGTGGGCCCGAAGCCGGCCAGCACCTTGCCGGGCAGCGGACTGCCGGCCGGCGTCTGGATCGCGGTCAGCCCGAGCGGGAAGCGCACCACCTGGTCGCGCAGCTCCTCGGCCCGGGTCAGCACGTAGGGCACCATCACGGCGGACGCCGCGCCGAGCGCGGCCAGCCCGGCCCGGGCGGCCGGGCGCCGGCCGTAGAGCCGCCAGAGCAGCAGGACGGCCACCGGCAGCGCCGGCCAGACCGTCCACTTCAGCGTCCCGGCCAGGGCCAGGACCAGTCCGGCGGCGACCGTCCGGTCCCGCTCGGCCAGCGCCATCGCCAGACAGCAGAGGCCGATCAACGGCAGGTCGACCCCGCCGCCCACCAGCGCCAGCGCGACCAGCGGCGAGGCGGTGAGCACGGTCAGCGGCAGCAGCGGGGCGCAGTCCCGGCTCGGCCGCAACAGCCGCCAGCTCGCCAGCAGACAGGCGACGAAGGCCAGCGCGAACCAGATCCGGGCGTCCCCGGCCAGCCGGGCGAGCGCGTTGCCGTCGCCGAACAGCGCCCGCGGCACACCGAACAGCGACATCGCCGGCAGGTAGGGGTTGTAGTCGGTGACCACCACCGGATCCGGCAGGTACGGGCTGCCGGTGCTGAAGAGCAACCGCGCGGAACGCTCGACCACCATCACCTCGGACTGGTGGCGCCCCTGCAGCACGAGGACCACCAGCGGCACCAGGACGGCGCCGAGCAGGGCCGCCGCGGCCCCGGCGCGGGCCGCGATCCGGCGCGGGAGGAGCAGGCAGAACACTCCGGCGAGCAGGTAGGCGGGGGCCGCGAGGGTCCCCCACAGCCGCTGGTTGGGGAGGTCGGAGACGATCGGGAATCCGGCCGCCCAGCCGGCCGCGACCAGGCAGCCGAGCAGCTGGACGCCCCGGTGCCCGGCGAGCCGGGCCGGATTCAGCCGATCGGGCGGGGAGGACGGGCCCTCCTCACCACGCTGGCGGGGGAACGGCCGGTGGCCCCGGTCGCCGGGCGGTCGTCCGGATCCGGTCGGGGGCACGGCCGGAACGGGCGCCGTCGGCGTCGCGCTCCGGCCGGTGGAGCGGCCGCGCGGGCGGGAGAAGCCGGGCGTGCGGGTGCTCACCATGGTGGAAGGTTAGGGCCGGGGGTGGTGCCCTGTCGCCATGCGGAGGACACGAGTGTCCGGCGCCACGGCCTCGGACTCCCACCGGGACAGCGGCCGGGACACCGGCGGGCGAACGGCCGGGAACAGCAGCGGGAACGCCCGTGCGGACACGGACGGGGCCGCCCGGGGAGGGCTGTTCCCCCGGGCGGCCCCGTCCGTGTCATGTCGCCGCTCAGCCGACCTTGGAGCCGGCGTCCGCCCGCTCCCCGGCCCGCTCCAGCTTGGAGTGCTTGATGCTGTAACCGAAGTACACGGCCACCGCGACCACCAGGGCGGCCCCACCCGCCTTGAAGGTGTCGGCGTGCAGCCCGGTGATCAGGTAGACGCAGAAGCCGATGCTGGCCAGCGGGACGACCGGGTAGCCCGGGACCCGGAAGCCGCGCGGCAGGTCCGGCTGGGTGCGGCGCAGCACGATCACGCCGATCGAGACCACCGAGAAGGCGATCAGGGTGCCCAGGCTGGTGATGTCGGCCAGCCGCGCCAGCGGGACGAAGGCGGCGAGCACGCCGACGCCCAGGCCGACCACGATGGTGTTCCAGACCGGGGTGCCGGTGCGCGGCGAGAGCTCGGCGAAGCGCTTGGGCAGCATGCCGTCGCGGCCCATCGAGTACAGGATGCGGGTCTGGCCGTAGATGACCACCAGGGTGATCGAGAAGATCGAGACGATGGCGCCGATCGCGAACAGGATGGCGGGCCAGCTCTGGCCGGTGATGTCCTGGAGGATCTGGGCGAGGCCGGCCTCCTGGCCGTCGAACTTCTGCCACGGCTGGGCGCCGATGCCGGCCAGGGCCACCAGGATGTACAGCACGGTGACCACCACCAGCGAGATGATGATCGCCATCGGCAGGGTGCGGCGGGGGTTCTTGACCTCCTCACCGGCGGTGGACACGGCGTCCAGGCCGATGAAGGAGAAGAAGATGCTGGAGGCCGCGACCTGGACGCCGCCGATGCCCAGCGGCATGAACGGGGTCAGGTTGCCGGAGTGGAAGCCGGTCAGGGCGACCCCGATGAACAGCAGCAGGATCAGGATCTTGACGGCCACCATGGCCGTGTTGACCTTGACCGACTCGCTGACGCCGCGGATCAGCAGGAAGCAGACCATGGCGACCAGCAGCAGCGCCGGCAGGTTGAACCAGTGGGTCGCGTCGGGCGCGCCGGCGATCACCTCGGGGATCTTGAAGCCGAACGCCAGGTCGAAGAACTTGTTCAGGTACTCGGCCCAGCTGACCGCGATCGCGGAGGCCGAGACGCCGTACTCCATCAGCAGGCAGATGCCGACGCCGAAGGCCACGCCCTCGCCGAGGGTGGCGTAGGCGTAGGAGTAGGAGGATCCGCTGACCGGGATCGCGGAGGCCATCTCGGCGTAGCAGAGCGCGGTCAGCCCGGCGGTGACGGCCGCGATCACGAACGAGAGGATGACGGCCGGGCCGGCTGACGGCACGGCGCTGTTCAGCACGAAGAAGATGCCGGTGCCGATGGTGGCGCCGATGCCGATCGCGGACAGCTGCCAGAGCCCGATCGAGCGACGCAGGTGGATGCCGGAACGGCCGCCCTCCTCGGGCGCCCCGGCGGGCGGGCCCTCACGGCCCTCGCTCTCGGCGATCAGGGTGGAGACGGGCTTGCGCCTGAGGAGGCGTGCGCCGAGCGTGTTGGGGGCCAAAGCGGGGGTGTCCTTCTAGGCGGGGGAGGGTGTCCTAGTGGCCGGTCGCGCAACACACCGAAGGGTGCCATCGGGGACCAACCGAACAAAGATGGGACAGTACCGCGCGAAAGCACCAGTGTCGCAAACGAACAGTCCCGGCGCGCGCATTGTACGAACCGTCGCATCGGCATGTACAAACCGGACACTTCGCAAACGGCGGATCTCCCGGCGAGCCGATAAAGCAGCAGGTCACCGCCGTCGGTAAGGAGCTCACCGGGACAGCACCGCCTGCATCACGGCACGCGCGACCGGCGCCGCCAGCCCCCCGCCCGTCACCTCGGTCGCGTCGCTGTCCGCGACCACCACGGCGACCGCCACCGGCGGCACCGCGGCCGAGCCGGCCGGCGCCGCCCAGGCGATGAACCAGGCGTACGGCGTCCCGGTGTTGTCCACCCCGTGCTGGGCGGTGCCGGTCTTGCCGCCGACCACCGCGCCGTCGATCCGCGCGGCCCGACCGGTGCCGTTCTCCACCGCGTCGACCATCAGCCGCCGCACCTGCCCGGCGGTGCCCGGGCCGACCGCCTGCCGGTACACCGACGGCCGCACCGAGTGCACCACCGTGCCGTCGGCGGCGGTCAGACTGTCCACAAGCTGTGGACGCATCACGGTGCCGTTGTTGGCGATGCCCGCCGCGACCATCGCCATCACCAGCGGGGTGGCGGCGGTGTCGAACTGGCCGATCGAGGAGAGCGCCAGCTGCGCCTCGTCCATCCGGGTGTCGAAGTTGGACCTGGCCGCCCGCACCGGGGTGTCCAGCCGGGCCTCGTTGAAGCCGAAGCCCTCGGCCGTCGCCGCCATCCGCCGCAGGCCGACCTCGACCCCGAGCCGGCCGAGCACGCTGTTGCAGCTGAGCGCCATCGCGGTGGCCAGCGACTGGTTCGGCTCGTCGCAGGCGGCCGAGTCGTTGACCAGCGGCACGGAGGTGCCCGGCAGGAGGTAGGGGTTCGGGGTGTCGGTCGGCGCGTCGACGTCGGTGACCACCCCGCTCTCCAGCGCCGCCGCCGCGGTGACCACCTTGAAGGTCGAGCCGGGCGGGTAGGTCTGCCGCAGCGCCCGGTTGAGCATCGGGCGGTCGGGGTCGCTCTGCAGCCGGCTCCAGGCCTCCCGGTCGTCGGCGGAGGTGCCGGCGAAGCTCCCCGGGTCGTAGGAGGGGGTGGAGGCCAGCGCCAGGATCCGCCCGGTGGCCGGCTCGACCGCCGCGACCGCGCCCTTCTGCCGGCCGAGCCCGCGCACCGCCGCCTCCTGGACGGCCCGGTCGACGGTGGTGCGGACGTCCCCGCCGGGGTTCTGCCGCCGGGCCACCGCGTCCCACACCGCCCAGCTCGCCAGCCGGCTGTCGGTGCCGGAGAGCAGCGCGTCCTCGGTCCCCTCCAGCTGGCTGTTGCCGTAGGTCTGCGAGGAGTAGCCGGTGACCGCCGCGTACAGCGGCCCGTCGGTGTAGGTGCGCTTGTAGTCGTACCGCCCGCCGGTGGGCTCGGAGCCGGTGACGCTGTCGGCGCCCACCCGGATGCTGCCGCGCGGCTGGGAGTAGCGCTCGACGACGAGCCGCTGGTTGGCGCTGTTGTGGTTCAGCTCGTCGGCCCGGAACACCTGCACCCGGGTGGCCTGGACGCACAGCGCCACGGTCAGCAGCAGACAGAAGGTGCCGGCCCGGCGCCCGGTCACCGAGATCCCCGGCAGCCCCTGCGGCCCGCCGCCCGGCGGCCCTCCCCCGTCGGCGGCGCCGCGACGTCCGCTCCCCCGCCCGCGTCCGAGCCCCTTCACCGGCCCTCCCCCGGGCCGGGCCGCCGGGCGATGTCGCTCATCCGCACCAGCAGCGCGACGATCACCCAGTTGGTGACCACCGAGGAACCGCCCTGGGCGACGAAGGGCAGCGTCATGCCGGTCAGCGGGATCAGCGCCAGCACCCCGCCCGCCACCACGAAGACCTGCAGCCCGACCAGCGCCGCCAGCCCGATCGCCAGCAGCCGCCCGAACGGGTCGCGCAGCGCGATCCCGGTCCGGAACCCGCGCGACACCAGCAGCGCGTACAGCAGGAACACCGCGACCAGCCCGGTCAGCCCCAGCTCCTCCCCGATGGTGGCCAGGATGAAGTCGGACTTCGCGGCGAAGCCGATCAGCGCCGAGTGCCCGCTGCCCAGTCCGGCACCCAGCTCGCCGCCCCAGGCGAAGGCGAACAGCGACTGGGCGATCTGGTTGGCCCCGTGCCCGGCGGCGATCGAGCCGAGCGGGTCCAGCCAGTCCGCGACCCGGCTGTGCACGTGCGGCGAGAGCCGGCCCACTCCCACCGCCGCGACCGCCGCCAGGAACAGCCCGATGGCGATCCAGCCGGTCCGCGCGGTGGCCACGTAGAGCATCACCACGAAGAGGCCGAAGAACAGCAGCGAGGTGCCGAGGTCGGTCTCCAGCACCAGCACCCCGACGAAGGCCGCCCAGATCGCCAGCACCGGCGCGAGCACCCGCCCGGGCGGCAGCCGCAGCCGCCACACCCGCCGCCCGGTGAGCGCCAGCGCGTCCCGGTGCACCGCCAGGTAGGCGGCGAAGAAGACCGCCAGCAGGACCTTGGCGAACTCGCCCGGCTGGAAGGAGAACGGCCCGAAGGTGATCCAGATCCGCGATCCGTACACCGGCGGGAAGAAGATCGGCAGCACCAGCAGGACCAGCGCCACCAGCGCCCCGATGTACGCGTACCGCTGGAGCCGCTTGTGGTCCCGCAGCAGGAGCAGCACCAGGACGAACAGCCCCACCCCGAGGGAGGACCAGAGCAGCTGGGTGGGGGCCGCGTTGCCCGGGGTGGCCCGGTCCAGCCGGTAGATGACGACCAGTCCGACGCCGTTCAGCAGCACCGCGATCGGCAGCGGCAGCGGGTCAGCGTACGGCGCCCGCCAGCGGACCGCGCCGTGCGCCAGCAGCGCGAGCACCCCCAGCGCGCCCCCGTACTCGCCCGCGTCGGCCGGCACCGCGCCGTCGACGTTGAGGCCCACCTCCGCGTAGCCGAGCACGGCGGTCAGCACGGCGGCGAGGACCAGCGCGAGTTCGGTGTTGCGCCGGGTCGGCACCGTACGGCGGGGCCGGCCGGCGGTTCTCGTCACGGCGGAGGGTGTCGCCACGGACCGTCCTGGGAGTCGGGGCTGCGGGCGCCGCCGGGACGACCACCGGGGAGGACGGGCGGCACCCCCATCCCCTTCGCCACCCTAACGAGCACTGTGCGGGTATTCCGCCCGGTTCACCCGGTGTGTCCCGCCGCATCGCGCGTTGGCCACGGCGAACTGATGGTCCCTAGGATCGACGGGTGACTACCGGACGACGACCGAAGGCCAGGCTCGGCAGCCTGCTGGCCGCCCTGGCGATAACGGGCGGGGCGCTGCTCAGCGGCCTGCCCGCCCATGCCGACGAACCATCAGCCAACCCAGCCGGCAAGGAGGCCCCGCGGGTCGATCTCGTACTCGATGTCAGCGGCTCGATGCGCGAGGCGGACATCCAGGGCAAGACCCGAATCTCGGTGGCCCAGCAGTCCCTGAGCGACGTCATCGACGCCCTGCCCGCCGAGACCGAGTTCGGCATCCGCACCCTGGGCGCCAACTACCCCGGCACCGACAAGGCCCAGGGCTGCCTGGACAGCAAGCAGCTCTTCCCGGTCGGGAAGACCAACAAGACCGAGGCCAAGACCGCGGTCGCGACCCTGCGGCCCACCGGCTTCACCCCGATCGGCCTGGCGCTGCGCGGCGCCGCCCAGGACCTCGGCAAGGGCGAGACCACCCGCCGGGTGGTGCTGATCACCGACGGCGAGGACACCTGCACCCCGCCCGACCCCTGCGACGTCGCCCGCGAACTCGCCTCCCAGGGCATCCACCTGGTGGTCGACACCCTGGGCCTGGCCCACGACGACAAGACCCGCCAGCAGCTGCTCTGCATCGCCAACGCCACCGGCGGCACCTACACCGACGTGCGCACCCAGGAGCAGCTCACCGAGAAGGTGAAGCAGCTGGTCGACCGCTCCAACGACACCTACACGGTCGCCCCGGTCAAGACCGCCGGCACCGACAAGTGCGAGTCCGCGCCGGTCCTCACCCCGGGCGTCTACAGCGACCGCGAGAAGTTCTCCGAGCACCGCGTCTACCGCGTCCCGGTCAAGGCCGGCCAGGAACTGCGCGCCTCGGTCAGCGTCGCCCTGGACCGCCCGGTGGCCCGCGACTACGGCGTCCTGCTCCAGGCCACCAGCACCACCGGCCAGGAACTGGTCCGCGGCACCGACGCCGGCAGCAGCCGCACCGACGTGGTCTCCACCGGCCTGCGCTGGTCCGCCGCCGCCTCCAAGGGCTACGCCACGGCCTCCGCCACCGCCTCCGCCTCGCCGAGCGGCAAGCCGGAGACCAATGTCTGCCTGGTCGTCTCCAACTCGCTGGCCCCGCAGGCCGGTGCGGCGGCCGACCCCGGCCTGCCGCTGGAGCTGACGGTCGACCTGACCGCCGCCTCCCCCGCCCCGGACGGCCCGGCGATGGGTCTGGGCCGCGGCTGGATCCTGCTGCTGGTGCTCACCCTGGCCGGCCTGCTGACCGGCCTGCTGTTCGGCTGGATCGCGCGCTGGCGGATCGCTGTCTGGCAGGAGAACTGACCATGCGTACGACCTTCCTCCGCACCGCCGCGGCCGCCCTGGCCGTGTTCCCGGCGCTGCTGCTCGCGGCCCCGGCCGCCACGGCCGCCTCGCCCTCCCCGAGCGCGAGCGGCACCCCGGCCCCGGCCAACAAGGCCGGCACCTCCTTCCTGACCGCCGTCAACCTGGCGCCCGGCCAGGACGCCAAGGTGGACGTCTCCACCGGCGACTACCTGTACTGGGCCTTCGGCGCCGCCGAGGGCCGGACCGCCAAGGTGGACCTCACGGTCTCGCTGGCCCCGTCCGCCGACCGGCACGGGCCGCAGACCTGGAACGTCGAGGTGTTCGACGGGCTGCGCCGCCGCCAGTCCTGCACCGACGGCACCCAGAACGCGACCGCCGAGCAGGCCGCCGGCTCGCTGGCGCTCAGCTGCACCCTGCGCGAGGTCCGCTCCTGGGCCGAGCCGTGGTCCGGCGACCCGCTGCCCGGCACCTACTACGTCCGGCTCTCGGTGGGCGACGCCCCGCAGCCCGACCTCGGCCTGGCCGCCGCGGTGCAGCTGCGGGTGACCGCCAAGGGCGACGAGGACAACGCCCAGCCGGAGGGCGGCGAGCTCAAGGCCCCTCTGGTCCCGCCGGTCGGCGGCGGCGCCGCGACCGCGAAGGCGGCGGCCCCGGAGGAGCCCGAGGACCACTGGTACACCGGCTGGTTCTCCGGCTGGAACAGCCGCTGGTTCTGGACCCTGGGCGGCGGCGTGCTGGCCGCCCTGGCAGGCGTCGCCGGCTACACCCTGACCCGCCACCCGCGCGGCCGCCGACCGGCCCGCTACGGCTCGGTGCCGCCGCAGTCCGGCGCCCCGCAGCCGGGCCCGTACGCGGGCTCCGGCCAGTCCTGACCCGCCCGGACCCCGAGGGCCGGACCGGAGACCTCTCCGGTCCGGCCCTCACCGCTTCCCGGCCCGCTCGCGCGTGATCCGCCTCACACCCCGCCGGAACCCCGCCCCGGCAGTCCGGCTGACCCCCCGTCGGCCGGCGCACCCCACACCACACCCCCACAACGCAGAAGTCCCGCCCGATCTTTCGATCGGGCGGGACTTCCGTTGGGTGGAGCTGAGGGGATTCGAACCCCTGACCCCCTCGATGCGAACGAGGTGCGCTACCGGACTGCGCCACAGCCCCAACAAGAAGAAACTTTAGCACCTCTCCGAGGTGGTCCGTGACCACCCTCCTGGTGACGCCCCTGCGGCAGGACGGGAGCGGGGGGAGGGGCGGGGGCGGAACGGAGGCGGAACGCGAAGAGGCCCCCGGCGGCGGGGGCCTCTTCGCGGACGGTCGCGGACCGCTCGCGCTACTCGTTCGCGGCGCGGGGCCGCGGCTCCTGGGCGGGCGGCTCGGCGTACTGGTCGAAGAGCGGGGTGTTCCGGGACTCGACCGGGCGGCCGGCGGTCCAGGTGCCCGGCGCCGACAGGTCGAGCCCCCGGTTGACCCGGGGGGCCACCGGCGCGGTCACGTACGTCGGCAGCGGGACGGGCACCGGCTCCCAGGAGTCCGGGCCGGCCGCACCGCGCTCCCGCATGCCGTCGACCCACTCCTCGTGCTCGGTGACCTCCGCGACGGCCGAGGCCGATGCGGAGGAGGCCCCGACCGGGACCCCGGCAGGGCTCACCGCGGAGCCCGCCGCCGGACTCCCCCCGGAGGCCGCCCGCGCGGCGTCCGCCTCGGTGGCGAGCCGAAGGTGCGGGCGTCCGCGCCCGGGGGCGGGCGTCCGCGGCTCCGGCTCGGCCGCCGGGGCCGGCACCGGGGCGGCGGCCGCACGGCCCGCCTCGGCCCGCTGCTGCTCGCGCTTGCGCAGCCGCTCGGCGGCCTGGGCCGCGCGGTTGCGGTCCAGCTTCACCGCGTACCGCTGGCGCTCCAGGCGCCGCAGGTGCCCGATGTAGAGGGTCAGCAGCGCGGCCGGGACCGCGGGGACCCACAGGAAGGCCAGACCGGCCACGGCCGCGACCACCGCTCCCAGCGCGAAGGCCAGGAACAGCGCGGTGACCATCCGGCGCCGGCGCGCCAGCAGCCGGGCCCGGCGCTCGGGGCCGCCGCCTCGGGGTGCCGGCCTCGGCTCGGCCCGGTCGCGTTCCACCGGCCGGGCGGGCGCGGGCGCGTCCGTCCGGTCGTCGGGGAGGTCCGGGGCACCCGGGGTGTCCGGGGCGTCCGCGGGGTCGCCGGGGGCGGCCGCGTCCCGCTCGGGGGGGCCGTTATTGCTCTGCTCGTCGTCACGCGGTTCGTCACCCAGGGCCCGGGACGCCCGCCGCTCCAGCGCCGAACGCCCGGCCAGCAGGCGGATGGCGGTGCTGAAGCGTTCCGTCGGGCGCGCCTCGTTGAGCTCGTCCTGCCTGCGGAGCCACATCGGCACCAGATAGGCGGCCCAGGCCCCTACGATGACGGCGTAGATAAGGCCGCTACTGCTCACGATTCACACCGTACGGGCGTGCAGGAGGGGCCGGTAGCAATTTGGCACGGCGTGTCGTGTGATCAAGCTGATTCTCCGACTATTTTGCCGGTATTTGTGCCCGTCCGTCGTCGCGCCGATGCCATATCGATATTTCATTCGAACATACATTCAATTACGTGGTCGGCGGCCGGAGCTGAGGGAACGCCAGCGTTCGAGCATCCCCTCCGGGACCTCCTCGGCGGCGAGTGCGAACACCAGGTGGTCCCGCCAGTCGCCGTCGATGTGCAGATAGCGCGGACGCATTCCCTCCGAGCGGAAGCCGAGCTTTTCCACCACGCGCCGGCTCGGGGCGTTCTCGGGCCGGATGCACACCTCGATCCGGTGCAGGCCGAGAGTGCGGAAACAGTGGTCCACCGAGAGCGCGACGGCGGTCGGCATGATGCCCCGCCCGGCCACCGCCTCGTCGATCCAGTACCCGACATTGGCCGAGCACATCGACCCCCAGGTGATTCCGCCGACGGTCAACTGACCCACCAGCCGGCCGCGGTACAGCACCACGAAGGGCAGCATCCGGCCGGCCGAGGCCTCGGCGCGCAGATAGCGGACCATCTGCCGGAAGGTCGGGCGCGGGCCCGCCGCCAGACCGGCCGGGCCGGGCGGCACGGTGGCCTCCCAGCGGCGCAGCCAGTCCCGGTTGCGGCGGCTGACCTCCTGCCACTCGCGCTGGTCGCGGGCCCTGATCGGGCGCAGCACGACGTCCCCCTCGTGGAGTTCCACCGGCCAGCCGGCGTTCAGTGCGCGCTCCCGGAAGCTGCCGTGTCGGGCCGGGGGTGGTCCCCGCCACCGAGCTGGTCGACGGCGTGGGCGAGCAGCGGGGCCAGGACGGCCAGGCCGTCCCGGACGCCGCCGGTCGATCCCGGCAGATTGACGACCAGGGTACGTCCGGCGAGGCCGGCCAGCCCCCGGGAGAGCGCGGCGGTGGGCACCGTGTCCCGGCCGTACGCCCGGATCGCCTCGGGGATGCCGGGAATCTCCCGGTCGATCACCCGGGCGGTCATCTCGGGGGTGAGGTCGTTCGGCGAGATGCCGGTGCCGCCGGTGGTCAGCACCACGTCGTAGCCGGCCGCCACGGCCTCCCGCAGCACCGCCTCGACCGGTTCGCCGTCCGGGACGACCCGGGGGCCGTCCACGTCGAAGCCCATCGCCCGCAGGCCCTCGACCAGCAACGGGCCGCCCCGGTCGGCGTAGACGCCGGCGGAGGCGCGGTTGGAGACGGTGACCGCGAGGGCTCTCATTCCTCCCCCTCCGGGGCGGTCCAGTCACCGCTCTTGCCGCCGGTCTTGCTCAGCACCCGGACGGACTCAACCGCGGCGCCCTTGTCGACGGCCTTGACCATGTCGATCACGGTGAGCCCGGCCACCGCGACGGCGGTCAGCGCCTCCATCTCGACCCCGGTCCGGTCGGTGGTCCTGACGGTCGCGGTGATCTCCACCGCGTCGTCGGCGACGGTCAGCTCGACCTTCACACCGGAGAGCGCGATCGGGTGGCAGAGCGGGATCAGCTCGGGCGTCCGCTTGGCGCCCATGATCCCGGCGATCCTGGCCACGGCCAGCGCGTCGCCCTTGGGCACTCCCTCGCCGCGCAGCAGCTCGACCACCCGCGGGGAGACCCGGACCCGGCCCGCCGCGACGGCGGTCCGGGCGGTCACGTCCTTCGCGGAGACGTCGACCATCCGGGCCGCGCCCTGCTCGTCGACATGGGTGAGGCGGTCGCCGGGGGGTGAGGCGGTCACGGGTGGCTCCAGGGGGCGCGCAGGTCGAATACCGCGCTACCGTACCCCCCGTCCCGGTCCCGGCGCGGGAGGGGCCGCATCGGTGGGACGGCCCCGCCGCAACAGGGAGTTCGGCCGTGCTCAGCCGCCGAGCAGCACCACGTCGACCTCGCTGCCCGCGGGCAGCTCGGTGACGTCCTCGGGAACGGTGATCAGGCAGTCCGCCCGGGCGAGCGCGCCGACCAGGTGCGACTCCGCGCCGCCGACCGGCTCCACCAGGCCGTCCGCGGCCGTGTACCGGCCGCGGAGGAACTGCCGGCGGCCGGCGGGCGAGCGCAGCGCCACCGGGCAGTGCGCCCGGACCACGGGGCGGTGGACGTCCTCGGCGCCGAGCATCACGCGGATCACCGGGCGGACGAACAGCTCGAAGGAGATGTACGCGCTGACCGGGTTGCCGGGCAGGGCCAGCAGCGGCACCCCGGGGCCGGGGCCGATCCGGCCGAAGCCCTGCGGCTTGCCGGGCTGCATCCGCAGCCGCCGGAAGTCCACCCCGCCGTACTCCGCGAAGACCTCCTTGACCACGTCGTACGCGCCGACGCTGACGCCGCCGCTGGTGACGATCAGGTCGGCCCGGCCGAGCTGGTCCTCCAGGACGGCGCGCAGCCTGGCCGCGTCGTCGGGGACGCCGCCGACCCGGTAGGCGATCGCGCCGGCGTCACGGGCCGCGGCGGTGAGGGTGAAGCTGTTGGACTCGGAGATCTGCCCGGGTCCGACCGGCTCGCCGGGCTGGACCAGCTCGCTGCCGGTGGACAGCACCACGACCCGGGGGCGCGGGCGGACGGTGGCGGTGGCCCGGCCGATCGCGGCGAGCAGGCCGAGCTGGGCGGGTCCGAGCCGGGTGCCGGCGGTCAGCACCCGGCTGCCGGCGGCAACGTCGCTGCCGCGGCGGCGGATGTGGGCGCCCTCGGCGACCGGGCGCAGCACCCGGACCTCCTCGCCCTCGACCGCGGCGGCCATCGCGTCGGCGGGCCGGCCGGTGCCGGTGCCGCCGTCGGTCCACTCGACCGGGGCGACGGCCCCGGCGCCGGGCGGGACGGGCGCGCCGGTCATGATCCGGGCGGCCTGGCCGGGGCCCACGGCCGGGAGTTCACCGGCGCCGGCGGCGATGTCGCCGACCACGGTCAGCACCGAGGGGTACGCGGTGCTCGCGCCGACGGTGTCGGGGGTGCGCAGGGCGTAGCCGTCCATCGAGCTGTTGTCGAAGGGGGGCAGGTCGCCCTCGGCGACGACGTCCTCGGCCAGCCGGCAGCCCTGCGCGTCGAGCAGTTGCAGCTCGATGGCGGGGAGCGGGCCGACGGCGGCCAGGACGTCCGCGAGGTGCTCGTCCACGGTCCACAGACCGTCCGGACGGGCACCGGGGCGGGCGGCCGCGGCCGGGTCCGCGGAGTCGTCGCAGCAGGCTGCGGGGGTGGTACCGCTCTCCGTGGACCCGGTCATGGGCGCGCTCGCTCTCTGTCGGTGTGTCAGTCCTGCAGCTCGGTGGCGACGAACTCGCGCAGCCAGGTGCGGAACTCCGGCCCGAGGTCCTCGCGCTCCGAGGCGAGACGGACGATAGCGCGCAGGTAGTCCGAGCGGTCGCCGGTGTCGTAGCGGCGGCCCTTGAAGAGCACGCCGTGGACCTGGCCGCCGGTGTCGGCGGGGCGGGTGGTCAGTTCACGAAGCGCGTCGGTGAGCTGGATCTCGCCGCCGCGGCCGGGCGGGGTGTCCCGCAGCACGTCGAAGACGGACGGGTCGAGCACGTACCGGCCGATGACGGCGTAGTTCGACGGCGCCTCGGCGGTCTCCGGCTTCTCGACCAGGTCGGTCACCTGGAAGACGTCGTCGCCGAAGGTGCTCGGCTTGACGGCGGCGCAGCCGTACAGGTGGATCTGGGAGGCGTCGACCTCCATCAGCGCGACGACCGAGCCGCCGAGCTCCTGCTGGACCTCGATCATCCGGGACAGCAGCGGGTCGCGCGGGTCGATCAGGTCGTCCCCGAGGAGGACGGCGAAGGGCTGGCCGGCGACGTGCTGCTCGGCGACCGAGACGGCGTGGCCGAGGCCCTTGGGGTCGCCCTGGCGGACGTAGTGCATGTTGGCGAGCTCGACGGACTCGCGGACCCGGCGGAGGCGGTCCTGGTCGCCCTTGCGGGCGAGCAGCTCCTCCAGCTCGTAGGCGCGGTCGAAGTGGTCCTCGAGGGCGCGCTTGTTGCGGCCGGTGACCATCAGTATGTCGGACAGGCCCGCGGAGGCCGCCTCCTCGACGACGTACTGGATCGCCGGCTTGTCGACGACGGGCAGCATCTCCTTCGGAGTGGCCTTGGTGGCCGGCAGGAATCGGGTACCCAGACCGGCCGCGGGGACCACTGCCTTGGTGACCGGGATACGGGAGTTGGTCGTCGTCATGCGTTTACCTTACTAAGGCACGTATTTCGCCTGACCGGGCGCAGTTGACCGATGCTTGGGCAGCACGTCGCCGGACCCGGCCGCGATGGCAGGCAAGGGGGACGGCCGGGCGGGGTGAGGGGGTCCCCTCCGACACAGGGCGACAGATTACCCGGCTTTTCCTAACGGTCACGTTCGGCTGCGAAGACTCCGTCCGACTGCTGGGAATTGACCGTCGCCCCGGTTGCCGGGACGTTTCCGGAAAGCGCCGCCGGGGCGACCGGGCGCCAGCAGTCGCCGCCGTCCGCGCGGGCGGCGGCGAGCGCCCGGTCGGCGGACCGCAGCAGGACGGCGGCGTGGGTGCCGTCCTCCGGCAGCACCGCCAGGCCGATCGCGGCGGTGAGCCCGTTGCCGTGCGGGCGGCGGTCCGCCCGCTCGCCGGAGGACCAGTCCAGCAGCAGGTGGCGGCGGACCGACCAGACCAGGCGGTCGGCGACCTGGGCCGCGCCCTCGGCCCCGGTGTCCGGCAGCACCACCAGGAACTCCTCCCCGCTGTACCGGCCCAGGGTGTCGGAGCGGCGGATCTCCATGCCGAGCCGCTGAGCGAGGTCGCGCAGCACCGTCCCGGCCCGGGCCCGGCCGTGCTCGGCGACCACCGCGTCGAAGCCGTTGATCTCCAGCAGCAGCACGGCCAGCGGGCGCGGCCCGTCCTGCGGCTCGTGCTGCTCGGCCCGGCGGGCCCGGTCGATCTCCCGGTCCAGGGTGAGCTGGAGGTGCCGGTAGTTCCAGACGCCGGTGACCGGGTCGCAGGAGGCGGTGCGCTCCAGTTCGGCGCAGCGCTCCTCCAAATCGGCGAGGCGCTCGCGCAGCCCGGTCTCGCGCCGGGCCGCGCGGGCCGCGCCGCGCCGCAGCCGGACGCCGAGGACGGCGGCGCCGGCCAGCGCGGGGGCGCTCAGCACGGCCAGGGCCTGGACCAGCAGCGGGGTGGACATCGGGGGCTGCCTTCCGCGTGTCAGGCTCTGGGCGGCCCGGTCGCACAGGCGTCAGGGGTCCAGAGCGGTCGTGGTCGGAGCGATGGAGGAACGGTGGACCATCCCATGCACAACGAGAAGGGCGCGCTGAGGACACGGCTGCTGTCCGAGCGGCGGGCACTTCCGGCCGAGGACCGGGAGCGGGCCGCCGAGGCGCTGGCCGGGCACGCCGGCGCGCTGGCGGCCGCCGCCGTTCCGGGCGGGGAGGCCGGGGCGGCGGGGACGGCGGGGACGGGAGCGGCGGCCACGGTGGCCGCGTACGTCTCGGTGGGCACCGAGCCGGGCACCCGCCCGCTGCTGGACGCGCTGCGGGCGCGCGGGCTGCGGGTGCTGCTCCCGGTGCTGCTGGCCGACAACGACCTGGACTGGGCGGAGTACGCGGGGCCGTCGGCGCTGGCCCCGGCCGGGCGCGGCCTGCTGGAGCCGGTCGGCGGGCGGCTCGGCCCCGAGGCGGTGACCGGGGCCGGGCTGGTGCTGCTGCCGGGGCTGGCGGTGGACCGGCGGGGGCTGCGGCTGGGGCGCGGCGGCGGCTCGTACGACCGGGTGCTGGCCCGGCTGGAGCGGGCCGGGGCGCGGCCGGTGCTGGCGGTGCTGCTGTACGAGCACGAGCTGCTGGAGCGGGTGCCGGCCGAGCCGCACGACCGGCCGGTGGACCTCGCGCTGACCCCCTCCGGCGCCCACCGGCTGGGGTGAGGTCCGGCCGCGACCGGGGCGACGGGCGGGCTCGGGCGCGGCAGAAGGCCCAGCAGAGGGCCCAGCAGAGGGCGCAGCAGAGGGCGCAGCAGAAAGCCCCGCGCCCCCGGACGGATCCGGGGGCGCGGGGCTTCGACGCGGCGGGCGGGCCTCAGCCCGCGGTCAGCGTCAGCTTGTGCTTGGTCGCCCGCTCGACCGCGTCCGGCGAGAAGGACCAGCTCAGCAGCTTGCCCTTGAGCCAGAGGTCGGTCTGGTCGTTGTAGTTCTCGTGGAAGGCGTGACCGGAGGCACCGCCGACGATGATCCAGCGCGAGGCGTCGAGGTCGTTGAGGTCGACCACCATGCGCATCGAGGGGATCCAGTCGACCTGGTACCCGGCGGCCGCGTTCCAGCCCGCCGCGTCGACCGCCGCCGAACCGCCGGAGAGCCGGTAGGGACCCCGGTTGAGCAGCTGGTGGACGACACCCGAGGCGATCGAGGAGCTGTCCGAGCCCATGGTGCGCTCCCGCAGCTCCAGCTTGTGCAGCCGGCCCCAGCTCCAGGTGGTGATGTCCTTGGTGAGCAGCGAGGTGAGCTCCTGGCGGGCGTTGGTCATCGCCTCGCGCAGCAGGTTGTCCAGGCCCTTCTGCTCCTTGTGCTGGGAGTCGATGTACGTCCACCAGCCGCTGTCGGGCTTCTCCAGCTGCTGCCGGACGACCTCGTTCCAGCGGTCGCCGCCGTCCGGCTGGGCCTTGGCCGGGTCACGGGTGCCGCACTCGGTGACGATCTTCGACTTGCTGTCCGGCCTGGTCGGGTCGATCTGCTGGCGGACCAGCAGGCAGTTCTCCTCGGCCCGCAGGTCGGCCGGGAACTTCTGGCCGAAGGCGAGGGTGAGCAGCTGGCGCCAGACGCCGTTGTAGTAGGCGGCGGCGGCCGAGTCGGCGTCCTGGTGGAAGTTCCAGTCCTTCAGCAGGTCCTGCGCCTCGCGCACGTAGGGGTCGTCGACCTCGACCTTGAGCAGCATCGGGACCAGGGTCTTGGCCAGGATGCTGGTGTTGTCGAGCTGCATGTCCTGCATGTCGTCCGGCGAGATCTTGCCGTTGTTCTTCAGCCGGGCCTCCAGCTGGTCGGTGATCTCCTTGGCCCGGGTGCCGTACTCCCAGTCGGTGGTCAGCGCGGGCTTGTAGCTCGGGTCGACCACGGCCTGGTTGGCGGTGACGATGTAGCCGCTGCTCGGGTTGAGGCTCCAGGGCATGGCGCTGAACGGGACCGGGTCCTTCTTCCACTGGTAGGCGGAGTCCCAGCCCGGCGCCGGGTAGCGGCCGTCGCCCTTGCCGCGCACCGGGATGTAGCCCGGGGCCTGGTAGCCGATGTTCTTGGCGTCGGCGTAGACGAGGTTCTGCGACGGGACGGTGAAGTCGGCGGCGGCCTTCTGGAAGTCGTCCCAGTTCTTGGCCCGGTCGAGCGCGAAGACGGCGTCCATGGTGCGGCCCGGGATCAGCGCGGTCCACTGCAGGGCGACGCCGTAGCCGCCGGTGCCCCGGTCCGGGGCGGAGGCGCCGTTGGGCGCGTACTTGCCGACGTTCTGCTGCTCGGTGCTCGGGTCGGAGATCAGCGGGGCGCCGGTCTCGGTGGTGCGGACGGTGATGGTGCGGTCCTCGCCCCCGGCGACCTTGATGGTCTCCTTGCGGAGCTCGAACTTCTTCTCCTTGCCGTCGACCAGGTAGGTCTCGGGGCCGGTCACCTTCTCCAGGAAGAGGTCGGTGACGTCGGCGCCGAGGTTGGTGAAGCCCCAGGCGATGTCCTTGTTGTGGCCGATGACCACACCGGGCATGCCGGCGAAGGTGAAGCCGGAGACGTCGTACTGGCAGGTCGGCGAGACCGTCCGGCAGTGCAGGCCCATCTGGTACCAGACCGAGGGCAGGCCGGGGCCGAGGTGCGGGTCGTTGGCCAGCAGCGGCTTGCCGGTGGTGGTGTGGCTGCCGGCCACCACCCAGGAGTTGGAGCCGATGCCCTGGCCGTTGCGGCCGAGCAGCTCGGGCAGCGCGTCGATCCGGTCGGTGACGCCCTTGAGCAGCGCCGAGGTGGCGGCGGCGCCCTGGGCGGTGCCGGCGGCGGTCCCCTGGGCGGCCGGGGCGGAGCCGTCGGCCGGCTTGTAGGAGGTGCCGTTGACGGTGCCGGTCTTCACGATCGTGCCGTTGCGCGCGTACGGGTAGTCCGGGTACAGCTCGGCGATCTTCTCCGGGCTGAAGTCCTGGGCGAGCAGCGAGCGGTCGATCTCCTCCTGGAGGTTCCCGGAGAGGTCCCAGGCCATCGCCTTGAGCCAGGCCACCGAGTCGACCGGGGTCCACTGCTCGGGCTTGTAGTCACCGTTGACGACACCGAGCACGCCGTACTCCACCGAGGCGGCGGAGCCGCCCGGGTGCTCGGCGAGCCAGGAGTTGACCCCCTCCGCGTAGGCCTGGAGGTTCTTCTTGGTGTCGGCGTTGAGAAGGGTGTCGAACTCCTTCTGGGCCACCTGGCGCCAGCCCATGGTGCGGATCATGGAATCGGTGTCGACCTGGCTGTCGCCGAACATCTCGGAGAGCCGGCCCGCGGTGATGTGCCGCCGGACGTCCATCTCCCAGAACCGGTCCTGGGCCTGGACGTAGCCCTGGGCGCGGAAGAGGTCCTCGGAGCTGTCGGCGTAGAGCTGGGGGATGCCGTTGGCGTCCCGCTTCACGTCGACCGGCGCGCTCATGCCCGCCACCTTGACGCTGCCGTCGACCTCCGGGAAGGACGCGCGGACCGCGGCCACCCCCCGGTAGCCGCCGTAGCCGGCGCCGGCCACCAGCAGTACGACCAGCACGATCACGATCAGACGGGCGCGCCGGAACTTTTTCGAGCGGGGCATCTGGGTCCTTGCGGTCCTCACTGGGGGGCGGGCGGACATGTCAAGGGCACGGGGCCGTGACAGGGCACCACATTAGGCCGACTCGGCTGGCGGCCGTGCACGGGGGACGCTCACGGTGGGATCGGAGGAGGTCAGAAGGCGGTCGGAAGGAGGCCGGGAACAGGCCGGGAACAGGCCGGAAGCGCGGGCTCGAGGGAACGCGTGGCCAATGAACCTAAAGATATGGCAAAATGTTAGACTAAGTAACGATCCGCAAGGGGAGTAATTGGCACCCCAGGTCGCCACCCCTGTCGGGACCCCGTCCGCCCCCGCCACGTCCGAGGTGCCCCTGCGTGAATGTCGACCACCTGAACCAGCTGCTGCTCGAGTTCTCCGTGATCCTGCTGATCGCGGTGGTCGCCGTGCGCGTGTCCACCAAATCCGGCCTGCCCAGCCTGCTGATCTACCTCGGCATCGGGGTGGCGCTCGGCCAGAACGGCCTCGGCATCTCCTTCGACAACGCCGAGCTCACCCAGGTCCTCGGCTACGCGGCCCTGGTGGTGATCCTGGCCGAGGGCGGCCTCAAGACCAACTGGCGCGAGGCCAGACCCGTCATGGGGGCCGCCACGGTGCTCGCCACCGTCGGCGTCGCGATCAGCGTCTTCGTCACCGCGGCCGGGGCCCACTGGCTGGTCGGCCTGGACTGGCGCACCTCACTGCTGCTCGGCGCGATCGTCTCGTCCACGGACGCCGCGGCCGTCTTCTCGGTACTGCGGACGGTGCCGCTGCCGCGCCGGCTGACCGGTCTGCTGGAGGCCGAGTCCGGCTTCAACGACGCGCCGGTGGTCATCCTGGTCGTCGCCTTCGCCGCCGTCGGCGAGCCGGACCCGTGGTACGTCCTGATCGGCACGATCCTCGCCGAGCTGGCGATCGGCCTGGCGGTCGGCCTCGCGATCGGCAAGCTCGGCGCGTACGGCGTCAAGCGCGTCGCCCTGCCGTCCTCCGGCCTCTACCCGATCGCGGTGCTGGCCCTCACCGTGCTCGCCTACGCCGGCGGCGCGCTGCTGCACGGCTCCGGCTTCCTCGCCGTCTACGTCACCGCGGTGATCCTCGGCAACGCCAAGCTGCCGCACGGCCCGGCCGTCCGGGGCTTCGCCGACGGCCTGGCCTGGATCGGGCAGATCGGCATGTTCGTGCTGCTCGGCCTGCTCTGCGCCCCCGAGTCGATGGGCTCGGCCGTGGTGCCGGCGCTGGTGATCGGCGCGGTGCTGGTCTTCGTCGCCCGGCCGCTCTCGGTGGTGCTCACACTCACCCCGTTCCGGCTGCCGCTGCGCGAGCAGGCCCTGCTCAGCTGGGCCGGCCTGCGCGGGGCGGTGCCCATCGTGCTGGCCACCATCCCGATGGTGGCCGGCGCGCCGATGGCCCAGGACGTCTTCAACATCGTCTTCATCCTGGTCGTGGTCTTCACCCTGCTCCAGGGGCCGACCCTGCCCTGGGTCGCCAAGGGCCTGCGGATCGGCGACGGCTCGATGGGGCAGGACCTCGGCATCGAGTCGGCGCCGCTGGAGAAGCTGCACGGGCACCTGCTGTCGGTCGCGCTGGCGCCGGACTCCCGGATGTCCGGCGTGGAGATCGGCGAGCTGCGGCTGCCGACCGGGGCGGCGGTCACCCTGGTGGTGCGGGAGGGGAGCAGCTTCGTGCCCGACAAGGCGACCGTGCTGCGCGGCGGGGACGAGCTGCTGGTCGTCACCACCGACGCGGTGGGCGAGGCGGCCGAGCGGCGGCTGCGGGCCGTGGACAAGGGCGGCAAGCTGGCCGACTGGCTGCACGGACGTGGGACCTGAAGGTCTCGCGCGGAGTTCACCTTGACTTAACAGGACAACTTTGGATCCGTCCTGTAGTGTCGAGTCGAGCGCGACATCTACGCGCGTATAACCATTGTTTGCTGACACACCACACCCCAGCATCTGCCTGAAGCAGAGTTGGCGCGACCGCTCGGCGGCCGCGGCCCGGACCCGGCCCACCGCCGGACCGGCCCGGTAACTACCCCGGTCGACGCGCGAGAGGACGACTCTCGGCGCCGTCGGGGCCACCCCATGCCCTGCCGCGCTACCAGGCAGCAGGAAGGACCGACCGTGACGGCCCGCCGAACGGTCGAGAGCGTCGAGGACGCCGAGAATGCCATGGCCGAGGCTGACGCCACGGGCGACGCCGGCAGCACGGGCGGCGCGGACACCGCGCCGGCCCGGGTCGGCTACGGGGCCCTGCTGCGCACTCCCGGGGCCTGGACGTTCCTGACCCCCGCGCTCCTCGCGCGGCTGCCCTACGCGATGCTCAGCATGGGAATCCTGCTGCTGGTCAAGGACACCCACGGCTCCTACGGCACCGCCAGCACGGTCGCGGCGGTCGCCGCCGTCGCCCAGGCGCTGATCGGCCCGCAGACCGGGCGGCTCGCGGACCGGTACGGCCAGGCCGCCGTGCTCGTCCCGACCGTCCTGGTGCACGCGGCCTCGGTCGGCGCGCTGATCGCGCTCGCCCTCGGGCACGCGCCGGCCTGGAGCCTGTTCCTGGCCGCCGCCCCGGCCGGTGCGAGCGTCCCGCAGATCGGCGCGATGGTGCGCGCCCGCTGGATCTCCACCTTCACCGCCGAGGGCGCCTCCGCCTCCTCCGCCGCCAAGGTGAGCACCGCCTTCGCCTTCGAGTCCGTGACCGACGAGTTCACCTTCGTCGTCGGCCCGATCCTGGCCGCCGCCGTGGCCACCTCGGTCAACCCCTCGACCGGGCTGATCGCCGAGGCCGCGCTGACCCTGGTCGGCGGTCTGGCCTTCGCGGCCCAGCGGCGCACCGCGCCCGCCCGGGTGGTGCGCGAGCCCGGCGTCCGGCAGGCCTCGGCCCTCGCCTCCCCCGGCGTCCGGCTGCTGGCCGGCACCTTCCTGGGCGTGGGCGCCGTCTTCGGCGGCCTGCAGGTCTCGGTGAACGCCTTCGCCGACTCGGTCGGCCGGCCGGGCGCCGCGGGCACCGTCTACGGCATCTTCGCCGGCGGCTCGATGCTGGCCGGCGTGCTGTACGGCATGGTCGCCTGGCGGCGGTCGGTCCAGCAGCGGATGGTCATGAGCTACGGCCTGCTGGTGCTGGGCTGCTCGACCCTGTGGGCGATGCCGAACCTGGTCGCGCTGTCGGTCGCCGGGCTGGTCTGCGGCCTGGCCATCGCGCCCACCCTGATCAGCGGCTACACCCTGGTCGAGACGCTGGTCGAGGACGGCGCCAAGACCGAGGCCTTCACCTGGCTGACCGGCGCCATCGGCCTGGGCCTGGCGACCGGCGCGACGGCGGCCGGGCGGCTGATCGACGCGCAGGGCCCGACGGTCGGCTTCCTGGTGCCGGTCGCCGGTGCCGGTCTCGGCCTGATCGCCCTGCTCTCGCTGCGGGGGCTGCTGGTACCGGCCGGAACCCGCAGCACGGTGGTCGCCGGCTCGGTGGAGCGCGGTGCGCCCGCCGGGCTGGTGGGGGCCGTCAAGGGCTGACCCCGGGGCCGGAACCGACTCATCTCACATTCGAGTCGCTGGACTGATCCTTCGGAATGCCGCATCATTGAGGATCGTTAGCACTCATCAGGCGAGAGTGCCAGGAGGAAGACAAGTGCCCACGTACCAGTACCAGTGCACCGAGTGCGGCAACGGCCTGGAGGCGGTGCAGAAGTTCACCGACGAGCCGCTGACCACGTGCCCCGACTGCCAGGGACGGCTCCGCAAGGTCTTCTCGGCGGTGGGTGTCGTCTTCAAGGGCTCCGGCTTCTACCGGACCGACAGCCGCTCCTCCTCCAGCAGCTCGGTGGGATCCGGCTCGTCGTCGTCCTCTTCGTCGACGTCGGCCTCGGGCTCCTCGTCGGGCTCGTCCTCGTCGGGCTCCTCGGGTTCGTCGGGGTCCTCGGCCCCCGCGGCCAGCCCCGCTCCGGCGGCCGGCTGACCTTCTGCCGGGTCGCGGCAGCAGCTTCTCGGACGGCCCGCCGTTCCCGTTCTCCACGGGTGCGGCGGGCCTTTCGCGCGTTCTGCGGCGGGTGTCCCGGGGGCGGGCGTTTCGGGGCTGGGGCGTTTTCGGGGGCAGGGCTTTCGGGGGCGGGTGTCCCGGGGGCGGATTCTGTCAGCGCCGGGCGGGTCGGTTCACCCCTGCGGGTGGGTCCCGTTGTCCACAGGGCCGGGTTTTCCACAGGTTCGGAAAAGGGAGTTCCGGCGGTCGCGCGGGCGACCCAGAGTGGGCACCGCAAGCCCCGAACCCGACCAGTGGAGGTACCCGTGCGTACCGCTTCACCCGCCCTGTCGCCCCGTCCGCTGCCGATCCCGCCGCTGCCCGCGCCGACCGTTCCGCCCCGGCAGCCGGTGCCCTCCTTCCCGCCGATCGGAGGCCGGGCCGGTCTGCGCGGCCGGCTCCGACAGCTGCTGGCAGCCGGCCCCCGGGTGCCGGCCGTGCTGCTCTTCGCGATGGCGGCCGCACTCGCCCTCGGACCGGCCTGGGCGAACCCGGGGACGCCGGAATCGGCACCGCCGGTCGGCCGAACGGGTTGTCCGGCGGAGGGGGGAGGAAATCACCCGTAACCGAGGAACGACTTCGTCGTTCACGCGGCATGAAGGGCTTCAAGGAATTCCTGCTGCGCGGAAACGTCGTCGACCTGGCCGTCGCCGTAGTCATCGGTGCGGCTTTCACCAGCATCGTCAACGCCTTCGTCAAAGGCGTCATCAATCCGATCGTCGGCGCGTTCGGGGCCAAGGACCTCGCGTCCTACAGCTCCTGCATCAAGGGGCCCTGCGAGGTGACCGCCGCCGGTGAGGTGACGTCCGGAATCCTCATCCTCTGGGGCAGCGTGCTCAGCGCGGCCCTGCAGTTCCTGATCACCGCCGCCGTCGTCTACTTCTGCCTCATCCTGCCGATGACCAGGTTCACCGCCCGGCGCAAGACCCTGGCCGAGGTCCAGGCGGAGGCCGAGGCCAAGGAGGTCCTGCTGCTCACCGAGATCCGCGACGCCCTGGTCACCCGGGCCGCCTGAGCCCCTGGCCCGTCCGAACCCCGCCGCGCCACGCCCCGTCCCGTCCGGGGCCCGGCGGCCCCTCCCCCTCGGATCAGTCCCCGTGGTGCGGCGGGCGCTGGCTCAGGTACCAGTCCAGCCCCCGTCCACCGCTCTCCCCGGCCCCGGGGCGCTCGCCCCACCCGGTGTCGGTGTCGTCCCGGGACTGCCGGTCCAGCGGGTCCCCGAAGATCAGCCGGGCCTTCGCCGCCGCGTCCGCACCCGGCTGTGCCTTGGGGGCGGCCTGTGCCGGCCCGCTCCCCGCCCCTGGCCCGGTACCGGGCTGCGTGCCCGGTCGGCCGTCCGTCGCGTCCTTCGCCATCGTCTCCTCCACCGCTCTCGCCGTCCCCGCCGCTGTCCGCCGTCGCCCGCCCCTGCCCACCAAGCCTAGAAGGCCCCGGAGCGGCCCGGGGACGACGGTGGGCCCGGCGCGGACCGCTCCGCACCGGGCCCACCGGGCCGTACCCACCTCCGGCCGCGCCGCCCCGCGCGCCCCACGTCTCCGCACACCTCCGCTACGCGGCCTCGAAGCCCGCATGGTCGGCGATCTTCTTCAGCTCCGCCAGCGCGTGCTTCTCGATCTGGCGGATCCGCTCACGGGTCAGCCCGTGCTGCTTGCCCACCTCGGTGAGGGTGCGCTCGCGGCCGTCCTCCATGCCGTAGCGGGAGCGGATGATCGATGCCGTCCGGTCGTCCAGCCGCCCGATCAGGCCGTCCAGCTCCTCACGGCGGAGCATGACCATCACGGCGTCCTCGGGGGACGTCGCCCCGGTGTCCTCGACCAGGTCGCCGAACTGGGTCTCGCCCTCGTCGTCGACCGACATGTTCAGACTGACCGGGTCGCGCGCCCAGTCCAGCACGTCCTTGATCCGGGTCTCGGTGGTGTCCAGCTCGGCCGCGATCTCGGCCGGCTCGGGCTCACGGCCCAGCTCCTTCGACTTCTCCCGCTGCACCCGCCGGATCCGGCCCAGCTCCTCGACCAGGTGGACGGGCAGCCGGATGGTGCGCGACTGGTCGGCGATCGACCGGGTGATGGCCTGGCGGATCCACCAGGTCGCGTAGGTGGAGAACTTGAAGCCCTTGGCGTAGTCGAACTTCTCCACCGCGCGGACCAGGCCCGCGTTGCCCTCCTGGATGAGGTCCAGCAGGGGCAGGCCGCTGCGCGGGTAGCGCCGGGCGACGGCGACCACGAGACGGAGGTTCGACCGGATGAAGACGTCCTTGGCGCGCTCGGCGTCCTCGGCTATCGCCTCCAGCTCCTCGCGCTGGACGCCCTCGGGGAGCCCGCCCTCGTCCAGCAGATGCTGGGCGTACACGCCGGCCTCGATCCGCAGCGAGAGCTCGACCTCCTCGGCGGCATCGAGCAGGGGTGTCCTGGCGATCTCGTCGAGATACATGCCGACCAGGTCACGGTCGGCCTCGAAGTTGGTCGGGCGGGCCGCGCGAGTCCGGTCGGCCCTGTCGCGAACGACGGCACGGGTGGCCATGCTTGCTCCCTTTGCTGGTGTTGCCGAGGTCTGGGCTGCCTGCCCCCAGGAGGGCACGATGTGCGGGCCCCGAGGGGCTCACACGTAACGATCCAACGAACAGATTCCGGACAACATTCCCAAGTCGCTCAGATTCTTCCAGGGATGCAGTATCCTGCGAGATTTATCCCCGATTCCGAACGGAGGGTGACCGCGCGAGCACCGCGGGTGCCGTTCCGGGACCGTTTCGGCGCACCCCGCGCACGGCCCCCGCCAGGCACAACCCCGCCGGCGCCGGGCGCGTTCCCGCGCGGACCCGCGCTCCCGCACCGGCGCACGCAGGTTCTCCGCACAAAAGATGCCAAATCGCTATCACCGCAGCGCACGCTCGGCGCAGGCGGCTGGGAAGGTGTCAGCCATGCACCTGACCAACAGCTCGCCCACCATCACCGCGCGTGATCGCCACCTGCTCCGGCACGCGGCACTCGCGGTCTGCTGCGCCGGACTGTTCGCCGCCCTCGCGGCCCTGGTGCAGACCGGCTGGGGCCCGCTCGCCCGGTTCGACCGCGAGCTCACCGGCGATCTGCACCGCTACGCGGCCGATCACACCGTGTGGACCGCCTCGGTACAGATGTTCTCCGACATCGGCGGGACGATCACGATGCGCAGCGTCCTCGGCGCCGTCGCGCTCTGGCTCTGGCTGATCGGCGCCCGGACGCTGGCCGGCTGGGTGGCGGCCCAGACCCTGATCGGCTGGGGCGGCCAGTGGGTGCTGAAGCTCTCCTTCGGCCGCCACCGGCCGGCCTTCTCCGACCCGGTCGCGCACGCCGACGGTCCCTCCTTCCCCTCCGGGCACGCGATGGCCTCCGTGATCACCTGTGCGGTGCTGGTCGGCCTGCTCTGGCCCCGGGCCCGCCGCGCCGGCCGGACCACCGCCTGCACGACCGCCGCACTGACCGTCCTCGCGATCGGCGCCTCCCGGGTCTTCCTCGGTGTCCACTGGACCACCGACGTCCTGGCAGGCTGGCTCGCCGCCGGAATCGTCCTCGGCGCCGTCACCGTCCTCGTCGAACTCGCCCGCCCCGGCGCCCTCGCCCGCGACTTCCGCCGGGTGGACTGGCGCACCCGCCCCCGCGTCCAGCGGGTGCTCGTCTCCTCCGCCCGCCCGCCCCGCGACACCGACCCCTCGGACGATCCCGCGGACGACCTCCCGGACGCCCCCTCCGACAATGCCCCCGTCGCCGGACCCGCCGCCGACCCCGTCCCCGACCGCCCCGACGGCCTCCTGCGCTGAGGACCTTCCGCGCCGCCGATCCACCGCGCCGACGGGACCGGGCCGACGAACCACCGGGCTGACAACCGCTCACCGGAACGCCGCGGGCCCCCTCGGTCGTGACCGAGGGGGCCCGCGTACTACGTCGTCCGCCGGAACCGGCGCTGTGCCCCAGGCAGGATTCGAACCTGCGACACCGGCTTTAGGAGAGCCGTGCTCTATCCCCTGAGCTACTGAGGCGGGGGAAGACCGCTGACAGCCTAGCGGATCGCCGGGGAGGGTTGGGCGGGGACGGGCCCGGACGGACGGGCCGACGGCGGGTCAGCGGGGCCGGGGGTGGCCCGACCTGCGGAGGGGCCGCCGGATAGCCTGGGAGGACGGGACTCGGCGGCCCTCGGCCCCGGGCCGTCCGGCCGGTGGACAGAGGCGGGGGCGGCAGATGGTGACGGACGAGCGGTGGTACGGGAGATCCGTCCGCCGGGCGGCACGGGTGGCCGGACCGGCCACCTGGCTGGTCCCGGCGCTGGCGATGCTGGTGGTCGGCGGCTACCGGCTGGGGACCCCCACCCTGTGGCGGGACGAGGTGGCGACCTGGACGTCCGCCGTCCGCCCGCTCGGTGAACTGCTGCGGATGCTGCAGCACGTCGACGCCAGCAACGGCACCTACTACGTCCTGCTGCACGGCTGGATCACGCTGTTCGGCGACTCGGTCACGGTGCTGCGGCTGCCCTCGGTACTGGCCATGGCGGGCGCGGCCGCGTTCACCGCGCTGGTCGCCGCACGCCTGTTCGGCGGCCGCGTCGCGGGCACCTGCGCCGGACTGCTCTTCGCGACCGTGCCACTGGTCTCCCGGTACGCGCAGGAGGCCCGCTCCTACGCGCTGGTGACCTGCGCCGTCGCGGCCGCGACCTGGTTCCTGCTGCGCGCGCTGGACCGGTCGACGCCGTGGCGGTGGATCGCCTACGGCCTGGCGATGGCCGTGGCCGGCGCCGCGCACCTGGTTTCCCTGAGCGCCCTGGCCGGGCAGGCGGCGCTGGTCGCGCCCCACCTGTGGGGGGCCCGCGGCCCGGACCTGCGGCGGCTGCTCGTCCGCCTGGCGGCGGTGATCACCGCCCTGGTCGTGGCGGTGCTGCCGGTCGCGCTGCTCGGCCGCCAGCAGTCGGAGCGGCAGCTGGGCTGGCTCGCCCGGCCGAGCGTGGACCAGCTGTGGCACTTCGGCGAGCCGCTGTTCGGCTCGGCCCGGGTGTTCGACGTCTTCCTGGTGCTGGCGGTGCTGGCCCTGGTGCTGCCCGGGCGGCGCGGTCCGGCGCTGCGGCTGCTGCTGCTCGCGGTGCTGCCGGTGCTGGCGGTCTGGGTGCTCTCGCGCGGCACCACCTCGTACTTCCTCGACCGGTACCTGCTGTTCACGGTCCCGGCCTGGGCGGCGCTGGCCGGCTGCGGGGTCGGCGCCGTGTACGCGGCGGTGACGGCCGCGGCCAAGCCCGGCCGGACCAGGCCGGAGCTGCGGGCGGCGGGGCTGGTGCTCGCGGTCGGTGTGGTGGCGGTGACCGGGGTGACGGCGCTGCCCCGGCAGTCGCTGGTGCGCTACCCCGGCTCGCACGCGCAGTCCAAGGAGCCGTACCAGGAGGTGGCCCGGCTGATCACGGCCGGCTACCGGTCCGGGGACGGACTGGCCGTGCCGATCGGCGGGCAGGCCTGGTCGATGGTCGGCCCCGGTGTCTCCTACTACCTGCCGGACGGGATACGGCCGTATCCCCTGTTCGTGGCGAGCGGGGCCGTCCCGGCCGGGGACCTCTTCCCGATACCGTGCCCGAAGCCCGCCGACTGCACCGGGTCCGGGACCCGCACCTGGCTGGTCGTGCTGGGCGACACCACCGATCCGCTCGCCGAGGTGCCCGAGGGCGAGGCGGCCGCCCTGCGGGGCCGGTTCGGCCCGCCGCAGCAGGTGACGCCGCTGGGCGGGATGACGCTCGCGCTGCTGGAGGGGGCCGGCGCCGGCCGCTGACCCCCTCCCGGGGCACCGGCCGGCCGGGCCGCAGATCCGCGGGGCGCGGGGCGGCCCGGATGCGGCGCGCCGGGGCCCGGGCGACCATGGATCACGGCGACCAGGTCGGGAGGACCGTCCGTGAGCGAGCAGCCGAGCGAGCAGCCTCCCGAGCGGCGGACCCCTCGGCCGGAAGGTCCGGCGCCCCGGCGTACGGACCGGTGGAAGCAGCGGTCGACGGCCCTGGCCGGTTCGGCGCGCGAGCTGCCCCAGCAGGTCCCGCTGGTGGGCCGCGCCCTGCGCCAGCTGTTCCGGGTGAACCTGCTGGACTGCGCGACCCGGCTGGCCGCACAGGCCTTCCTGAGTGCCCTGCCCGCGCTGTTCGTGATCTCGGTGTTCACCCCCGCCGCCATCCGGGACGGGCTGGTGCACTCGCTGCGCAAGGAGCTGGGGCTCCAGGGCGCGGCCGCGCAGTCCGTCCAGCAGCTGCTCGGGACCGGCCACCAGGACGACACCAGCTTCGGGGTGATCGGCGCGCTGGTGACCCTGCTCTCGGCGACGGCGCTCAGCCGGGCCATGCAGCGGGTCTGCGAGCGCTGCTGGGAGCTGCCCAAGTCGGGCACCAGGGTGGCGGCCTGGCGCTGGCTGGTCTGGCTGATGGTCTGGCTGGTCTGCCTGGTGTGCCAGACCCCGGTCCGGGAGGGCTTCGGCCTGGGCGCCTGGCTCGGCGTCCCACTGACCTTCCTGGGGGCGACGGCGCTCTGGTGGTGGACCCAGCACCTTTTGCTGGGCAACCGGGTGCGCTGGCTGCCGCTGCTGCCGGGGGCGGTGCTCTGCGGGGTGGCGGTGGTCGGGGTCGGGGTGGCCTCGCGGGTCTACCTGCCGAACGCGATGACCCGCAGCATCGGCCAGTTCGGCCCCTACGGCGTGGTGTTCACCTCGCTGTCCTGGCTGATCGTGGTTTTCACCGGGGTGACGCTGGCGATCGCGCTGGGCCGGGTGGTGGCCGAGGAGGAGGTCGTCGCCGAGTTCCTGGGCTCGCGCACCGAGCCGGGCCGGTGGGGCGGACGGCGCGCCTGAGCGCGTCCCGCCCCACCGGCCGGCCCGACGGGTGTGCCCGGGCCGACGGGCCTCAGAGGGCCCGGGTCAGCCGGGACAGGATGGACGGCGGGGCGAGGTCGGACTTCAGCACGACCGGCACCTCGACCTTGTTGGCACCCTCACCCGACCGCAGCACACCGACCTGGGTCCCGGCCGTCACCCGGTGCCCGACCTTCTGCGGGTCCAGCACCAGGGTGCCGGTGATCCCGGGGAAGCCGGCCACCGAGAGGTCCTGCGCGGCGACGACCGGGACGGAACCGCCGAGGCCGTCGTCGATCCGGCCGACCACGTCGCCCTGCTTGGCCAGGGTCTGACCGGTGAGCCCGTTCTGGGCCGCCTGGATCTGCTTGGCGCTGACGCTCTGCACCACCTTGAGGATGCTGGGCTCGGCGGTGGTCGCCGGCTGGCCCAGGGTGACACCGAGGATCAGCCGCCGCGCACCGGCGACGTCCTTGAACGCGGCCCACATCAGGCAGCCGCCGGCCGGGGTGCTGGAGCCGGTCTTGACGCCGATGATGCCGTTCTTGGGCGAGATCAGCGTGTTGGTGTTGGAGATCTTCTGGTTGTTGAAGGTGGTGTCCGGGGTCGACACGATCTGCCGGAAGATCTCGTCCTGCATCACCTGCTCGGCCAGCTTCAGCTGGTCCTTCGCCGTGCTCCTGGTCTCGGCGTTGAAGCCGGCCGGGTCGGTGTAGGTGGTGTTGGTCATGCCGAACGCGGCGGCGGTGTCGTTCATCTTCTTCACGAACGCCTCCTCCGACCCGGCGTCCCAGCGCGCCAGCAGCCGGGCGACGTTGTTGGCGGAGGGCAGCATCAGCAGCTCCAGCGCCTGGTACTGGCTGAGCTGCTGCCCCTCGGTCAGGGTGACCCGGGACTCGTCGACGTTGCCGGACTCCTGGGCGGCCTGCTTGTCGACGGTGATCTTCGGACCGCCCTCGCCCTTCTTCAGCGGGTGCGCCTGAAGGATGAGGTAGGCGTTCATGACCTTGGTGACGCTGGCGATCGAGGCCGGGGTCTCCGGGCCCGAGCTGCCCAGGCTGCCGACCCCGACCACCCCGGCGGCCGACTGGCCCTTGGCGGGCCAGGCCAGGTCGAGCGGGTCGCCGGGGAAGCCGAAGCCGCCAGCGGCGGTCATCCGCACCTTGGTGTCCGGCAGCGGGCGGAGCAGCTGGGCGGTGACCACCGCGCCGAGGACGACGGCGAGGAAGACCGTCCAGATGGTGATCCGCTTGAGCGCGCGGCGCAGCGGCGAGACCGGCCGGCCGTTGAGCGTGGCCAGTACGTCCATCGCCTCGGAGGTGGACTCCGGGAAGGGCAGCGGTGCGGGTTCGGGCACCGGATCGGGCTCGGGCTCGGGCAGCGGCTTCGGGGCGGGAGGCTTCGGGACGGTGCCCGCGGCGGCGGGGAGGCGCAGCATCCGGGTGCGTTCGGCGTCCTCCCGCTTCTCGAACTTCTCGGCCCGCGCGGCCGCGGCGGCCGACTCGGTCGGCCCTGTCGGCTCTGTCGGCTCGGTCGAGTCGGTCGGCTCTGTCGCCGGGGACGGGGACGCCGGCTGCCCGTCGGTGTCCGCGTCGCTCCCGGCGGGTTCCGCCTCGGACTCGGCCTCGGCCTCGGTGCGACCGGCCGCGCCGGCGGACCCGGCCGCCGCCGTCGGCGCCGTCCGAATGGCGAGACGGGGGTCGGCGCCGGTCGGGCGTTCCGGCGTGCCGGACGCGGCCCCGTCGGCCTTCTCCGCCCGCTCGGCCGAACCGATCGCGGTGGCCCCGGACGGCCGGCCCGGCTCCTTCGGCAGGCGAAGTGCGGTGGTGGCGTCGTCGGACGGCAGGCGCAGCGCCGTGGTCGCGTCGTCCGACGGCATCCGCAGCGCGGTGGTCGCCTGGTCCACGGGCATCCGCAGCGCGGTCGTCCGGGTGTCCGAATCCCGGACGCGCAGCTGCACCGTGGCGGGCTTGGCCGGCCGGCCCGATCCGCCGTCGGCGGGCTCCGGGGCGCCGTGCGACCCACCGGACGGGGCATCGCCCGAGTCGCCGGACGGGGCGTCGGCGGACGGGGCGTCGACGGTGTCCGCGGGCTCGGCGGCGGTGCCCGGTTCCGGCTCCACCGCCCCGTCCGCCACCGCGTCCGCCGCCCGGTCCACCGCCGGCGCGGCCGCCTCCTCGGCCGCGGCGGGCCCGGCCGTTCCGCCGTCCCGCTCCCGCGCCCGATCGCCGTCCCGCAGCACCCTGTCGGGGGACTCGCCCACGTAACCCAGCCTCCTCAACGCCCGGCGGGGCACCGGCCGACCCGATTTCGGGAAGCCGGTACCCCGCCCCGTGTACCTGTACAGTCTCCGCCACCGGCGACCGATCCGGTCGCCCACACCCCGCCCGACCGGCGGTTATTACCGTGGCACGGCCGCACCGCGGCCTGTTCAACGGTCAGACGCCGGGCCCGCCACGGGCGGTTCCCCCGGTCGATCGCAAGGTCACGATTCGGAGGCGTACTCGACAAGCCCGTGTGAGAGGCGTCACGCTGTTTCCCATCCACGCGGGGAGGCTTGGATGGGCAAGAGCCGCAGAACTGTTCCCGAGGAACTCTTGCTGCTCGCTTTGGACCCGGCCACGGGCACCACTGCGCAGCCGCAGACCCTCGACCTCGGACTCGCCGGGGCACAGCTGGTCGAGCTGTCCCTGGCCGGACGGATCGTTCCTGAAGGTGACCGGATCGCCGTGGTGCTGCCACGGCCGACCGGTGACCCGACACTCGACCACGCGCTCGAGCTGCTGCGACGACGCGGCAGCCCGGTCCGCGCCACGCACTGGATCGGCGGGCCCCGGCTGGGGCTGCGGCAGACCTACCTGGCACACCTGGAGCGCTGCGGCATGGTGACCGCCGTGCCCGGTCAGGTGTGCGGGGTGCTGCCGACGATCCGCTACCAGGCGTCGGACGACTGCACCAACGCCGCGATCAAGCAGCGACTGGACACCGCGATCCGCACCGGCGTGCCGCCGGACCCGCGGACGGCCGCGCTCGCCGCCCTGGCGCACTCGGTCGGTCTGGGCAAGCACCTCTACCCGGGCAACGAGGGCCGGTCCTCGCGGTCCCGGTTGCGCGATCTGATCCGCTACGACCCGCTGGGCGGGATGGTCGCGCACGCCGTGATGGACGTGCAGAACGGCCTGCCGAGCCAGCAGAACCGTTCCGCCCAGGCAACTGCGGCGCCGTCGGGCTCGGGAGGCCGGGCCGGTCAGCGCTCGGCGGCCGGGCGCGGCAGCGGCGGAGGCCGGGTCGCGGCATCCCGCGTCGGCGTCCGCTGAGGCTCCCGCCGAGGCCGGACGCCCGCCGAGGGCCGCACCGGGGACCGCACCGAGGGCCGCATCGGGGCCCTCGCCAGGACCCGGGTCCGGACCACCGTCCGGATCCTCGTCCGGACCCCCAGCTCGGCCCGCGGTCCCGCGGGCACCCGAACCACCCCGTGCGCCGAGCGCGCACCAGCGCGAACGGCAGCGCACGCCGAACCGCTCACGCCCCGCAGAGGCGCCGAGCAACCGGCATCACCAGGCAGTGAGAAGGGGCGGTCGCCCGCGACGGAAGTCGCCGGGCGACCGCCCCTCCGCCGTCCCCCGAGTCGGTCCGCCCCCACCCGGACCCCCGGCCGCATACCGCCCCCGCACGTGCCACCAGCACCTGCGCGGCCCCCGGGCCGCGTCCGCACCGCATCCGTCACGCCGTCGCCCCACCACCGGACCGGGCCGCGGCGCCTCTACCACCTGGAGGCGTCCGCTGTCTCACCGAAGCGCTTTTCCGATGATCTGTTCTACTGCGCTCCAGTGATTTCCCGGCGCCGACCTGACCCGGGGTGACATGCTGCAGAACGTCAGGGGGTTGATCCAGATTTCCACCGTGTTCCGAGGACTTCCGTTCCAACGATCACCAGAGGTCCGACCGGAGGTCGACGTGTCCGCGAACATCAATCCCACGGTGCGTCGTCGACGCCTCGGCTCGGAGCTGCGCAAGCTCCGGGACGCGGCGGGGATGACCGCGGAGGAGGTCGCCGGCCGGCTGATGGTCTCCCAGTCGAAGATCAGCCGCCTGGAGAACGGCCGCCGCAGCATCAGCCAGCGCGACGTCCGCGACCTGTGCGACGTCTACAGCGTCACCGACGAGGCGATGCGGGCCAGCCTGATGGAGATGGCCCGGGAGTCCCGGCAGCGCGGCTGGTGGCACGACTTCAACGACATGCCCACCCCGTACAGCGTCTACATCGGGCTGGAGGCCGAGGCCTCCTCGATCCGCGCCTACGAGTCCTCCTTCGTGCCCGGGCTGCTGCAGACCGAGCAGTACGCCCAGGCCGTGGTCGAGGGCACCCAGCCGGACACCGACGCCCTCTCCGTCCAGCGCCGGGTGCAGGTCCGGATGAAGCGCCAGGACCGGGTCAACGGCGAGAACCCGCTGGGCAGCCTGTGGACGGTGATAGACGAGGCGGTGCTGCGCCGGGAGGTCGGCAGCAAGGAGGTGATGGCCCACCAGCTGAAGCACATGCTGGAGCTGAGCCAGCGCCCCAACATCACGATCCAGGTCATACCGTTCTCGCACGGTGCCCACCCCGGAATGACCGGGACATTCTCCCTGCTGGAGTTCCCGGAGTCAGCCGATTCGACGGTTGTCTACTTCGAAGGGGTGACGAGCGATCTCTACCTGGAGAAGGAGGCCGACGTGCGCCGCTATACCAGTCTCTACGACCACCTGCGGGCGGCCGCGCTCGGGGTGGCGGAGACCCGCTCACTGATAGCCGACATCGAAGAGGGATACCACCGATGAGCACCACCATCGAGAACAGGACGAGCTGGCGCAAGAGCAGTCACAGCGGCGGCAACGGCGCGTGTGTGGAGATCAGGGTGCCGGCCGCCGACCGGGTGGCCGTCCGTGACTCCAAGGACCCGGAGGGACCGCAGCTGAGTTTCTCCCCCGAGGCCTGGAACGCGTTCGCCGCCGCGGCGGGCGCCGGAGCGTTCGGCAGCCTCTGATCGACCTCGTGCCGGTTCCCGGCCCAGGTGCCCGTAGCGGTGTCCGTCGCCTCTCCCCCGGGGCGGCGGCCACCGCTACGGGCATCTCGGCACTCGGAGGCATGCCCCCGACAAGCACTCCCCGGCCCGACGGACGGAGGATCAGCCGAGCACCGGGTAGCGGGCCGCCCAGGCCGCGCCCTCCGCGGTGTCGCGGCTGTGCAGCTCGGGCCCGTGCATCAGCTCCAGCACGAAGTCGTCGGCCAGCTCGAGCAGCGCCCCGCGCCCCTCGAGACCCGCCACCAGGCCGGGCGGCAGCGCGGTGTCACCGTGCAGCACCCCGAGCAGGTTGCCGCAGACCGCGCCGGTGGAGTCGCTGTCCCCCGAGTGGTTCACCGCCAGCAGCAGCCCGGACCGGACGTCGTGCGCGACCAGCGCGCAGTACACCCCGATCGCCAGCGCCTCCTCGGCGACCCAGCCCTCCCCCAGCGCCTCGACCCGCTCGGCGGACGGCTCCCCCGCCCGCACCGCGTCCAGCGCGGCCCGCAGCGCCGCCGTGGTCTCCTCGTGCGCCGGCCGCTCCGACAGCAGCGCGAGCGCCAGGTGCACGCCCTCCTCCAGGGTGCCGCCCCGCGCCACCGTCTGGACGATCACCGCCAGCGCCCCGGCCGAGAGGTAGCCGGTGGGGTGGCCGTGGGTCAGCACCGAGCACTCCACCGCCAGCTGGAACACCAGGCCCGGCTCCCAGGTGGTCAGCAGCCCGAACGGCGCCGCCCGCATCACCGTGCCGCAGCCCTTGGAGTGCGGGTTCTTCGGCGCCTCCAGGGTGCCCAGCCGCTCGGCGTCCGGCCCGGAGAGGCCGGAGAGGCAGGCCTGGCCCGGCGCCCGCTGCGCGTACAGCCACTCCTCCCGGCCGAGCCAGCCGAGGTCGTCCCGGCGCTCGTCCGGGCCCCAGTCCCGCTGGGTGACGGCCCAGCGCAGATAGGCGCGGTGGACGTCGGTGGGCGGGTGCCAGCTGCCGGTGTCCCGGCGGATGTGGGCGCGTATCAGCCCGTCGAGGGTGAACAGCACCATCTGGGTGTCGTCGGTGACCGCTCCCAGCCGCCCGTACGCGGGGACGTACCCGGTGACGCCGAGCGGGCCGTGCGCGGCACGGATCTTCTCCAGGGACTCGAACTCCACGCCCGCGCCGAGTGCGTCACCGATCGCTCCGCCGAGCAGGCATCCCCGCACCCGGCTGCGGAAGTCCTGCTGCTGGGCGCGGGACCACAGTGGCATCACGGCAAGCGCCTTTCGTCCGGGAGCGGGAGGGACACGCGACGCACGGCCGGTCGCGCGCCCTCGCACTGTATTCGAATGCCCGAACAGCCCGGCAGGGTTCCCGCTCCACCGGATCACCACCGGATGTTCCACCACCCGCCGGACTCCCCGGGTTTCACCCGGTCCGGGCCGGGCCGCCGTCCGCCGGGGCCCGGCGGACGGCGGCCGGACGGGCTCAGTCGACCAGCGGCAGCAGGTCGGGCAGGTGCCCGTCCGAGGCCAGCGCGGCGGCCAGCCGCTCGGCCGGCACCTCCCCGTAGGTCGTGGTCCGCTGCCGGTGCGGCCGCCCGACCGCCTCGGCGATCGCCTGGAGGTCCCGGACCGACTTGTAGCTGCCGTACGCCGAACCGGCCATCCGCGAGATGGTCTCCTCCATCAGCGTGCCGCCGAGGTCGTTGGCGCCCGAGCGGAGCATCTCCGCCGCTCCCTCGGCGCCCAGCTTCACCCAGCTGGTCTGGATGTTGGGGATGTGCGGGTGGAGCAGCAGCCGGGCCATCGCGATCACCGCCCGGTTGTCCCGCGCGGTCGGTCCCGGCCGGGCGATCCCGGCCAGGTAGACCGGGGCGTTGGTGTGGATGAACGGCAGCGTCACGAACTCGGTGAAGCCCCCGGTGCGCTGCTGGATCTCCGCGAGCAGCCGCAGGTGGCCCACCCAGTGCGCGGGGGTGTCCACATGCCCGTACATCATCGTGGAGGAGGAGCGGATGCCCAGCTCGTGCGCGGTGCTGACGACCTCCACCCAGGTCGCGGCCGGCAGCTTGCCCTTGGTGAGCACCCAGCGGACCTCGTCGTCCAGGATCTCGGCGGCCGTGCCCGGGATGGTGTCCAGACCGGACTCCTTGGCCCGCTGCAGCCAGTCCCGGATCGACAGACCGGTCCGGGTCGCGCCGTTGACCACCTCCATCGGCGAGAAGGCGTGCACATGGATCCCCGGGACCCGCTCCTTCACCGCGCGGGCGATGTCGAAGTAGGCGGTGCCGGGCAGGTCCGGGTGGATGCCGCCCTGCATGCAGACCTCGGTGGCGCCGACCTCCCAGGCCTGCGCGGCCCGGTCGGCGACCTGCTCCAGCGAGAGGCTGTAGGCGTCGGCGTCGGTGCGGCGCTGGGCGAAGGCGCAGAACCGGCAGCCGGTGTAGCAGACGTTGGTGAAGTTGATGTTCCGGGTGACGCAGTAGGTGACCTCGTCGCCGACCGCGTCCCGGCGGACCGCGTCGGCGATCCGGCACAGCGCGTCCAGGGCCGGGCCGTCCGCCTGGAACAGCGCCAGCGCCTGCGCGTCGGTGAGCCGGGTCGGGTCGTCGGCCGCCACCGCGAGCGCGGCCCTGACCTCGTCGTCCAGCCGCTCCGGGGCCCCGGTCGGGCCGGGGACGGCCGAGGCGGCCTGCTCCCGCAACACCTCCCAGTCGCCGTAGACGTCCTCGAAGTCGGCCCGCCGGTCGCCGGTCCGGCCCTCGGTGTCGATGGTGCTGTGCAGATCGGTGCGGCCGTAGGACTCCGGCAGGTCCTCCGGCTCCTGCCAGGGGTGTCCGGTGACCACCGCGTCCGGGCGGGCCAGTCCGGTCTCCGGGTCGGCCAGCGCCCGGACGTGCGGCAGCACCCGCGGGTCCAGCCAGGGCTCGCCGTGCCGGACGTACTCGGGGTAGACGGCGAGCCGCTCGCGCAGCTCGAAGCCGGCCGCCGCCGAACGCTCGGCCAGCTGGTCGATCTGCGGCCAGGGGCGCTCCGGGTTGACGTGGTCGGGCGTCAGCGGGGAGACGCCGCCCCAGTCGTCGACGCCGGCCGCGATCAGCCGCTCGTACTCGCCGTCCACCAGGTTCGGCGGGGCCTGCAGACAGGCGGAGGGGCCCATGATGTGCCGGGCCACCGCGACGGTGGCGACCAGTTCGTCCAGCTCAGCGTCCGGCATGCCGCGCATCGCGGTGTCCGGCTTGGCACGGAAGTTCTGCAGGATCAGTTCCTGGATGCCGTGGTAGGCCCGGGAGACCCGGCGCAGCGCGAACAGCGACTCGGCGCGCTCCTCGTACGTCTCGCCGATGCCGATCAGCAGGCCGCTGGTGAACGGCACCGAGCTGCGGCCGGCGTCCTCCAGCACCCGGAGCCGGACGGCCGGCTCCTTGTCGGGCGAGCCGTGGTGCGGGCCGCCGGGCTCGCTCCAGAGCCGGGTGGCGGTGGTCTCCAGCATCATCCCCATCGAGGCGGAGACCGGCTTGAGCCGCTGGAAGTCGGTCCAGCTCAGCACCCCGGGGTTGAGGTGCGGGAGCAGCCCGGTCTCCTCCAGGATGCGGATCGACATGGCGCGGACGTAGGCGATCGTGTCGTCGTAGCCGTGCGCGTCCAGCCACTCACGGGCCTCGGGCCAGCGGTCCTCGGGCTTGTCGCCGAGGGTGATGAGCGCTTCCTTGCAGCCGAGCGCGGCGCCTCTGCGGGCGACGTCCAGCACCTCGTCCGGGGACATGTACATCCCGTGGCCGGCCCGGCGGAGCTTGCCGGGGACGGTCACGAAGGTGCAGTAGTGGCACTTGTCCCGGCAGAGCCGGGTGAGCGGGATGAACACGCTCTTGGAGTAGGTGATGACGCCGGGGCGGCCGGCCGCTTCGAGTCCGGCGTCGCGGACCCGGGCGGCGGAGGCGCAGAGGTCGCGCAGGTCCTCGCCCCTGGCCCGGAGCAGTACCGCCGCCTCGGTCGCGTCCAGCGCGACACCGTCCCGGGCGCGGCGCAGGGCGCGGCGCATCGCGTTGGCAGTCGGAGTGTTGGATGCGTCCATGCCGCGACCCTACGCCAGTTCACGTACGTTCCTCGTACGTTCGGAGGAGACGACCCTGAGGGGGAATCAGGGTCGGCTGCGTCGCGAGATCGACCCCTATCCAACCCTGCAGGGCGATGACGCGGGCGACGCGGCACCGTCTAATGGATACCCAGGGACAGTCGGTCACTGACGGAGGGGTTGGACGGATGACGGACGACAGGGCGACCGCGGGCAGCGGCCCGGCGGACGAGTGGCAGGACGGGGCTCCCTACCGGTCCCGCCGACGCACGCTGGTGCGCGTCGCGGTGCCGCTGGCGGTCACGGCAGCGATCGCCGCCGGGGTGGGGCTGGTACCGGCGCTGGCGGACTCCTCGCCGCCGGAGCTGCCCGCGCTGACGGCGGAGCAGGTGGTGGCGAAGGTGCTCGGCTCCCAGGCGGAGACGCTGACCGGCACGGTGTCGCTCTCGGCCGACCTCGGTGTGCCGAGCCAACTGCTGGGTGCCGCGGCCGGCGGCCTCGCCGGCGGCGCGCCGGGCGGCGGTTCCGGGGGCAAGTCCTCGGGCGCCGACCCGACGGCGAAGCTGACCGGCCTGCTCGGTGGCGAGCACCGGCTGCGGGTCGCGGTGGACGGGCCCGACCGGCAGCGGATCGGCCTGCTGGAGCAGCTGGCCGGCTACGAGATGATCCGCAACGGCGACCAGGTGTGGACCTGGGACAGCAGCAGCAACGAGGCCGTGCACCTGACCGGGGCCCGGCCGGACGCCAAGGCGGACGGCCACCCGGGCAAGGGTCCGCTGACCGGGGTGCCGACCACCCCGCAGGAGGCGGCCCAGCAGTTCCTGGGCGCGAGCGCGGGCACCACCACGGTCACCGTGGACGGCACCGTGAACGTGGCCGGGCAGAAGGCCTACCGGCTGAGCGTGAAGCCGACCGGCTCCGGTTCGACGATCGGCGAGGTCCGGATCGCGGTGGCCGCCGACAACGGCGTGCCGCTGTCGGTCGTGGTCAAGGGGACGGACGGCAGCACCGTGCTGGACGTCCACTTCACCGATGTCTCCTTCGCGGCGCCGTCCGCGAAGACCTTCGAGTTCACCGTGCCCAAGGGCGCCAAGGTGACGGAGCGCAAGGCCGACCCGGCGCCGCACGCCGAGATCTCCCCGGAGGAGGCCAAGGCCGCCACCGAGGGTCTGAACGTGATCGGCGAGGGCTGGACTGCGGTGCTCTCCGCCAAGCTGCCCGGCAACGACGTGTTCGTCCCGGCCGAGGGCAAGGGTCCGCGCGGCAAGGGCGGGCACGGCCCGGGCGGCGGCGGCAAGCTGGAGAACCCGCTCGCGCTGGTCAAGTCGCTCGGCAAGCCCGTCGCCGGCGGCTCGCTGATCAGCACCAAGGTGCTGAACGTGCTCGTCACCGACGACGGCCGGGTCTTCGCGGGCGCGGTGACGCTGCCGGTGCTGCAGAGTGCGGCCGGGGTGAAGTAGTGGCCCAGGCTTCCGTAACGGGGGACGTTACGGAGCCGGCCGGGGGGCCGGGCGCGTTGACGCGCCCGGCCCCCCGTGCCGCTTCGAGCTCCCACCGGTCCGACGACGTGATCAGCACCCGGGGCCTGACCAAGCGGTTCCGCGGCGGCCAGCTCGCCGTGGACGGGCTGGACCTGAGCGTCCCCCGGGGCTCCGTCTTCGGCTTCCTCGGGCCGAACGGCTCCGGCAAGACCACCACGATCCGGATGCTGATGGGGCTGATCGCCCCGACCTCCGGGGTCGCCTCGGTGCTCGGCGAGCCGATGCCGCAGTCGGTGTCCTCGGTGCTGCCCCGGGTCGGCGCGCTGATCGAGGGGCCCGCCCTGTACGGCTTCCTCTCCGGCCGGGACAACCTGGGCCGGTTCGACGCCGCCGACCCGACCGCCGACCCGCGGACCCGGGAGCGGCGGGTCTCCGAGGCCCTGGACCGGGTCGGGCTGACCGCCGCGGCCGGCAAGAAGGCCCGCGCCTACTCGCTGGGCATGAAGCAGCGGCTCGGCCTGGCCTCGGCGCTGCTCCAGCCGCGCGAGCTGCTCGTCCTGGACGAGCCCACCAACGGCCTGGACCCGCAGGGCATGCGGGAGATCCGGGCCCTGATCCGCGAGGTCGCGGCCGAGGGCACCACGGTCTTCCTCTCCTCGCACCTGCTGGACGAGATCGAGCAGGTCTGCACCCATGCCGCCGTGATGTCGCGCGGCAGGCTGCTGGTGCAGGGCACCGTCGCCGAGCTGGCCGCCCGGGCCCGGGGCCGGCTGGTGGTACGGACGCCGGACACCCACCGGGCGGGCGAGGTGCTGCTCGCGCACAAGGTCACCGAGCTCCGGATCGCCGAGAACCGGGTGGACGGCGAACTGGGCGCGCTCGCCGAGGACGCGCTGCCCGGGCTCTGCGCGGCGCTGGTCGCGGCGGAGGTCCGGGTCCACGGCTTCGGCGTGGAGCGGGGCACATTGGAGGACGCCTTCGTGGCGCTGACCGGGGAGGGCTTCGATGTCGCGGGCTGAGGCGGTGCCGGCCGAGGCGGTCGCGGCGACGGCCGTGACCACGGCTGCGGCTGCGGCGCGCGGACGGCGCCCGCAGACGGCGGCCGGGTTCCTGGCGCTGTTCCGCAACGAGCTGGTGCTGACCTTCCGCCGGCTGCGGACCATCGTGCTGCTGGGGATCCTGGCCCTGCTGCCGGTCCTGATCGGTGTGGTGGTCCGGATCGAGACGGACGGGCCGCGCGGCGGCGAGGGCCCGGCGTTCATCGCCCAGGTCACCCAGAACGGCCTGTTCCTCGTGTTCACGGCCCTCGCGGTGGCGCTGCCGGTGTTCCTGCCGATGACGGTCGGTGTGGTCGCCGGGGACTCGGTGGCCGGCGAGGCGGCCACCGGCACCCTGCGCTACCTGCTGGTGGCGCCGGCCGGGCGGACCAGGCTGCTGGCCGCCAAGTTCACCGCCGGGCTGGTGTTCTGCCTGGCGGCGACGGTCACCGTCGCCACGGCGGCGGTCATCGCCGGGGCGGCGCTGTTCCCGGTCGGCGATGTCACCCTGATCTCCGGCGAGACCATCGGCCTGGGGTCGGCGCTGCTGCGGGCGGTCCTGGTGGCCGCGGTGGTGGCCGCGTCGCTGGCCGGGCTGGTGGCGATCGGGCTGTTCATCTCCACCCTCACCGGCAGCGGCATCGCGGCGATGGCGGCGACGGTCGGCCTGGTGATCACGGTGCAGATCCTGGACAGCTTCCCGCAGTTGCACGCGATCCAGCCGTTCCTCTTCACCCACCACTGGCTCACCTTCGGCGATCTGCTGCGGGCGCCGATGGAGTGGGACGGGGTGCTGAAGAACCTCGGGCTGCAGGCCGCCTATGTGGCGGTGTTCGGCTCGGCGTCCTGGTCGCGGTTCACCGCGCGGGACATCACGGCCTGACCGGCACGGCGTCGGCCGTCCCGGCCACCGCGGCGGCCCCGGTCGCTGCGGTGGCCCCGGCGGCGGTGGTGGCAGTGGCGGCGGCATTGGCAGTGGCGGCGGCAGCAGTGGCGGCAGCGGCGGCGGTCCGGGTGCGGTCGGCCCGGACCCGCCGCAGCGCGTCCCAGGTGAGCACCACGAGCGCGGCCCACACCAGGGCGAAGCCGGCCCAGCGGGCGGGCGGCATCGACTCGTGGAAGACCGCGATGCCGATCAGGAACTGGAACACCGGCGCCAGGTACTGGAGCAGCCCGAGCACGCTCAGCGGCACCCGGACGGCCGCCGTGCCGAAGAGGAGCAGCGGGACGGCGGTGATCACCCCGCTGAGCATCAGCAGTCCGGTGTGGCCCCAGCCGTACTCGCCGGCCGCGGTGTGGCCGAAGGTGCCGCGGCCGGCGACCTCCAGGTACACCAGGTAGCCGAGGGCGAAGGGGAACATGAAGGCGCTCTCGGCGGCCAGGCTCTCCAGCCCGCTCAGCCCGACCTTCTTCTTCAGTAGCCCGTAGGTGGCGAAGGAGAACGCCAGGGTGAGCGCGATCCACGGCGGCCGCCCGTAGCCGACGGCCAGCACCGCCACCGCGAGCGCGCCGATCCCGACCGCCACCCACTGGGCCCGGCGCAGCCGCTCCTTGAGCACCAGCACGCCGAAGGCGATGGTGACCAGCGGGTTGATGAAGTAGCCGAGGCTGGTCTCCACCACGTGCCCGGTGTTGACGCCCCAGATGTAGACGCCCCAGTTGATCGAGATCACCGTGGCGGCGGCGCCCAGCATGGCGAGCCGGCGGGGCTGGCGGAGCAGCGGGCGGATCCAGCCCCAGTGCCGCTGGGCGACCAGCAGCAGGACCACCGCGACCAGGGACCAGACCATCCGGTTGGCCAGGATGTCGTCGGCGGCGCCGGGCTCCAGCAGCGGCCAGAACAGGGGGAAGAGCCCCCATATGCCGTAGGCGGCGAATCCGCTCCAGAGGCCGCGTCCGGCCTCCTGCTGGGTCGTGTCTGGCATGGACCGTCTGCCCTCCGCGCGCGCGAGTGTCGAGCCGACGGTAGCGGGCGCGACCGCGCCTGTCATCTCCGTATTCGGTTTTTGGTCATGACATGCCTCCGGCCCCACCCGCGACGGTCCGTCGGGGGTGGGGCCGGAGGTGGCGGGGGGCCGGGATCGGGCGTCCGGGGATCAGGCGCCCAGGACGGCCCGGACGGTGTCGGCCAGCGGCACGGTCGGGCGGCCGATCAGCCGGGACAGGTCGCCGGGAGCGGTGGCCAGCTCGCCGCGCGCGATACCGGCGTCCACGTCCACGAACACATCGGCGTAGCCCTCCGGCATGCCCGCGCCGATCAGCACCTCGCGGTGCTCGGCCGGGGTGACGTTCCGGTGCTCGACCGGACGGCCCGAGGCCTGCGCCAGCTCGGCGGCCAGCTCGGACAGGCCCCAGGCGGCGTCGCCGCTCAGCTCGTAGACCTTGTTCTCGTGGCCCTCGCCGACCAGGACGGCGACCGCGGCGTCGGCGTAGTCGCGGCGGGGGGCGGTGGCCACCCGGCCGTCGTTCGCACTGCCGACCACCGCACCGCGCTCGACCGTGCCGGCGGCGTCACCGAGGTAGTTCTCGGTGTACCAGCCGTTGCGCAGCAGGGCGTGCGGCAGGCCGGAGCCGAGCAGCACCTCCTCGGTCGCCCGGTGCTCGTCGGCCAGCCCGAAGGTGGCCGTGCCCAGGATGCTGGTGTACGCGAGCAGCGCGACCCCGGCAGCCTTCGCCGCGTCGATCACCGCACCGTGCTGGGCCGCCCGGCGGCCGAACTCGTTGCCGGAGATGAGCAGCACCCGGTCGCCGGCGGCGAAGACCCCGGCGAGCGTCTCGGGGCGGTTGTAGTCCGCCTCGTGGACGCGCACGCCCTGCTTCTCCCACTCCTCGGCCTTGGCGGCGGAACGCACCACCACCGCGATCTCGTTCGCCGGAACGGCTGCCAGCAGCCCCTCCACGACCAGGCGGCCGAGCTGTCCGGTGGCTCCGGTGACGACGTACATGTCCCTGCTCCTCTTGGGTGTGGCGACGGCTTCGAAGCCGCGGCGCGGTGTCCTGCTCCGAAGCCGCGTCGACTTCGATACTCACCCTAGGGATGGCACTAACTTCTGGATAGTACGCACTTTGAAGTAGGGTACTGACATGGAGGTAATGACACAGGGCTCGCCCCTGCTCGACCGGGCGCCCGACATCTACGACCGCATGTGTCCGTCCCGGGGCGTGCTGGAGCACGTCACCAGCCGCTGGGGGGTGCTGGTGCTGGTCGCCCTGCGGGAGCGCGGGTACCGCTTCAGCGAGCTGCGCCGCCGGGTGTCGGGCGTCAGCGAGAAGATGCTCGCGCAGACCCTGCAGACCCTGGAGCGGGACGGCTTCGTGCTCCGCGAGGCGCACCCGGTGATCCCGCCCCGGGTCGACTACAGCCTCACCCCGCTGGGCCTGGAGGCCGCCGAGTACGTGTCGGCGCTCGCCCACTGGGTGGAGGCCAGCATGTGCGCCGTCAGTGACGCGCGCGAGGAGTACGACGGACGGGCTACCCGCCCCTGACCAGCTCCGCCAGTCCGTCCAGCACCCGGGCCAGGCCGAAGGTGTAGGCGTGGTCGGGGTCGTACGCGGCGCCGTGCGCCTCGCCGGCGGCGGCGCCGACCCGGGCCGCGACCGGGTAGCGCTCGGGGTCGAGGACCCGGGCGAGCAGCTCGGCGTTGGCCTCCCACCACTGGGCGTCGGTCATCGCGCTGTCCTGCCGCGCGGCGCGTCGGTCGGCGGCCATCCGGGCGCAGGTCTGGACGAAGCCGAGCACATGGGTGAGCGCGGCGTCCAGGTCGAGGTCGGACAGGCCGGAGTCCTCGAAGGCGCGCAGCTCGTACTCGTACTTGGCCATCAGGCCCGGCCCCAGCGGCGGGCGGCCGGTGGCGACGACGGCGGTCCACGGGTGGGCGCGGTGGAGTGCGCGGTTGTCCTCGGCGACGGCGGCGACCCGGGCCCGCCAGCCGTCCCCGTCGGGCGCGGTGCGGGGCATGTCCGCGTAGGCGGTGTCCAGCATCAGGTCGACCAGTTCGGCCTTGCCGGGCACATAGGTGTACAGCGCCATCGGTGAGACGCCGAGTGCCTGGGCGACCCGCCGCATGGTCACGGCGTCCATCCCCTCGGCGTCCGCGATCGCGATCGCGGCGGCGGCGATCTCCGCCGGGGACTTCGCCTGGCGGGGCCCGCGCCGGCCGGGCTTCTCCTCCGCCGACACACCCCAGAGCAGCGCGAGCGTGCGCGCCGGGTCCCCGGAACTGCTGCGGTCACTGGCCATGGACCGATCCTTTCACGCCGGGCCCGCCGGTACGGTCGGAGCCATGACCACCGCCGACCCCGACCCGTTGCCGGGCACCGACACCCGCGAGGTCGTCCGCCCCCGGGTCACCTGCCGCCGCTGCCACCGCCCGCTGCACGACCCGGAGTCGCGCATCCTGCGACTCGGCCCCGAGTGCCGGGACCCGGCCGAGCGGGTCGCCCGGCACGAGGTCGAGCAGGACGCCCTGCCCGGGCTGGACTAGCCGCACTCTTCGAGAACGACCCGTGACTGTGACCGGCATCACTGTAGCCACATTCTCCGTACTATGTATAGTGTACTGCGTACGGGATAACAGTCGACGAGAGGGCCATCAGGCATGCAGATCACTTCCTCCGCCGTTTCACTCACCGTCGAGGACGTCGAGGCGTCCGCTTCGTTCCTGCGGGAGCACTTCGGGTTCGCCGAGCAGATGGCGGCGGACGGGTTCGTCTCGCTCGGGCACGGGAGTGCCGGGGTGAACGTGGTCTTCCTGCGGCGCGGGACCGAGGTCCTGCCCGAGGAGTACCGCGACGAGGTCGCCGCCGGGCTGATCCTCGCCTTCGTGGTCGGCGACGTGGCCGCCGAGGAGGCCCGACTGCGGGCCGCCGGGGTGGAGATCACCATGCCGCTGCGCGAGGAGCCGTGGGGCGAGCGGCTGTTCCAGGTCACCGACCCGAACGGGGTCGTGGTCCAGCTCGTGGAGTGGGCGGAGCAGCAGCACTGACAGCACTGACAACACCGACAGCATCTGGAGCACCGTGAACGGCGGCGCCCCCGGCCGGGAATGGCCGGGGGCACCGTCGTTCGCCTGTTCGTTCGTTCGGCTGGTCGGCTGGCCAGTCAGTCGGTCAGCCGGTCGGCTGGTCAGTCGGCCGGTCAGTCGGCCGGTCAGTCGGTCCGGGTCAGTCGACCGACCAGGTGTCGCCGCCCGCGAGCAGCGCGGCCAGGTCGCCCTCGCCCCGGTCGGCGACGGCGGTGTCCAGCTGGTCGGCCATCAGTTCGTCGTACACCGGCCGCCGGACCTGGCGCAGCACCCCGATCGGGGTGTGGTGCAGGGTGTCCGCGTCGGCGATCCGGGACAGCGCGAACGCCGTCGCCGGGCCGGCCGCGTGGGCGTCGTGGACCAGGACCGCCGACTCGTTGTCGGCGGTGACCTCGCCGACGGTCAGTTCGCCGTCGGCGCCGCGGAAGACGCCCCGGGCCAGGTCCGTCCCGAACCGGATCGGCCGGCCGTGCTCCAGCCGGATCAGCGCCTCGTCCCGGGTGCCGGGCTCCTTGAGCACCTCGAAGGCGCCGTCGTTGAAGATGTTGCAGTTCTGGTAGATCTCGACCAGCGCCGTGCCCTCGTGCTCGGCCGCCGCCCGCAGCACCGACTGGAGGTGCTGGCGGTCGGAGTCGATGGTCCGGGCGACGAAGGTGGCCTCCGCGCCGATGGCCAGCGAGAGCGGGTTGAACGGGGCGTCCAGCGATCCCATCGGGGTGGACTTGGTGATCTTGCCGATCTCGCTCGTCGGCGAGTACTGCCCCTTGGTCAGGCCGTAGATACGGTTGTTGAACAGCAGGATCTTCAGATTCACATTCCGGCGCAGCGCGTGGATCAGATGGTTCCCGCCGATCGACAGCGCGTCGCCGTCGCCGGTCACCACCCAGACGCTGAGGTCGCGCCGGGAGGAGGCCAGCCCGGTGGCGATCGCCGGGGCCCGGCCGTGGATCGAGTGCACTCCATAGGTGTTCATGTAGTACGGGAAACGGGAGGAGCAGCCGATACCGGAGACGAAGACGGTGTTCTCCCGTCTGATCCCCAGCTCCGGCATGAAGGCCTGTACCGCGGCCAGGATCGCGTAGTCACCGCAGCCGGGGCACCAGCGGACCTCCTGGTCGGTCTTGAACTCCTTGGCGCTCTGCGGCGCCTCGGCCTTCGGGACCAGCTTCAAGGAGGGGAACTGCTCGCTCATCGGTTGTCCTCCTCGTCCAGGTTTCCGATCGCCGCCCACAGCACGTCCGCCAACTGCGCCGCCTTGAAGGGCAGTCCGCGTACCTGGTTGTAGGACTGCGCGTCCACCAGGTACTTGGCCCGCAGCAGCAGCGCCAGCTGGCCGAGGTTCATCTCGGGCACGATGACCTTGTCGTAACTCCGCAGCACCGTGCCGAGGTTGGCCGGGAAGGGGTTGAGGTTGCGCAGGTGCGTCTGGGCGACCTCGCCGCCGTCCGCCCGGACCCGGCGGACCGCCGCGGTGATCGGGCCGTAGGTCGAACCCCAGCCGAGCACCAGGACCCGGGCCTCGCCGCTGGGGTCGTCGACCTCCAGGTCCGGTACCTCGATGCCGTCCACCTTGGCCTGCCGGGTGCGGACCATGAAGTCGTGGTTGGCCGGGTCGTAGGAGATGTTGCCGGTGCCGTCCTGCTTCTCGATGCCGCCGATCCGGTGCTCCAGGCCGGGCGTGCCGGGCACCGCCCACGGGCGGGCGAGCGTCTGCGGATCACGCAGGTACGGCCAGAAGGCGCCGTCCTCGCGGTTCGGCCCGGTGGCGAAGTCCGGCTCGATGGCGGGCAGTTCGTCCACCTCCGGGATCCGCCAGGGCTCCGATCCGTTGGCCAGGTAGCCGTCCGAGAGCAGGAAGACCGGGGTGCGGTAGGTGACCGCGATACGGGCCGCCTCCAGTGCCGCGTCGAAGCACTCGGCCGGGGTGGCCGGGGCCACGATCGGCACCGGGGCCTCGCCGTTGCGCCCGAACATCGCCTGCAGCAGGTCGGCCTGCTCGGTCTTGGTCGGCAGGCCGGTGGACGGGCCGCCGCGCTGGATGTCCACCACCAGCAGCGGGAGTTCGAGCGAGACGGCGAGCCCGATCGTCTCGCTCTTCAGGGCCACGCCCGGGCCGGAGGTGGTGGTCACGCCGAGCGCGCCGCCGAAGGCCGCGCCCAGGGCCGCGCCGATGCCGGCGATCTCGTCCTCGGCCTGGAAGGTGCGCACGCCGAAGTTCTTGTGCCGGCTCAGCTCGTGCAGGATGTCCGAGGCCGGGGTGATCGGGTAGGAGCCCAGGTAGAGCGGCAGTCCCGAGCGCCGGGAGGCGGCGATCAGGCCGTAGGACAGCGCCAGGTTGCCGGAGATGTTGCGGTAGCGGCCCGGCGGCAGCTTGGCCGGCGGCACCTCGTAGGAGACCGCGAAGGTCTCGGTGGTCTCACCGAAGTTCCAGCCCGCCCGGAAGGCGCTGATGTTGGCCTCGGCGATCTGCGGCTTCTTGGCGAACTTGGTGCGCAGGAACGCCTCGGTGCCGTGGGTCGGACGGTGGTACATCCAGGACAGCAGGCCCAGCGCGAACATGTTCTTCGCCCGCTCGGCGTCCTTGCGGGCCAGGCCGCTCTCCTTGAGGGCCTCCAGGGTCAGCGTGGTGAGCGGCACCTTGTGCAGGTGGTAGCCCTCCAGCGAACCGTCCCCCAGCGGGTCCGCGCCGTAGCCGACCTTGGCCAGCGCGCGCTTGGTGAACTCGTCGGTGTTGACGATGATCGACGCGCCGCGCGGGAGGTCGGGCAGGTTGGCCTTGAGGGCCGCGGGGTTCATCGCCACCAGGACGTTGGGCGCGTCCCCCGGGGTCAGGATGTCGTGGTCGGCGAAGTGGAGTTGGAAGGACGAGACACCCGGCAGCGTTCCGGCGGGAGCGCGGATCTCGGCCGGGAAGTTGGGCAGGGTGGAGAGGTCGTTGCCGAAGGACGCCGTCTCCGAGGTGAAGCGGTCACCGGTGAGCTGCATGCCGTCGCCGGAGTCTCCGGCGAATCTGATGATCACCCGGTCCAGCCTGCGGATCGGTTTGGCGCCACGGTGCTGCGGACCGACCGGCACGGCAGGGCCGGAGCGGCCCCCGCCGGGCCCGGACCCGCCCTCGTCGCCGTCCGAGCCGTCCACTGCTTCTGACTGATCGACCTGACTGGTCACTGCCGCGGACCTCCTCGTGGGCACCAGCCGCGGGCGTGAGCCGTGTGCCCCGTCCGCCTGGTGCACCTCTCGCATCCTATGCGGGTAAGGATTGCCTTGGACGGAACTCCCCGATGCGGCGGAAAATCACCGCCGCACCCATAAACAACGCCGTGGACGACCGGAACCGTACCCGACCGGGGAAGGTTGGTTCGAATACGAATACAGGCTGCGGGCGACCCGTCGGCGAGCCGGTCAGGAATTCAGATAAGTCAGCACGGCGAGAACCCGTCGGTGGTCACCGCGGCTCTGTTCCAGGCCCAGCTTGAGGAAGATGTTGCTGACGTGCTTCTCCACCGCGCCCTCCGAGACCACCAGCTGCTTGGCCACCGCGGTGTTGGTCCGGCCCTCCGCCATCAGCCCCAGCACCTCGCGCTCGCGCGGGGTCAGCCCGGCCAGCACATCGCCCTTGCGGCTGCGGCTGAGCAGCTGCTGGACGACCTCCGGGTCCAGCGCGGTGCCGCCCTCGGCGACCCGGACCACCGCGTCCACGAACTCGCGCACCTCGGCGACCCGGTCCTTCAGCAGGTAACCGACGCCCCGGGTGGATCCGGCCAGTAGTTCGGAGGCGTAGCGCTCCTCGACGAACTGCGAAAGCACCAGCACGCCGAGCTGCGGATAGCGGCCACGGAGCGTGACGCAGGCCCGCAGGCCCTCGTCGGTGTGGGTGGGGGGCATCCGCACGTCCGAAACCACCACGTCGGGCAGCGCGTCCTCGGCGGCCAAGTCGTGGATGGTCTTGATCAGCGCGTCACCGTCCGCGACGCCGGCCACGACCTCCAGGCCCCGGTCGGTGAGCAGCCGGGTCAGCCCCTCCCGCAGCAGTACGGAGTCCTCGGCGATGACGACGCGAAGCATGGCGGCCTTCCGGATGGGCGGAGCTGCGGACACGGTGCTGACGGGTGTCAGTCTCCCCCATCCGGGTGGCCGCCGGGACGCCGGACGGCGATTCGCACCGCCCGCCCGCGGGCGTCACATGGTGCGGATGGCCACCGTGTCGCAGAGCGCCTGGAGCGCGTCCTTGGCCGGCCCGTCCGGGAGCGGGTCCAGCATCGCGCGGGCCTCCTCGGCGTGGCGCAGGGTCTCCCGGCGGGCGTGCTCCAGCGCCGGGTGGCGGCGCAGCAGCCGCAGGGCCTCGGCGTGCAGCTCGTCGTCGGCGAGGTCCTGCTGCAGCAGCTCGCGCAGCCGGGCGTCGGCGGGGTCGGACGGGTCGGCCGGCATCTGCCGCAGCAGCAGGGTCGGCAGGGTCTCGATGCCCTCGCGCAGGTCGGTGCCGGGGGTCTTGCCGGACTCGTGGCCGTCGCTGGCGATGTCGAGCACGTCGTCGGCCAGCTGGAACGCGATGCCGATCCGCTCGCCGAAGGAGCTCAGGATGTCGATCATCCACGGCTCGGCGCCGGCCGCCAGTGCTCCTATCCGGCAGGAGACGGCGATCAGCGATCCGGTCTTGCCGGCCAGCACGCCCAGGTAGTGGTCGAGCGGGTCGTCGTCCGGGCCGGGGCCGGCGGTCTCCAGGATCTGGCCGGTGACCAGCCGCTCGAACGCGTCGGCCTGCAGCCGGACGGCCTCCGGGCCGAGGTCGGCCAGCACCTGGGAGGCGCGGGAGAAGAGGAAGTCGCCGGTCAGGATGGCGACCGAGTTGTCCCAGCGCGAGTTGGCGCTGGGGGCGCCGCGTCTCACCGGGGCCTCGTCCATGACGTCGTCGTGGTAGAGCGTGGCGAGGTGGGTGAGCTCGACCACGACGGCGGCCGGGATCACGCCGGTCGCGCCGGGATCGCCGAACTGGGCGGACAGCAGCACCAGCAGCGGACGGAAGCGCTTCCCGCCCGCGGCCATCAGATGGCTGGCGGTGACGGTGATGAAGGGGACGTCGCTCTTGACGGCCTCGGCGAGCGCGATCTCCACCGCGTCCATCCCGGCCTGGACGTCACGGGTCAGATCGCGGTCCTGCACGCTGAGCCCAAAGGGTCCCACGACGGTCACGAAGACCACTCCTCTGTCCCTGGTCGATCTAGCGGCCCGGTCCCTGAGTGCCGCCGCTGGCCATACAGGCAGGGTATCCGGTCACGAGTGGATCACTGCACGGGCGTGCGGCTCTGTCATGCGCGGGGCGTCCCCGCTGGCCAGCGGGGATGCCCGAACGAAGCGTCCGGGCCGCGCACGGGGCGCGACCCGGACGGTCGTCGGAGCGGTCGGACCGGACCGCCGCCGGGGCGTTCGGCCGGGCCGTCGGCGGACGGTCAGCCGACGAAGAACACTGCCTTCGAGGCGAGATCGAGGAAGTACTGCGGCAGCAGTCCGAGCCCGATCGTGACCAGCACGCCGATACCGATCGCGGTCGCCGTGAAGGCGCTCGGGACGGCGACGGTCGGGCCGCCCGGCTGCGGGTCGGAGAAGAACATCAGCACGATGACCCTGATGTAGAAGAAAGCCGCCACCGCCGAGCTGAGCACACCCACGATCACCAGCGGAGTGGCGCCGCCCGCCGCCGCGGCCTGGAACACCGCGAACTTGCCGGTGAACCCCGAGGTCAGCGGGATGCCCGCGAAGGCCAGCAGGAAGAGCGCGAACACCGCCGCGACCAGCGGGGAGCGCCGGCCGAGGCCGGCCCAGCTGGACAGGTGGGTGGCCTCGCCCTTGGAGTCGCGCACCAGCGTGACCACGGCGAAGGCGCCGAGGGTCACGAAGGAGTACGCCAGCAGGTAGAACAGCACCGAGCCGACGCCCTGCCGGTTGCTGGCGATCACACCGGTGAGGATGAACCCGGCGTGCGCGATCGAGGAGTAGGCGAGCAGCCGCTTCACGTCCTGCTGGGTGACGGCCAGGACCGCGCCGACCACCATGGTGAGGATCGCCACACCCCAGAGCACCGGCCGCCAGTCCAGCCGCAGCGCCGGGAAGGCCACGTAGAACAGCCGCAGCACCGCGCCGAACGCGGCCACCTTGGTCGCCGCCGCCATGAAGCCGGTGACCGGGGTCGGCGCGCCCTGGTAGACGTCCGGGGTCCAGGAGTGGAACGGCACAGCGCCGACCTTGAAGAGCAGACCGACCGTCAGCATCGCCAGGCCCACCAGCAGCAGGGCGTCGTTCTGGGTCGAGGAGACCAGCGCCGGGGTGAGCAGCGCGTTCCCGGAGATGACCTCGGCGACCTCGCCGAGCCGCACCGTGCCCGCGTAGCCGTACAGCAGCGCGGTGCCGAACAGGAAGAACGCCGAGGCGAAGGCACCGAGCAGGAAGTACTTGACCGCCGCCTCCTGGGAGAGCAGCCGGCGGCGCCGGGCCAGCGCGCAGAGCAGGTAGAGCGGGAGGGAGAAGACCTCCAGCGCCACGAACATGGTCAGCAGGTCGTTGGCGGCGGGGAACAGCAGCATGCCGCCGACCGCGAACATGGTGAGCGGGAAGACCTCACTGGTGGTGAAGCCGGCCCGGATCGCGCTGCGCTCCTGCTCGCCGCCGGGGGTGGCGGACGCCTGGGCGGCGAAGGCGTCGGCCGGCTCGCCGCCGGCCTTGGGCTCCAGCCGGCGCTCGGCGTAGGTCAGCACCGCGACCACCGCGACCAGCAGGATCACGCCCTGGAGGAACAGCGTCGGGCCGTCCAGGGCGACCGCGCCCATCGCGATCGCCCCGACCTTGGTGGTGCCGTAGCCCTGCACGGCGAGCACCAGGACGGCGACGAAGGCGCCGGCCAGGCCGACCAGGGCGGTCACCACCTGGGCCCAGTGCCGAAGCCGCCGGGGCAGGAAGGCCTCCAGCAGGATGCCGACCACCGCGGCGCCGAACACCACCAGCATCGGCGACAGCTGGCCGTACTCGATGTGCGGCGCGGGGATGCTCTGGGTACTGCCGCCGGCGGCGGCGAGCCATCCGGTGCTGCTCACTTGTGCTCACCTCCTGAGCGGGCGGTCCCGTCCTGGGCGGTCCCGTGGTCGGCGGACACCGGGTGCGCCGGCGTCGGGTCGGTCTGGTGCACCTGCGAGAGGGTGGCGTTCACCGACGGGTTGACGAGGTCGGTGAGCGGCTTCGGGTAGACACCGAGCAGCACGGTCAGTGCCACCAGCGGGGCGACCACGGCGAGTTCGCGGACCTTGAGGTCCGGCATGCCGCGCACCTCCTCCTTGACCGGGCCGGTCATGGTGCGCTGGTAGAGCAGCAGGGCGTACAGCGCGGCGAGCACGATGCCGAAGGTGGCGACGATGCCGACCGCGGGGTACCGGCTGAAGGTGCCGACCAGGACCAGGAACTCGCTGACGAACGGCGCCAGGCCGGGCAGCGAGAGCGTCGCCAGCCCGCCGATCAGGAAGGTCCCGGCGAGCACCGGGGCGACCTTCTGCACGCCGCCGTAGTCGGCGATCAGCCGGGAGCCGCGGCGGGAGATCAGGAACCCGGCCACCAGCATCCACGCGGCGGTGGAGATGCCGTGGTTGACCATGTAGAGGGTGGCACCGCTCTGGCCCTGGCTGGTCATCGCGAAGATGCCCATGATGATGAAGCCGAAGTGCGAGATCGAGGCGTAGGCGACCAGCCGCTTGATGTCCTTCTGGCCGATGGCCAGCAGCGCGCCGTAGACGATCCCGATCAGGGAGAGGACCAGGATCGCCGGGGCGAAGGTCTTCGAGGCGTCCGGGAACAGCCCGAGGCAGAAGCGCAGCATCGCGAAGGTGCCGACCTTGTCCACCACGGCGGTGATCAGCACGGCGGTGCCGGCGGTGGCCTCGCCCATCGCGTTCGGCAGCCAGGTGTGCAGCGGCCAGAGCGGGGCCTTGACCGCGAAGGCGAAGAAGAAGCCGAGGAACAGCGCCTTCTCCGCGGTGCCGCCGATCTGCAGCCGGCCGTCGGCGACCGCCGCGGTGAGCGTCTGCAGGTCGAAGGTGCCCAGGCCCTGGTCCTGCGCGATCACGTACAGGCCGATCACGGCGGCCAGCATGACCAGGCCGCCGAGCAGGTTGTAGAGCAGGAACTTGACCGCCGCGTAGGAGCGCTGGCGGGCGGACTCGGGGCCGCCCGCCCGGTCGCCGAAGCCGCCGATGAGGAAGTACATCGGGATCAGCATGGCTTCGAAGAAGACGTAGAAGAGGAAGACGTCGGTGGCGTAGAAGGAGACGATCACCATCGCCTCCACCGCCAGCACCAGGGCGAAGAACGCCTGGGTGCGCCGCCGGTTCTCGAACGACCCCTCCGGCGGTGCGACGGCCGGGTCCGCGTCGTGCCAGGAGGCGAGCAGCACGACCGGGACCAGGACGGCGGTGAGCAGGGCGAGGACGGCGCCGATGCCGTCCACCCCGAGCGCGAAGGTGATGCCGAAGGAGCGGATCCAGCTGTAGGACTCGGTCAGCTGGTAGCGGGCGCCGTCCGGGTCGAACCGCGCGGCCACCGCGCCGGCCAGGGCCAGGGTGGCGACGGAGAAGACCGTCGCCACGATCTTGGTGTTCCGCCGCCGCGCCTCGGTGGACCCGGCGGGCAGGGCGGCGGTGACCACCGCACCGACCGCCGGGACGGCGCAGGTGGCGGTGAGGAGGACGCTCATGCCTCGGCCTCCCCTCGATGTGTGTAATCCGGGTGCATCAGACGGACCTCATCAGGAGAGTCGTGGCGACCAGCACCAGCGTGCCGCCGAACATGGAGAGCGCGTACGTGCGGACGTAGCCGTTCTGGATCCGCCGCAGCCGGCTGGAGACGCCGCCGATGGTGGCCGCCAGGCCGTTGACGAAACCGTCCAGGCCGCGGCTGTCGAAGTAGACCAGCGCCGCGGCCAGCGCCGAACCGGGGCGGACCAGGACGGCGTGGTTGAAGTCGTCCTGGAGGAGGTCACGGCGGGCGGCCCGGGTGAGCGGGGAGCCGTACGGCGGCACCACCGGGACGGCGGAGCGGCCGTACATGAGGTACGAGAGCGCGACGCCGGCCAGCATGCAGGCGGTGGTGAGCAGGGTGACCACCAGCGGGGTGAGCGGGGAGTTGCCCTCCTCGTGCCCGGTGACCGGCTCCAGCCAGGTGAGGAAGGACTCGTGGAAGGCGAACAGCCCGCCGGCGAAGACCGAGCCGAAGGCCAGCACGATCATCGGGACGGTCATGGTCTTCGGCGACTCGTGCGGGTGCGGGTCGTGGCCCTCGGCGTCCGGCTGCCAGCGCTTCTCGCCGAAGAAGGTCAGGATCATCACCCGGGTCATGTAGAACGCGGTGACGGCGGCGCCGACCAGGGTGCACAGGCCGAGGATCCAGCCCTCGGTGCCGCCCTTGGCGAAGGCCGCCTCGATGATCTTGTCCTTGGAGAAGAAGCCGGACAGGCCGGGGAAGCCGATGATGGCCAGGTAGCCGAGGCCGAAGGTGACGAAGGTGACCGGCATGTACTTCCGCAGGCCGCCGTAGTGACGCATGTTCACCTCGTCGTTCATGCCGTGCATGACCGACCCGGCACCGAGGAACAGCCCGGCCTTGAAGAAGCCGTGGGTCACCAGGTGCATGATGGCGAAGGCGTAGCCGATCGGGCCGAGGCCGGCCGCGAGGATCATGAAGCCGATCTGCGACATGGTCGAGCCGGCCAGCGCCTTCTTGATGTCGTCCTTGGCGCAACCGACGATCGCACCGAAGAGCAGGGTGACCGCGCCGACCACCACCACGGCAGTCTGGGCGTCCGGCGCCAGGTTGAAGATCGCCCCGGAGCGGGTGATCAGGTAGACGCCGGCGGTGACCATGGTGGCCGCGTGGATCAGCGCGGAGACCGGGGTCGGGCCCTCCATCGCGTCCCCGAGCCAGGACTGCAGCGGCACCTGCGCGGACTTGCCGCATGCGGCGAGCAGCAGCATCAGGCCGATCGCGGTCAGCTTGCCCTCGCTGGCGCTGCCCGCGGCGCCGAACACCGGCTCGAAGGCGAAGGAGCCGAACTCGACGAACATCAGCATGATCGCGATGGACAGGCCCATGTCGCCGACGCGGTTGACGATGAACGCCTTCTTGGCGGCGGTGGCGGCGCTCGGCTTGTGCTGCCAGAAGCCGATCAGCAGGTAGGAGGCGAGGCCCACGCCCTCCCAGCCGAAGTACAGCAGCAGGTAGTTGTCGGCCACCACCAGCAGCAGCATGGCCGCCAGGAAGAGGTTCAGATAGGCGAAGAAACGGCGCCGGCGCTCGTCGTGCGCCATGTAGCCCACCGAGTAGAGGTGGATCAGGGTGCCGACGCCGGTGATCAGCAGGACGAAGGTCATCGAGAGCTGGTCGAGCTGGAAGGAGATGTCGGCCTGGAAGCCGTTCACCGGGATCCAGCTGAACAGGTGCTGGGTCAGGGTGCGGTCCTCCGCGTCCCGGCCCAGCATGTCCGAGAACAGCGCGAGGCCGAAGCCGAAGGAGAGCGCGGCGAGCGCGGTGGCCAGCCAGTGGCCCAGGCGGTCGAAGGCCCGGCCGCCGAGCAGCAGCAGGACGGCACCGGCCAGCGGGGCCGCGACCAGCAGGGGAATGAGAGAGTTCACCGAGGTCCTCCGCCTACAGCTTCATCAGGTTGCTGTCGTCGACCGAAGCGGAATGCCTGGTCCGGAAGATCGAGACGATGATCGCGAGGCCGACCACGACCTCGGCCGCCGCCACCACCATGGTGAAGAACGCGATGATCTGGCCGTCGAGGTTCCCGTGCATCCGGGAGAAGGTGACCAGCGCCAGGTTGGAGGCGTTCAGCATCAGCTCGACGCACATGAACAGGACGATCGCGTTCCGCCGGATCAGCACGCCGGAGGCGCCGATGGTGAACAGCAGGGCGGAGAGATAGAGGTAGTTGACCGGATTCACTCCGCCCCCTCCTCGTCGTGGTCGGACGCCGGGCGGTTCGCCGGCGCCGGGTGGTTGGCGGCCACCGGCTCCAGGGCCTTGCGCGGGCCGGTCACCGGCGGGCGCTCGGACGGCGGGCGGCCCAGCCAGTCGGCGGTGGTGGACTCCAGCTCGGCCATCCGGGCCAGCATCTCCTGGCTGACGTCGCGGATCTGGCCGCGCTCGCGCAGGGTCGCCATCACCGAGTCCTCGGCGATCGAGCCGTCCGGCAGCAGCGCCGGGATGTCCACCGCGTTGTGCCGGGCGTAGATGCCGGGCGCGGGCAGCGGCGGCACCTGGATGTTGTCGGCGACCCGCTGGGCGGCCAGCTCGCGCTGGGTCTTCGGGGCCTTCACGTGCTCGCGGTGGGTCAGCACCATGGCCCCGATCGCGGCCGTGATCAGCAGCGCCCCGGTGACCTCGAAGGCCCACACGTACTTGGTGAAGATCAGTCGGGCCAGGCCCTGGACATTGCCCTCGGCGTTGGCCTCGCCGAGACCGGCGAAGCTGTCCAGCTTGGCGTTGGCGATCCCGGCGACCATCAGCACGCCGAAGCCGAGGCCGCAGAGCGCGGCGGCGAACCGCTGGCCCTTCAGCTGCTCCTTCAGCGAGTCCGCGCTGGTCACGCCGACCAGCATCACCACGAACAGGAAGAGCATCATGATCGCGCCGGTGTAGACCACGATCTGCACCACACCCAGGAACACCGCGCCCTGGGCCATGTAACAGACCGCCAGGGCGAGCATGGTGGCGGCCAGGCAGAGCGCGCTGTGCACCGCCTTGCGCATCAGCAGCGTCCCGAGCGCGCCGCCGACGGCGATCACCGCGAGCACCCAGAACTGGACGGCCTCACCGGTGGAGGTCGCGCCCGTCACGGCCGCGAGGTTCAGCGAGGTGGCGGCGCTCACGACTGGGCCTCCTTCTCCCGCTCGGTCGGCTCCTGACGGACCGTGCCCGGCGCCGCCGCGGTGATCTCGCCCCGGTAGTAGGCGCCCTCGTCGGCGCCGGGGAAGATCGAGTGCGGGCTGTCGACCATGCCCTCGGAGAGGCCGACCAGCAGCTGCTCCTTGGTGAAGATGAGGTCCTGGCGGGAGGAGTCCGCGAGCTCGTACTCGTTGGTCATGGTGAGCGCGCGGGTCGGGCAGGCCTCGATGCAGAGCCCGCACAGGATGCAGCGGGCGTAGTTGATCTGGTAGACCGCCCCGTACCGCTCACCGGGCGAGTAGCGCTCGTCCTCGCGGTTGTCCGCGCCCTCGACGTAGATCGCGTCGGCCGGGCAGGCCCAGGCGCACAGCTCGCAGCCCACGCACTTCTCCAGGCCGTCCGGGTGCCGGTTCAGCTGGTGGCGGCCGTGGAAACGCGGGGCGGTGGGCTTCTTCTGCTCCGGGTACTGCTCGGTGAGCCGCTTCTTGAACATGGCCTTGAAGGTCACGCCGAAGCCGGCGGCCGGTCCGAGGATGGACGGCTTGTCGGCCCGTTCGGACCGGTCGTTCCGGGCGTTCTGGTCGGACGACATCTCGGTTCAGCTCCCTTCGGAATGGTCGGCCCCGTTGAGGGCGTCCTGCAGTTGCTTCGGGGCGCGGCTGCGCCGGCGCGGGACCGGCGGGAGCTGCTGGCCGGGCAGCGGGGGCACCGGGTAGCCGCCGGCCATCGGGTCGAACTCCCCCTGCGGCGCCTCGGACCCGGGCTCCGGCTTGCGCTTCAGGACGTCCCGCAGCAGGCCGAGCAGCAGCAGCGCGCCGACCGGGGCACCGACGTACAGCACCACCTCGCCGAAGCCGTAGCCCTCGTTGCGCAGGGCCCGGACGCTGGCCACCATGACCAGCCAGGCCAGCGAGACCGGGATCAGCACCTTCCAGCCGAGCTTCATGAACTGGTCGTAGCGGAACCGGGGCAGGGTGCCGCGCAGCCAGATGAAGAAGAACAGCAGCAGCTGGATCTTGAGAGTGATCCAGAGCAGCGGCCACCAGCCGTGGTTGGCGCCCTCCCAGAACGTGGAGACCGGCCACGGGGCCCGCCACCCGCCCAGGAACAGGGTCGAGGCGACCGCCGAGACGGTGACCATGTTGACGTACTCGGCCAGCATGAACATCGCGAACTTCAGCGAGGAGTACTCGGTGTTGAAGCCGCCGACCAGCTCGCCCTCGGCCTCCGGGAGGTCGAACGGCGCGCGGTTGGTCTCACCGACCATCGCGACGATGTAGACGATGAACGACACCGGCAGCAGGACCGCGAACCAGGTGGGCTGCTGCGAGGAGACGATCTCCGAGGTGGACATCGAGCCGGAGTAGATGAAGACCGCCGCGAAGGACAGGCCCATCGCGATCTCGTAGCTGATCATCTGGGCAGAGGAGCGGATCCCGCCGAGCAGCGGGTAGGTCGAGCCGGAGGACCAGCCCGCCAGCACGATGCCGTAGATGCCGACCGAGGCAGTGGCCAGGATGTAGAGCAGCGCCACCGGGAAGTCGGTCAGCTGCATCGGCGTCCGGGTGCCGAAGATCGAGATCTCGTCGCCGGCCGGGCCGAAGGGGATCACCGCGAAGGCCATGAACGCCGGGATGGCGCAGACGATCGGGGCCAGGATGTAGACGACCTTGTCGGCGCCGGTGACCACCAGGTCTTCCTTGAGCGCCAGCTTCACGCCGTCGGCGAGCGACTGCAGCAGGCCCCACGGGCCGTGCCGGTTGGGCCCGATGCGCAGCTGCATCCAGGCCACCACCTTGCGCTCCCAGACGATCGCCACGAGGACCGTGCCGACCAGGAAGCCGAAGCAGAACACCGCCTTCAGCAGGACCAGCCACCACGGGTCCCGGCCGAAGAAGCCGAGCGTCTCGTTCGCGGCGAGCTCGGCCAGCGCGGCCGGGCCGTGTCCGGCGAGCGGGTGCGGGGTCGGGGTCACTTCTCCTCCTCCTCGGGCCCGGCCGTCCCGGCCGGCGCGGTGGCCTCGGCGGCGGCGATGGTGACCAGGTGGCCGACGGTGGTGCCGAGCGTCCGGTAGGCGCCGCCCGGCGTGGAGTTGAGCGGGATCCAGACCGTGCGGTCCGGCATCTCCTTGGCGATCTCCAGCGGCAGGGTGAGCGAGCCGGCCGGGCCGGTCAGCCGCAGCGCGGTCGCGGTCGCGGCGCCGATCTCGGCGGCGGTGGTCGGCGAGACCCGGGCGACCGCCGGGTGCCGGGTGCCGGCCAGGTGCGGGTCGCCCTGCTGGAGCGAGCCCCGGTCGAGCAGCAGCCGCCAGCCGGCCAGGACCGCCTGGCCGGTGGCCGGGCGGGGCAGCAGGCCGGGGTGGGCGGACGGCGCGGCCGGGCGGTCGCCCGTCCAGGGCAGGAACCGGTCCAGCTCCTGCCGGGCGGCGCGGACGTCGGGCAGGCCGAGCCGGTGGCCCAGGGCGTCCGCGAGCATGTTCAGCACCCGCAGATCCGGGTGCAGGTGGCGGCCCATCTGCTGGTCCGGCTTGAGCGCGGCCTCGAACATCCGCACCCGGCCCTCCCAGTCCAGGAAGGTGCCGGCCTTCTCGGCGACCGCGGCCACCGGCAGCACCACGTCGGCGTGGGCCGTGACGGCGGACGGGCGCAGCTCCAGCGAGAGCACGAACGGCACCGCGGCCAGCGCCTCCTCGGCCAGGGCCGGATCCGGCAGGTCCTCCGGGTCGACCCCGCCGACCAGCAGCGCGTCCAGGTCGCCGCTGACGGCGGCGGCGAGGATCTGCTCGGTGTCCCGGCCCAGTCGGGCGGGGAGTTCGGCCACGCCCCAGGCGGCGGCGGCCTCGGCCCGGGCGGCCGGTGCGGCGACCGGACGGCCGCCGGGCAGCAGGCCGGGCAGGGCGCCGGCCTCGACCGCGCCGCGTTCACCGGCCCGGCGGGGGATCCAGGCCAGCCGGGCGCCGGTGGCGTGCGACAGCCGCAGTGCGGCGGTGAGCGCACCGGGGGCCGCGGCCGCCCGCTCGCCGACCAGGATCACCGCGCCGGGGGTGCGGAGCAGTTCGGCGGCGCGGCCGGCGTCGTCGTTGAGCGGCTCGTCGGCGGCGAGCGCGGCCAGCCACTCGGCCTCGGTGCCGGGGGCGGCCGGCAGCAGCGATCCGTGCAGCTTGGCCAGGCCCCGGGAGGCGTGCGGAGCGATCGAGAAGACCCTGAGGCCGTGGCCCCGGTTGGCCTTGCGCAGCCGCAGGAAGACGATCGGCGACTCCTCCTCGGGCTCCAGGGCCAGCAGCAGGACCGCCGGGGCGGCCTCCAGCTCCTCGTAGCCGAAGGGGCTGCCACCGATGTCGACGCCCTGGCCTGCGACGGCGGCGGCCAGGAAGTCGGCCTCCTCGCCGCTGTGCGGGCGGGACCTGAAGTCCACGTCGTTGGTGCCGAGCACCACCCGGGCGAACTTGGCGTACGCGTAGGCGTCCTCGACCGTGACCCGGCCGCCGGTGAGCACTCCGGCGCGGGTCCCGCGCAGCCCCTCGGCGGCCCGGGCCAGCGCCTCCGGCCAGGAGGCGGCGACGAGTTCGCCGTCCCGCCGGACCAGCGGGGTGGTGAGCCGGTCCCGCTGCTGGGCGTAGCGGAAGGCGAACCGGCCCTTGTCGCAGTTCCACTCCTCGTTGACCGCCGGGTCCTCACCGGCCAGCCGGCGCAGCACCTTGCCGCGGCGGTGGTCGGTGCGCTGGGCGCAGCCGGAGGAGCAGTGCTCGCAGACGCTCGGCGAGGAGGTCAGGTCGAACGGGCGGGAGCGGAAACGATAAGCCGCCGAGGTGAGCGCGCCGACCGGGCAGATCTGGATGGTGTTGCCGGAGAAGTACGACTCGAAGTCGTCGCCCTCGCCGGTGCCGACCTGCTGGAGGGCTCCGCGCTCGACCAGGTCGATGAACGGGTCCCCGGCGATCTGCTGGGAGAACCGGGTGCAGCGGGCGCAGAGCACGCAGCGCTCGCGGTCCAGCAGCACCTGGCTGCTGATCGGCACCGGCTTCTCGTAGGTGCGCTTCATCCCCTCGAAGCGGGAGTCCGTGTCACCGGTGGACATCGCCTGGTTCTGCAGCGGGCACTCGCCACCCTTGTCGCAGACCGGGCAGTCCAGCGGGTGGTTGATCAGCAGCAGCTCCATCACACCGCGCTGGGCCTTCTCGGCGACCGGCGAGCTGAGGTGGGTGCGCACCACCATGCCCTCGGCGACCGGGATGGTGCAGGAGGCGACCGGCTTGCGCTGGCCCTCGATCTCGACGATGCACTGCCGGCAGGCGCCGGCCGGGTCGAGCAGCGGGTGGTCGCAGAAGCGCGGGATCTGGGTGCCGATCTGCTCGGCGGCCCTGATCACCAGGGTCCCCTTGGGGACCTGCACTTCGACGCCGTCGATGGTGAGCGTGACCAGCTCGACCGCGGCCTTGTCGCCCGTGGAGGTGGATGGCTCTGTGATCGTCACGCGTGCACCTCCCTTTCGGTGGCGGACTGGTGGCCGGGGCGGGGGCCGTCGGCCCAGACGGTGGAGGCGGCCGGGTCGAACGGGCAGCGGCGCTCGGCGAGGTGCTGCTCGTACTCGGCCCGGAAGTACTGGAGCGAGGAGACGATCGGGCTGGCCGCGCCGTCGCCCAGGGCGCAGAAGGACTTGCCGTTGATGTTGTCGGCGATGTCGAGGAGCTTCTCGAGGTCGCCCTCGACGCCCTGGCCGGCCTCGATCCGCTTGAGCAGCTGGACCAGCCAGTAGGTGCCCTCGCGGCAGGGGGTGCACTTGCCGCAGGACTCGTGCGCGTAGAACTCGGTCCAGCGGGTGACGGCGCGGACCACGCAGGTCGTCTCGTCGAAGATCTGCAGGGCCTTGGTGCCGAGCATCGAGCCGGCCGCGCCGACGCCCTCGTAGTCCAGCGGGACGTCGAGGTGCTCGTCGGTGAACATCGGGGTGGAGGAGCCGCCCGGGGTCCAGAACTTGAGCTGGTGGCCGGCCCGGATGCCGCCGCTGATGTCGAGCAGCTGGCGCAGGGTGATGCCGAGCGGGGCCTCGTACTGACCGGGGTTGGTGACGTGGCCGGAGAGCGAGTAGAGCGTGAAGCCGGGGGACTTCTCGGTGCCCAGGCCCTTGAACCACTCCTTGCCGCGGGCCAGGATCGGCGGCACCGAGGCGATCGACTCGACGTTGTTCACCACGGTCGGGCAGGCGTAGAGGCCGGCGATGGCCGGGAACGGCGGGCGCAGCCTGGGCTGGCCCCGGCGTCCCTCCAGCGAGTCCAGCAGCGCCGTCTCCTCGCCGCAGATGTAGGCGCCGGCGCCGGCGTGGACGGTGATGTCCAGGTCGAGTCCGGAGCCGAGGATGTTCCGGCCGAGCAGCCCCGCCTCGTAGGCCTCGGCGACGGCGGCCTGGAGCCGGCGCAGCACCGGGACGACCTCGCCGCGCAGATAGATGAAGGCGTGGTCGCAGCGGATCGCGTAGGACGCGATGATCATGCCCTCGATCAGCGAGTGCGGGTTGGCGAACAGCAGCGGGATGTCCTTGCAGGTGCCCGGCTCGGACTCGTCCGCGTTGACCACCAGGTAGTGCGGCTTGCCGTCGTTCTGCGGGATGAACTGCCACTTCAGGCCGGTGGGGAAGCCGGCGCCGCCGCGACCGCGCAGACCGGAGTCCTTGACCAGGGCGATCACGTCGTCCGGGGGCATCGCGAGGGCGGCCTTGAGTCCCTCGTAGCCGGCGTGGCGGCGGTAGGTGGCGAGCGTCCAGGGGCGGTTGTCGTCCCAGAACGCCGACAGCACGGGGGTGAGCAGCTTCTCGGCCGGCTCGGCGGAAGTCATCACGCTTCAGTCCCTTCCTGGCCGGTGCCTTCGGCGGACCCGCCCTCGTGGCGTACGCCCTCGTGGCGGGGGTCCTCGTGGCGGGGGGAGACGACGCGGGTGCCGCCGGTGCCGGGCAGGGCCTCGCCGCGGGCCAGCCGCAGACCGGCCAGCGAGGCCGCGCCGCCCGCGCCCGACTCGTCGACGGCGCCGGGGCGCTCGTCGGGGAAGCCGGCCAGGATCCGGGCGGAGTCCTTGAAGGAGCAGAGCCGGGCGCCACGGGTGGGGACGGCCTCACGGCCCGCGCGCAGGTCGTCGACCAGCAGCTTGGCGCTCTCCGGCGTCTGGTTGTCGAAGAACTCCCAGTTGACCATCACCACCGGCGCGTAGTCGCAGGCGGCGTTGCACTCGATGTGCTCGATCGAGATCCGGCCGTCCTCGGTGGTCTCGTTGTTCGCGATCCCGAGGTGCTCCTGGAGCTCGGCGAAGATCTGGTCGCCGCCGAGCACCGCGCACAGGGTGTTGGTGCAGACCCCGACGTGGTACTCGCCCGCGGGCCGGCGCCGGTACATGGTGTAGAAGGTGGCGACGGCGGTGACCTCGGCGGTGGTGAGGTCCAGTTGCTCGGCGCAGAACCGGATGCCGGTCGGGCTGACGAAGCCCTCCTCGGCCTGCACCAGGTGCAGCAGCGGCAGCAGCGCGGACCGGGCCACCGGGTAGCGGCCGATCAGCTCGGCGGCGTCGGCGGCCAGCCGGGCGCGCACCTCCTCGGGGTACGGCCTGGCCGGCAGCGCCGGCATCCCCAGTTGGACGTCTGTCACCGGTCCACGCCTCCCATCACCGGGTCGATCCCGGCCACCGAGACGATGACGTCGGCCACCTGGCCGCCCTCGCACATCGCCGCCATCGTCTGCAGATTGGTGAACGACGGGTCCCGGAAGTGGACCCGGTACGGGCGGGTCCCGCCGTCGCTGACCACGTGCACGCCCAGCTCGCCCTTGGGCGACTCGACCGCCGCGTAGGCCTGGCCGACCGGGACCCGGAAGCCCTCGGTGACCAGCTTGAAGTGGTGGATCAGGGCCTCCATCGAGGTGCCCATGATCTTCCGGATGTGGTCGAGGGAGTTGCCCATGCCGTCCGGGCCGACCGCGAGTTGGGCCGGCCAGGCGATCTTCTTGTCCGCCACCATGACCGGACCGGGGCGCAGCCGGTCCAGGCACTGCTCGACGATCCGCAGGGACTGCTTCATCTCCTCCAGCCGGATCAGGAAGCGGCCGTAGGAGTCGGCGCCGTCCGCGACCGCGACCTCGAAGTCGTAGTTCTCGTAGCCGCAGTACGGGTCGGTCTTGCGCAGGTCGTGCGGCAGGCCGGTGGCGCGCAGGATGGGACCGGTGGCACCGAGGGCGAGGCAGCCGGGCAGGTCGAGGAAGCCGACGTCGACCAGACGGGCCTTGAACACCGGGTTGCCGGTGGCGAGTTTGTCGTACTCGTGCATCCGCGAGCGGATGGTCTTCACGGCCTCGCGGATCTGGTCGACCGCGCCGGGCGGGAGGTCCTGGGCGAGGCCGCCGGGGCGGACGTAGGCGTGGTTCATCCGCAGACCGGTGACCAGCTCGAACACGTCCAGGATCAGCTCGCGGTCGCGGAAGCCGTAGATCATCAGGGTGGTGGAGCCGATCTCCATGCCGCCGGTGGCCAGGCAGACCAGGTGGGAGGAGATCCGGTTGAGCTCCATCATCAGCACCCGGATGACGTCGGCGCGCTCCGGGATGTCGTCGGTGATGCCGAGCAGCTTCTCGACCGCCAGGCAGTAGGCGGTCTCGTTGAACAGCGGGGTCAGGTAGTCCATGCGGGTCACGAAGGTGGTGCCCTGGACCCAGCTGCGGAACTCCATGTTCTTCTCGATGCCGGTGTGGAGGTAGCCGATGCCGCAGCGGGCCTCCGTCACCGTCTCGCCGTCGATCTCCAGGATCAGCCGCAACACCCCGTGGGTGGAGGGGTGCTGGGGGCCCATGTTGACGATGATGCGCTCGTCGTCGGCCCGGGCCACGGCGTCGACCACCTCGCCCCAGTCGCCGCCGGTGACCGTGAAGACCCGGCCCTCGGTGGTTTCCCGGGCGCCTGCCTCGGCCGCGCCGCCCTGGTTCGTCTCCTCGTAGTGCTGGGTGTTCATCAGCTGTACGACCTCCGCTGGTCGGGCGCCGGGATCTGGGCGCCCTTGTACTCGACGGGGATGCCGCCGAGCGGGTAGTCCTTGCGCTGCGGGTGTCCCAGCCAGTCGTCCGGCATCATGATCCGGGTGAGGGCCGGGTGCCCCTCGAAGACCAGGCCGAAGAAGTCGTAGGCCTCGCGCTCGTGCCAGTCGTTGGTGGGATAGACGCTCACCACGGACGGGATGCGCGGATCCGCGTCCGGCGCGGTGACCTCCAGCCGGATCAGCCGGCCGTGGGTGATCGAGCGCAGGTGGTAGACCGCGTGCAGTTCGCGGCCCTTGTCGCCCGGGTAGTGCACACCGCTCACGCCGAGGCAGAGCTCGAACCGCAGCGCCGGGTCGTCGCGCAGGGTGCGCGCGGTGCGGAGGAGGTGCTCGCGGGCGATCCGGAAGGTGAGCTCGGCGCGGTCGACGACGGTCTTCTCGATCACCTCGGCCGGGTCGAGGCCCTGTTCCTCCAGGGCACCCTCCAACTCGTCGGCGACCTCGTCGAACCAGCCGCCGTACGGGCGCTCGGTGGCTCCGGGCAGGACGACCGGGGCGACCAGGCCGCCGAAGCCGGAGGTGTCGCCGCTGCCCTGGGCGCCGAACATGCCCTGCCGGCGACCGACCACCTCGACCGGGATCTCCCGGCGCGGCTCCTCGCGGCGGGTCTCGGGTACCTGCTCGTTCATCGCAGCAGCCCCCGCATCTCGCTCACCGGGGTGGCCTGCAGCGCGAGCGCCTCGCCCAACTCCTCGGCACGGCGCTTGTTCACACCGAGCGGCTCGTGCTGGATCTTGTCGTGCAGCTTCAGGATCGCGTCCATCAGCATCTCCGGGCGCGGCGGGCAGCCGGGCAGGTAGATGTCCACCGGGACGATGTGGTCGACGCCCTGCACGATCGCGTAGTTGTTGAACATCCCGCCCGAGGAGGCGCAGACGCCCATCGAGATGACCCACTTCGGGTTGGCCATCTGGTCGTAGACCTGGCGCAGTACCGGGGCCATCTTCTGGCTCACCCGGCCCGCCACGATCATCAGATCGGCCTGCCGGGGCGAGCCCCGGAACACCTCCATGCCGAACCGCGCCAGGTCGTAGCGGCCCGCGCCGGTGGTCATCATCTCGATCGCGCAGCAGGCCAGCCCGAAGGTGGCCGGGAAGAGCGACGCCTTGCGTACCCAGCCGGCCGCTGTCTCCACGGTCGTGAGTAGAAAGCCGCTCGGCAGCTTCTCCTCGATTCCCATCAGATCCCTCTCAATGCCCTCAAGTCCTGTGGTTCGCCCACCCGTTCGGGCCTGTCCGCTGGTCCGGGCTTGTCCGCCCGTTCACAAGGTCCGACGGACGCCCGGTACCCGGCCCCTCCCCCGGCTCAGTCCCACTCCAGGCCGCCGCGACGCCAGACGTAGGCGTAGGCGACGAAGACAGTGGCGATGAACAGGAGCATCTCGACCAGTCCGAAGATCCCCAGGGCGTCGAAACTCACCGCCCACGGATAGAGAAAGACGATCTCGATGTCGAAGACGATGAAGAGCATCGCCGTCAGGTAGTACTTGATCGGGAACCGACCGCCGCCCACGGGCTGCGGGGTCGGCTCGATGCCGCACTCGTACGCCTCCAACTTGGCCCGGTTGTACCGCTTGGGCCCGGTCAGTGAGGCCATCACGACGGAGCCGACCGCGAACGCCGCCGCGATGGCACCGAGTACGAGGATCGGCGCGTAGGCATTCATAGCCCCCGCTCCCTCCGTCCAGTCGTCCTTGACTGCAGATCGGAACCGTCGGGTCACACTGTGGTGAACCCGGCGTTCCAGTTCCCGGAATCCACCCCATGTGAGGCAGTTCACAAAGCCTGGAACGAGCGCATCCTATGCCCGTCGGCTTGTGATCTGCGACACGCAGTTCAAGACGATCTTTGTGATCTCCGCCACCTTGTGAATCATGATGAAGGTGAGCATGACGAGAGTTGTCAACACAAAGAAGTCAAATGGTCACAAGCAGTCGCAATTATCTGCGAAGCGGCTGGTCAGGGCCGTGGTCCTATATCAACTTCGTCTAGCGGAAGGCAAATTTCCGGGCGTCATGTTGACGTGTTATGGCGGCTCACCCTCAGGGGTGGCGGCCCCGCGAACGCCCGCTTGACCCTTCGTTCACAAGCGCGCCGAGCGCAGGCCGGAGCGTCTCCCGGCAGTGGGCCGGGGCGCCTCTCGGCGGTGGGCCGGGGTGCGTTTTGGTGGTGGGCCGGGGCGCCTCTCGGCGGTGGGTCGGGACGCGTCTTGGTGGTGGGCCGGGGTGCGGCTCGGTGGTGGGCCGGAGCGCGTCTTGGTGGTGGGCCGGAGCGTGGCCCAACCGCGGGTCGGGACGCCTTGGTCCGGCGGTGGGTCGGGCCGTCTGCCGACGGTGGGGCTGGGTGCGTCCCGGCGGTACCCCGACGGGACGGAGCGACTCAGGCTCCGCTCTCCCAGGCCCAGGCGGCGATACCGACCCGGTTGCGCGCGCCGAGCTTCCGCTGGACCGAGGCCAGGTGGTTCTTCACCGTGCCCGCGCTGATGAACAGTTGCTCCGCGATCTCGCCGTTGGTGGCGCCGTCCGCGACCAGCCGCGCGATCTCCTTCTCGCGTGCGGTGAGTTCCTCGACCGGGCCGATCCGCTCGCTCTCCGCGATCCGTCCGCCCAGGGGGCGCCGTGCCCCCTGGCCTGCGGCACCACCGGTGCTGCTGCTTCTGATACCTCCTCCGATGCCGCTCCCGCTTCCGACTCCGGAGAGTTGGCGGAGCAGGCGGACGGTGATCTGCGGGCTGATCAACGCGTCCCCCGCCACGGCGGCCCGGACCGCCTCCGCGAGCAGCGCGGGCCCCGAGCGCTTGAGCAGAAAGCCCGCCGCCCCGGCGCGGAGCGCCTCGTGCACGTATTCGTCCAGATCGAAGGTGGTCACCACAACCACCCGGAACTCCCCGCCCAGCCGTCGGGTCAGCTCCAGGCCGTCCAGCCTGGGCATCCGGATATCGGCGAGGATCACGTCCGGACGCAGCCGCTCGGCCAGGGCGACCGCCACTTCACCGTCCGCGGCCTCGTCGACCACCTCGATGTCGGGCTGTGCGTCGAGGATGATCCGGTACGCGCTGCGGATCGCCTCGTCGTCGTCGGCAAGGAGCACCCGGATGCTCATCGGCCGAACCTCCTTCCGTTCCCCGGCAGGGCCTCTGTCCCTCGCCTGCCGTTCCTGTCCCACCTGTCCGTTGCACCGTCGTGGTGGTGCCTCTCCCGCCCGAGGCGGTGCGGCTCTCGCTCCGCCCCGGAGCCCCGACCCCGGAGCCGCTACCCGTTCTTCAAGGGCATGGTGACCGCCACCTGCCAACCGCTGCCCTCGCAGCCGGCACTCAGCGTGCCGCCCAGCGCCTCCACCCGGGCGGACAGACCTGCCAGTCCACTGCCGCCCCCGCCCCGCCTCGACCCGGACGGCGGCGAGACCCCACCGCCGTCGTCCCGGACCCGTACCGTCAACCGCCGCCCCTCGCTCCGCACCCGGACGTCGACCACACGGGCGGCGGGAGCATGCCGCCGCACATTGGTCAGGGCCTCGACCACGATCCGGTAAGCGGTGGCCGCCACCTCCCGGGGAACCGTCGGCTCCTCGGCCGGAGCGTCCAGTCTCACCACCACCTCGCCCGAGCCTGTGAACCGCTCGGTGAGCTCGGCCAGTTCGGCCAGGCCGGGCTGCGGGCCACGCTCCGGGCCGTCCCCTTCCCCGTCCTCGCTGCGCAGCAGGTGGACCGTCCGGTCGAGCGAGGCCAGGGCCTGCAACCCGGCCTGCTCTATCCGCTCGAACAGAGCTGCGGCCCGCACCGGGTCGAAGGCCGCAAGTACGGTGCCCGCCTGCGCCTGGGCGACCATGCCGCTGACGTCATGGGCGACGAAGTCGTGCAGGTCGTGGGCGAGTTCCAGTCGCTGGGCGCGTCTGGCCGCGGCCACCGAGCGCCGTCGGCTCTCGTCCAGCCCGCGCAGGTAGAGCCCGATCAGGACCGGCGGCAACGTGAGGACCGAACCGAAGCCGAAGAGGGTCAGCGCGCCCACCGCTCCGGAAGCGTCCTGGAACCGGGACGGCCAGAGCGCGACCGCGCCGCCGATCGTCCAGACCGCGACGGCTCCGCGCCGACCGCCCTCGGCCCGCAGGGTCAGGACCACCAGCGCCAGCAGGGAGGCGAGTTCGAGCATGCCGACCAGGCCCGTCCAGCGCTCCGACTCGGCCCAGCGGCCGGCGGCCCAGGCGCCGATCGTGGCCCCGATCGACACCACGGCGGCCGCCAGGCACACCGCCGCGATCCCGTACCGGGACCGCAGGAACCACCCGCAGAGAACCGCCGCCGGGGCGGCCAACGCCAGCATCTGACTCATCATCGCCTCCTTCCTGCGAGCAGCCTACGGATCGTCGGAGGCCTCCGCCTGTGCCGATCGGCACATTTCCGCACCCGATTCGAGCAGCCAAGACAGCCCGATCGGCACTGATGGCGACCCCGGTCCGACGGCCAGTCTTGATCCCGTCGGACCGGCCACGAGGGCCGGCCGGGAAGGAGTCGGCCACCATGTCCACCACCGCACCCACCGCGCCCGTCGCAGGCGTCGCAGTCGTCGGAGTCGCCCCGGGCACGACCGCCACCACCACTCCCCGGGCCGCCCGCAAGCGCGCCGTCCGCCCGGACGGCACCCCCCGCTGGGCCGAGCTGGCCGCCAGGGCCACCGTCTGGACCACCGTGCCGTCCGGGCTCTGGCGGCTCGCCCTCGGCGTCGGCATCCCGGTCGGCTTCAGCGGGGAGCTGGCCGCGGTGTTCGAGCACAACACCCCCGGCTGGGGCACCGCGTACCTCGTCACGCTGAGCGGGCTGGCCGAGTTCCTGGCCTTCCTCACCCTGGGGCTCGTCCGGCCCTGGGGCGAGGTGGTCCCGTCCTGGATCCCGCTGATCGGCGGCCGCGCCGTCCGGCCGCTCGCCGCGATCGTCCCCGCCGCGATCGGCTCGGCCGTGCTGACCTACATCGGGACGAGCGCGCTCTTCGGCGGCTGGGCCGACCAGTTGAGCGATCCCGAGGCCCCTCAGGGCCTCGCCGCGGTGGTCATGACCCTCTGCTACCTGCCCATGGTCGCCTGGGGCCCGCTGGTCGCCGCGGTCACCTTCGCCTACGCCCGCCGCACCCTGGGGCGGCGCAGGTGACCGGGCCGACGACGGCCGGGGGCAGGATCGCCCGCACCGGAGGACCGGCCCGCGGTCACACCGGGACGGACACCGGCTCCACCGGCTCCACCGCACGGCGCGGTGCCGAGGCGGTCCGGCGGCCCCACTCGGTGCCGACCAGGACGAGGGCGCCGCCCAGCAGGGCGAGCGGTCCGAGGTGGTTGCCGGCCAGGGTGATGCCGAACACCGCCGCCCACAGCGGCTCGGTGCCCAGCAGCAGGCTGACCCTGGAGGGAGAGGTGGTGCGGACGGCCCACATCTGTACGAAGAACGCGAACAGCGTGCAGAGCAGCGTCAGGTGGAGCAGCCAGCCCCACTGGGCCGGCCCGTAGGTGGCCGCGACCGTCCAGGGCAGCGGGCCGACGAACGGCGCGACAACGGCGAACACCAGCGTCGCGGTCGCCAGTTGGACCCAGGTGACGGCCAGCGTGTCGGTCTCCCGGATCGCCCGGACGCGGGCGGTGGCCAGCACATTGACCGTCCGCACGACGGCGGCACCCAGCACCAGCAGGTCCCCGGCCGACGGGGCCCGCAGCCCGCCCTCGCCGGTCAGCAGCGCGATGCCCACCACCGCCAGACCGGCTGCCGCGAGGAAGGGGCGCGGCAGCGGCGTCCGGGCGAGCGCGCTCTCCGCGAGCGGGGTGAAGACGATCGTGAGACTGATGATCAGGCCCGCGTTGGTCGCCGAGGTGTGCACCGCGCCGAAGGTCTCCAGGAGGAAGATCGCGCCGAGCACCAGCCCCAGGGCGGCCCCGCCCAGCCACTCGGCACGCCGCAGCCGCCGCAGCGCCCGCCAGGCGAACAGTCCGAGCACGGGGAGGACCAGGCCGAACCTCAGGACCAGCATCGCCACCACTGTGTCCGGTTCGGCCACCCGCTGCACGGCCAGGAAGCTCGACCCCCACACCACCGCCACCAGCAGTACCGGCAGGTCACGCAGAAGGACGGAGGACGATGCGCGCATGGGCGGGACCCTCTCGAAGCGAACGGAGGCGGCACACGAGAGTCGCGCACGTCGTCGGACGGATCCCGGAGTTGAGCAGGCGCCCGTCATCCTCGCGCACCGCACCGTTCCCGATCAACGGTTTTCGACTCCCGCCTGCCACGTCGCTCCTGCCGCACCCTGCCTGTCGAACCCCGCCCACCGAACCCTTCCCACCGACCCCTACCGGATCTCCACCCCGGCGTGGATGATGTCGCCATGACAATGCAGTTGTCCCCCACGGACCGGAAGGCCAGCCAAGTGACCCGGAAGCACTGGGCGTTGATCGCCGCAGCCACCGTTCTGCCGATCGTGGTGAGCACCGGCACCGCCGTCGCGGACACCCCGTCGACCGGGGCCGGAACCGGCGCGGCCGGCACCACCTGCACCTACAGCCCGGCGGTTCCCGCCGACAACTTCAAGGGCATCCCGGTCTTCGACGCCAAGAAGGCCGCCAAGCCCTACAGCGCGACCCTGAAGACCTCCCAGGGGTCGATCACCTTCCAGGCCCTCACCGACAAGGCGCCCTGCACGACCTTCTCCTTCCGCTTCCTTGCCGAGCGTGACTACTTCGACCGCAGCCACTGCCACCGGCTGACCACCCAGCGGATCTTCGTCCTGCAGTGCGGCGACCCGACCGGCACCGGCAGCGGCGGCCCCGGCTACTCCTTCCCGGACGAGAACCTGGAGGGCGCGACCTACCCGGCCGGCACGGTCGCGATGGCCAACGCGGGCCCCAACACCAATGGCAGCCAGTTCTTCTTCGTCTGGAAGGACACCAAGCTCTCCCCCGCCTACACGCCCTTCGGCCGGATCACCGCTGGTCTGGACGTCCTGCAGAAGATCGCCGCCGGCGGCGAGGACGACCAGAACAACCCCGGCGACGGTTTCCCCACCCTGCCCGTGAACATCCGCAATGTGAAGATCTCCACCCGCTGAGCCACCTTCGGGGCCTGCCGGGCTCCCGTACGGTGGTCAGCACGACCGCCAGCCGTACGGGAGCCGTGCCGATGGACAGCAGGATCTGGGAAAGCGTCGACCACGTGGTCGCCTGGCTCGACGAGGAGAGCCCGCTCCCTCCGCAGGAGGAGCGGCTGGCCCGGATCCTCAAGCTCTCCGAGGAGGTGGGTGAGGTCAGCGCGGCCGTGATCGGTGCGACCGGTCAGAATCCGCGCAAGGGCGTGACCCACACCTGGGAGGACGTCCAGCACGAGCTGTGCGACGTGGTCTTCTCCGCCCTCGTCGCGCTCCGCACGCTCACCCCCGACGCCGCCCAGGTCTTCGCCGACCGCCTCGCGTACGTCGAGAACCGCTCCGCAGCCAGCCGCCGCGAGGCGTAGGCCCCCGGGTGGCCTGGGCCACCCGGGCCGGGCTGCCCGAAGGCCAGCGGTCAGGCCTCGGGCATCAGACGCCAAGCGTCAGACCTCAGACCTCAGACCTCAGGCCTCAGGCGTTGGGCGCGACCTTGGCCAGGCCGTTGATGACGCGGTCCATCGCGTCGCCGCCCTGCGGGTCGGTGAGGTTGGCGAGGAGCTTGAGGACGAACTTCATCAGGAGCGGGTGGGTCAGCCCCCGCTGGGTCGCGAGCTGCATGACCTTCGGGTTGCCGATGAGCTTCACGAAGGCGCGGCCCAGCGTGTAGTACCCGCCGTAGACGTCCTTGAGGATGCGCGGGTAGGCCTGGAGAGCGCGCTCCCGGCCGGACTCGGTCACCCGGGCGTGGGCCTGGACGATCACCCCGGCGGCGATCTGACCGGATTCCATCGCGTAGGCGATGCCCTCGCCGTTGAACGGGTTGACCATGCCGCCCGCGTCGCCGACCAGCAGCAGGCCGCGGGTGTAGTGCGGCTGCCGGTTGAAGGCCATCGGCAGCGCGGCGCCCCGGATCGGGTCGGTCATGTTCTCGGGGGTGTAGCCCCACTCCTCCGGCATGCTCGCGCACCAGGCCTTGAGGACCTCGCGCCAGTCGAGCTCGCCGAAGGCGGGCGAGGAGTTCAGGATGCCGAGACCGACGTTGGAGGTGCCGTCGCCCATGCCGAAGACCCAGCCGTAGCCGGGCAGCAGCTTGCGCTCCCCGGCCCGGGTGTCCCACAGCTCCAGCCAGGACTCCAGGTAGTCGTCGTCGTGGCGCGGCGAGTTGAAGTAGGTGCGGTAGGCGACGCCCATCGGGCGGTCCTCGCGGCGGTGCAGGCCCATGGCGAGCGAGAGCCGGGTGGAGTTGCCGTCGGCCGCCACGACCAGCGGGGCGCGGAAGGTCACCGGTCGCTTCTCGTCGCCGAGCTTGGCGGTGACGCCGACGATCCGGCCGGTCCGCTCGTCCAGCACCGGGCCGCTGACGTTGCAGCGCTCGTACAGCCGGGCCCCGGCCTTCTCCGCCTGACGGGCGAGCAGCTCGTCGAAGTCGGCCCGCTTGCGGACCAGACCGTAGTCCGGGAAGGCCGACAGCTCGGGCCAGTCCAGCTCCAGCCGGATCCCGCCACCGATGATCCGCAGCCCCTTGTTGTGCAGCCAGCCGTTCTCGGTCGACACATCGATGCCCATGTCCACCAGCTGCTTGGTGGCCCGCGGGGTCAGGCCGTCGCCGCAGACCTTCTCCCGGGGGAAGCTGGTCTTCTCCAGCAGCAGCACGTCCAGACCGGCCTGCGCGAGGTAGTACGCGGTGGTGGCCCCGGCCGGGCCCGCGCCGACCACGATGACGTCCGCGGTGCTCTCCACAACGCCTGCGCTCAGGTCAACGGCGGTCTCGGACACGGTGGGCACACTCCTGCTGGGGGTCGACCGGCCGGCGGGGGCCGGCGCGGCTGGGCTTGGACGAGTCTATGAGCTGCGGACGGCGCTTCGGCCGGTCCCGGCGGAGGCGCCGCCGGACCGGACCGGCCCGTGACCGGTCAGACCTTGTGGGCCCGGTGCAGGGCGACGATCCCACCGGTCAGGTTGCGCCAGGCCACCTTGGACCAGCCGGCCTCCTGGAGCCGGGCGGCCAGCGCGGGCTGGTCGGGCCACTCCCGGATGGACTCGGCGAGGTAGACGTAGGCGTCCGGGTTGCTGCTCACCGCGGTGGCGACCGGGGGCAGCGCGCGCATCAGGTACTCGGTGTAGACGGTCCGGAACGGCGTCCAGGTCGGCGTGGAGAACTCGCAGATGACCAGCTTGCCGCCGGGCTTGGTGACCCGGTACATCTCGCTCAGCGCGGCCTCGGTGTCGTGGACGTTGCGCAGCGCGAAGGAGATCGTCACCGAGTCGAAGGTGTTGTCGGCGAACGGCAGCCGGGTGGCGTCGCCGGCGGTCAGCGCCAGCTCGGGGTGGCGGCGCTTGCCCTCGGCGAGCATGCCGACCGAGAAGTCGCACGGGACGACCTTGGCCCCGGCCTCCGCGAAGGGGAGCGAGGAGGTGCCGGTGCCGGCCCCGAGGTCGAGCACGACGTCCCCCGGCCCGGCGTCCACCGCCTCGGCCACCGCGCGGCGCCAGGCGCGGGCCTGGCCGAGCGAGAGCACGTCGTTGGTGCGGTCGTACTTGGCCGCGACGTCGTCGAACATGGCGGCGACTTCGTGCGGCTGCTTGTCCAGGGAGGCTCGGGTCACGCCCCCATTGTTCACCCTGGCTCCGGCGATCCGGGCAAGGGGGCGCCTTCCGGACAGTCCGGGATCGGCACCGGCCCGCCGTTGCCCCGGTCTCGAAGCACTCGGAGGGCGCACAGGGCCGCCCTCACGCCCCCCGAACAACCGCCACCCCGGTCCGACTCCCCGCCCGACTCCCCGGTCCGACTGCCGGTCCCGACTCCCCGGGAACGGACCGCCTCAGTGCAGGGCGCGTCGCCCGCCCGAGCGGCGCCGACGGCGCGAGCGCTTGCCCTGGGTTATCGCGGGCATCCCGTCGGCCAGCGCACCGGTCGCCAGGGCGACCGTGGTGGCGAACCGGTTCTGCCCGCTCCGCACGGCCACCGCGCGCCGGTGCCGCCGGATCCGCAGCATGCAGACCGCGAACAGCAGCACCGCCACCGGCACACTGAACCGGGCCAGGCCGACGCCGACCGGCTGCGGATAGGTGTCGCCGCAGATCCGTACCGCGCCCGGGTCGTCGGCCGCGTGCTCCAGGCAGACCCCGTCGCCGACCTTGGCACCGTCGGCGAGCGGCAGCGCGGTGGCGGTGTGGTGCTGGCCACCGGCCTGGTAGCTGACGGTGCTGTAGGAACCGCCGCCGCCCGGCAACTGGGTCACCACGCCCTCGACCCGCACCGGGTGGGCTCCGATCCGGTCGGCCTGCTCGGCCTGACGCCACCCCAGCAGGCACATCCCGACGGCCAGCACGGCGCTGAGCACGGCGGTGACGTACCAGCCACGGCCCAACCGCGGGGATCGCTGCGGGGGGACGGTCGCGGATCGCATGGTTCCTGTCCTGGCGTGCGTTCGGGGCCTGGGACGGGGCCCCGCCGCCCGCGGGAACGGGCGAAGTGTGGTGAGGGTACGGACTGAGCTGAGCCGGATGCTATCCGCTGGCGGGCCTTCAGGTCACGGCGAAGGGGGAATCAGGCCACCGGGACGGACCCGAAGTTCGACGGCATACGAAGCAAGTCCCGTACGTCGCAAGGGAGTACGGAGTACCGGAGGAAAAATCGAACGCCTACCGACGAGTAGGCGACACGCGCCGCGGGAAACGCCCGGCAGCGGACCGGGGCGGGAACGGCAGCGAAAGGAGAAAGAGACAGCGAGAACGAGGAGGTGGACGGACCCGGACGACGCTCAGCGCCGCCGGAACACCAGCCGCCCGCCGAGCACCACCGCGCGGCACCCACCGGCCGACGGCCCACGGTCCGAGGGACCACCCGCCGACGGCCCACCGTCCGCACCGGGCGCGAACAGCGCGAAGTCCGCCCGGCCGCCCACCACCAGCCGACCGTGCACGGCCTCGGCGAACGGCAGCCCCACCAGCGGATCCAGCGACCACACCCCCTCCGGCAGGGAGCCAGCCTCCGACAGGGAGCCCGCCCCCGGCGGAGCTACCGCCCCCGGCAACGCGACCAGCCCCGAACGGGTGACCGCCGTCCGCACCGAGGCACGCTCGAACGGCCCGGCCACCGCCGTCACCCCGAACCCGAGCATGCGCTGCAGCCCGCGCCGCGCGCTCGCCCCGCACCGTGCCTCGTCCGCCTCCCCCACCAGGCCGTCCGGCACCGGAGCGTCCCCGAGTTCCTCGCGCGGGTCGGGGTGGTACGCCCGTTCCAGCAGCCGGTGCCCCTCGGGGTGCCGCAGCCCGGGGGTGAGCAGCGCGTCAGCCCAGTCCCGGACCCGGGCCGTCGGCTGCGCCGCCGCCAGCTCCGCGTACGGGCCGACCGCCTCGACCAGCCCGTCGCGCACCAGCACCGCCCCGTCGAGGTGGGACGGGGCGGTGGGATCGGCCGGGTCGGGCAGCACGAGAGCGGCCCGGTGCAGGGTCAGCACGGCGGTGCGGGAGCCTCAGCAGTCAGCGGTCGGGTCAGCGGTCAGCGGTCGGTGGCGGTCGACGATCAGCGGTTGTCGAGGATCTTCAGCTCGGGGTGCGCCGTGCCGCCCTCGATCGCGGTGGAGGCGATGTGCGAGGCGACCCGCGGGTCGACCGGGTCGTTGGCCGGGTCGTCCAGCACGCGCAGGTGCTGGTAGGTGGTCGAGCGCTGGGCGGGGACGCGGTCGGCGGCCCGGATCAGGTGGATCAGCTCGGTGAGGTTGGAGCGGTGCTTGGCCCCGGCCGCCGAGACCACGTTCTCCTCCAGCATGACCGAGCCGAGGTCGTCCGCGCCGTAGTGCAGCGACAGCTGGCCGGCCTCCTTGCCGGTGGTCAGCCAGGAGCCCTGGATGTGGGCGATGTTGTCGAGGAACAGGCGGGCGATGGCGATCATCCGCAGGTACTCGAAGACGGTCGCCTGGGTCGAACCCTGGAGCTTGTTGTTCTGCGGCTGGTAGGTGTACGGGATGAAGGCGCGGAAGCCGCCGGTGCGGTCCTGCACGTCGCGGATCATCCGCAGGTGCTCGATCCGCTCGGCGTTGGTCTCGCCGGTGCCCATCAGCATGGTGGAGGTGGACTCGACGCCCAGCTTGTGGGCGGCCTCCATGATCTCCAGCCAGCGCTCGCCCGACTCCTTGAGCGGCGCGATCGCCTTGCGCGGGCGCTCGGGCAGCAGTTCGGCCCCGGCGCCGGCGAAGGAGTCCAGGCCCGCCTTGTGGATCCGGGTGATGGCCTCCTCGATCGAGACGCCGGAGATCCGCGCCATGTGGTCGACCTCGGAGGCGCCCAGCGAGTGGATCACCAGCTGCGGGAAGTCCGCCTTGATCGCCGAGAAGGCGCGCTCGTAGTACTCGACGCCGTAGTCCGGGTGGTGGCCGCCCTGGAACATGATCTGGGTGCCGCCCAGCTCGACGGTCTCCGCGCAGCGGCGCAGGATCTCCTCGAGGTCGCGGGACCAGCCCTTGTCGCTCTTCGGCGGCACGTAGAAGGCGCAGAACTTGCACGCCGTCACGCAGACGTTGGTGTAGTTGATGTTGCGCTCGATGATGTACGTCGCGATGTGCTCGGTACCGGCGTAGCGGCGGCGGCGCACGGCGTCGGCCGCCGAGCCGAGCGCGTGCAGGGGGGCCGAGCGGTAGAGCTCCAGCGCCTCCTCCGGGCTGATCCGGCCACCGCCGGCGGCCCGGTCGAGGACGGCCTGCAGGTCGGTGCTGGGCGCATCGAGGGTGGTCGCTGCGAGCTCGGACACCTTGCGGCCTTCTCTCTCTCGGGTACATCCGGTACTTCCGGTACTACCGGTGTTTCGCGTGCTCCGGGCCGTTCGACGGTGCCGACCGCTCCGGGTACTACGACGTGCGACGACTCCGTGCCGCGGCACCGGGTCGCATCCGGATCAGCCTACGCCAGGGCCCTCGGAGCCCTGCGTCAGCCCGTCCGCCGCAGCGTCCCGGACGGGTTCCCGGCGTTGGGGTCGGCGGAGGCGAAGCGGACGGTGCCGTCCTTCTGCAGGGTGAGCGTCTCGGAGTAGGCACCGCCAGTGCACGCCCCGGGCAGCGAGGAGCGGACGAGGCGGGAGGTGAAGACCAGTTTCTCCGGCTCGGCCGAGGTGAGCGTCCAGGCGCCCTCGCAGGTGATCGAGAGCAGGCCGGTCAGCTCGTTGCGGCTGGTGGTGGCCTCCTGCCCGATCGCGGCCCGGCCGATGACCAGGGTGGTGGCGCCGGCAGGAACCCCCTTCTGGGTGACCATGTCCCCGCGCCAGGTACCGAGGAAGGCCTCGGGCACGACGTTCGGCCCCGACGGCGCGGTCGTCGCCGACGAACCTGTCGAACCGGTCGGCGAGGACGACGAGGGCGAACCGGTCGGCGAGAGTGACGAGGACGGTGGGACGGACCGGACCGGCGAGGGCGGCGCCTGGGTGACCCCACCTGTCGCCCCACCGGTGGCCGAGGTCGCACCCGACGCCGTCGCCGTCGGCCCCGGGCCCGGCTCCTCCGGTCCCCACGCCAGGTACGCGCCGTACCCGCCTCCCGCGAGCACCAGCAGCACCGCGGCGGCCGCCAGCGCTGCCGCACCCCGTCGCCGTCGGGGTGTCGCGTCCGCTACCCCCGGCCGAGGCGCCACCGACGGCACCGGCGGCACCTCCCGCGACCCCGTCCCCGTCCCCGAAGCCCCCTCGACCCCGGCCGACACACCGACCCCGACCCCGACCCCGACCCCGGCACCGGCACCGGCACCGCCCTCGGCCCCCGCCGACGCCCCGCCGCCCCCCGTCACAGAGGTCGGCGTCCGCTCCACCGCCACCCCTCCGGCGGACGCGTCCCCCTCCGGGTCCAGCCCCTCCAGGTCCAGCAGCTGCACCGCACTGCGCCCGACCGCGGCCGCCAGCGCCGGCGGGAGCCAGCCGCCGCCCTGCCCCAGCCGGCCGACCGCCGAGCCGTCGGGGTCCAACAGCTCCCGCAGCCGCCGCGGCGTCGGCCGGAGGGCCGGGTCCTTGGCCAGGCAGTCCAGCACGATCGAGCGCAGCGGCCCGGGGGCCAGCCCGCTCAGGTCCGGCTCCTCGTGCACCACCCGGTAGAGCAGGACGGCCGCGCTCACCCCCTCGCCGAACGGGTGCACCCCGGTGGCCGCGTAGGCGAGCACCGCGCCGAGCGAGAAGACGTCGCCGGGCGGCCCGACCGGGCGGCCGTTCGCCTGTTCCGGCGACATGAAGCCGGGCGATCCGACCACGAACCCGGACTGGGTGAGCCCGGTGGCCGCGTCGAGGGCGCGGGCGATACCGAAGTCGATCAGCCGCGGGCCGTCCAGGGTGAGCAGCACATTGGACGGCTTGACGTCCCGGTGCACCAGGCCGAGCCCGTGCACGTGCTCCAGTGCCTGGGCCAGGACGGCGCCCAGGGTGCGGACGGCGGGGTCGGTCAGCGGCCCGTACTCCCGGACGGCGCCGCCCAGCGCGGGGCCGGCGACGTAGCCGGTGGCCACCCAGGGGTGGGCCCCCTCGGTGTCGGCGTCCAGGACGGGGGCGGTCCAGGTCCCGCCGACCCGGCGGGCGGCGGCCACCTCCTGCCGGAACCGGGCCCGGAACTCGGCGTCCTCGGCGAGTTCGCCGCGGACCACCTTGACCGCCACCGTGCGGCCGCCCGCCGTCCGGCCGAGGTAGACCCGGCCCATGCCGCCCGCGCCGAGCCGTCGCAGCAGCCGGTACGCGCCCACCTGTCGCGGGTCGTCCGATCCCAGTGCCTGCATCCCCCGCACGCTCCCGTCACCCGCCCGGCCCGCCGCCGGGGCCCGCTCGGGTGCAGACGCTATCGGGCGGCGGGCGGACGCCGTGCCGCAACCCGCTTCCTCCCTTGGCGGCACGCCGTCCCGGGAGGAGGCGGGGAGGTGCTCAGACCACCAGCGGCGCGGGCTCCAGCAGCGCCGGCTCCAGCGGCTCCACCGGCGCGGGCTCCAGCAGCCGGACGGCCACATCGGGTGCGAACCCGCTGTCGTGCGCGACCCGCCGGGCGAACTCGGCCACCCCGGCCAACTGCCGCTCGCCGAGCGAGAAGTCCAGGGCCTCGCTGAAGTACCGCTCCAGCACCTCCGCGTCGAAGGTCTCCCAGCGGGCGGCGTGCGTCGCCACCTCGCGGGCCTCGACCAGCGAGAGGTCCCGGGACTCCAGGAAGGCGCGGTGGACGGCCGCGGTCAGTTCGGGCCGGCGCTCGGCGAAGTCGCGGCGGGCGGCCCAGACGGCGAAGACGAACGGCAGCCCGGTCCACTCCTTCCACATATCGCCCAGGTCGTGCACGGTCAGGCCGCGTTCGGCCGCCTGCCCCAGGTAGGCGCGCAGCGCCGGGTCGCCGATCAGCACGGCCGCGTCGGCCTCGGCGAGCATCGCCTCCAGGTCGGGCGGGCAGCTGTAGTACTCCGGCCGCACCCCCTCCCGCTCCTCCAGCAGCAGGCGGGCGAGCCGGACGGAGGTCCGGCTGGTGGAGCCGAGGGCGACCTTCCGGCCGTCCAGCTCGGCGAGCGGCACCTTGCTGACGATCACGCAGGACATCACCGGGCCGTCGCTGCCGACGGCGATGTCGGGGAGCACGAGCAGCTCGTCCGCGTGGCGCAGGTACTCCACACAGGTGATCGGACCGATGTCCAGCGAACCCGCGACCAGCTGGTCGCTGAGCTTCTCCGGCGTGTCCTTGGTGAGGTCCAGGTCGAGCAGATTGCCGGTCCTGGCCAGCCCCCAGTAGAGGGGCACGCAGTTCAGGAACTGAATATGCCCCACTCGGGGCCGGACCGGGGTGTTCTCCCGGGTCTCCCGCGTTTCCTCGTCCGGTACTGCCACCGCGCCGCTCCCTTACTGTTCGTGCGCCTCCCCGCAGGGTATGCCTGCTGGTCGGGAAGCCCCGCACCACCCTTCCGTGACGCACCGTGCCGATCATCGCAACCGCCTTACGACACGCGGTGTCCAGCACGCAAGTCACCCCTGGTCGTCACAGCAGCCGCATGCTAGCGTTGCCCTCAGTTGCAGTTTGATTCCCCTTGCAGTACTTGAAGCCTGCGGAGCATGTAACCGCAGGCTTTTTGTAGTTTTTCAGCAATATCGAAAACTCCGGACCCGTCCGGAGGCAGGGCGATCAGCGCAGCGGACCGGGAGCCACACGGTGTGGTCCCCGACACGTCCCTCGCAAGGAGAACGGCATGGCTCAGGGAACCGTCAAGTGGTTCAACGCTGAGAAGGGCTTCGGCTTCATCGCCCAGGATGGCGGCGGGCCCGACGTCTTCGTCCACTACTCCGCCATCAACGCGAGCGGTTTCCGCTCGCTGGAGGAGAACCAGGCGGTCAGCTTCGACGTCACCCAGGGTCCGAAGGGCCCGCAGGCGGAGAACGTCACCCTTGTCTGAACCATCCTCGATGAGGATCTGATCGCTCGGGACCCGTCGGGTCCGTCGACGGCCGCAGGGCCGTCTCGGTGAGCACAAGAGCAGCAGTACCCAAGGGGGCCCGCCTTTCGGCGGGCCCCCTGCCTTTTCCGGGCCCGGCCCGGGACACCTCCCCGCACCCCGGAGCACCGCAGGTGCCCGGGTGCGCGTACGAGGACGGCCCCCTCTCCCGTTGTTCACCGGGAGAGGGGGCCGTCCTCGTACGGGGCGGGCGTCAGGCCGTCGCGGGGGCCTTGGCACCGGCCTGGGCCGGAACGGTGACCGTGGCCGGGGCCTCGTCGTAGAGGTCGGCGGCCGGGTTGTTGTACGCGACCAGGTCGAGCGTCTTCTCCCGGGCCGCGACCACGACCGGCACCAGGGCCTGGCCGGCGACGTTGGTCGCGGTGCGGACCATGTCGAGGATCGGGTCGATGGCCAGCAGCAGACCGACGCCCTCCAGCGGCAGACCCAGGGTGGAGAGGGTCAGCGTCAGCATCACGATCGCACCGGTCAGACCGGCGGTGGCGGCCGAGCCGATCACCGAGACGAAGGCGATCAGCAGGTAGTCCTTGATGCCGAGGTCGATGCCGTACACCTGGGCGACGAAGATCGCGGCCAGCGAGGGGTAGATCGCGGCGCAGCCGTCCATCTTGGTGGTGGCGCCGAACGGGACGGCGAAGGAGGCGTACTCGCCCGGGACGCCGAGCCGCTCGGTGACCTTGCGGGTGACCGGCAGGGTGCCGACCGAGGAGCGGGAGACGAAGGCCAGCTGGATGGCGGGCCAGGCGCCCTTGAAGAAGTTGACCGGGTTGAGGCCGGCGGCGAACTTCAGCAGCAGCGAGTAGACGCCGAACAGCACCAGCGCGCAACCGACGTAGACGTCGACGGTCAGGGTCGCGAACGGCTCCAGCAGGTCCCAGCCGTACTTGGCGACGGACTTGCCGATCAGGCCGAGGGTGCCGAGCGGCGAGAGCCGGATGACCCACCAGAGGGCGGTCTGGATCAGCTCGAGCACCGACTCGCTGAGCTTGAGCACCGGCTCGGCCTTGGCGCCGAGCTTGATGATCGCCGCACCGGCCACGATCGCCAGGAAGACGATCTGCAGGACCTCGACCTCGGTGAAGGCGGTGACGATGTTGGTCGGGAAGATCCCGGTGAGGAAGTCGATCCAGCTACCGGTGGACTTCGGCGCCTTGAGGCCCTCGGTCTTGAGGTTGGTGCCCTCGCCCGGGTTGGTGAGCAGGCCGAGGCCGAGGCCGATGGCCACCGCGATCAGCGAGGTGATCGCGAACCAGAGCAGGGTGCGGACGGCCAGCCGGGCGGCGTTGGTGACGTTCCGCAGGTTGGCGACGCTGACCAGGATCGCGGTGAAGACCAGCGGCGGGACGGCGAGCTTCAGCAGCTGGACGAAGATCCGGCCGATGGTCTCCAGGGTGGTGGCCAGCCAGGAGATGTCGGCCGCGCGGGCCAGGTAACCGAGGGCGACACCGAGCACGAGGCCGGCGACGATCTGGGCCCAGAAGGGCGTCTTGCGGATTCTGGCGAGCACGGACGGCGACGAGGTCGCCTCGGGCGCTGTGGACATGACGGTGCGGCTCCGGGGGAGGCGTGACTGACGGTGTGGCGGGGGGGCGGGAAAGGCGGCACGGCGCGGGAGCCGGAGCGGGAAGGGAACCGGCCCCGATCAGGGGCGTGCCGCCTGAATACAGCTCATGGCGCGACAACGGCGCGGGCTGTCCACAGCACCGGACAGACGCCCGCGGGCGGCACCGGGCTGCGAGCCCAGGCCGTGCGCCGAACGTGCGTCTGAGGTGGTCATGGGCGACACGTTAGCAGTAAAGGTTTGAGATGTTCAAAGTAGTTGTTTGAGTTCCGGACGCGAAGGATCCCGGCGCGACACCCGGGGGCCTGCACGGACTCCGAGGGGCGCTCCGCGCGGACCCCGGGGGGTCGCTCCGGGCGGGCCCTGAGGAACGCCCCGCGCGGGCCTGATTGACCGCTCAGCAGTTATACGTATAACTTGGAGAGCATCCCCCGCCCGCCCCTGCCCAGACCGGAGAATCCCGCCCATGGGCTACCTCGCCCTGCTCCGCGCCCCGCACGTCGGCCGCCTGCTCTTCGGCACCCTGCTCGGCCGCCTCCCGGCCGGTATGACCGCCCTGGTGATCGCCCTCGCGCTGCGCGACGCCGGCGCGCCCTACAGCCGGATCGGGCTGGCCACCGCCGCGTACGCGATCGCGGCGGCCATCGGCGGGCCGGTGCTCGGCCGGATCGTGGACCGCACCGGCCAGCCGCGCGTGCTGCTGGTCTCCGCGGTGATCGCCGGCGGCGGGTACGCCCTGCTGGCGCTGGCACCGGCGTCGGCGGTCTCCGCCACCGTCGGCGCGGCGATCGCCGGACTGGCGATGCCCCCGCTCGAACCCTGCCTGCGCTCGCTCTGGCCGGACGTCGTCGAGGAGAAGCAGCTCGACACCGCCTACGCGTTCGACTCCGCCTCGCAGCAGATCCTCTATGTCGCCGGCCCGCTCGCGGTGGCCGGCATCGCGGGCACCGCCGGCCCGGTCACGGCGCTCTGGGTGGCGGCCGGACTCGGCCTGGCCGGGGCACTGGTGGTCGCCACCACCGCACCGGCCCGCGCCTGGCAGGCGCCGCCGCGCGCGCACTCGGCGGGCCTGCTCGGACCGCTCCGCTCCCCCGGCCTGGTCCTGCTGCTGATCGGCCTGGCCGGCGCCGGTTGGGCAGTAGGCGCGCAGAACGTGCTGTTCATCGCCTACGCCGAGGCCCAGCACGGGAACGGCCTGCCCGGCGGCGCCGGGAGCCTGCTGGCCCTGGCGGCACTCGGCGGCCTGCTCGGCGCGCTCGCCTACGGCGCGGTGCGGTGGCGCAGCTCGACGGCCACCCGGACCTGGCTGATGGCGCTCGGCATGGCCGTCAGCTACCTGCCGCTGGTGCTGGTCCCGGGCCCGGCCGTGATGGCCGTGCTCGCCTTCGTCTCCGGGATCGCGCTGGCTCCGCTGCTGGCGGCGGCCTTCGTACTGGTCGCCGAGCTGGCCCCGCAGGGCACCGTGACGGAGGCGTTCGCCTGGCTGGTCACGCTCTTCGCGACCGGGAACTCGCTGGGCTACGCGGTCTCCGGCCACCTCGCGGAGGGGTCGCTGCGCTCGGTGGCGCTCTGCGCGGCGGGCGGGATCGGCCTGGGCGGGCTGCTGCTGTTCGGTGCCCGCCGCTGGATCCGCCCGGCCGGCGGGACCTCGGCCGGGGCGCACCCGCTGCCCGCCGCCGAGCCGGTTCCGGTGCCGGTGGGCTGACGCCCGCCGCATCCCCATGGACGTGGCTGCGCCTGTCGGGCCGGTGGTCTGGCTGACGGGCGCAGCCACTTTGTCGTACCCGCTCCGGTCCGCGCCGGCACCGCGCGCCCGTCCGCCCCGCAGGCGCGCCCCTGCGCCCCTGCGCCGGGGCAGCGGGCGGCGGGCGGCGGGCGGCGGGCGGCGGGCGGCGAATACCGTCGGAGTCAGTGCTCCTGGGAGACCGGAGCGGTGGAGGAGCGCAGCACCAGCGAGGTGGCGAGCGGCGGTACGGGTGCGACCGCCTCGCCCCGGAGCAGTCCGGCGAGCGCCGCCACCCCGGCCCGGCCCAGCTCCTCGCCGGGCAGGTCGACCGTGGTGAGCGGCGGGGTGAGCAGCGCCGCCACCGGGACGTTGTCGATCCCGACCACCGAGAGGTCGGCGGGCACCCGCAGGCCCCGCTCGGCCGCGGCCTGGTAGACGCCGGCGGCGACCACGTCGTCGTCGCAGATCACCGCGTGCGGCCGGTCCGGCAGCTCCAGCAGCCGGTGGGCGACCTCGCGGGCGGCGGCCTGGCCCTCGTTCAGGCTGACGCCGAGTTCGACCGCGTCCAGGCCCAGCGCCCGGACCGTCTCCTCGAAGGCCGCCTGGCGGACCCGGAAGGTGTACGCGGCGTGGGTGGAGCGGAGCCTGGCGATCCGGCGGTGGCCGAGGGCGGCGAGGTGGGCGACGGCGGCGCGCATCCCGCCGCCCACGTCCAGCTCGACGGTCGGACGGGCCGGGTCGGTGCCGGGGTCGGCGTCCAGGAAGACGACGGGGGTGTCGGCGGGCAGTTCGCCGAGCTGGCTGTCGTCCGGGGAGCAGATCAGCAGGCCGTCGAAGCGGCTGGTGGTGGCGGCCTCGGCGAGGGTGGCGCTCCCCCAGCCCGAGCTGATCACGACGGCCAGGCCGTGCTTGCCGGCCTCCTCGTGGACGCCCTCCAGCACCCGGCCGAAGAACGGGCCGAGGATGTTCGGCACGGCCAGCAGGATCATGCCGCTGCGGCCCAGCCGGAGTTGACGGCCGGCGGCCTGCGGCCGGTAGCCGAGGCCCCGGGCGGCCTCACGGACCCGCTCACGGGTGGCGTCGGAGACCCGGCGGCCCGCCTCGGAGCCGGAGAACACCAGCGAGACGGTGGCCTGCGAGACCCCGGCGAGGCGGGCGACGTCCCGGCCGGTCGGGCGGCGGACCGGGGCCGGCCAGGTCCCGGCGGCCGGTTCGGGGCGCACCGGCGGTACGGCGTCCCCCGGCTCCGCGCCCTCCGGTGCGGCGTTCTCCGGCACGGTGGCGCGGGTCAGTTCTGCGGGGCCGAGGCGGCGGGGCCGGTCGGCGCCTTGGTGGTCGCGGCGCGCAGCGCGTCGTCCACCGCGGCGTCCTCCTCGGCGTTCTGCGCGGCGATCCGGGAGGCCGTCCGGGTGCGGATGCCGTCCACCCGGCCGGAGATCTCGACCGACATCTCGTCACGCTGCCGGCTGAGCAGCACATAGCTGAGCGGCGCCGAGACGACGGCGGCCAGCAGGAAGAGGAAGATCACCCCGGCCTCGCCGGAGACCGGGATCACCTGGAAGTGGCCGAGGATCAGCGCGACCAGCAGGCAGGCCAGGAAGACGGAGACCCGCATCGAGGTGTAGCGGAGTGTGGCGTGCGACTTCTTGCTCACATTGCTGCTCACCGGGGACACATCCTTCACTGCGCTGGGACCGGCCGGTCTCCCAGTGAAGCATGCCCGACGGGCCCGGCGGGGAACGGGTCCCGCCCCGGACCGCCCCGGCACGGGCATGATCAGCGCAGGTCGCGCCACATGACGACATCGTCCCGGTCGTCACCGGGGGCGACCCGGATGGCGCCGGGCACCCGGCCGACCTCGACGTAGCCGCTGCGGAGGTAGAAGGACTCCAGGCCGAGCCCGCCCCGCACCTGGAGCTTCAGCCCGGCCAGTCCCCACTCCCGGGCGATCCGCTCGGCCTCGGCCAGCAGCGCCGCGCCGTAGCCGCGCCCCTGGAGCTCGGGGTGGACCATGACCTTGGAGACCAGCCGCCAGTGGTCCATCGGCCCGAACCGCATCGACTCCAGGAGCAGCATGGCGGCCAGCCGCCCGGTCCCGGCCTCCCGGGCGATCAGCAGCCGGTCCGGTCCGGCCGGGGCGAGCCCGGCGAACTGCTTCGCCCCGACGGCGCCGACCTCGTCCTCGGTCACCCGGTGGACGAAACCGACCGCCCCGCCGGCGTTGCTGGCGGCCGTCCACAGGCTGGTGACCTCGGCGCGCAGTTCGGGGCCGAATCCGGGGTCCAGGGTGAAGCTCAGCGTCATGGCTCCGGAGCCTAGCCACCCCTTACGACACTCAGGCGCCCCAGCTCGGCCCACTCGTCCCACCGAGCTCGGCTCACTCAGCTCAGGGCCGGGACCGCGCGGTCCGTCCCCCGCCCCGGCGTCCGCAGGGCCAGGCAGAGCAGCACCGCGAAGGCGCAGAGCCCGCCCGCCACGTACCAGGCGAGGTCGTAGTCGCCGAGCGCGTCCCGGGCGACGCCCGCCAGGCCGGCCACCACCGCGGCGCCGATCTGGTGGCAGGCCAGCACCCAGCCGAAGACGATCGGCGCGTCCTCCCCGAAGTACTGCCGGCAGAGCGCGACCGTCGGCGGGACGGTGGCCACCCAGTCCAGACCGTAGAAGATCACGAACGCCAGGATCGGCGGTTCCAGCGAGCCGGCGAACAACTGCGGCAGCAGGAGCAGCGAGAGCCCGCGCAGCGCGTAGTAGACGACCAGCAGTCCCCCGGCGTCGAAGCGGTCCGTGAACCAGCCGCTGGCGACGGTGCCGATCACGTCGAACACACCGATCAGCGCGAGCAGGCTCGCCGCGGTGGTGACCGGCAGGCCGTGGTCGTGGGCGGCCGGGATGAAGTGGGTGCCGACCAGCCCGGCGGTGGTCGCGCCGCAGATCGCGAAGGACGCGGCCAGCAGCCAGAACGCCCGGGTTCGGGCGGCATCCCTGAGCACCCGCAGCGAACGGGCCAGCGCCCGCCCCTCGGCCGCCGGGGCGGGCGGGGGCTCGGTCGCGCCGTACGGGAGCAGGCCGAGGTCGGCGGGCCGCTCGCGCATCAGCAGCAGGACCGGGACGGCCACCGCGCTGGCAGCCAGCGAGACCACCACGACCGCCGAACGCCAGCCGTGCTGCTGGACCAGCCAGGCGCCGAGCGGGAGGAAGACCAGGTTGCCCGCTGCCCCGGCGGCCGTCAGCACCCCGGTCACCAGGCCCTGCCTGGCCCTGAACCAGCGGCCGGTGACGGTGGTGGCGAACGCCCCGGCCATCGAGCCGCTGCCGAGGCCGACCAACACGCCCCAGCACAGCACCAGTTGCCAGGGTTCGCGCATCAGCATGGTGAGGCCGGATCCGACCGAGATGGTCAGCAGCGCGCAGACCACCATCAACCGGACGCCGAACCGGTCCATCAGCGCGGCGGCGAACGGGGCCGTGAGGCCGTAGAGGCTGAGGTTCACCGAGGTGGCGCTGGATATCGTGCCCATCGACCAGCCGAACTCGGTGTGCAGCGCGTCCATCATCAGACTGGGCGTGGAGCGGAATCCGGCCGAGCCGAGCAGCACCAGCAGGGCGACTCCGGCCACCACCCAGGCGTAGTGCACCCGGGGGGCGCGGGCCGGGGCGACCGGGCCCGCCGCTCCGCCGAGGTCGGCAGGTCCGGCAGATCCAGCGAGGTCGGCAGGGTCGACACGGTCGACAGGCCCGGCCGGGGCCGCCGTGCCGGTGGGGGCGTTCGCTTCGTTCACGCGGCCGAGTCTCCCGAAGGGGCCGTGGCGCGACGAGGGGCGGGGCTGCCAGCTTTCGTCGGAATCGGGCCAACCGGGGAGCGGGAACCGGCCGTCCGGAGTCCGCGCCCGGACGAACCGGGACCGGTGGCCGAAAAGGATCGCCCACAGCGGGCGGATCGGATGGCGGCGGGCCGCACGCACCCCGAGCACGGCACGGCCGGCCGCCATCCAACCTCGGTGCACGGGCCCTGAACCCGTGCCACGCCCTCCGCACTCGCCGAGGAACAGTCGCCCGACCGTCCCTGCCTACGGCCCCCCTGCTGACGTGATCCCCCTGGACAGCAGCACCGCGGCGGCGTTCGGATGTCCCTCGGCGTCCCCTCGCGACGGAGAGCTGCACCCAAGCGTGATCAGTCGGATACGTCACGTCAATGGGTTGTCCGAAATTCGGAATGGTTGCGTCAGCTTTCGGCCCGGCGATCACCGGGCCCCGACGGCCCGCCCGAAGCCTGTCCCGCGGCCCGGCCCTACTGCGCGAGGGCCGCCCAGTCGACGGTGGCCAGCGGGTCCACCGGCCGGGCGTCCGGGCTGATCTCGCACCAGACCCGCTTGCCCGAGCCGTCCGGGTACCAGCCCCAGCGGTCGCAGAGCAGCTCGACCAGCTCCAGCCCGCGCCCGTTGGTGGCGTCGACGTCCGCACCCGCGTGCCGGGGTGCGGGGGCGACCTGGCTGGCGTCGGCGACCTCGACCCGCAGCGGGCCCACCGTCGCCGCCTCGCGCACCTCACCGCCCCCGGCCGGGGCGGCACTTGAGGAGGACGAGCCATTCGCACAGACACCCGACGGGCCGACCGCCGACCCGGCCGCCGAGCCCGCCGGGGAGCCGTCGGGTGGCGCGCCCGGGAAGTCGCCCAGCGGGAAGCAGAGCCGCAGCACGGCCGGACACCCGGTGTGCACCACGGCGTTGGTGACCAGTTCGGAGACCACCAGCACCACCGTCTCGGCGATCGGAGCGTCCGGGTCCACCCCGTGGTTGAGCAGCCGGGAGCGGACCCACCGGCGGGCCCGGCCGACCTCGGCGGGGTCCGCCTGCACCGCCAGCTGTACCTGAAGAACCTGCACCGCTCCACCACCCGCACTCGCAGTTCGGCACCGTCTCGACCGGGCCCTGGTCGCCCGGCCGGCCCGGGTACGCACCGGGCCCGTCCTCCGGGCCGCTGTCCGCCGGGTCACCGCACGTCACGCCCGGTGCGGTGCACCCGCACCGGCTCGTCCGTCGCTCATCGACCACGACGCGAATACGCCTCAGGATGAGTCGGCCGGCGGACCGCAGCAAGCGCTTCGGGCATATTCCAGCGATCGGGGGACGGGGCAGGGCATACTGTCCCGCTCACTCTGGCGAGCCTCGGACCGGCGATCGCCCGGCCGCTCCGACCGGCCCCGGACGCAGAGGCGAACCTACCGCCGTCCGCCCCTCGCGCCGCGCCCGCCACTCGCGAACCACCCGTGCGACATATGTCCAACCACTCTCGAACAGCGCAACAGCGGGATCGGCCGCAGATCCCACGATCCGACCATCCGAAGCACCGGGCTCCGTTCTTCCCCGAATCGCTCCGCCGCCCGAACACCCCGGGATACCGTGGACGCGTCAGCGGTCGGTCCGGCAGGAGGGGTGGTGACCGGTGGCCACCACCGACGACGCCCCGCGCCGGGACGAGCAGCTGCAACGGCGCCTGGCCCGCGGCGAGGAGACCGCCCTCGGCGAGCTGTACGACCAACTCGCCCCGATGGTGCACGGATTGGCGGGCCGGATACTGTCCGACCAGACCGCCGCGGCCCAGCTCACCCGGGAGATCTTCGCGCACGTCTGGGAGCACCCCGAGGCCTTCGACCCGTCCCGCGGCTCGCTCCGCTCCTGGCTCGGCGCGCTGACCCACCGTCGCGCGGTGGACCGGCTGCGCGCCCGCCGCGCCGAGGCGGCGGGTTACGCCGGTCCCGCCGAGGAGGACGAGATCCGTACGGTGGCCACCGCCGCCCGGGTCCAGTACGTGGTCTCCGCCCTGCCGGAACCGCTGCGTGAGACGATCACGGAGTCCTACTACGACGGCCGCACCTACCAGGAGACGGCCCGTCGGCTCGGGATCAGCGAACAGGCCGCCAAACAGCGGATGCGGCTGGGGCTGGCGCTGCTGGCCACCGAACTGGAGCAGGAGCGCGAGCGGCACCGGCCCTCCGCCCCGGCGGCCGGCGGTCCGCGCGGCGGGCTGCCGACCCACGGCGCCGGGAGCGCGGACGGGCCGAGGGCCGGGGAGGACGGGCAACGGACGGAGGGCGGAGGGACGTGACGACCACCGACGAGCGGCACGAGGCGCTGCGCTCACTGCTCGGCGCCTGGGCCCTCGGCGCCGTCCCCTCCGCCGAGGCCGCCGAACTCGAACTCCACCTGACCGACTGCCCGCAGTGCGCCGAGGAGGCCGGACGGCTCCGCGAGGCGGCCGGCTGGCTCTCCGTCGAGGAGCCGCTGGACCAGCCCGGCGCACTGCGCCAGCAGGTGCTCGACTGGTGCCTGACCCGCCGTCCGGCGGACCTGCCGGTGCCCACCTGGGGCATGCCGTACACCGCCGAGACCGCCAAGCTCGACGCCCTGCTGCGCGACCTCGGCCCCGAGGAGTGGCAGGAGGTGGCCGAACTCCCCTGGCACGGCGGCACCGAGTACCTGCGCCCGGCCGAGGTCCTGTGCCATCTCGCCGCCGTGGACGGCTATCTGGCCGTCGCGCTCGGCCTGCCCGACCCGGTACCGGGCGGCCCGGGCGCCGGCAGTGGGCCGCCCGCCGGACGACGGGTCCCGCCGCAGGAGGCCGTCGCCGCACCCCGGGTGCCGCCGCAGGCGGGCCCGCCCTGGGCCCGGATCACCGAACGCACCGCCCGGCTCACCGCCGAGCAGGCCGGCCAGCCGCCCCAGCGGATCCGCGCCCGGTGGCGCCGGCACTGCCACGAACTGGTCCGCTCGGCCGCGCTCGCCCCGCAGGGCAACACCCCGGTGGACTTCGGCTTCGCCACCGTCCCGCTGCGGGACGCCTTCGTCGACCGGGCCTTCGAGTGCTACGTGCACGGCGAGGACATCGCCCGGGCGGTCGCCTACCCGTACGACCCGCCGACCCCGCAGCACCTGCGGCAGATGATCGACCTGGCGGTGCGGATGCTGCCGCTGGCCCTGGCCGGGCAGCGGGCGGCACGCCCCGAACCGGCCGGCGCGGCGCTCGGCGGCGCCGACGGGCGGCCGGACGGCTCCGGAACGGGTGTCGGCACCGGGCGCCGGACCGGTCGGCGGATCCGGCTGGTGATCGACGGCCCGGCGGCCGGCGAGTGGCTGATACCGCTGGACGGCCCGGACGCCGGTCCGCCCGGGGGCGAGCCGGTGGCCGCGATGGTGCTGGACGGGCTGGAGTTCTGCCAGCTGGCCGCCGCGCACCGCGACCCGGACCGGGTGCCGGTCGGCGAGCACGGCGACCGGGCCGCGATCCGCGAGGTGCTGCGCGCGACGCCCCTGCTGTCCCGGCCGTAGCGAGCCGGACGGGACGGGCAGCCCCGCAGGCTCAGGCGAAGACGACCGTCCGGCTGCCGTTCAGCAGCACCCGGTGCTCGCTGTGCCACTTCACCGCACGCGCCAGCGCCTGGCACTCGACGTCCCGCCCGAGCGCGACCAGCTGGTCCGGGGTGACGTCGTGGGTCACCCGGGCCACCTCCTGCTCGATGATCGGGCCCTCGTCGAGGTCGGCGGTGACGTAGTGCGCGGTGGCGCCGATCAGCTTCACGCCCCGGGTGTGCGCCTGGTGGTACGGCTTGGCGCCCTTGAAGCTCGGCAGGAAGGAGTGGTGGATGTTGATCACCTTGCCGGACAGCGCGGTGCAGAGGTGGTCCGACAGCACCTGCATGTAGCGGGCCAGCACGACCAGCTCGACGTTCTCCTTGGCGACCAGGTCCAGCAGCTGCTGCTCGGCCTCGGCCTTGTTCTCCCTGGTCACCGGGATGTGGTGGAACGGGATGCCGTAGCCCTCGGTGAGGTCGCGGAAGTCGGTGTGGTTGGAGACCACCGCGGCGATCTCCACCGGCAGCGCGCCGATCCGGGTACGGAACAGCAGGTCGTTCAGGCAGTGGCCGAACTTGCTGACCATCAGCACGATCCGCAGCTTCTGCTCGCTCGGGTGGATCTGCCAGTCCATCCCGAACGAGGCGCCGATCGCGGCGAAGCTGGCCCGCAGCTTGTCGACGGTCACCGGCTCGGCCGCCGAGAAGTGCACCCGCATGAAGAACAGCCCGCTGTCCCCGTCACCGAACTGCTGGCTGTCGATGATGTTGCACCCGGTCATGAAGAGGTAGCTGGAGACCGCGTGGACGATGCCCTGCTTGTCGGGGCAGGACAGCGTGAGGACGTACTGGGCGCTGGCCGGCTGCTGTTCCACGTGGGGGTATCCCGTCCTGAGCTCGTGCTGGTGTGAATGCTCCAGCGTTTCACACTCCGGGACACCCCCAGCCGGACTGCCCGCACTCCGGGACGGACCGGTCAGACCTGGGTCAGGATCCGCAGGATGTCCAGCGAGCGCGGCGGCGCGTCCGGGTCCTCGCCGTCGTTGGCCGCCAGCAGGACGTGCGCCTCCCGGGCCGCCCGGACCGCCTCCGGCCAGTCGTGGTGCCCCAGGTAGGCGCCAGCCGGCGCGTCCGCACCGACCTCGTGCAGGATCTGCACGACCCGGAGCACCGCGAGGTCCACCAGCGTGGCCTCGGCGGAGTCCCGGAAGATCGTGCCGATGTACTTCTCGGCGGACCAGCGGTCCAGCCAGGTGTCCTCGACCAGCCGGTAGACGGCGTCGGTCACATCGCCGTACCCCTCACGGCCGGCCAGCCAGGCCTCCCGCTGGAACCCGGGGTCGGAGAGCATGTGCAGGGCCGAGCGGAGTCGGGCCCGCCAGCGCCACCAGGGCAGGTCGTTGAGCGGCATGCCGCCCATCGTGCTGGAGCGGTGGCCCGGACGAGAAGGGTTTCGGGCAGACCGATACGAAGATTCTGTGCTGGCGGACATGGAGATCGATCGTACGTTCCCCCACCGTTCGTACTCCACTCCCGATCTACACGCGTTCACGCCCGGAGTTCCTCCTCCGTTGGTCGTTTGTTGGCTTTACGGCCCTCTCGGCTTGCGGCACCAGGGATTGGCTGGAACAGGTGCGCAGCAGAGAGCGCCCCGGGAGGGAAAGACCCATGACCAGCCGAAGGGGCTCGTCCCAGGCCATGAACCCGATCGCAGGACGGCGCAACCGGCGCCCGATCGCGGCCGTCGCGACCGCCGCGGCGCTGCTTCCCACCCTCTTCTCGGCCTCCGCGTGCGGCGGACCGGCCGACGCCGCCACCGGTAGTGGCGACCTCACCGTCATGACCTGGGCACCGTCCGGCACCGGCTCGGCCGACCGTCCCGGCATGACGGCCCTGGCCGAGGCCATCGGCAAGGACCTCAACGTCAAGGGCGGCCTCGGCGGCCGCCGGCTCAATGTGATCACCTGCAACGAGCACAACACCTCCGACGGCGCCCGGGCCTGCGCCCAGCAGGCGGTGGACGCCAAGGCGGTCGCGGTGCTGGGCTCCTACAGCCAGTTCGGCGACGACTTCATGCCCGTCCTGGAGCGTGCCGGCATCCCGCTGATCGGCGGCTACGGGCTGTCCCAGCCGGAGTTCAGCAGCCCGCTGTCCTACCCGGTGGGCGGCGGCATGCCCGCCCTGATCGGCGGCAGCGGCCGCCAGCTGGTGGAGGCCGGCTGCAAGGCCGTCTCGCTGATCCGCCCGGACACCCCGGCCGGCGACAACCTGCTCGGCTACCTGGGCAACGCGCTCAAGCCGGCCGGGATCAAGCTGCTGGACGTCAAGGCGCCGGAGAAGTCCAACGACTACAGCCCGGTGGTCCGCAAGGCGATCGGCGGCGACCAGGCCGGCAACTGCGTCACCAGCGCGCTGGGCGCCGAGCCGACCGGCAACCTGCTCGACGCCTTCCGCCGGACCGGTGCGAAGAACACCAGGATCGCCTCGGTGATCGGCAGTGTGCAGCAGTCGGTGGTCGACTCCACCGGCGGCGACAGCGGCCCGCTCTCCGGTGCCTTCGTGACCGGCTGGTACCCGCCGGAGTCGGCCAAGATCTGGGACGGCCTGCGCGCGGTGATCCGCGCCGACTCCGACCGGCACATCGACGCCGCCGACCCCGGGGTGCAGACCACCTGGGTCGCCTACGAGGTGTTCAAGCAGATCTCCGAGCGCCTGACCGCGGCCGGGCAGACGATCACCAGCAAGGCCGTGACCACCCTGCTGGACGGCGGCGAGCCGATCGACGTCGGGCTCACCCCGCCGTTGAACTGGGCCACCACCAACATGCTGCCGAGCACCGAGTCGCCCCGGCTGGTGAACACCTGGGTCACCTTCCAGGTGGTCAAGGGCGGCCAGATGACCCTGCAGCGGCCCGGCTTCGTCGATGTGCGCTGGGTGCTCACCGGCGGCAAGCCGCCCGCCTGAGCCGCCCCGCCGGGCGCGGCCCGGGAACGGCGGAGGGCCCGACCACTCTCAGTGGTCGGGCCCTCCGCCGTTGTGCCCCGCCGGGACCCGGCGGGGCGGGGACTCGGGCGGGGACTCAGAGGTCGCCGTCGGTACGGGTGGGCAGGGCGGTCTGGCCCGCGACGGTGTTCCAGAGCCCGGACGCCTGCTTCTTGGCGGTGGTCGCGGTGCCGCTCGCGGCGACGGCGTTCTTGTAGTGCTGGTTGTCGTTCTTCTTGGGGTCGCAGCCGCTCTGCGCGTCCCCGGCCCAGGCCGCGTACTCGTCGTCGGCGGTCGCCGAGGCCGCCCAGGCCGCGTTCAGCTGCTCGACCAGCTGCGGACCGCCGGCCAGCTTGTCCGTCTTCAGCCCGGAGAGCTTGCTCTGCAGCTCCCGCCGCTGGCCCGCCGCGGCGGTGAGCGCCTGCTGCGACTCCGGGAGCTTCTCGCACTTCTGCACCGAGGCGACCGCGCCGATCACCGCCTGCCGGCTGTCGTTGGCGGTGCCGAGCAGGTCGGAGAGCGCCTGGGCCTGCGCCTTGACCTCCGGGCTCACGGAGGCGGTGGTCGGACCGGGGCCCTGCTGCGCGGTGGCGGCGGTGGTGGTGCCGCCGGTGGTCGCCGGGGCGGCCTGCGGCTTCGAACCGGGCTTGTCGTCGCCGCCGCTCATCAGCACCGCGACCAGGGCGGCCGCGGCGATGCCGCCGACCACCACACCCCCGATCACCAGCTTGTTGGAGGAACGGCCGCCGCCGCGCCCGGCCGGGGCCGGGCCGGACCGGTCCGGGTAGTCCGCCGCGGGCCCGTCGGCGTATCCCGGACGGGCCGGGGGATAGCCGCCGGCGCCCTGCGGGTCGGCCCCCGGGTACGGCGGCAGGTACTGGGTGGCCTGGCCGTGGTCGGCCGGGTGGCCGGGGTGCGCCGCGCCGCCCCAGCCGGGCGCCGGCATCCCCTGCTGCTGGACCGGCATGGCCTGGGTGGGCAGCACGCTGTCGCCGAAGTACTCGGGCTGCCCGGACGCCTGGCCCGGGTAGGGCCCCGGCTGCGGTCCCGGGTACGGCGCGGCCGGCTGCTGGCCGTGCGGCGGACCGGGCTGCTGGACGGGGTACTGACCCGGCTGCTGGCCCGGCTGCTGACCGTGCGGCGGCCCCGGCTGCTGCCCCGGCTCCGCGGCCGGTTGCTGCCCCGGCTCCGGACGGAACAGATCGTCCAGATTGAAGTCACCGGAGTTGGGGTACGAGCGGCGCTGGCTCAACGCGATTCCTCACCTGTGCACGACCGCGCGCTGACGGCGGACCACATCTCGTCGGTTCTTGGGAGCATCACAGTTCCTTGGACGTCGCGCCCACGCTACCGGTTCACCGAACCGGCCGACCACGTGGGCGGTCCGCCCCTCACCGTCCCCGCACGCTCCGCTCCGCAGCGCCACCAGGGCCTACGCGGCCTCCGCCTCCGCCCTGGCCTGGAACTCGCGGACCACCCGCTGCTCCCGGTACGGCTCCAGCCGGCGGCGGAACTCGTCCAGGTACTCCACGCCCCGGTTGGAACGCAGACCGCTCAGCAGCCGGACCGCCTGCGCGCCCGTCTCGCAGGCCCGTTCGACGTCCCGCTGCTGGAGCTGAGCCGTCGCCAGCAGCACGAGGTCCACTGCGCGGCGCCGCACCCTGGTCGGCGGGTGCAGGTCGAGCGCCCGGCGGGCGTAGTGCTCGGCCTGGCCCGCCTGCTCGAGATCCCGGTGGCAGTGCGCCAGTTCGTCGGCCAGGTAGGCGTCGTCGAAGTGGACGATCCAGTCCGGGTCGTCCTCCGGGCGGCGCTTCTCCATCATCTCCAGCGCCTTGGCGGCCACCGCCTCGCACGCCCGGGCGTCGCCGAGCAGGGCGTGGCCGCGGGCCTCGGCCGCGTAGAACATCGCCATCGCGGTCGGGGTGGCGACCGTCCTGGCGCCCTCCTGGGCGGCCCGGGCGAGCTGGGCGATCTCCCTCGGGTTGCCGAGGGTCGCCGCCAGGTGGCTCATCGAGGCCGCCAGCACGTACCCGCCGTAGCCCCGGTCGTCGGCGGCCTGGGCCAGGCGCAGCGCCTGGATGTAGTACCGCTGGGCGAGGCCGGGCTGTCCGGTGTCCACCGCCATGTAGCCCGCCAGCTCGGTCAACCGCGCGACGGCCGCGAAGAGCTGGCGGCCCGTCTCCTCCCGGTAGGAGCCGCCGAGCAGGCCGGAGACCACGCTGTTGAGGTAGTGCACCACGACCGGGCGGACGTGGCCGCTGCCGAACCGGTGGTCCAGGTCGACCAGCATCGCGGTGGTCGCCTTGATCGCCGCGACATCGGTCGGGCCGACCCGGGTGCCGCCGCTGCGGGCCACCACCGGGTCCGGCGGGGTGATCAGCCAGTCCCGGCTGGGCTCGACCAGGGCGGAGGCCGCCACCGTCGCCCCGGTCAGGAAGTCCCGGCGTCCGACGTCGCTGCGCCAGAGCTCACAGACCTGTTCGAGTGCGGCGCCCAGCGTCGGCGCGAACTGCAGCCCGATGCCGGAGCTGAGGTTCTTGCCGTCCGCCATGCCGATCTCCTCGACCGACACGCTGCGCCCCAGTTTGCGTCCGAGCGCCTCGGCGATCACCGCCGGTGCCTGTCCGCGCGGTTGCTGGCCGCGGAGCCAGCGCGCTACGGAGGTCTTGTCGTAGCGCAGGTCAAGACCGTGTTCGGCACCGCAGAGGTTCACTCTCCGTGCCAGACCGGCGTTGGAGCAGCTGGCCTCCTGGATCAGCTGCTGCAGGCGCTCGTTGGGCTGTCGTGCGACAAGTGGTCTCGCGGCCATGGGCTTCGCCTCCCCACACCCTCCGGTCCCGGCCGGCGGGCGACGCTTTCTGCTGATCTCTGTTGCCGAGTTGCCGACTGTCCTACCGTTCAAGGAAACTGACACCAGGTTAGCGATCAGCAACGCCAGCGGGATACCCACGGTGACGATCCCCACCCCCCACGCGCCCGGCAAAATGCTCCCGTGCGCCCCCATTGCGCCCACCCCGCCTCCCCCCGGCGCGCTCCCGCACGGTCCGCCTCACCGGTTCGGGTGAATTGCCACCGCGTGGCGGAACGGCCCGCACCCGACCGTAACCCGCCTCACGCACGGTAGTTGAGCAGCCCGTGGAAGACACCCCCGACTCCCCCGACCAGGGCTCCGACGCAGGACTGCCCCCGCTGCTCGTCGAAGCCGTCAGCTACGCCGAGACCCGTCACTGGGAGGTCGCCCCGGGCGCCTGGCTGATCGACGGCGACGGCCCCGCCCGCTGCTCGTGCGGCGAGCCCCGCTGCGCGCTGCCCGGTGCCCACCCGATCGACTCGGACTGGGCGCGCAAGGCGAGCGCGGGGCCGGGCGCGGTACGGCGCTGGTGGACGGAGCGCCCGGAGGCGTCGATCCTGCTGCCGACCGGCAGGTCCTTCGACGTCCTGGACGTGCCGGAGACGGCGGGCTGCCTGGCGCTGGCCCGGATGGAGCGGATGGGCCTCCAGCTCGGCCCGGTGGCGGTGGTCCCGGCCGCGCAGGGCCGGGCGGGGCGGCGGCTGCACTTCCTGGTACTGCCCGGGGTGGCGGCCAAGCTGCCGGAGATGCTCCGCAAGCTGGGCTGGCCGCCGGCCCGGCTGGACCTGGTGGCCCGGGGGGAGGGCGACTGGACGGTGGCCCCGCCGTCCCGGGTCGGCCCGACCGGTTTCGCCCAGTGGGCCCGCTCGCCCTCCGCGCTCAACCGCTGGCTGCCGGACGCCGCCGAGCTGATCAATCCGCTGGCCTACGCCTGCGGGCGCGAGGCGCCGTCGGCGGCGGCGCAGCAGGCCCAGCCCGCGGCGGTGCGCTGACCGCACCCCGGGACGCCCCGTCGACGCCCCGCCGAACGGCCGAACGGCCGCGCCGACGAACGGCCGACCCCTCCGAGGACTGCCGCCCTACGCCGATCGGGTGAGGGGTGTGCACCGCGCGAGACCCCGCGCGCGAGTGACGGGCCTTGTCTCCCACCGGAGACCGGGCCCGTCATACGCATGTGCGGATAAGGGTTCGGTGTACCCGCTGGTCAACGGCGAAAGCCCCTCGTACGAGTGACAACGCTCAAGGATTGCCATGATCGGCCGAGTGGCAGGAATTCCCATGTGAGGGGCCGCCGGAAGGGGCGCTCGGTCGGGGAAGCCGGGCGAGGCGGACGGGAGGGACGGAGGGGAACCGGAGGGGACGGGAGGGAAGGGCGGGGGCCGCGGTACCGGCCGGGTTCGGGGAGGCCGGTGGCGCGGTAGCGGGAGGGAACGGGGAGGGCGGAAGGGCCCGGTGCACGGGGAGCACCGGGCCCTTCCGGCCGTTCTCGCGCGGGCCCTTCCCGGACCGGCGCGAGCCTTCCTCGGGCCCGGACGTCCTCAGGCCCGGACGCTCTCAGGCCCGGACGTCCTCAGGCCTGCGCGACGAAGACGTGCGCGGCGATGTCCTTGCCCAGCTCGGCCGCGTTGTCCCCGGAGCCCACCATGACCCCGCCGACCCCGGCGGTCACCCGCACCGTGGAACCGGGACGGACCCCGGCCCGGCGCAGCGTGCGCATCAGCTCGCCGTCGGTCTGGATCGGCTCGCCGATCCGGCGGACCACCACATCGGCGCCGTCCTCACCGGGAAGCACGGTGTCCAGCGCGACGAGCCCGGCGTCGAAGCCCTCGCCCTCGGCCTTGGCGTCGCCCAGCTCGTCCAGCCCCGGGATCGGGTTGCCGTACGGGGACTGGGTCGGGTGGCCGAGCATCGCGAGCACCTTGCGCTCGACGGTCTCGCTCATCACGTGCTCCCAGCGGCAGGCCTCCTCGTGCACCTGCTCCCACTCCAGCCCGATCACGTCGACCAGCAGGCACTCGGCGATGCGGTGCTTGCGCATCACCCGCACCGCGAGCCGCCGGCCCTCCTCGGTCAGCTCCAGGTGGCGGTCGCCCGCGACCCGGAGCAGCCCGTCGCGTTCCATCCGGCCGACCGTCTGGCTGACCGTGGGACCGCTCTGCTCCAGGCGCTCGGCGATCCGGGCGCGCATCGGGGTGATGCCCTCCTCCTCCAGCTCCAGGATGGTGCGAAGGTACATCTCAGTGGTGTCGATCAGCCCAGACATCGCCGCTGGCTCCGTTCCTCGGGGTCCTCACCGCCAATTCTGACGTACCGCGACGACAACCGGGCCCGCCCCAGCCCTCGGGGGGCGGCATTTCGTGCCTGTTGACAGCGGCACCGGTGAGGCAGCACGGTGCTGGCCGTAGCTTTCTCCACCAGCGGTCCGGACCATCTCGGCCGCGCCACCCGGCCGGGCCCCCCACCGGCAGAGAGCGAAGGCAGCAGATGAGCGAGCTGGTCGGCCGGTACTTCGAGGCCGCGATCGCCCACCTCCAGCGGGTGCGGACCGAAGAGGCGGAGAACATCGAGGCGGCCGCCGCCCTGCTCGCCGAGGCGGTCTCCGGGGACCGCCGGGTCTTCGCCTTCGGCGCCGGCCACTCCTCGCTCGCGGCCCAGGACGTGGTCTACCGGGCCGGCGGGCTGGTGCCGATCAACCTGCTGGAGGTCCCCGGCATGGCCGGGGTCACGGTGATGCCGGCGCCGCTGTCGAGCGCCCTGGAGCGGGTCTCCGGACTGGCCACCACCACCCTGGACCTCACCCCCGCCACCAGCGGTGACCTGCTGTTCCTGATCTCGCTCTCGGGCCGGCAGACCATGCCCGTGGAGCTGGCCCAGCACGCCCGGGCCCGCGGCCTGAAGGTGATCGGGCTGACCTCGCTGGCCTACCCGGGCGCGGTCCCCTCGGGGCACCCCTCCGGCACCTACCTCAAGGACCACTGCGACGTCGTCCTGGACAACAAGATCGCGGTCGGCGACGGCGAGCTGACCCACCCCGGTGCCGAGACCACCTTCGGCCCGGTCTCGACCATCGTCACCAGCGCGCTGATGCAGGCCGTGGTCGCCTCGGCGGTGGAGCGGCTGGCCGACGCGGCCCTCGCCGGCGAGGGCGCCGCCCCGCCGCTGTTCCGCTCGGGCAACGTGCCCGGCGGCACCGAGTGGAACGCCAAGCAGATGACCGACAACGCCGACCGGATCTTCTACACGTTCTGATTCCTTCCGGGACCTTCCGGGACCTTCCGCCGCCTTCCGGGACTTCTCCGCCCCGCCCCGCCCGTTCGACGTAGCAGGGCGCGGCGGCCGGTACCGGGCCCGCTACGCCGCCCGGCCGACCGCTGCCCCGGCGGCCCTGGACGCCCGCGCCGACGGGGCGTCGCTGTCCGGCCCGCCTGGGCTGGCAGGCCGGCCCGTCTGCCCGCGCCCGCCCCGGTCCGGCTGCCCCCGCCTGCCCGTCCGGACCTGTCCCCCCGGGCGCACCGGCCTGCCCGCCCAGGCGTACCGGGCCGTCCGCCGGGGCAGAACCGCCGGGGCGGGTGGTGGAGCTGCGAGCGGGGGGACGGGATGACGTCGGGCACGGGCGGGGCGGACCGGGTGGTGCGGGAGCGCGAGCTGATGCCGGAGCTGTTCTGGGCGGCCGACTCGGCCTCCCAGCAGGGGCAGCACCGGGCCGTCCGGCTCTCCGCCGCCGAACTGCTGCTGCTGGTCGCGGCCGCCACGGCCGGCTCCGCCGACGGCCGACCGTGGGCCTGGCTCGCCGCCGTCGCCTACCTCGGCGCGATCGGCCTCTCCGCCGTCACCAGCCGGCAGAACCCGCAGGGCCTCTGGTACGAGGGCCGGGCCGCCGCCGAGTCGGTGAAGACCCTGGCCTGGAAGTTCGCCGTCCGGGCCGACGCCGTCCAGCCGCCGCCCCGGCCGCTGCCGGACGCCGAGGGCCTCTACGGCCTCCAGCTCGGCCGGGTGCTGCACGCCTTCCGGGACAGCCGCGCGGTCGGCCCCGGCCTGGCCGGCCGGCCCGCCGAGAGCCAGATCACCCCCGCGATGCGCACCCTGCGCGAACAGCCGCTGGCCCTGCGCCGGGACGTCTACCTGCGCGAACGGATCCAGGTGCAGCAGGACTGGTACCGCTCCAAGTCCCGCTACTGCGCCCGGGCCGGCTTCTGGACCGGGGTGGCGGGCGTGGTGCTGCCGCTGCTCGGCCTGGTGCTCGCCGTGCTGCGCGCGCTGGGGCTCTTCTCCTTCGACGCGCTCGGCGCCGTCTCCGCCGTGGCCGCCTCCGTCACCGCCTGGGCCCAGCTGCGCCAGTACCGCCCGCTCGCCGCCGCGTACGGCCTGGCCGCCGACGAACTGGCCCAGATCCGCGCCCAGCTCGCCCACCTCGACATCGGCTCCCCCGACGCCGAGGAGCTCTGGGCCCGCTTCTCCCGCGATGCCGAGGACGCCGTCTCCCGCGAGCACACCACCTGGCAGGCCCGCCGAGAGGTCAACGGCGCGGGCGACCGGGAGTACTGAGGCCGGCCCGGGGTGAGCCGGGCGGGGCCGCGGAGATCCTGCAAGGCGGATGTGCAGGTTCCTGCCGCGAATTCCACCCCGGCGTGATCATTCCGCCTGGCAGAGTTTCGGCCTGCCGGAAACCGGATCCGGCGATCCCCCGGTCGTTCGCCGCCGTTCCGATGGAGTACCCGTGCACGCCCACCTCCACCACCCCGCAGGGCTCGCGGTCGCGCTGGCGACAGCCGACGCGACGACGAGCGCCCTGCGGACCCTCGTGGCGGTCCTCGCCGTCCTCGACCTCGTCGTTGCCGCCTACGTGATCCTGACCCGGCGGAGCGGGATCTGCACGAGGCGATCCCTGTGGGCACTGATCACCGTCAACCTGACCCTGTCCACGGCCGTCGTCGTCCAGCAGCTGGTCCTCCCCTGAGCCGGGCCCGGTCGGGGACCGCTGCCGCTCGCGATCACCCCGACCGGGCCCTCCGCCGCACCGACGCGAGGTCAACTTCCCGTCCGGGCGCGCGCACCGATCCGGTCCGGCCCGGTCTCGAAGCAGCGGTAGTCCGGCAGGTCGAGGTGGGTCGCCTTCCGGCCCTCCTCGATCATCCAGTCGAGGATGCGGGGGCGGCTCAGCGACCAGTTGCGCAGCCGCAGCCCGACGGCGCCGGGAGCCAGGAACCTGCCCGCGCGGTCGCCGCCCTTCTGGCAGCCCCGGGCGTATCCGCGCAGGAGGCCCTCGTAGCGGGCGAAGGCGGTGGTGTGGTCCCCGGCGGCCGCGGCCAGTTCACCGGCGAGGACGTACGCGGCGACGATCGCGGTGCCGGTGCCCATGCCGCCGATGGTGGCGCCGCAGGCGGCGTCACCGACGAGGGAGACGCGCCCGGTGGACCAGTTCGGGACGTCGGCGCGGCTGATGGAGTCGAAGTACAGGTCGTCGGCCTCGGCCAGGGACGCCAGGAGCCGCGGCACCTCCCAGCCCGTTCCGGCGAAGGCCCCGGCGACGATCGCCTTCTGCTGCTCCTGGTCGTGGCGGTCGTAGGTCAGCGCGGGCGAGGAGAAGACGAAGAAGGCCCCGGCCGTCCCCGGGTCCCGGTGACTGGTGCCGACGGCGGCGAGCCGCCCGGGCACGTTGAGGCCGACGGAGCCCTCCCCCGGGCCGATGCCCAGGTAGTTGGGCAGCGACCAGCCGGCGGCGTAGTGGCCGAGGTGGGTGACGTAGCGCTCCTCGGGCCCGTGGGCGAGCCGGCGGACGTTGGAGTGCAGGCCGTCGGCCCCGACGACGAGGTCGAAGGTGCGGGCCTCACCGCTGCGGAAGCGGACGTGGACCCCGTCGGCGTCCTGGCGGAGCTCGCTGACGGACTCGCCGAAGCGGTAGTCGGTGAACTGGCGGCTGTGCTCGAACAGGACGCGGACGAGGTCGCCCCGCAGGACCTCCACGTCGCCGCCGGCGAACTCGGCGGGCAGCTGCAGCCTGGTCCGCCCGCGCTCGTCGACGAAGCGCATCGGGCTGCCGCCGGTGCGGATCCGGCGGAGGTCGTCGAGCACGCCCATGCGCTCCAGCACGGTCAGGTGGGTGGTGCCGCGGAAGTCCACGGCCTGGCCGCCGCCGCGCAGGTGCGGGGCCGCCTCGGCCACCGTCACCTCGAAGCCGTACCGGCCGAGCCAGAGTGCCAGCGCCGGCCCGGCGATGCCGGCTCCGGAGATCAGGACCTTCGTGCCCATGGAGTCCACCCCTCGATCAAAACTGTGTCCGTCGGACGCTGTTTGTTGTTGTGTACGGTAGACACAGTTTTGGGATGTGGCAAGCCTGACGGCGGGCGGGAGAAGCGATGGCGGACGAACTGGCACGGCTGCTCTGGGGTCCGCAGGCCCGGCCCAGGCGGGGCCCCAAACCCGCGCTGAGCCTGGACGGCATCGCCCGGGCCGGCATCGAGGTCGCGGACGCGGAGGGCCTGGCCGCCCTGTCGATGCAGCGCGTCGCCGAGCTGCTCGGCAAGACGAAGATGTCGCTCTACCGGTACGTGCCGGGCAAGGCGGAGCTCGTCGCACTGATGACGGACCGCGCGGTCGAGGACCCGCCGGACCTCACGGGCGGCGACTGGCGCACGGACCTCACCGCCTGGTCCGCGGCCCTGTTCCGGGCCTTCGCGCAGCACCCCTGGCTCCTGGAGACGACCGTGGGCGCGCGCCTGATGGGCCCGCGGGAACTGTCGTGGGTGGAACGGGCCCTGGCCGCACTGGACGGCAAGGGCCTCACCGGCGGCGAGCGGCTCGACGCCGTCGTGCTGCTGACCAGCCACGTCCGCGGCATCGCCCAGCAGTCGCGGGCGAGCGGGACGGAGGCCGAGGCCCGGCTCGTCGCGGCCCTCGCCGGAGTGCTGCGGGAGCACGGCGACGACTACCCGGCCACCCTGGCCGCGATGACCGCGCCGACCGAGGAGCGGGACCAGGCCCTGACCTTCGGGGTCGAGCGCATCCTGGACGGGCTGGAGGCGCTGATCGCCCGACGCGCGGGCTCATGAGGGTGCGCCCCGGCTCGTCGGCCGGGGCACCCCCGCTGCCGGCTACCTCGCGACGGGGGTGACCGGGTCCTTCCCGGCGAGGACGGCGAGCACGTTGTCGACGGCCAGGTTGCCCATCGCCTGGCGGGTGCGGACGGTGGCGCTGCCCAGGTGCGGGGCGAGCACGGCGCGGTCCTGGGCGAGCAGGGCGGACGGGACGGCCGGCTCGCGCTCGAAGTTGTCGACGGCGGCCGCGAACAGCGCACCGGACTCCAGGGCGGCGGCGAGCGCCACCTCGTCGACGACCCCGGCGGTCATCGACACCACCACCGCGCCGGGCGGCAACAGGGCGAGCCGGGGGGCGTCCAGCAGGTGCCGGGTGGCCTCGCTCAGCGGGCAGGTGACCACCAGGACGGTGGAGGTGGAGAGCAGTTGCTCCAGCGGCAGCCACTCGGCCCCGTCGGCCTGCTCGGGCGGCAGCGGGTTGCGGTTGTGGTAACGGACGGGCATGTCGAAGCCCTTGGCCCGACGGGCCACCGCCTGCCCGATCCGCCCCATGCCGAGCACACCCAGCTGGGTGCCGGTCAGCTCCAGCCCGAGCATGAAGGTCGGCGCCCAGGCCCACGGTTCACCGGAGCGGAGCAGCCGTTCGCCCTCGCCGAGCCGGCGGGTGGCGGCGAGGAGCAGCGCCCACGCCATGTCGGCGGTGGCGGCGGTCAGCACGCCGGGGGTGTTGGTGACGGTGATGCCGCGGTCGGCGCAGGCCGCCACGTCGACGTTGTGGTAGCCGACGGCGTGGTTGGCGACGATTTCGAGGTCGGGACCGGCCGCGTCGAGGAGTTCGGCGTCCACCCGCTCGTCCAGGGTGGTGATCAGCGCCCGGCGGCCGCGCACGGCTTCGAGCAGGTTCTCGCGGCTCATCGGCAGTTCGGAGTCGTGCAGCGCGGCCGGGAGCTGCGCGGAGAGGCGCTCGACGACACCGGGCGCGAGACGGCGGGTGACCAGGACCTGCGGCTGCTCGTTCACAGGCCCGGAGTTTACGCGGTGGGCCCCCGCCCGACCCGGGCGAGGGCTTGGGTGCCATAGATGGCACTCACCGGTCGACCGTGCTGCCCGCCCGGTCGACCCGCTCCCGCAGCGATCGCGTCAGCAGCTCGCAGACCGCCCCGACCAGCGCCGAGGCGAGGAGAAGGAGAGCGACGACGACGGTCACGCGGCGGAGTCCAGCTCGAACCAGACGAGCTTGCCTCTCTTCTGAGGGTCCGCGCCCCAGCGCTGGGTGAGACCCTCGACGAGCTGGAGCCCCCGCCCGCACTCGGCGAGTTCGCCGAGTGCGGGCGATCGTCGCTGCTCGGGGAGGTCGTGACTCTCGTCGCCGACCGAGACGCGGAGGGTCAGGCCGTGGGTGGCGATCAGGACCACGGGGGAGGCGGTACGGCCGTGCCGCCAGGCGTTGACGATCAGCTCCGCGAGCGCGAGCTCGGCGTCGAAGATGCGCGCATCGTCCCACCCGGCGCGCAGCATGGCGTCGCGCAACGACTGCCGGGCAAGGGTGAGGGAGGGGGAGTTGAGGTTGGGGTTACACACGGGGAATCTCCCTGCGAGTGTGAGGGGGCACGCCGTGGGTCGCTCGTCGAGAGCCGACGGACCAACTGCCCTGGGTCCAGGCACTACTGACAACCCATCGGTGAGCGTTGCAGTACTGAGAGTAGGGCAGCAATACTCAAATCTGCAACATGCTTCGCCAAGTCCCTAGACTTCTGCCGGATGGGCAGTGTCGCCCGGAGGGGAGCATCGATCGTGGGGCTGCGAGTAGAGATCAGTGAGCGGCAACGGCGGTTCGGCGAGGAACTGCGCCGCATGCGCCTGACCGCTGGCCTGTCCGCCCCGGAAGCTGGTGCTGCGGCCGGCATCAAGGGTCCGGCAGTCAGCCACACCGAAGCCGGACGACTCAGTCTGAACACCGAGCGGCTCCAGCAATGGATGGACGCATGCGGCTGCGACGATCCCGAGTACCGGGCAGCCCTCGTCGCGATGGGTCAGGCCACCGGGCGAGGTTGGTGGACCGGATTCAAGGCGCACGCCCACCCAAGCGCTCTGGACCTCGCAGAATTCGAAGCCACGGCCGCTGCGCTCGACACGTACGAGACCCTGCTGATCCCTGGGCTACTACAGATCGAGCCGTACGCCAGAGTGATCCTTAAAACAGCCAGCGAGACCGAGAGCCGCCTCCGATTTCGCATGGAACGGCAGAAGGTACTTCACGGCGGGAACCCTCCCAGGCTTCACGCTGTGATTCACGAGGCTGCTCTCCACACCCGGTACGGCGGCGCCGCCGTCATGCGAAAGCAACTGCACCACTTGATCGAGATGAGCAGGCTTCCGCATGTCACCATCCAGATTCTTCCTTCGGACTGCACCCAGTACGCGATGACCGAAGCCACCTTCATCATCGTCGGCGCAGCCCATCCGCTGCTCGACACAGTCCTGATGGAACATCCGGCAGGCTCGGTATATTGGGGAGAGCCCGAGGCAGTGGCCAAGTATCGAGAAAACTTCGCGGAACTCGCGGGCCTGGCCCTGCCTCCGCTGGAGGTCGACGAGAACGGTCGACTGCCCGCGCGGCGTGACTCATGGGGGCTCATCCAGCACATCCTGTACAAGCTCTACTAGGGAAGGCGCCCCATGCCTCAGAGACTCAACTGGCAGAAGTCATCCTTCAGCGGCAACCAGGCCAATTGCGTCGAGATCGCGTCCGACGGCGAACTCATCCACATCCGCGAGTCCGACGACCCCGCAATAACCATCACCACAACCAAGGCCAAGCTCTCCGCCTGGCTCCAAGGTGCCAAGGCCGGCGAGTTCGACCACTTCACCGCCTGAGTGATGCTTCCCGGTGCTGCTCCCGCGCGGGCGCGGGAGCAGCACCGAACCACCGCTCATCCCACGGCAGTACGCAGCCAGGGATCGACCGACGCCCTTGCACCATCAGCGAAGCGCTTCCCCAACGGCGTCAGCGCTCCGCTGTCGGCGAGCAGATCCACGGCTTCGTCGGTCAGGGCGCGCCAATAGGTGAACTTGGAGCGGGCCGCCCCTGTCCCCCCATGCGCGCGGGTGCCCCAGAATGCCGTCACCGCGAGGTGCGCGTACACCGCCTGGAACAGCGAGCCGATCGGCCTCGGCGTCAGGCCGAACGCCTCGAACACCCTCGTGTCCCCCCGGTCGTACAGCTCCTCCCGGTCCAGCACCGCGCCCAGCTTCACGTGCTGGAACTCGTGCACCAGCAGCAACGCCAGCGTCTCCGCGCTGCCCGGCCGCGCGATCGCGACCGCGCCGAAGGCCTGGCGGGCGGCCGAGCTGACGTCGCGCCCGTCCGATCGCCGCTGCAACGGCGTGACCGTACTCAGACCGGCCCACAGACCGGCGGCGTACTCCGGTAGATCCCGATCGAGCAGGTCGGCCGCCGCCCCGAGGTCCCCGTCCCAGCGCAGGTACTCGGCGGCGGCCAACCGCTCCTCCACCGGCCACCGGTGCACCGCCCGCTGCGGGTCCAGGTCCTCCAGCGCAATACCCCTCCCGACCCTCCGAATCGACTGCCAGCGCGGGTCACCCGAACCGGCGACCGCACCATCGTCCATGCGCGCCGTCCATCCGTCCCGCCCGCCCGTGACGAGCGCCTCCCGCACGCCCCCGCCCAGCAGCAGCCGCCCCAGCGTCGGCAGGTGCAGCACCCCGTCCCGGACCGGCACCACCACGCTGTCCCCACGCCCCGCCCGCACCGCCGCGGCCGCCGCCAGCTCGGCCAGTGTGCCGAGGCCCGCCCCCGGGTCGCCGCTCAGCCGCCGCGCGGCCCACGCCCGGACGTAGGGATGGGCGAACACCGCGTCCACCGCCGCCGGTTCGACGGCGTCCAGCTCCGCCAGCAGCTCCCACGCCTCCGAGCGCGCCAGCCCCGAGGAGCCGTGCACAGCGGCCAGCATCGTGCGAGTGAGAGCCAGTTGGGACCGGGCCAGCGCACGGACCGTCTCCGGACCGCCCAACCCGAGTGACAGTTCGTCCAGTTGCTCGTCCGTGAGCCCCGGCCCGGCGAGATCCACCGCCGGCGCGGCCGGCCGTCGGACAGCCCCCGCCCGGGCCGCCAGGCCGTCGATCAGCGCCCGCAGGTCCGCGCAGTACACCGAAGGACGGTCGAACGACCCCTCCCGGTACCGGTGCGCGTACAGCCCGCCCCCGCAGGACCGCACCACCGGGCAGGCCCGGCACTCCGAGCTCAGCCCGTCCAGGCCCGACTGCCGCGCCGCCATGCCCGGGTGCCCGGCCACCTCGTCGAGGCTGTGCCGGAAGACGTCCATCCCCGTCCCGGGCGCGCCGTCGTAGGCCGTCTTCAGGCTGTCCGCCTGCTCGTACGTCCCGTCCGTCTCCAGCACCACCAGGTCCACCGGCTCCAGCCCCAGCGCCTCGCTCAGGCCGGGCAGCCCCGACAGCGTCCGGTGCACCGAGTCGAAGGTCCGGACGGCGAACGGGCGGCCGTCCGCCTCCCACCGCTCGTGCACGGCCAGCAGCCAGTCCGCGTACGGCGTCGCACCCGCACCGGGCGGGCGTTCCGGCGGGTGCTCCCAGGTGGCGTGCGGAAGCAGGAAGTCCACCGCCGGGGGCTCCAGTTCGGCGAGCGCCCGATAGACGGCCACCGGGTCGTTCACCACGTCGACGGTGCAGAGCAGCCCCCCGTACAGGTGCCGGAACCGCGGTTCGCGCAGCAGCCCGACGGCCCGCAGCACCTGCGGATGGCTGGACCGCCCGTTCGCGAACCGGCGGTGCCGGTCGTTGGCGGCCCGGTCCCCGTCCAGCGAGATGCCGACCCGGATGCCCAGCTCGTCGAACAGCTCGCAGTATGCCGCGTCCAGCCGGACCCCGTTGGTGTGCACCCGCAGGTCGAGCTCGCACACCTCGGGCAACGCCGCCCGCAGCAGCCCGGCCGCCCGCCGGAACACCTCCGGCCCGGCCAGCAGCGGTTCACCCCCGTGCAGGACGACCCCGACAGCGGTCAGCCCGTGCGCGGCCGCGTGCTCCCCGATCCGCTCCGCGACCCGCGCCAGCACGGCGTCCCCGACGACCCGCGGTCTGGACCGCCAGCCGGTGTCGGCGTGCTCGTACACGTAGCAGTGGTCACAGGCGAGGTCGCACCGACTGTGGACCTTCAGGACGAACTGCGTGATCGGCGGCGGAGGAAACGTCATGACGGCACGTTTCCAACAGCTGGAGCCGACTAATCCTGGCGATCAGATCGCAGAGTTGAACGGAGAGACCAGACGGGCCCCGGCCCCGGGCAGGGCCAGCTCCAGACGCCTCGCCAGCTCACCCGCGTCCAGCCCCGCCAGCTCGGCGAGACCGAGGCGCTGCCCGGGGCCGCGCTCCTCGGTCCGCTCGGGCGCCGCCTCGGTCTCCACGGTCGAATGCATCGTCAATTCCTCTTCCTCGGTGACCCGCCGGCCGTCACGCCGGCGGCAGCTCGATCGATGTGTCCAGCCACTCCTTCACCCGGATCGACTCGGTGAGCGGGTGGTTGTCCCCCAGGTACGACACCCCACGTGCCCGGGCCAGGGTCCGCGGTCCCAGCGCCCCGCCCTCGGGATCGCCGGAGGCGGCGAGCGCCAGGGCGAGGTTCGCGAAGGCGGCGAGGCTGTCCGGGTGGTCCGGACCGAACCGCTCGACCAGGATCCGGCCGGCATCCGCGCTGAGGGCCGCCGCCTCGCCGTAAGCACCCGCGACGGCAGCGTCGTTGGCCCGGTTCAACCGGGCGACCGCGACCCACGGATGCCGGTCGCCGAGCAGCCGCAGCAGGTCGTCCGCCACCTCGCCGGCCAACGGCCGTGCCTCGTCGTTCCGACCGGCCCGGCGGAGCGCCACGGCGAGGTTGCCCGCCGCCAGGCGCTCCATCGGATGCCCGTCGCCGAGGTGCTCGCGGTGGTACCGGTGCGACTCTTCGGCGAGCACGACGGCCTGCTGACCGTCCCCGAGCGCGCCGAGCACCGCCGCGAGGGTTCCGGCGACACCGGCGGTGCCGGGGTGGTCGGGCCCGTAGCGCCCGTACAGCTGCCGGTGGACGTCCTCGGCCTCCACCAGGGCCTCCGGCAGCCGGCCCAGTCGGCGCAGGGTGGCACTGCGGTAGCGCCTCGCCCTCAGAGTGTCGTCGTGCTCCTCGCCGAGCACGTCCCGGCTCCGACGGACGGTCTTCTCCAACTGCGCCAGCGCCTCCACCGGTCGCCCCACCTCGCGCAGCAGGTGTCCCCGGAGCAGCCCGTCGAGGATGGTGAGCGGGCTGCGCTTGCCGAACACCTCCAGCTTCCGGTGGTAGAGCACCTCGTGAACGGCCAGCGCCTTGGCGAAGTTGCCGGACAGCATGATGGAGACGGCGAGGTTGTTCTCGATCATCAGGGTGCGCGGGTGGTCCGACCCGAGCACCCGGCGCGCGGCGGCGAGCGTCACCTCGTCCAGCTCCCGGGCCTCCTGGTAGCGGCCCAGGTGCCGGAGGTCCCCGCCGAGGCTGGTGGCCGCCGGGAAGGTGTCCGGGTGTTCCCGCCCCACCAGCGCCGTCAGCCGGTCGAAGGCGTCCCGGTCGGTCTCGTACGCCTCCCGGACCAGCCCCTGACTGCGCAGGATGTTGCCGAGCTGGACGCGCAGCAACTGGACCCTGACATCGGCCTCGACACTCTGCGGTCCGATCTCCCGCCACTGGGCGAGGACGCGTTCGGCCAGCTCCCGGCCGGCGTCGTGGAGGCTGCGCCGCCACAGGTAGCGGACCGAGTTGACGATCCACTGCCGGACCGCCGGGTCGGTGGACCCGACCGCGCCGGACGGCCAGAGATGGGCCAGCAGTTCGCCGTACCGGGGCCAGTTGTGCGGCGCGTCCGGGTCACCGGGGTCGGCGAGGGCCAGCGCGCGGTGCGCCGCGGCGCGGACCCGCGGCCGGTCGGCCTCCCCGACCTGCTCGCGCAGCAGGGCCTGGACGATCCGGTGCACGACCAGCGTTCCGGCCGCGTGGTCGTAGCGGGCGAGGTTGTACTGGTTGACGGTCCGCAGGATCTCGCCGACCGCGAGCCGCTGGTCGGAGATGCCCGGGCCCGACAGCCCGATCGCCTCGACCACCGGCGGGCTGTACAGCATCGAGATCGGGATGGCCTCCGGGCCGAGGAAGCCGCAGACCTCCAACAACCGGGCGGCCGGGGCGTTGATCCGGCGCAGGTCGGAGCCGGCGATCCGCCAGGTGGCGGCCGTGGCGACCGGGACGGCGGCGCTCTCGACGGCCGCCTCCTCGGCGGAGCCGTGCTCGACCTCCTCCTCCGCCGCCACCGCCACCGGCGCCCCCCGCACCGAGCGGTCGAGGATGTCGGTCAGCGTCTCGTCGAGCAGGTCCGCGTACGTGGCCGCCGGCATCGGCGTCTCCTGGAGCCAGGCGGCGGCCTGGCCGACGGCGAGCGGCAGGTCGCCGAGGAGTTCGGCGATCCGCTCGGCGTCGGCCCGCTCGACCCCGGTGTTGAAGTGCCGGACGAGTTCGACGCTCTCCGCCCGGTCGAACACCTCGACCTCGGTGCGGCCCGGGCGGCGGGCCCAGCGCCGGTCGCGGGAGGTGACCAGGACGTGGCCGCCCGGTCCGGCGGCGGGCAGCCAGGGGTCCAGCAGTTCCGGGTCCTCGGCGTTGTCGAAGAGCAGCAGCCAGCGGTGGTACGGCCGGCCGCTGGCGAGCGCGTCGAGGACGGCGCGGGCCGTCCTGGTGACGTCGCCGTCCGTCTGCAGGCCGAGGCCGGGGGCGAGTTCGGCGAGCTTCTGCGGGATCACCGCGGGCTGCTGGGCCGGGACCCACCACAGCACGTCGTAGCCGGCCGCGAAGCGGTGCGCGTACTCGATCGCGGCCTGGGACTTGCCGACCCCGCCGATGCCGTAGAGCACCTGGACGGGCGCGGCGTCGCTGTCGGCCGTGAAGCCGTCGCGGACGGCCTCCAGCAGGCGCATCCGGCCGGTGAAGGTGGGCAGCCGGGGCGGCAGTTCCTGGACCGAGGGCCGGCCGTCGGGGAACCGGGCCGGGTGCGGCACGGCGGTCTCGCCGGTCCCGCCGGTCTCCATCCAGCGCCCGGCCCCGGGCGCCGGGCCGATCAGCTCGAACAGCTGGGCCTCGGCCTGCTCCGCGGAGCCGAGCGCGAGGTCCAGGGCCCGCTGTCCGGCGAACTGCGGCGGCTCCATGCCCTCCGCCCCGCCGATCCGCACCGCGAGCAGGCCGCCGGAGTCACCCACCGGCGTCTGGCCGGTGAGCCGGCGCCAGATCTCCCGGGCGCGCGGCAGGGCGGTGTACTCGGGGGTGAGCAGGGCGAGCAGCCGGCCGTCGCCGTCCAGCGGTCCGGCGGCCTCGGGCAGCGCGCCGCCGTGCGCCGGGCCGGGGTCGAGCGGGACGGCGGCGCTGTGCAGGCTGACCAGGTAGCCGAAGCCGCGCAGGGTCTCGGAGATCCACTCGGCCCACACCCGGTCCTTGGGGGCGTAGCTCACGTGCACCTGGCGGGAGCGGGTGCGGCCGGTGCGCAGGTAGGCGGCGTACAGGCGGCGGCGGGCCAGGTCGGGCAGCGGGCGCAGGGAGGTGACCCGGCCGTCGGTGAGCCAGGCGGCCAGCCGTTCGAAGGCGGCGAGCAGGCTGCGGCCCTGCTGCGGCCGGTCGACGATGGTGGCCGGCACCTCCTCGTAGGCGTAGAACGGCTTGTACGGCACCTCGACGTCGCGCCAGTAGTCGGCCCGCCGCTCGGGGCTCAGCCAGCGCTCCAGGTAGGGGTCGAAGGCGTCGTGGGCGAGGTCCCGCCCGGCCGCGAGTCCGGCGCGTTCGGCGTCCTCGACCCGCATCGGGACGGGCAGCACCCGGATCTCGCGCTCGTCGGCGTCGACGATGGCGCGGGCCGCGTCGACGCCGCCGCGGATGCTCTGGGCGCCGAGGGTGAAGCAGTCGACGACGGTGTCGGGCATCAGCACGGTGCAGATGCCCGAGGTGTCGCTGACCCCGGTCCTGCTGTCGATCAGCACGTAGTCGTAGCTGCTGGTCCACTGCTCGCGCAGCGCGTACAGGAACTCCGCGCCGCGGATGTCGGCGCGGGTGTAGAAGCTGCGCCAGTTGAAGCTGGTGACGGCGGCCGAGTAGGCGGCGTTCTGCCGGCCGGCGGGCATCAGGTCGAGCTTGCCGCCGTCCGGAAGGTCGAGGGCCAGGCCGCACAGGTACTGCTCCAGCCGGCCGGGCACGGCCAGCCACTCCCGGGGGTCGGGGCCGGGGCCGCGGCGGTCCGGGCCGGGCAGCGCCTCGTCGACGTAGGCCCGGAGCATGTCGATCAGCCCGTCGGTGCCGTGGAGTTCGGGGTCGACCAGCAGCGGGTGGTAGTAGCGGTGCAGGCCCGGGGCCTCCAGGTCCCAGTCCACCACGAGCACCCGCAGGCCCTGACTGGCCAGGATCCAGCCCAGGTTGGCGAGCGCCATGGTGCGGCCGGTGCCGCCCTTGAAGGAGTAGAAGGTGACGACCGTGCCGGTGCCGGGGGTCGCGAGGGCCGCGGACCCGTGGTCCGCGAGGGCGGCGTGCTCAACGCTCATCGGTCCGCTTCTCCTTCACTGGGCGCCCGGTTGGTCAGGGGCACGGTCTCCTCGCGCAGGGCGCCCCTCGGCCCCGGCGCGGCTCCGGCGCCGGCCCCCGCACCGGAGCCCGCCCCCGGTCCGGGGGCGTTCCCCGGGCGCGGGAGGGGCGGGCCCGGGGAGACGGGCGGCTCCGGCGGAACGGGCGGCCAGGCCGGGATGGTGAGGCCGGGCATCGGTCGAGGGTCCGGACCGAGCCCGAACTGGGCCCGGGCGGCGACCGGGTCGTCGTCCAGCTGGTCGAGCAGGCGGTTCTGGGCGACGGTCACGGTGGAGAGCAGCTCACGCTCGAATCGTTCCCGCCGGATGTGGATGCGAAAGAGCGGCTCGGGCCCGGACCGGTGCAACCAGGTGCGCGCGAACACCTCGCGCACCCCCTCCCAGAGCCGGGCGCGCGCCGGACCGGCCGGCGGGTCGTCGGTGCTGTCGGGCAGCAGGACGGCGGTGACCGGGTGGTTCTGCCGGTCGAAGTCGCGCAGCGCCTGCCGGAAGGGCTCGGCGCCGGCCGCCCAGGGGTCCACCAGCAGGACGCTGACCTCGTTGTTCTCCCGCGCCCGGTCGAGCGCGTCGGCGAGGTCCGGGCCGACCGTCTCCAGGCTGGTGCTGTGCCCGGCCCGGGTGATCACCTGCTGGGCCTGGACCGCCAACGAGGGCAGCCGGGGCGGGTGGTAGGGCGCCCAGTCGCGGGGGTGCGCCCCGTACCAGCCGCCCTGGTAGGGCCCGTCCGGGCCGCCCGGGGCGCCGTTCGCGGGGCCACCGCCGTTCACCGGGCCACCGCCCGCGGCGGCCCGGTCGGCCCGGACGCTGTCCGCCTCGGAGCGCTGCACCGGGAACCGCTCGCCGTTGACCGCACCGGCCCCGCCGACCACGGCGGGTGGGTCGCCGGCCCGCCGGGCGGCGACGAAGAGCCGGACCAGGCTGCTGCGGACGGCGACCGGGGCGACCTCCTCCACCGGGAAGCAGCCCTCCACCTGCCCGAGGTCGAGGTCCCGCAGCTCGGCGACCCGCCAGGAGGCGGCCTCCCGGATCCGTTCGGCGATCACCCGCACCACCTTGCGGTACGCGGTGCCCTGCGGGTCGGTCCGCAGCAGGTGGCGCAGCCCGCCGGTGGCGTACTCGGCGCCGAAGTCGTGCTGGATGTACTGGATCCGCCGGACCTCGGCGGGCAGGTCCTCGGGCGGCGGCTCCCACAGGACGGGGATGAGGGCCGGGACGCTCTCCCCGGTCTGCTCCTCGTGGCGCCGCGTCCGGTGGTCGAAGGCGGTCCACTCCTTGCCGCAGTAGGGGCTGGAGAAGTAGGCAGGCGAGTAGAGGGCGACCATGGTGCGGCTGGCGCCGAGCATCCGGGAGAGCTGCCGCTCCCAGTCGTCGCCGATCCGGAGCCGTTCGGTGTCCCGGTAGGCGAGTTCGCCCGGACCGGCCTCGGGCTCGATCCGCGCCAGTTCGTCCCGCAGGTCGGTGAAGAACTGGTCGACGAAGGCGCCCCCGGCCAGGTGGTCCCGCCGCGCGTAGCTGAAGAAGAAGTACGGCCGCACCCAACAACCCCCCACCGAGCCGGTGAACGACCCCACCTTACTGGCGGGCTGACGCAAGGTCAGCCGGTGGGCGAAGGAAGGTGTAGTGGTGTCGTCACAAGTGCGACCCCGCGGGGCTACGGGCCTGGTCGGGGGCGTGCGGGCGCGACCCGGACCGACGCCCGCGCGGGCACGGCCGGACCCGCCCGGCGGGCAAGCCCTACCGGCCCCGCGGGCACCGCCCGGCCGGACTCACGGGCAGAGCCGCTCCACCCGCCAGCCCGCCGGGGCAGCCGGGTCGACGAGGTAGCGCAGCCGGTCGTGCAGCCGGTTCTCCCGCCCCTGCCAGAACTCCACGCTCTCCGGCACCACCCGGTACCCGCCCCAGAACGGCGGCACCGGCACCCCCTCGCCCTCCGGGTAGCGGCGCTCCAGATCCGCGTAGCGCTGCTCCAGCACCTCGCGCGAGGCCACCGGGCTGGACTGCTCGCTGGCCCAGGCGCCGAGTTGGGAGCCGTGCGGGCGGGTGCGGAAGTAGGCGGCGGTCTCGTCCCGGCCGACCTTCTCCACCCGGCCCTGGACGATCACCTGGCGGGCCAGCGCGACCCACGGGAAGAGCAGCGCCGCATACGGGTTGACGGCCAGTTCGGTGCCCTTGCGGGAGCCGTAGTTGGTGAAGAAGACGAAGCCGCGGGCGTCGAAGCCCTTGAGCAGCACCGTGCGCGAGCTGGGCCGTCCCTCGGCGTCGGCGGTGGAGAGCACCATCGCGTTGGGCTCCACCACCCCGGCCTCGTCCGCGTCGTGGAACCACTGGGTGAACTGGCCCATCGGCTCGGCGGCGAGGTCCCCCTCGACCAGGCCCTCGTGCGTGTAGTGCTTGCGCATCACGGCGAGGTCCGGCCCGGGTCGGGCCTCGTCGGCCAGGATCCGGGTGGCGGGGGGCAGGGGCGTCGACTGGGCGCGGTCCGGGGTCTGCACGTCAACATCATCCCGTACGACAAGCAACCGGCACCGCTACCTCCGGACAAACCCCGGTGGGAGATAAGGTGACTCGCCACCGCTTGGCCGCCCGTCGTACGGTGATTTGTCCCGAACCGCACCCTTGGTTCCGGAGATTTGCCGGGCACGACCGGCCCTCGGGCGAAAAGTCAAGCGGGCCCCAGGGAAACATCACCATGGTGGTGTATGGCGCAATGCACCCCGTGCCTGTCACCCTGGCACCGAGTGCCATCCACCATTCGGTCACTGGTGTGCCTCCCCACCACGGAGGTCCGCCGATCGCAGAACTGAAGGAGCCGTGCATGTCCGACTTCGTACCCGGGCTCGAAGGCGTCGTCGCTTTCGAGAGCGAGATCGCCGAACCCGACCGTGAAGGCGGCGCCCTGCGGTACCGAGGCGTCGACATCGACGACCTGGTTGGCAATGTCTCCTTCGGTCACGTCTGGGGCCTCCTGGTCGACGGCAAGTTCAACCCCGGCCTGCCGGCCGCCGAGCCGTTCCCGATCCCCGTGCACTCCGGCGACATCCGGGTCGACGTGCAGTCCGCCCTCGCCATGCTCGCCCCGGTCTGGGGCCTCAAGCCGCTCCTCGACATCGACGCCGAGCAGGCCCGCGACGACCTCGCCCGGGCCGCCGTCATGGCGCTGTCGTACGTCGCCCAGTCCGCCCGCGGCCAGGGCCTGCCGATGGTCCCGCAGAGCGAGATCGACAAGGCCGAGACCGTGGTCGAGCGGTTCATGATCCGCTGGCGCGGCGAGCCCGACCCCAAGCACGTCAAGGCCATCGACGCCTACTGGACCTCCGCCGCCGAGCACGGCATGAACGCCTCCACGTTCACCGCCCGGGTCATCGCCTCCACCGGCGCCGACGTCGCGGCCGCCCTGTCCGGCGCCGTCGGCGCGATGTCCGGCCCGCTGCACGGCGGCGCGCCGTCCCGCGTGCTCGGCATGATCGAGGAGATCGAGCGCACCGGCGACGCCACCGCCTGGGTCAAGAACGCCCTGGACAAGGGCGAGCGCCTGATGGGCTTCGGCCACCGCGTCTACCGCGCCGAGGACCCGCGCGCCCGCGTGCTGCGCCGCACCGCCAAGGAGCTCGGCGCGCCGCGCTTCGAGGTCGCCGAGGCGCTGGAGAAGGCCGCGCTGGAGGAGCTGCACAACCGCCGCCCGGACCGCGTGCTGGCCACCAACGTCGAGTTCTGGGCCGCCATCATGCTGGACTTCGCCGAGGTCCCCGCGCACATGTTCACCTCGATGTTCACCTGCGCCCGGACCGCCGGCTGGTCGGCGCACATCCTGGAGCAGAAGCGCACCGGACGCCTCGTGCGCCCCGCCGCGCGCTACATCGGCCCCGGCCCGCGCAGCCCCCGCGACATCGAGGGCTTCGAGGCCATCGGCGGCTGACAGCCCCGTCGCAGCTCCCCCGACAGCGGGTCCGGATACCGACCGGACCCGCTGTTTCCGCAGCTCGCGGGCGGGTCGGGGGCATCTCAGCGGGCGGACGGGCGTCGAACCGCGGGTGCCCCGGCCGGTAGGCTGCGGCGCGTGGCTCAGATCCAGATCCCCGCTGACATCAAGCCCGCCGACGGCCGTTTCGGCTGTGGCCCCTCCAAGGTGCGCCCCGAGGCCCTGAGTGCCCTCGCCGCCACCGAGACCTCCCTGCTCGGCACCTCCCACCGCCAGGCCCCGGTGAAGAACCTGGTCAAGCGCGTGCGCGAGGGCGTGAGCAGCCTGTTCTCCCTGCCCGAGGGATACCAGGTGGTACTCGGCAACGGCGGGTCCACCGCCTTCTGGGACATCGCGGCCTTCGGCCTGGTACGCGAGAAGTCCCAGCACCTCGACTTCGGCGAGTTCTCCTCCAAGTTCGCCTCCTCCGTGAAGGCCGCGCCCTGGCTGGCCGAGCCGAGCGTGATCAAGACCGCCCCCGGCACCCACCCGCTGCCGGTCGCCGAGGCCGGGGTGGACGTCTACGGCCTCACCCACAACGAGACCTCCACCGGCGTCGCGATGCCGATCGCCCGCCCGGCCGGCGCCGACCAGGGCTCGCTGGTGCTGGTCGACGCGACCTCGGGCGCCGGCGGCCTGCCGGTGGACATCACCGAGACCGACGTCTACTACTTCGCCCCGCAGAAGTCCTTCGCCTCCGAGGGCGGCCTGTGGCTGGCGTCGTTCTCCCCGGCCGCCCTGGAGCGCGCCGCCGAGATCGCCGGCTCCGGCCGGTACATCCCGCCGTTCTTCGACCTGCCGACGGCCATCGACAACTCGTCGAAGGACCAGACGTACAACACCCCGTCCATCGCCACCCTCTTCCTGCTGGCCGACCAGCTGGAATGGATGAACGGCAACGGCGGGCTCGACTGGGCCGTCGCCCGTACGGCTGATTCCTCGTCCCGGCTGTACGGCTGGGCGGAGAAGTCCTCGTTCGCCAATCCGTTCGTGGCGAACCCGGCCGAGCGCTCCCAGGTCGTCGGCACGATCGACTTCGACGACTCGGTGGACGCGGCCGCCGTCGCCAAGGCGCTGCGCGCCAACGGCATCGTCGACACCGAGCCGTACCGCAAGCTCGGCCGCAACCAGCTGCGGGTGGCGATGTTCCCGGCGATCGAGCCGGCCGACGTCGAGGCGCTCACGGTCTGCATCGACTACGTGGTCGAGCGGCTCTGACCCCGACCGCGTGCCCGAGCGGCTCCGACCGGCCGCACCCGCACAAGTGAAGGGCCACCGCCTCCGGGCGGTGGCCCTTTTTCGTTCCGCCGGCCCCGGCGGCTACCGGTTGACCAGCGAGCTGGCCAGAACGATCACCAGCAGCAGGACGAGCGCGCCGGTCACGATTCGCATGCGAGTCTTGGGATCCACGGTCAACGAGCGTACCCCCGCACGCTCCGCGCTCAGACGCCGAGGTTGGATCCGCCGCTGGCGTCCAGGTTCTGGCCGGTGACCCAGCGGGCGTCGTCCGAGGCCAGGAAGGCCACCACGTCCGCCACGTCGGCCGGCTCGGCGACCCGGTCGAAGACCGAGTACGAGGACGCCCGGGCCCGCGCCGACGGGTCCGCCAGCCAGGGGTTGATGTCGGTGGCCACGATGCCCGGCAGTACCGCGTTGACGGTGATCCCGCGCGGCCCCAGCTCCTGGGCGAGGGTCAGCGTGAGGGTGTTCAGCGCCCCCTTGGTCATCGCGTAGGCGACGGCCTCCGGGAACGCCACCCGGGTGACGCCCGAGGAGACGTTGACGATCCGCCCGCCGTCGCGCAGCCGGTCCAGGCCGTGCCGGACGACGAAGAACGGCGCCCGCGTGTTGACCGCGAAGACCCGGTCGTAGGCGGCCTCGTCCACCTCGTGGATCCGCCCCGGCTGCCCGATCCCGGCGTTGTTCACCAGGATGTCCAGCCCGTGGCCGCCGTCGTACCCGGCCAGCCCGGCGTCGAAGGCGGCCCAGAGCGCCTCGGCGTCCCCGGGCACGCCGAGTTCGGCGGCGACCGCGAAGGCCCGGCCGCCGTCCCGCTCGATCTCCTCGGCCGCCCGTCCGGCCACCTCCGGGTCCCGCCCGTGCACCGCGACCAGCGCGCCCTCACGGGCCAGCCGCTCGGCGATCCCCCGCCCGATGCCCCGGCTGCCGCCCGTCACCAGCGCCGTCCGCCCGGTCAACCTCGCCATGACCGCCCCCTTCTTCCGGGCACCGCCGGGTCCGGCGGCGCCCACTTCTGTAGTGATCGCTAATGAAATGACCGTAGCACGGTTTCTGTAGTGGGCGATATAGAATCGGCGCATGGCCACCACCACCGCGAAGCGCGGCCGCCCGCGCTCCTTCGACCGCGAGGCCGCCCTGGAGCAGGCCCTGCGGCTGTTCTGGGAACGCGGCTACGAGGCGACCTCGGTCGCCGACCTCACCACCGCGATGGGCATCCGCCCGCCGAGCCTCTACGCGGCCTTCGGCGACAAGAGCGCCCTCTTCGGCGAGGTGGTCGACCGGTACCGGGAGGGCCACGGCGCCTACGCGACCCGCGCGCTCGCCGAGGAGCCCACCGCCCGGGCCGGCGTGGCCCGGATGCTGCGCGAGGCCGCCGCCATGGCGACCGACCCCGACCACCCGTGGGGCTGCCTGCTGATCAGCTCGACCGTCAACTGCACCTCGCCCGAGGTGACCGGGGCCGTCCGGGAGCTGCGCAACGCCAACGTCCGCGCCCTGGAGTCACTCATCCGCGCCGATGTCGCGGCCGGTCACGAGCCCGCCGGGACGGACCCGGCGGCCCTGGCGCAGTTCACCGCCGCCGTGGTCCAGGGCATGTCGCAGCGCGCCCGCGACGGTGCGACCCGCGCCGAACTGGAGCGGGTCGCGGCGGACGCCATGCGGATCTGGCCCTGACCGGGCCTCCCCCACCGGCTTCCCCCGACCCCCCGCTCAGTCCTCCCAGCGGGCCAGCGGCCAAGAGGCGAGCGAGCTGTAGTGGGCGAAGCCGCCGCCCTGCTCGCTCTGCATCAGATGCAGCTCGGCGGCCTCCCACTCCGGCCCGCGGTAGCCCTCCAGGGCCTGCGCCAGCCCGTCCAGCTCCGCCGCGGCCGCCCGCTGCGCCGCGCGCCGCTGCCCCCGCGAGGACCCGGCCCTGGCCAGCGTCAGATGGGGGTGGAAGCTGAACGCGTCCGCCCCGCCGGCCATCTCCGCGGTGGCCCCGGCCACCGCCTCGGCCAGCCCGCGCAGCGCCCACACCCGGCCCTCGACCCCGGCCCAGAGCACCTTGTCGCCGAACCGGCCGGCCCCGGCCAGCCGCAGGGGGTGCGCCGGATTCACCGCCGCCACCGCAGCCAGCCCGGCCGACAGCTCCGGCACCCGCTCGGCCGGCACCTCGCCGAGGAACGCCAGGGTCAGGTGCCAGCCCTCGACCGCCGTCCAGCGCAGCCGGTCCGCCCCGGGCAGACCGCGCACCGGCGCCACCGCGTCGACCAGGTCCTGCAACGCCTCCGCCGGAGGAAGCACCGCCACGAAGAGCCTCATGGGGACATCTTCCACCGGGAGACGGTTTGGACTAGAACGGTTTTCCATGAAGATCCGCAACGGGGGTCCCGAAGACATCCCCGACATCCTGTCCCTGCTCGACGGCGCCGTGGAGTGGCTGGCCGCCCAGGGCCGCACCCGCCAGTGGGGCGAGCACTCCTTCAGCGGCACCCCGACCCGGGTCGAGCACATCGCCAAGTACGGCCGCGAGCCGTTCCTGATCCGGCTCGCGGTCGACGAGGAGGGCCGCGCCGTCGGCTCCTGCGTACTGTCCGAGGAGCGGCCCGAGTACGCCACCCCGGTGGACGGGCCCGAGCTGTACATCCGCAACCTGGTGACCGACCGGACCCGCAAGGGCTCCGGCATCGGCGCCGCGCTGATCGCCGACGCCCTCGACGAGGCGCGCCGGCGCGGCATCGGCCTGCTGCGGGTGGACTGCTACGCCGGCGGCGACCGCAAGCTGGTCGGCCAGTACCGGGCGCTCGGCTTCACCGAGACCGAGACCTTCGAGGTCGAGCAGCCGGCCGGGCTCTGGCAGGGGCAGATCCTGGCGATCCGGCTCTGACCGGCCGTCGGGCCCCGGAGCGCCGTCCGACGCTCCGGGGCCGACCCGCCGGGGGCCGTCTGTCGGACGGCCCCCGGCGGGTCGGCCCCACTGTCAGCAGGCGGTGGCCAGCTCCGGCTTGACGCCGGCCGTCGGCCGCGGCACCAGGGCGACGATGCGGCCGCCGCGCCCCGGGTGCAGGTCGAGGCGCAGCCGCAGCTCCGCGCTGCGGGCCAGCACCAGGCCGACCGCGGTGGCCGCCAGCGCCGAGACCAGACCGCAGGCCAGCAGTCCGAGCCGGGGCCCGTACGAGGCGGTGACCCAGCCCACGATCGGCGCCCCGATCGGCGTGCCACCGGTGAAGACCAGCACCAGCAGGCCCATCACCCGGCCGCGCATCGCGGGCTCGGTGCCCAGCTGCAGGGCGGCGTTGACCGAGGTGTTGAAGCTCAGCCCGAACACCCCGATCAGGGTGAGCAGCAGCGCGAAGGTCCAGTAGCCGGGCGCGAACGCCGCCAGCACCTCCAGCGCGCCGAAGCCGAGGGCGGCGCCGACGAGTCTGCGCAGCCTGGGCGCGCCCCGGCGGGCCGCGATCAGGGCCCCGGCCAGGGAACCGACCGCCATCGCGGTGTTCAGCAGGCCGTACTGCCCGGCGCCGACGTGGAAGTCCGTGGCGAAACCGGACAGCAGGGTCGGGAAGTTGAAGCCGAAGGTGCCGATGAAACCGGCCAGCACCATCGGCCAGAACAGCTCCGGCCGCTCCTTGACGTACCGCAGCCCCTCCCGCAACTGCCCCTTCTCGCGGGCGATCGGCTCGGTCGGGCGCAGTTCGCTCTCGCGCATGGCGAGCAGTCCGCCGATGACGGCGGCGAAGGACAGCGCGTTCACCGCGAACGCCCAGCCGCTGCCGACCGCGGCGATCAGCAGACCCGCTACGGCGGGGCCGACCAGCCGGGCGGTCTGGAAGTTGGCGGCGTTCAGGCTGACCGCGTTGGCGAGGTGCTTCGGGCCGACCATCTCGGAGACGAAGGCCTGCCGGGCCGGGTTGTCGACCACGGTGACCAGGCCGAGCAGCAGGGCGAAGGCGTAGACGTAGTACGGCGTCACGACGCCGGCCACGGTCAGCACGGCGAGGCCGGCGGCCAGCAGGCCCATCGCGCCCTGGGTGCCGATCAGCAGCTTGCGCTTGGGCAGCCGGTCGGCGAGCACTCCGCCGAAGAGGCCGAGCAGCAGCATCGGCAGGAACTGCATGGCGGTGGTGATGCCGACCGCGAGCGGGCTGCCGGTGAGGCTCAGGACCAGCCAGTCCTGGGCGATGCGCTGCATCCAGGTCCCGGTGTTGGACACCACCTGGCCGGCGAAGTAGTAGCGGTAGTTGCGAACGCTCAGTGAGCTGAACATCCCCTCGGGCCGGGTGAACCGGGCTCCGGTCGGCGAGTCCGCCGTCCTCGGGGACGTGGCCGCGTGGCTGCGGCCGGGAGCGGCGGGGTCCTCCGCCGCGGTGCGTTCGTCGGGGTCGTCGTCGCCGTTGCCCGGCAGCCCCGTCGGGGCGGGTGCCTGGGTGTCGGCGGCCGCGGCGCTCGCCGCGGCGGTGTCGGTGGTCTGCTCGTCGGTCCGGATACGGGTGGCGGCTGCGGTGGCGGCGGCCGGCGGTGTCACAGTGGTCTCCCCTCGCGGCGCGGCGGCCGGTGCTCCGGCCGTCGCGCTCCTGGTGTCTGTCCTCGGTCCTGCGGTGATGCGTTTCTCCTTCGTCCTCCGGCGGCTACCGGAATCGATCTGCCTAGAGGTGTGCGAGCTTGTAGAGCACGGGCGCCGCCTCGCGGAGCTTCGCCCATTCCTCCTCGTCGAGTCCCTCGGCGAGTTCGGCGAGCCAGGCGTTCCGGCGGCTGCGGGACTCCGCCAGGATCGCCTCGGCCTCCTCGGTACTGCTGACGACCACCTGGCGGCGGTCCTCCGGGTGCGGCTCGCGCCGCACCAGGCCCTTCTCCTCCAGCATCGCGACGATCCTGGTCATCGAGGGCGGCTGCACGTGCTCCTTCCGGGCGAGCTCGCCCGGTGTGGCCTTCCCGCACCGGGCGAGGGTGCCCAGCACCCCGATCTCGGTGGGGCTGAGCGACTCCTCGACCCGCTGGTGACGCAGTCGACGGGAGAGGCGCATGGCGGACGATCGCAGCTGACTGATGGCTGCGAGGTCCTGCTCGGACATCTCGGGCATGTTGTTTAGCTTACGTCATTACTCTCGCTAAAGAAAATTGGTTTGCGATCGCCCGCATCACGGGGTCCCGATCGGGGTACGCGCGAGGGGTTCACCGCGTCACCGCGTCACCGCGTCACCGCGTCGCCACGTCGCCACGTCGCCACGTCGCCGCGTCGCCGCGAGCCGGCGAGGGTCAGCGCCGGGTGTCCACCGCCGCGAGACCGTCCGGCATGCCCAGCACCAGCAGCGTGCCGGCCAGCGCCAGCGACCACACCTCCGAGCCGGTCCGCAGGTCCAGCACCCCGCCCGTCCCCAGGTCGCGCACCCGGACGAACCCGTCCGACCAGGCCGCCGCCACCACCGGACCGGCCGCCGTCGCCCCGGCCGCCACCGCCGTCACCGGACAGCCCCGGCGGTCGGACGGCTCGGGCATCGGCGCCGAACGCGGCCCCCAGAGCCGCACCGCGCCGTCGAAGCCGCCGCTCACCAGCAGCGGGATCTCCGGATCGGACAGCGGCCCGCCGCCCAGCGCGGTACCGGCCAGCGCCGTCACCGGCCCGTGGTGCAGCCGCTCGCTCAGCACCTTGCCGTCCTCGGACCAGTGCACCGCGCCGCCCGCGTCGCCGAGGGCGGGCGCGGAGTCCGCCAGCCCACCGACCGCCGCCACCGCGCTGAGGTCCCCGGAGGCCGCGCCCACCGCGTCCAGCGCCGCCATCAGCCCGTACGGCTCCAGGCCCGGCCGGGGCTCGGCCGGCACCACCAGCTCCGGCCGCCCCCAGGCGTCGAGCAGCACCGCGGAACCGCCCGCCGTCACCGCCAGCCCCCGCAACGGGCGCGGCGCGGGCACCACCAGCGCGCCCAGACGGCGGCCGGTGGCGGCGTCGAAGGTCCGCACCGAACCGGTCGGATCGGCCACCAGCACCTGCCCCGCGTACGGTCCCGCCCCGGCCGTGAGCGCCACCGCCGGCCCCGGCCAGTCCCGGTCGACGCCCTCCCAGCGGGCCCAGCGCCCGGCCCAGGGTCCCGGCAGCTGCGCCAGCACGGCCGCGGCCGCCGCGGCGACGGTGTCCCCGCCCAGCAGCCGGGTGCGCAGCACCGCCGCCCGCACCGCCGGGTCCGGCTCCTCGATCACCGCCGGTCCGGCGGCCCGCCAGGCCCGGGCCAGCGCGTCGTCCCGCCGCTCGACCGCCGCCGTCACCGGGACGGGGCGGGCGAGCGCGTAGAGCAGCGGATCGGCGGCCAGCGGGCCGGGGTCGGCCGCCACCGTCGTCCAGAGCGCCGACAGGGCCTCCTCGCCGAGCGAGCGCAGCTCCGTCCCGGGCGGCGGCGGCAACGGGACCGGCGGGGCGGCGGGCGCCCCGAGGACCGGCCCGGGCAGCGGGTAGGCGGCCGGGTCGCCGCCCTGCTCCACCGCCCAGGCGGCGAACCGCGCGGCGTCCGTCCACTGCGGCTCACCGAGGTCCAGCACCGCCGGGGCGGGCACGGCGGTGAACGCCCGGGCGGCCGGGCCGTCCGTCGCCGCCCCGACCACCAGCCGCACCCCGGGCAGCCGCAGCAGCGGGTCGAGCAGCTCGGTCACCAGGGCGGCCGGATCCTCGGCCAGGTCCAGCTCGGGCACGCAGACCACGGTCGGCCGTCCGTCCGCCGCGATCGCCGCGACCAGCGGGCCCGGGGCGTGCGCGACCAGGTCGAGCTGCTGCCCGAGCGACCAGACCGCCGTCCGCACGGTGGCGCCCCCGGCGGGCAGCACTGCGTGGATCCGCCGCCCGCCCGGGGCCTCGGCCCCGGTGCAGCCGCGCACCAGCCAGGCCAGCAGGTGCGACTTGCCGGACCCGGGCGGCCCGGCCACCCGGCACAGCCGCGGCGCCCGCGGATCGTCCAGCCAGCCCAGCAACGCCATTCCGGCCGGCCTGCGGCCCGCCCCCAGCCGCGGCATCCGCAGCCCGCTCCCCGCCATCGCCCGCTTCCCTCTTCCCGTGCTCCCGTACCGCGTGCCCGACTGCGCCGTGTCCGGCCGGTCGTACCCCGCCCAGCTGTGCCCGACCCGGCAGTGCCCGACTCAGCCGCGCCGCTCGGCCACGCTGATCATCAGCGCCTTGATCCCGCTCTCCCGGGACTCGGCCGTGTCGCCGTAGTCGAAGCTGTGGGTGAACTCGGCCTGCGGGAACTCCCGCGCCAGCCAGCGCGCGCAGTAGTGGCCGGGCATCATGCACGGCTCCAGCTCGCAGTACACCCGGACGACCTGCTCGGCCTCCACGCCCTCGGCCCGCAGCCGGTGCCAGAGCGCCTCCTCGGGGTGCAGCAGACCGGGGCCGCCCACCTCCGTGACGATCCGCTTCGCGCCCTGCTCGTCGACCACCTCGAAGGCCGCCGAGGAGTCGATGTTCAACGGCCGCCGCAGGTCGTCCAGCACCCGCGGCCACCAGCCCTCACGGTCGTCGAAGGCGGTCGGGTCCGCGGCCAGCAGGCCCTCCCGCAGCTCCCGGTAGGCGGCCAGGGCCCGCTCCGGCCGGTCCACCTCGGCGACCGCCGGCAGCAGCCGGTCGAGCAGCAGCAGCCCCGCCGCGAACGCCGCCACGCTGCCGCTCACCGGCAGGTCCAGCGGCTCGGCGCCGAGCAGGAGGGCGCGGACCGACCGGTCCGGCGCGAAGTACAGCTCCGCGCCGCCGTCCGTCCCGATCCGCAGCTGGGCCGCCACCGGCCCGGCGTCGGCCCCGGCCGATGCGGCGTATTCCCCCAGCGACAGCGGATCGCCCTCCTCCGCCGCCCGGAAGTACGGCCCCACCTGCACCGGCAGCCCCGGGTGCCGCAACGGCCCGGCCGGCGCGATCGGCAGGGCCCGCAGCCCGCGCGGCCCGAAGTGCGCCAGCAGCGCCGCCGATCCGTCGCCGTCGTCCACGGTCACAGGGTGGCCCAGGTGTCGAGGAACATCGCCCAGAACTCGCTCTTGAAGGGCAGAGAGTCCCAGCGCTCCATGCCCTCCTGGACGATCTCCTCCACTGCGGCCCAGTCGTTGGGGTCCGGGCGCTCGTCGGGGCCCGGACGCTCGACCTCGAACTTGTAGACGAGGTAGCTCAGCGAGGAGACGTCCCCGTGGATCAGCTCGTACTCGGTCTCGGCGTCCGGGTCCGAGACCCAGATCGTGCCGTCGCCGAGGTGCACGTACACGGTCGCCTGGAAGAGGCTGCCCAGCGGCTGCAGTCGGCCGTGCTCCGTGTCGACCGGCGCGGAGTCCCAGGTCTCGAAGGCGCGGGCCGGGGTGGCCGGGTCCCGGTCCGCGAACTCCTCCAGGATCCGGAAGAGCCCGTTGGAGAACGGGATCCCGATCTCGGTCACGAAGCGCGCGCCGTCGCCCTCGGGCCAGATCCGCGCCGCCGCCTCGGGGCGGAACCGCAGCAGGTCGCCGGGCGTGGCCCGCTCCACGACCACCGGCCACTCAATCCCTACCAGCACCTCGTCCATCCTTCGTTCTCGACCGTCACAGACCCTTGGCCTTCTTCTTCGCGGCCGAGGCCGTCTTGTCCTGCTGCCCCTGCGCGTCGAAGTCCTTGCTGCCCATCGTGCCACCGTGCTGCCCTGCGGCGTGGTCCTGCTCGAGCTGTTTCAGGTAGGCCTTGTGCGCCCAGTCCCGGTCGTTCGCCGGGATCTTGTTGTCGTAGGCGACGCCGTGGGAGACGTTCAGTTCGGGGTTCTGGGACTCGAAGTGCCGGCCCAGCCAGCGCTGGCAGTTCGGGCCCGCCTGGCAGGGCTCCCGCTCGGTGTAGAGGTCCCGGACGTTGCCCGCCTTGTCCCCGAGCAGCGGTTTTCCGATCGAGCGCTCCGAGTGGCTCCGGTTGTAGTCGCTCCGGCCGACCAGGATGAACTCGCCCTTCTCGTCCCGGTACCGGAGCGAGGCGTAGTTCTTGCCGCCGTAGTCGCCCTGCGCCCGCCGGACCTCTTCCACCGCTCGGGAGAGTTCGTCCGGCTTCTCGATCCGCTGGCTGACGACCTTCTCGTCCTGCTTCTGCTTCCCGTCCTTGTCCGTGTCGGACTTCTTGTACTTCTTCGCGTTGTGGTGCTTGTCCAGCTCCGCCTTGGTCGGGTCCTTGACGTTGGTCCCGTCCAGGATGGTCTTGAGGGACGCGTCCGGGTTCTGCAGGTCGACGAGTTTGCCGTCCTTGATCTCCTGGACCCGGCCGTCGTCGTGGATGTAGTACTTCCGCGGTGCCGTCTTCGGCCCGTCACCACCCGCGCCGTTGCCCGTCTTCGGCGGTTCGGCGGCCTTGTCCTTGGCCTTGCCGTCGAAGTCGCCGGCGGTGTGGTGGTCGTTGTCCTTGTGGTGCTTGGCGGTCTTGTTGAGGTTGTCGCCCGCCTGCTTGTACATCTTCTTGGCGGCCTTGCCCATGTCGTCCGACAGGGTCTTGCCGAGCTTCGACGCGACGTTCTTGAGCGCCTTGACCGTGGGGTCGCTCACTCGAAGTTCACCGCCGACACCCGGGCGCCGAAGACCTGGGCGTGCTGGGCCACCTTCTCCGCCTGCTCGTGCAGGGCCCGGGCGTGCGCCTCCACCGCGGCCGGGTTGATCTTGAACGCGGCGCCGACCGAGCCCCCGCCGACCGCGGCCTCGGCCGCCTCGAAGACCAGCCCGGACACCGCCTCCGCGACGACCTCGATCAGCGGGTTGAGCGCGGCCTCGACCACCTGGGCGACGATGTACTCCTGCAACTGGTGCGCCAGGTAGGACATCAGCTTGCGCGCGGCCTGCTGGGCCGCCACGGCGCCGACCTCCGCCAGCCCCGCCGTCGCCACCGCGGCGGCCTGGGCGGCGACGAAGGTGGCGGCCAGGACGATGAGTTCGCCGAGCGCCTCCAGCTTCATCGCGACGATCGCGTCGGCGGCGATGTCCATCGCCTGCGCGACCACGTGCGCGGCCTGGACGACCTCGTTGAAGTGCTTGTCGGACATCAGCGCCCACTTGGCGGCCAGCGCCTGGTAGGACGCGCCCTCGTAGGCGCCGCCGAGCTGATGGATCGTCGCGGTCGAGTCCGCGTGCACCTCTTCGAGGCCCTTGGCGAACTCCTTGATGTGCTCGCCGAATTCGCGGACCCGGTCCTCGTTGACCGAAGGCCAGCGGATACCGATGAAGTTCAGCAGCGTCGCGACTTCGTCGGGCAGTTCGATTGCCATCGAGAAACCCCCCGTAACCAACAATCCCTCGATTGGATCAAAAGTTTATACAACTAATCATTGGTCTCCCGATGCCCAAGAAGTGCCGATTCTGTAGCGATCCGGAACGTTACGGACCGAATCGCCCCACATCTCTGGCCGTGCCCCCGATGACTCCCGGTGCGATGCTGGATCGTGGGGCCCGGTCCACGCGGACCCCCGGCGCCGCACCACCCCTCAGCAGAAGGGCCGAGCAGACATGACCGACGTCGCCGCCGAGCAGGCCGCGCAGGCCGACACCGGCTTCGCCCGCCTCGCCATGGTCACCATCGACTGTGCCGACCCGGTCGCACTGGCCGCCTTCTACGGCGAGCTGCTCGGGTGGGAGACCCGGCACGTGGACGAGCAGTTCGCCATCCTGGACAACCCGGAGGGCGGCAGCCCGCTCGGTTTCGGACGGGTCAGCGGGTACCGGCCGGAGCCGTGGGTCGAACCGGACGGCGGCAAGCACTTCCACCTGGACTTCTACGTCGACGACCTGGAGGAGGCCACCGCCCGTGCGCTGGCCCTGGGCGCGACCGAGCCCACGTACCAGCACGGGCGCACGCTCAAGGTGCTGATCGACCCGGCCGGCCACCCGTTCGGTCTAGCGCCCCTGGACGCCTGAGCCCGGCAGTGGACGGCCCGGCCCCGGCACTGGAAGGCCGGGTGCCGGAAGGCCCGCCCCGCTCAGCGCGGGAAGGCCCGCTTGGCCCGCCAGGTGGTGTGCTCGCGCGACACCGCGTCCTCCGCCTCGGCCGCCAGCCGGGCCCAGCCCCGCTCGGCGTCGGGCCCCCGCAGGTCGAGGTCGGACAGCTGGTTGCCGACGTTCTCCAGCTCCCGCGCCGCCAGCTGGTACGCGGCCGCCAGCGGGCGGAGCTGCTTCAGCTGGGTCCAGGCGATCACCGACGCGGCCGCCGCCGAGGTGGCCCCGAAGACGTGCACCTGCAGCGCCCCGGTCGCCTGCGCGACGGCCGCCGCCGCACCGACGATGATCAGCGCCGCGACGGCCAGCCCCCAGGTGACCGCCTGCGACTCGCAGGACTCCGCCCGCGAGCGGTACCACGTCCGCTGCCCCTCCACCCGGGTGCGCAGGTAGAGCGTGCGGCGCGAGGTCAGCGACTCCGCGCGGACCCGCCGCATCTCCGGGGTGATCTCGGCGACCGCGTCCGGCGGCACGATCGCCGGGTCCTCGAAGGCCCGCAGCACGTCCTCCAGCTGGAGCAGGTAGACCCGGTCGACGTCCGCCGACTCCGCGTCACCCTCGAACGGGCGGGCCCGCACCGAGTACTTCCAGGCCAGCGTCTTCACCGACTCGGCCGCCGCCCGCGCCTCGTACCACCGCGCCTGCGGGTTGCCCCGGCGCAGCCGGGACCAGAAGTACCCGGCCACCAGGAACGCCACCACCGAGAACAGCGGCGTGATGTCGGCGGCGCCCTTGTCGTCCGGCCCGGGCAGCGAGCCGACGACCGCCGCGACCACCAGCATCGAGATCAGTCCCCGGTACCAGCGCAGCGTCTCCTGCTGACCGGCGATCGACGCCCGGTCGGCCGTCCGGAACAGCTCCGGCAGCAGCTGGGCCTCGACCCCCGTCGGCGGATCCTGTCGCACCATCGAACCGCTCCCCTCCCCCGTCTCGCCCGGAGTATGCCCCCGGTCAACTCCGCTACACCGCGACCTTTTTGACGCCTCCTCTTGCCCCGGACGACCCGCAACCCCTATAACCGGTTACATGCCCATGCACTGGAAGCTCGTCATCGACGCCGCCGACCCGCACCGCCAGGCCGCCTTCTGGGGCGCCGCCCTCGACTACACCGTCGAGAACCACAGCACCCTGATCGGCAACCTGCTGTCCGCCGGCGCGGTCACCCGGGCCCAGATCACCGAGGTCGACGGCCGCCACGCCTGGCTCACCCTCGCCGCCGTCCGCCACCCGGAGGACCCGCACGACCCCGTCTCCGGCACCGGTCTCGGCCGCCGCATCCTCTTCCAGCGCGTCCCCGAGCCGAAGCAGGGCAAGAACCGCCTCCACCTCGACCTCCACCCCGGCCCGGACGCCCGCGCCACCACCGTCGCCCGCCTGGAATCCCTCGGCGCCACCAGCCTCCACGAGGTCGCCGAACCGGGCGGCTCCTGGGTGGTCATGCAGGACCCGGAGGGCAACGAGTACTGCGTCCACTGACACCCCGGGCACCGGCCGTGGCCTCGGCCGAACGACGGAGGGCGCGAACCCGGCCGGTTCACGCCCTCCGTCCCCACACGCCGCAGCCGGCGTGCGGGCTGCGCTACGACAGCCAGCCCGCCCGGGCCGCGCGGGCGCCGGCCTGGAAGCGGCTGCGGGCCTCGAGGCGCTCCATCAGGTCGGTGGCGATGCGGCGGGCGGTGCGCGGGGAGACACCCAGCCGCTTGGCGATGGCGTCGTCGGTGTGCCCTTCGGCCAGCAGCGCGAGCGCGGTGCGCTCCTGGGCGGTGAGGCCGTTCCGGTCGAGCCGGGCGACGGCCCCCAGCGGCTGCGCTCCGGCCCAGACGGTCTCGAACAGCGCGCAGAGCGCGGTCAGCATCCCCTGGCCGGTCAGTACGACGGCACCGGCCGCCGTGTCGTCGCTGCGCACCGGGATGACGGCGGTCGCCCGGTCGACGACGATCATGCGGGTCGGCAGTTCGGGCACGGTCCGGACCTGGCCGCCGAGGGCGGCCAGCCAGTTCACGTACTCGACGGTGTGCGGGCTGTTGCGGACACTGTCCAGGTAGACGGTGCGCATCCGCACGCCGCGGTCGGCCAGCGCGCGGTTGAGCGGCTTGGCCGCCTCGATGTTCTCCGGCCTCTGGCCGCCGTCCGGCGCGAAGGTCATGATCTCCTCGCGCGCCTCGTTGGAGAAGCGGCTCAGCCGGTCGCGGATCCGGTCGAGCCCGACCAGTTGCTCGACGTCGGGCGTGTTCGCCTCCGGCCGCAGGTCGGCGTAGTCGGCGATGAGCTGCGCCGCCGCGGCCCGGGAGGCCTCGATCCTGGCCTGCGCGGCGGCCAGCTCGGCCTGCTGCCGCGCCATCAGGATCTCCATCCCGACGTCCGGGGAGACCGCGCGCAGGGAACCGGGCCGCTCGGCGGAGGGCCGCAGCAGGGCCAGCTCGCTCAGGTGGTCCAGGGCGGTCCTGACCTGCGGCTCGGCCAGGGACAGGCGATCGGCCAGCGCGGCCACGCCGTCCCCCGAGTGGGCCAGCATGGCCCGGTAGACGGACTCCGCGACAGCGTCCAGCCCCAGTGCGGTCAGCATGTCCGTTCCCCCGTGACGAAATCGTGTTCGCTACGCGTGCGATCCTTCCACACCCTCCGAACCCCCGACCAGGGCACCTCGTGGACGCTTCCGGCCAGGGCCTGAAGTGTCCGGGTTGAACCACTCCACACCGATCGCCCGCTTCAGCACCCTTGGCTTCATGTATCTCGTGCACACCGTCCTGCGGCACCCCGAACCGGAGGCCGTCCTCCCCCCGGACACTCGCGAGCTCCTGTCGGCCCTGGTACGCCCGGAGGACCGGATCGAGCACCTCGTGCTCCACCGCGACGCCGTGCCCGACCCGGTGCTCGGCCTGTTCCTCCTCACCGACTCGCTCGCCGAGGCCGAGAGCCGCGCGACGGAGTTCTGCCGGACGGCGCTGGGATCGCTCCCGGAGCTCCTGGGCTGGCGGGCCGACCGGGTCGCCGTCCCGCTCGTCACCCCGTTCTACGAGCGGCTGCTGGCCGCTTCCGGCACCCCTGACCGGAACGGTCCAGGGCCGTTTCCGTCCACCGGCCGGGCCTTCCACCCGGGCTGAGCTGCGACGAAGCTGGTGTCTGCCGGAAGGGGCCAGGCCCCGGACGGCACCGGAGGAGGCGTCACCGCGGGATGCGGCCTCCGGGACCCAGCCGCTGCACACCCGAGAGGACCACCACCATGTTCCGCACCGTCATCGCCAAGGCCGCCGCGGTCGCCACCTTCGCCCTCGTCGCCCTGGCCGGACTGGCCGCCACCGGGCAGACCGCCACGCAGACCACCACCACTGTCGAGGCCCGGCCGATCACCGTCATCGCCCCGCCGGCCGAGGACCTCATCTGGGGCTGACCCGCCCGGCGTCCCGGCGGACACCACCTGCACAATCACGTCGTATGACGGATCCGACCGACACCCACGCCTACCACCCGGACCCGGTCGCATGGACCGAGGACGGCCGGGAGTACACCGCACACATCCTCGGCACCATCGGGGCGAGCCCCGACCTGATGCGGACCGACCCCGCGCTGGCCGTACGCCTGATCGACGAGCAGCTCGCCGAGGAAGGGCTCGACACCCCGGCCGACGAGGAAGCGGCCCACCGGCTCCGCGCCCTGCTGTTGTGCGTCGCGGGCGAGTTCATGATCAACGCCTTCGAGGGCCACTGGGCCTGGACCGTCGACCCGACCTCCCCGCTCGGGGGCCGCTGGGTGGTCACCGGCTTCCCGCACCCCCTGGGGCAGCGGACCCACGCCGTCGATGTCCCCGGCCTCTCCGACGAGGCCGTGAACACCCCACCGGCCCGGATCGTCCACATCGTCAACCGCGCCGTCCAGCTCTCCGGCATCCGCGTCTTCGTCTCCTGACCGACCGCGTTCGCCCCCCGAGCACCCCGGCGACCGGCGACCGGCAGGACGGCAGGGCGGCACGCCGAGGGCCCTCCCCGCGGTGCGGAGAGGGCCCGGGACCGACCGGCGTCCGGTCTCAGAGCAGACCGAGGGCCGGCATCAGGTAGTAGAAGGCGAAGACCGCCGAGACCGCGTACATCGCGACCGGCACCTCCCGGCCCCGGCCGGCGGCGAGGCGCAGCACGCAGAAGGCGATGAAGCCGAAGCCGATGCCGTTGGTGATGCTGTAGGTGAACGGCATCATCACGATGGTCAGGAACGCCGGGATCGCGATCGTGTAGTCGGCCCAGTCGATCTCCTTGATCGAGTTGGCCAGGATCAGGAAGCCGACGGCGACCAGGGCGGGAGTCGCGGCCTGGGCGGGGACCATCTTGGCGAGCGGGGAGAAGAAGAGCGCCACCATGAACAGGGCGCCGGTGACGATCGAGGCGAAGCCGGTGCGCGCGCCCTCGCCGACACCCGCGGTGGACTCGACGAAGCAGGTGTTCGCGGAGGAGGAGGTCGCGCCGCCCGCCGCGGTGGCGATGCCGTCGATCATCAGCACCTTGTTGATGCCCGGCAGGTCGCCCTTCTCGTCCAGCAGGTGGGCCTCGTCGGCCACGCCGAGGATGGTGCCCATCGCGTCGAAGAAGCAGGACATCAGCACGGTGAAGACGAAGAGGACGCCGGTCAGGACGCCGACCTTCTCGAAGCCGCCGAACAGGCTGACCTCGCCGACCAGGCCGAAGTCCGGCTTGGCGACCGGGCTGCCGGGCCAGGCCGGGACGGTCAGGCCCCAGGCGCTGGCGGGCAGGTCCGCGAGCTTGTCGATGACGACGGCGACGACGGTCATCACCGCGATGGAGACCAGGATCGCGCCCGGCACCTTGCGGACGATCAGGACCAGGGTCAGCAGCAGGCCGAGCACGAAGACCAGGACCGGCCAGCCGAGCAGGTGGCCGCCGGTGCCGAGCTGGAGCGGCACGGTGGTGTGGGCGGCGTCGGGCATCCGGGTGACGAAGCCGGCGTCGACCAGGCCGACCAGGCTGATGAACAGGCCGATGCCGATGGCGATGCCCTTGCGCAGGCCGAGCGGGACGGCGTTCATCACCCGCTCGCGCAGGCCGGTGGCGACCAGGATCATGATCGCGAAGCCGGCCAGCACCACCATGCCCATCGCGTCCGGCCAGGTCATCTTCGGCGCGAGCTGGAGGGCCACGATGGTGTTGACGCCGAGGCCGGCGGCCAGGCCGATCGGGACGTTGCCGATCACACCCATCAGCAGCGTGGTCAGACCGGCGGTGAGCGCGGTGGCGGTGACCAGCTGGGTGTTGTCCAGGTGGGCGCCGGTCATGTCGGTGGCGCTGGCCAGGATGATCGGGTTCAGCACCAGGATGTAGGCCATGGTGAAGAAGGTGGCGATACCGCCGCGGATCTCGCGCGACAGGGTGGAGCCGCGCTCGCCGATCCGGAAGTAGCGGTCCAGGGCGCCGGTCGGGGGCTTCGGCGCGTCGGGCTGGGCGGGCTCGGGCGACTCGGTGGTCGGCTGGGCCACGGGCATGCTGCGTCCTCTGTGGGGGCGGAGGAGAGGGGGGAGCCGCCCGAGCGACTGCGGCCGGGCGATCCGGTCGGACGGGCACGAAGCACGATGTCCTGGGCGTGCCCCGGCCAACCGGAATGACAAGTATGAGTTCCGCAATCGCCGGTTCGCTATCTTCGCGCGTAGACCGGAGTGGATCGGGACGACCCCGGACAGTCCGCACAGGAAATCGATCGAACGCCCGCCGCACCCGTACCCTAGGGCCCATGCCCAAGACGCCATCGCACCCCTCCCCTCCACCGCTGGAGGCCAATGACGTCGCGATCGTCGGCGGCGGGACGGTGCTCTGGTTCGTGGCGTTCGTCGTCCTGCTCCCCTTCTGGGGGACCCTCTCCGACCACGGCCACGGCAACTGGCCGTGGATCTGCCTGGCCGGCGGCGGCCTCGGTCTGATCGGCCTCTGGTACTGCCGGGCCCGCCGGGACGCCATCGCCCGGAGCCGGGCCGCCGAGGCGGGGACGACGGGTGCGACGGGCACCCCGGGGACGGCCGAGCGGTCGCCGCGCACGGCCCCGGAGGGGAACGGCGGGGACCCGGCCACCCGGTCGGACTGAATAGTCCTTTAGTAGCACGCATCGGACATAAGGCGCCCGTAGAGTCGGTGCCATGACGCAGCCTGCGCAGCCCGCCGAGGACCGGCCGACCGCGGCCCCGGCCGCCGGGGAGAAGCCCGACGGTGCCCACCCGCTCGGGCTGCTGCCCGGCCGGCGCGGCGGTCTCACCGCCGCCGAGGTGGCCGAACGGGTCGCCCGGGGCGACGTCAACGACGTACCGGTCCGCTCCAGCCGCTCCACCAAGGAGATCGTCCGGGCCAACGTCTTCACCCGCTTCAACGCGATCATCGGCGTGATGTTCGCGATCATCCTGGTCGTCGGCCCGATCCAGGACGGCCTCTTCGGCCTGGTCATCGTCGCCAACACGGCGATCGGCATCATCCAGGAGCTGCGCGCCAAGAAGACCCTGGACAGCCTGGCGCTGATCGGCGAGGCCCGACCGCAGGTCCGCCGCGACGGCACGGTCCAGCAGATCGCCGTCGGCGAGATCGTGCTGGACGACACCGTGCTGCTGGGCATCGGGGACAAGGTGATCGTCGACGGCGAGGTCACCGAGGCGGACGGTCTGGAGATCGACGAGTCCCTGCTCACCGGCGAGCCCGACCCGGTCCTCAAGCAGCCCGGCGACCAGGTGATGTCCGGCAGCTTCGTGGTGGCCGGCGCGGGCACCTTCACCGCCACCAAGGTCGGCCGCGAGGCGTACGCGGCGCAGCTGGCCGAGGAGGCCAGCCGGTTCACGCTGGTGAAGTCGGAGCTGCGCAGCGGCATCGACAGCATCCTGCGGTTCATCACCTGGCTGCTGATCCCGACCGCGGTCGGTCTGATCATCAGCCAGCTGGCGGTGGAGGGCCGCGACTGGCGCGAGGCGGTCCGCCGGATGATCGCCGGGATCGTGCCGATGGTGCCCGAGGGCCTGGTGCTGCTGACCTCGGTGGCCTTCGCGATCGGGGTGATCCGGCTGGGCCGCAAGCAGTGCCTGGTCCAGGAGCTGCCCGCGATCGAGGGCCTGGCCCGGGTGAACACCGTCTGCCTGGACAAGACCGGCACCCTCACCGAGGGCGGCATGGACCTGGTGGACCTGCGGGTGCTCGGCGCCGACGCGGACGGCGGGGACGCCGGGGCCGCCGACGAGCGCGGCGCGCTGGACGACCGGGGCACCCTCAAGGAGACCGTCGAGCAGGCGCTGGCGGTGATGGCCGGGGCCGACGCCCGCCCCAACGCGTCCATGCAGGCCGTCATCGACGCCTACGGCGACGGCCGGGAGACCACCGGCCGGGACGCCGCGGTCGGCGGCCCGCAGTCCCCCGACGGCGACGGCCCGGAGGCCGGCCGGGGAGCCCCCGGGGCCCGTGGCGGCTGGCGGGTGATCGAGGCGATGCCGTTCTCCTCCGCCCGCAAGTGGAGCGGCGTCCAGCTGCTGGAGCCGCGCGGCGGCGAGGCCAGCTGGCTGCTCGGCGCGCCCGACGTCCTGCTGCCGGCCGGCCACCCGGCGCTGGCCGAGGTCGACGAGCTGGGCGCCCAGGGCCTGCGGGTCCTGCTGCTCGGCCGCACACCCGTCCCGCTGGACGCCCCGGACCCGGCCGCCGGACTGCGCCCGCTCGCCCTGGTGGTGCTCCAGCAGCGGCTGCGCGAGGACGCCGCCGACACCCTGCGCTACTTCGAGAGCCAGCAGGTCGAGGCGAAGGTGATCTCCGGCGACGCGGCCGTCTCGGTCGGCGCGGTCGCCGCCCACCTCGGCCTGCCCGGCGCCGACCATCCGGTGGACGCCCGCACCCTGCCCCGCGAGCCGGAGGCGCTGGCCGACCTCGCCGAGCGCACCACCGTCTTCGGCCGGGTCACCCCGCAGCAGAAGCGCGAGCTGGTCGGCGCGCTCCAGGCGCGCGGGCACACCGTGGCGATGACCGGCGACGGCGTCAACGACGTGCTGGCGCTCAAGGACGCGGACATCGGCGTGGCGATGGGCAGCGGCAGCGACGCGACCAAGGCGGTCGCCCAGATCGTGCTGCTGAACAACTCCTTCGCGGTGATGCCCTCGGTGGTCGCCGAGGGCCGCCGGGTGATCGGCAACATCGAGCGGGTGGCCGGGCTGTTCCTGGTCAAGACGGTCTACTCGGTGCTGCTGGCGCTGCTGGTGATCTTCACCCACTCGCCGTACCCGTTCCTGCCCCGGCACTCCACCGTGCTGTCCACCCTGACGATCGGTGTGCCGGCCTTCTTCCTGGCGCTCGCGCCCAACAACGAGCGCGCCCGCACCGGCTTCGTGCGCCGGGTGCTGCGGCTGGCGATCCCGGGCGGCGTCATCGCCGGCACGGCGACCTTCACCGCGTACGCGCTGGCCCGGGCCAACCACGCCACCGACCTCGAGTCGGACACCAGCGTGGCCACCCTGACGCTGTTCCTGGTCGCCATCTGGGTGCTGGCGATCGTGGCCCGCCCGTACAACTGGTGGCGGGTGCTGCTGATCGCCACCATGTGCGGCGGCTTCGCGCTGGTGATGACCGTGCCGTGGCTCTCCGACTTCTTCCAGCTCTCGCTGTCCGGCACCCGGGACCCGTGGCTCGGGGTGGGCATCGCGGTGACCGCCGGGCTGGTGCTGGAAGTGGTCTGGCGGATCATGCGGCGCCGGCTCGATGATTGAGCCACGAACCGGAGGGGTTCGGCGACGGGGGGTACCGCGATGGGGCGCAGGGGCGGGGAACTGGAGGCCTTCGCGGCCTTCCTGGGCGGACTGCTGGTCACCGGGCTGCTGGCCGGGCTGCTGGTGGGGGTCGGTGCGCTCGCGCACATCGAGGCGGGCCCGCTGCTGACCAAGGCGGTGGCGGCGGTGCTCACCGCCACCTGGGTGCTGAGCACGCTCGCGCTCTACCTGCGGATGATCGCCCGCGGCCGGACCCGCTCCGGCTCCCGCTCCTGACCGGCGCCGTTCCCGACCGACGTTGCTCCTGACCGGGGCCGTTCCCGACCGACGAGAACCGGACGCGCCGGAGCCGGACCCGCCCTCGTCGGCGGCTCCGGCTCCGGCGTCCCGTCAGCCCTCGAAGTCCCGGGCCGCGGACAGCTCGTAGGCCCGGTCCGGCTCGCTCAGTGCGGCCAGCACCTCGAATCGGCGGTGCCACTGCCCCACCGACCAGGCCAGGCCCGCGGCCAGCCCCTCCGGGGTGGCCGCGTGCAGCAGCCCGGGCACCGGCGGCAGCTCGAACTCGTCGTCCTCGTCGGCCTCCTCGGCCGACTCCGGGTCGTACGGCGCCTCCGGGGTGTCCGCCGCGCCGTCCCAACGCCAGTCGACGGCCGCCTCCTCCCCGTCCGGGCCGACCACCAGCAGCTCCTCGTGCTCCTCGTACGCCACCGGGCAGCCGGGCAGCAGTTCCCGCACCACCGCCGGCACCCGGTGCAGCGCACCCTGGGAGAGCACCCGCCCGCCGGCCACCTCGCTGGCCAGCGAGACGTGCAACCGCTCGGCGAGGTCCGCGGCCAGCGCCGGGGCGACCGGCAACAGCGGGTGGTCGTGCAGCAGCTCGACCAGGTCGGGGGCGTCCGCGACGACCGCCTCGGTGGCGTCCACCACCACGGTCCGGTCCGGCCGCCGCCCGGTGGCGCGGTCCATCGGCGGGACCGCCCTGACCACGTCCAGCGCCTCGATCCGGTCCGTGCCGACCCGGGCCAGCGCGCTGTGGATGCCGTGCAGCTGGCGGTGCCCGATCTCGGCGTCCGGGTCGGTCAGCCGGTCCAGCACCTCGTCCGGACCGTGCGGCTCGGCGAGCAGCGCGGCCAGCGTGGTGCGCACCCCCAGCGCGTGCAGGAACTGCTCGTCCAGGGTGGTGCGGGCCTCGTCGTAGAGGCCGCGCAGCAGCGGGTCCGCGCCGGCCGCGCGCAGCCCGGCGGGCTCGCGGCCGTCCAGCACCGGATGGTCGCGCAGCCACCAAGCGGTGTACGGCGGCAGGTCGGCGTACGAGCCGTCCGGCAGCAGGGTGCGGACGGGGGTGACCACGGCGTCCCGGTACGGCGGGCGGGCCAGCGTGGCGAGCGCCTGCGGCCAGGCGTCGTCGTCCACCAGGTCCAGATCGCGGACGACGAGCAGCTCGGCGGCGACCGGCGGAACACCGATCGTGTCCCCGTCGTCGGCGTGCAGCGCCTCCAGCGCGTCCTCGGCCCAGTCGGCCAGTCCGTCCGGAGCCTCGTCGATCAGCCCGGTGGGGTGGCCGCCGGCCGCCCGGTCGGCGGGCGCGGTGGGGTCGAGCCGCTCCAGGTCGTCCGGGTCGAGCACCACGTCCTCGGCCCGGACCAGCGCGAACTCGGCGAGCACGCCGACCGCGGCCAGCACCTCCGGGCCCCAGCGCTCCAGCAGCTCGTCGTCCACCCAGGCGGCGTCGTCCTCGCGCGCCAGCGCGGCGAACGGGCTGTCGGGAAGCAGGAGCTCACCGGCCCGGGCGGGCTCGCCCTCGTCGTCGAGCAGGGCCAGCCGGCCCAGCCACGGGTGCTCGCCGGAGGCCGGGGCGGCGGCCCGGACGAGCGCCAGCACGGCGTCGGCGAGGTCGGCGGCGGCGTCCGGGTCGTCCTCGGCCAGCTCGTAGGAGCGCAGGACGGCGGCCCGCACCTCGGGCGTGTCCAGCACCCCGGCGGGGGTGGCCGCGCCCGCGCCCAGCTTGGCCAGCAGCGGGTGGGAGGCCTCCGGGTGGGCGAGCCGCAGGTCGAGCACCGCGAGCGCGTCGGCCAGCGCCTCCGGGTAGCCGGGGAAGGCCGCCCAGTCGGCGTCGTCGGAGGGCAGCAGGACCCGGCGCGGACCGGTGACCGTCCGCCCGTCGGCGAGCGGCACCGGCAGCGCGCCGAGCGCCTCCGGATCGGCGCCGCCGAGCGCCGCGTACAGGTTGCGCCACCAGGCCGGCTCCCGGTCCAGGCCGCCCAGCTGGTCGACCACCTCGGCGAGCGGGACCCGGCGCACATTCAGCACCCGCAGCTCGGTGCGGCGTTCCAGACCGGCCGGCAGCAGGCCGGGGAAGATCGGCGCCAGCGCCTCGACCACCGAGCCGTCCGCGCCCTCCAGCAGGGTGGCGTCCCGGGGCCGCAGCGCCGGGGTGCCCTCCTCGACCGGCGCCGGGTGCGGCAGGAACGGCGTCCCGGGCAGCCGGGAGAGCACGGCGGCGCGCAGCGCGTTGTCCAGCGCGCCCCGGCCGAGCGGCCCGGGCACCAGGCCGAGCGAGCCGAGGTCGCCGCCGCGGGCGCGCAGCAGCTCGGCGTAGGCGTCGGCGGCCCGCTCGGTGAGGAAGTCGGCGAGCGCGCCGGGGGCGACGTGCCGCCGGGTGGAGTCCAGCGGGTAGGAGGCGATCAGCAGCGCGGGCAGGTCCAGCGGCTCGTCGCTCGGGGTGGGCGCGTGCAGCACCGGGGCGATCGCCGGCCGCTGCGGGTCCCCGCCGTCGGAGACCGGTACCGCCCAGGTCACCGTCCAGTGCGGGCGGGCGCGCTCCTCGGTGGGCCGGTCGGCGAGCAGCTCGACGTCGAGCGGTCCGGCCGCCCCGACGGTCTGCCAGACGGTGCGCCGCGGCTGCCCGTCGGCGTCGTCGGTGATGGTGACCTCGCTGATCTCCGCCCCGGTGGCCCGGCCGGACGGCGCCGGGAGGGCCGCGTCCGGACGCGGCGCGGCGGCCGAGCGGGTCAGGGTGCGGGTGCCGTCCGAGGTCTCCACCACGACCTCGGCCAGGCCGGGCAGGGTGAGCAGCAGCGCGTCGTCGATGCCGGCCAGCAGCCGGCGGGTGAGGTCCTCGGCGGCCGCGTCGCGCAGCGGCAGCACCACCACCGTGTCGTACCCGTCGGGCGCGGGGCCCTCGGCGGCGAACGGCAGCCGCAGCAGCGGCACATGGCCGTCCCGGCGGCGCAGCTCCTCGTCCAGGACGGGCTGCGCCTCGGCCAGCGACCTGGCCTCGCCGAGCGACCAGCGCACACCGCCGGCCGCGCCGAGCACGGCGGGCTCGTCGGTGACCGCGAGGACGGCGGCGAAGCCGACCCCGAACCGGCCGACGGTGCTGTCCCGGTCGCCGCGCTTGGAGGAGGCTCGCAGGGTGGAGAGCGACTCGACGGCCGCCGCGTCCAGCGGCGCACCGGTGTTCGCGGCGGCCAGCACGCCGTCGGCCAGGGTGAGCCGGAGCCGGCCCGGTCCCTGCCCGGCGCGGACGGCGGCGTCGGCGGCGTTCTGCGCCAGCTCGACGACCAGCCGGTCGCGGTAGCCGCCGAGGGCCAGCTCCTCCTCGGCGTTGGCGTCCTCCCGGAACCTGGCCGGGGAGGCGGCCCAGGCGTCCAGCACCCGGCGACGCAGTTCGGCACTGCCGAAGGGGTCCGCGAGGCGCTCGTCCGTGCCGCTGCCGAGAATCCGAGGTTCCACTGGACCTGCCGCCTTCCGCCGCCCTGTTGTGCCCTACGGGGGGCATTCTTCCCTGCCGCGGGGACAGTCCCGGACACACCCCCGGAGCAGCCGGCCCGCCCGGACCGCGGCGGGGACGACGGCGGCCCGCCCCACGGGGTGGGACGGGCCGCCGGACGTGACGATCCCTAGGAGTGGCCGAGCTCCTCGGTGGGGGCGTCGGGCTCGACCGAGCCGGAGAGCCGGTCGGGGTGCAGCGTCAGCGGCTCGACCACCAGCTCGTCCAGGATCAGCGCGGCCGGCGCCGGCGGGGCCGGGATGACGGCCGCCTCGGAGTGCCCGCCGCAGCCGTAGGCGAAGGAGACGATCTGGCCGTCGGCCGGACCGAACTCGTTGCCGCAGACCCCGAAGGCCTGGCCCAGCGAGCCGCCGATGGGGATCAGGAAGCCGCAGGTGACACAGCCGGCCGGGGCGGACTGCGCCATCGGCGTCTGCGCGCCGTGGGCCTTCTCCCAGCGGTCGGCGGCCAGGTGCAGGCCGAGCCGGGACAGCACCCGGCTGCGGCCCATGCCCAGCTCGTCGGCGACGGCCCGGATCTGGGCCCGGACCGGGGCCGGCTGGACCGCCGGGTCGTCGCTGACCAGCACGTCCTCCTGGGCGGCCTGGGCCAGCGCGGAGTTCGGCGCGGGCTCGTCCTCGCCGCTCCAGCCCGGCTCCAGCCGCACGTCGTCGGCGTCGGTGGGGAGCAGGTCGCCGGGGCCCATGTCGCCCGGGCGCAGCCGCTCGCTCCACGGCACCCACTGCGGGGCCAGCACGGCGTCGGGGCCCGGCAGCAGGACGACCTCGTCCAGCGTCACGTTCTTGGCCCTCGGTGCGCGCGCCACCGTGACCGCCCAGTGCCAGCCGCGGTAGGCCGCGTCCAGGCACTCGAAGGTGTGGGTCACGACACGGTCGGTCTCGGCCTGGACACCCAGGTGCCCCCCGACGGTCTCGGCACCGACAGCGTCCTCGGCGGCCTGACGGGCGAGTTCGACGGCCTCGGCACAGAGCCGATCAGGGGTACGGCTTCGCATCGCTGCACTCACGGCGTCGATTCTCTCCCATTTCTTCTGTCGCCCACGGCGAGTTGCCTTTTCCGTCGCGGCTCGGATTCCCTCGTCCATTCTGCGCGACTGCGGCCTGCCGCGGATACCGGCCGCGCCGCTGGTCCGGTCCGCCGGCGCCGGTCGGGCACTCGGGCGGACTCTGGGCAGGCTACCCGCCGGTCGGCCACCGGGCACAGTCCGGGGCGTTCCGGAGTGGATCCGGGGCGTCCGGGACGGGAACGGCGGCCCCCGCTCGCGCGGCGCGGAGCGGAATCCCGCGTCGTCCTCCCGATTCTGGGGCAGGATGGGCATGTGGCGGACGAGAAACCGTCGCAGCACGCACTGCACGCCTCGCAGGCCGGCAGCCCCGACGAAGCGAACGCCGTGCCGCGACAGCAGTCTCCGGTCCACGCCGCGGGGGAACCGCGGTCGGTGGACCCCTCCTCACTGCCCGCCGCAGAGTCGGCCGGCGCCCCTGCGGACGGACCGGACGGCCCTGCCCCGGCCCCGGTGGGGACGGCGGCGGGCGGCGGCCAGGACCCGCCGGACGACCGGGACGGGCCGGACGGGCACGACGAACAGGACGACGGCGACGGCGAGGAGCAGCGCCGGCACTTCCTGGTCCGCACCGCCTCCGCCGCCGGATCCCGGACCGGCAAGGTGGTGCACGGCACCGGCCGCCGGATCCGCCGGGCCACCGCCGCCGAGGGCGCCGGCGAGTCCGGCCTGGCCAAGCTGATCGAGCTGCACGCCCTGAACGCGTTCGGGGACATGCTCATCACCGTGGCGCTCGCCTCCACGATCTTCTTCTCGGTACCGACCGGCGAGGCCCGCGGCCGGGTGGCGCTCTACCTCCTCGTCACCATGGCGCCGTTCGCCCTGCTGGCCCCGGTGATCGGCCCGCTGCTGGACCGGCTGCCGCACGGCCGCCGGGCCGCCATGGCGATGTCGATGCTGGCCCGCGCGGTGCTCGCCTGGACCATGGCCGGCGTGGTGACCGGCGGCGGGCTGGCGCTCTACCCGGAGGCGCTCGGCGTCCTGGTCGCGTCCAAGGCGTACGGGGTGGTGCGCAGCGTCGTGGTGCCCCGGCTGCTGCCCAGCCGGCTGTCGCTGGTGAAGGCGAACTCCCGGGTCACCCTGGCCGGGCTGCTGGCCACCATGGTCGCGGCCGGGGTCGGCGGGCTGCTGCACCTCATCGGTCCCGGCTGGCCGCTGCGCGGCGCCTTCCTGGTCTTCGTGGCCGGCACCCTGATGGCCTTCCACCTGCCGCACACGGTGGACTCGGCCAAGGGCGAGCAGCGGGCCGTGCTGCACGCCGAGGAGCACCCGCCGGGCCACCACGGCGTCCTGCACGGCCGGAACGCCCCCGCGCCGGAGCCCCCGCCGGAGCCGGCCGCGGGGCAGCGGCCCAAGGCCTCGCTGCGCACCGTCGGGCCCTCGGTGATCCTGGCCCTGCGGGCGATGGCGGCGATGCGCTGGCTGGTCGGCTTCCTGGTGATGTTCCTGGCGTTCCTGCTCCGCGAGGAGCCGATCGGCGGCCTGCAGCCGACCCTGGCGCTCGGGCTGGTGGCGCTGGCCGCGGGGACGGGCAACGCGATCGGTTCGGCGCTCGGGTCGTGGCTGCGGCCCCGCAGCCCGGAGATGACGGTCACCGCGATGCTGCTGCTGGCCGGCTGCGCCACCGCCGCCGCCGCGCTCTGGTACAGCACCGTCACCGTGGTGACGGTGGCCGCGGCGGCCGGGATGGCGGCCTCGCTGGGCAAGCTGTCGCTGGACGCGCTGATCCAGCGGGACGTGCCCGAGTCGGTGCGGACCTCGGCCTTCGCCCGCTCGGAGACCCTGCTCCAGATGTCCTGGGTGGCGGGCGGCGCGGTCGGCATCCTGCTGCCGCTGAACGGCGCGCTGGGTCTCTCGGTGGCCGCCGCCGTAGTCGGCGCGGTGCTGCTGTGGACGTTCCGCTCGCTCCTGCGGGTGGGTGTGCGCCACCGGCCCGCCGCGCCCCGGGTGGCGTGAGCGGCCGCCGCGCCGGCCCGCGCCCGGGGCGACGTCCGGGGCGACGTCCGGGGACAACACGCGGTTGCCGACCCCCGCGTAGCGTGATCGCGAAAGCCCGGTAGCCTCTGACGCATGAGCCTCAGCACCCGCGTCATCGCCGGCCTCGGCGCCGTCGTCGTCATCGCCGCCGGCACGGTCGGCGGGTCCATTGCCTTCGCGTCCAGCCAGCACGAGATCAGCGACCACCGCGTCACGCTGGTCGTCGGCAACTCCTCGACGGTCAAGGACCCCTTCTGCTTCAACGAGGGCAAGCCGCTGACCGAGCAGCAGCAGGAGGAGTGCCAGGACAAGGCCGGCAAGGCTCTGGACGAGGGCACCCTCCCCAAGTCCGACGTCACCATGAGCGACCGGATCGGCGTCGGCGTGAGCCCCGACGTGGCCGACCGCGGCTGGTGGGCCAACACCAACGGCGGCCAGCAGGCGCAGGGCGGCCGGTTCATCCTGGCCACCGCGGCCAAGGACGCCACCTACTCGGGCTCGGTGCCGGCCAGCAAGGCGCTCAACTCCTCCGGCAAGACCCTGGTCACCGTGGTCGAGAGCGACCCGAAGCAGCCGGACGCGATCTACGGCGTGTGGTACTTCCAGCTGAACACCCAGGACAGCTGACGGTCGACCGGTGACGGTACGACTTCCCGACGAGCAGTCGGGCCCCGCGCGGGCCCGGCTGCTCGTCGTCGTCGCGGTGCCGGCCGAGGCCGAGGCCGTGCTGCGCGGCCTCGGTGGCACGGCCCGGCGGGTGCCGCTGCCCGGGGGCGCGCTGGACCGGGTCGCGCACCCCTCCGGCGCGACGGTGGACGTGCTGGCCGGCGGGGTCGGCCCGGGCGCCGCGGCGGCCGCCGCCGCCACTGCGCTCACGGCGCTCTCCGCACCCGCCGGTGACCGGTACGACCTGGTGGTCTCCGCCGGGATCGCCGGCGGCTTCGCCCCTGGGGCGCCGGTCGGCACCACCGTGGTCGCCGACGCGATCGTCGCCGCCGACCTGGGCGCCGAGACCCCGGAAGGCTTCGCCGACGTCACCGAGCTGGGCTTCGGGACCGTCCGGCACACCCCGGCGCCGGCCACCGTGGCGCTGGTCGCCGAGGCGCTGCGGGCCGCCGGGGTGGACACCCTGGCCACCGGCGCCGTGCTGACCGTCTCCACCGTGACCGGCAGCGCCGGGCGCGCCGCCGCCCTGACCGCCCGCCACCCGGACGCGGTGGCCGAGGCGATGGAGGGCTTCGGGGTCGCCGAGGCCGCCGCCCGGCACGGGGTACCGGCGTTCGAGCTGCGCACCGTCTCCAACCCGGTGGGCCCGCGCGACCGGTCCGCCTGGCGGATCGGCGAGGCCCTCGGCGCGCTGGAGCGGGCCTTCGCCGCCCTGCCCTGGCCGGCCCTGCTGGCCCTGCCGGTCCTGCCGGCCCTGGACCCGCAGACCCCGCCGATTGCCCAGCCCCCGCAGACCCCGCAGACCCCGTCGGACCCGGTGGCGACCGGGCCGCGGGCCGCCGGGCAACCGCAGTCCCACCGGGCCGACCCGCCCGGACCGCGCCGAGCGCCGAAGGAGGCCGGCCGTGGCTGAACGGCTGAGCGTCGCCTACTCACCCTGCCCCAACGACACCTTCGTCTTCCACGCCTGGTCGCACGGCCTGGTCCCGGGCGCGGACGCCCCCGAGGTCACCTTCGCCGACATCGACGTCACCAACGGCCTGGCCGAGCGCGGCGAGCTGGACGTCCTCAAGGTCAGCTACGCCGCCCTGCCCTGGGTGCTGGACGAGTACACCCTGCTGCCCTGCGGCGGTGCGCTCGGTCGCGGCTGCGGCCCGCTGGTGCTCACCCGCCCGGACAGCGGGGACGACCTGAGCGGGAAGACCGTCGCCGTCCCCTCCGAGCGGTCCACCGCCTACCTGCTGTTCCGGCTGTGGGCGGCGAAGGCGGTACCGGGCGGCCTGGGCCGGATCGTGGTGCTGCCGTTCCACGAGATCATGCCCGCCGTGCGGGACGGCCGGGTGGACGCCGGCCTGGTCATCCACGAGGCCCGGTTCACCTACCGGAACTACGGTCTGCGCAGCCTGGCCGACATGGGCGAGGCCTGGGAGCGGGAGACCGGCCTGCCGATCCCGCTCGGCGCCATCATCGCCCGGCGCTCGCTCGGCGCGGAGCGGCTGCGCGCGCTCACCGAGGCGATCCGCGCCTCCGTCCGACAGGCCTGGGACGACCCGGAGGCCAGCCGCCGGTACGTGCTGGAGCACGCCCAGGAGATGGACCCGGACGTCGCCGACCAGCACATCGCGCTCTATGTCAACGAGTTCACCGCGGAGCTCGGCGAGGAGGGGCACGCGGCCGTCCGCGCGCTGCTCACCCGGGCCGCCGCGGAGGGCCTGGTCCCCCCGCTCGGCCCGGGTGCGCTGGACTTCTGAGCCGCCGCCCGCCCGACCGTCGCCGGTCGGGCGGGTGACTCATACGTCGAACTGCTCGGCCACCGCGCGCAGCAGGACGGCGAGCTTCTGCCCGGCCGGCTTGGCGGGGTAGCGGCCGTGCTGGAGCCCCGGCAGTACCGCGTCCATCATCGTGATGAGGTCCTGGACCAGCGCCGCCATGTCGTCCGGGCTCTTGCGCTGGGCGGCGGCCACCGAGGGCAGCGCCTCCAGCAGCTGGACCTGCATCGCCTGGTCGCCGCGGTGCCCGGCGACCACGCCGAACTCGACCCGCTGCCCCGGCTTGAGCGACGTGATTCCGGCGGGCAGCGCCTTGGTGTGGACGAAGACATCGCCGCCGTCGTCGCGCGACAGGAAGCCGAAGCCCTTCGTCTCGTTGAACCACTTGACCTGGCCGGTGGGCATCTCGAACAGTCCTCGATGTGGGTATGAGGGATCCCGGCCCTGGCCGGGGATCACTGGGTGGGAGAGCGGGCCGACCCGGGGGACGCGCCCTGCGGGGCGCGCACGATCAGCACACTGTAAGGAGCAGACTAACGGTCCGTCACTGTCTCATCCGCGTTCCGCGAAAGTTCCGTACGGAGCCCCGACGGCCACGCGCGACCCGGAATCGGCATGACCCGGGCGCGACTCGACGCTGTCCACTGGCTCACACCTCCGGTCGGAGAGAACGGGGCGCACTGATCGCACCCCTCGGCACAGCCTGCATACCCCCGCCCAGCAGGGATCAAAACTCCCAGCGCCCGGAAAACTGCGCAACGTGACGGGACCGCTCGCCCGCGAAGCGCTTCCGGGGCCGCCCCGGCGGTACCGCGGCGGCCCGCGTCCCGGGCGGCTCTGCGAGACTGGGACGGCCGCCGGACCCGCCGCCGCGGCCGAACCCCGCCGCAGAGGAGCAAGCCCCGTGAGCAGCGCGAGCAGCGTCGGCAGCCAGAGCGCCGACCGAGGCGACGTCTACGTCAAGGCCGGCACGATCGTCTTCGGCATCGGCGCGCTCGCCACCCTGGTGACCTTCGTGCCGCTGTTCCTGCACCTGACGCCGCTGCCGTCGGCCGCGTACTGGCTGAGCATGCTGATGCCGCTCGGCTTCCTGCTCGCCCTGACCGGTCTGCTGCTCTCCGCGCGCGCCCAGCGGCGCCGGGTCCGCGCCGACGCCTGACGGCGCCGCCGCACGGGGTCGGCACGGGGCACCGGCTCGGGGCACCGGCTCTGGCGCCGACACTGGCCTCAGCGGGCGGCCAGGTGCCCGTCGAGCCAGGCCGGGAAGGCCGTGAGGTCGGGCAGCACCACGTCCGCGCCGGCCGCCAGCAGCTCCTCGGCGCCGTACGGGCCGGTCGCCACGCCCACCGCCACCGCGTCCGCGTGCTTGGCGCCCCGGATGTCGCCGAGGTGGTCGCCGACGTAGACGGTGGCGCCGTGCTCGCGCAGGGCCACGCCCTTGGTCTCCGCCCACAGGTCGCCGACCAGCGCGTCCGCGCTCAGTCCCGCGTGCTCCAGGTGGAGCCGGGCGTTCGGCTCGTACTTGCCGGTGATGACCGCGACCCGGCCGCCGTGGGCGCGGACCGCGTCCAGGGCGGCGTGCGCGCCCGGCAGGGCGACCGTCGGCGCGAAGGCGTGGTCCCGGTAGAGGGTGCGGTAGCGGTGGGCGACCGCGTCCAGCTCCTCCGCCGGGAACCAGTTGCGCAGTTCGTCGAGGAGCGGCGGCCCGAGCCGGGTGACCACCAGGTCGGCGTCGATGGCGGTGCCGGTCTCGGCGGACAGCGCCAGATAGGTGGCCCGGATCCCGGGCCGGGTGTCGAGCAGCGTCATGTCGAGGTCGAAACCCACGGTCAGCGGGACGTCCGAGGTCACAGGCATGCCGTCAGGCTATCCAACCGGCCCGGCCGGCCCGACGCCCGGCCGCGGCCTCGGCCTCGGCGGGCGGGGGGATTTGCCCCGGCTTCGACGCGGAACTTAGGTTTGCCTGAGCTATCTGCGAGAGAGAGCCATGACCGACACCACCGCACCCGGAAGAGCCCGGCTGCTGCGCCGCCGAATACTGTGGCTCGCCGCCGCGCTGGCCCTGCTGGCCGGTGCGGTGCTGCTGAGCCTGGCGGTCGGCAGCCGCACCGTCCCGTTCGGCGACACCGTCGACGCCCTGCTGCACGGCGGGGACAGCACCAACGCCGTGGTGATCCGCGAGCTGCGGCTGCCACGCACCGTCGTCGGCCTCGCGGTCGGCGCGGCGCTCGGCCTGGCCGGCACCGTCATGCAGGGCATCACCCGCAACCCGATCGCCGACCCCGGCATCCTCGGCGTCAGCCAGGGCGCGGCGGCCGGCGTGGTGGTGGCGATCTCCGTGTTCGGGGTCTCCACGCTCACCGGGTACGTCTGGTTCGGCTTCGCCGGCGCGGTGCTCGCCACCGTCCTGGTGTACGGGCTCGCCGGACGCGGCCGGGGCGGTACCTCGCCGGTCAAGCTGGCGCTGGCCGGCGCGGCGATCTCCGCGTTCATCGCCTCCCTCAACACCCTGGTGCTCACCACCGACGCTGCCGCGATGGACCAGTTCCGGTTCTGGCACGTCGGCTCGCTCTCCGGGCGGGACGCGGACGTCGCCCGGCAGCTGCTGCCGTTCCTGGCCGTCGGCACGGTGCTGGTCCTGTCGGTGGCGCGCGGGCTGGACGCGCTGGCGCTCGGCGACGACACCGCCAAGGGCCTCGGCGCGCGGACCGGACCGGTCCGCGCGGTCGGCGCACTCGGAGCCACCGTGCTGACCGGGTCGGCGGTCGCGGCGGCCGGGCCGGTCGCCTTCGTCGGCCTGGCCGTGCCGCACGCCGCGCGCGCGGTGGCCGGGGCGGACCACCGCTGGGTGCTGGCCCTCTCGGCCGTGCTCGGCCCCGCGCTGCTGCTGCTCGCCGACACGCTCGGCCGGGTGCTGTTCCCGCCCTCCGAGGTGCCGGCCGGGGTGATGACCGCCCTGGTCGGCGTCCCGGTGCTGGTCGCGCTGGTCCGGCGGCGGAAGGTGGTGGCCGCATGAGCACCGTCGCCCTGCGCGGCTACACCGTGCTGCGGGCCGGACCGGCCTCCTTCCTGCTGCACCGGCGCGCGGCCCTCGCCGCGCTCGGCCTGCTGCTCGCGCTGGCCGCCACCGTCGTCGCCTCGCTCTGCCTGGGCGAGTCCACCGTGGCGCCCGGCGAGGTGCTGAAGGTGGTGCTCGGGCAGCCGAGCCCGCACGAGCTGGTGGTGGGCGAGTTCCGGCTGCCCCGGGTGGTGGTCGGCCTGCTGGCCGGCACCGCGCTCGGACTGGCCGGGGCACTCATCCAGACCGTCGCCCGCAATCCGCTGGCCAGCCCGGACGTGGTCGGTGTCTCCTGGGGCGCCACCGCCACCGTGGTCGGCCTGCTGGCCTACGGCGTGGTCGACTCCACCGGCCAGGTGCCGTACGCGGCCGTCGCGGGCGGGCTGGCGGCCGGGCTGCTGGTGTACCTGCTGGCCTGGCGGCGCGGGCTGCACGCCCAGCGCTTCGTGCTGATCGGCATCGGTGTCTCGGTCGCGCTCTCCTCCCTGACCTCGGTGTTCCTGACCAAGGGGGACGGCTTCCAGGCGCAGGCCGCCAAGGTGTGGATGACCGGCAGCCTGAACGGCTCCGGGTACGACCAGGCCGGCTGGCTGGCCTGGGTGCTGCTGGCCGCAGTGCCGGTGGCGTTGTGGGCGGCGCGGGCCCAGCGCTCGATCTCCTTCGACGACGCCACCGCCGTCGGCCTGGGGCTGCGGCTGGACCGGATCCGGCTCGGCATGGCCCTGCTCGGCGTGGTGCTCGCCTCCTGCGCGGCGGGCGCCGCCGGACCGGTGGACTTCGTGGCGCTGATGGCCCCGCAGATCGCCGTGCGGCTGGCCCGGTCGGTCCAGATCCCGCTGTTCTGCTCGGCGCTGACCGGCGCGCTGGTCGTGGTGCTCGCCGACCTGCTGGCCCGCCGGCTGCTGGCGCCCGTCGAGCTGCCGGTCGGTGTGGTGACCGGGCTGGTCGGCGCGCCGTACCTGATGTGGCTGCTGATCCGCTCCCGCCGTGGAGGTTCCTGAGCCGTGGAGGCCCCGATGCTGCCCGACACCGAGTCCGCCGAGCCCGTGCAGCGGGTGTCCCACCGCCTGGAGGCGCGGGACCTGACGCTCGCCTACGAGGCCCGCACCGTCGCCGAGGGGCTCGACCTGCGGATCCCGGACGGCCGGGTGACCGTGATCGTCGGCCCCAACGCCTGCGGCAAGTCCACCCTGCTGCGCGCGCTGGGGCGGCTGCTGAAGCCGGTCCGCGGCGCGGTGCTGCTGGACGGCGAGGAGCTGGCCCGCGTCCCCACCAAGCGGATCGCCCGGCGGATCGGGCTGCTGCCGCAGTCGCCGTCCGCCCCCGAGGGCATCGCGGTCGCCGACCTGGTGTCGCGCGGCCGCCAGCCGCACCAGAGCTGGTGGCAGCAGTGGTCGGCGGAGGACGAGGCCGCGGTCGCCGAGGCGCTGGAGCGCACCTCGACCGCCGAGCTGGCCGAACGCGGTGTGGACGAGCTGTCCGGCGGGCAGCGGCAGCGGGTCTGGATCGCCATGGCGCTCGCCCAGGGCACGGACATCCTGCTGCTGGACGAGCCGACCACCTTCCTGGACATCGCGCACCAGGTGGAGGTGCTGGACCTGGTCCGGCGGCTGAACGTGGAACGCGGCCGGACGGTCGTCGCGGTGCTGCACGACCTCAACCAGGCGGCCCGGTACGCCGACCACCTGGTGGCGATGAAGGACGGGCGGATCGTCGCCCAGGGACCGCCGGCCGAGGTGGTCACGGCGGAGCTGGTGCGCGAGGTGTTCGGGCTGGAGTCGGTGGTGGTGCCGGACCCGGTGACCGGCACTCCGCTGGTGGTGCCGGGCGCGCCGTGGGCGGCCACCGTGGACGCATAGCCGCTTTTTACGCACCAATTCGGACATAATCGACGCGCTGCCGTGTCCTTCCGCCCGTCTGCGCTGTCCGAGCCGCCCGAGGTGCCGATGTCCCCGATCACCCGCCGCACCCTGCTGACCGCGCTGCTCGGCGGGCTCGGGGGCGCCGCGCTCACCGGCTGCACGGGCCGGCCCGCCGCGCCCCCGCCGATGGACCTCGCGGCCGCCGCCGAGGCCCCCTCCCCCACCGCGCCGCCGAGCGTCACCGTGGCCACCGCCACCGGCCCGGTCACCGTGCCCGGGGCACCCGCGCGGGTCGTCGTGCTGGACACCGCCGAACTGGACTCCGCGCTCACCCTCGGCATCACCCCGGTCGGCGCGGCCCGGGCGGCGGCGGACCCGGCCTTCCCCGACTACTGGCCCGCCTCCCGGCTCGCCCCGATCGCCTACGTCGGACCGATCGGCGCCCCGGACCTCGCCGCCGTCCGCGCGCTGCGGCCCGACCTCATCCTCTCCAACCAGTCCCGCGACGGCGGCCGCTACGACGAGCTGCGGGCGATCGCCCCGACCGTCCTCACCGCCACCACCGGCGCGGCCTGGAAGGCCGATCTGCAGACCCACGCCGAGGCGCTCGGCCGGCAGGACGCCGCGGCGGCGTTCATGGCCTCGTACCAGCGGCACGTCAACCAGGTGACCGCCGCGCTCGCGAACGCCAGGGCGGGCGGCCGGAAGGTCAGCCTGGTCCGCTTCGTCGAGGGCGGCGGGATCCGCCTCTACGGCCGGCAGACCTTCCCCGGCGCCGTCCTCGCCGACGTCGGCGTCCCCCGCCCGGACTCCCAGAACACCGACCGGCCGGACCAGGAGCTCCCGCCGGACCAGCTCGCCAGGGCCGACGGCGACCTGCTCCTGTACGCCGGCTACGGCGACCCGGAGCGCAACGGCCTCACCGCCACCCTCGCGAGCCCCGGCTGGCAGGCCCTGGAGGCCGTCAAGGCCCACCGCGCCTTCCCCGTCGACGACCAGCTGTGGTTCCAGGGCATCGGCTGCACGGGCGCCAACTACCTGCTCGACGAACTCCAGCGCTTCCTCGGCGCCTGACCGGCTCCTGCCCCGGGACACCCGGCCCGGAGCTCAGTCGTCCTGGTCGGCGGTGGCGTTGAGGGAGGTGATGAGGGCCGAGAGACGGGAGTTCCAGTTCTGGTAGGTCGGCCCCTCGATGGAGTGCCGCTTGGCGAGGTCGCGGACGGTGCGCTGGGCGCTCTTCAGCTTGTTCGCGGCGTCGTCGGGCCGGCCCTCGTTGATCTTGGCGGTGGCCTCGTCGAGGGTGCGGAGCAGCTCGATCTGGCGGGCCCGGTCCTTCTCCACCTGGGTCTGCGCGACGCTCTGGCGCAGGGCGTTGATCTGCACCAGCGGGGCCTGGTTGTGCGGCGGCTGGGTGGTGGGGGCGGCCGAGGGCGTCGGGGACGGGGTGGTGGCCGTCGGGGTCGGGGCGGGGGCCTGCGTCGGGGTGGGCGCCGGGGTGACCGGCGCGGTCGTGGTGGGCCGGGCGGACGGCGCGGCGGCGGGCTTGGACGGCTCGTCGAAGGCGGTGAGGGCGAGCATCGCCGCCCCGGCCGCACCGGCCAGGCCCAGGGCCCCGAACACGATCGGCCGGCGGCGGCTCTCCCGCACCGGCTCGGCCGCCGGGAACGGAGCGGCGGCCGGGATCGGCGCCATCACCGAGGTGGCGGCCGGCGGCGCCGGCTGCGGCGGCAGGAGGGTGGTGTGCCGCTGGTCGGCCGACGGCGGCACGGCCTGGGGGAAGGCCGCGGCGAGCAGTTCGGTGGTCGGGTCGGCGGGCACCAGCCCCGGGACGCAGGCCAGCAGTTCGGCCCGCGCGGCGGCGGCGTCGGCGGGGCGGTCGGCCGGGTGCTTGGCGAGGAGGCGCAGCACCGCCGTGTCCAGGGCGGGCGGCAGGCCGGGCCGCCGGACGGAGGGCGGCAGCGGCAGTTCACCGACGTGCTTGTAGGCGATCGCCACCGGGGTCTCGGCCTCGAACGGCGGCGCGCCGGTGAGCATCTCGGTGAGCACGCAGCCGACCGCGTAGAGGTCGGTGCGGCCGTCCACCGGGCTCGCGGTGGCCTGCTCGGGCGACAGGTAGGCGGCGGTGCCGAGCACCGAGGCGGTCTGGGTGAGGTTGTGCGAGGAGCCAGCGCGGGCGATGCCGAAGTCCACCACCTTCACCCCGCCGTCGTGGGTGATCATGATGTTGCCGGGCTTGATGTCCCGGTGCACCAGGCCCGCCGCGTGCGCGTGGGCCAGCCCCTCGCAGACCGCGGCCGCGATCCCGACCGCCTGCTCGACCGGCAGCCCCGGGCGCTGGGCCAGCAGCACGGCCAGCGACCGGCCCTGCACCAGCTCCATCACGATGTACGGCGAGCCCTGGTCCAGGCCGGAGTCGAAGACCATGGCGATCCTCGGGTGGACCAGCATCGCGGCGTGCTGCGCCTCGCGGCCGAACCGCTCGGCGAACCTCGGGTCGTCGGCGAGCCCCCCGTTGAGGACCTTGACGGCCACCTGGCGGCCCAGCACGTGGTCCACCCCGCGCCACACGGTGGCCATGCCGCCGACGCCGAGTATCTCGACGAGCTCGTAGCGCCCGTTCAGCGCGCGTCCGATCACCTGGAACCGCTCCCCTCAGAGGCCCTGTCCGGGGTCCCGGACCGCCTCGTGCACGTGTGCACGATAGCCCCCGGGGGTGACCGGCCCGTCCGCCGACGGCCCACCGCGGGAAGGGGTGGCGGCCGGGGAACCGGGCAGCGGATCCCCGACCGCCGGCTCGTGGTCGTGCCCGGTGGAGGGGCACGATCGGTGCGGTTCGGCAGGTCGAGCGGGTGCCGGCCCGCCCTGACTGCGGGCGGGCGGGCCGGCGGGGTCCGGTCCGTCCGGACCGGCGGCGCGTTCCGGGGTGCGCCGGCCGGTCCGTCCGGTCCGGCCGGGTGGACGGTGGGCACGGGGGGGCCGACCGGCCACCCGGGGTCCGGGTGGAGCGGGTACTGCGGTGGTGCGGGTACTGCGGTGATGCGGGTACGGCGGTGGTGCAGGTACTGCGGTGGTGCGGGGTGGAGCGGTCCGGATGAACGACGGGCCCGGGGGGATTCGCCCGCCGCTCATCCGGAGTTCTGGGTCACCTCCGGTTGCCCGGGGTGCTGTCGGGTCGTGCCGTGCGGTCCGGCCCCGGCCCTACGGGTGGGTCCGCCGCCGGCGGGACGGTGGCGGTCCTCGGTGCGCGGCCGGAGCCGCCGTCGCCGTTCCCGCCGCTGCCCGCGTTGCCCGGACCGGAGCCCGGACCGCTGCCACCGGCCGCGGCCGCGGGGTCGCCGTCCTTGTTCTTGCCGCCCTGGCTGGTGCCGCCCTGACCGGTACCGCCCTGGCTGTTGCTGCCCTGGCTGTCTCCGCCGCCCGGTCCGGAGCCGCCGCCGGACCTGCCCGAGCCCGAGCCGGAACCGGCGCCCGGCCGGGAGTCCCCGGAGCCGGAGCCCTGGCCGGAGGCGTCCTTGTGGTCGTCGTCGCCCGGGTCGCGGAGCGCCCGCGCGCAGTAGTCCGCCACCTTGTCCGGCCCGCCGGCCTCCGCGATCAGCACGCCGAACTGCGGATCCGCGACCAGCAGCCTCGGGCGCTCGCCCTTGCCCGCCCGGTCGGCGAACACCTTGCACAGGGCCGCGTGGGCGGAAGGGGTCGCGGAACTCCGGCCCTCGCCCGGGGTGCGGGCGGGCGTCTCCTCGGTCCGCTTCTCCGGCCCGGACGGATCGGCCGTGGTCGGATCCGCGGCGGCCGGGCCGCCCGAGGCGGTACCGGGACGGGACGGACTGCCGGACGACGCACCGCCGCTCGCGCCACCGGTCGGAGCGGAGGCGGACGGCGGGTTCGCCGGCCGGGCGGCCGGTGCCTCGGACCGCGTCGCCGCGGTGGCCGACGGGGCGGAGGTGTCCGGGGCGACCACCCCCCGGTGCGGCTGGTCCGAACCGCCGCCCAGGGTCACCGGAAGGTTGCCCGTGCCGGCCGCGACCGCGACCCCGCCCAGCGCCGTGGCACCGAGCACGACGGCAGCGGCCTTCGTACTGAAGGCCCTGGTCAGCGTGGCGGCGGCCATCGAACGTCTCCGGACGGGTGCGGGTGCGGCGGGTACTGCTGCGGACGCGAGACGGGCCTCCCGGAACGCGGCCAGGGCCGCTTCCTCCCCGGCCAGTTCGCCCCCCGTCGCCGGCGCCGCGGCGGCGGCGAGCACACGGGCGACCCGGTCTGCCGGTCCGGCTTCGGACCGGGGGGACCCCGTGCGCCCGGTGCTGCCGTCCGGGCCGGTGAGCGAGGCGCCCTGTCCGGCCGGCGGGCCGCCCACGGCACCGGCGAGCAGCTGCTCGGCGGTGTCACGGTCGATCCGACGGGGTCGGTTGGTGCTCATCTCATGTCCTTCAGCGTCGCGGCCCGGCGTTCTGTCACACCTTGGGGAGAACTTTTTCTCGCGGATCTTCCACGGCCCTGCCGCACGGTCCCGCTGCCCGCCGGACCGTTGTCGGGGACCGACCGCGAGGCCGGGATCCCGGCACCCGCCGCACCACCGCCCCCACCTGTCGGGAAGGACTGCTCCAGCAGCTCGGCGAGCCGCTTCAGCCCCCGGTGCGCGGCCATCCGGACGCTGCCGGAGCGCTTGCCGAGCACCTGGGCGGCGCTGTTCGCGTCCAGCTCCATCACCACCCGGAGCAGTACCGCCTCGGCCTGGTCCCTCGGCAGCCGGGAGATCAGCGCCAGCGCGTCCGAGGTGCCGACGGAGGCGAGGGCCGCCCCGGCCGTGTCGTCCCCGCCGGCCAGCTCGGCGAGGTACTCGACCGGCAGGTCGGCGACCGGCCGTCGGCGCCGGGCCCGCAGGTGGTCCAGGGCCCGGTTGCGGGCGACGGTCGCGGCCCAGCCGCGGAAGCCGTCGCCGTCCCCGGAGAAGGAGCCCAGGTCGCGGGCGATCTGGAGCCAGGCCTCGGAGGCGATGTCCTCGGCGTCCTGGGCGTCCTCGGGCCTCCCGCCGACCAGCACCCGCAGATAGCGGAGCAGACCCGGCTGCACGCTGCGGAAGAGCAGTCGGAAGGCCTCCTCGTCCCCTCGCTGGGCGGCCCGGACGGCCTCGGTCAGATCGACGGGGGCGGGGGCCTCGCGCGGGGGCGGGCCGAGGGGAGGGCCTGACGTCGTGACCGGTCCGGACCGGCCGACGGGGCTGTCGGTGCCCGCTCCGGGGCGTTCTGCACTCTGCACCCGCCACATCATGCGCCATCCGGGCGAACGCCCCGGTCCGGTGAGCCCGACCGTTACCCGGTCCGGCCCCGGCCCGGTCCGCGGGCGGCCCCGGGGCGGTCCGCAGGCGCTCCCGGGCCCGGCGGGCACACGTCGCCGGGCCCTTGGACGGACCGCGCGCGGGGCGAAGGTCCCGGGACCTGCTGGCCTTCGCCCGCGGCCGCGCGACCGCCGCCCTGCCTACGTTGTAGGTGAACGATCCGTTCCGGCCGCCGCCGCCCGCGCCCAGCCCCTCCCCCGCCCCGGGTGCCGCCGAGCACTGCCTGCCCCGACCCCCAGGGACCGTCATGACCACCGCCCGCGAGTTCCACGAACGCGGCCTGCGCGACCACCTCGCGCCCGCGCTCCGGCTCCTGGGCCTCACCGGCGGGCGGCGGACCTTCGCCCTCCCCGACCCGACCCACTGGGCCATGGTCGGCGTGGTCGAGCGGCCCGCCGACGGACGGGTCCGCTACACCTTCGACCTGAGCCTGGTCAGCCGCGCCGACTGGTCCGCCGCGGCCTTCCCCGGTCCGCGACCGGACCCGCGCGCCGTCTACGGCATCGAGTCCTGGCGGTCCCGGATCGGCGAGCTGCTGCCGGTGCGGGAGGACGTCTGGTGGGAGGTGCTGCCCGGGCCGCGCTGGCAGGTCGCGCTGGACGACTCGGTGGCCGCCGTCCGCCACTACGGGCTGCCCGAGCTGCGCCGCCGGCTGGACCGGGAGCGCGGTGACGGCACCGGCGAGACCTATCTGTCCGCCGCCGAACTGGAGCAGGTCAACACCACGCTGCTGGCCGTCCCGGTGGCCCGGATCCAGCGCGCGGAGCTGGTCGGCAGGGTGCTGGTGCTGACCGGCGCCTGGACCCGGGCGGACGCCGCCGCCCGCACCGTGCTGCGCGGCGTCGCCCGGGGATTCCTGTCGGCCGAGGACGAGCGCTTCACCGCCGTGCACTGCGCGGACACCCTGGGCCGGCCGCTCTGGGACTTCGAGCGCAGCTGACCGCAGGTCGGCCCGACGTTGCGTCAACTCGTCCACAGGTCAGGCGTATTCGCAGCTCGGTGGCACTGTCACGGCGCGCACCGTGACAACTGTCATGCGGATCCCGCAACGGACGGCACTGCTGGGCGAGGGGTCCCGCTCGGAACACTGGAGGCACGACGGAGCGGGCAACGCCCCGCCGACCGAGCAGCCAGTCCGGGGAGGACCCACCATGAGCCAGATCGCCGCCGCCGACGCCGTCACCACCGGCGCCGCCACCGCCGTCACCGCCAAGGCACCGCACCCGCTCGTCAGGACCCTCCGCCCGCTCGCCGTCGACATCGCGGGCCCGCTCGCCGCCTTCTACCTCCTCCACTCCGGCCTCGGGACGAGCGAGTTCGCCGCCCTCGCCTGGAGCAGCGCGTTCCCGGTCGCCCGGACCGTTCTCGGCCTGGCCAAGGACCGGACGCTGAACCGCTTCGCCGCCCTGATGCTCGGGGTGAACCTGGTCGGCCTGGTGCTCACCACCGTCAGCGGCGACGCCCGGCTGATGCTCGCCAAGGAGGCCGTGCTCAGCGGCTTCATGGCGCTGGCGATCCTGGGCTCCGCGCTGACCGCCCGGCCGCTGATGTCCGCCGCGCTGCGCCCCTTCCTCACCAAGGGCGAGGCCGCCCGGGAGGCCGCCTGGGACCGGCTCGCCGCCGGCTCGCGGCCGTTCCGCCGCTACGAGCGGCTGTTCTCGGTGATCTGGGGCTCCGCGCTGCTCGCCGAGTGCGTGGCCCGGGTGGCCGGCGCCTTCACCCTGCCGGTGGCGACCATGGCGTGGCTGTCCACGGTGCTGCTGGTCGGCGCGATCGTCGCCGGTTCGATGCTCGGGCAGGCCGCCGCGCAGCCGATGGAGAAGCTGGTCCGCACCGAGGCCGCCGCCGCCTGAGCGGCACCCGGACGCCGACGGACCGCCGACGCACCGCCGACCGACCTCGGACCGCCGCCGACGGACCGCTGTCGGATCGTCACACCCTGATCATCGGACGATCCGAGGAACCATCCCGCTCCACCGGTAGTCCACATAACGAGGGGGTAACGGGACCCCCTCGCCGAGGAAAACGGGGAACCTGATGAGCCGGGCAGACGCGCGCACCACCGCCACCGAGGACCGCACGCTCGTCTGGGACGGCTGCCTCAACGTCCGCGACCTGGGCGGACTGCCCACCACCGCCGGAACCCGCACCACCCGCCGGGCGATCGCCCGGGCCGACAACCTCGACCGCCTCACCGCCGAGGGCTGGGACGCCCTGCTCGACCACGGCGTGCGCACCGTCGTCGACCTGCGCAACATCGAGGAGTACAAGCCGCTCCTCCCGCTCCCCGGGGACGTCGAACTGATCCGCGTCCCGCTGGACGAACTCGCCGGCCCCGCCTGGTGGCAGGCCTACGGCCACCTCGACGGCACCCCGCTCGCCCTGCGCCCCTACTTGGACCACTGCCCGCGCGCCGTCGCCGAGTTGATCGCGACGATCGCCGGCGCCCGCCCCGGCGGACTGGTCGTGCACTGCGGCGCCGGCCGCGACCGGACCGGCCTCGCCGCACTGCTGCTGCTCGCCCTCGCCGAGGTCGAGCCCGCCGAGATCGTCGCCGACTACCTGCTGAGCGCCCCCAACGTCCGCCCCCTCTACGGCATGCTCGGCCTCCCGGACCAGTACCGGCGGATCGACGCCGTGCTCGCCGAGGCCGGCACCACCGCCGAGGCCGCCGTGCACGCCGCCCTCGCCGATCTCGACCCGGTCGCCCGGCTGTCGGCCGCCGGCGTCTCCGCCGCCGACCTCGCGGCCGTCCGCGGCCGGCTGCTGGCCCCCTGAGACTCCAACTCGCCCCATCGTCAACCGATGGTTGACGATTCGGTATCGACAACCTACGGTTGACGGCATGGAGAATCCGATCGTTCCCAAGAGCACTCCGCTGCGCCTCGACGACCTGATCGACGCCATCAAGAAGCTCCACCCGGACGCGCTCGACCAGCTCTCGGACGCCGTCATCGCGGCCGACCACCTCGGCGAGCTCGCGGACCACCTGATCGGCCACTTCGTCGACCAGGCCCGCCGCTCCGGCGCCTCCTGGACCGACATCGGCCACAGCATGGGCGTCAGCAAGCAGGCCGCCCAGAAGCGCTTCGTGCCCAAGGACCCGGCCACGCCCAACGACCTCGACCCCAGCCAGGGCTTCGGCCGGTTCACCGACCGGGCCCGGCACGTGGTGATGGCCTCCCAGGAGGAGGCCCGCCGGGCCGGCAACGCCGAGATCGGGGCCGAGCACCTGCTGCTCGGCCTGCTGGTCGAGCCCGACGGCCTGGCCGCGCGGGCGCTCGTCGGCCAGGGCGTCACCCCGGAGGCGCTGCGCACCGCCGCGACGGCGGCGCTGCCCGCCCCGGCCGCCGAGGTGCCGGCGCTGATCCCGTACGACGCCCGGGGGAAGAAGGCGCTGGAGCTGACCTTCCGGGAGGCGCTGAAGCTCGGTCACAACTACGTCGGCACCGAGCACATCCTGCTCGCCCTGCTGGAGCTGGAGAACGGCGCCGGGGTGCTGGACGACCTCGGTGTGCGGAAGGAGGGGATCGAGCGGTTCGTCGTCGAGATCCTCGCCGCGTTCACCGCCCCGGGCACCGACGGCACCGGCGCCGGGCAGGCGTGACCGGACCGTTCCGGGGGCCGCGGGACGGGCGCGCCCCCGGGACACCGGCGGGGACGGCGGGGACGGCGGGGACGGCGGGGACGGCGGGGACGGCCAGGACGACCGGGACGCCGGTCGCGGTCAGAAGCCCGACACGTGGGTGGTGACGATCCGCACCCGGCCGTCGGCCTTCGCCTCCAGCGCCGCACGCAGCCGCAGCGAGCGCGCCGGGCCCAGGAGTTCGAGCGCCTCCCGGTCCTCGACCCAGCGGTGGTCGTCGAGTTCGCCGGCCGGGACGGTCACGGGGGTGCCGTCCGGGACACTGCCGAAGTCGAACAGGAAGTGCTCGGCCGGGTGGTCGAGTTCGCCCGAGGGGTGGGTCCAGGAGATGGCCAGCAGTTCGCCGGCCTCGCGGACGATGCCGGTCTCCTCCAACAGCTCCCGGGCCGCGCACTCGGCCGGGCCCTCCCCGAGGTCGATCGTCCCGCCCGGGAACTGCCAGTGCTCCCGGTACCCGGCCTTCACCAGCAGGATCCGACCGGACGCGTCCCGCAGGACGCACCCCGCCGCCGCGTAGATCCGCGGCAACGAGGCCAACCACTCTTCACGGGACTTCAACGGCTCGACCGGCACGGCGGGCCCTCCTCGGGCTCTGGGACGATGTGCGCCCCACTCTGCCAGCCGGGCCCCGCCGGCCTCAGCGACGGGCCGCGAGGTGCTCGACCAGCCGGTCGAAGCTGGAGTTGTGGCCGGCCTCGGCCTCCGGGCCCAGGTACATCGCCGGGACGTTCTCCTGCTCCATCCGCACCTCGGTCCGGCCGTCGCCGAGGTCGGTGAGGGTGATCCGGCCGGTCAGGCCGACGCCCTCCTCCAGGAACTCCAGCAGCTCGCCCTCGCGGACCGCCGTGAACCGGCCGCGCACCGGGTAGCGGTCGCCGGTGGCCTCCAGCACCATCGTGCTGTCGAAGCGCCCGCCCACCTCCGGCTCGATGGTCACGGTGTCCAGCGGGACGGTGGTGCCGACCGGGCCCCAGAAGCGGACGAACTGCTCGGGCTCGACGTACGCGCGGAACACCTCGGCCGGGGTGGCGGGCAGCTCGCGGACGATGGACAGGGTGCCGAGGTTCTCGGTCATGGTGGTGGTTCCCTCTGTTCGGTGCACGCGGCCCGGTGCCGCGCTTTCGGAGGGGTAGACCGGGGGCCCGGCGGAAACTCATCGCTCCCCGGCGAAGTTTTTCCGGCGGACTTTCCGGAGAACTTCCCGGCGGGCCGATGAGCCCCGGGCGCCGGACCGGTCTCCCCTGGGTGAAGACCGAGACCCGCACCTCCGCCGCCCCTCCGTTGATCTGCGACCTGGGCGCGCTGACCGCCCCCGACCTGGCCGTGGTCGACGCCCTGGCCCGGCTGCGGCTCGCCGCGGCCCGGCACGGCGTGCGGCTCGTCCTGCGCAACGCCAACGGCCCGCTGCGCGAACTGCTCGCGTTCAGCGGGCTGGCCGCCGTACTGCTCGTCGAACCGGACGAGGAGCAGGACGGCGGGGAGTACTGGGAGGCGTACGGCGGGGAGGCGGGGCTACTCCCCGGCCTCCAGCCGGGGCGGCAGGCCGAACAGCGGGAAGAGCACCTCGGTGTCGAGGAAGTTGGTGACCCCGGTGATCCGGCCCGATGACACCTCCAGCACGATCAGCGACCACGGCTCGTGCCCGCCCGCCGGGCTCGGCCGGTACTGCCCGAACGCCTGGCTGCCGTTGGCCACCACCGGCACCAGCCGGGAACCCCGGCAGCCGGACCCGGGACCGAGCATCCACTCCCGGATGTCCGCGTGCCCGGTCAGCCAGAGCGCGAACGGCGGCATGTTGAGCGTGACGTCCTCGTGCAGCAGCGCCGCCAGACCGTCCATGTCGTACGCCTCGAACGCGGCGACGTACCGGGCCAGCAGCGCCCGGTGGTCCTCGTCCAGGGTCGGGGCCGGGCGGCTCGCGGCGGGGTCGGCGGCGAGCGCGGCCCGGGCCCGCTGGAGCGCGCTGTTCACCGAGGCGACGGTGACGCCGAGCAGTTCGGCGACCTCGTTGGCCCGCCAGCCGAGCACCTCGCGCAGGATCAGCACCGCCCGCTGCCGGGGCGCCAGCCGCTGGAGCGCGGCGACGAAGGCCAGCCGCACCGATTCGCGCTGCGCGGCCACCTCGGCCGGGTCGGCCGTCTCGGGCAGCACCCGGCCGTCCGGCGCCGGGCCGAGCCAGGCGACCTCGGGCAGCCGGGCATCGGTCGCGGTGGCCACGGTGGACGGGCCGGCCAGGTCCATCGGCCGGGCCCGGGCGTTGCGGCCGTTCAGCGCGTCCAGACAGACGTTGGTGGCGATCCGGTAGAGCCAGGAGCGGAGCGCGGCGCGGCCCTCGAAGCCGCGGTGGTGGCGCCAGGCCCGGACCATGGTGTCCTGGACGGCGTCCTCGGCCTCGAAGACCGAGCCGAGCATGCGGTAGCAGTACCCGGTCAACTCCGTCCGGTACCGCTCCAACTGGAGCTCGACCGGCTCCTCCGTCATCAGCTCGGCCATCGCCCGTACCCCCACTCGCCCGCCGCCGTCGATCGTCCCGAACGTACCGCAGGCCACCGACAGCGCCGCCGCGCGCCCCGGACCGGCCCTGACCGCACATCAGGACGGTGACCGGGGCGCGCGGTCGGGTCAGTGCGCGCTGTGCTTCTCGGCGCCGCGGTGGCGGTGGCCCTTGAGTTCGGCGTGCTGCGCGGGCGCGGAGTGCGGGACGGCGGTCGCGGAGTCCCGGCCGCCGTGCCGGAAGGCGGCGCTCGCGGATCCGGCGGCGGCCCGCGCGGAACCGGCCGGGCGGGGCGGGAGCGCGATCGGCATCGTGGCCATCCCCCGGCGCTCCAGCAGCTCCTGGGTGCCGCGGCGGAGCTTGTGAGGGCTCCCCGCTGTTTGCTTGGTCATCGTCGGCTCCCTTCGGCGGCCGTCGGCCGGACAGGCGCCGACCGAGGGCCGTACGGGCGTTATGTCCAGATATGTCGGGAGTTACACCTCAACCCATGGGCACCCGGACGTCAACCCGGTCGGGGCCCCGACCCGGCCGGGCCGTCACCCCATGAGCTCGTGGACGTAGCACCAGCGCCAGTCCTCCCCCTGCTCGTAGGAGCGGATCACCGGATGGGAACTGTTGTGGAAGTGCGCGGTGGCATGCCGCTGCGGCGAGAAGTCGCAGCAGCCGATGCGGCCGCAGTCCAGGCAGAGCCGCAGATGCACCCAGTCCCGGCGCCCCTGCGCCAGGCAGTCGGCGCAGCCGTCCAGGGGTGGCAGGGGCGCGAGGTCCCGGGGTGCGGCGGCGAGGTCTTCGCAGGCGCTCATGGGACGCAGGGTAGTGACGGCGGGCCCGCCCCGCGCCCCGAGACACGCTGCCGGGGGCTCGTGGGAGCATGCCGTCCGTGGGGGATGCGACGGGGAACGCGACAAGCGGCAGGGCCGGCGGCACGGCCGAAGGCACGGACGACAGCACGGGGGGCGACACTTCGGACGGCACAGCGGGCGACACAGCGGGCGTCCCGGCGGACGGCACGGCGGCCGGCCCGCCGCCCCCGCCCGGCCCCCCGGGCATAGCCGCCACCGGCCGGGTCCGCCAGCCGGCCGCGCTGATCCGGCTGCTCGCGGGCCTCGTCGTGATCGCCCTGACCCTGCTGTCCGCCGACTACGCCCGCGCCACCACCAACGGCCTCGCCGAGGACGTCGGCGGCGCCGCCGCCCTGATCCCGCACCCGCTGGGCGGCGTCGCCACCGGCCTCACCACCGCCGCCCTGCTGCTCCTGCCCGGCTGCTCGGCCGCCCGCCGGCTGCTGGCCCCCGGGGCCGACCGGCGGCACGTCCTCCAACAGCTCGCCGACGGCGTGCTGGCCGCCGTCCTGGCGTACGGGGTCACCCTGCTGTTCGCGCTGTGGATCGACGACCCCGCGCCGTTCTCCCTGGTCTCCGCGCTGACCCGGCCGCTGCCCGGCGCCCCGCTCGCCCACACCGAGCCGGTCTACGGCTACCTGGCGCCCGTCCTGGCCTTCCTCACCGCCTCCGCGGCCCGCGAACGCCGGGTGCCGTGGACCGTCCTCACCCTGTCCGCGCTGGCCGGGATCGCCGCCGGGGCGGCCACCCCGACCGCGCTGCTGCTCGGTGTGCTGATCGGCTGGACGGCCGCCCACGGCACCCGCTGGGCCGTCGGCACCCCGGACCCCCGGCCCCGGACCGGCCAGCTGCTGCACAGCCTGCGCGAGGCCGGCCTGCAGCCGGTGTCCGTCACCCCGGACGGCCCGGACCGCTACCTGGTCCGCCAGCACGGGGACCGCCCCGACCTGGACGTCCAACTGCTCGACCGGCAGGCGGTCACCGCCGCCCTGGTCCAGCGGGCCTGGCGCCGGCTGCGGCTGCGCACCGCCCCGCACCCGCGCGCGCTGCGCTCGCTGCGCACCGGCCTGGAGCACGAGGCCCTGGTCTCCTACGCGGCCGTCGCCGCCGGGGTCCGCACCCGCCCGGTCGCCGCCACCGCCGAACTCGGCCGGGACGCGGCACTGGTCGCCTACCGGCGGCTGCCCGGCCGCACCCTGGACGAGCTGGCCGACGAGGAGGTCACCGACGCGCTGCTCGCCGACGCCTGGGGCCAGCTGGCGCTGCTCCAGCGGCGCGCCATCGCGCACCGCGCGCTCGCGCCCTCCGCGCTGCTGGTCGACCCGGCGGGGGCGGTGCACCTGGTGGGACTCGCGGACGGGGACATCGCGGCCGGCGAGCTGGTGCTGCTCAGCGACATCGCCCAGCTGCTCACGACACTCGCGCTGCGCACCGGGGCCGAGCGCTCGGTGCGCGCGGCGGTGTCGGTGCTCGGCCCGGACGCGGTCGCCGCCGCCCTGCCGCTGCTCCAGCCCATCGCGCTGACCCGCGGCACCCGGGCGGCGCTCAAGCAGGCCGCCCGTCGCGACGCCGCGGCGGCCGCGCCCCGGGTGCCGCCGCAGCGCACCGGCCCGGAGGCGCCCGCCGTCGAGCCCGCGCCCGTCGACCCCGCGCCCGTCGACCCCGCGCCTGCCGACCACGCGCCCGCCGACCCCGCGCCCGCCGCGGGACCCGCCCCCGACCTGCTGGACGGCATCCGCGCCGAGGTGCTCCGCAGCCGCCCGCAGGCGCCCGTCCGGCCGGTCCGGCTGGAACGGCTGCGCCCCCGCACCCTGCTCGCCGTCGTCGGCGGCCTGGCGGCCGGGTGGCTGCTGGTGCCGCAGCTGTTCGCCACCGAGCAGAACCCGATCGCGGCCCTCGCCGACGCCGACCCGTTCTGGCTCGCCCTCGCCGTGCTGGCCGCGGCGGCCGGCCATGTCGCGGGGGCGATGGGCTTCGTCGGCTTCGTCCCCGAACGGCTGGACTTCCGCAACGCCGTGCTCGCCCAGGTGGCCGGGTCCTTCGTCAAGCTGGTCTCCCCCGGCGGGGTCGGCGGCGTCGCGCTGAACACCCGCTTCCTCCAGCGGGCCGGCATCCCGACCGCGCAGGCCCTGTCCAGCGTCGGCGTGGGCCAACTGCTCGGCCTGGCCCTGCACCTGCTCCAGCTCGGCGCGTTCGTCTACCTGACCGGGGTCGAGCCCGGCGGCTCCGACCTGGACGCCCTGCCGGCCGTGGTCGGCGGCCTCGCGGTGGCGGGCGTCCTGCTGGCCGCGGTGTCCTCGGTGCCGCCGGCCCGGCGCTGGCTGGCCGCCCGGCTGCGCCCGCTGACCGCCGAGGTGCTGCCCCGGCTGGTGGAGCTGCTGCGCAACCCGGGGCGGCTGGCGGTCGGCTTCACCGGGCAGCTGCTGGTGTCGCTGACCCTGATCGCCTGTCTGTACTGCTGCGCCCGGGCGGTCGGGCAGGATCCGTCCTTCGCCTCGGTCGGGGTGGTGTTCCTGGTCGGCAACGCGGCCGGGAACGCGGCCCCGACCCCCGGCGGGGCGGGCTTCGTGGACAGCGCGCTGGTGGGACTGCTGGAGCGGGCCCCCTCGATGGGGGTGGGCGGCGCGATGGCCGCCGTCGTGCTCTTCCGGCTGCTCACCTTCGTGCTGCCGGTGCTCCCCGGCTGGGCGGCGTTCACCTGGCTCCAGCGCCGCAGGGCGCTCTAGGGCCCGGCGAGGGGTCCCGGCCGGCTACTCCCGGTACTCGTCCTCGTCCAGCGGGACGGTCCGGCTCTGCTCGGCGACGTCCGCGACCTCGGTGGCCGGGTCCGCGCCCAGTGCGCGGCGCTCGGCCAGCTCGTCGTACTCGTCCTCCGCCGCCTCGTTCTCCGCCTCCACGGCCTCGGCGACCTCGTCCAGGTAGTCCTCGTGGTTCTGCGGCATGGTGTCCGTCCTCGTTCCTCGAAGGTTCCTCGGAGGCTTCCCCCGGCCCGTGGGTCCCGCTCGCTGGGGTACTCGCAGTATCCGTCGGCCACCGGCCCGGCGCGACGCGCCACCGGCCCCCCGGCGTGTTGCCCGCCCGGGGAATTGACCCGGGAAAACCGGCCCGGAATGCACCCCGCCCGGGGTGCACCCCGTTCCTAGGCTCGTACCCATGACGAACACCACCACGCACCGGACCACCGCCCGCCTCGACTTCGCCCGCACCGCCCCCAAGGTGTTCCGGGCGATGATCGCCCTGGACGCCGCCGCCCGCGCGGGCCTCGACCCGGCCCTGGTCGAGCTGGTGCAGGTCCGCTCCTCCCAGCTCAACGGCTGCGCCTACTGCCTGGACATGCACGTCAAGGACGCCCGCAAGGCCGGCGAGAGCGACGAGCGGATCTATCTGCTCCCGGTCTGGCGCGAGGCCCCGGAGGAGGTCTACAGCGAGCGCGAACGGGCCGCCCTCGCGCTGGCCGAGGAAATCACCCGCATCGGCGACGGCGTCTCCGACGCGGTGTACCAGCGGGCCGCCGAGCTCTTCCCCGAGCCGGAGCTGGCGCAGCTGATCTCGCTCTGCTTCACCATCAACGCCTGGAACCGGATCAACGTCGCCACCCGCAAGACCCCCGGGACGCCCTGACCCCCGCCGCGCGGGACACGGGCCCCGCCGGGCACCGGGGTACGATCGGAGCCGTACCAGCAGGGCTTACCCACACCTCCCGGTGGCCCCGAGGCCCTTACGAACGACGGGGAAACGCATGTCCGGCTCGCACTACTTCTCCGGTGCACCCGATGTCGCCAGCGAGCGCCGGCCGATCACGGTCACCCTGCCGGACCTCACCCTGGAGCTCAGCACCGACGCGGGCGTCTTCTCCCGCAGCCGGTTGGACCCGGGCACCCGGATCCTGCTGGAGCAGGCGCCGCCGCCCCGGGTGCGCGGCCCGATCCTGGACATCGGCTGCGGCTACGGCCCGATCGCGCTGACCTGGGCGAGCCGCCGCAAGCGGCTCCCGGTCTGGGCGGTGGACGTCAACGGCCGCGCCCTGGACCTGGTCCGGGACAACGCGGAGTCGCTGGGCCTGGGCAATGTGCACGCCGCGCTGCCGGAGGAGGTCCCGGCCGAACTGCGGTTCGCGGCGATCTACTCCAACCCGCCGATCCGGATCGGCAAGGCGGCGCTGCGGGGGCTGCTGGAGCAGTGGCTGGACCGGCTCACCCCGGACGGCTCGGCCTTCCTGGTGGTGCAGAAGCACCTCGGCTCGGACTCGCTGCAGAAGTGGCTGAACGAGCACGGCTGGCCGACCACCCGGCTGACCTCGGTCAACGGGTTCCGGATTCTGGAAGCGCGGCCCCGCCCGACGGCGGGCGAGGGCCCCGAGAGTGGACGAGGGACGACGTCGTGAAGCAGCTCCGCGGGACCGAACTGAAGCGGCTGCACCGCTCCTGGCGGCGTGGCAACGAGTTCCGGCTCGCGATGATCCTGGAGAACCTCCAGTCGCCGTTCAACGTCGGCTCGGTGGTCCGGACCGGCGCCGCGATGGGCGCGGAGAAGCTCTACCTCACCGGTGACACCCCGTCGGTGCGCTCCTCCGGCGCGCAGAAGGCCGCGATGGGCACCGACAAGTACCTGAAGGTGGAGCACTTCCCCACCGTCGCCGAGGCGGTGGCCGCGGCGAAGGCCGACGGCTTCAAGGTGGTCGGCCTCGAACTGGCCGACGAGGCGGTGCCGATGTTCGCCGCCGAGCTGACCCCGGCCGTCGCCTTCGTGCTGGGCCACGAGGACCGCGGCATCACGGCGGACGCGCTCGCCCTCTGCGACCAGGTGGTGTTCGTGCCCCAGCTGGGCCGGGTCGGCTCGCTGAACGTCTCCGCCGCCGCCACGGTGGCCTGCTACGAGGCGCGCCGCCAGGGGTACGCGATCAGCGGCACCCCGGACGGCTCGGACGCCGGCGGCTTCGACATCGACCTCGACGACGAGTGATCCGCCGCCGGCGGGAGGGCGCCCCTCCCGCCGGCGGACCGGCTCGGATCCCGGCGGATCCCGGGAGTCCCGGCGGATCCCGGGAGTCCCGGCGGGTCCCGGCCGGGTCAGACCTCGACCAGCACCTTGCCCCGGTTGTGCTCGCGGTCCAGGTAGAGGCTGCGGTAGGCCGACGGGATCTCGTCGAAGCCCTTGTGCACGGTCTGGTGGTAGCGGATCTCCCCGTCCCGGACCAGCCCGCCCAGCTCCTGGTGCATCTGCGCCAACAGCGGCTCGGTGAACCACTCCTGGGCGAAGATGCCGCGGATCGTGGTGCGCGGGAACATGATGTACGGCAGCAGCCTCGGCCCGGTCAGCTCACCGTTCACCGTGGTCGCCCACTGCCAGCAGACCGCCACCCGGCTGTCCACGTTCAGCATCGTGAACACCGCGTCGGTGACCGTGCCGCCCAGGTTGTCGAAGTACCGGTCGACGCCGTCCGGCGCCGCCAGCAGCAGCGCCTGCCGGGCCTTCTCCGCGTCGTCGCCCTGGGTGTAGAGCACCACCTCGTCGAAGCCCAGCTCGCGCAGGTACTCGGCCTTGCCCGGCGAACCGGTGGTGCCGACCACCCGGCCGGCCCCGGCCCGCTTCGCCAACTGGCCCACCAGGGTGCCGATCGAGCCGGAGGCGCCGCTGACCACCACGGTGTCGCCGGGCCGGACCTCCAGGAAGCGGGTGAGCGTGCCCCAGGCCGTCATCCCGGGCGCGCCCATGATGCCGAGCGCCGTGGAGACCGGCAGCCGCTCGCCGTACCAGGACGGGTCGAGCCGGCGGTAGGCCGGGAACACCATCGGGAAGATGCCGGTCGTCCACAGCTCCTCGGCGCCGTTGTGGACGACGTGGGTGCGCCAGCCGCCGAAGCCCTGCACCAGGTCGCCGACCGCGAACGCCGCCGCCGGACCGGCCTCGACCACCTCCATGATCGAGTCGGCGCCCATGTGGTGGCCGATCGGCGTCTCCAGCGCCAGGCCGTTCTGGTACGGGTCCACCGAGACGTACCTGGTCCGGAAGAGCATCTCGTCCGGCCGCAGGTCGATCCGGACGTCCTCCACGACCTTCTCGTAGACCCGGTTGACGTCGGGCACACCGTCCAGGTGCTCCCGGACCACCCACTTCTCGATCCTCATGCCAGGGCTCCCGTCTGCACGTTCTCGCTGTCCTCGCTGTTCTCGTCGCTCTTGCCGCCCTTGCCGCCCTTGCTGCTAGCGGCCTTGCTCGCGGCCTTGCTCGCAGGCTTGCTCGCGGGCGGCACCGTCCGTCGGCCCGGCTCCGCGGGCCGGCCCACCGGGATCACCAGGTGGGTCGGCATCGGGGCGCTCGGGTCGATCCCGGCGGTGAACTCGATCCCGTCGTCCCGGCAGACGAACTGCATGACGTGCCGTCCGGCGGCGGCCGCCCGGATCAGCCCGCCGATGGTCGCCCAGACCCCGGAGAGGTAGAAGTTCGACAGCCCGGGCAGCACCGGGCCGCTCTTCTTGATCTCCTCCTCCACCGTCTCGGCGCCCTCCACGAAGGGGTTCCAGCCGGGGAAGGTGCCGTCGTAGACGCCCGTGTAGCGGACCTGGGTCAGCGGGGTGGACACGTCGGCGACGGCCACCGCGTCCTTGAAGCCCGGGTAGCGCTCGTCCAGGAAGCCGACGATGCCGTTGCGGACCCGCCGTTTGGCCGCCATGTACTCCCGGCCGTGCTTGACCGGCAGGGTGTGCAGCTCCTCGCCGCGCCGCACCCGGGAGGACTGCTCGGGGCCCTCGTGCAGTGCCCGCCAGGGGGCGATGTCGGAGAAGTACGTCGCGAACACCACGGTGGAGTTCTCCGGCGCCAGCTCCGGGTAGTGCCGGGTGCGGAACTGCACGTTCACCGAGGGGCAGCGGATCCCGGTCAGCTCCGCCGTCTCCCGCTCGCCCAGCAGGTGGGTGGTGCACGGGTCGCCCTCGGGGAACGGCTTGCGCAGCCCCAGGAAGAGCGACACGTACCCGGGCGACAGCTGGCCCGGCTCGTCGATCAGCGAGGTGTAGAGCCGCCGGTAGGTGTCGTTGAGGTACTGGCCCTTGAGCAGCTTCATCACGGTGGTGTGGCCGTCGGCGGCGGACACCACGATGTCGGCGCGGAACTCCCGGCCGTCGCTGAGCCGCACACCCACCGCGCGGTCCCGCTCGACCAGGATCTCCTCGACCTTGGCGTTGTAGGTGATCTCGCCGCCGAGACCGAGGTAGCGCTCCTCGATCGACCGGGCCAGCGCGAGCGAACCGCCCTCCGGCACCCCGGCGGCGTGGTTGGCGTGCGAGGCGAGCTGGAAGTAGAACGGCAGCACCGGGAAGGCCGGGTGCTTCTCGTAGAGGATGAAGTTGAACGCCTCGCGCAGCAGCGGGTCGCGGAACCGCTGCGAGAAGTCCGTCATCAGCAGCGTGATCGACTTGCGGATGGTGTTGAAGTGGGGGACGAAGGAGGCCAGCATCCGCCAGCGCTCCAGCCGGCCCATCAGCCCGACCGGCTTGAGGAACGGATAGGCCGCGAGCGCCTTGCGGAAGGTGCGGATCCCGGCGCAGAACTCGCGGATCGGGGCGGCGTCGGCCGGCGAGAGGCCGAGCAGGTGCGCCTCCAGCCGGTCCGGATCGGAGTAGAAGCGGACCTCCCGGCCGTCCCGGCCCCGGACGATGTTGAAGACGTCGAAGTGCCGCATCTCCTTGCCCTGGAGCGCGCCCAGTTCGAGCCAGATCTGGTACATCTCGTTGCCCGGGCCGTTGCCGAGCAGCCAGCTGATGCACCAGTCGAAGGTGAAGTCGCTGCGGTCCCAGCCGGTGCAGGAGCCGCCGGGGATCTCGTGCATCTCGAAGATCCTGGTGCGGTAGCCGTTCATCCGGGCGTAGCACCCGGTGGACAGTCCGCCGAGACCGCCGCCGATGACGATCATCGACTCCCGCCGGGGTGCGGTGTCTTTCTGCCGTGCCATCTCTGGCCTTCCTCGTGGTCCTTGCCTTGCCTGGTGGTGCCTGGCGGTGCCTGGCGGTGGCCCGGTCGGGCCGCCCGCGACGGCGGTCACCAGGCGATCGGGAGCGCCTGCAGACCGTTCACCATCGAGGCCTCCTTCCAGCGCAGTTCGCGCTCGGGGACGGCCAGCCGCAGGCCGGGCAGGCGGGTCAGCACCCGCTCGATCGCCACCTGCAGCTCCAGCCGGGCCAGGTGCGCGCCGATGCAGTAGTGCACGCCGTGGCCGAAGCCGATGTGCGGGTTGCCCGGCCGGTCGAGGACCAGCCGCTCCGGCTCCTCGAACACCTCCGGGTCCCGGTTGGCGGCGGCGGTCGCGATCATCACCGCCTCGCCGACCCGGATCACCACCCCGCCCAGCTCGACGTCCGCGGTGGCGTACCGGGGCAGGCTGAAGCCGGTGAGCAGCGGCACGTACCGCATCAGCTCCTCGACCGCCCTGGGGATCAGCTCGGGCCGCTCCCGCAGCCGTGCCGACTCCTCGGGGTTGACCAGCAGCTGGTGGAAGAAGTTGCCGATCTGGTTGGTGGTGGAGACGAAGCCGGCGATCAGCAGGTCGCAGGCGATGGAGAGGAGCTCCTCCTCGCCGATCAGCCGCTGCTCGCGGCAGGCCCGGACCAGCGTGGTGAGGAGGTCCTCGCCGGGCTCGCGGCCGCGCAGCTCCAGCACCCCGGCCATGTAGTCGATGAACGCCCGCCCCTCGACCGCGAGCACCTCGCCCGGGGTGACGGCGGAGAGCACCGTCTCCGCCCACTCCCAGAGCATCCGGTGGTCCTCGGCGGGGATGCCGAGCACCTCGCAGATGATGGTGGTCGGCATCGGGATCGCGAAGTCCTCGACCAGGTCGGCCGGGGCGCCCGCGGCGAGCATGCCGTCGAGCAGCTCGTCGGCCAGCTCCGCGGCCCGGATCCGCAGCCGCTCCACCCGGCGGGCGCTGAACTCCTTGGCCACCAGCGAGCGCAGCCGGGTGTGCTCGGGCGGTTCGGTGGAGAACAGGCCGGCGCCGGTGCGGGACACCGGGCGCATCCGGGGCTGGTCCTCGCCCATCGCGGCGGCCAGGCTGAACCTCGGGTCGGCGAGCACCGCCCGGACGTCCTCGTACCGGGTGGCCAGCCAGGCGCCGTCGCCGTACGGCATCCGGATCCGGACCAGCGGCTGGTCCCGCAACTCGGCGTAGCGGGGGTCGAGTTCGAGGCCGTTGGGCTCGAACGGGTAGGTCAGCGGCGGGTGCTGCCGGAGCATGGTCGCTTCCGTCTCTCGTGCGGGGGCGGGCAGGCTCGGGGCCCGCCCGGGGGCCGTCTCAGGACGCATGGGTGGCGGCTCCGGTGAGGATCGACCGGGCGAGCCCGGCGTTGTGGGCGATGAACTCGCGGTCGAGCATCTCGGCGTGGGTGCCGAAGCCCTTGAAGACCGCCGTCCGGGTGGCCGAGCTGCCGTGCCAGGCGCCGTCCCGGCCGGCCTCGTACAGCGCGACCTTCTCGTCGTCGGAGATCACGCTGAGCGCGGCGGCGACCACCCCGTGGTTGGGGGTGCGGCTGCAGAACCGCAGGTAGTCCCGGGCCTGTTCGCGGGTCTCCCGGGCGACGGCGGCGGAGCCGGTGTGCCGGTGCAGGTGCTCGGCGAGCTCGGTCTCGAAGGCCTGGAGGTGCTCGTCGGCGAGGTCGAAGGACTCCGGGATCCGGTGCGAGTCCATGATCACCACATTGGGCACCGCGCGGCCGCGCCGCTCCAGCTCCTTGGCGACCTCGAAGGCGAGGTTGCCGCCGAGCGAGTAGCCCAGCAACGCGCACGGGCCCTCCGGCTGGAGCGCCTCGACCAGGTCGGCGTACTGGTCGACCTTGTCGTCCCCGGACACGTAGTTGAAGGCGATCGTGCGGTACTCCGGCAGGTGCGCGGCGAACTGCCGGTACACCAGACCGTGGCCGCCGGCGGGCGGGAAGCAGAACAGCGTCTGCCGCTGCTCCTGGTTGAAGCCCAGGTAGGGCTGGGCGCCCTCGATCCGGCCGGTGATGATGTGCTCCACGGTCTTCGCCATCCCGTGCAGGGTGGTGACCTTGAACAGCTGGCTGACCGGGATGCTGATGTTGAACTCGGCCTGCAGCCCGTGGATCAGCTCGATCAGTCTGATCGAGGAGCCGCCCGACTCGAAGAAGTCGTGCTGGAGGCCGGGCTCCTCGATGCCGAGCAGGGTGCGCCAGTGCTCGGCCATCCGGACCTCGTAGAGGGTGACCGGCGGTTCGGCGGCCTCGGCGGCGTCCGTGCGGGGCTCGGGCAGCGCCGCCACGTCCACCTTGCCGTTGGCGGTGAGCGGCAGCGCGGGCAGTTCGGTGAAGTGGGTCGGGATCATGAAGGTCGGCAGCTGCCCGGCCAGGTGGCGGCGCAGCGCCCGGTGGTCGAAGGTCCGGCCGGGCGCCGGCACGCAGTACGCGCAGAGCACGTGCTCGCCGCCGCGGTCCGCCCGGACGGTGACCACCGCCCCGGCCAGCTCCGGCCATTCGGCCAGCCGGGTCTCGATCTCGCCCAGCTCGATCCGGTGGCCGCGCACCTTGATCTGGGAGTCGGCCCGGCCGAGCAGGTGCACCCCGCCGTCGGCGTCCCAGCGGGCGAGGTCCCCGGTGCGGTAGAGCCGGACCGGCTCGGTGCCGTCGGCGCCGCCGAGCGGCAGGGTGGCGAAGCGGCGCGCGGTCTGCTCCTCGTCTCCGAGGTAGCCGAGCGCCACGCCGGAGCCGCCGATCCACAGCTCGCCGGTCACCCCGGGCGGGACCGGCCGGCCCTGGGCGTCGAGCAGGTGGAAGGCGCTGTTCGGGAACGGCCGCCCGATCGGGACCATCCGGCTGGGCTCCAGGCCGTCCGTCGGCCCCTCGAAGTACGCGCTGTCGATGGTGGTCTCGGTGAGCCCGTAGGAGTTGACCAGCCTGGTCCGCGGGCCGCACAGGGCGCCCAGCCGCCGGTACTCCTCGACCTTCCAGACGTCCGAGCCGACCACCAGCAGCCGCATGAACGCCAAGTCCTGCCCGGTGCGTTCGCAGTGGTCCAGCACGGTGCGGACCACGGCCGGGACGAACTCCGCGGCGTCCACCCGCTCGGTGCGCATCACCTCGTACAGCCGGGCGGTGTTGAACAGCAGCTCCCGGCCGACCAGCACCAGGGTGCCGCCCGAGCACAGCGCGCGGACCACGTCGCCGGTGAAGACGTCGAAGGCGGGGCCGGCCATCTGGAGGTGGGTCCTGGCGTCGGTGTCCAGGCGGTACTCGGACTGCCAGGCCCGGTACGCCGAGGCGAGGTTGCCGTGGGAGACCCGCACCGCCTTGGGGCGGCCGGTGGAGCCGGAGGTGTGGATGACGTAGGCCGGGTCGTCGAGGCCCACCGGCACGTCGGCGAAGCCCTCGCCGTCGGGGTCGTCGGCACCGGTGGTGCCGTCGGCACCGAGTTCGGCGGTGGTGACCAGCCGGGCCGGGAGTCCGCCGAGCCGCTCGCGGTCGTCGCCGACCAGCAGCCCGGCCCCGGTGTGGCCGACCAGGTACGCCAGCCGCTCCACCGGGTGACCCGGATCCAGCGGCAGGTAGGCCGCGCCGGTGCGGAGCACCGCGAGCAGCGCCACGATCAGCTCCGGCGACTTCTCCAGGCAGAGCGCGACCACCGTGCCCGGTCCGGCGCCCAGCGCCCGCAGCCGCACGGCGGCCCGGCGGGAGCGCCCGGCCAGCTCGCCGTACGTCAGCCGGACGGTCGGGCCGGACTCGGCCGGCACCGCCACCGCGGGCGCCGCCGGGTCGGCCGCCGCCGCGCGCAGCACCAGCTCGTGGACCGGCTCGGCGAACGGCACCCGCCGGTCGGCGCCGCTCCACTCCCGGAGCACCACGGACCGCTCCCGCTCGCCGAGCAGCTCCAGCCCGGTGGCCGCCCGCTCCGGCCCCGCCGTGGTCAGCCCGTCGAGCAGATTGACGTAGTGGCGCGCCATCCGCGCCGTCGTCCCGGGCAGGAAGAGGTCGGTGTTGTACTTGAAGACGCAGTGGAAGCGGCGCTCCGCCTCGTCCTCGTAGGCGGACAGGGTGAGGTCGAACTGCCCCTCCTCCTCGGGGAGTTCGATGTACTCGAGGTGGTACCCGTACTTCTCGGTGGCCACCTTGTGGTGCAGCAGGATGAACATCGCCTGGAAGACTGCCGAGCGGCTCGGGTCGTGCTGCAGCCCGAGCTGCTCCACCAGCAGCACGAACGGGTACTCCTGGTGGTCCAGCCCGCCGAGCACGGTGGTCCGCACCCGCTCCAGCAGCTCGGCCACGGTCGGCCCGCCGGCCAGCGAGACGTGCAGCGGCAGCGGGTTGACGAAGTAGCCGTAGACGCCGGCGAACTCCTCGTCGGTGCGACCCGTCACCGGGCTGCCGACGATGATGTCCTCCTGGCCCGCGTAGGCGTGCAGCAGCAGGTAGTAGGCGCTGAGCAGCACCATGAAGACGGTGACGTTGTGCGCGCGGGCCAGCGCGTGGACCCGGGCGCTGAGCTCCTCGTCCAAGACGAAGAACTCGGAGGCGCCGTTGTGGGTCTGCACCGCCGGCCGGGGCTTGTCGGTCGGCAGGCTGAGCAGCGGCACCTCGGCCGGCAGGTGGGAGCGCCAGTACTCCAGCATCCTCGGCGCCTCGCGGCCGGCCAGGAAGGCGTTCTGCCGGTTGAGGAAGTCCAGGTAGCGGGCGGCGACCGGGGGCAGCTCGGGCGCCCGGCCCCGGCGCAGCCCCTCGTAGACGGCCAGCAGCTCCTCGATGAAGGTGAAGGTGGAGATCGCGTCCGAGATGATGTGGTGGACGGCCTTCATGATCACCCAGCGGGCCGGGCCGCGCCGGAACAGCCGGAACCGCACCAGCGGGTCCCGCTCCAGGTCGTACGGTCGGCGGTACTCGCGGACGATCATCGCGTGGATGTCGTCCCAGGCCAGGTGCTCGACGTCGAAGACGTCGAAGTCCGGCTCCACCTCGGCGGAGATCCGCTGCACCGCCCGGCCGGCGTCGAGCGTGAAGTTCGCCCGCAGGCTCGGGTGGCGCTCGACCATCGCCCGGAAGGCCGCCGCCATCAGCTCGGGCTCCAGCTCCACCCGCACCTCGACCGCGCCGCCGATGTTGTAGGCGAAGCCGTCCGGGTTGAGCTGCTTGAGGAACCAGAGCGCCTTCTGGTTGTGCGTCAGCGGGTGCGCGGACTCGTCCTCGTAGCGCTCCACCCCCGCCGCCCCCGGACCGGCCGGCTCCTCGTCCAGCAGCTCGGTCAGCGACTCGTGCAGCCGGGCGACCAGCTCGGCCACCGGGGCGTTCCCGAGCAGCGCCACCACCGGGAGGGTGACCCCGAGTTCGCCGCTCAGCCGGGCGCGCAGCTCCATCGCCAGCAGCGAGTCCAGCCCGAGGCCGCCGAGACCGGCGGCCGGGTCGACCCGGTCGGCCGGCACCCGCAGCACGGTGGCGGCCAGCTCGGTGAACAGCTCGGTGAGCAGTGCCCGCCGCTCCTCCTCGCCGGCCGTCCGCAGGGTGTCCAGCAGCCCGGTCCGTTCGACGGCCGGCGTGGACTCCCGTGCGGCCGCGGCGAGTTCGGTCACCAGCGGCGGCGGGGCCGGGTACCAGGAGAGGAAGACCGGCCAGTCGACCACGGTGGCGACCAGCAGCTGGGCCTTGTCCTGGCCGAGCACCCGCTCCAGCACGGCCATACCGGTCTCCGGGGCGAGCGAGCTCATGCCCCGGCTGTGCCGGTAGTGGTCGATCAGGCCGAGCTCCTCGATCATCCCGGTGGCCCAGGGGCCCCAGTCCAGGCTGAGCGCGGGCAGGCCGAGCGCCCGGCGGTGATGGGCGAGGGCGTCCAGGAAGGCGTTGCCGGCGGCGTAGTTGGTCTGGCCGGCGGTGGTCAGCAGGGAGGCGATCGAGGCGAACAGCACGAAGTGGTCCAGCGGCTCCCCGGCCAGCTGCCGGTGCAGGGCGAGGGCGCCGAGCACCTTGGGGCCGTACACGGTGTCGAAGGCCGACCGGTCCAGCTCGCCGACCAGGGTGTCCCTGACCTGCCCGGCGAGGTGGAAGACGCCCCGGACCGGCGGCCGGTCCAACCGCCGGTACTCGGCCAGCCAGGCGGCCAGCGCGGGCTCGTCGGTGACGTCCAGCGCGGCCGGGACGACCTCGGCCCCGAGCTCCTCCAGCTCGCGCAGGAAGGCCGCCCGCTGCCCGTCCCGGCTCTCCGGGTCGAGCGCGCGCCACGACTCGCGCGGCGGCGGCGTGCTGCGGCCGACCAGGATCAGCCGACGGGCGCCGCGCTTCACCAGGGTGCGGCAGAGCAGTTGCCCGAGCGCCCCGAACGCCCCGGTCACCAGGTAGGCGCCGTCCGCCCGCAGCCGCGGCGCCAGCGGGCGACTGAGCCCCTCGGCGGTCCGGAGCCGGCTGGTCAGCCGCCGGCCGCCGCGCAGCGCGATCTCGTCCTCGTCGGCCAGCGCGAACTCGCGCAGCAGCGCCTCGGCCTCCGCCTCGGCCTCCGCCTCCGCCTCGATGCCTGTGGCGGGGAGGTCGATCAGTTTGCCCTGGTGGGTGGGGAGCTCCTGGTGCCGCAGCACCCGGGTGATGCCCCAGGCCGGGGCGGCGAGCGGCTCCACGGCTTCGCCGGGGGCCACGGCCTGCGCGGCCCGGGTGATCACATGGAGCCGGCAGTCGGGGAGTTCGGCCGCCAGCAGGGCGGCGAGCGTGACCAGGCTGTAGGCGCCGGGGGCGGTGTGGCCGGCCGCGGTGGCGGGGTCGGCGGTGGCGAGCCCGGGGCGGTCGAGGTTCCACAGGTGGACCACGGCGGCCGGGTCGGGGGCGCCCCCGGCCCGCCGGTCGGCGAGCAGCCGGGCCAGGTCCGCGGCCGAGCCCGGCTCGACGGTGGCCGTGCGGCCGTCGGCGGCGGCCCGGTAGCCGGTGCCTGGGCGGACCCGCAGGCAGCTGCCGCCGCGGGCGGCGATCCGCTCGGCCAGGGCGTCCGCGACCCCGCCGCCGTCGGCGAACAGCAGCCAGTGGTCGGGGTGCTCGGCCAGCAGGTCCGGGGCGTCGCCGGCGGCCGGCAGCTCCGCCCAGGCCGGTTCGGCGAGCCAGCCGTCGATGGTGCCGAGGCCGACCGCGGTGGCGGCCCGCTCGACGTCGGCGGCCCGGAAGCCGGTGACGCCGCCGAGCGGGGCGCCCTGCTCCTCGTACACCGCGAGGTCGCCGAGGAGTTCGGCGCCGGCGTCCCGGGTGACGGTGGCGTGCACCCAGAGCGGGCGCTCGCCGACCGCGTCCAGCCGGACCTCCCCGATCGCCACCGGCAGCCGGATCCCCCGGGCGTCCGCCGGCCGGTCGGCCAGCAGCTGGGGCGTCAGCAGGGTCTGGAAGAAGGCGTCCATCACCACCGGGTGCACCTGGTGCCGCTCGCCCTGCCCGGCGACCGGGGCGGGCGGGCGGATCCGGGCGAGTGCCTCGCCGGGGCCGATCCAGACCTCCTCGATGCCCTGGAAGGCGGGGCCGTAGTGGTAGCCGAGCGCGGCGAGTCCGGCGTAGCAGTCCGCCCCGGCGAGCCGGCGCAGCGCCCGCCCGCGGACCGCCTCCGCGTCCAGCGGCCGACCGGGCCGGCGACGCTGGCCGGGGCGGACGGTGCCGACGGCGTGCACGGTGCGCTCGCGGCCCTCGCCGGTGGCGACGGTGAAGGTGCCCTGCTCGGCGCAGAGGGTGAGCCGGACGGCGCGGCTCTCGTCGTCCGGCAGCAGCAGCGCCTTGCGCAGCTCGATGTCGGCCAGGGCGGCGTCCGTCCCGCCGGTGAGGGCGCGGACCGCCTGGACGGCCATCTCCAGATAGCCCGCGGCCGGGAACACCACGTCCCCCTGGATCCGGTGGTCCTCCAGGTAGGGCAGGGCCTCGGCGTCGAGCCGGGCCTCCCAGGCCGGTTCGGCGCCGGGCAGCCGGCGGCCGAGCAGCGGGTGGTCGACCAGCCCCTGCCGGACCTCGGCGACCGCCCTCGGCTCGACCCAGTGCCGGTCGCGCCGGAACGGGTAGCGGGGCAGCGGGACGATCCGCCCGGCGGGCTGGAGCACCGACCAGTCGACCTCGACACCGAGGTTGTGGAGCGCGGCCAGCGAGGTGGTGAAGGTGGCCTGTTCGTCCTCCTGGCGGCGGATCGAGGGCAGGGTCCGCGGCTCGGGCCGGTCGGCCGTGCCCGGGTGGGCCTCCACGGTCTCCTGGATCGAGCGGCCGAGCACCGGGTGCGGGCCGATCTCCAGGAACAGGCCGTAGCCGTCGTCGGCGAGCCGCTCCACGGCCTGCCGGAAGCGGACGCTGTCGCGGACGTTGTGCCACCAGTACCCGGCGTCCAGCTCGGTGCCGCGCGCGGTGCCCTCGCGGCCGGTGAGGTAGAGCGGGGTCTGCGCCGGGCGGGCCTTGATGTCGGCGAGCGACTCCAGCAGCTCGTCCTTGATCAGGTCCATCCGGGCGCTGTGGTAAGGGACTTCGACGGTCAGCGGACGGGCGAAGACCTGCTCGGCGGTGAGCGCGGCGGCCAGTTCGGCGAGGGCCGGGGCGTCCCCGGCGAGGGTGAGCGCGGTGGGGCTGTTCACGGCGGCGACCGAGACCGCGCCCCCGTACGGGCGGATCCGGCGCAGCGCCTCGGCCTCGGTGAGCGAGACCGCGAGCATGCCGCCGGTGCCGGCCAGCTCCTGCTGCAGCCGGCTGCGGTGGAACACCACCTTGACCGCGTCGGCGAGGTCGTAGACCCCGGCCTCGTAGAAGGCGGCGACCTCACCGGTGGAGTGGCCGACGATCGCGTCCGGCCGCACGCCACGGCTGCGCCAGAGCGCGGCCAGGCCGGTCTGGACGGCGAAGTTGGCCGGCTGGGCGAGCCAGGTCTCGGCCATCCGGGAGTCCGCCTCGTCGGCGGTGAGCTCGTCGATCAGGGACCAGCCGGCCAGCTCGGCGAGGTGCTCGGCGCAGGACTCGACGGCCTCCCGGTAGACCGGTTCGGTGGCGAGGAGGCGGCGGCCCATCGCCCACCACTGCGGGCCCATCCCGGTGAAGACCCAGGCGAGCCGGCGGTGCCGGGCCTCGCGGCGGTGGCCGGTGAGGACCCGGGGGTGCGGTTCGCCGCGCAGATGGGCGGTGAGCGCCTCGTCGAGCGAGGCGCGGGCGGCGTGCTCGCGGGCGTCGTAGACCACCGAGAGCCGGGCGTCGTGGTGCTGGCGGCGGTGGGCGAGGGTGTGGCCGAGGTCGGCCGGGCGGGCCGGGCTGCCGCCGCGGACGCCGGCCAGTTCGGCCTGGACACCGGCGGCCAGTTCGGGCAGGGCGGCGGCCTCCCTGGCGGTCAGCGGCAGCACCGTCCAGCGCGGGCGCCCGGCGGCCGGTCCGTGCCCGGTGCCCCCGGCAGCGGCGGTGGCGTCGTCGGCGGTGGCATTGTCGGCGGCGCCGGCCGGCGCGGGTACGGACACCGGTGACGGCTCCGGTGACAGCTCCGGTGACGGCTCCGGCGCGGCCTCCAGCAGGACGTGGGCGTTGGTGCCGCCGAAGCCGAAGGAGTTCACCCCGGCCCGGGCCGGGCCCTCGTGCTCCGGCCAGGGGGTGACCTCGGTGGGGATCTCGTACGGCAGGGCGGCCGGGTCGATCGCCGGGTTGAGCCGCTCCAGGTTGATGTGCGGCGGCACGGTCCGGTGCTTGAGGGCGAGCGCGGACTTGATCAGACCCGCCAGCCCGGAGGCCGACTCGGTGTGCCCGATGTTGGTCTTGACCGAGCCGACGTAGCACTTGTCGCCGGGACGGCGCCCGACGGCGAGGGCCCGGGCCAGGGCGCCCGCCTCGATCGGGTCGCCGACCGGGGTCGAGGTGCCGTGCGCCTCGACGTACTGGAGGCTGCCGGGGACGATCCCGGCCTCGGCGCAGACCCGCTCGATCAGGGTGACCTGGGCGTCCGGGTTGGGCACGGTGATGCCGTTGGTGCGGCCGTCCTGGTTGACGCCGCTGCCGATGACCACGGCGTGGACCGGGTCGCCGTCGCGCAGCGCGTCGGAGAGCCGCTTGAGCGCGACCACCGCGACGCCCTCGGCCCGGACGTAGCCGTCGGCCGACGCGTCGAAGGTGCGGGAGCGGCCCTGCGGGGAGAGGAAGCCGCCCTTGGTCTCCGCGATCGTGTACTGCGGGGCGATGTGCAGCAGGGTGCCGCCGGCCAGGGCGAGGTCGGTCTCGCCGCGCTGCAGGCTCTGCACGGCGAGGTGGACGGCGACCAGGGAGGAGGAGCAGGCGGTGTCGAGGGAGACGCTGGGGCCGCGGAAGTCGAAGCAGTGCGAGATGCGGTTCGACACCATCGTCATCATGGTGCCGGTGGCGGTGTGCGCGGCGAGGGTGTCGAAGGAGAGGTCCGAGAACTGGACGATCTTGTAGTCCAGGGTGAACGCGCCGACGTAGACCCCGACCTCACGGCCCGCCAGTTCGGCCGGCTTCTGCCCCCCGTCCTCCAGCGCCTCCCAGGCCACCTCCAGCAGTTTCCGCTGCTGCGGGTCCATGTGGTCGGCCTCGCGGCCGCTGATGCCGAAGAACGCCGGGTCGAACTCGTCGAAGCCGTCGATGTAGCCGCCGCGGCCGCCGACCAGCCGGCCGGGCTTGGCCTTGTCCCGGCTGCCGAGGGTGGCGACGTCGTAGCGGCTGCGCGGGGTCGGGGTGATGCAGTCCTTGCCGTCGAGGAGGTTCTGCCAGTAGGTGCGGTGGTCGCTGGCCCCGCCTGGCAGGCGGCAGCCGATCCCGATGATCGCGATCTTCTCCCGACCGGCGCCCGGCGCGGCGGACGGGCCGCCGGGGACGGGGCGTTCGGAGGGTTCGGGGAGGTCCGGGGAGGTGACGAAGCGGGAATCCGTCATACGAGTCGAGTCCTTGGGTCGCTGCGTTCGCGCGCGCTGGCGGGCTGCGGGAGCGCCGCGCGCGCCGGGGGACAGCGGCCGCGCGCCGGGTTCCGGGCAGGCCGGAAGCCGGGTCGGCCGAAGGGGCGAGCCGGTCGGGAGGAGCGGTGGGGACGGGCCGGTGGGACAGGGCTGGGGCGGGACGGCGGGGCAGAGCATGGACGGGACGGCGGGGCAGGGCGGGGACGGGACGGCGGGGACGGGACGGCGGGCGCGGCTCAGGTGGTGCCGGTCGGGGAGCGCTCGGCCCGGGCGGGGCGGTGCCAGGCCTGGAGGTGGCTGGCGACCACCCGGCCGGTGGCCGGGAAGTCGGCCGGATTCGCCAGCCCCACCGCGAGCGGCCGGCGGCCGGGCCGCCAGGTGAAGCTGCCGAACACGTGGTCCCACACCGACAGGTCGGAGCCGTAGTGCCCGGCCTCCGACAGATCGGTGCTGTGGTGCAGGCGGTGCTGCTCGGGACCGGCGAGCACATGGTTGAGCGGGCCGATCCGGACGTCGATGTTGGCGTGCACGAAGTAGCCCTGGGCGACGACGAACAGGCCGACCACGAACACCGTCGGCGCCGAGAACCCGGCCGCGGCCAGCGCCAGCTGGACGGCGCCCTGGGTGAGCAGCACGTCCAACAGGTGGTTGACCCCGTTGTTGCCGACGTTCACCTTGTCGGGCACGTGGTGGACGCCGTGCAGCCGCCAGAGCCGCGGACTGGTGTGGCACCAGCGGTGGACCAGGTAGTTGGCCAGCGATCCGAGCAGCAGGGCGGCCGGGATCTCCACCCACGGCGGCAGCGCCGACCGGGGCGGGGCCAACCAGCCGACGAGGGCGGCCACGGGCACCTGGGAGAGTGCCCCGCCGATCATCGTCAGCAGGAAGTAGACGCCGTACCAGCCCCACTCGCGCACGCTCGGAGACCATTCCGGTTCGTACGGAATCAAATGTTCGAGCAGGGACATGAAAGCGATCACGCCGAGCAGGAACAGCTGGTTCACCCGGTCGAGGTCCCAGCGCAGACGCAGGGCCGCGACGGCTATCCCCACCAGGGTGACCAGCAGGAACGGGTAGGCGACGTGGCGCAGCACGGTTCGAAGCCGCTCGCCCATGACGACCCCCTTCGCTGTCCGCGGTCGAACAGTCACCAAAAGTGTTCGTTCAGATACTAAGGGCGGTCCGAAGTCATAGCGAGGCATTTTCGAGGGGAATCATGGAATTCTCGATTTGTCTGATGATCTGTAGACAAATAATTAGCCAGAAGCCGCGAGAATCCGGCCAGCGGCGAGCTTTTACGGATTATTCGATGACGGCATGATCATCCCGGCACGTTTGACGCTCCGGAGCAGCGGAGCCGTCTCCACCGCGACCACCCCCTCCAGCTCGCCCAGCCCCTGGGTCAGGTAGTCGTAGAACGCCCCGGTGTCCCGGCAGACCAGCCCCGCCACCAGGTTGCTCGGCCCGGTGGTCGCCGCCACGAAGCCCACCTCCGGGTGCTCCGCCATCGCCCGGCCGACCGCCGCCAGCCGCCCCGGCGCCACCGTGAGCCAGCAGAACGCCTCCACCTCGAAGCCGAGCGGGCGGGGATCGACGTCCACGTCGAAGAAGAGCAGCCCGCCGTCGACCAGCGCGGCCAGCCGCCGGCGCACCGTCGTCTCCGGGCTCCCGGACGCGGCCGCCAGCGCGGCCAGCGGGGCCCGCCCGTCCACCGCGAGCGCCGCCAGCAGCGCCCGGTCCAGCCCGTCCAGCCCGTCCAGCCCGTCCAGCACGTCAGGAACATCCGGAACGTCAGGAACGCCCGGGACATGCGGAACGTCAGGAACGCCCGGGACATGCGGGAGGCCCGGGGCCTTCGCCGCCGTCGGCCCGGTCCCCGCCGCGGCCCGGAGCCGGGCGATCTGCCCGTCGGTCAGCGCCGAGGTCCGCCCGCTCCACGCAACCTGGCCGCCGACGTAGGTGCGCAGCAGGTAGTGCGCGGAGACCGACAGCACCCGCGGGCTCCGGGGCAGGGCGCCGAGCAGCAGTTCCTCGCGCTCCGGCCGCAGCCGTGCGCGGGCGTTGCAGACGATCTCGCCGCCGGACAGCAGACTCACCCAGGAGGTGTCCGGCCGCCGGGCCAGCGCCTCGGCGAGCGGGGCGGCGGCGTCGGGCACGCACCGGATCCGGGTCAGCCAGTCGACCTGGCCGAGCAGCCGGGCGTCGGTCCGCCCCACCACCCGCACCACCCCGGCGGCGCGCAGCCGCTGGTAGCGGCGGGCGACCGTCTGGTCGGACACCCCCAGCACCTCGGCGATCCGCCGGAACGGCGCCCGGCCGTCCACGTGCAGGGCGTGCAGCAGCGCCCGGTCCAGTCCGTCCAGCGTCACGGTTTCCACCAGCCGGATGGTAGGCGGTGTCGAGATCCGCCGGAAAGGCCCCTGCGAGCGGCGCGGGAGCGGCCGCCGGACCGAGAGTGACGGGGCGTCCGGCCGCAGTGGCCGGGCCTGGACGAGGGGGAACGGGGATGCGCACATGGGGACCGCTGGTGGCGGTCTGCCTCGGGGTGTTCATGCTGCTGACGGACGTCAGCATCGTGATCGTGGCCCTGCCGGACATCGGCGCGGGGCTGGACATGGACTTCGACGGACTGCAGTGGGTGCTCGACGGCTACGCGCTGGCACTGGCCGCGCTGCTGCTCGGCCTCGGCGCCCTCGCCGACCGGGTGGGCCGGCGGCGGGTGTACACGGTGGGCCTGGCGGTGTTCGCGCTCGCCTCGCTGGCCTGCGGCCTCGCCCCGGACGGCGCCACCCTGGTGGGAGCCCGGATCGTCCAGGCGGGCGGCGGTGCGGCGATGTTCGCCACCGCGATGGCGCTGCTCAACCTCTCCTACCGGGGCCGTGACCGGGCGGTGGCCTTCGGCGTCTGGGGCTCCGTCAGCGGCGCGGCGGCGGCCGTCGGGCCGGTGGCCGGCGGCCTGCTCACCGAGTACCTGGGCTGGCGGTCGATCTTCCTGGTGAACCTGCCGCTCGCGCTCGCCGCCGTGGTGCTGGCCCGGCGGACACTGCCGGAGTCCCGCGACCCGGGAGCCCGCCGGCTCGACCTGCCCGGCGCCGCGTCCTTCACCGTCGCGGCCGGGGCGGCCGTGCTGGGGCTGATCCGGGGCGGGACGGACGGCTGGACCTCGCCCGCCGTCCTGGGCGCCGGTACCGCCGCGGTCGTGGCGCTCGCCGTGTTCGCGCTGGTCGAACGGCGCAGCGCGCACCCGCTGCTGGCGCCCGCTCTGCTGCGCCGACCGGCCTTCACCGGGGTCCTGCTGTGCGGCGCCGTCTACTCGGCCACCGCCTTCTCCGGCCTGCCCTACATCTCGCTCTGGCTGCAGTCGGTGCTCGGCCTCGGCCCGATGGCCGCCGGGCTGACCCTGCTGCCGATGAGCGTCGTCGCCTTCGCCGTCCCGGCGCTGGCGGGCCGTCGGCTCGCCGCGCTGCCGGTCGCGGTGCCGCTGGCGGGCGGCCTGGCCGTGATCGGGCTGGGCACCCTGCTGCAGGGCGCCCTGGACGGCTCCTCCGGCTGGACCGCCCTGCTGCCAGGCCTCGCCCTGACCGGCCTCGGCATCGGCGCGGTCAGCCCGGTCCTGGCGTCCGCCGCGATGGCGGCCGTCCCGCCCGAGCGAGGCGGCATGGCCGGCGGCGCCCTCAACACCTTCCGGCAGCTCGGCCAGGCGCTGGGCATCGCAGTCCTCGGGCTGGTCCTGCACGGGGGCCTGCGCGACGCCCTGGCCGGCCACCCGGCGGCCGGGCCCGACCCGGACGCCACCGCCGGCGCGCTGGCGTCCGGCCGGCCCCCGGCCGGGCTGCCCGGGGAACTGCTCCGGACCGCCTTCGCCACCGGCCTCGACCGCACCCTGCTGGCCGCCGGCCTCACCGCCCTGGCGGGCGCCGCGCTGGTCGCGGTGCTGCTGCGGCGCCGGCCGGAGCGGGCGGGGTCACCGGACGACCAGTCGCCAGCGGTCCTCGAGGCCCCAGGTCCGAACCGCCACCAGACTGCCGGGCGGTAGTTCCACCGGCTCGTGCCGCCGCCGACCGAAGGTGCTGGTGGCGCCGAGCGGCTTCAGCCGCTCGTCCAGCACGGTCGCCTCCGCGAGCCCTCCGTGCCACCGCCCGGTCCGCACGGTCAGCCGCCCCGGCGGCCCGGCCCAGCGGACCACCTCGGCGCCCCGGCCGGCGAGCCGACGGTCGAAGGCGGGCACCGCCGTGAGCGGGACCACCTCCAGCCGCCACCGGCCGCCGCTCTCCACCCGGACCTGCTCGGGTTCGCCCGGCTCCGGCGGGCCGCCGACCGGCATGGCGCCGCCCCACTCCCCCGGGCTGCCGTACCCGGTCGCGATCCGCCGGCCCCCGGCCTCGACCGTGACGGACGAGGCCGTGTCCGCGAGCGACCAGGCCCGCAGTACCGCCGGGGGCCCGGTGTAGGCCAGGACGTCGTGTCCGGTGCCGTCCGCCCGGCCGGTCAGCTCACGGGCGTCCTCGACCGGCAGCAGTTCCAACCGCCACCTGCGCCGGCTGCGGATCACCTCGCCCCGGAACGGGCCGAGCGCCCGCCGGGCCGGGTCGGCGGGCACCAGTAGCCGCTGGACACCGTTCCGCGCCATGACATGGACGAACGCCAGCCTCCCACCGGCGTGGTCCTCCAGTCCCAGCAGGACTCCGTCCTCGGTCTCGACCTCCAACAGGGCCGGACCCGCCCCGTCGGGCCACGCGAATACCTCGCGGCGGTCCCCGATACCGTGCCGCACCGTCTCCGTCGACGGTGGCAGGTCCGCCGGACGGCCGGTGAGCGACCAGTCCTCCCCCTGCTCGACCACCAGCAGCTGCCGGCCCTCCAGCAGCAGCGTCCAGTTGTCCGACCGGTACAGCTTCCCGGCCCGGTCACCGGTCGCCAGCACCTCCCGGCCGCCGTCCGCCGTGGGCCGGACCAGCCGGAACAGCTGGGCGTCGTTCGTCGAGGAACGGTGCGTGACGTCGACCAGCACAGTGCCGCCCGGGTGGACCAGCACCCGGGGACCGACGCCGGTGACCCGGCCGGTCAGCTCGGCCGCCTCCGACGGATCGTGGAGCCGCAGCTGCCACCGGCGTGGGCCGGTCACGGTGATCCGGCGCAGCTCGTCCTGCCTCGCCGGGGGGACCAGCACGCTCCAGGCGCCCTTCCCCCGGTGGAGCTCGGTGCCGTCCGCCCCGCCCGCGAGCACGGTGATCTCCTCCAGCCCGTCCACCGCCACGGTCAGTACCACCGTCCGGGCCGGGGTCGGGTAGTCGACCTCCACCGTTCTCCCGCCCCGGGCGACCCACTCCGTCCGTTCCCCCATCGCTACCTCCCCTTCGACGGCAGTGTCGCCACCGGGCGGCGACGGGCACCACCCCGCGGACGTCACAACCCCGCTCCACATCAACCGGCCGCACCCGGCTTGCCCCTCGCCCGGCCCGAGCCAGGGGCCGGCGCTCAAGTCGGAGGCCGGGCGGAGTGGAGAGTCGATGAGGCCGACTTCCTGTTTCTGGGGCTTTCTTCGGTGGTTCCCTTGCCGTCTGCAAGGGAACCACCGAACCCGAGCCACGCCGCCGGTGAAATGGGGATTCGGAGCGGCCGACTTCCCACTCCGCATCGCCCGACCTCAGCCGGTTGCCCCGACAGCGGCCAGCCACGGCGGTCGCCACCTTCCCATTGAGGAAGGGACGTTGGCCGACCACGCCCTGCGCGGCTGCTCCCGCTGTTCGGGCCGCGAAGCGGTTCCCGTCAGGTGCGAGGCGCGGTACCGGAGGGGAGTCGCTCCGTGTCGGCACCGAACGGAAGGAAGACGGTTCGAGTGGCGAGGAGCCAGCTGCCATCGATGTTGTGAAAGGTGTCCTCGTAGTGACCCACGTTCGCCGGGAGGCGGGGCTCGATGATGCCGCCGGTGTAGCCGTCGACCCGATATGTCGTCAGATACGAAACTGCGCGAGCCTTCGTCGCGGACTCGACCGTGACCAGGATGTTCGTCATCAGGCGACGCGAGAGCCTGTCCGAGGGGCGCGACGCGAAGTACGCACCCAGGGCCTCACGACCCTTGATGCGGCGGTCGCCGTGAGGCCAGTACCAGACGCCGTCAGGCGTGAACAGTTCAGCCACCGAACTCGGCTCACCGAGGTCGAGGCGGTGGATGAAGTCCACGATGATCCGCTCGCAAGCGCGTTCCGCGAGCAATCGGTCGATCGGGGTAATGATCTTGTCGTCCATTCCCTCTTCCTAGCAGCTGGATCGGGTAGCGGAGCAGCGGTTTTCCGGCGCCGTCCGGCACCACTGCCGAGTCGACTCGGTACTTCTCGCTGCGGACCCGGCCGGCCTGAACCTTTCTCCGGTGGCTCCCTACGCTGGGCAAGGATCCACCGGAGCACGGCGCGGACCCTCGTTGGGTCCGGTGAGAGCTGCTGAGCTGCACCGGCAAAGACTGGGAGCGGAGCAGGAAGTCGAACGGGCCGACTTCCTGCGCCACCGGAACGCCGCTGTCTGTGGGCACAGCCGTTCGCCGACGCTGTTCCTCGGTGTCGCCGACTTCCTGTTCCTGCACGCTCGTTCGGTCGCTCCCTTGCTGCTCGCAAGGGAGCCACCAGGGCCGGGCCGTGTCACCGGGTGGAGTGGGAGGTCGGTGGGTTCGACTTCCCACTCCGGGAGGGTTACTGGGGTATGCGGGTGCGGGGTTGCCGGTCGGCCTGGTGGGCGGTCCAGGTGTGTTCGGTGGTGCCGTCGGGGAGGGTGTGGGTTTCCCAGTGGCCGTGGCGGGTGATCGGCGGCGGGGGCGGGCCGATCTTCAGGGCCGTGACGACACCGGTGATCACGGTGGCGATGGCGAGGGCGAGGAGGACGGCGAAGGCCGCGCCGACGAGGAACCTGCTCACTTGCGGGGCACCTCGCGGAGCAGGGCGAGGAGGTTGAGGAGGGTGGAAACGGGGGCGTCGCCGAAGTCGACGAGGAGGCGGCCGTCGATGGTGGGCTCCGCCGCCACGGCGGCGGAGCCCCAGCGCAGGCCGTGGGGTCTGCCGCGTTCGTGGAGTTCGAGGAGGAGGGCGGTGACCTCAGGTTCGGTGTAGGTGCGCAGGTAGGGGTCGTGGGGGTCGACGGGGGCGTTCACGCGGCGAAGTCCAGCTCGAACCAGACGACCTTGCCGGTCCTGGTGGGGTCGACGCCCAGCCGGTGGGTGAGGGCGCGCACGAGGTGGAGGCCGCGCCCGGAGACGGCGTAGGGGTCGGCGGAGATGCGGGGCTCGGGCAGGTCGGGGCAGTCGTCGCAGACGGCGACTCGGAGGATGGTCGGCCGCAGGGAGACCAGGACGGCCGGGGCGGGGCAGCGCCCGTGCCGCCAAGCGTTGACGAAGAGTTCCTGGAAGGCGAGCTCGGCGTCGGCGATGGCGTCCGGCCGCCAGCCGGCGGTGTGGAGGACGGAGCGGAGTTCGGCCCGGACGGCGGAGCAGTCGGGCGGGTTGCAGGCACGCATGGCGAACCTCCAAGGGGAGGGGCAGGGAAGGGGGAGGAACGTACGCCGAAAGCGGGCAGCAGGCGCCTACCGCCGCAGGGAACAGGCGTTACTGACGATCCATCGGATCGACCTGACGGGACCATATCTCAAGCCCGTGGGAAATTTTCCATGGACCCGAGATATTCCCTCTACCGTGGTAACTCCGGCCGTAGATGGACCCACCTCCGATGGGCGCGGCAGACTGTGAACACCCCGGCACGGAAGGACCCCATGGCACGACCGAACCCCACCCTCCGCCAACGCAGGCTGGGCGCAGAGCTCCGCAGAATGCGCGAGCAGGCCGGCTTCGGCGGCAGCCAACTCGGCCGCTCCGTAGGGATGAACCCGGCTCAGGTGACGCAGATGGAGACCGGGAAGATCGGCATCAGCGTCGACCGCCTGCGCACCATCGCGGCCGCCTGCATGTGCACCAATCAGCCTTTGATCGACGCCCTGGCGGAGATCATCACCGAACGAGGCAAGGCCGGCTGGTGGGAGTCGTACCGGGGCACGCTCTCCGAGGACTTCCTTGAGATCGCCGAGCTGGAGGGTCACGCCCACGGGCTTGCGACCTACACCATCACTTTCATCCCCGGCCTGCTCCAGACAACCGGCTACGCCAATGCGGTCTTCTCGCAGGCCTATCCGCCCATCCCTCGACGCGAGATCGACCTCAGAACCGCCTTCCGAATCCAGCGCCAACACACCGTTCGGTCCGGCGAAACAAAATACACGGCGTTCATCCACGAGACCGCACTCCGCATACAGTTCAGCGGCCCGCAGGTCCGCGCCAACCAGCTTGACGCCCTCATCGAGGACTCAGAAGTCCCTGGTATCACCATTCGAGTTCTACCGTTCGACGTCACCGGACTGCCAAGCCCCATCGACAACTTCACCTATGTCGACGGCCCTATCCCGGAGCTCGACACAGTGCAGAGCGACACCGGCTTCGGAGTCCGGCATCTCGATACGCCTGCCCATGTCGCGAGATTCCGGTCCATCCTCGCCCGGATGGCTTCCATGGCACTTCCCGCAGATGAGTCACGAGACTTCATCCAGTCCGTGAGAAAAGAAATGAACAACAAACATGACTAACGGCACATGGCAGAAGTCAAGTCGCAGTGGTTCCCACGACGACTGCGTTGAAGTTCGAACTTCGGACGCGCTGATTGAGCTCCGCGAGTCTGACGACGGCGAGACGATTCTCCGCACTACCCCCGCCGCCGCAGCAGCCCTCCTCCGCGCCATCAAATCCGGCGAACTCGACCACCACGCCTGACCCTCAGCACCCCGGCGTCCCCTCGCTCGACCCGAGCGAGGGGACGCAACCACGCCGCTCGGACCCGGTATCCGACCCCCTCAGGCGACCCGGAGGAACAGCGCCTGCGTCCCGGCCGACACCACCGGCTAGCGACCCCGTTCCGGGCCGGGCGTCCGCGCCACACCGGCCCGTCCGGATCCATTTCCACATCCACGAGCGACACGAAGTGCGCACGAATGCACTCTTCGGCGGCATCAACCCGGCCCACGAGAGGGATTCCTCGGCCAATTCCGACACCGGTCCGGCCGTAAAGATCCATCGCCCCGGTGAACAACTCATCTCCGGAGCCGAAGGAGTGGTGGAGGCCGCCTTCGACTACCCCGATCGCCTCGGCGAGATCGGCGGCCGAGGCGCCGGCATAGCCCCCGACCCTGAACGCCTCCATCGCCCGCACGACGACAACATCCGGCCCGAAGCCCTTCGGCCTGCCCATGCCGCCGCCGTAGCCGGAATGTGAACCATGGGCCGAACACTTTGCAGGGCGGCCTGAACTGCCCGCTCCCCCTTGGCAGCCGTTCGCCACACCCTGGCGCACCCCACAACAACCCTGCCAGCATCGCCATCGGCGCGCACAGGAAGTGCGCGAATCGTTCACTGCGACTACACCAATGTGGCCGCAGTGCACCGAGGGGATCCCGCAATGGCAATCAAGACCTTACGGAACCGCATCCCGCACCTGTTGACAGCCGTACTCCTGATCCTGGGGCTGATGACCGCCGCAACCGCCCAGGCGCAGGCCGCTCCGCAGCAGCTGGGCGGCAGCGCGGTCGTCTGCTCCAACTCTCCGATTCCGACCGGCTGGGTCATCAACAGCGTCTCCACCAGCAGCAGTTGCGGCTCCGGACGCGCCTACACCATCAGCGACACCGCCGGCCTGAACTACACCACGGTGTGCTCGTTCTCCCCCGTCCCCGCCGGCTGGGTGATCAACAACGCCTTCACCACCAGCAACTGCGGAGGCGCCACCTACGCCCACAACATCAGCAACACCGCCAACATCAACTACACCACGGTGTGCTCGTTCTCGCCCATCCCCACCGGCTGGGTCGTCAACAGCGGCTTCACCACCAGCGACTGCGGCGGCAACACCTACGGCTTCAACATCAGCAGCACCGCCAACGTCAGCTACACCACCGCCTGCTCCTTCTCCCCCATCCCCACCGGCTGGGTCACCACCAGCGCCTCCACCACCAGCAACTGCGCGGGGGCCACCTACCTGTACAACATCGTCAACACCGCCGGCCTCAGCTACACCGTCGCCTGCCCCTTCTCCACCATCCCCACCGGCTGGGTCATCACCAGCACCTTCAGCACCAGCAACTGCGCCGGCAACGGCTACGCGTACAACATCCGCAGGGCCTGACACCCCCGCCCCAACGGCCCCCGCGCGCGACCCGAGCGCGGGGGCCACCCTTTGCACTTCCGGTGAGGGGAGTGCTCCCACCGCACCCTGGTGCCGTCTTCACAACTCTGACACCATCTCAGCCGCGACAGACAGGCAGTGAGCGAATGGTTCGCCGCGGCTGCATCCGCGCAGCCGGGGGCCACCAAGAGAATCTGAGGCCGACCTTGACGACCTTCCGGACCCGCGTCCCGCACCTGATCACGGCCGTACTGCTGCTCCTGGGGCTGATGACCGCCGCATCCACCCAGGCGCAGGCCAACCCGCAGCGGCTCACCGCCGGCACGACCATATGTTCCAACTCGCCCATTCCGGCGGGGTGGGTCGTCACAGGCTCCTACCGCAACAACGGTTGCGCGGGTGCCGGTTACATCTACACGATCCTCGACACCAGCAACCTGACCAACGTCACGGTCTGCTCCAACTCCCCCATCCCCACCAACTGGGTGATCACGGGCTCCTACACCACCAGCACCTGCGAGGGGTTCGGCTACGCCTACACCCTCGCCAAGATCACCACCCAGACCACCACCACGGTCTGCTCCTTCTCCCCCATCCCCGCCGGCTGGGTCGTGACGGGCTCCTACGGCACCGGGACCTGCGCGGGCAGCAACATCGCCTACACCATCCGCAGGCTCTGACGGACCCTCGGAGAGTGTTCCCACTGCACCCTGGTGCCACATCAGCATCTCTGACACCATCTCAGCCGCGACGAACAGGCAGTGAGCGAATGGTTCGTCTCGGTTGCGTCAGCGCAGCCGTGGAACGTCGAGAGGACCCCGAGGCAGACATGAAGACCGCGCGGAAGCACGTCCCCCACCTGATAACGGCCGTACTGATGCTCCTGGGGCTGATGACCGCCGCGAGCGCGCCGGCTCAGGCCGCCACGCAGCAGGTCACCGCCAGCGCGAGCATCTGTTCCAACAACCCCATCCCGGCCGGGTGGGTCATCACCTGGTCGTACAGCACCAACGCCTGTCCGGGCACCGGCGTCGGCTACAACATCACCGATTCGAACGGTGCGACCAGCCTCAGCGTGTGCTCCATGTCGCCGATCCCGCCGAACTGGGTCATCACCTGGTCCTACAGCACCAACAGCTGCATCGGCACGGGCGTCGGCTACAACATCGCCAATGTCACCAACTCCACCAGCGCCAGTGTCTGCTCCATGACGCCCATTCCGCCGAACTGGGTGGTGACCTGGTCCTACAGCACCAACTCCTGCGTCGGCACCGGCGTCGGCTACAACATCGCCAACGTCACCAACTCCACCAGCGCCAGCGTCTGCTCCTTCACCCCGATGCCGCCCAACTGGGTCGTCACCTGGTCCTACAGCACCAACAGCTGCGTCGGCACCGGCGTCGGCTACAACATCGCCAAGATCACCACCCAGACCACCGCCTCCGTGTGCTCCTTCTCCCCCCTCCCGGCGGGCTGGATCGTCACGGGCTCCTACAGCACCAACAGCTGCTACGGCAGCGGCACCGGCTACTACATCCGCAAGGCCTGACCGCAGGCGGCCCCGTGCCGAGGCTCACCCCGACCGTGGCCGCGGCAACCTCTTACTCAGTGCCCCTCGCTCGACCCGAGCGAGGGGCACGCTCATGCCAGCACGCGCGCGCCAGGTTCACTGCACCCCAAAAGGTCTTCTGTTACCAATCAGGAATTTTCCGCCGGATTCCGCACCTACCCGCACAACCTTCAAGGAGGCCCGATACGCCCCAATTCACATCGACCAGCAATATCTCGCGAACCTCATCTTAGTCCCCATTGCCACGAAGTCGATATTAATCCGACAAAAGAACCATGTCGACTCCCCGCGATCACTCGCATACACCAGAGCTCCAGAATTAACCGACGGATCATCTCGAAAGGGGCAAATCAAAGGCCAGAATCAGCATCTCAGTGGCCCCACAGTAAACGATCTGCCAGAATTCCCTCGGGGGCTGTCGCACGGCTGATACCAACTCACTCCACGGCGTGCGGCGCAAATTCGATCAAGGGGGCTCCATGATTCGACGCGCAATAATTGCTATTGCAGCAACGGCACTGACGGCCGCAGTAACCACAGGGATTTCACCGGCCACCGAACCTGATCTCACGGACCAGCAGTTCGCGCACCTGGATCCCGCCCGGCAGACAAAGATCCTCGAACCGCTTCGAGCAGTAGCAAACGCGCTGGGAGACCAGGGTCGATCGACCCACTCCGGCATCTATGGGTCACTCACCATCGATGCCCCCAAAGGGCACGTCGTGCTTTATGTGACGGATATCTCAAAAGCGAACCGCCTCATCGCTGATGCCAAGAAGTCCTCACCCTCAATCGACACGTCGGTGATCAGGCTCGCGAAAGCGAACTACTCCCGAAAGGACCTCGCCGAAGCGCGGGACCAGGTCATGGCGGACTCCGAGTCACAGAAACTTCTGTACTCGGTCCGCTCCGTGTCATTGAACCCCGACTCCAGCGGCCTCAAGGTTGTCACGGACAAGGTCAACGCCGCCACTGCCGTCGCAAAGTCCGAGGCCATGCAATACCGGACCGCCACAGGGGCTCGTATCCCCATCTCCTTTGAAGCAGGCGAAGCGCTGGAGAGCCTTGAATGGCGCTGGAACGATGAGCAGCCATTCATCGCCGGAGACTACGTGGGAGTCAACGGCCATCAATGCACGACGGGAGCCGTCGCAGGCATAGGAACCGGCGACTTCATCCTCACCGCTGCTCACTGCTTCCCCGATGGCTGGGAGGTCTACGGAAACGCCTATCCGTATCACGACCTGGCGCATCAATGGACAGGCAATCGCATCGGAACCGTTACCAACGTCTCTCCCCAATGGGACATGGAAGCGATCTACACAGGGACCAGAGGAGGAATCGGGGCAACATCCGACGAAGCGGACAACGTCCCGGGCCAGTGGTACCGGGTGGAAGGTGTTGCCTACAGTTACAACGGCGATTGGGTGTGCCAGAACGGCATTACGTCCTACTATTCCGGCCATGGTGTGCCGTGCGGCATCAAGGTCACCAACGATGACACCAGCTGGAGGACAAGCAACCCCTACTGGTGGGACGGTTTGCAGCACACCTCCCGCGGAGTCTGTGGGCACGCCGACAACTGGGCCGCTGATCACGGAGACAGTGGCGCTCTGGTGTTCGCCTTCAGTGGTGGTACTCGCCAGGCCCGAGGAAGTGTCTCGGCCGGCTCGGACACCAAGAACGTTTGCTGGACCGAAATCAAGGACTACTTCAGGGAAGTCGGGCTGAGCCTTTCCCCCTACCATGCTTGAATGAGCCCGAATCAGTCGGCAGAACGGATGAGTTGACGTGAAATGGCAACGCTCGGCGGCCGCTTCGTCGGCAGGGCTGCTCATGAGCCTCCTGCTCAGCTCATGCGGTAGTGGATCATTGTCGAGTGCCAGCGACGGGGTTCCCGAGTCTCCCCAGGCACCGATCGATCCCATTACGTACTCCGCCCTGCAAAACCTGGAGTCGGCACTGGGCGAACAGGGACGGGCGGAGTTCAAGGACACCTTTGGCGCGCTCCAACTCGACCCGGCCGGACGACACGTGATCCTGTTCGCGACCGACGAGGGCCGGGCACGTTCCCTTGTCGAAGCGGCCTCGAAGAAGCACCCAGGCATCGAGACCTCCTACACTGCGATCCGGAAGTGCCAGTACTCCCGAGGCATCGTCGACCCCGCGATCAAACTGATCGGAGAAGCGGCGGAGTCAAACAAACTCCCAGCCCCCGTCTACTCCGCCGCCATGTTCCCGGACGGCTCCGGCATCAAGATCGCTACCACCAAGGCGGGCACCACCTCGAAGGACCTGAAGGACGCCGTCGCCAAGCTGGTCGGCGACGTCCGCGTCTCCTACGAGGAGAGCCTCCCGATCCACAACCTTGACGCCACCGCCACGATGGGCGCCCCGATGAAGTGACCGGGCCAACGCTGCGGCCGGAGTGGGAAGTCGAACCCGCCGACTTCCCACTCCGGCCGTCATGCCCGCCACCTCTGATATCACTGGGAGCCAGGCACACCAGCACAGCACCACAGAACGGACCGGCCCCATGGACGACGGGACCACCCGCATACCCGGCGGCTACTGGGACCCGCTGCCCACTGCCCGGCGGCTGCTCGTCAAGCACCCGTCCCTCGACCACTTCGGCGGGCTCTGGGCGGAGCGCAACTGGCGCAACGTCCCCGGGCCGTTCTACGGGGCGGACACCGACGGCATGCAGATGGGGCGGGACGGCGCGCCGTTCCACATCGCGTACGACGACGAGTTCGGGCCGCTGGACGGTCGGGAGTTCGTCTACCGCCAGCCGACCGACGCCGCACAGACCAAGGACCTCCTCAGCGGCTGCTTCTTCGGTCACGGCGGCTTCGCGATGGAAGGCGACGAGCACTGGACCGACGCATCCGTGCGCGAGTGGTGGCAGGAACGCGGGCGGGTGCGCGAGTGGGCGGTCACGACCTCCGAACGCTGGTCGCAGGTCCGCGGCCAGTACCGGAAGCACTACCGGGACGCCGCACAGGGGCTGCGCGACTACCTGTTGCACCTCGACGGCGGCCTGGACACGTACCTCCGTGGCTACCTCTTCCACCTCGCGGAGGGCCGCTCGCCACTCCCCGGCGAAGCACGCCCCGAACTGCTCCGCTCCCGCAGACCCGCCCCTCCCCGCACGGCGGACCCCGTCCTCGCGGGCTACTTCGTCGCCGCGCCGGAACCCCTGAACGGCACCGGGATGCCCCGCACCGAGCAGTTGACCACCGCCTCCGACTGCCTGACCGACCAGCTCTGGCAGGACGGCAGCTGGTTCACCACCCCCGCCGAGGCCCTGGCCGCCTGCGGCATGATCGACGTCCCCGCCGACGCCCGGCTCTTCGCCCTGCTCGTCCCCGGCGACCACGTCGACGCCTTCGTCACCGACATCCGCGAGGCGGAGACCCACGAACCGGTCCTGCTCGCCCACCTCGACGGCCCCGACCCCACCCCAGAGCCGGCCGAGGGCGGCCACGCCCTGGGCTGGGAGGTGCTCGGCTACGACCAGGGCATCCTGCACACCTGGCTCTGCAACGACCTCCACGACGACGCCGTCCGCGAGCTCGGCATCACCACCGACAACCGCGGACTGCTCCCCGACCGCACCACCGCAGACCGCCTCGCCACCTGGGCCAACGCCCGCGACGACACCAAACCGGTCACCTGGTTCCCGGCCACCCTGCTCACCTGGGACAGCCCCATCGAGACCACCTTCGTCCCCGTCGTCACAGCGCAGCCGACCCCCGCCCCGCCCCCTGGTGGCAACGCCTCGCCGATCTCTTCTGAGCCCGGTCAGCCCGCCGCGACCGAGTCGAGGTGAGCGAGGACCGCCGCCGCGCCGTCCTCGGTGGCGATGGCGTGGGCGAGTTCGGTGGCGCGGCGGTGGTAGGACGGCTCGGTGAGGGCGTCCGTGATCGCGCTGGCGAGGGCTTCGGCGGTGAGGTCCGCGAACGGCAGGGAGCGGGGCGCGACTCCCAGTTCGCACAGCCGGGCCGCCCAGAACGGCTGGTCGGCCATGACCGGAACGGGCACAGCGGGCACGCCGGCCCGCAGGGCGGCGGCCGTGGTGCCTGCCCCGGCGTGATGGACGACGGCGGCGGTGCGCGGGAACAGCCAGTCGTGCGGGACGTCGCCGACGGCCAGGACGTCGCCGCCGAAGCCGTACAGCCCGGCCCACCCGGCCTGCACCACCGCCCGCACACCGGCCCGCCGCACGGCCCCGGCCACCAGCTCGCCGAGCCGCTCGCCCTCCCCCACCGCCATGCTGCCGAAGCCGATGAACACCGGGGGCGGCCCGGCCTGGAGGAAGTCGACCAGTTCGGCCGGCGGCTGCCAGCCCTCCGGCCGGGCGGACCACCAGTAGCCGGAGGCGTCGACCCAGGACGGCCAGTCCGCGGGGCGCGGCAGCACCGACGGGCTGAAGCCGTGGAAGACCGGCCGCACGCCCGACGGCACCGAGGGCACTGACGGCTCCTCGGCGGGGAGCCCGAAGTGCGACCGCAACCGGGTCGCGGCGCCCGAGAAGACCCCCTCCGCCCGCCGCACCACGTCCCGGCCGGCGGCGAGCCTGCCCTCCGGCCCGTCGAGGTCGCCGCGCGCGTTCGGCAGCGCGAACTCCCCGGTGGGGACTGACGGTACGAGGTAGGTACCGATCACCGGAATGCCGAGGGCATCCCCCGCCACCCGGGCCAGCGGCGCCGGGCCGAAGGCCGTGAGCAGTACATCGACGCCGCCCTCCACGGCCTGCGCGACCCCGTCGGCGAGCCCGTCCGCGTACGCCCGCGTCAGCGCCTGGACCTCTTCCCGCGACCCCGCCCGGCCCCAGTCCCGGATCAGCCCCTGCGGATCCCCCGGCACCGCCCGGAACCCCAGCCCGCACCCCCCGATGAGCGCCTCGAACGCCGAATGCGCGGCCACCGAAACCTCGAGCCCCGCCTCCTGCAACCTCCGCCCCAGCCCCGTGAAGGGCGCGACGTCTCCTCGTGAACCGGCGGTGATGATCAGAGCACGCATGCGCCCGATTCTCCCCCGCCACCAAGATCCCCGTCACCGAACCCCGTTGACGGAGTGGGAAGTCGGACTCGCCGACTTCCCACTCCGCCCACGTATCAGGGACAGGAGACGTTGACGGTCACCTCATGCGTGGCGGACACGCTGCTGCCCCCAGTTGCCGAGGACGTCCTTCATATGGACGCCGTAGTAGGACCACAGCTTCCAGGCCCCGGTCTGGCACGCGTAACGGCTGCCCTCACTGGCCGTGCTGTTCTTGCCGGAGGCCTCGAGGCACACGGCGTCCTTGGTCTCGGTGCCGTCGGGGAGGGTGATCTTGTAGTAGCCGGGCTCCCAGATGCGGCAGCCGTTCGACGGGTCCTGACAGCCGATGCCGAGGACCCCCTCGGCCCGGGCGCGGGCCCCGCGGGGCCCGCGCGCCGTCAGCCCAGGGTGTGACGCAGCCGGTACTCCGCCGACGCGCCGCCCCCGGCCAGCGCCACGGCGGCGGCGTGCCGGGGCCCGGCCGGTACATCGGTGACGGCCCAGCCGGCCGGACGGCGTGCGGGCTCGGCGGTGCCGAGGTAGTCGGCGGCGGGCGGGCGCCCGAGTCCGATGCCGAGTCCCTTCAGGTACGCCTCCTTGCGGGTCCACAGCCGGGCGAACGAGCCGGGACGGTCCGCCGGCCGGACGTCCGCGAGTTCGGCCTGCTCGGCCGGGTGCAGCGTCGTGGCGAGCACCTCCACGCTGTCGGCCGCGGGCAGCGGCTCCACGTCCACGCCGACGGGGGCGGCGGCCAGGCCGATCAGCACCCGGCCGCCGCCGTGGGAGAGCGAGAAGTGCGGGTCCCCGGCAGCGGCCCCGGCCGGGCCGCCGGCCAACCGCGGCCGCCCGTGCGGTTCGGCGCAGCCGGGGCACGGCTCCCGGCCGAAGGCCAGCGCCGCCGGGGCGAGCCCCAGCCGCCGGCCGAGCACCTGCCGCAGCGCGACGTGCGCGGCCAGGTAGACCGCCCGGTCGGCGTCCCGGACGAAGCGCCCGGCCCGCCGGTGCTCCTCCTCGTCGAGGCCGTCCAGCTCGGCCGGTCCCACCGGTACGGCGGCGGCTTCGAGCAGCCACAGCTCGACCGTCCCCGGATCCTGCGCGTTCATCTGTCCCCCTTCACCCGCACCGACCCCCAACGGCGGAGAACGACGACGGGCGGCCCGGTGTCACCGGACCGCCCGCGTCGGCGTACCCGCGCGCGTCACCTGCCGACGCGCGCCTCGCGGAACGGGCCGGGGTTGCCGACCGGCGTGGCGACGGCCTCGCCGACGCCCTGCTCGCCCAGCTTGTCCAGCACCGACTCCAGCAGTTCGGTGTCGCAGTAGATGTGGAGCTCGGTGATCTTGCCCCACTTGATCCGGACCACGTGCACGCCCTGGTTCGAGTAGCGGTTGCCCTCGCGGTCGGTCAGGTGGTCGACCCACTCGGCGAAGGCCACGGTGTCCCAGGGCCAGCCCTTGGCGACGACCTTCTTCAGCTCGAAGCGCAGGTCGGGCATGACCTCCGCCAGCCGGTCGTACCACCGCTGGATCTGCTCGGCGGTGTCGCGCCCGCCCGACAACGCGTGCGCACCGGAGAACCAGTGCTCCGCGTCGGGCGTGAACTGCCGCACGATGGCAGCGTAGTTGCCGCGGTTGACGTCGGCGAACGAATTGCGGAGATTGCGCCGGACGATGGCGTGGTACACGTTTCCACCTCTGGTCGTAGACAGGCCGGTCGATAGTGGTGACGGTGCGTCAAAACCTTACGACTTCTCGACGGCCAGCGGCGGCGCCCCGCCCTCGCGGAGCCCGAATCGTTCGTACAGCCACCGGAGCGGCGCCGGGGCCCACCAGTTCCACTGGCCGAGCAGACGCATCAACGAGGGCACCAGCAAAGCCCGGACGATGGTGGCGTCCAGCAGCACGCCCAGCGCGGTGCCGAGCCCGAGTTCCTTGATGAACACGATCTCGGAGGTGGCGAGCGCGCCCAGGGCGACGCAGAACAGCACCGCGGCCGCGGTGACGACCCGGCCGGTGCGGCCCAGGCCCTGGGCGACCGACTCGGCCTCGCCGACCCCGGCGTCCCTGGCCTCCTTGATCCGGGCGAGCAGGAACACGCCGTAGTCGGTGGAGAGTCCGAAGACCATCGCGAACAGCAGCACCGGCTGGGTGGCGTCCAGCGCGTTCTGCGCCTCGGTGCCGAACAGCCCGGCGCCGTGGCCCCATTGGAAGACGAAGACCAGGATGCCGAAGGTCGCGGCGAGGGTGAGCAGGTTCATCAGCACGGCCTTGAGCGGCAGCACCAGCGAGCCGGTCATCAGCAGCAGCACCAGCATGCTGGTGAGGAAGACGATCAGCGCGGCGGCCGGGAGCCGGCCGGTGAGGCTGTCCTGCAGGTCGACGAAGGTGGCGGTCTGCCCGCCGACCAGGACCTCGTCCGGGCCGGAGAGCGCCCGGACGTCCTTGACCAGGGTCTGGCTCTCCCCGCTGAGGCCGGGCTCGCGGGGGGTGACCTGGAGCAGCCAGGTGTCCGCGTTCAGCGCCACGGCCGGGGTGACGGCGGCCGCGCCGGGCAGGGCCGCGATCCGGTCACGCAGCGCGTCCACCCGGGGCTGCGCGCCCGCCGTGTCGCCGCCGGCCGCGACCACGACCTGCACGGACTCCAGCGGGTCGGCCGGGAAGTCGGCACGCAGGGTGTCGGCGACCGAGCGGCTGCTCGTACTGGTGGGCAGCGAAGCGGGACCGACGGTGGTGAAGGCGACCTTCAGGAACGGCAGTCCGAGCAGCACCAGCAGCGCGCCGGCGCCGATCGCGACCAGCGGGGCCCGCCGCATGACCCCGCGGGCCAGCGCGAACCAGCCGCCCTCGGTGTTCTCCGGCGCCTCCAGCGAGCGGCGGAACCGGGCCGGGGCCAGGAAGTCGATGTGCCGGCCGAGCAGTCGCAGCATCGCGGGCAGCACCAGCAGCGCGACCAGCAGCGCCGAGGCGGAGACCAGCAGACCGCCGACCGCCATCGAGTAGAGGAAGCGCTGGCGGAAGACGAACAGCGAGGCCATCGCGGCGCTCACGGTGAGCGAGCTGAACAGGATGGTGCGGCCCGCGGTGTGCAGGGTGACCCGGATCGCCCGGTCGATGTCGGGCTCGACCGTCATCTCGCTGCGGAAGCGGGAGACGATCAGCAGGCTGTAGTCGATCGCGAGGCCGAGGCCGAGCGCGGTGACCAGGTTGAGCGAGAAGATCGACATCGGGGTGAACTGGTCGACCACCCGCAGGCCGAACAGGGTCAGGACGACGTTCAGGCCGCCGATGACCAGCGGCAGCGCGGAGGCCACCAGACTGCGGAAGATCCACAGCGAGAGCAGGAACAGCACCGGGAAGGCCAGGAGTTCGGCCCGCTCCAGGTCGTGCTGGACGGTGCTGACGACCTGGTTGCCGACCACCTCGCTGCCGCCGAGCTTGACCGCGGCGTCGCCGTCGAGCCGGTCGGACAGCCGGTCGACGGCGTCCTGGTAGTGGTCCTCCGCGCTGTCCTTGAGTCGGCCGACCACGATCGTCCGCCGCCCGTCCTCGGAGACCAGGTTCTTGTCCTGGGTCCGGTAGTACGTCAGGACGTCGGCGAAGGTCGGGTCCCCGGTCATCAGTCCGGCGACCTTGTCGACCTCCTCCCGGGTGCGGGGGTCGTCCACCGGGGCACCGGTGTCGACCAGGGCGATGATGCCGCCGTCGCTCTGGATGCCGGTGGCCGCGCCGATCCGGTCGTCCGCCCGGACGCTGCCCGACCCCGGGGTGACGAAGTCCGGGTTGCCGCCGGTCAGCGATGTGACGACGGGCGCGCCGATGAAGGCCGCCACCGCGGCCACCACCACGGCGCACAGCACCATCACCCGGGCATGCCGGTTCGCCAGCCGTGCGATCAGGTCCATCATGCGTGGCTCCTCAGCCGGGTCGCCGCCGGCGCGTTGGCCTGCTCCGCGGGGCCGGTGCCGCCGGCGCCGGGTGCGGTGCCCCGGTTGCGCGCGGCGGGCGACGGGTCGGCGTTCATCCGGCGGACCAGCTTGCGCAGCATGGCCCGGTAGGAGAAGTGCTCGACCTGGAGCCAGTGCCGCTCGGAGTCGTAGTACTGGATGCCGCCGTTCAGCTCGGCCCCCGCCATCGGCGTGGCCTTGGCCTGCTTGAACCAGGACGCCCGCCGCGGGTCGGTGCGCAGCAGGTGCAGGTAGCGGGCCATGAGCTGGGACTGGTAATCCATGATCGGCCAGTTGCCGGTGGAAGTCTGGAAGTAACCGATGACAAAAAGGTTGTCGTACTCGGGGTGGAACGCGCTGAGGTGCAATTGCGGAGTGCGCCCGTTCCAGTTCAAGTACTTGCGGTCGATGAACGGGAACTCGGTCATCCGGTAACCGGTGGCGTAGACGATCACGTCGTACGCCTCCTCGCTCCCGTCGCTGAACTTCACCCGGTCCCCCCGGAGTTCGGCGATGTCCGGCTTCGCCCCGATATCACCGTGCCCCAAGTGGTAGAGGAGCGTCGAATTGATGACGAAATGCTCCTCGAGCAACTTGTGCGACGGCTTGGGCAGTCCGTACTGCTCCGGCCGTCCGGCACTGTTGAGCCGCAGGAAGAGACTACCGAAGAAGCGCACCACCGGCCGGGGCATGCGCCATTTCAGGACGTTCTCGTAGAGCACGTCGGTCGGCATTCCGAACAGGTACTTCGGCCAGTAGTAGCAGCCCCGGCGGATGCTCAGCGAGGTCGACGCGGCGTTCTGCGAGGACTCCACCGCGATGTCGCAGCCGGAGGTGCCGCCGCCGACCACCAGCACCCGCTTGCCGCGCAGCGGCTCGGGGTTGCGGTACTCGCAGGAGTGCATGATCTCCCCGTCGAACGTGCCCGGGTATTCCGGGTACCGGGGGCTCCAGTTGTGGCCGTTGGCGATCACCACCCCGGCGTAGCGGCGGACTTCGCCCCCGTCGAGGGTGACGAACCAGTCCGGCGAGCCGTCCCGGCGCTCGATCGACTCCACCGTGCGGCTGAACTCGACGTGTTCGTACACCCCGAAGTGCTCGGCGTAGGCGCGCAGATAGGCGTGCGCGTGCTCCCGGCCGAGGTAGGTCGGGAAGTGCGCCGGGATCGGGAAGTCGTCGTACTGGATGTAGGGCTTGGACGTGATCAGGTGCACCGAGTCGTAGGCGGCGCTGTAGGTGTTGCCGCCGTACCAGTTGCCGCCCACGTCGTCGGCGCGCTCGATCACGTCGAACTCGATGCCGAACTCCCGCAGGTTCTTGCCGGCGGACAGACCACCTGCCCCGGCGCCCACGACGCAATAGGCCTTCGACCGGTCAACGATCGTGGTCAACGGATCCCCCTGGTGGTGTCGTGCCGTGCCCCGGGGCACGGTGATTCGGTCGGTACCGGACGGTCGGGCTACGACCGTCCGGTGTCAGTGGTGGCGCAGGCCGGTCACCCGGAGCACCACCGGGCACGGTTCGAAGAGTTCGAGCGGGTGGTAGCCGGTCCAGTCGCGGCCGTCGGGGGTGCCGACCAGCAGGACGGTGCCCTCCCCGGCCGACGGCGCGACGGACAGCCGCTCCACCGTGAGCCGCCGGACCTGCCCGGCCGCACTCGCCGAGCCCACCGCACCCGCCGAGCCCGCCCGCGGCGCCTGGGCCAGCCAGGCGGCCCGCAGCAGGTTCTCCAACTGGTTCAGCGGAAGGGCCGAGCCGGGCGCCGGCGAGGCGAGCAGCAGATCCGCCGTCCGCCCCGGCTCCGCACGCCCGTACAGCCGGCCGCCCACCGCGTCCCGCTGCCAGGCGGCCAGCCGGAAGGCGTGCCCGCTCCAGCCGAGCACGCCGCCCGGCGCGGGCGGTGCCACGTCCTCCGCGCCCAGCGCCCCGGTCGGCGGCAGCACCGCCTGCTCCGGCGGCAACTCCCCGGCCCGGTAGACCAGTTCGGTGGTGGCAAGCCGCCGCCCCGCGCGCTCCAGGGTGACCGCGACCAGCCAGTCGCCGTCCGGCGCCCAGCGGCCCTCGGCGTGCCGGGTCAGCACCGCCGTCCGCCGCCCGGGGCCGACCCGCAGCTCCGCCAGGTCCACGTCCAGGTCCCGGAGTTCGGCGAACCGCAGCTGGTCCCCGTTCTCCGGCAGCACCCAGTCACCGGCCGCCCGCAGGTACTCCAGGCAGAGCGAGACCGGCAGCGCCGGCTCGCCGCCGACCCGGAAGTCGTCGCAGCACGGCAACTCACCGGCCGTCAGCGGGTGTTCCGTGGTCAGCGCGGCGTACGGCCGGAAGTCCAGCGGCTCGCCCAGGTAGTAGCGGCTCGCGGCGAGCCGCTCGATCCCGGGCAGACCGGTGTCCTGCTGGTAGCCGCGCAGCACGGACGGCAGCATCGCCGGACCGACGTCGCCGATGAACGTCGACTCGCCGCTGCCGCCGGAGAACAGCTCCCGCTTCCAGTGGTACAGGCCCTCGCGGACGTCCACCGCCGACATGTAGCGCAGCGTGGCCTCGTAGTTGGTGATCATCCCGAGGCGTTCCCAGGTCGGCCAGCAGACCGTGGAGACCGGCGTCCGCCGGACCCGGCCCGACTGCTCGCCGTCCTGCGAGGCCCACAGCCCGAGCCGGCTCAGCGCCTCGTTGGCGGCCCCGTAGTCGAGCTGGCCGACCATGCCGCCCCAGCGGCCGGTCAGCGAGCCGACGCTGCAGAAGAACGCCAGCGGCGGCCGGTCCGCCACCGCCCGCAGCAGGTTGAGGAAGCCCCCGACCTTGACCCGGACGACCAGCGAGACGATCTGCTCGGTCTTGCCCGGCAGCCGCACCGGCACGTCCACGCCCGCGTTGTGGACGACGCCGGCCAGCCGGTCGCCGGCCTCGTCGACCAGCCGGGCGACCTGCTCGGGATCGGTGATGTCGCACTGCACGTAGTCGATCCGCAGACCGTCCTCGCGGGCCGAGACGAGGTTCGCCCACAGCTCGCGCTCCTGGGCCAGCTTCTCCAGCTCGCCGCGGACCTGCGGCACCCGGCGCGCGGCCACGGCCTCCCGCAGCCGCTCGTCCCGGTACCGCCGGAACTCCCGCTCGTCGAACGCCAGCGCCGGGACGGCGGCCGGGTCGGGCACCGCGCCACGGCCGCTGACCACCACCCGCGCGCCGAACTCCTCGGCGAGCGAACGGGCCAGCGCGTAGCCGATGCCGCGACCGCCGCCGGACATCACCACCGTGTCGCCGGGCCGCAGCGCGCGGACCGGCGGGGCGGGCTGGGCGTGCCGGGCCCGCAGGCTGTAGCGGCGGCCGCCGTGGTGGCCGATCTCGAACGCGCCCCAGCGGTACAGCTCCCGGCTCACCAGCTCGCCGATCTCCTCCGCCGAGTGCTCGGCGGTGAGGTCGAGGATCCTGATGTTGCAGTTCGGGACCTCCCGCGGCAGGCCCTTGGCGAGCCCCGCCCACAGGCCGCCGAGCGGCTGCTCGACCCGGTCCGCGCCGAAGCCCATCCGGCCGCCCAGCCAGGTGACCGGCAGGTAGAACAGCCGCACCGCGTCGGTCTCGGTGATCCAGTCCGCGAAGCAGGCCTGGAGCATCGCGACCGTCTGCCGGAACGGTGCCTCCCAGCCGTCCGGGCCGCTGCGGTCGAAGGGCTCCTCGAGGTTGAGGTCGACGATCCCGTCGATCCGCCCGGCCGCGGCGAACAGGGCCGCCGCGGCCTCGGCGAAGCCGCCCCGCTGCCCCTCGGCGGGCGGGGCGAGCCGGTGCACCGCCGCCCCGGCCGCGGTGAGCGCCGCGGCGACCGCGGCGGCGGTGGCCTCCCGGCCACCGACCACCGCGATCGAGCGCCCGCGCAGCCCGGGGGCGGCGCCCGGCGGGAGCGCGGCGGTCTCCACCGGCTCCCACACGTGGCGCCGCACGGGGCGCACCGATCCGTCCTGCGGGTAGTCCACCACCGGCGGGGCGAGGGCCTCCGCGAGGGTGATCGGTTCCTTGAGTGTCATCGGCGTGTCATCGCTTCCTGGGCTCCACGACGAGGCGGATGCCGTCCACCGGGCGGAAGGACACCAGCGTGCCCAGCGTCAGCGGGTGGTCGGGGACCAGCCGCAGCCGGAAGCGCTGGGCCACCATGGCCAGCGTCAGGTGCGTCTGCACCAGCGCCATCTGGTTGCCGATGCACTTGCGCTGGCCCCCGCCGAACGGGAAGTAGGCGTACCGGGGCTGCTGGGCGCGGTTCTGCTCGGTGAAGCGCTCCGGGTCGAAGCGCTCCGGGTCCACCCAGTAGTCCGGGTGCCGGTGGGTGACGTACGGGACCATGAAGACGCTGCCGCCGGCCGGGACGTGCCAGCCGTTGACGTCGTCCTCCGCGACGGCGTCGCGCGGGTACACCCAGATCGGCGGGTGCAGCCGCAGCGTCTCGTCGGTGACCATCTTCGCGTACGGGAGCTTCGGCAGGTCCTCGATGGTGGGCGTGCGCCCGCCGAGCACCTGCTCGACCTCCTCGTGCAGCCGCTCCTGCGCCTCCGGGTCCTTGGCCAGCTCGTAGAGCGCCCAGGCCAGGCCGGTGCCGGTGGTCTCGTGGCCGGCCATGAAGACCGTCATGATCTCGTCCCGGACCTGCTGCCGGGTCCACTCGCCGCCGCTCTCGTCCCGGGCCTGGAGCAGCAGGCTGACCAGGTCGGTCAGCCCCTCGTGCCGGCCGTCCCGGTGCGCCTCGACGATGCCGTCCACCACGTCGTACATCACCTTGCGCGCCTGGCGGATGCGCCGGTTGTACGGGATCGGGACGAACTCGGGGGTCAGCTGGTTGAGGGTGCCGCGGAAGACCATGGCCTCGATGGAGGTGACCATCGCCGGCCCCACCCGGTCGCTGAGCGGGTGCAGGTCGGTGTCGAACATGACCTTGCCGAGGGCCCCCAGGGTGAGGTCCATCATCTCCGGCACCACGTCGAGGCCGGCCTTGTCGGACCCCGCCTGCTCCCAGCGGTCGAGCACCAGGGCGGTGGAGTCGGTCATGGTGGTCGCCATGTTGTCGATGGCGGTCTTGTGGAACAGCGGGTTCACCACCCGGCGGTGCTGCTTCCACTCCTCCCCGTCGAGGGTGAGCAGGCCCATCCCCATGAAGATCTTGAAAGCGTCGTAGCCCTTGCCACGGATGTAGTTCTGGTTGTTGTCCTGGAGGACGTACTTGATGTTGTCCGGGTGGTAGTTCAGGTGGACGGTGAAGTAGCCCAGCGGCAGCCGGACCATGTCCCCGTAGGCCCGGCTCAGTTCGGTGAACAGGGCGGGCGCGTTGCGCTGGAACTTGCGCAGGTTGCCGGGGACGGTCTTCAGTCCGCGCGGCCCCGGGGCGGGGCGGGCGAGCCGCGCGACGGCGGGCGCGGGGCGGCGCGCCGGGCGGCGCTCGGGCGCGGCGACGACCGTGGCCACCGCCGTACCCGGCTCCGGGGCCGGCTCCCCGCCGTTCTCCTTGCTCGCGGTCACGTCGGTGCCCGCCTTCCTGCTCGTGGCGTACTGGGGGTCCGTGGCCGCCGGCGTCGGCCCACCAGCCGCGCCGGCCTCAGCTTTTCCCATCGCCGTCACCACCTCACTGGCCTCGGCGGGGGCCACCACGGGATCGCTCGGCTCGGGATCCGCCACCCCGGGATCAACCGCCTCGGGCTCGACCGCCTCGGGCTCCGCCGCACCGGTGCCGGATCCGACCGCCCGGGCGACGGCGGCCTCGGCCACCTCCTCGGGAGTCACGAACTTCCCGGTGCTCCGGTCGAGATAGCCCATCAGCGTCCAGTCCAGGTCCTTCATCTGGATCAGGATCCGCCCGTCCGGACGGACGGCGACGAACCGGTTGCCGCTGCCCGCGTTCCGCCCGTCGGCCTCCGCCCCGGGCAGCACCGCGTACAGGTCGACCCGCCCGTACCTGGCCGCGACATGGCTGTCGCCGCCGTGCTCGTAGACGTCGATCCGGCCGATCCCCAGCGGGGCCGCGAGCGGGATCAGGTCACCGTCGACCAGGGCCAGCACCCCGGTCCTGGCCAGCCCGTCGAGCAGCACCACCGGGATCCCGAAGCTCCCGAAGACCCGGTGGTCCAGGGGAAGTTCGAGGTTGTAGGTGGCGCGCTTGCCGTCCGGGTGCAGCCGGGTGTCGGTGGTCGACACGAACAGGTCGGTCAGCAGCACCGGGGAGCCCGGGCTGTGGTACGGGTCCGGCACCGGCGTCTCCGCGGCGGGGTGCCAGGCCTTCCAGTGCGGCGCGTCCGGCAGGTCGCCCGCCAGCAGCACCCGCACCTCGAAGTGCAGCCGGTCCTTGACCAGCACGGTGCCGTTGGGCGCCACCACGTCGTGGGTGATCCGCACCGCCACCACGGCCTGGCCGAGGTCGGCCCGGCGCTCCACCAGCTCGGCCCGGATCCGCTTGCGCAGCCCGGCCCGGTCCGACTCGCGGACCTTGAGGAAGTGGTGGAAGCGCAGGTCCTCGAAGGCGTACACCTTGAGGTCCGGCACCAGCCACGAGGCCGCCTCGAAGGCGATCTCGGTGACGAACGTCCCCGGCAGGGTGGGCGCGTCGCCGACCTTGTGGTGGCGCAGGTAGTCGTCCCGCTCCAGGTCGAAGACCCGCTCGAAGGTGACCGAGTCCGTGCCGCGCTCGACCACCTCGCCGAGGTAGAACGGCAGCGTCTCCGGCTCCACCGGTCCCGCCGCGGCCGGCCGCTCCGGGCGCACCGGCTCCTGCGGCACCGCCGAGTCCGAACCGCCGCGCGGCGCACCCGGGTTGAGGAAGCCGGGCAGCAGCCGGTCGACCGCCCGCCGCTCCGCGTCACCGAGGTGCACGGTGTACGGCGAGGGCTTGGCCAGGTTGAGCTCGCGGACGAAGTGGTGCACGCCCTCCGCGGTGCTCATCGCGGAGTAGAGCCCGCTCTTCTCGAAGTACGCCTTGGTCAACTCGTTGGCGCCCAGGCCGACCTCGCCCCACAGGGTCCAGCCCACGGTGAACTCGTGGATGCCCTGCACCTGCTGGTGGTAGGTCGCCGCGGCCCCGAGGAAGTCGTTGCCCGAGGCGTAGTCGGCCTCGCCGACCTGGCCGGTCATGCCCAGCAGCGAACCGAAGTTGCACCAGGCGCGCGGCAGCCGGCCGCGCAGGGCGTGCTTGAGGTTGAAGTAGCCCAGCACCTTCAGGTCGCGGACCTGCCGGAACTCCGCCAGGCTCTTGGTCGCGATCGGCGCCGAACGGTTCAGCCCGGCCGCGTTGACCAGCAGGTCGATCCGCCCGGCCTCGGCGTGGATCCGGTCCATCGCGGCCGTCACCTGGTCGCGGTCGGTCACGTCGCAGGGCACGTAGTGCACCGCGCCCGCGCCGCTGTGCTCGGCGATCCGGCGCAGGTTGGCCCGGATCACCCGGGCCTGGCCGATCCGCTCGTACGCGCGGTTGAGCTGCGCGGGGTTGCGGCCGGTCCGCAGCGCCAGCTGCTTGCGGATGTAGTCCGCGCGGCCCTTGGCGAAGGCCTCGTCGTCCAGCTCCAGGTACTCGGCCGGGTGGGAGTCCACCGGGTTGCTGCCGAGCACGTACACCCGGGGCCTGAAGTGCCGGGCGACCTCGGCCAGCAGCTCGGCGGTGATGCCCCGCCCGCCGCCGACCGCGACCACGACGCTGTCCGGACCGAGCGTCGCCTCCCCCGGCGGCAGCAGCTCGCCGGGCTCCTCGGCGAGGGTGACGGTCAGCCGCCGCCCGCCGTCGTGGAAGGCCGAGGGGACGCCGCGCCGGAACGCCGACTCCCGCTCCGCCTGCGCGACCCCGGTGGCGGCCTCCCGCGTCCCGGTGATCAGCGCGTAGGTCAGGCAGTGCGGCGCGTACTCCAGGTGGATCACCTTGAACAGGCCCGTGAACATGCCCGTGAACGGGTGCGGGGTCCGGTCGGTCATCGCCCCGAGGAACAGCCCGACGCAGCTCGCGCCGCCGGCCTCGGCGGCCAGCGCCTCGTGCCGCTGCTGCACCGTCAGGAAGACCAGCTCGTGCAGGGCGCTCAGCGCCTCCGCCTCCGCCGGACCGGCCGTGTCCGCGCCGGACAGGTCGGTGACCACCCGGATGTGCCGGATCAGCCGCCGCGGGTCCGCCTCGTCCAGCAGCCCCGCCAGCGCCTCGGCGTCCGGCACGTGCCGGACCCCGGGACCGCCGGGCACGGTGGACAGCACCAGGGTGCCGGCCGGCGCCCCGGCCGCCGTCACCGTCTCCGGCCGGTCGGTCAGGACGACGGTGGGCTCCGCGGGCCAGAACGGCAGCTCGGCGCGGACCGGCTCGCCCGGCGTCTCGGTCAGCCCGGGCACGTGCCGGCTCACCACCAGCGGGTGCCGGTCGTCGTACAGCCGCTCGTCGTAGAACGCGGACGGCACGTGGAGGTCGGCCTCCGGCGCCGGCACGGCCGCCGACAGCGGGGCCGAGACCCGGACGCTGAGGTCGGGCGCGCCGTTCTCGCCGCGGCAGACCACCAGCGCGTCGCGCCGGACCGGCTCCTCGGCCAGCACCTGCAGGATGCCGATCGCACCCTCGGCGCCCAGGTAGCAGACCTCCCGGCCGGGGCGGACGGCGCCGCACTCGACGGTCGGCACCGACCCCTCGGCCGACCCCGCGAGCGACGCCGCGGCCTGCGCTCCGGCCGGCTCCCCGGCCGACTCCGCCTCGGCGAGCGGGGTGTCCAGGTAGCCGAGCACCTCCAGCCCGGCCGCGGCGGCGGTCTCCTCCGTCACCAGGGCGAACAGGAAGGCACCCTCGGCCAGCACGCTGCCCCCGTCGAGGGCCTCGTCCAGCAGCTGGCGCACCTCGTCGGTGCTGTTGCCGTTGATGCCGCCGACCAGCGCCATCGTCAGCTCGCCCTGCCGCAGGTAGCGGATGGCGACGTCGATCGCGCTCAGGGTCGAGGTGAACCCCGTGTCGACCGTCATGTTGAGGCCCTTGAGGTCGAAATAGTTGGCGACCCGGGCCGGGATCACGTTCGGCATCATGCCGGGGAAGGAGTCCTCGTTGGACGGCGGCACCAGCCGCCGCACCTCGGTCCTGAGCAGCTCCAGCGCCTCCGGCAGCCACGGCGCCGAGGCCAGCGAGGCATCGGCCTTCAGCGCGATGGTCAGGTCGTCCAGGTAGCAGCGCAGCGCGTAGAGCGTCGCGTTGCGGGTCGCCCCGAGGTGGCCGAGCACCACGCCGGTGGTCTCGCTGTTGTCCTCCCAGAACGCGCCCAGGCTGTCGCGCAGCCGGTGCGCGCACTTGAGGATCATCAGCTGGCAGCGGTCGATGCCCCGCATCATGCCGGGGGGCATCCGCACCTGCTTGAACGACGGCAGCGGGTAGGTGTCGCCGAAGGACACGTCCTCCGGACCGGTCCGGCCCAGCCAGGTGGCCAGCTCGTCGGCGGTCTCGGTGCCCGGCACGTGCGCCGTCCTGGCCACGATCGCGATCCGCTGCGGCTTCGCCTGCTCGGCCCGCGCCGGCAGCGGGAGCCCGGACGGCGCCTTCGGCGCCGCGGGCGGCTCCTGCACGACCAGGTGGGCGTTGGTGCCGCCGAAGCCGAAGCCGGAGACGGCGGCCGTACGGCGGCGGGCGCCGCGCGGCCAGGGCACCGCCTCGGTCGGCACGACCAGGTTGGAGCCGCCGATCGCGAAGTCCGCCGGGGTCTCGGTGAACCGGTGCTGCGGCGGGATCACATCGTGCCGGAAGCCCAGCACGACCTCGATCAGCGAGGCCACGCCGGCGGCCCAACCGGTGTGCCCGATCACCGACTTGTTGGAGGTGACGACCACCGGGGCGCGGCCCGGCTCGTGACCGCCCAGCGTCTCGCGCAGGGTGGTGAACTCCGCCAGGTCGCCCGCCGGGGTGCCGGTGGCGTGGGCGACGATCCAGTCCGGACGCACGTCGTCCATGCCCGGCCGGTCCAGCGCGCGGCGGATCGCCAGCTTCTGGCCGGCCGCGCTCGGCGCGTAGATCGCCTTGCCCTTGCCGTCCGAGGACGAGCCGAAGGCCCGCAGGGTGGCCAGCACCCGGTCGCCGTCCCGGCGCGCCCGGCTGAGCCGCTTGAGCACGACGGTCGCGGCGCCGTCCGAGAACAGCACCCCGTCGCTGTCCTTGTCGAGCGAACGGACCTCGCCGCTCACCGACAGGCCGTTGAGCTTGGCGAACAGGATCGACCCGCGCGGGCCCACGGCGAACGAGCCGCTGCAGACCGCGATGTCGTGCCGGCCCTCCAGCAGGCCCTTGAGGCCCAGGTCCACCGCGTAGAGCGAGGAGGAGCAGGCGGTGTCCACGAGCAGCAGCTCCGCGGAGTCCGGCAGCACGTCGCGCATCGCGTTGAGCCCGACCCGGTGCGGGAAGAAGTGCAGCGGCTCGGGGCCGCTGCGCGGGTAGTGCCCGGCCAGCCGCCGCTCGACGGTGGCCAGCGCGGCGGCGCGGTCCGCCCCGGACAGGCCGAGACCGTCCAGGATGGGCGCGATCCGGCCGAGCACACCGGCCCGGACGGTCGCCTCCTCCAGGTGCTGGCTGCCGTCGGCGGTGTAGCCGACCAGGAAGGAGCAGCGGTCCTCCGGGGTGTGCCGGACGCCCTCCATCGCCTGGAGCAGCGAGTGGCGCAGCCAGAGCGTGGTGGACTCCACCGCGTTCGGGTCGGTCCCCGCCTCGGCCAGCTCGCGGGCCAGCTGCGGGTGCGGCACGAAGTCGGTGATGAAGGCCGAGCGCTTGGAGTAGGTCTTGTCCTCGTCGCGCTTGTCGGAGGAGTGGAACTTGTCGTTGTCCCACCGGTCGGCGGGGATCTCGACGAAGCGGTCGGCGCCGTTCATGAGCTCGTGCCAGTACTCGTCGAGGTCGTTGGCGCCGGGCACCACGATGCCCATGCCGACGATGGCGATCTCGTCGTCCTCGTCGAACGCCTCCTCCTCGACCTCCGCCTGCGCGGCCACTGCGGCCACCGGGGCCGGGGCCACCGGGGCGGGCGTGGTGGGCACGGCCTGCACGACCGGTGCCTGACGCGGGGTCACCGCGGCCTGCACGGCGGCGGTGACGGGCGCGGCGACGGGGGCGGCCACGGGGGCGCCCGGCGCGTTCGCCGTGACCCCCACCGCCTTGTCCCGCTCCTCCGCAGACTCCCCGACCGGGACGGTCGGCGGCACCGGCTCCACCAGCGCGCGCGGCGGCGAGAGCAGCGCCTGCCCGGTGGACAGTCCGCCGTCCGCCAGGATCACCTGGCCGGTGATCCAGCTCGACCGCGGCGAGGCCAGGAAGGCCACCACCTCGGCCAGCTCCTCCGGGTGGCCGAGCCGCCCCATCGGAGTGGCCTCGATCGTCGCCCGCTGCATCCGCTCGGCGTCCGGGAAGAGGTCCACGACCTCGCTGTAGAGCATGCCGGCGGCGGCCGTGTTGACCCTGATCCCGTCCCGGGCGTAGTCGACGGCCAGGTAGCGGGTCATCGCCTCCACGGCGGCCTTGGCCGGCCCGCAGGCCAGGTAGTTGGCCATGACGAACTGGCCGCCGCCCAGCGTGGAGAGGTTGACGATGCTGCCCCCGCCCCGCCGCGCCATCAGCGCGGCGGCGCGCTGGGCGCACGCGAGGCCGCCCTTGAGGTTGGTGTTGAGGGCCCGGTCGATCAGCTGGTCGGTGACCTCGCCGCCCGGCACCAGGGCACCGTTGGCGGCGTTGTTGACCAGGATGTCGAGGCCGCCGAAGCGCTCCTCGATCTCGTCGAACATCCGGTCCACCTGGCCCCGGACGGCGACCGAAGCCCGGATGACGTGCGCCTGGCCGCCGGCCCGCTCGATCTCCTCGGCGGTCTCCCGGGCGGGCCCGGGCGAGTGCAGGTGGTTGATGACGACGAGCGCGCCGTCGGCGGCGAGACGCTTGGCGATGACCTTGCCGACGTTCCGCGCCCCTCCGGTGACCAGGGCGATCTTTCCCCGCAGTTCCTGGGACACCTCGCTCACACCGATCCGCCCGAGGCGATGATCAGGTCAGCGATCTTGCCCAGGGTGTTGTAGGCGGCCGGACGCACGTCGGACGGCCGGGGCGGCAGCTCGTAGCGGTTGCCGACGCGCACCAGCAGCTCCGTCTGCTTCACCGAGTCGACACCGAGCTCGGCCTCCAGGTCGGTGGCCTCCTCGAAGACCTCGGCCGGGTACTCCAGCGCCTCGGCGTAGATGTCGGCGAGCTGGCGGACCAGGGTGTCCCGGTCCACGACCGCGACACTCCCGTTCGCGCTGCCGTTGAGGCTCCCGTTCGCGCTGCCGTTCGCGCTCCCGTTGAGGCTCGCGCCGACGCTCGGCTCCTCCTCCTTCGCGCCCAGGTAGGTCAGGTAGGCCTCGCGGGCGAACGCCCGGACCTCGACACCCCGACCGTTCCAGAACGCCTCGAAGTCCTCGGCCGGCACGTCGGACAGCAGCGCCGCCCGCAGCTGGTCCGCCGAGGAGCCGCCCGCACCCGCGGCGACCGCACCCACGGAGGCCAGCCGGTCGAGCGCCTGCCGCAGCACGGCGGCGCCCCCCGCCTCCGGCAGCAGGGTCGGCACGGTGGTGACCGGCGACTCCACGATGCGGCCGGTGATCCGGCTCAGCGCGTCCAGAGCGCCGCTCTCGACGAACACCGACACCCCGGTGCCCGCCAGCTCGCGCACGGTGTCGCCGAAGCGCACCCGGGCGGTGAAGTGCCCGGCCAGCAGCTCGGTCAGCCGGTCCCCGTCCTCGTAGGCCCGGCCGATGATCGGCGAGTGCACGGTGGTCTCCAGCGGACGCTGGCGGATGTCCGCGATCCGCGCGGCGAACTTCTCCGCCGCCGGGCCGAGCAACGGGCTGTGGAAGGCGTACGGCGACTTGAGCCGGGCGAAGTCGATCTTCAGCACGGCGGCCAGCCGGCCGATCGTGTCCAGCGTCTCGGCCCGGCCGGACAGCACGGTCTGGCCCGCGTGGTTCTCCACCGCGATTCCGGTCAGCGGGTCACCGACCAGGTCGACGAGGCGCTGCGCCCGGTCGGCGTCGGTGCCGATGGCGGCCATGTAGGCGTCGCCCAGACCGGCCTCGCGCAGCGCGATGCTCCGGTGGCAGACGATCTCGGCGCCCTCGGCGGGCGTGAACGCGCCCGCCGCGACCAGCGCGGCGATCTCGCCGAGGCTGTGGCCGATCAGAACGTTCGGGCGCAGACCGCGGGCCCGCAGCACCGCGTAGGTGGCGGTGGACACCGCGTAGATGGCCAGCTGCAGCGCCTCCGGGGCCTCCCGGAGCAGCTGCTCGGTGTCCGGCGTCCGCGTCGCGAACAGCTGGTCCACCGCACGGTCGCCGAGCAGCGGACGGGCGGCGTCACCGATCTCGGCGAGGACCGGTCCGACCTCGGGGAACTCGTCCCGCAGGTCGGCGAGGGCACGGCCGTAGAACGCACCCTGCCCCGGAAAGAGGACGGCAATCGAAGTTTCAGGCATGACGCACACTTCCCCCATAATCATTTGCGTGATCAGCTGCACCGGCGGATCGCGCCGCATTTCCTTGACCGATGAGACCGTATTCATGCCCCAACACTCGAGAGAGGCGATTCCGGTTAATCTTCGGTTAACTCGCGAGCGCGATCGCAGCCGAATTCGATGCCTGCGGACACGGCATTGGCGACGCCATTGTCCGGAAATGCATCAGGAGGTCCGGCTCGGCGGCGCACCCCGACGGCGCGCGAAACAGCCGAGCAACTGGCCTGCAACAGAACGCCGTTGGAGTCCGTCGACCCCGCACGACGTCAGGCGGTCGTCACCGCCCCAGCTGCTGCCCACCAGTCGAACAAGTGGAATGGCAGACTTCGCTTCCGCAATTGTCAGCCACTGCCACATTCACGTTCATCTTCCCCCGTACCGCTGCGTGCCGAAGCACACCGGCTCATACTCGTTTCACCCTAGGAATCTGTCTGACGACAAGTCAAGCACTTTCTTTCGCGACCGGTCGGTAACATTCCTGACCTGCACCGAAGCCCCGTGCCGACTTCGTCACAACGCCAATTTCGCCAGGCCATGTCAAGTTGTGCGCCACGAAAAAGCGCGAAACAGAAACGCTTCTGCCGGTACTTCCGGAAGCGGTTCCCGAAGCCCCCCGACAACCTCCCCGACCCCCCGCCCAATCGACGCACACCCCGCCCACCCCCATGCGCCCCCACGCCGGTTCGTGCGCCCACCTCCCACGCCCCCACCCCCGCCGGTCGGCCCGGCCCGCCTCCCACTCTCGGCTTTACTGACAGAACGTCAATATCGGTTCCGCCGAACGCCCCCGACGACAGGAACGAGCATTCCCGTGCCGACCGCCCCCGTGATCCGCAGCGACACCCCCGGCTCCTTCGCCCGGAGCGTGTTCCACGAGCGCCACCCGAAGCTCGTCCAACAGGTCCTCGACGCGCTCCCCTACGGCCCCGCCCAGCGGGCGGCGGTCGAGCGCCTCCTTGTGGAAAGCACCACCGGCGTCCTGGAGCCGCTGGGCGAGGACGCTCCGGACTCGGCACAGTGGCTGGAGTGGGGCGAGGATCTGTGGGGCAGGCCCTGGGGCAAGGCACCGTTCCTGTGGGCGGAGAGCTACTTCTACCGCCGGCTGCTCGACGCCGTCGGCTACTTCCGGCCCGGCGCGTGGCAGGGCGTCGACCCGTTCGCACCGTTCAAGAACGCCGAGCTCGCCGGACCGGCGGTGGACGACGAGCTCGCCGCGCTGAACGACCTCGACGGCCTGCCCGAGGCACGCCGGGCGCAGGCATTGCTGCTGTCCGCCCTCTGGGGCAACCGCGCGGACCTCAGCTTCCAGCTCACCGCGGAAGCCGACGGCCAGACCGCGTCCGACCTCCTCGCCGACGACAGCACCACACTCTGGACGCAACTGGAACGTGCGAGGGGCGGGCGAATCTGCGTCGTCGCGGACAACGCCGGCCGGGAACTGCTGCCGGACCTCGTCCTGATCGACCACCTCCTGACCCGCGGCCTCGCGGCGCAGGTCGTCCTCCACGTGAAGCCGCAGCCGTACTACGTGTCGGACGCGACGACCACCGACGTCCTCGCCTCGGTCGAGCGCCTGCGCACCGCGGAAGTCGGCGGCCGGCTATGGCGAGCGATGACCGACGGCGCCCTCGTGGTCCACACCCACCCCTTCTTCTGCGCCCCGCTGCCGTTCCACGACATGCCCGCCGACCTCCGGACCGAATTCACCGGCGCAGCAATGACGATCCTCAAGGGCGACCTCAACTACCGCCGCCTGGTCGGCGACCGCCTCCACCCGCCGACAACCCCCTTCGCCGACGTGACGGATCACTTCCCGACCCCCGTCGCCGCCCTACGAACCCTGAAGTCCGACGTGATCGTCGGCCTCGACACCAAATCCGTCGCCCGGCTCGACCACAGCGAACCCGCATGGCGCACGAACGGCCACCACGCCGTCATCCAGGTCGCCACACCCCAATAACGACGCCTGCCCACGCCCCGAGAATAGGCAAAAGCCCCAGGTCACGGCGAGTGAGTCCTGGGGCTTCTACAGAGCCGCCTGCGGGATTCGAACCCGCGACCTACGCATCACGAGCCCGGGAGTGATCATGATGGCTACTGCCAGCACCGGCCACTTGGTGATGAACCCGCAGGTCAGGACGTTGCGCCGTGATCCACGATCCTGCCCGAACCGGCACATGCTGCCCCGTCCGCTCACGCATCGCTCACGCAGATCCAGGCCCTCCGCTCAGTCTGAGCGTCACATCTGGGGGCCAGGCCCACTCCCTCAGACAGCATCGGTTACGTCGTCCCCAGTCGATTGCATGCCCTTCTGCGGGACGATCCGCCCAGTCCCGGCGCCAAGGCGCTCTGTCCCATCCGACGTCCACGCCGATGACGGTGGCCGCACCCGTCCGCCGTGGCGACCGAGGGGATCAAGCCCAGCACGTCGGCCATGCCACCGGTCGACTTCGACGGTGCCGGCGCCTGGCCGCCACACCGGCGCGGGTGCCGACGGCCAGTCTGGTGCCTCGGGGCGTGCGGCCTGGAACGCAGCTTCACCCATGCCGTGGTTCACGCCACCGCAGACGCAGTCGCACTGCGTGTCCGGTGAAGCCGCTGCGCAACTCGGCGAGCCGCACCAGGGTGGGCCATTGCTGCCCGGATGGTGTCGGCACAGTCTGGGCGAACACGGGGTCCGCAGGTACCAGTCGAGACATCCAACTGCGCCCGTCAGCTCGCGATCCAGGACCGCCAGCATGATGGGTACGACGTCCTCCAGCATGGTGACGGCACTCCAGTAAGCCACTGGTGGCCCACTGCTGATGATGGATTCTCGGTAACCGGAGGCGAAGGTCCGCGCCACCGCGTGGTCGCTGATCGCGCAGAGGTCCACACTTAGCCCCAAGGGGCGGAAGTCGCCGATCACCCACGAGTCGTCGGACATGTGAGCCCACCGACTGCCCGTAGTGCTGCACTCGAATGCACCACCGCGGATCTCATCCCACTCGCGGACCATACCGATGAGGACGGCCTTCGTTTCACGGCCGTCTGCGAGCCGCCGTTGGTTGGCAGGTGCCTTGGCGAGAACAGCACTGAGCGCATCCTCGGTTCGCTGGGCGCTCGTCCGCCCGGAACCCGCTTTGCCGCGTGATGACCTCAACCAGCACCTCTCGTGGAGCGAGTGAAACGCCGGACAAGCTCGATCATGCTCACTGGCCGAAGCCCGCAAACTGCGCTCCGGCTTGACGCCAGGCGGCCGTGCGACGCGCCTTAACGCCGAACTACGAACGCCGGAACCAGCAAAGAGGTCGAGCAGGCGATCGGCGCCGCGACGGTGTCACTGATCGCCTGGCTCTGGTCGCGTCGGCGCCAGTGACGACAGCAAATCGTTAGCGCCGTCGTCGAGCGCGTTTGGTCCCCCTCGCCGCCGACGAGGACCAGTGCATCTCTTGTATCTCCGACAGGGGATGGGGGCCGCTTCCCGCTCCGTCCGACGGACCGGCTTCCAACCGGGCGGTCCTCCGGCGGGACTTTGGCCTCCCCCAGCCCGCCAGGAACCCGTCGGCGCCGCGCAGGCGACCACGCCGTCAAGATCACGGCGCCGGATCCAGCGTTGGGGCCAGCTTGCTCTCGAATGAGCGAGACAGTCGTGATGATCTCTGGTTCGACTTCGGCGATGCCCCTGGCTGCGCGGACTGGTACCGGGCGGATAGGGCATCGCTTCGACACTGTCGCACCAGTCGCCTTCGCGACGTAGACCCTATCGGACGAGCAGTCACCGATCTTGAGCGATACTCGATGAGCCTGACTGTTCAAGAAACTGGCACACCTTCATGTCTGCTCTGGCATACTCCTCGCGTCATGATCGATAGCGCGGGGGTGCGGAAGTGACGCAGAGTCAGGAGCTTGGCTGGCTCGCGGATGCCATCTCGGCCTTCGGTGCGTCATGCAAGGTCATGGTGAACGGACCGGGCGACCCCGAGGCGTCAATTCGTCCGCCTCTGCAGAGCCTCCTGGAGGCTGTGGGAAGCCACGACGCCATGGACGGCGTGCTGTGGCACTCCGAAGCGTCACTGCGTGATGTGGGCGTGCGCCCTGACTACGCAGTCGAGGTGCACGGCCAAATCGTCGGCTATGTCGAGGTTAAGCGACCTGGTCAGCCGGTTGATCCAGAGAAGTTCACCGGACGGAACAAGAAGCAGTGGGAACGGCTACGCGACTTGCCGAACGTGCTCTACACCAACGGCACTGAGTGGCGTCTATTCCGTACCGGCGAGCTGATCGGTTCTCCAGTCCTCTTCGACGGCGATCTGGGACGCGCAGGAAGCTCGTTGTCCACCCGCGAGCCCGCCGCGTTCCATGCCCTTCTACGGACCTTCCTCCACTGGGTTCCTGAGCCGATCCGCCACGTATCCACACTGGTCCGGCGCGCCGCGCCGCTGTGCCGCCTGCTGCGTGCGGCGGTCCTGGAGCAATTGGAGTGGGAGGGACAGCACGCAGCTGAGGGCGCGCGCCCTGGGGAACTGCGGTTCACTGGGCTGAAGAACGACTGGCGAAGGCTGCTCTTCCCGACAGCTGACGACTCGACCTTCGCCGACGGGTACGCCCAGACGGTGACCTTCGCGCTGCTGTTGGCACGCACAGAAGACATCTCCTTGAAGGGCATGGGGCTGCACGAGATCGGCCGCCGCCTGGATACCGGACATGCCTTGATGGGCAAGGCTCTTCAGCTCCTGACCGACAACATTACGGTGAGCTTCGAGGTCAGCCTCGATCTGCTCATCCAGGTGATCGACGCGGTCGACTGGGCGGCGATCCGCAAGGGCCGGCGGGATGCGTACCTACATCTGTACGAGTCGTTCCTGGAGGTGTACGACGAGAAGCTGCGGCAGAAGAGCGGCTCGTACTACACCCCGCGCGAAGTGGTCGAGGAGATGGTGCGCCTCACTGAGGACGTGCTGCGTACCCGCTTGGGCCGCACGGCCGGATACGCGGACGACAGCGTGCGCATCGTCGATCCAGCGATGGGGACGGGCACGTACCTTCACGCGATCATCGAGCACGTCGCCGCTTGGGCTGCGGAGAACGTTGGCCCTGGGGCGACGCCGGATGCGATAGGCAGTCTGGCGAAGCGCCTGATCGGCTTCGAGCTGCAGATGGGCCCATTCGCCGTTGCCGAGCTACGGGCTTCGGATCTGCTCAAGCGGCATCAAGCGGTCGCACCGCCTGACGGCATGAAGCTGTTCGTCACCGACACATTGGACAACCCCTATCTGGCCGAAGAAACCCTCGCCTCGACGTACGGCGTGATCTCGGAGTCGCGTAGGCGGGCGAACGAGGTGAAGGCCAGTACACCGGTCACCGTAGCGATCGGCAACCCGCCCTACGACGACAAGGCCAAGGGCCGCGGCGGCTGGGTCGAGAAGGGAAGCCCAGCACAGGGTGTCACCCCCATCGAGGCGTTCAAGTGGCCCGGAAACGGCCGCTATGAGCACGTGCTCAAGAACCTGTACATCTACTTCTGGCGCTGGGCAACCTGGAAGGTATTCGACGCCCATCCACAGGACCAGCAGGGGGTCGTCTGCTTCATCACCCCCTCGGGCTTCACCACGGGGCCTGGCGGGCGCGGCATGCGCAACTACCTGCGGCGCACCTGCGACGAAGGGTGGGTCATCGACCTGTCCCCGGAAGGTCACCGCCCGGATGTGGCCAGCCGGATCTTCCCCGGTGTCGCCCAGCCGCTGGCCATCTGCATTTTCGTGCGTAGCAAGGACACTGATCCCGAGCGACCCGCCCGCATCCACTACCGAGCCGTACACGGCAAGCGAGTTGCCAAGTACCGCCAGCTCAAAGAGATCCAACTGGACGACGACAGCTGGCAGGACACGCACTCCGCCGCCGTCCGTCCCTTCCGCCCGATCACCGAGACGGCGTGGGAGGATTACCCCGCCCTCGATGATCTTTTCCCATGGGGAAGCCTCGGCATTACGGCCAACCGCTCGTGGGTCAACGGCCCCAGCGAGCAGCTGCTTCAGCGCCGTTGGGCGCGTCTGATCCACGAGAGCGATCCGGTCAAGCAGGCGAAGCTGTTCAAGGAGACACGAGATCGTTCGCTGCACGACAGCCGACTCCCGCTGCCTGGACAACCTGAGCACACCCAGGGGCTTGCGGACGAAACAGAGCTGGTGCCGAACCTGATCCGCATCGCCATGCGCAGCTTCGACCGGCAATGGCTAATCTCCGACAGCCGTGTCATCGACTTTGCCCGACCCACGTTGTGGGAAGCCCTACAGTCGGGACAGCTCTTCCTGAACCAGCAGTCCTCCCACGAGATCGAGACTGGGCCAGCGGTCGTCGCCACCGCCCTGCTCCCCGACACCCACCACTTCAACGGCCGCGGCGGCAAGATCATGCCGATCCTCCATCCGGATGGCACGCCCAACGTGCATCCGCGCCTGCTTGCCCACCTGGCAACTGAACTCGGCCTCGACCGCATCACGGTGCACGACCTGGCCGCATACGCGACGGCTGTCGCAGGGCACGGCGGATTCACCGGGCGGTTCACAGAGGAACTGCTCACTCCCGGCGTACGGCTGCCACTCACTCGCGATCCCGTGTTGTGGCGCGAGGCGGTGAAGCTGGGCGAGTGCTTGTTGTGGGCCTCGACGTACGGGGAACGGTACGTCGATCCAGAAGACGGTCGGCCAGCAGGAGATGTCCTCTTCGCGCAAGGCGATCCGCGCCGGCTCCGCTACGACCAGCACATCGGCACGGAAGTGCCCAGCGAAATCCACTACGCCGAGATGAACCAGACCCTGTACCTGGGGGCCGGATACGTCAGCCCGGTGCCCGCAGAGGTATGGAACTACGACGTCGGCGGCATGCAGATCGTCAAGAAGTGGTTCGGCTACCGCAAGGCGAGCCCCAACAGCCGCAAGACGAGCCCCCTGGACGACCTGCACGTCGACTCCTGGCCGGCCGACTGGTCACGCGAGCTCATGGAACTGCTGTCCGTACTGCGTCGGCTTACTGACCTCGCTCCCGCACAGCAGGATCTGCTTGACCGCATCCTCGCCGCTCCCACGGTCACGGCGGCGGACCTCGAGAAGGCCGGTATCCTGCCGATACCCGTCAAGGCCCGCAAACCTCGTCGGCGAGTCGAGCTTCTCCCGGACCTCGACGAGGAACCGTAGCGCCAGCTCAGCGCTCCTTCGCCCAGCGCTCCACGTACGCTGCCGCCTCCGTTCTGTTCCACGCACCCTCTGCGAGCTGACGGAGCGCGTGCATTTCCGGAGCGAGTGAGGGGGTAAGTCGCTGCAACTCGTCGGCGAATGCGCTCACCTCAGCCAGGCGTTCCTCAACCGCGGCGTACTCGGCTTCGAAGTACGCCGCCTTGCCGCGTGCCGTGATGACGAGACCCTCACCTGTGACCTCCAGCAGGCCCATCCAGCTGAGAGTCTGCACGTCGCTTGTGTTGCTCTCCTCGTCGAGCCCCCGGACCGCAGCCGCTATCGGATCGGGGGACGGAATCTCAGCGATCACGAGGTGATGCAGAAGCCGAAACTGTGAAAGGGAGAGAACTGAGTGCACGGTTGCATGTCTAGCAGTACCGGGGACCGTCCTACCGCAGACGCGCTACGCGTGGTGGTCCCCTCCTGGCAGGCCGTCGAGGAGTGATGATCCCAGACGGCATTCAATCCGAGAGTAGTCGGCGCGCTGGAACCAATATCAGGTCTTCACAACAGCGCATGGCACTGCCATACGGGCGGCCATCACAGCGGCCAGCGCATGCTTGTTCGTGATCCATTCGGTGTCACCGGCGGAGACGGAGTGGCGTATAGCCTTGAAGACGGCTGCGTTGACCTCGGCAGGCTGAGCAAAGTGTGTGCGCATGTAGTGCTTGAAGAGCCCGGGCAGCTGGTCCGGCCGAGTCGTGGTCTTGGCCTTCACAGAGAACAACGGGAGGAACCACTGCTCGAAGCCGTCCGTGATCGTCTGGGTGGCTCGGTACGCCTCGTACAGCGGCTGAAGGCTGGCCGTGTGGTCGTAGGGGAGGTGGCCATGGAGGGCGTACTGAAGGCGGGTGCCGCCGTGTTCGCGGAAGTGCTGGCCATGGGCGGCTATGTGGTTGGCCGCGTTCTCGGTGATGGTCATGACGGCCGTGTCCGCTTCGTGCCGGCGGGCTGCGGCGAGGACGGTGGCGTGGATGCCGACGCGCGGGTCGAGGACGAGGCCGTTGAGGCCGAGGGGCGAGAGGTCGATGCCGTGGTCACGGGTTCGGGAGAGGATCAGGCGCCCGGCGACGTTGCCGGCGGTGCGCTGTAGGTGCTTGGGCTGCTGGCGGTGGCTGGCGTGGATGTCCGAGCGGTCGAGGACGGGGCGGTCCTTCGCGAGTTCGGCGACGAGGTGGAGGCCGGTGCGCTCCCGGGTTTCGGTGCTGCCGCAGGCATTGCAGGGGTGGTTGCCGGTGCCGGTCATGTGGCCGCAGGCCCGGCAGGTGGGGACGGTCTCGCGGCTGATGGTGAGGGTGCCAGCGCGGAGGTTGTTCTCGATCACCTCCAGCGCGAGGCTGGCGACCTCGGCGTCTGTGTCGGTCATGACGCCGCCCACCGGGAACTGTCCAGCGGGGTACTTGTCGGCTATCAGGTCTGCCTCGAACCGCTGGCGGGGGATCTTCGGGCCGTCGGCCTCGCGGTGGCGGAGGTCTCCGGCGAGGGTGACGGTGTTCCACAGGTGGGGTGCGGGCGGTAAGCCGAGGATGGCATTGAGGGCGGCGGCGAGGCGGATTCCGACGGCCTTGCCGGGGTGAGTGGCGAACGTGAAGGGTCCGTTCTGGACGGGCCCGTTGAGGAACAGGTGGCGCACGGGCTCCTCCTAGATCGACGGGGTGGTGGTTCCCGTCCGGGTGAACCGGCCGTCGTGCAGCTCGTAGTGGAGGATCGCGGCGTTTGGCATCTTGCCCTTCCGCTCCTCGGCGAGGATCTCGGGCAGGGTGCGGAGCTCGAGCAGGGAGCGGAGGGCCACCGCCGCGGTCTGGTGGGTGAAGGCCAGGACCGTGCGGGCCTCCTGGAGTTCGGCCTGGGCGAGGGCGGCGAACTCGGCGGCCCGGTTGAGCACACCCTCGGCGAGCGACTCACCGCCGCCCGGCGCGGTCCAGACGTGCTTGCGCAGGCGGCGGTCCTCGGCGAGTGCGGGGTAGCTCTCGTACAGCTCGCGCTTGGTCATGTAGGTGGCGTCGCCGTAGTGCTGCTCGTCCAGGAGCGCGGTCTGCTGGGGCCAACCATCGGGGAGGGTCGGCAGGGCGATCGCGGCGGTGTCGATCGCCCTGCGGTAGGTCGAGGTGTAGACGTGCAGGTCGGAGCTCGCGAGCTGCGGGAGGACCTCGGCCAGCCACTGGGCCTGCCGGAAGCCGCGCGGGGTCAGGCCGACGACGGTGCGGGAGATGGCGTGCGCGGCGGCTCCGCTGTAGGGGCGGGGGTCCTGGTAGAAGCCGTTGTACTTGTCGGCGTTCTCGACGGACTCGGCGTGCCGGATGACGAGCAGGGGCAAGGCGGGGCTCCTATCCGGCGAGGTTGGCGACGTAGGAGCCGCTGACGGTCCAGGGGGTGAGTTCGATGCCGAAGCCGCTGTGTTCGCCGTCCTGGGTGTGGACGAGCTTGCCGGACAGGTGCACGGTGTCGCCGGACCTGAAGGCGCCGGTGTAGGCGCCGAGGTAGGAGCGCATGTGGGTGATCCGGCGGGCGAAGGAGTCGGCCTCGTCGATGGTCGAGCTGAGGATCGTCTTGACCTTGATCCCGTAGACGGCCGGGGTGGTGAGGCCCTCGGCGTGGTCGGTGATCTTGGCGAGGAGGGAGACCTCGCCGATCTCCTTGGAGGTGATCCGGGCGAAGGTCCTGTCGCGGTCGGAGCGGAGGGGTTCGCAGTTGATGTGCGCGCCGGCATTCGCGGTGAGCCCTTGGAGCTTGCGGCGTTCCTGCTTTATGAGGGCGTCGAAGGAGCTGCCTTCCATGTACTTGGCCCGGCGGATGTACAGCCGGGTGAGGTCGTCCCCGTCGTACGGCCGGATCAGGTCGGTCTGCTGGAAGAGCTCCTGTGCGGCCTGGTAGCCCTCCGGTCCGTAGCAGACGAGGTCGATGTCGGAGCGTTCGTTGTAGCAGCCGACGAGGAAGGAGCCGGTGACGCCGATCAGGCCCCGGGCGTCGTTCGCGGTGATCCACCCGGCGATCGCCAGCAGGTCCTTGCCGGCCGGGTTGTCGGCGACCGTGCCGGGGTCCTCGTGGATGGCGGCGAGGGCCCGGCGGCAGGAGTAGTGGACGGCCACGTCCTCGCGCGGAATGCCGGTGATGACGCAGCCGAGGGTGTCGGAGTAGACGTAGCACTCCGGTCTGTCGGCGAGGATGCCGAAGGACTTCGACACGACGCTGTTCTGCCGGTAGGTCCGGCCGAACAGCCGCCGGTCGCCCTTCTCGTCGGGGTGGTACTTGACGTAGCCGAGGTAGTGGCTGCCGGGGTGGCTGTCGCCGATGACCTTGAAGACGACTCCGTGGTGGTCCATCAGGTAGTCGCGGTCGCGGACGGTGGGGACAGGCCTACCGGTGTTCAGCGGTGAACCGTTCCAGGGTGGGGAAGGTGCCGGTGTCGATCGTGTGGGACGACTCATACTGATCGAGTCCCGTCGTGAAGAGGGTGCGCCGGTACTGCCACTTGAGGTGCTTGTCGTGCCGCGTGGGGTCGGTGGGCCGCATGAGGGCGAGGAAGAAGAAGCACTTGACGAGCAGGAAGTCGCCCAGGTGCTCGCTCACCCGCTGCCCGATCAGGGATGCGGTGGTCCCGTCGAGCGCCGCGGTGTAGGCGGCGCGCTGTTCCGGGGTGATCGTGTAGCCCTTGCCGCCGCCCTTGAAGGCCACGACGTCGAGCGCGGGGTAGACGTCGTAACCGAGCGGGACCGGCCCGTGGTGCTGCCAGTCGATGACGCCGGCCGGCAAGACGTTGGGCAGGCCGTAGTCGAGATGTCCCGGCACCATCGGGAGCCGGGCCAGCCGGTCGAGGGCGTGCTGGACCGCCTCGTGGACGCGCGGAACGTCGAAGTCCGGGTTCTCCTCGAAGACCTCGGCTGCGAAGGCCGCCTTCTCGAACCACGGCGTGGCGGGGAGAGGGTGCCTCGCCTGGGCCTGCAGGAGCCTCGATGCGACGGCAGCCGCCGTACTGATCACCCGGCCGCCGACCTGACCGTCCCGCCCGGCATCGGCCAGCGCCTCCTCGTGCAGCGAGGTGTCGCCGATGGCGCGCTCGATGACGAAACAGCGGCCGTCCTCCGAGCCGCTGTCGACGATCTCCGGCACCGGGTAGCCGAGGCCGGCGACCAGCTGCTGGAACTCGGCCTCCGCCCGCAGGGCCTCGCCACCGGTCCGCTTGTAGAGCAGGCCGTCCGCCGACCTCCACACCGCGCCCTGCGTGGCGGTCCGGTCCTTCACGAACTCCCAGTCACTCATCCATCCATCCTTCCGTAGAGCAGAGTTCGGGTGGAGCACGGCTGCTCCGCGCGAGTCGGACGGGGTGGGGCTGGCCGCTCCCGGGGAAAAGAGCGACCGGCCCCCGTCACCGCCCGGCCGGTGCGCCTGGACCAGCACGGGCGGAGTCGGTAGGCGCGCGGCGAGCGGTGCTGCGAGAACCATCTGTACGCGTGGGCGCGTGGCCAGGTGGGCGCGTGGGGACGGGGCCTGGGACGGTCGGTGCGGACGAGGCTCGCGATGAGTGCCGCCCGGCGGGCCGAGCGAGGGTGCTCGGGTACCGCGACAGCGGGCACCGCCAGTTCGGCCCAAACCTTCTTGCCATGGGTCGTCGGTTCCGCGCCCCCGGTCTCCGACAGGCCCTCGATCAGCAGCATGCCTCGACCGGTGGTCAGTTCGTCGTTGCCGAAGTTCGCGGCGCCGGTGGGCATCCGGCGCGACGGGTCGTACACCTCGATCACCACCCGGTCCCCGTCCGGTGACAGGTAAATGCCGGCGAGCAGTCTCCCCGGCGCGTGGATGACCGCGTTCGCGAGCAGCTCGTCGGCGACCAGAGCGATGTCGCCAAGCGAAGTCGGGTCGATCCCCCACGAGCGGGCGACTCGGACGACGGCTTCTCGGGCTGGTGGGACGTGGTCACGCCTGGTGCCGATGAACGAAATACGCCGAGCGTGGGTGAAGGCGGTCACCGGTCACCGTCGCAGGCTTGGACAGCATCGACGACACTGTTGCACGGCCAGGGGCCGCGGCCGTCGCTGCACCGGCCGTCCTCGAACTGGTGGCGGTCGAGGACCGCTCGGGCGTGGGTGCTGGCGGTGGCGAGGCGCTCGCGACGCTCAGCGGCGCGATCTGAGGGGCTCGCGGTTGTGTTCGACGCCCGGTCGTCTTCCGAAGCGAGAGGAACGGCCACCGCGTCCGCGTCCCGCTGATGCGTGGTGGCGCCTCTCTGGGCGTCCGAGCGGAGGGTCATCGGCGCTTCTCCTTAGACCGTGTCCTATGTGGTGAAGGCTCGTTGATCGAGGCATGGGGCGGGGTACGTGGAGTTGGATCGTTCCGGACGGGTTGTGGGAGTTGGCGAAGCCG
>NZ_JODS01000008.1 GCF_000718025.1 Kitasatospora purpeofusca
CAGGGCCTCCTCGGCGATGCCGGAGGCGTAGGAGGCGCCGCCGCCGCCGTGCACGTGCAGGTCGACGAAGCCGGGCACGACGGTGTACCCGGCCAGGTCGAGGTCGCCGGGGGTGGCGGTACCGCCGAGACCGGCGATCCGCTCGCCCTCGACGGCGAGGCGGTCGCCCTCGACCACGCCGCCGGGCAGGACCAGCCGGGCGCCGGACAGTGCGAGTCGGTCCGCGGTCACGCGGTCACCTCCATGGAGAGCAGATCCCAGGCGAGCAGGCCGGCGCCCAGCGACGCGGCGGTGTCTTTGAGCATGGCGGGTACGACCTCGGGGGGCATCTGGAACGTCAGCCGCTCCGTGACCGCCGCCCGCAGGGGGGTGAAGAGGGTGTCCCCGGCCTCGGCCAGCCCGCCGCCGACGATCACCCGGGACGGGTCGAGCAGGCTCTGGGCGAGCACGATGCCGTCGGCCAGGGCGTCCACCGCGCGCTGCCAGACCGCGACCGCGCGCGGGTCCCCGGCGTCCACCGCGACGGCGCAGGATGCCGCGTCGGCGTCGGGGTCGCCCACGGCCTCGGCCCAGGCGCGGGAGACGGCGGAGGCGGAGGCGAGGGTCTCCAGGCAGCCCCGGGCGCCGCAGCCGCAGGCGGGGCCGCCGGGGCGGACCACCACGTGGCCGATCTCGCCGCCGTAGCCGTGGGCGCCGGCCTCGATCCGGCCGTCGATGCCGATGGCGCCGGCGATGCCGGTGCCGAGGGCGACGAAGAGGAAGCGGTCGACACCCCGGCCGGCCCCGAGCCGGCCCTCGGCGAGACCGCCGGAGCGCACGTCGTGGCCGAGGGCGACCGGCATCGCGCCGTCCGGGCCGGCCAGGCGCCCGCCCAGCAGGGTGCGCAGGGGCAGGTCGCGCCAGCCGAGGTTGGCGGAGAAGACCGCGATGCCCCGCTGTTCGTCGATCGTCCCCGGGACGGCGACTCCGGCCGCCAGGGGCGCGACGCCGAAGCGGGCGCGGCCTTCGTCCGCCAGATCGGCGGCGAAGTCGAGGATGGCGGCGACCACGGCGTCCGTGCCGTGTTCCCGCCCGGTCGGGCGTCGTGCTTCGAACAGCACGGAGCCGTCCTGGGCGAGCAACGCGGCTTTCATGCCGGTGCCGCCAACATCGAGTGCGATGACGTGCTTCACGGGGGACAGTTTCCCTCGGTCCGGTCTAAGAGGTCTAGTCCAGTTGTCGCATTGGTCTGGTCCAAAGGGGTGAGCTTTGTCGCAGAAGTGTGCGGTGTGCGGCACTTTGCGCGGGCCGCCGGGTGAGTTGCCGGGAGGACGCGGGTGGGCAGGACCGGGCGTCCGGGAGGTCGGATTCGCGGATTTTGTTGCGCGGTGTGCAACAAATCCCGCACTTCGATAACTACCCGGCCTTCGGGGGCCGGAGGTCTGGACCACCGCATGCCCGGTTTGGCACCCTTGCGGCCTCCCCCCGGCCGGATCTCCCCCTGATCCGGTCCGTTCCCCCTCAGCAGGATCCCCCCGAAGGCGGTACCCGCGTTGGACAGGCGCGCCCAGGTCCCCACCCGGTTGTTCGGCGTTTCGATGGCCGGCGCCCTGGCCGGAGCCCTCGTGCTCACCGGCTGCGGCGGCCAGGACAACGGTCCGGTCACCCTCCGGCTGGTGGCGGCCGACTACGGCGAGAGTGCGGACACCAGCTCCAAGCTGTACTGGGACGACGTCGCCCGCCGCTTCGAGACCGCCAACCCGGGCATCAAGGTGGACGTCGAGGTGGCGAGCTGGACCGACATCGGCAAGCGGGTCGACGAGCTGGTCAGGACCGGCAAGTCCCCCGACCTGCTGCAGACCGGCGGCTTCGCCGACCAGGCCGCCGCGGACCGGCTGTACAACGCCTCGGACGTGCTCTCGCTGGAGACCCAGGCGAACATCATGGAGTCGTTCTCGCACGCCGGGCAGGTGCTCGGCACGCAGTACGGCATCCCGTTCGTCTCCTCCTCCCGGGTGCTCTTCTACAACAAGGCGATCTTCCAGAAGGCGGGCATCGCCCAGCCGCCGACCACCTGGAACGAGCTCAGGGCGGCCGCCGAGAAGATCAAGGCCAAGGTCCCGGGCGTCACCCCGTACGGGCTGCCGCTGGGACCCGAGGAGGCGCCGGCCGAGTCGATGCTCTGGACGCTGAGCGGCGGCGGCAGCCTCTCCGACGACGTCGGCAACTACACCATCGACAGCGACAAGAACCAGGCCACCTTCAACTGGCTGCGGACCAACCTGGTCGCCACGGGCCTGACCTACCCCGAGCCCGGGAAGATGAACCGCACCCCGGTGTACAGCGACTTCGCGGCCGGCAAGGTGGCGATGCTCAACGGCCACCCGACGCTGCTGCGGATGGCCACCAACGGCAAGATCGACTTCGGTACGGCCCCGATCCCCAAGAAGGACGGCCTGGCGAAGACCGGCAGCCTCGGGGTGGCCGACTGGATGATGGCGTTCAAGGCCAACGGGCACAAGAACGAGATCCGCCGCTTCCTCTCCTTCGTCTACAACAAGGAGAACCAGCTCAAGTTCGACGAGACCTACAACCTGCTGCCGGTCACCCAGGACGCGTTCGACGCCATGACCGCGGATCCGAAGCACGCGGACCTCAAGCAGTTCGCGGCCGGGCTCGGCAACGCGAGCTTCTACCCCTTCGGCGACCCGGCCTGGGCCGAGGTCTCCAACCGGATCAAGACCGGCATCGGGGCGGCGGCGACCGCCGAGCCCAAGCCGGTGCTGGAGGACCTCCAGCAGGCGGCGGTGAAGGAGGCGGCCCGGATCCGCAAGTGATCCGGGCCCGGCCGGCGGGGGTCGGCGGCGGGTGATCGCGGCCCGTGGGCGAGCGCGGTCAGTAGGTGATCGCGTAGACCTTGCGGAGCGTCTCCCGCACGGTCCAGGTGGTGCGGTCGCCCTCCTGGAACACCCCGGCGACACCCGGGCCGAGCTCCAGCACCGGGCCGCCGTCGACCACGACGGTGGCCCGGCCGCTCAGCACCACGAAGACCTCCGCCGCCTCGGTGTCGGTGACCACGCCCGGGGTGATCTGCCAGATGCCCGACTCGCCGGAGGCGGACTCGGAGAGCACCAGGCCGGACACCTCGGGAGTGCCGGAGACGATCTGGGCCGGGTCGAGCGGGTCGGGCTCGAGCTCGGCGCTCGGGACGTGCAGGGCGAAGGCGGCGGTCGGGATGCTGGTCATGGGGCCGACGCTAGTCGGCGGACCGGGGCGGCGCAGCGGGCAGGGTGTGTCGGGTCCGCGGGGGAGAATGACACTCCGTAGTGATGGGCGGAGGTGGGCCCCGGATGGGCGCGGACGAGGAAGCGGAGCTCCCGGAACCGGAGCGGACGGACGGTCCGGAGCAGCAGCAGGCCGAGCCGGCCGGACCGGCCGGGCTGGATGCCAGGGACCGGGCCGTGCTGGCGCTGGAGGCCCGGAGCTGGCGGACGGCCGGCGCCAAGGAGCGGGCCGTCCGGGAGGAGCTGGGGCTCTCCAGCACCCGGTACTACCAGCTGTTGAACGGGCTGCTGGACCGTCCGGAGGCGCTGGCGCATGCCCCGGTGCTGGTCAACCGGCTGCGCCGGGTCCGCGACGCCCGCCGGGCGGCCCGGTAGATGTCACCCGCGGCGCGGGCCCGGCCCGACCGATTGCCCCCGCCCGGGCTGGGTACGTTGCCGGGCATGGGCCTTTCCGACATTGCGCGACCGCTGACGGACGCCGGACGCACGGGGCTGGCGGCGCTGCTCGCCGCACCTCGTGACGCCGTGATCGCCCTCGACTTCGACGGGACGCTCGCCCCGATCGTCCCCGACCCGGACCGGGCCAGGGCGGACCCGGGCGTGGCACCCGCGCTGCGCGCGCTGGCGCCCCGGGTCGGCGCGGTCGCGGTGGTGACCGGCCGGCCGGCCGCCCTGGCGGTGGAGTACGGCGGGCTGGCCGGGATCGACGGGGTGGTGGTGCTCGGCCACTACGGCGCCGAGCGCTGGGAGGACGGCCGGCTGACCGCGCCGCCGCCGCACCCGGGCGTGGCCGCGGTGCGGGCGGAGCTGGCGGAGCGGCTGGCGGCGCTGGGCGCGCCCGAGGGCACCTGGGTGGAGGACAAGGGCCGCTCGGTGGCCGTGCACACCCGGCGGACGGCGGACCCGACGGCCGCGTTCGAGCTGCTGCGGGCGCCGATGGAGCGGCTGGCGGCCGAGCACGGGCTGGTGGTGGAGCCGGGCCGGCTGGTGCTGGAGCTGCGGCCGCCGGGCGTGGACAAGGGGGCGGCGCTGACCGGGCTGCTGCGCGAGCGCGGGGCCCGTTCGGTGCTCTACGCGGGCGACGACCTGGGGGACGTGCCGGCCTTCGCGGCGGTGGAGGGCCTGCGGCCGGAGGGCCTGGCCGGGCTGCTGGTGTGCAGCGGCGCGGTCGGGGACGCGCCGGTGCGCGAGCTCGCCGACCGGGCGGACCTGGTGGTCCCGGGCCCGGCCGGCGTGGTGGAACTGCTGGTCGCGCTGGGGGAGGAGCTCAGCCGCCCGGCCGCAGGGCGTTGAGCTGGTCCAGGAACCACTGCTGCGGCGGCAGCGCCGTCGCCGCGGCGGCCAGCCGCTTGGTGCGGTCGGCCCGCTCGTCGGCCGGCATGGTGAGCCCGGCGTGCAGCGCCTCGGCGGTGGCCACGATGTCGTAGGGGTTGACGCTCAGCGCGTCCTGGCCGAGCTCGGCGTGCGCGCCGGCCTCCCGGGAGAGCACGAGCGCGCACCCCTGGTCGGAGACCACCGGGACCTCCTTGGCGACGAGGTTCATGCCGTCCCGGATCGGGTTGACCAGGGCCACGTCGGCCAGCCGGTAGGCGGCCAGCGAGCGCGGGAAGTCGTCGTCGACGTGGAGGACCAGCGGCCGCCAGTCCGGGGTGCCGAACTCCTCCTCGATCTCGGCGGCGAGCGCCCGCACCTGGTCGGTGTAGGCCCGGTACTCGGCGAGGTCGGTGCGGGACGGGTAGGCGAAGGCGATGTGGACCACCCGGTCGTGCCACTCCGGGCGGGTGCGCAGCAGGTGCCGGTAGGCCAGGAAGCCGCGGACGATGTTCTTGCTCAGCTCGGTGCGGTCGACCCGGACGACGGTGCGGCGCTCGCCCACGGTCGCGCGCAGGGTGGCGAGCCGCTCGTCGACGTCCGGCCGGTGGGCCCGCTCGCGCAGGAAGTCGGCGTCGGCGCCGAGGCCGTGCACGCCGAGGGCGGTGGTGCGGCCCGCGTGCGTCACGGTGAGCGCCTCGCGGTCGACCTCCGCGCCGAGGTACCGCTCGCAGCAGTCGGCGAAGGCGAGTGCCCAGCGGCGGGTCAGGAAACCCGCCCGGTCGGCGCCGAGGATGCCGGTGAGGACGGCCTCGGCGATGTCGTCGGGCAGTAGCCGCAGGTACTCGGGCGGCGCCCAGGGGGTGTGCGAGAAGTGGCCGATCCGCAGATCGGGGCGGGCGGCGCGGAGCAGCTCCGGGACGAGCGAGAGGTGGTAGTCCTGCACCAGCACGGCGGCCCCGGGGGCGGCCTCGGCGGCTAGGGCCTCGGCGAAGGCCGTGTTGTACGCGAGGTAGGCCTCCCACTCGGTGCGGAAGCCGGCGTCGAAGACGGGAGCGGTCGGGGTGTTCCAGAGCAGGTGGTGGACGAACCAGAGGGTCGAGTTGGCGATGCCGTTGTAGGCGCGGGCGAAGGTCTCCGGGTCGATGCCGAGCATCCGGACGGCCTGGCCGCCGACGTCGTGGCCGGCCCGGTCGAGCCGGCCGTCCGGGGCCTCGCGGGCGGCCCTGCGGTCGGCGTCGGAGAGGGCGGCGCAGACCCAGACGGCGTCCGGGTCGTCGATCGCGGACAGCCCGGAGACCAGTCCGCCACCGCCTCTGCGGAGGGTCAGTGTGCCGTCGTCAGCGGTGCCGAAGGAGACCGGCCCCCGGTTGGACGCCACCAGTACCGCGGCGGCGCCGGTCGGATTCGAACGCTCGGTCGTGAGATCACCCATGGTTGGTTCGTTGCCGGGGGTCCGGGGCGGCAAACCCCCGGGACCGGTCATCGGCGTCGGGTGGCGTACTCGGGCACGGTGTGCATCGGCGGCCGCTCGGTCGCGGTGACCGGGTGGGTGTGGGCGGTGAAGGCGCGGGTCAGCGGGTCGCGGGTGAACTGGGTGAGCAGTGGGCGGACCAAGTCGGCGGAGGCCTTCAGCCGGTGGGTGCGGTCCAGTCTCTCCAGCGCGGTGCGGTAGATGGTGGCCGCCATCCGGCCGAGTGCCTGGGCGTCCTGGTGCCGGTGGTGGCGGATGCCGACGTCCACCTGTGCGAGCGCGTCCAGTCCGGCCGTCTCCAGGGCGTCGACGAGCAGGCCGAGCTCGACGCCGTAGCCGGTGGGGAAGGGCAGCCGTTCGAGCAGGGAGCGGCGGGCCGCGTACTCGCCGCCGAGCGGCTGGACGAAACCGGCGAGTTCCGGCCAGTGCAGGTTGAGCAGCGGACGGGCGACCAGTTCGGTGACCCGGCCGCCGCCGGCCGGCACCACCGCGCCGTCGGTCTCCAGCGGCCGGTCGTACATGGCCTTGACCAGCTGGATGTCCGGCTCGGTGAGCAGCGGGCCGAGGATGCCGGAGACCAGGGCGGGGTCGAACTCGCGCAGGTCGGCGTCCACGAAGCAGACGATCTCGCCGTGGGTGACCAGCAGCGAACGCCACAGCACCTCGCCCTTGCCGGGGGCGGCGGGCAGCCGGGGCAGGACGGCGTCCCGGTGGACGACGGTGGCCCCGGCCTCGGCGGCGACCTCGGCGGTGCCGTCGACGGAGCCGGAGTCGACCACCACCAGCTCGTCCACCAGCGGGAGTCGCTCCATCAGCTCCCGCCGGATGACCCGGACGATCTCGCCGACGGTGGCCTCCTCGTCCAGGGCGGGCAGGACGACGCTGACGGTGCCCGCCGGGCCGAGGGCGCGCTTGGCGGCCGGGAGGGTGTGAACCGGTCGGTCGGCCGCGGTCCACGAGCGCCGGCGCAGCCAGGACGCGGTCTCGGGGAGGAGCGCGGGGGTCGGTTCGGCGGGCACTGTGCTCTCCTCGACGGGATCGGTTGGGACGGGTCATCTCGCGTGGCGGACGGTCGGGTTCGGGACCGATGCCTTCGGATACAGTCTTCGTACAGCGATCGGACCTTCGCACGCCGGGGTCGCCGCTGAGCACAACCCACAACTTCACAGAGCTCATCCAGAGGGACTGAGGGAACGGCCCGTTGACGTCCCGGCAACCTTCTCGCACGGCTGGCTTCACGCCCCGGCGGGACAGGTGCCAATTCCGGCCCGGGCGCGACCGCGTCACGGGGAAGATGAGGAGAGAGGCCTCCGCCCATCATGGCTATCGACACCGCCGCACCCGTCACCGCCACCGTTGACCTCGGCCCCGCCACCGCGCTGTCCTGTCGCGAGTGCGGCACCCGGTTCCCGCTCGGTCCCAGCTTCGCCTGTCTCGAGTGCTTCGGTCCGCTGGAGATCGCCTACGACTTCGGCAGCGAGGGCGCCGAGGAGCTGCGCAAGCGGATCGAGGCCGGTCCGGCGTCGATCTGGCGCTACGCGCCGCTGCTGCCCGTCCCGGCCGACGTGGCGACCAAGCCGAACCTCAACCCGGGTTGGACCCCGCTGGTGAAGGCGGACAACCTGGGCCGCGAGCTCGGCTTCACCGGGCAGCTGCACATCAAGGACGACTCCGGGAACCCGACCCACTCCTTCAAGGACCGCGTGGTGGCCTGCGCCATCGAGGCGGCCCGGGTGTTCGGCTACACCACGCTGTCCTGCTCCTCGACCGGCAACCTGGCCGGCGCGGTCGGCGCGGCGGCGGCCCGGGCCGGCTTCCGGTCCTGCGTGTTCATCCCGCACGACCTGGAGCAGGGCAAGGTCGTGATGGCCGGCGTGTACGGCGGCGAGCTGGTCGGCATCGAGGGCAACTACGACGACGTGAACCGCTTCTGCTCGGAGCTGATCGGCGACCCGGCCGGCGAGGGCTGGGGCTTCGTCAACGTCAATCTGCGGCCGTACTACGGCGAGGGCTCCAAGACGCTCGCCTACGAGATCTGCGAGCAGCTCGGCTGGCGGCTGCCGGAGCAGATCGTGATCCCGGTCGCCTCGGGCTCCCAGCTCACCAAGATCGACAAGGGTCTGCAGGAGCTGATCAAGCTGGGCCTGGTCGAGGACCGGCCGTACCGGATCTTCGGTGCCCAGGCGGAGGGCTGCTCGCCGGTCTCGGCGGCCTACAAGGCCGGCCACGACGTGATCCGGCCGGTCAAGCCGGACACCATCGCCAAGTCGCTGGCGATCGGCAACCCGGCCGACGGCCCGTACGTGCTGGACATCGCCCGGCGCACCGGCGGCGCGGTGGAGGACGTCACGGACGTGGAGGTCGTGGCGGCGATCCGGCTGCTGGCCCGGACCGAGGGCATCTTCGCCGAGACCGCGGGCGGCGTGACCGTCGGCGTGCTCAAGAAGCTGGTCGAGACCGGGCAGCTGGACCCGTCGAAGGAGACCGTCGCCATCAACACCGGTGACGGGCTGAAGACCCTCGACGCCGTCTCCGAGGCCGGCATGACCGCCGTCATCCGGCCGACCCTGGACGCCTTCCGGGGCGCCGGCCTGGCCTCCGCCTGACCCTGCCGCCCCCCTGATCGATCCGCCCAGCGCCCGAAACGAGGAGACCCCCATGAGCGCCAACGTCCGCATCCCGACCATCCTGCGCACCTACACCGGCGGCGTCAGCGAGGTGCCCGCCGAGGGCGCCACGCTGGGCGAGGTGATCGCCGACCTGGAGCGCAACCACGCCGGGATCGCCGCGCGGATCCTCGACGACACCGGCAAGCTGCGTCGTTTCGTCAATGTCTATGTGAACGACGACGACGTGCGGTTCGCCGAGGGCCTGGAGACGGAGATCAAGGACGGCGCGAACATTTCGATCATCCCGGCGGTCGCCGGCGGGTGATCCGCGGGCGGCCCGTTCCCCGCGGGGCGGGCGCGTCGTCGAAGGCCGTCCGCGGCACGGAATTCCGTGCCGCGGACGGCCGTGCGCATTTTGGCGGGAATATCTTCGGTCCCGGGCGGAGTAAAGTGTCGCTGGACCGGGAACAGGGCGCGCCCGTCACCCTGGTCCGGGAACGAATCCACCGCACCGCCACCACCGCCGGCCCGCGTCCGGCGGGAGTCGCGACGGAGCCGGGACCTGGATACATGTCAGGCCGGTGTCAGAATTCTGGCGGGGATTTCGGGTAATACGTCCGCTATGTCCGGCGGAGAATGCAGCAATTTCTCCCGATTGCTCCCGTACTGTCCTGCGCGGCCGCGGGTGAATTCCCCGCCATTGACCCTGTTGCAGAGGGCGTCGATCCGGATACATTCAGCCGCGGTCGACGCAATCGCCCGTTCGCCGGATGCCGTTCGGCGTCATCGGGAGGATTGTGGCGTGCGCGGCTGTGCCCAGGGGGGGTTCCCCGGGCCGGCCTCCAACCAGACCCGGGCCCGCAGACCTGCGGGCGCGTGAAGGGCCAGCACAGCACTAGGGGAGTTCGGAATGGCTCAGGGCACCGTCAAGTGGTTCAACGCGGAGAAGGGTTACGGCTTCATCGCGGTCGACGGTGGTGCGGACGTCTTCGTCCACTACAGCGCGATCCAGATGGACGGCTACCGCACCCTTGAGGAGGGCCAGCGGGTCGAGTTCGAGATCTCTCAGGGGCAGAAGGGTCCGCAGGCGGACATGGTCCGCGCGGCGGTCTGACCTTTCCGACACCCGGGAGTTCTGCTCGGCCCATCGGCTGGTGCACCTCTTGATTCTCATGGCGGGCCCGTGCGACCTCGGTCGTACGGGCCCGCCGTCATGTCCGCCGCCCCGACCGGGGGCCGGGGGCCGGTCGCGGGACCGTGCGGCCGGAGGCGGATCCGGGCCGGTCGGAGGCGGTCGGGGGCGGCCCCGGACGGGGGCGCGGGGCGGGCGGCGCGGCTCGCGGATTGCCCGATTGGGCTTGCACTCACCTACCCGGAGTGCTAATCATTGGCGTTAGCACTCACAGCTTGAGAGTGACAGCGGACCGGGTCGGTGAGGCCCCAGGGAGCGGTAGGGGAATGGACCCCCGCACACCAGGGCCGTCCGTCGCGGGCACCCCTTGGTCCGAGCAGTCGACCGTGTCCCGGAGGACCACTTCTGATGGCCAAGATCATCGCCTTTGATGAGGAAGCTCGCCGCGGCCTTGAGCGTGGCATGAACCAGCTTGCCGACGCAGTGAAGGTCACGCTCGGCCCCAAGGGCCGCAACGTCGTTCTGGAGAAGAAGTGGGGCGCCCCCACGATCACCAACGACGGTGTCTCCATCGCCAAGGAGATCGAGCTCGAGGACCCGTACGAGAAGATCGGCGCGGAGCTCGTCAAGGAGGTCGCCAAGAAGACCGACGACGTCGCGGGTGACGGCACCACCACCGCCACCGTGCTGGCCCAGGCGCTCGTCCGCGAGGGTCTGCGCAACGTCGCCGCCGGAGCCAACCCGATGGCCCTGAAGCGCGGCATCGAGAAGGCCGTCGCCGCCGTCTCCGACCAGCTCCTGGCCCAGGCCAAGGACGTGGAGACCAAGGAGCAGATCGCCTCCACCGCCTCCATCTCGGCCGCCGACACCCAGATCGGCGAGCTCATCGCCGAGGCCATGGACAAGGTCGGCAAGGAAGGCGTCATCACCGTCGAGGAGAGCAACACCTTCGGTCTCGAGCTCGAGCTCACCGAGGGCATGCGCTTCGACAAGGGCTACATCTCGGCCTACTTCGCCACCGACCTGGAGCGTATGGAGACCTCGTTCGAGGACCCCTACATCCTGATCGCCAACTCCAAGATCGGCTCGGTCAAGGACCTGCTGCCGCTGCTGGAGAAGGTCATGCAGAGCGGCAAGCCGCTCGTCATCATCGCCGAGGACGTCGAGGGCGAGGCCCTGTCGACCCTGGTCGTGAACAAGATCCGCGGCACCTTCAAGTCCGTCGCCGTCAAGGCCCCGGGCTTCGGCGACCGCCGCAAGGCCATGCTCCAGGACATCGCCATCCTCACCGGCGGCACCGTGATCTCCGAGGAGGTCGGCCTGAAGCTGGAGAACGCTGGCGTCGACCTGCTGGGCAGCGCCCGCAAGGTGGTCATCACCAAGGACGAGACCACCATCGTCGACGGTGGCGGCGACAGCGAGCAGGTCGCGGGCCGCGTGAACCAGATCCGCGCCGAGATCGAGAACAGCGACTCGGACTACGACCGCGAGAAGCTCCAGGAGCGCCTCGCCAAGCTGGCCGGCGGCGTGGCCGTCATCAAGGCCGGCGCGGCCACCGAGGTGGAGCTCAAGGAGCGCAAGCACCGCATCGAGGACGCCGTCCGCAACGCGAAGGCCGCCGTCGAGGAGGGCATCGTCGCCGGTGGTGGCGTCGCGCTGCTGCAGGCCTCGGTCGCCTTCGACAAGCTGGAGCTGGAGGGCGACGAGGCCACCGGTGCCAACATCGTCAAGGTCGCGCTGGAGGCCCCGATCAAGCAGATCGCGACCAACGCCGGCCTCGAGGGCGGCGTCGTGGTGGAGAAGGTTCGCAACCTCCCCGCCGGTCACGGCCTGAACGCCGCCACCAACGAGTACGTCGACCTGGTCGCCGCGGGCATCATCGACCCGGCCAAGGTCACCCGCTCCGCGCTGCAGAACGCCGCCTCCATCGCGGCGCTGTTCCTCACCACCGAGGCCGTCATCGCCGACAAGCCGGAGAAGGCCTCCGCGGCCGCCGGCGGCGGCATGCCGGGCGGTGACATGGACTTCTGATCCTGATCGTCTCGATCGGATCGGCAGGTCTTTCGTCCGCGAGGGCGGCTCCCCGACGGGGAGCCGCCCTCGCGGCGTTCCCCGGGGGCCGGCCCCCGGGGTCGGGGGGTTGTGGCGGGTTCCCGGGTTTCCGGGCGTTCTTGGGAGACTGGACGGATGGCTACGACAGACGACATCGAGACGGCGCTGCACACCGCGCGGGCGCTGATCCTGGCCGACCTGACCGCGCGGGACGCCGCCGACCCCGCCGTGGTGTCCCTGGTGGAGCAGGCCGTGACGCACCGGCGCTGGTGGCTGGAGCAGTGGCCGGACGGCACCGAGTACGTGCTGGGCCTGGTCGCCCAGGACGTCCAGGACGCGCTGCTGGAGAGCCACGGCCGCTGGCCGCTGTGCGCGGACTGCGCGGCCGACGGCGACCCGCACGCGCTGGGCGTGGAGCCGGAGCTGGGGCCGGAGCCGCACTGGGTGTGCGGCAAGCGCGGCGCCGTGGTGGCCGCCGTGGGCGAGCTGTAACCGGCCCTCCTGCCCTCTGCCGCCGCCGCACCTCCGGGTGCGGCGGCGGTTTTTTGCGCCGATGGGAACCGTCGGACTACATATGCAGTCCAACGACATATATAGTCCGTCCGAGTCCTTCTTTTCGGCACTGAGTGGGGAGAACCATGTCCCAGCCCGATCCGACCCGTCCGGTCCTCGAACTGCGCGCCGTCACCCGGACGCACGGGCACGGCGAGGCCGAGGTGCATGCCCTGCGCGGCGTCGACCTGGCCGTGCACGCCGGCGAGTTCGTCGCCGTCATGGGGCCCTCCGGCTCCGGCAAGTCCACCCTGCTGACCCTGGCCGGCGGCCTCGACCGGCCCAGCGGCGGACAGGTCCTGGTCGAGGGCGTCGAGCTGAGCGGTCTGAACCGGACCCGGCTGGCCGCCGTCCGCCGCCGCTCGGTCGGCTACGTCTTCCAGGACTACAACCTGGTCCCGGCGCTGAGCGCGGCCGAGAACGTCGCCCTGCCCCGCGAACTCGACGGGGTGTCCGGCCGGACCGCCCGCCGGGAGGCCCTGACCGCCCTGCGCGAGATGGGCATCCCCGAGCTGGCCGACCGCTTCCCCGAGCAGCTCTCCGGCGGCCAGCAGCAGCGCGTCGCGATCGCCCGCGCCCTGGTCGGCGACCGCCGCCTCGTCCTCGCCGACGAGCCCACCGGCGCGCTCGACTCCGCCACCGGCGAGGCCGTGCTGGCCGTGCTGCGGGCCCGCTGCGACGCCGGCGCCGCGGCCATGATGGTCACCCACGACGCCCGGCACGCCGTCTGGGCCGACCGCGTGGTCGTCCTCAACGACGGCGCCGTGGTCGACGGGGGCGTCGGCCAGGCCGCGCACCCGCTGCTCGCCGGCGGGAACGGGGGACGGCGATGAAGCTCTCCGCCCTGCGCGTCGCGCTGCGCATCGCCCGCCGCGACGCCCTCAAGGCCAAGGGCCGCAGCGCCCTGGTGATCGCGATGGTCGCGCTGCCGGTGCTCGGTGTCACCGGCGCCGACATCGTCCACCAGAGCGGTTCGCTCACCCCCGCCGAGCGGGTCGAGCGGCTGGTGGGCGGGGCGGACGCCCTGGTCTCCGCCTACCGCCCGGGCCGCTCCGTCGAGCAGGCGCCCTTCGCCGAGGACGGCGTCCGGGTGCTGCCGGAGGCCCGGACCGACCCCGCTTCCGCCCCCGCGGCCGCCGGGGCGGCGAACTCGGCCGCGCTGCTGGGCGGGCTGCTGCCGGCCGCCTCGGTGCTGCTGCCGGCCACGTCCGGGCCCGCGGTCAGCGCCTCGACCCGGGAGGGCCTGTTCACCACCTCCACCGCCGAGGCCGATCTGACCGACCCGGTCTGGTCGGGACGCCTCGACCTGGTCGAGGGCCGGGCGCCCGCCGCGCGCAACGAGGCGGCCGTCACCCGGGCCTTCCTCGACGAGGCCGGACTGCGGCTCGGCGACTCCACCACGGTCAAGGGGCTGGAGCAGACCCCGTTCCTGCTGACCGGCGTGGTCGAGCACCCCGGTGAGCTCAAGAAGGTGGAACTGGTCGCCCGGCCCGGCCAGGTGATCTCCCCGCTGGCCGCGGCGGCCGCCGCCGCGCCGGACGCCCCGGGCGGACCGGTCGCCGCGGGCCGCGACGAGGCCGTCCGCACCGAGAGCTGGCTGGTCCGGCTGCCCGCCGGCACCGGACTCGACTGGACCGCCGTCCAGAAGCTCAACCGGTACGGCTTCACCGTGACCTCCCGGGCGGTCGCCCTCGACCCGCCGCCGACCTCCGCCGTGCCCTACGACGTCGACAAGTGGGTCTCCCCCGAGAGCGACAACCGGACCGTCATCCTGGTCACCGTGATCGGCATGGCGCTGCTGGAGGTCACCCTGCTGGCCGGCCCGGCCTTCGCGGTCGGCGCCCGGCGCTCCCGGCGGCAGCTGGCCCTCGTCGGCGCCGCCGGCGGCCACCGGGGCCACATCCGGGCCATCGTGCTCGGTGGTGGACTGGTGCTCGGACTGGCCGGAGCCGCCCTGGGGGTGGCGCTCGGCACCGGCCTGGTCGCCGCGCTGCGGCCCTGGCTGGAAGGGGCGGGCGGCAGCCGCTTCGGACACTTCGCGATCGCGCCGCTCGACCTGCTGGCGATCGCCGCCGTGGGAGTGCTGACCGCGCTCGCCGCCGCCGTGCTGCCCGCGGTGCAGGCGGCCCGCCGGGACGTGGTGGCCGGCCTCACCGGCCGTGACACCGTCGCCACGCCCAGCCGGCTGCTGCCGGTCGTCGGCCTGCTGCTGGTCGGCGCCGGTGCGGCGGTGGCGCTGTACGGCGCCGGGACCTACCAGAGCGGCACCATGCCGGTGCTCGGCGGGCTCAACAAGCGGGCGCTCTCGGTGCTCGCCGGTGCGGCCACCGCCGAGGTCGGCATCCTGTTCTTCACCCCGATGCTGATCGCCCTCTTCGGCCGGCTCGCCGGCCGGCTGCCGCTCGGACCCCGGCTGGCCCTGCGCGACTCGGCCCGCCACCGCGGCCGGACCGCGCCGGCCGTGGCCGCCGTGATGGCCGCCGTCGCCGGAGCCGTCGCCGTCGGCGTCTACAGCACCGGGAGCGAGGCCCAGGAGCGGGCCTCCTACCGGCCGGCGGCCCCGCTGGGCGCCGTCGTGCTGGACGCCCCCGCGGCGCCGGGCAGCCCGGAGACGGTCCGGCTGCGCCGCGCCGTCGAGCAGGCCCTGCCGGACCTGGGCACCCGCGCCGACGTCCAGGACGTGACCTACGTGTTCTGCGACAACTGCTCCAGCGCGGTGCAGGCCAAGGGGTCCGGTGCGCGTTCGGAGTCCGCCGGTGTCCGGAGCCGGGTGCTGTCCGGCGACACGACGGTTCTGCACAACCTGTTCGGCGTGCGGGACCGGGCGGCTGAGGACGCCCTGGCCGCGGGCCGGGCGGTGGTCTTCGACCGCGCCTACCTGAACGACGGCCGGACGACGCTGACGATGCAGGGCGCCGCCGGCGGACCGGTCCAGCCCGGGCAGGTGCCGGGGGCGGAGCGGATCGAGGTCCCGGTCGAGGCGGTCCTGGTGGAGAACCCCGACGCGGCCCGGTACGGCGCGGTCCTGATGGGCCCGGAGGCGGTGCGCAAGGCCGGACTCACGGCCCGGCCGAACGGATCGGTGTGGCGCCCCGAGGTCGCGCCCGACCGCAAGGTGCAGCAGCGCGCCGAGGCTGCCGTGGCCCAGCTCGCCCCGCACGCCCAGCTGACGGTGGAGCGCGGCTACCAGCCGAAGGGGGACATGAACACCCTCGCGCTCGGCGGGTTCGCCGTGGTGGTGGTGCTCGGCGCCGCGGCCGTCGCCACCGGACTGGCCGCCGCCGACTCGCGCAACGACCGGGCCACGCTGGCCGCGGTGGGTGCGCCGCCGCGGATGAACCGGATCCAGGCCGGGCTGCAGTGCACGCTGATCGCGGGCATCGGCGCGGTGCTGGGCACGGTGAGCGGGTTCGTGCCCGCGCTGGGGCTGCTGCGGTCGCACGCGACCGGGGAGCTCGGCGCGCCGGCGGTGCCGTTCGCCGCGCCCTGGGGGCTGCTGGTGCTGATCACGGTGGTGCTGCCGGTGGTGGCGGGGCTGGGGGCGGCCGCCTTCAGCCGGGGTCGGCTGCCGCTGGCGCGGCGCGCGGGCTGACGGGCTGACGGGCTGACGGCGCGTGTCCGGGCCCGCACCGGTGGTCGGACACCGGTGCGGGCCCGGACGCGTTCGGGGACTTGTCAGTCGGTCGCGGTGGGTTCGGAGGGCCCGGCGGGTCCGGCGAGCCGGGCGAGCTCGGCCGCGAGGTTGGCCCGGGCGGGGGCGTCGAAGCGCCGGTGCGCGGTGGTCGTGCGGTAGAGCGCGGGCAGCGCGAGCAACTGGCGCAGCACCGCCGCCCGTCCGGCGCGGAAGTCCGGCTCGGGCACGAAGGCGTACTCCTCGCGGACGGCCGCCGCGTACGCCGCGTAGGCCGCCGGCCCGCCGCCGAGCACCGCGAGGTCGGCGTCGCACAGCACCTCGCCGTCGCGGTCGCCGGGCTCGGGGCGGTGGGTGACGGTGAGCCGGACCAGCCGGGCGACCTCCTCGACCCGGGCCGCCGGGAGCCCGCTGCCGCCGAGCGCCCGGACGGCCAGGGCGGCGCTGCGCTCCTCGTTCTCGGAGCGGTCCGGCCGGTAGACGGCGTCGTGGAACCAGGCGGCCAGCCGGACCGCGTCCGGGTCGTCGGCGTGCTCGGCGAGCGTGTCGACGTGGCCCAGCACCGCGCGCAGGTGGTCGACCGTGTGGTACCGGCGCTGCGGCTCGGACCAGCGGCGCAGCAGCTCCCGCCCGGCCGGTTCGGGGTCGGTGGCCGCGCCGCAGCGGTGCAGCAGGGCGGTCCAGGCGGTGAGCAGGTCCTCGGTGGCGGGGTCCTGGGCGGCGGGGGCCTCGGTGGCGGGGGAGGGGGCCTCGGTGGCGGGGGCGTCGGCTTCCGGCATGGCGCCATTCTGCTGGGCCGGGCCGGACCGCCCAAGGATTCCGCTGGACATGATATGTCGACGAAAGGTATATGTAGCTCCATGACTGAACGGGCGATGCAAGAGCCGACGCTGCTCCTGCTGACCGCGCTGGCCGACGCCCCGCGGCACGGCTACGCGCTGATCCAGGAGATCGCCGCGATCTCGGACGGCCGGGTGAAGATGCGCACCGGCACCCTGTACGGCGCGCTGGACCGGCTGCTGCAGCAGGGGCTGATCGAGGTCGCGGCCGAGGAGATCGTCGACGGCCGGGCCCGGCGCACCTACGCCCTCACCGACGGCGGGCGCGGTGCGCTGACCACCGAGGCGGAGCGGCTGAGCGCCGTCGCCGAGGAGGCCCAGCGGCGGCTGGCCGCCGTCCGCGAGCCGTCCGCCCGCCCGGCTGCCGTCCGCCCCGCGGCCGGGGGCGGCAAGCTAGCGTTCTTCAAGGTCAGGGGGGCATTCTCATGACGATCCAGTTCTTCCCGGGATCCACCGACCCGGTGGCGTTCCGGGCCGCGCTCCGGCTCTACCCGGCCCGCTACCGGCGCGAGCGCGGCGACGAGCTGTCCGCCGTCTTCGCCGACTCCACGGCCGAGGGCGGCAAGCTCGCCACCGCGCGCGAGGTGTTCGACCTCGGCGCGTACGGGCTGCGGATGCGCGCCGGCCTGACCGCCTCGTCCACCGCCGGGCGGCTGTTCGCGCTGGCGGCGCCGCTGGTCGCCGGGGCGATCGCGGGGCTGGGGCTGACCCGGGTCCTGCACGACGCGACCAGCCAGGCACCGGTGTGGATGTGGGAGCTGCCGGACCGCGCGGTGCGGGTCCCCTTCTACGCCTCGTACTACGGCGCGCTGCTGGTGCCGCTGCTGCTGGTCGGCGCGGTGCTGGCCGGCCGGTGGCGGCTCGCCCGGACGGCGGCCGGCGCGCTGGCGGCCGTCGGTGCGCTGGGGGTGGCGCTGGCGCTCCTGGTCCAGCCCGACTTCTGGCTGGTGTTCAACAAGTCCTGCGAGGCGACCCCGCAACTGTTCGCCGGACTGCTGTTCGCGCTCGCGCCCCAGGAACTGCTGCGGCGGCGCCAGACCTGGAGCGACCGGGCGATGGTGCTGGCCGCGGCGGCGGGCGGCGGGCTGGTCCTGGTGGCGCAGGACTTCTACAGCTCCTGGGTGCTGATGGACGGAAGGGCGGGCGCGGCGCTGGTGCTCCTCCCGCTGCTGACGCTGCTCTTCGTGGCGCGCGACCGGCTGGTCCCGGCCGCGATGGGGCTGGCGGTGCTGCCGCTGACCCTGACGTTCAGCCTGTTCCAGATCTGGCAGTCGATCGGCGGGGTCTGGCGGCTGATGCCGGTGGTGGGCCTGGCGCTGGTGGCGACGATGCTGGCCGGTGGGCTGCTGCACCGCGATACCGGGGCGGGAGGTCACCGGAGCCTCGCCTGAGCGGGGACGGCCGGGGCCTTGCCGCTCCGAACGGCCGGACGACCGGGTTGTGGACCCGGAGCGTCCGGCCGTTCCGCGTTTTCCGGGGTGCGCCGTTCTCCGGGGGCGCGCCGTTCCGTGCTTTCCGGGGCATGCGCGTTGTCCGGCCAAGTGGCCGCACGGGGCTCGCCGGGGCCGGGGCGATGTGGCACTCTGTCTAATATGTCTAGACCAATTTTCGAAGTCATCGCGCTGACGCCCCAGGATGCCCAGGCCGCCGAGTCGGGCGGCGCCGACCGGCTCGAACTGGTCACCGACATGGCCGCCGACGGCCTCACCCCCGGGGTGGAGGACTTCGCCAAGATCCGGGCCGCCGTCGACCTCCCGCTGCGGGTGATGCTCCGGATCCGGGACGGCTTCGCCCCCGGCGACCTGGACGAGCTGCGCGACCGCGCCGCCGCGCTCCGGGCCGAGGGTGCCGACGAGTTCGTCCTCGGCTTCCTCGACGCCGACGGCGCCGTCGACCTGGCCGCGACCGAGGCCGTCGCCGAGGCGATCGCCGGCTGCCGCTGGACCTTCCACCGGGCGATCGACCACAGCGCCGACCGGGCCGCCGTCCGGGCCGCCGTCGGCGCGCTGCCCGGCCTGGACACCTTCCTCACCTCCGGCGCGGCCGGCGGCGTGGACGCGGGCCTCGACGTCCTGCTGGCCGAGCTGGCCCGGGCCGGCGAGCCCGGCCACACCCAGCGGATCCTCATCGGCGGCGGCCTGCGGGCCGAGCACCTGCCGGGGCTGCGCGGGGCCGGTTTCGACGCCTTCCACGTCGGCGGCGCGGTGCGGGTCGACGGCTGGCAGTCGCCGGTGGACGTCGCCAAGGTCGCCGAGTGGCGGGCGCTGATCGACGGCTGAGCAGTCGGCTCCACGACGGCCGGGCGACGGCGAGCAGTGCCCGTCGCCCGGCCGTCGCTCGTCGCCCGGCCGTCGCCCGTCGGGGTCAGCTCAACTGCGCCGGCAGCGGCTCGGCGTGCAGCACCTCCAGGCCGGAGACCGCACGGGTCAGCGCCACGTACAGCCGCCGCAGCCCGGTCCGCTCGTCCGGCTCGCCCGCGACCACCGCGGCCGGCTCGTCCAGCACCACGTAGTCGTACTCCAGCCCCTTCGCCAGCGAGGCCGGGACCAGGGTCAGCCGGGCCTCCGCGCTGGTCTCGGCGCCCGGGGCGAGGTGCGCCAGCCCGGCCGCCGTCAGCGCCTCGGCCAGCAGCGGCACCCGCGCGTCGGCGGCGATCAGACCGGTCGAGCCCTCCCGGCCGAGCGCCCGCAGACAGGCCTCGACCACGGCCTCGGTGCGCTCCTCCGGCTCGACCCGGCGGACCGTCAGCGAGCCCGGGGCCTCACGGACCGAACCGGCCGGCGCCAGCCCGGGGGCGATCGACGGCAGCAGCCGGGAGGCGTACGCGATGACCTCCTCCGGCACCCGGAAGCCCTTGGTCAGCTCCTCGATGTGCGCGGCCGGCTTGCCCAGGTGGTGCAGCGCCTCCGGCCAACTCGCCGTCGCCCATGGGGTGGTGCCCTGGGCGATGTCGCCGAGCACGGTCGCCGAGCCGGTGCTGCAGCGGCGGCCGACCGCCCGGTACTGCATCGGCGAGAGGTCCTGCGCCTCGTCCAGCACCACGTGCCCGAGCGAGGCGGTGCGCCGCACCAGGTCCATCGCCTCGTCGACCAGCACGGCGTCGGCGGGGGTCCAGCGGGCGGTCCGCACCGAGCGGCCCGGCCTGGGCCACAGCACGGCGGCCTGCTCCTCGGCGGTCAGCACCCCCTCCGCGCACCCGGCCAGGAACTCCGGGTCGGACAGCAGCCGCAGCACCAGCTTGGCCGGGTCGACCGCGGGCCAGCACTGCTTGACCGTCGCCTTCACGGCGGCGTTGCGGGCCACCGCGTCCTGCACCCGGTCGTCCGGGGCCTCGCCGGACTGCTCCATCTTCAGCAGCACGGCGTGCGCGATCCGCTGCGGCAGTGCCTCCGCGGCCGCGCCGTAACGGGTCTCCCGGCCCTTCAACTCCTCGATGATCTCCGTCAGTTCGTGGACCGGGACGCGCCAGCGGCGGGAGCCGCGGACCACCACGCAGGGCTCGGTGGGCAGCGCGATGCCGGAGCGCACCGCCCGCCGCAGCACCTCCGCCATCCGGGCGTCGCCCTTCAGCCGGGCCGCCTCGGCGGAGTCCTCGCCGCGCACCTCGACATGCCCGACCAACTGCTGCACGGTCGCCTGGGCGACGTCCAGCTCGCCGAGCGCGGGCAGCACCTGCTCGATGTAGGAGAGGAAGGCGTTGTTGGGACCGATCACCAGGGTGCCGGTGCGGGCCAGCCGCTCCCGGTGCGCGTACAGCAGGTACGCCACCCGGTGCAGGCCGACGGCGGTCTTCCCGGTGCCGGGCGCGCCCTGCACGCAGAGGGTGCCGGAGATGTCGGCGCGGACGATCTCGTCCTGCTCCGGCTGGATGGTGGCCACGATGTCGCGCATCGGGCCGACGCGGGGCTTCTCGATCTCGGCGGCCAGCAGGGCGGAGGCGGTGTCGCCCTCGGCCGGATCGGTGAGGTGCTCGTCCTCGTACGCGGTCAGCTCGCCGCCGGTGTAGCCGAAGCGGCGGCGGCGCTCGACGTCCATCGGTTCGGTGCGGCTGGCCCGGTAGAACGGCTGGGAGACCGGCGCGCGCCAGTCGATCACCATCGGGTCGCCGTGGGCGTCGTGCACGTGCCGGCGCCCGATGTAGAAGCTGTCCCCGCCGGAGCCCTCGCTCAACTCCTCGCCGATCGCGTGCAGGTAGTCGAGCCGGCCGAAGAACAGCGGGGTGTGGGAGAGGTCGGCCAGGGCGGCGATCCGGGCCTCGATCTGCTTGTGCAGCACGATGGCGGTGACCCAGGTGCCGGTCACGTCGCTGATGTCGAGGGACTCGACGTCCTCGCGCATCGAGCGCAGGGCGGACCTGGACGCGGCCAGGTGGTCCCGCTCGCGCTGCAGGGGGTCGGTGGTGGGGGTGGCGGGCACAGCGAACCTTCCCGGCTGCCCCGGGGACCGGGCGCAGCGGATCGTAGGAGCTCACGGTGGATACAGCCGACCGGTTGCCGTGCGGTCGGCACCTCCCCCGGCTGCCCGCGCGACTTCAGCGGGTACCACGGTTCGGGAGGGGGCAGACGGACGATCCTAGACCCTCTCTTCCGGGTCACGCCAGCGACCGCCCGGCGTGACCCGGGGGAGAGGGCCCGGCCGCGTCGGCCTCCGGGTTCCACCCCCGACGGACTCGGGGCCTCCGTACTCCGGGAGGACGACCTACGTCCCGCCGGATACGGCCTTCGGGGTGATGGCGGCGGCCGTTCGGGTGCCTACCGTGGAATACATGAGCACACAGCACCGCACCCGCACCGCCCCGTCCGGCTCCACCGCCACCACCGGCCGCCGCCGCAACCCCCTCACCACCACCGTCCGCAACGTCGGCATCGCCCTGGACACCGCCGCGCGCGTGATCCTCCTCGGGCGCGACGGCGTCCGCTACTGAGCGCTCCGCCCCGCTGAGCCCTCCGCTCCGCCGGGCCCCCGGCCCAGCCGCTACAGCACGTCGTCCGCGTCGATGATGCGGTAGGCGTAGCCCTGTTCGGCGAGGAAGCGCTGGCGGTGGGCCGCGAAGTCCTGGTCGACGGTGTCCCGGGCGACCACGGAGTAGAAGTGGGCGGAGTGGCCGTCCGCCTTGGGGCGCAGGACCCGGCCGAGGCGCTGGGCCTCCTCCTGCCGGGATCCGAAGGTCCCGGAGACCTGGATGGCGACGGTCGCCTCCGGCAGGTCGATCGAGAAGTTGGCCACCTTGGAGACGACGAGGACGCCGATCTCCTTGTTGCGGAAGGCCTCGAAGAGCTTCTCGCGCTGCGCGTTGCTGGTCTCGCCCTTGATCACCGGGGCGTCCAGGACCTCGCCGAGCTCGTCGAGCTGGTCGATGTACTGGCCGATGATCAGCGTCTGGTCCTTCTCGTGCTTCTTGACCAGCGCCTCCACCACCCGGCGCTTGGTCGCCGTGGTGGCGCAGAACCGGTAGCGCTCCTCCGGCTCGGCGGTGGCGTAGGCGAGCCGCTCGGAGTCGGTCAGGGTGACCCGGACCTCGCAGCAGTCGGCGGGCGCGATGTAGCCCTGCGCCTCGATCTCCTTCCACGGCGCGTCGAAGCGCTTCGGGCCGATGAGGCTGAACACGTCGCCCTCGCGGCCGTCCTCGCGCACCAGGGTGGCGGTCAGGCCGAGCCGGCGGCGGGCCTGGAGGTCGGCGGTGAACTTGAACACCGGGGCCGGCAGCAGGTGGACCTCGTCGTAGACGACCAGGCCCCAGTTGCGGGCGTCGAACAGCTCCAGGTGGGCGTAGACGCCCTTCCGCTTGGTGGTCATCACCTGGTAGGTCGCGATGGTGACCGGGCGGATCTCCTTCCTGGTGCCGCTGTACTCGCCGATCTCGTCCTCGGTCAGCGAGGTCCGCTTCACCAGCTCGTGCTTCCACTGGCGGGCCGAGACGGTGTTGGTGACCAGGATCAGCGTGGTCGACTTGGCGTGCGCCATGGCCGCCGCGCCGACCAGGGTCTTGCCGGCGCCGCAGGGCAGCACGACCACGCCCGAGCCGCCGTGCCAGAACCCCTCGACCGCCTGCGCCTGGTAGGGGCGCAGGCTCCAGCCGTCCTCGGCCAGCTCGATCGGGTGCGCCTCGCCGTCCACGTAGCCGGCGAAGTCCTCGGCGGGCCAGCCGAGCTTGAGCAGCACCTGCTTGATCTGGCCGCGCTCCGAGGGGTGCACGACCACGGTGTCCGGGTCGACGCGTTCGCCGACCAGCGGCACGATCTTCTTGGAACGCAGCACCTCCTCCAGCACCGGGCGGTCGGTGGTGCTCAGCACCAGGCCGTGGGTGGGGTGCTTGGTCAGCCGCAGCCGCCCGTACCTGGCCATCGTGTCGGCCACGTCGACCAGCAGCGCGTGCGGCACCGGGTAGCGGGAGTACGTCACCAGGGCGTCGACGACCTGCTCGGCGTCATGGCCCGCGGCCCGCGCGTTCCACAGCCCGAGCGGCGTCACCCGGTACGTGTGCACGTGCTCCGGCGCCCGCTCCAGCTCGGCGAACGGCGCGATGGCCCGCCGGCATTCGGCGGCCTTGGGGTGGTCGATCTCCAGGAGAAGAGTTTTGTCGCTCTGGACGATGAGCGGTCCGTCGTTCACGCGGGGAAGCCCTCCACTGGCTGACAGGTCTGTCGGGTCCGCGGGTCCTGCGGCACGCCGACCCTCCAGTGTCGCGCATCCGGCCGGGTGGACGGCACCGCCCCGGGCGAGCGGCTACTTCCACTCGTAGTAGACGCCGGTGGACTTGCCGTCCGGGGCGACCTCGTACTCGAAGAGGCCGACGACGTGGTTGAGGCGGTCGAGCTGCGCCGAGGGGGTGGAGAAGAAGAGGGCGCCGCGCCAGCTGGTGCCGCCGCCCTCGGTGAAGCGGCCGAGCGCGGTGCCGTGCCAGACGACGCTCTGGCCGTCGGCCGTCATGTCGACGCCCTGGCCCTCGCCGCGCAGACCGCCGTCGGCGCGCACCTCGGACTCGTAGGTGCCGAAGCCGTTGACCTCGGTGCCGTAGTAGCTGCCCTTGGACTCGAACGAGACCTCGACCACGACGTGGCCGTCCCCGGCGTCGAGGACGCGGCGGCCGGTGTCCCGGTTCTCGGTCCGGCCGATGAGATCGCCGAGCATGATGACTCCTTTCGTCACCCCCGTGATTCCGGACTACGCCGGTGGAGGCGGGGCGTCAACCGCCGGCACGGGCCGTGCGTCCGGGGACGCGGGGGGTGACCGTGGCGGGAGTGGCTCGTTGATCCCTGCATGAACAAGTCGAAGCGTGTCCTCACCGCTCTCGCCCTCGCCGGTACGGCCTTCGCCGCCACCGCCTCCTCGGCCGGTTCCGCGCACGCGGTCGCGGGCGTCGGCGAGGGGCCCGGCGGGCTGCTCGCGGCGCCCGGGTTCCTGCTCGCGGACCTGGCCGGGGCGAACTCCGTGATGCCGGTCGGGCAGGGCGACCTCGCGGCCATGGCGGACAAGGCGATGAAGCAGAAGCAGGCCGAGGAGGCCCAGCAGCAGCAGGCTCAGCAGCAGGGCCACTGAGCCCGGGCGGTCACTCGTCGAGTTCGGCGACGCCGGTGATCCGGTGCAGCGCGAAGGTGCGCAGCTCCCCGTCGTGGTGGTCGAAGGCGGTGACGTAGCCGCCCTCGACCTTCACCGGGTCGATGATCCGCTGGCTGGCGAGGCCCTCCGCGTTGAGGTAGCCGATCCACATCCGCTCACCGAGCAGGACCGCCGTCTGCAGGGTCGCCAGGGTCTCGGCGGCGGCGGTGCGCGGCAGCTGGCGCCCGGACGCGGCGGCGGGTTCGCGGCGGACGGCGGTGGCGGCCCGGTCACCGGCCCGGATCGCCTTGACGGCGGCGGCGAGCAGGGTGTCGTCCGGGGTCGGCGGCCCGTCCGGGACGGGCACCGGCGCCGCCCGGGGCGGGGTGCGGTGGCTGTCCGGGCGGGTGATCAGCACATCGCCCTCGGCGGACTCGGCGGCCGGCGCGTACCCCATCGAGCGCAGCGTGCCCAGCAGGACGTCCGGCCCGGCCTGGGCGGCCAGTACGGTCGGCGCGAGCAGCCGCAGCCGCAGGTCGGCGGAGCGGCGGTCGGCCAGGATCTCGTTCAGCAGGGACGGGTCGTCGCAGCGCAGGTAGGACGAGGCGGCGCCGACCCGCAGCAGGCCGTGCCGGCGGGCCACGTCGTCGATCAGGTAGCCGAGCGGCTGCGGGACGGGCGTGCGGGAGTGCTGGTCCAGGAAGGCCCGCAGGTCGGCGGCGCTGCGCCCGGCGTCCAGGGCGCGCCGGACCGACTCCGGCGTGAAGCGGTAGACGGTCGCGCCGCCCTTGGACTCGATGTCCGCGCAGAGCGCGAGCGCCTGGGCGAGCGGGGTGAGCAGCGGGCCGGGCGCGATCGCGGTGAGGTCCGGCTGCAGGATCACGTGGTCGAGCGGCTGCGGCAGCAGCGGGGCGAGCACGGTGGCGGGGTCGGCCTCGGCGGTGAGCAGCGCGCGGGCGGGGGCGCCGAGGGCGCCGCGGCCGGTGACGCCGAGGAGTTCGGCCTCGGCCAGGGTCCAGCCGACCAGGTGCTCGCGCAGGTCGCGGCCGTCGGGGTCGGTCTGCCCGCCGCGCAGCGGGCGCTGCCAGCGCAGGGTGGGCAGGAGGTCGGCCGGGGTGGCCGCGGTGCCGGGCGGGAGTTCGGCGAGCAGGGCGAGGGCGGCGCGGCGGACCGAAGGGGCGAGGGTGCGGTCCAGTTCGGGGCCTAGCGCGGCGCGCTGCTTGCCCTTGCCGTCGGCGGTGCCGGCCAGGGCCGGGACGCGGGTCGCGGAGAGCCAGGCGCGGGCGAGCACGGTCCAGCGTCCGGCGGTGTCCAGGCGCAGCCACTCGTCGTACCCGGGCGTCGGCGCCCAGTGCTCGTCGACCTCGCCGTCCGGGGCCAGCAGGCCCGAGGTGTAGGCGAGTTCGAGCCAGAACGCGGCGGTCTGCTCGGTGCTCTCCAGGGCCTGGGCGGTGCGCTTGAGATCGCGCACCCCGAGGCCGCCGGCGCGCAGGGTGGGCGGCGGGGTGAGGCCCCAGAGCTCCAGCAGCTCCTCCACGGTCCGGACGGCGGTGTGGGCCTGTCCGGCGGCCGCGCCGTCCACCGTCCCGGGATCGCGCGGCGCGGCGGTCGGCGCGGGCTCGGGCTGGAGCGGTTCGACGGTGCGGTGGGAGCGCCCGCCGCGCAGGTGCAGGGCGAGTTCGCGGGGCAGGACGACGCTGCCCGGGCTGGTGGGCAGCAGCAGGCCCCGGGCCAGCAGCCATTCGACCGGGCTCTGGGCGTCCTGCGCGGTGACCGGGCGGGTGGCGTCCGGGACGGTGCCGGTGGGCGGTCCCCAGACCAGCCGGTCGAGCAGTCGCAGCGCGGGCTCGGGCGCGGTGGCGAGCAGGGCCTCGCAGCGGACGCGGTCGCCGAGCAGGCTGGTGAACGCGGCGACGGCGGTGACCGGGTCGGGCGTCGCGGGCTGCCCGGCGGAGGCGAGCAACTGCTGGAGCCGGGCCGGGGACATGCCGGTGCTCGCCTCGGCGAAGGTCGGGCCGAGGCCGGTGCGGCCGGGGTTGGCGGCGGTCGGGGCGAGCGCCTCGCGGGCCGCGATGACCAGCCGCAGGCCGTTGTCGGGACCCCAGAGCAGCGCCCGGTCGCGCAGGGTGGCCAAGGCGCGGGGCAGCGCGGCGGCGACGGCGGCGCGGTCGGCGGCGCTCAGCGGGGTGGCCCCGGGGTGCGGCTTCACCTTGGCCGGTCCGGCCAGCAGGGTGCGCACGGCGGCCGGTGAGGAGGCGTCGGGGAGCGCGGCCAGGGCTTCGGCGGTCTGCAGGGTGAAGCGGTCCAGGCGTTCCAGCGCGCGCAGGGCGGAGGCGCGGGAGGAGAGCCGGGCGGTGAGCTGGGTGAGGTCGCCGGGCACGGGGTTGAGCAGGTCGGGGCGGGACCGGAGCAGGGCGACCAGGTCGTCGTCGGGCCGGGCGCGCAGCTCCTCGGCGAGGGTGCGGGCGCCCGCGGGGGACTTGGCCTGGCGCTGTGGGCCCTGCTGTGTGGTCATTCGACCTAGGTTAGTCGGGCGGCGGCGGGGTGGAAGGGCCCCGGCGCCGGTGGATCCGGGGGCGTCGGCGGGTTCGGCGGGGGGTGGCGGGCGCACGGGGTTGACGGGAACGGCGTGGTGGTGGGGGAGGGGCCGGCGGCGCGGGTGGGGGCCGGTGCCGCGGCCGCGGGGCCCGGCCGGGTGCCGCCGGGGCGAACACGGGTGCGGCCGGGCGGCGTTCCGGCTCGCGTGGCGGGGCGGCGGGTGGGTAGCGTCACGGTCGGCGGGGACGACGCCGCGTCCGGACGGGTGGCGGGTCCGGTGCGGTACGGCAATCGGTGCGGCAATCTGTGCGGCAATCGGTACGGGCTAGGCGGGGTGCGTGGGGATGTCGGACGGCGAGTGGTGGCGCAAGCAGGGGCCCTGGAGTGAGCCGCCGGGGGGTGCGGGGGCCTCCGGCGGGGGTGGTGACGGGGACAGCGTGTACGCGGGGGAGCCGGCGCCCGCCGTCCCGCCGCGCCCCCAGGAGCCGCCGCGCCCGGTCGGGCCGCCGTCGGGCGAGGCGTCCGGTGGGGCGTCCGGTGGATCGGGCGCGGGCGGTGAGGCGTCCGGGGCGGCCGGGTCGCCCGCCGCGTTCCTGCCGCCTCCCACGCGCTCCGGCCAGGGGCGGGGTGCGGGCCGAGACGCGGGTCGGGGCGCGGACCGGGGCGCGACCCGGGGCACCGACCGGGGCGACGGCCCGTCGTGGCTGGCGAGGCCGGCCGAGGACGCCCCCGCCGACCCGGAGGCGCTGCCGCCCGCCTACCGCGCGGTGAGCACGGGCGACTGGGACTACGTGACCATCGACTTCGGGAACGGCCCGGTCGCCTCCAACCGTCCGATTCCCGAGCAGCGGACCACCACCGACGCCGGTGCGGAGCCCGGGGCGGGCGAGGACGCGGCCCGGGGGGACCGGGCGGCGCCGGACGCGGCCGCCGGGGACGCGCCGTCGCCGGAGGGCGGGGCGGCCGGGAAGGGCAACCGGAAGGGCAGGGCCAAGGGCAACGGCAAGGAGCCGGCCGGGAAGAGAACGGGCGGCAGGAAGGCCCCGGCCCGGGGGAAGAACGGCCCCGCCGGGCCGGGCCCCGCCGAGGGCGCCCCCGCCGCGAAGGGCGGTCCGGCCAAGGCCCCGGGCGGACGGCGCCCCTCGCCCCTGCTGCTGCTCTCCGCCGCGGTGCTGATCGGCGGCGCCGTCACCGGCCAGCTGATCGCCATGCTGATCGGCTGGGCGCTCGGCTACCTGTCCCGCCAACTGTCCGACTTCGTACGGAAGCTGGCGGTGTTCGGGATCCCGCTGATGGTCATCAGCGGCAGCTCGCTCTTCTACTGGGGCCGTGCACAGGGCCGCTGGGGCGCGGCCCCGGCGCCGGGCGAGCAGGGCTCGCACGCGATGTGGGATGCCGCGCCGGGGGTGCTGCGGGTGGCGGCGGTGCTGTCGGCCGTCTTCCTGCTCCTGATGTCCCTGCGCCGCAAGGGCGGCGGAGCGGCGGGCGCCGGCCAGTAGCGGCAGTCGTCCCGCTTGCTGTCGCTAAATCAACTCCGTTGACGGGAGCGGGAAAAGGGCGAAGACGTCGCCTGCCGTTCACGGGGCGCTCCATCCCCGTCTGATGGAATGGCCGGCCGTGGTGTCACCGATGCGCAACAGCTGCAGGAGGTCTCCCGTGCCGTCGTCCCCGCCCCCGTCCCCGCTCCGGTCCCCGCTGTCCCAGGCATCCCCGGTGCCGTCGCCGTCCGCCCCCGGACGGCCCCGGACCGCCGCGATCGGCCGCCGCGGCCTGCTGGTCGGCGCGGCCGTCGCCGTGGGCGCCCAGGCGCTCAACATCCGTACGGCGCACGCGGAACCCGTCCGCCGGGACCCGTTCCTGCTCGGCGTGGCCAGCGGTGACCCGCTGCCGGACGCCGTCGTCCTGTGGACCAGGCTGGTCGCCGACCCCTTCGACGCCGCCGCCATGGGCCCCCGCTCCGTCCCGGTGTCCTGGGAGGTCGCGGCGGACCCGGGCTTCCGCCGGACCGTCCGGCGCGGCGTCGCCGTCGCCGAGGCCGGACGCGGGCACAGCGTGCACGTCGACGTCCGCGGGCTCCAGCCCGGCCGCGACTACTGGTACCGGTTCCGCGCGGGCCGCCACCTGAGCCCCGCCGGCCGCACCCGCACCGCCCCGGCGGCCGGCGCCCACCCCGGCCGGCTCCGCCTCGGCGTGGTCAACTGCCAGGACTGGCAGAACGGTTACTGGCCCGCGTACACCGCCCTGGCCGCCGAGGACCTCGACGCCGTCGTGCACCTCGGCGACTACATCTACGAGACCGACCCGCGCGGCCAGTACCCGGACCGCCTGCACACCACCCCGGAGACCCCCGGGATCGACCAGTTGCTCACCCTGGCCGACTACCGGGCCAGGCACGCGCTGTACAAGACCGACCCGGCCCTCCAGGGCGCGCACGCCGCCTTCCCCTGGATCGTCACCTGGGACGACCACGAGGTCGAGAACAACTACGCCGGACTGGTCGACGAGATCGACGACACCGGCGCCCGCCACCAGGACACCGCCGCCCTCGCCCGCGAGCGCGCCGCCGCCTACCAGGCCTACTACGAGCACATGCCGCTGCGGAACCCGTACCGCACCGGCTCGCCGGACTACCGCCTGTACCGCCGCTTCGACTTCGGCGACCTGCTGCGCCTCAACGTGCTGGACACCCGCCAGTACCGCACCGACCAGCCGGGCGGCCACTCCCAGGACTTCGGCCCGGTCGCGGACGGCCTGGGCAACACCGCCGGCACCCTGACCGGCGCCGAGCAGGAGGAGTGGCTGCGCCGCGGCCTGTCGGGCTCCCGGGCGCGCTGGAACGTCATCGCCCAGCAGGTGATGATGAGCCAGATCCGCTTCCCCAACTTCCTGGACCCGGCCCACCCGCTGCCGCCGCTCGCCAACCTCGACCAGTGGGACGGCTACGACCCGGCCCGCACCCGGCTGCTGCGCTTCCTGCGGGACGCGGCGGTGGCCAACCCGGTGGTGCTGGCCGGTGACATCCACTCCTCCTGGTTCAGCGACCTGCGGATCGACCGCGACGACCTCGCGGCCGCGCCGGTCGCCGTCGAGTTCACGGCCACCAGCGTCAGTTCGGACTTCCCGGCCGCGTTCGACGCGCCGCTCAAGGCGCTCAACCCCACGCTCAACCCGCAGGTCCGGTACTTCGAGGGCCTGCGCCGCGGCTATCTGCGGCTGGACGTGGACCGCGAGCGGTGGCTGACGGACGCCCGGACGGTCGACAGCATCGCCGTCCGCGAGTCCCCGGTGCGGACCTCCGCCTCCTGGGCGGTGGTGGCCGGCGAGCCGGGCCTCGTCCCCGCCTGACCGCGCGGCTGCCCGGTCGGCCGGTGTTCCGGTCGGCCGGTCGGGCACAATCGGCGGCATGCTGAGACTCGGTTCGGTGGTGCTCGGAGTGCTGGAGGTCGGCCGCGCGGCGGCGTTCTGGGGCGAGGCCCTGGGGTACACGCCCCGGGACGGCGAGGCCGGGGACGACTGGGTGGTGCTCGTCCCGGCGGACGGCGCCCCCGGGGTGCAGGTCGCGCTCGGCCGGAGCGCCACCCCGCCGCAGGTGCACCCGCGGGTGCACCTGGACCTCTACGCGACCGACGCGGCGGACCAGGCGGCCGAGGTGGAGCGGCTGGTCGGCCTGGGCGCGAGCCGGGTCGACTGGGACCTCTACCCGGAGGACCCGGACTTCGTGGTGCTCGCCGATCCGGACGGCAATCGCTTCTGCGTGATCGACAGCAGTCGGACCTAGCCGTCCTCGGGCCCTCCGCTCCCGCGCCCGCTGCTCCCCCCGCTCCCGCCGCCCTGGTGTCCGCCCCCGTCCTCGTAGTGCTTGCGGCCGCGCAGGAGGCCCCGGCTGCGCCGGCCCTGGCCCAGGCCGGGGTGCGATCCCCCGCCGCCGTGGCCGCCGCCGTGGCCGTGGCCGAGCCGGTGGCCGGGAGGGGGGCCGTCCTCGGAGCGGTGGGCGCGGACCTCCATCCCGGAGCGGACGGTCCGGCTCAGGGCGCCGGCGGCCGCCGCCAGGAACACGAAGTTGTAGGCGATCTGAAGGAGCACCACCAGCCGCGGTCCCTGGCCCGCCGCGGTGATGTCGCCGTAGCCGATGGTCGCCATCGTGACGACCGTGAAGTACAGCGCGTCCAGGCGGGTCTCCAGCCCGTGGAACTCGCCCGGACTGTCGGCCAGGACGTAGTAGGTGCCGGCGAAGACGGTCAGCGAGAAGCAGATCAGGAAGGCCAGCCAGACGCCGGGATGGCGTCCGGTGCCGCGCATGCTGTCGACGATCCGGGCCAGCAGCAGCCCGGTCAGCAGGGTCAGCACCGCCGCGAAGACCACCCAGCTCAGCAGCGGGTGGTCGTCGCCCAGGGCGCGCAGCGGCAGGGTGAAGTACCCGAGCATCAGCAGGGCGAACGAGCCCAGCAGCAGTGCCCAGGCCCGCAGGTCGGGACGTTGCAGGGACGGGGTCGTCGGCGGCTGCTGGTTCGCGGACATCCCGGCCAGCCTGCCCCGGCGCGGTCCGGTCCGCCGCCCGGGCTGCGCCGTCCGGGCTGCGTCCGGGCTGCGTACGGGCCGAGGGCCGGCGCAGCGGCCGGTGCCCGGACACGACGAAGCCCCCGCCGTTCGGGGCGGGGGCTTCGGCCGGCTTCGTACCGCCGGATCAGGCGGTGGTGGACCGGGGGGCCTCGGTGGCCTTGGTCACGTTGGTGGGGTTGACGGCGGCCGGGCGGGGCTGCTCGGCGGCCGGCTGCGCGGGGGCGGCGGTGCTCTGGGCGGTACCCGGCGCGGCGTCGGCGGCGGGAGTGTCGTCCTCGCGCATCGCCTTCGTCTCCGCCTTGAGGATTCGCATCGACTTGCCGAGGCCGCGGGCCATCTCCGGCAGCTTCTTCGACCCGAACAGCAGGATCACGACAGCCAGCACCACAAGCACGTGCCAGGGCTCAAGACCGTTACGCAGCATCCCTGGCCACCGGTCCCTTCTCGTCTAGAGTGATACGTCACAGTTGGGCAAAGCGCCCGTCCTGGCCAGTATGCCTGTCCGCAGCGGCGAACGTATACACCGGCCGGGAAACGCTGGTCAAAAACCAGGTGCTGCGCGGACGGACGACCGAGGGGTGCGGGACGCCCGTCCGCCGCCCGTCCGCCCCCGGTCCGGTCAGGTCCGACGGGCCAGCAGGTAGCCGCGGCGGGTCGGCGCCTCCTCGGGGTACGGGTCGCGCTCCAGCCGGGCCGTGACGGTGAAACCGGCCTCCGTCAGCAGGTCGGCGACGGTGTCGGGCTCCAGGGAGCGGAAGTCCAGGTCCACCCGGTGGCCCCACCACTCGTCCAGCGTCCTCACCTCGGTGCCCCGGTGGAACGAGACCAGCAGCACCCCGGACGGCCGCAGCACCCGCCGGATCTCCTCGAAGGCGGGCCGCAGCTCGTCGGGTTCGAGGTGGATCACCGAGTAGAGCGCCACCGCGGCGGCGAACTCCCCGTCGGCGGCGGGCAGCGCCAGCAGGTCGCCGACCCGGAACTCCGCCCCGGGGTGCTCCCGCCGGGCGAGGGCCACCATCGCGGGCGACAGGTCCACCCCGACCGCCGTCGCCCCGCGCCCGCCCAGCCAGCCGGTGATGTGCCCCGGCCCGCACCCCAGGTCCGCCACCGGCCCCCCGGCGGCCTCCTCCAGCACCACCCCGAGCAGCGCCCGGTCCATCACCTTGAACGCCAGCTCGCCCCCGATCCGCTGCCGGTACTCCTCCGCCACCGTGTCGTAGCTCGCCCGCACCCGCCCGTGCACACCGTCGTCGCTCATCCCGGCAGCCTGGCACGCGGCCCGGCCCCGCGCGGGCGAACGGCCGCGGAGCCGGGCGGCCGAACGCGGCAGCCCCCGCCCGGGGTGGGCGGGGGCTGCGATGACGCGCGTGCGGGGGACCGGGCGGAGCGGGTGGGTCAGACGGCGGCGGGCTCGGGGGTCTTGGCGGCCGGGGCGGCGGCGGGGAGGTGGCGCATCAGCCGGTAGGCGAGGAGGGAGGCGCCGATCGCGAGGACCAGGCCGACCACCGCGGCGACGTGCAGGCCGTCGGTGAAGGCGGCCCGGGCGGTGGTGAGCAGGTCGGTGCCGAGCCGGCCGGGCAGCTGGGCGGCGACGGTGACGGCGCCGCCGAGGGTGTCCTGCGCGGTGCGGGCGGCCTCGCCGTCCAGGCCGGCCGGGAGGGCGCCGTCCAGCCGGGAGCGGTAGACCGCGGCGCCGGCCGCGCCCAGCAGGGCGATGCCGAGGGAGCTGCCGAGCTCGACGGCGGTCTCGGAGGTGGCGGAGGCGGCGCCGGCCCGCTCGATCGGGGCGGCGGAGACGACCATCTCGGCGGTGAGGGTCATGGTGCCGACGGTGCCGGCGGCCAGCACGCCCGCCGCGGTGAGGACGAGCGCCAGCGGCGAGTCCGCGCCGACCAGGGTCATCATCGCGAAGCCGGTCGCGCCGATCAGGAAGCCGCCGGCCATCATCGCCGCCGGGCGGACCTTCCCGGCGAGCGCCGAGCTCAGACCGACCGCCGCGCCGACACCCACGCTGGGGACGAGCGACCAGAGCGAGGCGGTGAGCGGGCTCATGCCCTTGACCAGCTGCAGGTACTGCGAGGTGAAGAGGGTGAAGCCCATCATCGCGAACATCGCCACGGTGTTGACGGTGATCGCCCCGCTGAAGGTGCGGATCCGGAACAGCGAGAGGTCGAGCAGCGGGTTGGCGGCGGTGCGCTGGCGCCAGTAGAACGCGCCCGCCAGGAGCAGGCCGGCCGGGACGGCGAGCGCGGCGACCGGGTCCCAGCCGTCCACCGCGAGCGTCTTGACGCCGTAGACCAGGGGCAGGACGGCGCTCATCGAGAGGACGGCGCCGAGCAGGTCGAAGCCGCCGCGCTGCGGGGAGCGGTACTCGGGGAGCAGGGCCGGGGCGGCGAGCAGGACCAGGGCCATCACCGGGACGGCGAGCAGGAAGACCGAGCCCCACCAGAAGTGGTCGAGCAGCAGGCCGCCCGCGACCGGGCCGAGGGTGGCGCCGGTGGTGAGGATGCCGCCCCAGGCGCCGAGCGCGACCTGACGCTGCTTGGGGTCGTGGAACATGTTGCGGATCAGCGCGAGGGTCGAGGGCATCACGGTGGCCCCGGCGATGCCCAGCACGGCGCGGGCGGCGATCAGCTGGCCGGCGCCGTCCGCGTAGGCGGCGAGCAGCGAGGCGCCGATGAACCCGGTCGCGCCGATCATGAGCAGCCGGCGGCGGCCGATCCGGTCGCCCAGCGCGCCCATGGTGATGAGCAGCCCGGCCAGCAGGAACGAGTACATGTCCATGATCCACAGCTGCTCGGTGCCGCTCGGCGCCAGCGTGGTGGAGATGTAGGGGACGGCGAAGAAGAGGACGCCCATGTCCATGGTCAGGACGAGGGTCGGGAGCAGGAGGACGGCGAGGCCGATCCATTCGCGACGGCCTGCGCGGCCGGTGGTGGCGGTCATGAGGAAGACGGTACGGGCGTGTCAGACGTTTGTCTAGTACGAGCGTCTGAATCGATCGTGCGAGACTCGCGTACTAGACGTATGTGCGAGACGAGCGTGCAAGACAAACGTCTTGATCGGACGTAGCATGCGGACATGGGAAATCGTGAGGACCTCATGGCCGGCGCCAAGCAATGCCTCTTCGAGAAGGGCTACGCGCGCAGCACCGCCCGGGACATCGCCACCGCCTCGGGCGTCAGCCTGGCGGCGATCGGCTACCACTTCGGCTCCAAGGAGGCGCTGCTCAACGCGGCGCTGATCGAGGCCACGGAGGAGTGGGGCGCCGTGCTGGCGGCGGTGGTGGCGCGGGCGAGCGAGGCGTCCGAGGACCCGGCGGAGCGCTTCGTCGCGGTCTGGGACGGCGTGCTCGCCACCATCGCCGAGCACCGCGGCCTCTGGGCCTCGCAGTTCGAGGTGATGCTGCAGGCGGAGCGGGTGCCCGAGCTGCGGGAGGCGCTCGCCGGGATCCAGAAGCAAGGGCGGCTCGGACTGTCGGCGCTGTTCCAGGGGCTGCCCGAGGTGCCGGACACCGAGGAGGAGCTGTCCCGGGGCATCTTCTACCAGGCGCTGCTGGTCGGCCTGGCCGGCCAGTGGCTGGCCACCCCCGACCTGGCGCCCCGCGGGCAGGACTTCCTGCGCGGCCTGGAGCTGGTCGGCGGCTCGGTGCTGAAGCCGAAGGGCGCCCCGGCGGACGGTCCGCAGTGGCACGGGCCCACCGGCTGAGCCTCAGACGGTGACGGCCGTCAGCAGCACCACCGAGTCGAGGTGCGCGAGCAGGCCGTGCCGCTCCTGCGGGACGGTCTGCAGCTGACCGGCGGAGAGTTCCTCGCGCCGCCCCGCGACGGTGAGCGACACCCGTCCGCGCAGCACCTGGAGGCTGGCTGCGGCCGGGGCGTTGTGCTCGTCCAGCGAGGTGCCCGCGGTCAGCGCGATCACGGTCTGCCGCAGCACCCCGTCGTGCAGCACCAGATGGGCGCTGCGGCCGTGCGGGCTCTCGGCGGCCCTGGCCGCGTGTTCCGCGACGAGCTGTTCGAGATCGACCATCGCGCGTCCTCCTGCCGTCCTGCTGTCGCTCCGCCGTGCCGCCCCTCGGCGCCGCCGTCCGGCCGCCGTGCCGTCCGGTTGCCGTGTGCCGTCGGGTTGCCGCGTCGGGAACTCCTTGCGGCCCAGCGTCCCGGACCCGCCCCGCGCCCGCACGCCGAGCGGCGCCCGCGTGCGGACGCGCTCGGCGTGCGGAGGCGGCCGAATGCGCTCATGGTGGAGGGCATGGCGACCAACGAGCGTTCTTTCAGCGGGTTCCAGGTCAACCGCTCGCTGCTGGCCGGCGGCGCGGTGCTCACGGGCATCGGCGCGCTGTTCGGGACGGCGGGTGCGGTGATGGTGTGCGCGGCGCTGGCCACGGCCGGCCGCGACTGGGTGCGGCGGCTGGACACCCCGCCGCAGGCCCTGGCCCAGCGGGCCCTGCACGAGGCCAAGGTGGCGTCCTCGGCGGGCTGGGAGGCCTGGCGCACCGAGCACCACTCGCCCAACTGATCACCGGGCCGGGGCCGAGCGCCCGCCGTCGGCGGCGTTCGCCCGTCGGCGGGGTTCGCCCGTCCGCGCGTTCGCCCGTCCGCGCGTTCGCCCGTCCGCACGGACGGGCGAACGCCGACGGAGCCCGGCCGGGTTACAGGCCGAGCGACTTGGCGACGATGCTGCGCATGACCTCGCTGGTGCCGCCGTAGATCCGGAAGACCCGGTTGTCGGTGTAGAGCCGGGCGATCGGGTACTCCAGGATGTAGCCGTAACCACCGTGCAGCTGAAGGCACTTGTCGATCACGACGGACGCCGACTCGGTGCAGAACAGCTTCGCCGCCGCGGCGTCCGCGACCGTCAGCTCGCCGTTCTGGTACAGCTCCAGCGCGCGGTCGACCATCGACTGCTGCGCCATCACCTGCGACTCGCAGTCGGCCAGGGTGAACTTGGTGTTCTGGAACTCGGCGACCGTCTTCCCGAACACCTTGCGTTCCTTGACGTACTGCACCGCGAACCGCACCGCCGCGGCGGCGGCCGCGTACGCGCCGACCGCGATGGCCAGCCGCTCCTGCACCAGGTTGTGGGTCAGATAGCTGAACGCGCGGCCCTCCTCGCCGAGCAGGTTCTCCACCGGCACCTTGACGTCCGCGAAGGCCAGTTCGGCGGTGTCCGAGCTGCGCAGACCGATCTTCTGGAGCTTGCGGCCGACCGTGTAGCCGGGGGAGGTGGTGTCCACGCAGAGGATGGAGAGCCCGGCCCGGCGGTTGTCCGGGTCGTACGGCGAGGTGCGGCAGACCACCAGGACGAGGTCGGCGAGCACACCGCCGGTGATGAAGGTCTTGGCGCCGTTGAGGACGTAGTGGGTGCCGTCCTCGGAGAGTCGGGCGGTGGTGGTGATGCCGGCGAGGTCGGAGCCGGCGCCCGGCTCGGTCATCGCGATCGCGGTCATGATGTCGCCGGAGACGAAGCCGGGCAGCCAGCGGGCCTTCTGCTCCTCGTTGGCGTACTCCAGCAGATAGGGCAGCACCAGGCCGGTGTGCACGCCCGAGGACCCGAAGCCGACGCCGGCCCGCGCGGTCTCCTCGGCCACCACCGCCTGGTACTTGAAGCCGCTCTCGCCCGCGCCGCCGTACTCCTCCGGCACCTCGATGCCGTAGATGCCGAGCGCGCCCAGCGTGCGGTAGAAGTCGCGCGGCGGATGGCCCGCCGCCTCCCAGTCCTCGTACACGGGGACGACCTCGTTGGCGATGAAGTCGCGGATGGTCTCGCGGAAGGCCTCGTGGTCCTCGGTGAACACGGTGCGGCGCACGGCGGCGCTCCCTTCGACGTGCCCGGCACGGCGCGGCCGGGCGGCCCGCCGATGGCCCCACAAGTTAATCGGGGGTAGCTTCGGCTGTCCAGGGTCGGCGGAGCGGCGCGTTCGCGCTGTTCTCGCTGGTCAACGGCGGGGCGCGGAACGGCCGCACAGTGCCCGGCAGGATCCGGACGACTGCCTGCCGCAGCTCGGCCGGGCCGTGCTCGGCCTCCCGGAGCCGCCGGACCCGGGAGGCCGGAGCGACGCGGCCGGGTGGCCACCCCGCCGGCGTGGGGTGCCCACCCGGCCGCGTTCGGCGGATGTGCCAGGGGTTGTCGGATCAACCCCTAGAGGTGGAGCGTCGTTCAGCCGCCGATGTGCGGGGCGAACAGGGCGGCGAGGTTGCCGTTGCCCTGGAGGGCGCCGATGTTCCCGGCGTTCCCGGTGGCCGCGAGGGTGTTGCTCTGGTTGCTGGCGCCGGAGCCGGTGGCGGTCTGCTGGGTGCTGACCACGTTGCCGTGGACGTTGCCGATGATGTTGCCGGAGCCGGTGTTGCTCACCACGCTGCTGTTGGAGTGGTGGTCCGCGCCGGCGCCGTTGTCGGCGTGGGCGGTGCCGATGCCGGCGAGGAGGAAGGCCCCGAGGGCGGTGACGGCGGCGGCTGCGCGGATACGGGACACGATGGTCTCCCTGAGGGTGGAGTGCGAATGGTGGCGCGTTCCGGAGTGGCCGCTCCGCAGCGCCGTTGCCTGACGTCGCACGACCAGGATTCATCAGGGCCCGGGAGGAACTCCACCGAATGGCCGAGGATTCGCCCGATGGTGGTACCCGGATGATTGTCCGACTGCGGCCCGGACCAGGGATGTTCGAAGGTTCCTTGGTGAATGCTTTACTGTTTCATTGCCAAGAGTCGACCCTTCCGGCCCTCAGGAGTCCGCCCCGTGACCAGCCTCGCCCTCGGCCCGTCCTGGCTCGATCCGACCTACCTGATCTCCACCTTCGGGCTGATCGGCATCCTGGCCATCGTCTTCGCCGAGTCGGGCCTGCTGATCGGCTTCTTCCTCCCGGGTGACTCGCTGCTCTTCACCACCGGGCTGCTGGTGGCCGGCGGCACGTATCTGCACCAGCCGCTCTGGGTGGTCTGCGCGCTGATCGTGCTGGCGGCGGTGGCCGGCGACCAGGTCGGCTACCTGTTCGGGCGGAAGGTCGGACCGGGCCTGTTCCGCCGCCCCGACTCCCGGCTGTTCAAGCAGGAGAACGTGGAGAAGGCGGCCGCCTTCTTCGACCGGCACGGCCCGAAGGCGATCGTGCTGGCCCGGTTCGTGCCGATCGTGCGCACCTTCACCCCGATCGTCGCCGGGGTGAGCGCGATGAACTACCGCGTCTTCGTCCTCTTCAACATCATCGGCGGTGTGCTCTGGGGCGCCGGCGTCACGGTGCTCGGCTACTTCCTCGGGCAGATCCCGTTCGTCCGGGAGAACATCGAGGCGATCCTGGTCGGCATCGTGCTGGTCTCGGTGGTCCCGGTGGCCGTCGAACTGCTCCGCGCCCGGCGCTCCGGCCGGTCCGCCCCGGCCGCCGACGCCGAGCGTTCCGACCGCGCCGCGGCGCCGGCCGCCGGGGCCGGCGGCCGCCATCGCGCCGGGTAGGCGTCCGCGCCCGGCGGGGCCCGCCGTCCCGTACATGTGCGTCCGGCAGTTCGATCGGGCATGGTGTATCCCGAGATCGAACGGCGGCCCGGGGGACCGGCACCGCCAGGGGCGGCAAGGAGCGGAAGTGCCGAAGCGGGGCCGGCCGGGCGGCGGCAAGAAGGCCAGGGGCAGCCGGGGCGGTCGACCGCCCCGTCAGCAGTCCCGGCCCGCCGCGGCGTCGCGTCCGGTCCACCCGTCCGCCGCGCCGCCCACCGAGGGCCTGCTCGGGCACCCCGCCCCGGTCGTCGAGCCGACCGTGGAGATCCCGCTCCTGCTGCCCGCGCCCGAGACCAGGGGCCTGCTGGCACCCGAGCCCGAGCCGGAGACCGAACCCGTCGCGGCGCCGGTCGACGTGCCGCCGTCCGACGTGCCCCCGTCCGACGTGCCGCCGGGTGCCGCGCCGCCGTCCGGTGCGCGGCCCGCGGACGCGGTGCCGGCCGACGGCGAGCCGGCCGCCCCGGGCCGCCGCCGTTCGGTGGCCGAGGACACCCTCACCCCCGAGGAGTGGCGGGCCGCCGGCTACACCCCGCCGCTCGGGATCCCGGTCGGCGCCCTCAGCCCCGGCGCGCCCGGTGAGGCGCCGTGGCCGGACCGGATGCGCACCCTGCTGCGCACCCCGATGTCCGAGCGCCCGGCCTTCGAACGGACCGCCCGCGAGCTGCACCCCTCGGTCGCCGCCGGCCGCAACGTCCCGCGCGTCCTCGACCTGACCCTGCGCATCGGCGAACTGCTGCTGGCCAGTGGCGAGGCCGCCGAGGACGTCGAGGCGGCCATGCTCGGCATCGCGCACGCCTACCGGCTGGACCGCTGCGAGCCGCAGGTCACCTTCACCCTGATCGGCATCTCGCACCAGCCCTCGCTGGTCGAGCCGCCGATCACCGCCGACCGGGTGGTGCGCCGCCGCACCTCCGACTACACCCGGCTGAACGCGGTGTACGAGCTGGTCGCGGACATCACCGCCGAGCGGGTGAGCGTCAACGACGCCTACCGCCGGCTCGCGGCGATCCGCCGCAACCGCCACCCGTACCCGGCCTGGATGCTGGCCCTGAACACCGGTCTGCTGGCCGGTGCGGCGACCTTCCTGGTCGGCGGGCGGATCGACGACAAGGCCTGGCTGGTCTTCCTCAGCGCCTTCGTCGCCGCCGTGCTCGGCGACCGGCTGGCCTCGATGATCGCCCGTCGCGGCCTGCCGGAGTTCTACCAGTTCGTGCTGGCCGCGATGCCGGCCGCGGCCTCCGGCATCGTGCTCTCCTTCAACGACCTGGGCCTGCGCGGCTCGGTGGTGATCACCGGTGGGCTGTTCGCGCTGCTGCCCGGACGCGCCCTGGTCGCCGCCGTGCAGGACGGTCTGACGGGTTTCTACATCACCGCCGCGGCCCGGCTGCTGGAGGTGATCTACCTGGTGGCGGGCATCGTCATCGGCGTGATGCTGATCCTCTACCTGGGGGTCGGCTTCCAGGCGAAGCTCAAGCCGGACGAGTCGCTGGTCGGGATCAGCTACCCGCCCGTCCAGATGGTCGCGGCACTGGTGCTGACCTGCGCCTTCGCGATGCTGCTGCAGACCGACCGGCGCTCGCTGGCCCTGGTCACCCTGAACAGCGGCATCGGCTGGGCCAGCTACGGGGTGCTGGCCTACAACGCCCAGCTCTCGCCGATCGTCGCGACCGGGGTGGCGGCCGGCCTGGTCGGCCTCTTCGGCCAGCTGATGGCGCGCTACCGCAACGGCTCCGCGCTGCCGTACGTCACCGCCGCGATCGGGCCGCTGATGCCCGGTTCGGCGCTCTACCTCGGCATGCTGTCGTTCGCCCAGGGCCACCCCAGCGGCGGCCTGGTCCAGATCACCAGGGCCGCGGCGATCGCCCTGGCGCTGGCCATCGGGGTGAACCTCGGCGGGGAGATCGCCCGGCTCTTCATGAAGCTCCCGGTCGGGGTCGAGCGGCCGTCGCTCGCCCCGGTGATCCCGCGCCGGGCGGCCAAGCGCACGCGCGGTTTCTGACGCCGATCGTTGGCCTCCGGGCCATGTCGTGGCAGACCGTACGCAGCACCAGGAACGAAGGTAAGACGCATGACCACACTGCTGGACGGCTATCGCGATCACATCGTCGCCGCGCACAAGCAACCGCTGTTCCTGCTGCTGGTCGGGTTCATCACCTCGTTCGTCTTCATCCGGTTCAGCGTGCGGATGATCAGGGCCCAGGTCCGCTGGTGGCCCGGCAACGTGACGCCCGGCGGGCTGCACATCCACCACATGGTCTTCGGTCTGGGCTTCCTGCTGGTCGGCGGCATCGGGGTGTTCGCCACCTACGGCGGCCACCCGTGGATCGACCTCTTCGGCCTGCTCTTCGGCATCGGCTGCGGCCTGGTGCTGGACGAGTTCGCGCTGATCCTGCACCTGGACGACGTCTACTGGAGCGAGCAGGGCCGCAAGTCGGTGGACGCGGTGATCTTCGGCATCCTCTTCACCGGCCTGCTGCTGGTCGGCTACGTGCCGCTCGGTGCCGAGCCCACCGGGGAGACCAGGTGGGGCCTGGTCACGGTGATCTCGGTGAACGCGCTGGCCATGGTCGTCACCCTGCTCAAGGGCAAGATGTGGACCGGCCTGCTCGGCATCATGGTGCCCGGCCTCTCCTGGGTCGGCGCGATCCGGCTGGCCCGGCCCAGCAGCCCCTGGGCGCGCTGGCGGTACGCCGGGCGCCCGCGCCGCCGGGCCCGGGCGCTCCGGCGCGAGCGTCGTCTGCACCGGCGCGCGGACATCGCCCGCACCTGGCTTTTCGACCTGATCGCCGGGGCGCCGGACAAGGTGTCGGCGAACCACCCGGCCGCCCACCGGGTGGCCGAGCGGATGGCCGCCCGGGCCAGCGCCCACCTGGACGCGCACGCGGCCCGGGCGCTGACCCGGCGCTCCGCGCGGCTGGCCGACCGGCGCTCGGCGGCGGGCGGGGAGCACCCGTCGGGCAGTCACCGGACCTCCGGGGCGAACGGCAACGGCGGCGCCGCCGGCCACGGGGCGGCGTACGGCGGGCCGGGCGGCTACGGCGGGTCGGCCGATCAGGCGGGGCCGCGGGACGGGTCCCAGCGGCGCCGTCGCACCGTCCGGGCCGGCCGGGACCGGACGTACGCCGTCCGGCCGACCGGGCAGTCCCTCCGTCCGGGGCGACACCGCTGGTTGCGGCCGCGGACGCGTCGGATGAGCCGTTAGTTCGCATACCCTGGCCGCCCGGTCGGGACCGTACTGCGGTCGGATCATCAGATGGTCACCCGGCCGGCGGTGCGGACTTGAGGTGTGAAACCCGCCCGGCTTGAGAACATGGCGAGCAGTGACCGTCTTGTCACGGAACGGGATGTTTTGCCGCACCTCTCGGCGCCGGACGGGCGGCGGGTGGGCGACGGTCCGGCGATCCGCCGGAACCGCTCGGCCCCCGCCGCGCCCGGTCCCGTCGCCGCCCCGGCCGCACCGCGGCGCGGGTGCGCGGCCGCTCCCTCGTGACCGTACGAAGGGATGAATCGTGGCGCGCAGATTCCTGCCGACCCTCCTGTTGTCCCTCACCGCCCTGCTCGGACTGCTCCCCGTCGCGGCGGCCGCCCCGGCGGAGCCGGGCGAGCCCAGCGCGGCCGCGGCCGAACCGTCCGGGGCCGGTTCCTCCGGTTCCTCCGGCTCCGCGGGCGGGCCCGGTCCCGCCGGAGCGCCGGGGGAGGAGGCCTACCCCTCCACCGAGGAGATCGACCGGTCCCGGGCCGAGGCCGACGCCACGGCCGGCTCGGTCGCCGCCATCGAGGCCGGCCTCACCGCCGCCAGGGCCGAACTCGACACCGCCGCCCGGACCGCCGAACAGGCCGTCGAGGCGTACAACGGCGCTCAACTGGCCCTCACCCGGGCCCGGGCCGAGGAGTCCGCCGCCGCCGACCGTTCGGCGGCCGCCGAGGCCGAACGGTCCGCCGCCGCCGAGGACGCCGCGGCCCTGGCCGCCGAAACGTACCGGCAGGGCACCAGCGCCGAGCTGTCCGCGATCAACGCCCTGCTCGGCGCACGCGGCCCGCGCGAGGCCGGGGACCGGGCCGCCGTGGTCGGGGTCGCCAGCGACCGTTCCCGGCAGATCCTCGACGCGGCCGTCTCCACGGCCGCCGGGGCAGCTCGGGCCGCGGCCGCCGCGCGCACCGCGGCCGAGACCGCCGAACGGGCCGCCGCGGCGGTCGGCGCCGCCCGGGAGCAGGCCGAGGCCCGACTGACGGACCAGCAGAACCAGGTCACGTCGACCGGCCTGAGGTGCGAACAACTGCTGGCCGAACTGGCGGCCGCCCGGCACACGACGGTCGAGCTGGAGCGGCAGCGCCGCGAGGCGCTGGAGGCGATCGCGGCCCGGGAGGCCGAGGCGGCGGCGCGCGCGGCCGCGGAGAAGGCCGCCGCCGAACGCGAGGCGGCGGAACGGGCCGCGGCCGAGCTGGCCGCGGCGGAGAAGGCGGCCGCCGAACGGGCCGCCGCCGAGGCCGCTGCCGCTGCTGCCGCCGCCGCTTCGACCCCTGCGAAGACCGGCCAGGCCGCCGCCGCACCCCCGGCCGGGCGGCCCTGGTCCGCGGAGGGCGCGGCCTCCGCCGTGGCCTTCGCCCGCGCCAGGATCGGCCTGCCCTACATCTGGGGCGGCGAGGGCCCGGCCGGCTACGACTGCTCCGGGCTGACCATGATGGCCTGGCGCGAGGGCGGCAAGCGGCTCAACCACTTCGCCGCCGACCAGTACGCGCAGTCCACCCCGGTCACCTACCGCCAGCTGCGCCCCGGCGACCTGGTCTTCTGGAGCGCCACCGGCCGCGCCGCCGACATCCACCACGTCGGCCTCTACATCGGCGACGACCAGATGATCGAGGCCCCCCGGGTGGGGATGCCGGTCAAGCAGGCCAGCCTCTGGATCATGGGCACCCCGGACTTCTACGCCCGCCCCTGACCGGCCGCCGCCCGGGCCGTGGGTTCTCAAAATTAGCTGCGCTTTCTCACGAGCCCTTCGCCGTGGCTGCGCGCGCGAAGAGCGGGTGGGACACGGAGTCAGCGGCAGAGATCCATGATCGTGTCGTCGAAGTCGGGGAACTCCCGGGTTGCTTGCTCGATGACGGCAGCGGGCAGCTGCTGCCGGTCGGGGGCGAACCGTTCCGCGACGGCCCTGAGCTCCGGGTTGGGCTGCGGCACCCAGCCGGGCTCGTACAAGAAGGCTGCTTCCCAGGGGCCGAAGCCGCCGGCCAGCAGCCACAGGAAGTCGCCCAGGTCGCGCGCCAGTACGCCCGTCTCGCCTTCGGAGCCGAGGAAGACGACGGGCTGGTCGATGAGCGGGCGGCCTGGGCGGACCAGCCAGAACGCCGCGTATCCACCCGTGCCGTCCTGACCGAACACACGGAAGTCGTCACCGTTCAACTCCGTGTTGCCGGTCCAGGCCCGGAGCCAGTCGGTGGTGTCCTCGGCGGACCGGAAGTCCGGGAAGGGCTCGAAGTCGATCCCCTTGCCGTCGTCGTAGTCGAACGGAACCGCCAGGGCGGCGGCGAGTGCGACAGGGAGCTGTCGATCACTGGTGTCAGTCACGTGGAGAGGCTAGCCACGACCACTGTCATCCGCCGGGGACCGTCACGGCGTCGGCGGTCGCAGGTCCAGGGCCTCGGCGAGGGCAGCGGTGACCGGGCCGGCGTGATCGGGCAGGTGATGGGCGGCCCACCCGGCGGCCAGGGTGTGGAAGGCCGTCAGGTCGCGCTCGACGCCGGCGAGCAGGCGGCGGGCCTCGGCGGCCGGGAGCTCGATCACCGGGCCGTCGTCCAGCTCCGCGTCGACGAGGAGGCGGACGGTGTCGTCCACCCGTTCGACCTGGGCGACGGGGTCGTGCCCGAACCAGGTCGCGCCGCCGCCGTCGAGCACGTCGAACCAGTCGCGCCACTCGTCGATCCCCGCACAGCAGCCCGGCAGGAAGGTGGTGCCGGTGGCGCTGTCCGTCACCCGCACCCCGCCGGCCGCGTACAGCGAGTCGAAGGTGAGCAGCCCGTGCAGGAAGGAGTCGAGCGGCTCGCGCGGGCGGGGCGGGCGGCGGGGGCGGTGCCAGGGCTCGGGGTCGAGGTCGTTGAAGCCGACGATGCGCATCACCGCCGTGCCGACCTCGGCCGGGGTGAGCCGGCCGTGCAGCGTCAGGTACGGGTCGACCTCGGCGACCGGCCAGAGTTCGAAGCCGTCGGGGTCCCAGTAGTCCAGCACGGGCTGCATCACGATCACCCGGGCCAGTGTTCCGCAGGCCCGGGGCGTCCGCACCGGGATTTCGCGCGTGGGGCCGTGGTGGGAGCCGGGGTGCTGGGCGGTCCGTCAGGGGCGGCGTCCAGGAGCGGAATAAATCGGATGCCGTCGCCGAAACCCCGCCGTACCGTGGGCGGATGGGCAACGAGACGAACGGCGGGCCCCGGGAGCCGGGCAGTGGCCGACCGGGCGAGCGGACCGACGCGGGTGACGGGATCGAGATCCGCGCGATCGGCGAGGACGAGGTCGAGGCGTGGGACCGCGCGCTGGCCCTGGGTTTCCTGCGCTCGCACATCGGCCGGGCGACGGAGTACCGCCGTCGGCAGTGGGAGCCGGGCCGGATGGTCGGGGCGCTGGCCGACGGCCGGTTCGTGGCCACCTTCCGCAGCTTCGACACCGAGCTGACCGTCCCCGGCGGCGCGGTCGTCACGGCCGACGCGATCACCGCCGTCACCGTGACCGCCACCCACCGACGGCGCGGCCTGCTCCGCCGGATGATGACCGCGGACCTCGAGGCCGCCCGGGAGCGCGGCGTCCCGGTCGCGATCCTGATCGCCGCCGAGTACAACATCTACGGCCGCTACGGCTTCGGCCCCGCGACCCGGGGCCACGGCTGGAACATCGACCTGCTCCGGGCCGGCGGCCTGCGGGACGGCCTGCCCACCGTGCCCGGCGGGCGGATCGACCTGGTGGAGATGGCGGAGCTGCGCAAGATCGGCCCCGAGCTGTTCGACCGCTGGCGGGTCACCCAGGCCGGTGTGATCGCCCGGGACGAGCTGATCTGGCAGCGGTCGACCGGCGAGATCGAGGTACCCGGCTTCGACTGGAAGGAGCCGTTCGCGGCCGTCCACCGGGACGCCGACGGCACCCCGACCGGTCTGGCCGTCTACCGGATCGACGACGAGTGGGACGGCTCCTACCCGAACTGCACGCTCACCCTCGTCGACCTGTTCGCCCTCGACCGGCCCACCGCCACCGAGCTGTGGCGGTTCGTCTGCTCGATCGACTGGGTCCGCAAGGTCGTGGTCGAGAACGTCGGCCCGGACGACCCGCTGCCGGTGCTGCTGAACGACCCGCGGGCCGCGACGCCGCACGTCGACAACGCCGACTACATGTGGCTGCGGGTGCTCGACATCGAGGCCGCGTTCAACGCCCGGACGTACGGCGCGGCCGGTCGCACGGTGCTGGAGGTCGACGACCCGGCGGGCTACGTGGCCGGGCGCTGGGCGGTCGAGGTCGCCGAGGACGGCACCGGCCGCTGCGTCCGGACGGCCGACGAACCCGATCTGGCGCTGGACGCCTCGGCGCTGGGCGCGCTCTACCTGGGCGGCGAGACGCTGCCGAGGCTCGCCGTGGCCGGGCTGGTCACCGAGCTGCGCCCCGGCGCGGCGGCGGCCGCGGACCTGCTGTTCCGCACGCCGCTGTCGGCCTGGAACATCGACGGATTCTGAGTCGCCCGCACCGCCGGGAAACGGCCGGTCCGCTTTCCGCGGGCCGGCCTTTCGCTTGGCCGAGTGCCGTTTCCTCGCGCTATTTGACGGCGGTCTTCCCGATGGTGGGAAGAATGAAGTCCTGGATGAGCCCCTTGGCGTCGCGGACGATCGGCCGGAACACCCGGTAGCGCGAGAGGTTGATCACCCGGGCCGCCATGGGGGTGGACCGGCGGACGAATTCCCGGGTGCGCTCGGTGTCCTCGGTCCGGTCGAAGACCCAGTAGAGGACGACGACCATGAGGTGCAGCCAGAGCACGTCGGGCAGCAGCTCGACCAGTTCGGCGTCCAGCTTCGGTGCCAGGTCCGAGCCCTGCAGCACGTCGCGGAACAGCGCGACCGCGGTGGCCCGGGCCGGGTGCGACTCGTTGGAGAACGGGCTCAGGGCGCTGGTGGGGTCGGCCGCCGTCCGGAAGAACTGCGCGGCGAACTCGTGGTACGGGGCCGCCGTGTCGAGCCAGGAGACCAGGGCGATTTCCAGGCGCTCGGCGAAGTCCCGGGTATCGGCCATGCGATTCCTGGCGTCCGCCGCATGGTCGTACGTCATCCGGTCGTAGAAACCCTGGATGAGAAATTCTTTCGCCGAGAAGTAGTAATAGGCATTTCCGACCGAAACGCCCGCCTCGGCGGCGATGGCGCGCATGGTGGTCTTCTCGTAGCCGCGCTCCTGGAAGAGCCGCATCGCGGTCTCCAGGATCAGGGCCCGGGTCTGCTCGCTCTTGTCCGTCTTCGGCTGGGCGCGGCTGCCACGTGTCTCGGCGGGCGCCGAAGGGGTGCCGCCGTCGGTGCCGCTGCCGTCGTTCGTCGCTGCCAGGTCGTCCACGGCCCCGAGCCTAGCCCGATCGGCCCAGTCCCAGGCGGTGTCGGCGCGGTGCGGCACCGGATGCCCCCTCCGCATCCGGTGCCCACACGGGCGCCGCTCTCCGTTAACTCTCCTCGAGTCACTTCGAACGCGTTCAAAAGCATGCCATGACTTCGGACCGGGCTTGAACGCGTTCAGGGCGGATGAGAGGCTCGTTCCGTGATCACCACCATCCGCCGGGGGAACGCCCGGGACGCCGAGGCCGTCGCCGCACTGCACGCCGCCAGCTGGCGCAGCGCGTACACCGGCATCGTCCCCGACAGCGCCCTCGGTGACGGGCTGGCGGACGAGCGGCGCGAGATCTGGGAGTTGCGGCTGAGCGTCGACTACGGCGCCCCGGAGGCGACCCCCGAGCTGCTGATCGCCGAACAGGCCGGCGACACCGTGGGCTTCGCCTACCTGGTCCCGATGCCGGACGGCCGGGTGCTGCTCGACAACCTGCACGTCCGCCCCGGGCTGACCGGTGCCGGGATCGGCGGGGACCTGCTGGAGGCGGCCTGCGCCTACGTCGCCCGGCAGCACCCCGGAGCGGACCTCTACCTGGAGGTGCTGCAGGCCAACACTCGCGCGATCGCCTTCTACGAGCGCGCGGGCGGCAGGCGCACCGCGGCCGGGCAGGGCGTCTTCCCCGGCGGTCACACGCTGCCCGAGTACGAGTACACCTGGTCGGCCGTCGCGCCGGCCGGTCAGTCGTGGTCGTAGACCGTCACCGGTACCCCCCGTTCCGTCAGCCGGGCCCGTACCAGGGGCTCCACCATCTCCCAGCGCCCGCCCGCCAGTCCGCAGCCGATCCGCGGCATGTGCACCGAGGCGCCCAGGGACAGCGCGTGTCCGCCGAGCGTCGCCAGCGCGGTGTCGATCGCCTCGTACCGCACCGGCGGCCCGGAGGAGCGGCCCGTCCGGATGCCGCGCTGGCCGATCAGGTTCGCCACCCAGAGGTACTCCGTCACCTGGACCAACTGCACCGCGCCGAGCCCGAAGTCGTTCTTCGAGCGCTCCCGGTGCCACCGCCGGTAGGCAGCCTCCGGCTCGGCCCACCGCCGGGAGACCGCCAGTACGAACCCCCTCCCCCAACCTCCGAGGTCGTTGCAGACGTGCGCGATCACCTTCACCCCCTTGCCCAGGGGCGCCGTGGCATCGCCCCGGACGTAGTCGATGGTGCTCGCTGCCGCCGTCATACCCCGCAAGCTAGCGGGTGGCACCGACAGTGGGTTCGGGGGAAGTGCGGGCCGAGGGCCGGGGCCCGGTGCCCAGGTGGCGGCGGCCCGCGAGGGCGATCAGCAGGGCGAGCGCCGCCGCCCCGGCCGGGATCCAGTAGCCCGCGCCGGGCCCGGCGTGTTCGGCGAGCGCGCCGGCCAGTGCCGAACCGGTCGATATGCCGATCATGATCCCGGACACCGCGATCGCCATCGCCTCGTTCAACTGCCGCTGCGGCAGCAGCTCCTGGATCAGCGTCATGCCGGTGACCATGGTCGGCGCGGTGCCCGTGCCGGCCGCGAACAGGGCCACCCCGAGCAGTGCGAGCCCCGCGCCGCCCAGCCCGGCGGCGAGCGGCAGCAGCAGGAGCCCCGCCATCGCCGCCACACCCCGCAGGAAACGGGTACCAGCGGGGCCGGTCGGCCGCAGGGTGCCGAACACCAGCCCCGCCACGCAGGAACCGGCCGCCACCAGGGCCAGCAGCCCGCCCGCGACCGGCCGGTTCCCCAGCGCGTCCGCGTAGGCGACGGTGGTCAGGTCGAGCGCGCCGAAGACCATGCCGGTGCTGAGGAAGGTCAGGGCGAGCACCCGGAGGGCCGGTACCCGCAGCGGTGAGCGGTCCGCGGCGCCGGAGCCGATGGAGGGGGAGGTCGCGTCGGTCCGGTCGGCCGTCGGCGGTTCGGTCCGCCGCTGGGCCGCGAAGAGCAGCGCGCCGACCGCGCCGACGCCGCCGGCGGCGAGCATCCCGGCCTCCGGGGCGACCGTCGTGCACAGGACCATGCCGAGCACCGGTCCGGCCATGAAGCAGAGCTCGTCCAGGGACTGTTCGAGGGAGTTGGCGAGGTGCCGGTCGTCCGGTGCGTCGCGGAGCAGGTGCGCCCAGCGGGCCCTCGCCATGCCGCCGAGGTTCGGCACCGCGGAGCCCGCCGCCCAGCAGAGGTAGAGCGTCCAGTCGGGCGCGCCGAGGCGGACGCAGAGCAGCAGCCCGCACAGCGGCACCAGGTTGTACAGCACCGCCGGGACGGTGACCCGGGCCTGCCCGAACCGGTCGACGAGGCGGCCGATCAGCGGCATGCCGATCGCCACCGCGACCAGCCCGGCCGCGGCGACGGTGCCCGCGAGGGCGTAGGAGCCGCGCCGTTCGGCGATCAGCACCACGAGGGAGACGCCGGTCATCGACATCGAGAGCCGGGCGAGCAGTCCGGCCAGGGTGAAGGCGACGGTGCCGGGCCGGGAGAACAGACGTCGGTACGGGGCGAGCACGGGACTCCGCGGGAGAAGAGGGGGAGGGGGAAGGGCTCCAGCCTCGGGCCGCCGGTCGTTCGCGGTCCAACACCTGTTCCGCCGCATCGACAACAGAATGCTGTTTATCGGGGCCGGGCGGCCGCCGTACCGCACCGCCCGCCCGGTCGGCCGCGCGTTGCTAGCCTGCCGCCATGCCCCACGACCTGCACCCCCGTCTGCTGCGCGGCTTCGTCGCGACCGCCGAGACGCTGCACTTCGGCCGCGCCGCGGAGCGGCTGCACGTGGCCCAGCAGGCGCTCAGCCGGGATGTCCGGACGCTGGAACGGCTGCTCGGCGACACGCTCTTCCTCCGCACCACGCGCAGCGTCGAACTCACCACCGCCGGGCACGGATTGCTGCCCAAGGCCCGCCGACTGCTGGCCCTGCACGACGAGATCCTGTCCGGTGTCGCGCACCGGCCGCTGCTGCTCGACCTCAACAGCGACGTCACCGGCCCGGACCTCACCAGCGACCGGCTGCTCCAACGGGCCCGCGCCGCCTGGCCGGAGGGCGAACTGCTGGCCCGGTTCCACGGCGGTCTGGCGGCCGCGGCCACCGAACTGCTCGCCCACCGGCTGGACGTGTCGTTCGGCCGCTACGCCGGACTGCCCGCCCGGACGCGGGACCGGCTCGCGCAGCGCCCGGTCAGGTTGGAGGCGGTCTCGGTGATGATGGCGGCCTGCCATCCGCTGGCCGGGCGGCCGGCCCTGCGGCTCGCCGAACTGGCCGGGCACCCGGTGGACATCTGCGCGGGCAATCCGGCGACCACCGAGTGGGCCGACCTCGGCCGGCGGCTGCTGGAGGAGCACGGTCTGGACGCGGCGCCCCCGCGGGTCCCGCCGGTGGGGGTGGACGAGACGGCCCGCTACCTGGCCCGGCACGGCGACCCGATGCTGACCACCGTCGGCGGCCCGGTGCTGCCGGGTGCGGTGAACGTGCCGCTGGTCGAGCCGGTCCCGCTCAGTCTGGTGAGCCTGGTGCACCGCCCGGACCTGCGGCATCCCGGGCTGACTGCGCTGCTCACGGCGGCGGCCGAACTCGGCGCGCGCGAGACCTGGTTGCGCCGCCCGACGGGCAGTTGGCTGCCGGCGCCGGACGCCGCGCTGCTGGCGGTCTAGCGAGCAACCGTCCTGCCCGATCGGATCCGCCGGACCGGGATCCGTCGGACCGGGATTCACCGGATCAGGAATCACCGTGCCACGACGGGTTGTTGTGGCGGGACACGACTCCACCCCTGCCGCTCGGGGGTCGGCAGGGGTGGAGTCGGGTGCGGGCGGGCGGTCGGCCGGAGGGCCGACGCGCGCGCCCGCGCTGTCGGGGGCCCCGCAGGGCCCGCAGTCGAGGTCGGCCGGGTCAGGCCGCCTTCACGGCGGAGATGTCGAAGGTGAGCTTGACCTTCTCGCCGATCAGTACGCCGCCGGTCTCCAGCGCGGCGTTGTAGGTCAGGCCCCAGTCGGTCCGGTCCAGGACGGCCTTGCCCTCGAAGCCGACCCGGTCGGCACCGTAGGCGTCGACGGCGTGGCCGGTGAAGTCGAGGTCCAGGGTGATCGGGCGGGTGACGTCCTTGATGGTCAGCTCGCCGCTCATCCGGTAGGACTCGTCGCCCACGCGCTCGGCGGAGGTGCTGCGGAAGCGCATCTCCGGGAAGGTCTCGGCGGCGAAGAAGTCGCTGGTGCGCAGGTGCTCGTCGCGCTGGGCCTGGTTGGTGTCGATGCTCGCGACCTTGATCACCAGGTCGGCGCGGGAGTTGGTCGGGGTGGTGCCGTCCAGGTGCAGCTTGCCCTCGTACTCGGTGAAGCGGCCCTTGACGTTGGTGACCATCGCGTGGCGGACGGCGAAGCCGATCTCGCTGTGGGTGGTGTCGATGGTCCAGTCACCGGTCAGGTGTCCGAGCCCGAGGTCCTGGCCGGCCGGGTTCTCGGCGACGGCGACGGCGGTGGTCTCGGTGGTCTTGGTGCGGTTGAACAGGCCCATGGCTCCTCCTCGGGTTCGAAGCCATTTGTTTAGGCTTCAACTTGATGTCTCCACTGTAGACCCGACTCGTTCAAAGTTCAACCACTGATCGCGAGAACCTCCGTCCGGTGTGTCGGGCGGCGGTATCGTCGGGCCGGTCCGGCCTCCCCGCTTGACCCTCGACCCGGTCGAGGCCCCAGAGTCCCCGGCATGGAGAGCGACCTGCGCAGCATCGGCGAGCTGGCCCGCGACAGCGGTCTGAGCATCAGCGCCCTGCGTTTCTACGACAGCGCCGGGGTCCTCGCCCCCGCCCGCGTCGACCCGCGCACCGGCTACCGCTGGTACGCCCCCGGGCAGCTCGCCGACGCCCGGCTGCTCGCCCGGTTGCGCCGGGTGGGCCTGCCGCTGGCCGACATCCGGGCCGTGCTCGGCGCGGCGCCCGGCAGCGGTGCCGCCCAGCGCTTGATGGACGAGCACCTGCGCCGGCTGGAGCACGGCCTCGCCGACGCGCGCCGAGAACTCTCCCTGATCCGCCGGTTGATCGACCAGAGGGAGAACCCCATGGCCACGCCCCCCGCCGAGTACCGCTTCACCGTCCCCGCCCGGGAGCTGGCCGAAGCCCTGGACGCGGTCCGCTTCGCCGTCGGCGGCGACCCCGAGCTGCCGGTGCTGTCCGGCGTGCTGTTCGACCTCGACGGCGGCCTGCTGCGGCTGGTCGCCACCGACCGCTACCGGATCGCCCTCGCCGAGGTGCCCGTGGAGTCCGCGGTGCCGGAGGAGGGTGCCGTGCCGGTCGCGCCTGCCGCCTCCGCCGTCGTGCCGGTCGCGCTGGCCGACGCCGTCCGCGCGCTGCTCGGCTCCGCCGCCGGGGTGGTGGAGCTGGCGCTCGGCGCCGGAACGGTGCACGTCACGGTGGGCGGCCACCGGATCGAGGGTGTCGCCCTCGACCACGACTATCCCGACTACCGGCCCCTGGTCCGGCTGGAGCCGGTCCACCGGATCGGCCTGCCCGCCGCCGAGCTGCGCGCGGCCCTCGTGTCCGCCGCGACCAGCAGTCTGCCGTCCGGACCGCACGGCGCGGCCTGCGAGGTCACCCTGCTGACCGTCGACGGCGAGGGCCGGTTCGCCGTCGCCGCACCGGGGGCCGACGCCGACCTGGCCGCCGGAGCCCTCCGGGTGGCGGTCAACCGCGACTTCCTGCTGGAGGCCCTCCCGGCCGACGCCCCCGGGCAGCTGGTCCTCGAACTCGGCGGCCCGATCACCCCCCTCGCCGTCCGCACCGCCGACCGCCCCGGCACCTTCTCCGTCCTGATGCCGGTCCGCCTCCCCGCCTGACCCGGCACCTCGCTGTGCCACGAGCCGGCGCCTCGCTGTGCCCCGACCCGGCCCGACGCGCTTCGCGTCGGGCCGGCCGTTTGCTGGTGCTAGCACTGTGCTTGCAATTGCAAGCGCGGTGGGGCAGGGTGTCCGCATGGCCTCACTGAACGTCGGCCCGCTGGGCGAGTACATCCGCGAGCAGCGGCGCAATGCGCAGTACTCGCTGCGGCAGCTGGCGGAGGCCGCCGGCGTGTCCAACCCCTACCTCAGCCAGATCGAGCGAGGGTTGCGCAAGCCGAGCGCGGAGATCCTGCAGCAGATCGCCAAGGCGCTGCGGATCTCGGCGGAGACGCTCTACGTCCAGGCCGGAATCCTGGAGGAACGGCGGGATGAGGGCCTGGAACTGCGGGCCTCGATCCTGGCCGATCCGCTGATCAACGAGCAGCAGAAGCAGGCGCTGCTCGCGGTCTACGACGCCTTCCTCAAGGAGAACGCCGCCGGACGGCCGTCCGGCGCCGACCCGGTGAAGGCTGCGGCGGAGGAGCCGGCGACGGACCAGGCCGGGGGCGTGGGCGGGAGCACGGACGAGCACCGGGGCGAGGCACCCTAAACATCACGGGAGGACCGGCCATGCCGATCACGGACGACATCAAGAAGACCCTGACCGACCCGACCCCGCTCTACGCCCTCGCCGGCGCCGGGGACCTCGCCTACGAGAAGCTGCGCGAGGTGCCGGGCCGGGTCGAGGCGCTCGCGGCCGACCGCAAGGGCACCCAGGAGAAGGCCACCGCCGCGCTGGCCGAGGCCCAGGCCCGGCTGGTCGACGCCCAGGCCAAGGTCAGCGGCTCGGTGAACGCCCTGCCGACCGACCTGAAGGCACTGCAGGAGAAGGCGCAGAGCTTCGCCCTGCAGCAGGTCGGCCGCGCCGTCGAGCTGGCGGTCAAGGCCAAGGAGACCTACGACGAGCTGGCCGAGCGCGGCAAGGTCGCGGTGGACCGGGGCCGTGGCGCCGACGCCGACGCCGCCGCTGCGGGCGAGGCCGTCGCCGAGCGGGTGGACGCGGAGTCCGCCGAGGCCGGAGAGCTGGTCGAGGGCGAGCTGGTCGAGGACGAAGCGCCCGTCGCCCCGAAGCGCGGCCGGTCCCGCAAGAGCGCCGAGTAGCTCCGCGCGGGCCGGGCCGCAGGCCCGGCACCCCGGGGCACGTCGGGTGCCGCCGGGCCGTTTGACCCCGTGGTGCACCGTGCGCCGTGCCAGGATGGGCGGGCAGGTGTGCCGCAGCGAGACGCAGAGGAGGCCGTGATGGGCGGAGTGGCCCAGATTCTGATCCTGGACTACTTGAACCCGTTCTGGTGGCTGGCCGTCGCCATCCTGGGCTACAAGCTGTTCGCGCTGGTCGACGCCGCCACCCGCCCGGAGGACGGGTACCGGGCGGCCGACAAGAAGACCAAGGGCTTCTGGCTGGCGATCCTCGGTGTCGCCTTCGGCCTGGACCTGCTCTTCGGCGCCAACTTCATGACCAGCTTCCTCACCCTGGGTGGCCTGGTCGCCGCGATCGTCTACGTGGTGGACGTCCGTCCGGCGATCCGCGCGCTCACCAACCGGGGCGGCGGCCGGGGCGACCAGCGCAACATGGGGCCGTACGGGCCCTGGTAGCCCTCCCGGCGCTCACAGTCAGGGGAACGGCCGAGCCCCGGTCGTCCGGCGGGTCCACCCGCCCGGACACCGGGGCTCCGTGCTGTCCGTCTTCGTGCTGCCCGGCTTCCTGCTGCCCGGCTCCCGCTCGTCAGCCCAGGATCAGCTGCGCCGGGTTGCGCTCCAGCAGCAGCACCGCGACATCGTCCGTCAGCGCGCCGCCGTTCAGCTCCTCGACCTCGGCGATCGCGCTGTCGACCAGCCGCCCCCGGGTGAGCCCGGCGGACTGGTGGTCGCCGATCAGCTCGGCCAGGCCGTCCTGGCCGAGCCGGCGCGAACCGGCGCCGATCCGGCCCTCGATCAGTCCGTCCGTGTAGAGCAGCAGCCGCCAGCCGCGGCGCAGCTCGAAGGTGTGCGACGGCCAGACGGCCTGGCCGTCGTCGCAGGGGAGCAGCCCGAGGGCGGGGCCGGCGTGCTCGGAGGGGAGCCCGATCGGGGTGTGGTCCTGGCCGAGCAGCAGCGGCGGGGGATGGCCGGCGAGGTAGAGCCGCGCTCGTTCGACGGCCCCGGGGGTGCCGGCGTCGGCCGGCTCGATGACCAGCATGCAGAGCGTCGCGAAGATCTCGTCGCTGCGCCGTTCGTGCTCCAGGACGTGCTGGAGGGTGGTCAGCAGGGTCTCGCCGGTGAGGCCGGCGAAGACCAGGGTGCGCCACGCTATCCGGAGCGCCACCCCGAGCGCGGCCTCGTCGGGGCCGTGGCCGCAGACGTCCCCGATCACCACGTGCACGGTGCCGTCGTCGGTGCGGACCGCGTCGTAGAAGTCGCCGCCGAGCAGGGCGCGGCGGCGGCCGGGCCGGTAGCGGCGGGTGAAGGAGAGGTTCGCGCCGTCGAGCAGCGGGGTGGGCAGCAGGTGGCGCTGGAGGCGGGCGTTCTCCTGGCCGCGCAGCTCGGCCTCGACGAGCCGGCGCTGCGACTCGTCGGCGCGCTTGCGTTCGACGGCGTACCGCAGGGCGCGGGCGAGCAGCGGGCCGTCCGTCTCGTTCTTGATCAGGAAGTCCTGGGCGCCGGCGGCCACGGCGGCCGCTCCGAGTTCGGCGCCGGCGGCGTCGGTGAGCACCACGACGGCGGTGTGCGGGGCCCGGCGGAGCAGCTCGTGCAGGCCCTCCAGACCGTCGGAGGAATCGGAGGGGTGTGGCAGGTCGGCGGGGGCGGCGAGGTCGAGCAGGACGCAGCTGAAGTCGCCGCCGCGGCCGGGGTCGCCGCCGCGCGAGCGGCTGCGGCGGGAGCCGGAGGAGGTGGGGGCGAGCAGCGCGAAGGCCTGGTCGAGGCCGCGGGTCCAGTGGATCTCGATCGGGGCGCCGCTGTCGGCCACCGCGGCCTTGAGCAGCTGGGCGTCGGTGGCGTCGTCCTCGATGACCAGCAGTTTGAGCGGGGCGGTGGCGGGAGGAGCGGCCGGTCCGGTGGTCGGCGCCTGGCCGGCGGCCTTCGACCGGGGGTGGGGTATCGGCGCGGTGGCCCTGGTGGGGCGGTCCGACCGACGGTCCGCCCGGCGTTCCGGTGGCCGGGCCGGGTGCTGCCCGGGCGCCGGGGCGCGGTCCGGCGCGCAGCCGTGGGCGGGCGCTGCGGGGGCGGACCGGTCCTGGGCGTGCCCGGGACGGGCGCCGCCCTGGGCGCCCGGCGAGCCCGTGGCACCAGGTGCCCGCCCGTCTCCCGTTGCGGGCATCGACTGATCCTCCCTTTCCCCGAGTGCGTAACGGCCGAGGTCCGTCCGCAGTGCCCGCTCGGCACCCTGCGTCGGGGAACTTCTCGCGACCATAACGTGATCTCCGGGGATTTCTCCGGTCGGCCGGTGCCGTTGTGGCTCGTGCCGTGCCGGTGGCAGTGTGACGGATGAGGCGGGGAGGCCGACGGTGGCCCGTGGAGCGGGCGCCGGGCCGGTTCGGGAGAGGGGCAGTGGCATGGTGACGCGCATCACCCTGGTCGAGGGTGACATCACGGCGCAGCAGGTGGACGTGGTGGTGAACGCCGCCAATTCCTCACTGTTGGGCGGTGGTGGGGTGGACGGTGCGATCCACCGCCGGGGCGGACCGCGGATTCTGGCGGAGTGCCGCGAGCTGCGGGCCTCACAGTACGGGCGGGGGCTGGCCACCGGGCGGGCGGTGGCGACCACGGCCGGTGACCTCCCGGCCCGCTGGGTGGTGCACACCGTGGGGCCGGTCCATCTGGCGGACGAGTACGAGGAGCGAGCGGAGCTGTTGGCCTCCTGCTACCGCGAGTCGCTCCGGGTGGCGGCGGAGCTGGGCGCGCGCACGGTGGCCTTCCCGGCGGTGTCGGCCGGGATCTTCGGGTGGCCGCCGGCGGATGCGGCCAGGATCGCGCTCGGGACCGTCGCGGCGGTGGTGGCGGAGCGCGACGACGGGCCGGAGGAGGTGCGGTTCGTGCTGTTCGGGGCGGAGATGTACGAGGTCTTCGCCGGCGTCGGACAGGAGCTGGGGCTGACGGGGCAGGAGTGAGGTGCCGATCGGGTGCCCCCATGGTGGCGTGACGGGGCGTCAACACGCCAGAGATATTCGATAACTCGTTCGAGTGAATCCGTGGACTCGCTCGCGGGCGCCCGTGAGCCGCTGGTCGGGGGTGCGGGGCCGGGAGGGGCGCCGGCGGCCACGGTGCCAGGCCGGCCACCGCCAGGGTGGCTACGGCGCCAGGGCCGTCCAGGGCAGGGTGACCTCGCCCTGCCGCCACCGGCCGCGCGCGTCCACCAGCGGCCAGGCCCCGGCCAGCGCGGTGCAGGCGGCCACCCAGCGCTGCCGGGCCCCGAACGCCCCGTAGGGCGCGGCCGCGGCCCAGGCGCGGTCGAAGTCACGGAGGAACGCGTGCACCGGCCGGCCCGGCACGTTGTGGTGGATCAGCGCCTTCGGCAGCCGTTCGGCCAGGTCGGACGGCCGGTCGAGGCCGCCCAGCCGGGCCGCGAAGGTGACCGTCCTGGGCCCCTCCGGGCCGAGCGCCACCCAGACGTGCCGGCGGCCGATCTCGTCGCAGGTGCCCTCGACCAGCAGCCCGTCCGGCGCCAGCCGGGCGCACAGCCGCTCCCAGACCGAGGCCACCTGGGACTCGTCGTACTGGCGCAGCACATTGGCGGCCCGGATCAGCTGGGCCGACCCGCCGCCGTCCAGCGGGACCTCGAAGCCGCCGCGCCGGAAGGTCAGCAGCGGCGGCACCGCGTAGGGCAGCGCCGCGGCGACCCGGGCCGGTTCGATCTCGATCCCGACCACCCGGACGTCCGGCCGTACCGTCCGCAGCCGCCCGGACAGCTCGACCGCCGTCCACGGGGCGGCGCCGTACCCGAGGTCGACGGCGGTCGGCGGGCGGTCGGCGGACCGCAGCGCGGGCCCGAGCGTGTGGGCGATCCAGCGGTCCATCCGCCGCAGCCGGTTGGTGTTGGTGGTGCCGCGGGTCACGGTGCCCACCGGCCGCCGGGCCGGTCCGCGGGCGGGCGCGGTCGCGGAATCGAAGGAGGAGGCGGCCATGTCCCTCAGGGTACGGGCCCGGCCGGGACCGGACGGCGGGCCCGTCCCGGGGCGGGCCCCGGGCGCCCCGGGAAAGGCCCCGCGGCACCCCGCGACCGGGCCCGGACCGGGCACGCGGGCACCGGCGCCCGGCCACGCGGGCGCCACGCGGGCCATCTCGTCCGGCGACCCGGGAATGCGGGTCACCGATCGCGTGGTTGGCAGACTGGTGGTGATGTGTGCCCGGACGGGGCGGCAGGCCGACGCGCGCCCCGGCGGGCGTCCCGGCCGGGCGGCGCGGGCGGCGGCGCACACACCCGACCAGCAGGAAACAGGCAGCAGGAACAGGCAGCAGGCAAGGGCTGCGAGGCGGGCAGCACACGAGGAGGCTTCAGCCAGGTGATCCAGCACCCCGTCCGTTCGGTACGCCGTGCCCAGCCGGCCACGCCCGCGCGCGGGCGGCTCCAGTCGCTCGTCCAGGCCGGCCGGCGCCGCCCGCGCCGGATAGCCATGCTCAGTGTCCACACCTCCCCGCTGCACCAGCCGGGCACGGGCGACGCGGGCGGCATGAACGTCTACATCGTGGAGCTGGCCAAGCGCCTGGCCGCGCTCAACATCGAGGTCGAGGTCTTCACCCGGTCGATCTGCTCGGACGACGAGCCCACCGTGGAGCTGGCCCCGGGCGTGCTGGTGCGGCACGTCACGGCCGGTCCGTACGAGGGCCTGGTCAAGGAGGACCTGCCGGCCCAGCTGTGCGCCTTCACCCACGGGGTGCTGCGCACCGAGGCCGGCCACCGGCCCGGGCACTACGACCTGGTCCACTCGCACTACTGGCTCTCCGGCCAGGTCGGCTGGCTGGCCGCGCAGCGCTGGGGCGTGCCGCTGGTGCACACCATGCACACCATGGCGAAGGTGAAGAACGCGGCGCTGGCCGAGGGCGACACCCCCGAGCCGACGGCCCGGGTGATCGGCGAGACCCAGGTGGTGGAGGCGGCCGACCGGCTGATCGCCAACACCACCGAGGAGGCCGCCGAGCTGGCCCGCTTCTACGCGGCCCGCCCCGAGCAGCTGGCCGTGGTCCACCCGGGGGTCAACCTGGACGTCTTCCGCCCCGGCGGGGCGGGCGCCCCGGGCACGGCGGAGGCCCGCCGTGCCGCCCGGGCCCGGCTGGGACTGCCCGCCGACGCGGCGGTGCTGCTCTTCGCCGGCCGGATCCAGCCGCTGAAGGCCCCGGACGTGCTGCTGCGCGCGGTCGCGGTGCTGCTGGAGCGGCGTCCGGAGCTGCGCGAGCGGCTGGTGGTGCCGGTGGTCGGCGGTCCGTCCGGCACCGGCCTGGCCCGTCCGGAGAGCCTGCACAAGCTGGCCGCCCAGCTGGGTATCGGCGACGTGGTGCGCTTCCACCCGCCGGTCGGCCAGGCGATGCTCGCCGAGTGGTACCGGGCCGCGACCGCGCTGGTGATGCCCTCCTACAGCGAGTCCTTCGGCCTGGTCGCGCTGGAGGCGCAGGCCTGCGGCACACCGGTGGTCGCGGCCGCGGTGGGCGGCCTGCCGGTCGCCGTCCGGGACGGCGTGACGGGCACCCTGGTGCACGGCCACGACCCGGCGGACTGGTCGCGGGCGCTGGAGCCGTACGTCGTCGATCCGGAGCTGGTGGGCCGGCGGGGCGCCGCGGCGGCGCGGCACGCGGCCGGCTTCGGCTGGGACACCGCGGCCGCGACCACCGCCGAGGTGTACGCCGGCACCCTGGCCCGCCCGGCCGGCCGGCTGACCGGGGCCCGTCGGCTGCTCGCCTGAGCGGAGCAGTGGCGCCGGTCGCGGGCGGCGACCGGCGGGCCGCCCGCCGCCGGACCCGGCCCGACCCGCGCTGCTGCGCGCGGCCGTACTCCCGAGTAACGTCAGCCCCATGGCATTCCGCACCAAGGACGAGGCCCTGACCCTCCTGCGCACCGCCCTGGACGGGGCGGGGGTGGCCTGGGAGCCGGCCGCCGCCGACCCGTACACCCTGGTGGCGACCCTCCCGGGCACCCGGAAGCTGAGCACCACGTGTGCGCTGCGGATCGGTGACCACACCCTCTCCGTCAACGCCTTCGTGGTCCGGCGCCCGGACGAGAACCACGAGGCCGTCTACCGCTGGCTGCTGGAGCGCAACACCCGCATGTACGGCGTGGCGTACGCGGTCGACCGGCTCGGGGACGTCTACCTCGCGGGCCGGCTGCCGCTGGAGGCGCTGACCCCGGACACCGTGGACCGGCTGCTGGGCACGGTGCTGGAGAGCGCCGACGAGCCGTTCAACACCCTGCTGGAGCTGGGTTTCGCCACCGCGATCCGGCGGGAGTGGGAGTGGCGCACCAAGCGCGGGGAGTCGACCCGCAACCTGGCGGCCTTCGCCCACCTGGCCGGTCCGGTCCCGGACCCCGCCGCGGCGGCGCCCGCCGCCGAGTAGCGGGCCGACGACGGCCGGGCCGGAGAGTCGGCCCGGCCGTGCGGGCTCAGCCGCCCGTCGCGGCCCGCTCCGGCTCGGCGGTCTCCGCCGGGACCACCCGCACCGTTCCCGGTCCCGTCCCCACCGTTCCCTTTCCCGTCCCCACCACGTCCGACTTCGCCAGCGCCGCCCCCGGCCGCCGGCCGAGCAGGACGTAGCCGCCCGCGGCGACCGTGCCGAGCACCGCGCACGCCCCCCACATCACCCCGCTGCCGGCCCGCTCCAGCAGCACCCCGCCGGCGGCCGGCCCGAGGAACGAGGCGAGCGACCAGGAGAGCGAGTACACGCCCTGGTAGCGCCCCCGCGCCTCGGCCGGCGACAGCTCGGCGACCAGGCCCATCATGGTCGGCGCGTTCAGGATCTCGCCGAGCGTCCAGACCGCGACGGTGAAGGCGTAGAACCAGGCCGAGGAGCCGGCCAGCGCGGTCAGCCCGAAGCCCCAGCCGATGAACAGCGCGCTGGCGACGAGCAGCGCCGTCCGGTCCCGGCCCTCCATCCACCGGGTGACCGGGATCTGGAGCACCACGATGAGCAGGCCGTTGAGGCCGATCACCAGGCCGTACTGGGTGGCGGTGATGCCGGACCGGCCCATGTCCACGGCCAGCGTGGTGGAGCCCTGCTGGGCGACCAGGGCGAGCAGCAGGTTGAGCACCACCACCGCCATGAAGCGGGCGTCCCGGAAGACCGCGGCCAGGCCGATCGTCGGCCGCGCCTTCGGGCCGTCCGCGGTCACGGCGGGCGTGTCGGGCCTGGTCTCGGGGATGCGGACGAAGATGACCACCGCGCAGACCACCGTGGACAGCGCGTCCAGCAGGAAGAGCGTGAGGTAGCCGTGGGTGGCGATCAGGCCGGCCGCCGCCGCGGAGAGGCCGAAGCCGATGTTGATCGCCCAGTAGTTCAGTGCGAAGGCGCGGACCCGGTCCTCGGCGGGCACGATGTCCGCGATGATCGCCGAGGTGGCGGGCCGGGTCGCGTTGTTGCAGAAGCCGACCAGGAAGGCGACCACCGCGATGGCCACCTGGCCGTCGGTGAAGCCGAGCACCGCGGTGAACAGCGCGGTACCGAGCTGCGCGGCGACCAGCGTCGGCCGCCGTCCGATCCGGTCGCTCAGCACCCCGGCGACGAGCGAGGCGACCGCCGAGCCCAGGCCGAACAGCGAGGCGACCAGCCCCGCGTAGGAGGCCGAGTAGCCCCGCTCGGTGGTCAAGTAGAGTGCGAGGAACGTGACCACGAACGCGCCCAGCTTGTTGATCAGGGTGCTGGTCCAGAGCCACCAGAACTGCCGCGGCAGTCCGCTCATGGCTTCGGTGAGGGCTCCGACCACGCGGGCCGGGACGAAAACGGGCATGTGGGGGCTCCCGGGCAGGCGGCCGACCCCCGAGCACGCGGGCAGGACCGCTCGGCGGGAAGGTAAGTGTCACTGCTACGGGTCACACCTTACTCATCAGGGGGTCCGCCCACCAGGGGTTTTATCGGGCTCCACTAAGCTGGGCGCCATGGCTGACACGACGTACCGACTCATCCTGCTCCGCCACGGCGAGAGCGAGTGGAACCAGAAGAACCTGTTCACCGGTTGGGTCGACGTCGACCTCAACGAGAAGGGCGAGAAGGAGGCCGCGCGCGGCGGCGAGCTCCTCGCCGCCGAGGGCTACCTCCCGGACGTCCTGCACACCTCGCTGCTGCGCCGCGCGATCCGCACCTCGCAGATCGCCCTGGACAAGGCCGACCGCCACTGGATCCCGGTCAACCGCAGCTGGCGCCTGAACGAGCGCCACTACGGTGCGCTCCAGGGCAAGGACAAGGCCCAGACCCTGGCGGAGTTCGGCGAGGAGCAGTTCCAGCTCTGGCGCCGCTCGTACGACACCCCGCCGCCGGTGCTGGCCGACGACTCCGAGTTCTCGCAGGCCGGCGACGCCCGTTACGCCGGGATCCCGAGCGAGCTGCGTCCGCGCACCGAGTGCCTCCAGGACGTCGTCGAGCGGATGCTGCCGTACTGGTACGACGCCATCGTCCCGGACCTCGCCGCGGGCCGGACGGTGCTGGTCACCGCCCACGGCAACAGCCTGCGCGCGCTGGTCAAGCACCTCGACGGCATCTCCGACGCCGACATCGCGGGCCTGAACATCCCGACCGGCATCCCGCTGGTCTACGAGCTGGACGCCGACTTCAAGCCGACCGTCCCCGGCGGCCGCTACCTCGACCCGGACGCTGCCGCCGCCGCGATCGAGGCGGTCAAGAACCAGGGCAAGAAGTAACCCGGAACGGCCGTCGAGGGCCCCGCTCCCCGCTGTCGGGGGGCGGGGCCTTTCGCGTTCAACTTCCCTGTGGTGACGGGGAGTTCGAAGCTCCGCAAAAGTGGTTCAGACCATTGACGGCCCCGGTGGCGGCTCCTACCGTGTGAGCACCGACCAGGCGCAGGCATGCCAAGCCCCCACGCGCGCGTGTCCGCGCTCGGCGGACTCTCCATCCACCCCCACGGAGGAGCACCATGCGCACACGTCATGTCGTCGGAGCCGTGATCGCCGCCCTGTCGGTGCCGGTCGCGGTCGCCCTGCCGGCCCAGTCGCACGGCTACATCAGCACCCCGCCCAGCCGGGCCGCGCTGTGCGCGGCGGGCACCGTGAAGAACTGCGGCGCGATCCAGTGGGAGCCGCAGAGCGTCGAGGGGCCGAAGGGCTTCCCGGCCGCGGGCCCGGCCGACGGCGCGATCTGTGCCGGCGGCAACAGCCGGTTCGCCGAACTGGACGACCCGCGCGGCGGGGCCTGGCCGACCACCGCCGTCTCGGCGGGCCAACGGCTCACCTTCACCTGGAAGTTCACCGCCCGGCACGCCACCACCGGCTTCAAGTACTACCTGACCAGGGCGGGCTACGACGCCACCCAGAAGGTCACCCGGGCCAACCTGGAGCCGACCCCGTTCCTGAACGTCCCCTACAACGGCACGCAGGTGCCCAGCACCCTCAGCCACACCGCGACCCTGCCGAGCGGCCGGACCGGGCACCAGGTGGTCGTCGCGGTCTGGGAGATCGCGGACACCGGCAACGCCTTCTACTCCTGCACCGACGTCAGGTTCTGACGCCGGTTGCCCCGGTGGACCCCGTCGGCGTTCCGGCGGTGAGGAGTCCGGGGCGCACGGCCGCCTCCCACGGCGGCCGCGCGCCCCGGAGCTCCGCGGCGGTACCGGGGACGGCTCCGGCGGAGCGAACGGGCCGGACGCCGCTCAGTGGCCGCAGCAGCCGCCGTCGACCCCGCCGCACTGGCACGGAGCGCCGGACTGGCAGCCGCAGCCGCAGCCCGGACCGCAGCCGCACCCGGCGGCGAGGACGGGAAGCAGTGCGGGGACGGGCGGTTCTACGGTGTCGGGAGCCGATGCCTGGCCGGTCGGGTTTGCCTTCATCGCGCGGACCCCTCCTTCTGACGGGCACGCTTCGGTGCCCACGGGATCGAGTGAAACCGCCGACCGGAGGAGGCGTCAACAGGCGCGCGGTGGTGGGGAGTCCACGCTTGTGTGCTTCCCCACCACCCTCGGCCGGGGTTTACCCGTTCCCGGGGCCGGGCGCCGTCCGGGAGAGGAGTCCGGGACAGGCGTCCGGCGGGAGGCGTCCGGCGGGAGGTCAGTCGAGCTGGGCCGCGGCCTCGGAGGCGGCGACGAACTCGTCCACGTGCTCGCCGGTGACCAGGTACACCACGCGCTTGGCCACCGAGACGGCGTGGTCGGCGAAGCGCTCGTAGTAGCGGCCGACCAGGGTGACGTCCACCGCGGTCTCGATGCCGTGGTGCCAGCGCTCGTCGATGAGGTGCGCGAACAGCTCGCGGTGCAGCGCGTCGATCGCGTCGTCGTCCTGCTCCAGCTCGAGCGCCTTGTCGACGTCCTTGGTGGCGATCACCAGGCCGGCCTTGGCCACCAGCCGCTGGGCGAGCTGGCCCAGCTCCAGGACGGTCGCGTGCAGGTCGGTCGGGACGGCGCACTCGGGGTAGCGCAGCCGCGCGACCTTGGCGACGTGGCGGGCGAGGTCGCCGCAGCGCTCCAGGTCGGCGCTCATCCGCAGCGAGGTGACGACGATGCGCAGGTCGGTGGCGACCGGCTGCTGGCGGGCGAGCAGGTCGATCGCCCGGTTCTCCAGCTCGTGGTGCAGGTCGTTGACCTTGCCGTCGGCGGCGATCACACTCTCGGCCAGCGCCAGGTCCGCGTCGAGGAGGGCGGTGGTGGCCCGCCCGAGGGCGGAACCGACCAGCCGGGCCATCTCGACCAGGCTGTCGCCGATCGAGTCGAGTTCCTCGTGGTACGCGTCGCGCATTGTTCTCTCCTCAGTAGCTGTGTCGGTGGCGGTGCCGACCGGTCATCCGGTGCGACCGTCCGAACGGCGCACCAATGACCGCTGCTGGTGGCGCGCATCGTACGCGCGCACCCGGGGTGGCGGACGGCTGTTCGGCCGGGCCACCCGTCCCACACGGGCTCCGGCGCCCACTCTGGGCCGTCCGGGCGACCGTCCACGACCTGTCCGGTGAATCGGCAGCTACTTGAAGGTGAATTCTCGGCAACGCGTGGTCGATCCCTTGACCTGGCCCTGGGGGAGCGGCCGCATCGTGCGCTTAGGCTGGCGCTATGGACGTGAACGTGGCCGCCGCCGCTGCCTGCGCCATAGCCGGGCTCGGCGTCGGCCTCACGGCCTCGATCGCTTTCCGTTGGAGCGAGCGCGAGCAGGCGAAGGGCAGGTACAGCGGCACCAACCGGAATCAGGGCCTCGGCCCCGCGCAGGAACCCCCGCTCCCGCCGGGCGTCGACACGGTCCTCTCCGTGCTGCGCTCCTGCGCGATCGTGCTCGGCGAGGGCGACGAGGTGGTCAAGGCCAGCTCGGCGGCCTACGCGATGGGCCTGGTCCGCGGCGGCGCGGTCGCCCTGGACCAGCTGCTCGCGCTGGCCAGGGGCACCCGCCGGGACGGCGAGATCCGGCAGATCGAGCTGGAGCTGCCCCGCCCGGGCGCGGCCCGGGCCGCCGAACCGCTGGCGGTCTCGGTCCGGGTCGCCCCGCTGGGCTCCCGGCTGGTCCTGGTGCTGGTCGAGGACCAGACCGAGCGCCGCCGGGTGGAGGCCGTCCGCCGGGACTTCGTGGCCAACGTCAGCCACGAGCTCAAGACCCCGGTCGGCGCGCTCTCGCTGCTCTCCGAGGCGGTCGCCGACGCGGCCGACGACCCGGAGGCGGTGCAGCGCTTCGCCGGCCGGATGCAGATCGAGGCGACCAGGCTGGCCAGCCTGGTCCAGGAGATCATCGACCTCTCCCGGGTCCAGGACGACCGCCTGATGGTCGACCCGGAACCGGTCGCGGTGGACGAACTGATCGCCGAGGCGATCGACCGCTGCCGCCAGCAGGCCGCCGCCAAGCAGATCCTGATCGCGGCCGGTGGCATCGCCGGCCTCTACCTGCACGGCAACCGGGGGCAGCTGGCCGCCGCGCTCGGCAACCTGGTCGAGAACGCGGTCAACTACAGCCCGCCCCGGACCAGGGTCGCGATCGCCACCCGCCGGATCTCCAGCGCCGCCGCCCTGGGCGAGGCGGACGGCGAACTCATCGAGATCTCCGTGACCGACCAGGGCATCGGCATCTCGGAGAAGGACCGCGAGCGGGTCTTCGAACGGTTCTATCGGGTGGACCCGGCGCGCTCCCGGCAGACCGGCGGCACCGGTCTCGGCCTCTCCATCGTCAAGCACGTGGCCGCCTCCCACGGCGGCACCGTCTCGGTGTGGAGCGTCGAGGGCCAGGGCTCCACCTTCACCCTCCGCCTGCCCGCAGGGCAGGCCCCCGTGGACCGCCCCCTGGTGGGCGGAACCCCGCAGTCCCTGTCAGAAACAACCCCCCAGCTTGCCCCGGAGGCCTGATCGTGACCCGAGTACTGGTGGTCGAGGACGAGGAGTCGTTCAGCGACGCTCTCTCGTACATGCTCCGCAAGGAAGGCTTCGAGGTGGCCATCGCCGCCACCGGCCCCGACGCCCTGGAGCAGTTCGAACGGAACGGCGCCGACCTCGTCCTGCTCGACCTGATGCTGCCGGGGCTGCCCGGCACCGAGGTCTGCCGCCAGCTTCGGGTCCGCTCCAATGTGCCGGTGATCATGGTCACCGCCAAGGACAGCGAGATCGACAAGGTGGTCGGGCTGGAGATAGGCGCGGACGACTACGTCACCAAGCCCTACTCCACCCGTGAGCTGGTCGCCCGGATCCGCGCGGTGCTCCGCCGCCGCGGCGAGAACGAGGGCCCCGGCGACGGCGGCGGCCCCGGCGCCCTGGAGGCGGGCCCGGTCCGGATGGACGTCGACCGGCACGTGGTGACCGTGGACGGCGCCAAGGTCGACCTCCCGCTCAAGGAGTTCGACCTGCTGGAGATGCTGCTGCGCAACGCCGGCCGGGTGCTCACCCGGATGCAGCTGATCGACCGGGTCTGGGGCGCGGACTACGTCGGCGACACCAAGACGCTGGACGTCCACGTCAAGCGGCTGCGGGCGAAGATCGAGCCGGACCCGGGCGCGCCGCGCTACCTGGTCACGGTGCGTGGCCTCGGCTACAAGTTCGAGCCGTAAACCGGCCGGTCGGCGCAGCGAGCCGGCCCGAAGCCCAGGCGAACGCCCCCTCCGGATCCTTCCGGAGGGGGCGTTCCCCTTGTACGGCCCCGTGTGAGCGGCTCGGTACGAGCAGCCCTGTACGAGCGAGCGGCCCCGGGTGCCCGGGGCCGTGACTCAGTGGGCGGCCGGAGCGGTCGTACCCGTGGCCGGGGCGGCCGGGGTGGTGGCGCCGGTGGCCGGGGCGGTGGCCTTCGGCGGCACGGCGGCCGGGGCGGCGGTCGGGCCGTAGCCCTTGTAGAGGCCCTTGTTCGGGCTGACCTGGGCCTCGGCCTCGACCTTGTCGCGGTTCTTGAACGCGAACGAGGCCGGCACGTAGCCGCCGACGCTCACGGTGGTGGAGGCGATCTTGGCGGTCGGGGCGCCCGGGCCGCCGAGCAGCAGCGCGCCGCCGGCCGGGACGACGATGGCGGGCAGCGCGGCGCCCTTGTCGTCGGCGAAGGAGGCGGTCGCCCCGGTGCCGACGGTGATGGACTGCAGCTCGATCGCCTCGGTCCCGCTGTTGCTGATGTTCACCGTCACGTTGGCGGGGCCGGTGTGCTCGCCGGAGGACTCGTCCCCGGTGACCACGACGATGTTGTTCAGGCGGATGTCGGTGCCCAGGGTCGCCGACGCGTTGTCGGGCTTGACCTCCAGGGTGGCCGGGGTGTTCCCGGCGGCACAGGAGGACAGCGAGGCGATGGCGAGGGCGGCGATGGCGGCGATGCTGCCGCGTCGAAGGCTGCGGCTCACGGCGGCGGCTTCTCCTAGGTCACGTGTCGATAGGTCAGGTTCAGATTATCGACCACGCTTATGCCGTCCTCACGGGGTGGTCCCTTCGGGTCACGATCCGCCCGTCCCGCCCTCCGGACGGCGGCATGTCCGCGTGTTCAGGTCAATCATCGACCAAGATCGGATCACGATCGGGAAACGGCCCGATAAACGGTGAAAACCCAAGATCCAATCATGGTTTCGGGAGCGTTGCCAGAGGTTTCGGCAGGCAGTGGAACCGCCTCCGACCTGCGGGAAGCCCTCCTCGAACACCGGTCGCAGCACGTCATGGGGGTCCTTGTCAAGCCCCGAGACCGGCCCTGACCTGCGAAAACGCCCTTCGGGTGCGCCGAAAAGCGTGTTATTCTGGAAAGCCACGGAAGGGGTCCTGTCACATGACGTTCAAGGTTGGCGACACGGTGGTCTACCCCCATCACGGGGCCGCGCTGATCGAGGCCATCGAAATTCGCCAGATCAAAGGTGTGGACAAGACCTACCTGGTGCTCAAGGTGCAGCAGGGAGACCTGACGCTCCGCGTGCCCGCCGAGAACGCGGAGTTCGTCGGCGTGCGCGATGTGGTCGGCCAGGAGGGTCTGGACCGGGTCTTCGAGGTGCTTCGCGCACCGTACACCGAAGAGCCGACCAACTGGTCCCGTCGCTACAAGGCGAATCTTGAGAAGCTCGCCTCGGGTGACGTTATCAAGGTCGCCGAGGTTGTGCGCGACCTCTGGCGTCGCGAGCGCGAGCGCGGCCTCTCCGCAGGTGAGAAGCGCATGCTCGCCAAGGCGCGCCAGATCCTCGTCAGCGAGCTCGCGCTGGCGGAGAACACCAACGAGGACAAGGCGGAGACGCTGCTCGACGAGGTGCTCGCCTCGTAGCGGCCGTCCGCTCCACAAAACGCTCACAGCGCCCGATGCCGGCGCGCCGCCCACCGGACCTACGGTCCGTGGGTGGTGCAGTGGCACTTCGGGCGCTGAGGCGTGTCCGGACGACGCCCCGCACCCGGCGGCCCGGTCGGCCTCGGGTCTGCATGACCGTTTCTGCTGATCTTGCGGGCGGAAGACGGTGGTGCTTCGGAAGGGGTCCGCGCCCGTCGTGCACGCCATGGCCATACCCACTTCGCCGAAGGAGTGAAACCTGAACGCCACAGGAGCAATCGCAGCAGCAGTGGTTCCCGCCGCCGGCCGCGGCGAGCGGCTTGGGCCCGGTGCCCCCAAGGCCCTGCGTGACCTGGGCGGCGTGCCGCTCCTGGTGCACGCGGTCCGGGCGCTGACCCGCAGCCGGGCGGTCGGCCTGGTCGTGGTCGCGGCCCCCGCCGACGGCGTGGCCGAGGTGGTCGCGCTGCTCGACAGCCACGGTCTCGAGGGCAAGGACATCCGGGTGGTGGCCGGGGGGGACACCCGCCAGGAGTCGGTCCGCCTGGGGCTGGCCGCCATCCCGGCCGAGGTCGGGATCGTGCTGGTGCACGACGCGGCCCGGCCGCTGGTCCCGGTCGAGGTGGTGGACGCGGTCGCGGCCGCCGTCCGGGCCGGTGCCGAGGCGGTGGTGCCGGCGGTGCCGCTGGCCGACACCGTCAAGCGGGTCGAGCCCGTCCGGGGCGGGCCCGAGCCGGTGCTCGACACACCCGACCGGGCCACCCTGCGCGCGGTGCAGACCCCGCAGGGCTTCCGCCGGGACACGCTGGCCGAGGTGCACGCCAAGGCGCTGGCCGAGGAGTCGGCCGGGGCCGACGGCGGTCTGCCGCCGGTCACCGACGACGCCGGGCTGGTGGAGCGCTTCGGCGGCCGGGTGGTCGTGGTGCCCGGTCACGAGGAGGCCTTCAAGGTGACCCGCCCGCTGGACCTCGTACTCGCCGAGGCCGTACTCGCCCGCCGGAGGGCCGCCGATGCCTACTGAACCGCACGCCCCCGTCCTGCCCCGGGTGGGCATCGGCACCGATGTGCACGCCTTCGAGCCCGGTCGCCCGCTGTGGGTCGCCGGGCTGGAGTGGCCGGACGCCGAGGTCGGTCTGGCCGGGCACTCGGACGCCGACGTGGCCGCGCACGCGGCCTGCGACGCGCTGTTCTCGGCCGCCGGGATCGGCGACCTGGGCGCGCACTTCGGCACCGACCGCCCGGAGTGGGCCGGCGCGTCCGGGGTGAAACTGCTCGGCGAGGCGGCCCGGTTGGTGCGCGAGGCCGGGTTCGAGATCGGCAATGTGGCGATCCAGGTGATCGGGATCCGGCCGAAGATCGGCAAGCGCCGGGCGGAGGCGCAGGCCGCGCTCGCCGCCGCGGTCGGCGCCCCGGTCTCGGTCTCCGGCACCACCACCGACGGGCTCGGCCTCACCGGCCGGGCCGAGGGCCTCGCCGCGATCGCCACCGCCCTGGTGTACGAACGGCGTTGACCGTTCCCGGCACCCGTCGCCGGTCGGGCGGCGGTGGCCGGGCGCCCGACCGGGGTGCCCGCAGCGGAAATGCACCGGGGGTGACGGGTGTTCAACACCCTTTGCCGGAGCCCGAATCGCTACTCTTCGATGCGGGTTCGCCCCAGCAGTCGCCTTTCCACCGCCGCTCGACGAGAAGAACGAGGTCCCGATGGCCGCAAACCTCTCCGACCAGGCCAAGGCCCTGATCGACGACAAGAGCTTCGCCGTGATCACCACCCTCCAGCCGGACGGCAGCCCGCAGTCCTCCGTGGTCTGGGTGAAGCGCGACGGCGAGGACATCCTGTTCTCCACCGTCGAGGGGCGCCGCAAGCACCTCAACCTGCTGAAGGACCCGCGGGTCTCGCTGCTGGTCAACCCGCCGGACAACCCGTACACCTACCTGGAGGTCCGCGGCGAGGTCTCGCTGACCCGGGAGGGCGGCCGGGAGCTGATCGACGAGCTGTCGCTGAAGTACCGCGGCGAGGCGACGTACGGCTTCGACGGTCCCGAGGACGTGCGGGTGGTCGTGCGCCTCACCCCGCGGAAGGTCGTCGGCTCGATCTGAGCCCGCCCGGAGCGGAGGTGGTGTCCCGGGGCGGCCCCCGGGACACCACCCGGCACGTCACCCGGCACATCGCCCGGGACGTCACCTGGCACGTCACCCGGCGGAAAAGCATCCGCCGCGGTCTTGACATTTCGGAATGTCGCGAGGCACCCCCTGCTGCCCACTACGCTTGACGCTGTGAGCATTCGCCTGTACGACACCAGCACCCGCCAGGTACGCGACTTCGTCCCGCTTGTACCGGGTTGTGTCTCGATCTACCTGTGCGGCGCTACCGTCCAGTCGGCGCCACACATCGGGCACATCCGGTCCTACCTCAACTTCGACGTGATGCAGCGGTGGTTCGCCTACCGCGGCTACCAGGTGACCTTCGCCCGGAACGTCACCGACATCGACGACAAGATCATCGCCAAGGAGCGCGAGCTCGGCACGCCGTGGTGGCAGATCGCCTACGAGAACGAGCGTGCCTTCAACGACGGTTACGACGCGCTGGGCTGCCTGCGTCCGACCGTCGAGCCGCGGGCCACCGGGCACATCCCCGAGATGGTCGCGATGATGCGCGGTCTGATCGAGAAGGGCCACGCCTACGCGGCGGAGGGCAACGTCTACTTCGACGTGAAGTCCTACCCCGGCTACCTCGCGCTCTCCAACCAGAAGCTGGAGAACCTCCAGCAGCCCAGCGGCGAGGGCGAGACCGGCAAGCGAGACCCGCGCGACTTCGCGATGTGGAAGGCGGCCAAGCCGGGCGAGCCCAGCTGGGACACCCCGTGGGGCAGAGGCCGTCCGGGCTGGCACCTGGAGTGCTCGGCGATGGCCCACAAGTACCTGGGCGAGGCCTTCGACATCCACGGCGGCGGCCTCGACCTGATCTTCCCGCACCACGAGAACGAGATCGCCCAGTCCAAGGCCTTCGGCGACGACTTCGCCAACTTCTGGGTGCACAACGCCTGGGTCACCATGGCCGGCGAGAAGATGAGCAAGTCCCTCGGCAACTCGGTGCTGGTCGCCGAGATGGTCCGCCGCTGGCGGCCGATCGTGCTCCGCTACTACCTCGCCGCCCCGCACTACCGCTCGATGATCGAGTACAGCGAGGAGTCGCTGCGCGAGGCCGAGGCGGGATTCGGCCGGATCGAGGGCTTCATCCAGCGCGCCGTGGAGCGCTGCGGCACGGTCGACGCGGCACCCGAGGTGCCGCCGGCCTTCGCCGAGGCGATGGACGACGACCTGGGCGTCCCGCAGGCACTCGCCGTCGTGCACACCGCCGTCCGCCAGGGCAACAGCGCCCTCACCGCGGACGACAAGGAGAACGCGGTGGCGCGATTGGCCGAGGTCCGTGCGATGCTCGGAGTACTGGGACTCGACCCGCTCGACCCGCAGTGGGCCGGGGCGGAGCGCGGTGAGGACCTGCACGGCGTCGTCGACTCGCTGGTCCACCTGGTCCTGGAGCAGCGCCAGGCGGCCCGGGCCCGCAAGGACTTCGCGACCGCGGACGCCATCCGCGACCAGCTCGGCCTGGCCGGGCTGGCGATCGAGGACACCCCGTCCGGCCCGCGCTGGACGATCAACAGCCAGTAACCCCCGGGTGACCGAGGGGTGAGCGGTGGGCCGTACCGGACCGGTGCGGCCCTCCCGCATGACGGAACGCATGCCGTCGACCGCACCGGCGCGAGCCGGCGCGGCCGGCCATGCCGGACAGACAGACAGGAAGTACAGCCATGGCCGGCAACAGCCAGCGCAGGAACCGCCGCAACCCCGGGTCGAAGAAGGGCGCGAGTGTCGGTACCGGCGGCCACAGCCGGAAGGCGCTCCAGGGCAAGGGCCCGACGCCGCCCGGAGCGGAGCGCAAGGGTCACCCGAAGCAGCGGGCCGCCAACGCCGCGGTCAAGCGCGAGCGGGACGCCAAGGCCCGCGCCGGCATGCGCCGGGCCGGTGCCGGCGGCCGGGGCGGCCGCGGCGGCGCCGGCTCCGCCGAGCTGGTCTTCGGCCGCAACTCGGTGGTCGAGGCCCTGCAGGGCGACGTGCCGGCCAACGCGCTGTACGTCCAGCAGTTCATCGACACCGACGACCGGGTCCGCGACGCCTTCCAGGCCGCCAACGACCGGGGCATCCCGCTGATGGAGGCCCCGCGCCCGCAGCTGGACCAGATGACCGGCGGGATGAACCACCAGGGCCTGGTGCTCCAGGTCCCGCCGTACGAGTACGCCCACCCCGACGACCTGCTGGACGGGGCCGCGGACTCCGGCGACGACGCGCTGATCGTGGCGCTGGACGGGGTGACCGACTCCCGCAACCTGGGCGCCGTGGTCCGCTCCGCCGCCGCCTTCGGCGCGCACGGCGTGGTGATCCCGGAGCGCCGGGCGGCCGGTATGACCGCCGGTGCCTGGAAGACCTCCTCGGGCGCCGCGGCCCGGCTGCCCGTCGCCCGGGCCACCAACCTGACCCGGGCCCTGGAGGCGTACCAGAAGGCCGGTCTGACCGTGGTCGGCCTGGCCGCCGACGGCGAGGCCGAGATCGGCGACCTGGAGGTGCTGACCGGGCCGGTGGTGATCGTCGCGGGCAGCGAGGGCAAGGGCCTGTCCCGGCTCGTCGCGGAGACCTGCGACGTGCTGGTGCGGATCCCGATGTCCGGGCTCACCGAGTCGCTGAACGCCGGTGTCGCGGCGGGCGTCGTGCTGTACGAGGCGGCCCGGCTGCGTCGCAAGGTCGGCTGACCCTCCGGTCCGCCGGCGGTAGCCGCACACGGCGGGTGCTCGGCGCAAGGCGTTCTCCGGAACCGCCCACCGTCCGCCCGCAATCAATGGAAAGCGATCGGATCCGCCCGGATCCGATCGCTTTTCTCATGATCACTTCAAGGGGACTCCCGATATCCACTCGGGAGAGTGTCCTAACCGGGTGTCACCCGGTTAGACGGGCGTGGACACCAGAACACCTCGGCGCCCGCTCCTGGGCGGTGGCAGCACCGGGATAGACGCGGGCCCCGGCCTCAACACCGCCAAGGTGCCGTCGGACCCGGCACGCCTCAGCAGTACCCAGGCGAGCTTCCGGCTCCGGCTCGGCACCCCGGTGGCGCCGCTGATCGACGCCCCGGCCGGACTGCTGTCCACCGGCGCCGCGTTCGGCGACCCGTACGGCACCCAGGGCCTGATCCGCCGCCCGTCGGTCACCCCGCAGGTGGTCGTCCCGGTCGGCGACGTCTCGGCGCTCGCCGGGGCGCCGCCGCGCCGCAAGGGCCGGGTCACCCCGGTCACCTGGACCGGCGAGGCGCGGCCGGACGACATCGCGGCCACCCGACTGCTGGAGGCCGTCCGACTGGGCGGCGTCCCGGCCGGGGTCGGCGGACGCGGGGGCGGCCGCACCGGCGGCTCCCTGGCGGACGCGGACACCCAGCTGGTCCCGCCGTACGGCGGCGCCCGGACGGTGCCGCGCCAGCCGCGCGAGGGCGACGGCACCGCCACCGAGGGCGGCGTCGGCCCGGTCGGCGCGCCGCAGGGCTGGACGCCCAGCGGCGAGCTGCCCGAGGTCTCGGCCGCCGGGGCCGAGGGCAAGCAGCCCTGGTACCCGGGCCGCCGGGTGGACCTCGGCCTGGTGCTGCTGCCGCTGCGCGCCGTGCTCGGCTCGCTCTCGGTCTACGCCGGGTTCAGCAAGCTCTGCGACCCGGTGTACTTCGACGGCGGCGAGCGCGGCTCGATGATGCGCTGGCTGTCCTCGCTGCACCCCTGGAAGGTCGCCGAGCCGCTGCTGGCCTTCGCCATGGCGCACCCGGTCGGCTCCGGCCTGGTGGTGTCGTTCACCGAGATCGTGGTCGGTGTGCTCACCCTCCTCGGGCTCTGGCAGCGGCTCGCGGCCGGGGCGGCGATGGCGCTGTCCGCCGTACTGCTGTTCACGGTGAGCTGGCGGGCCGTGCCGGTGTACGACACGCCCGACCTGATCTTCCTGGCCGCGTGGAGCCCGCTGTTGATCGCCGGGGCGCCGTTCGCCTCGCTGGACGGGCGGCTCAACCTGGAGGCCTGGCGGCGGTACGGCGCGGCCGCGCCGGCCGCGCTGCGCCGCCGGGTGCTGCGGCGCGGTGCCGTGGTCACCGCGGCGGTGGTCGGTATGACGCTGCTGCTCGGCTCGATGCTGGGCGGCGCGGTCCGTACCGGCGCCCGGCCGCACCCGGCGCCGTCCCGGCCCGCCACCGACTTCGGCACGCCGGTCTGGCCGAGCGGCGGTCCTTCGGCGACCCCCGGCGGTCGGAGCCCGGCCGGTTCGGCGCCCTCGCCGGCCCCGTCCCGTCCGGCCGCGCCGAGCGCCGCGGCCACCACCGCCGCGCCGTCCGGCACCCCGGCCTCGCCGAAGGCGGCCCAGGCCACCCCGAGCGGCAAGGCGAAGCCCTCGGCGAAGCCGGAGACCGGCTCGGCCCCCCCGGCCGCTCCGGCGGCCTCCGCGCCGCCGGCCGCCCCGGCCCCGGCCGGGTCGACGCCCGCGCAGCGCGCCACTCCCGCCGCCCCGGCGGCCGGGACCGGGACGGCGCCGAAGCTGGCCCCGAGCACCGGGACCGGGACCGGCGGCACCCCGAGCGGGTCCGGCGCCTCGCCGGGCGGCTCGGGACTGCTGGGCGGGGTGCTGGGCAGCGCGCCGCTGGCCGAGCTGTCCGGCGGCGGCGCCCGCAGCTCCCGTCCGGAGCCGGCCACGGCGACCTGACGGCCGGGCCGGGGAACCGGCCCGGGAACGGCGACCGGCCGGGTGCTCCGTGGGGGAGCACCCGGCCGGTCGCCGTTGTGCACGGAGCTCTTCGGCGGAGGACGTCGGGGGTGCCTCGCCGGGGCCCTACTGCCGGGGCCCTGCTGGTGGAGCCCTACTGCCCGTGGCTCTACTGCGGCGCCCGGCCGGCGCCCCCGGCGAGCTCCTTGGCGGCCTCGGTGAGGTCCTTCGCGGTGTCGATGGCCCGCCAGTAGACGCCCTGCGGCAGCTGGTAGCCGGCCAGCCGCTTGCTGCGGGCCAGCTGCGGGAAGGTGGTCCGCTCGTGGTCGCCGACGTCCGGCAGCAGCTCGGCGAAGTCCGGGCCGAAGACGTAGAGGCCGGCGTTGATGAGGAACGGAGAGGGCGGGGCCTCGATGAAGTCGAGGACGTTGCCGAACTGGTCGGTCTCCACCGCGCCCCACGGGATCCGCGGCCGGGCCAGCGCGAGCGTCGCGACGGCGTCCCGCTCGTGGTGGAAGGCGGCCATGTCGCGCAGGCTGAACCTGGTCCAGATGTCGCCGTTGGTGGCGTACCAGGGCTCGTCGGGGCGGGGCAGCGCCTTGGCGGCGTACTTGAGGCCGCCGCCCCGGCCGAGCGGCTCGGCCTCGACCACCGTGCGGACCCGCAGCGGCAGGTCGGCCTTGTCGAGCCAGTCCTCCAGCACGTCGGCCAGGTGGCCGCAGGAGATGACCGCGTCGGTGACGCCCTCGGCGGCCAGCCAGGCGAGCTGGTGGCCCAGGATGGGGGTGCCCGTGCCCGGGATCTCGACCAGCGGCTTGGGGCGGTCGTCCGTGTAGGGGCGCAGCCTGGAGCCCTGGCCGCCGGCCAGGATGACGGCCTGGGTCACCGGCACCGGGCCGACGGCGGGAGCGGGCGGGGGAGTGGCCGTGGGGCCGGAGTCAGCGGTCATGGCTGAACAATAGGCGGGCCGGGGCCGGGCGGGCGGTCGCCTTCCGCGTCCGGCCGCGCCCGCGGCCCGCCGGGTGGCGGGCTCCCGGCGGCTCGCCGATGACTCTCCGGTGGCTCTCCGGTGGCTCTCCGGTGGCTCCCGGCCGGGTCAGCCCGCCGCGCCGGCGGCGAACGAGCCGTCGCAGACCGCGCGGGCGAAGGTCCGGGCCCGCTGGACGTCGCCCTGGTACTTGCGCACCGCCGCCTTGCCGAGCTCGGTGGCGAGCGAGCTGCAGTAGGGCGTGAGGGAGGGCTGCTCGCGCATCGCGCGCTCCAGCAGGTCGAGCGCGCTGCCCGGGTTGTGGGCCCGCAGCTCGTCCATGAGCGCGACGCGCAGCGCGTCCTGCGGGGCGAGCCCGTCGGACGTCGTGGTGGTGCTGGCGGTCCGGCCGATCCCCGCGCCGTCCCCGCTGGACGCCGCCACGACCTGCTGGTCCAGCGACGTGGGCGGGGCCCACGGGACCCTGGTCACGGCGAGGGTGCCGGTGGTCACCAGGACGACGGGCAGGGTGAGGGCGACGGTCTGGCCGATACGGCGAACTAGCTGCTTCACGCACAGGAGAGTAGCGGTGGGTAGGGCCCGGATCGCCCTCCGTTACACCATCGAGTGACAGGGTGTCCTGGTTCGTCCCGTCACCGGGTTGACGCCGTCGTCCGTCGGAGTGGCCCGGAACGGCGGGAGCCCCGCCGGACCGGGTGACGGTCGGACGGGGCTCCGTGCGGCGGGCGGTGGCCCGGCGGGGCTCAGTTGGAGAGGCGGGCGCCGGTGCTGCTGGAGAACACGTGGGTCTCGTTGGCGACGGGCACGACGTGGATCGTCTCGCCGCGGGCCGGGATCTGGCGGCCGTGCACGCGGACGACCAGGTCCTTGTCCTCGCCACCGATCTTGGTGGTGCCGTAGACGAAGCCGTCCGAGCCGAGCTCCTCGACCACGTTGACGGTGACCGCGACGCCCTCGATGCCGCCGCCGGGGACGATCTCGAAGTGCTCGGGCCGGATGCCGACGGTCACGTTCTTGTCGGAGCCGGCGCCGGCCAGGTCCTCGCGGGAGATGTTGACGACCGAGCCGCCGAACTTCACGCCGCCGTCCACCAGCGGCACCTCGACCAGGTTCATCGCGGGCGAGCCGATGAAGCCGGCCACGAAGAGGTTGGAGGGCCGGTCGTACATGTTGCGCGGGGTGTCGACCTGCTGCAGGACGCCGCCCTTGAGGACCGCGACGCGGTCGCCCATGGTGAGCGCCTCGGTCTGGTCGTGGGTCACGTAGACGGTGGTGATGCCCAGGCGGCGCTGCAGGCCGGCGATCTGGGTACGGGTCGAGACGCGGAGCTTGGCGTCCAGGTTGGACAGCGGCTCGTCCATCAGGAAGACCTGGGGCTCGCGGACGATCGCGCGGCCCATCGCGACGCGCTGGCGCTGACCGCCGGAGAGCGCCTTCGGCTTGCGGTCCAGGTAGTCGGTGAGGTCGAGGATCTTGGCGGCCTCTTCGACCTTGGTGCGGATCTCCGCCTTGTTGACGCCCGCGATCTTGAGCGCGAAGCCCATGTTCTCCGCGACGGTCATGTGCGGGTACAGCGCGTAGTTCTGGAACACCATCGCGATGTCCCGGTCCTTCGGCGGCAGGTGGGTCACGTCGCGGTCGCCGATCCGGATGGCGCCGCTGTTGACGTCCTCGAGGCCGGCCAGCATGCGGAGGCTGGTGGACTTGCCGCAGCCGGAGGGGCCGACCAGGACGAGGAACTCGCCGTGCTCGATCTGGAGGTCCAGGGCGTCGACCGAGGGCGTGGTCGCCCCGGGGTAGACACGGGTCGCCTGGTCGAACGTCACAGAAGCCATGGCTGTGCTCTCCTTCACCGGCAGGAACGTGCCGGACGATCCGAAGTAAAGGGTGGGGGACTGCAGTCGGCCGGTTCCCAGGGGTGGTCTGAACCTCTGTGCGAATCCGGCTCCGGGCGACGCTACCTGCGTGTACGCCGCTTGTCAGCCCCTCGACGGCCGGATTTCGGCATCGGTTCCATCACGCATGCCCCCTGCGCCCACCCCGTGCGCCCCGCCGCGGCCCCGCTGCCGCCCGACCCCGGATATCCCCCCACCGCCCGCTCCGCGCCCGGTAGACTGCCCCCGGTGCCGCCGTGATCCGTCGCGGACGGTCACCATGCCTCCTTAGCTCAGCTGGCCAGAGCACCGCTCTTGTAAAGCGTAGGTCGTCGGTTCGAATCCGACAGGGGGCTCCGCAGGCCCTCGACGAAGGCCCCCCGGCGCGCAGCCGGGGGGCCTTCGTCGTTCCCCGGGGCGCGGCGGCCGGGGCCGTCGGCCGTCAGGCGGGGGGACGGCGGGCGGGGCGGAGCTGACGCAGGGTGTGGTCGGGGGCGTGGGCGGTGAAGAGTTCGGCGGCGCGGCGGTAGGAGAGCCGGGCGCGGTGGGTGTGGGGGCAGCGGTCGGCGGCGGGGGTGGTGGCCGGGGCGCGGCGGTCGGTGAGGAGGAGCGGGCCGGCGGTGCGGCCGGCGAGGTGGAGCGGGAGCAGTCGGGCGGTGCCGGCCCGCCAGGTCAGGGGCGGGGCCGAGGGGTGGGTGCGGCGGTGCGGGAGGTCGAGGTCGTCGACGTCCAGGGCGAGCACGGTCTCGACGGGGGCGCCGCTCTCGTGGAGGAGGTGCCAGAGGAGCTGTTCGCGGAGCGGGACGCGGAGGGCGAACAGGGCGCGCAGCTGCTCGGTGGTGAGCGGGCCGGCGCCGGGGGCGGGGGAGGGGGCGGGGAGCGGAAGGGGTCGCAGGCCGTCGGCGGGGTCGGTGCCGATCCAGCCCCGGGCCCGCCACCAGGCGAGGGCGGCGCGCAGGGTGGACAGTTCACGGTTGAGGGTGCGCGGGTCGGTCCCGGCGCGACGGCGTTCGACGGCGGTCCGCAGCCGGTCGGCGGCCGAGGGGTGGTCGAGCAGGGCGAGCGGCAGGACGGGCGGCCGGGCGCTGCGGCGGGCCGGTCCGGCCGGGACGGGGCGGTCGGCGAGTGCCCAGGCCCAGGTGTCCAGGGCGATCCGGTAGACGCGGCGGGAGCCGTCGCCGAGTCCGGCGGCGGCCAGGTAGCGCTCGACGGCGACCGCGTACTCGACCGGGGGCGGGGAGTCCATGCGGATACCTTCTTTCCGCAGTAAACGATGCTGGCGGGGTTCTTGGAAATGATAGCGCCGGGCGCAGTAAACAGCAGGTGAAAGCCGTTTTCCATGCTGTTTACTGCGGTAGTGGGCGGATCGGAGGAAATTGATAGAGAAAGACTCAATCTTTTCTCCGGAAAGCCTTGTCGGCCGCTTCCGCGGGTGGGCAGACTGGGCGACCGTGACAGGGGAGACGAAGCGGTTCCCGGCCCTCCGTCGACGGCTTCCGGGCCGTCCGGCCGTGCTGGGCGAACGCGACTTCAGATGGTTCTTCGTCGGCTACGCGACCTCGCTGGTCGGCTCCTCGATGGCGCCCGTGGCGGTGGCCTTCGCGGTACTCGGAGGCGGGGGCGGCGGGACGGAGCTGGGCTGGGTGATGGCCGCCCGGATCCTGCCGATCGTGCTGGTGATGCTGTTCGGCGGGGTGGTCGCCGACCGGTTGGGCAGCCGCCGGGTGATGCTCGCCGCGGAGGTGCTGCGCTGCGCGGTGCAGGGTGTTTTCGCGGTGCTGCTGCTCACCGGGCACGCGCGGCTCTGGGCGATGGTGGCGCTGGTCGCCGTCTGGGGCCTGGGCGAGGGGGTGTTCCTGCCCTCGCTGGGCGCGCTGGTGCCCGCGCTGGTCCGGCGGGAGGAGCGGCTGCCGGACGCCAACACCCTGCTCGGGCTGGCGCGTTCGGTGTCGACGGTGGCCGGTCCGGCGCTCGCCGGTGTGATCACGGCGGGGTACGGGTCGGGGGCGGTGCTGGCGATCGACGCGGTGACCTACGGGGTCGGCGCGTTCGCACTGGCCCGGTTGTCCGTGGCTCCGCCGGGTTCGGGGGAGAAGGCGGGGGCCACGGCGGGGAGAAAGGCAGCGGCGGGCGACCGCGAGGACTCGATGCTGGCCGATCTCCGCAACGGCTGGAGCGCGTTCCGCTCCCGGCGCTGGCTCTGGGTGACCACCGTGCAGATGGGGCTGTTCAACCTGCTGGTCTGGGCGCCGTTCCTGGTGCTCGGCCCGCTGACCGCGCAGCGGGAGCTGGGCGGGGCGCGGGCCTGGGGCCTGGTGATGGGCGTGTACGGGATCGGGGCGGTGCTGGGCGGGCTGCTGATGCTCGGGCGCCGGCCCGGGCGGCCGCTCGCGGTGGCGACGGTGGCGACCCTCGGCTGGGCACTGCCCTCGGCCTCGCTCGCGGCGGGGCTGCCGCTGGGCTGGACGGTCGCGGCGGCGTTGGTGGCGGGGTCCGGTTCGGCGGTCTGCGGTTCGCTCTACGAGTCCACGCTGCAGCGCTGGGTGCCGACCGAGGTGCTGGCGCGGGTCACGGCGTTCGGCGGGCTGGGCGCGTTCGTGCTGGGGCCGCTGGGCCTGGCGGCGGCCGGTCCGCTGGCCGACCGGGTGGGGGTGGCGGCCGTACTGGCCTTCGGCGCGGGGTGGCAGCTGCTGGCCGCGGCGGCGGTGCTGGCGGTGCGCGCCGTGCGCCGCCGGGGCTGGGACTGGGAGCCGGCGGCCGACGCGGAGGTGGTGGCCGACGCGGAGGTGGTGGCACCGGCCCGGTCCGCGGCGGGTGCCGGGTGAGGCGGGCGGTCGTACCGTGGGTGGTGCGGGGGCGAACGGAGGAGGCAGACCATGCCCGGTTCTCTCACCATCGGCCACCACGAGGCGGCCGCGTCGCTGGACCACACGGACGCCGTGCGGCTCGCGACCGTTCTGGACGAGCTCGCGTACCTGCTGGAGATCCCGGGGCCGAACCGGATCAACGACGCCCAGGTCGCCGCCCTCTGCGAGGGTGCGCCCGCCGACCGGGCCGAGCTGGCGCGCTGGTCGCGCACGATCGCCGCGGAGCTGAAGGGGCGGCCCTCCTGACCGCGGCCGCGCCGGGGCGTCCGCCCGGTCCGCCGTACGATGGCGCGCGGGCCGGGTGGCCGCTGCGCGTCCGGACGGACCCGGGCGGCACCGCCGGCGCGGCGGACGGCAGGGGGGAAGACGTGGCGGGGAGTACGACGGCGCCGTTGTCCTGGTTGACGGTGGAGACGCCGCTGCCGAGCGGGCCGCTGCACGTCGCGGTCACCGCGCAGGGCGTTGCGGCGGTCGGCTACCTCGGGCGGGAGGGCGAACTGCCCCGCTGCACCGACGAGTCGAAGATCGCCGCGGTCACCGGGCGGGTCGGCGAGTACCTGGCGGGCCGGCGGCGGGAGCTGGAGCTGCCGATCGACTGGAGCCTGAGCACCGGCCCGCACCGGGAGGTGCTGCGGACCCTGTTCCACCAGGTGCCGTACGGGCGGACCATCACCTACGGCGAACTCGCCGCCCGCAGCGGGGTGTTCGCCGGGGTCGAGGAGCCCGGCCTGGCGGCCAGGACGGTCGGGCAGATGATGGCCGCCAACCCCGTCGCGCTGCTGGTGCCCTGCCACCGGGTGGTGGCTGCGGACGGGATCGGCGGTTTCGGCGGCGGCCGGGTCGGGATCGACGTGAAGCGCTGGCTGCTGACCCTGGAAGGGGTGCTCGAGCCGACGCTCGACTGGAACGGGCCGCTGTAGCCGATGGGGTGACGACGGGTCAGGACACCAGCTCGGCCGTCGGCCGGCCGGCCGGGACGAGGGGCGCCGGCTGGCGCGGCAGGACCGGCTGGATGCCGGACACCAGGGTGTACTCGATCCCCGTCGGGTCCCCGGCCCAGTCGGTGTCCGGGCGTTCGCCGAGCGCCAACTGCACCGCGTTCCAGGGCAGGTTGAGCCCGCACAGCCGCAGCTGGTGCAGTCCGCCGGAGGGGCGGGTGTTGACGTCGATGACCACCGGCTCCCCGTGCAGGTGGCGGAACTGCACATTGGAGAGGTAGGCCATGCCGGTGGCTTCGACCAGGCGGCGGGCCGGTTCGAGGTACCGCGGCTCGGTGGTGAAGCTGCGGCGGCGCCGGTGCTTGCTGCGGCCGACGCCGGCCAGCAGGGTGCCGTCCAGGTCGGCGAGGCAGTCCACGGACACCTCGGGGCCGTCGAGGTAGGGCATGACCAGCAGGTCGGCACTGGTGCCGGGGTTCTCGCGGGCCGCCCGGTCGAGCGCGGCGACCACCTGGTCGACCTGGACCCGGCTGTCCCAGCCGGCCAGCCGGTGCAGTCCGAAGGGTTCGCGGGTGAGCACCCGGAAGCCCTCCCCACCGGCGCCGGAGGCGGGCTTGAGGCAGGCAGTGAGGCCGGCCGCCTCGATCAGGTCGACGGCGCCGACCAGTTCCTCGGCGGTGCGCACCAGCCACCAGGGCGGGGTGGGCAGTCCGGCGGCGGCGATCGCCGCGTAGCCGTCGGCCTTGCTGTCGAAGGCGGCGATCGCGGTGGCGGGCGGGCAGGCGAGGGCGGTGCCGACGGCCTCGAACTCGTGGCGGTGCAGGGATATCGCGAGCTGGTGCAGCCGGGGCACGAACACGTCGACGCGGTGGCGGGCGCAGTGGTCGAGGGCGTAGGCGACGTAGGCGTCGGGGGTGAGGTCGGCGGGTTCCAGGCCGGCGGTGTCGGCGGCGGCGAGGACGGGGGAGTCGGGGTCGACGTGGGTCGCGTGGACCCGGACGGCGCGGGGGGCGGCGTGCAGCTGTTCGATGAAGAACACGTTCTCGGCGTACGTGCGGTTGAGCCAGACGGTGACGGGGGCGCTCAAGGGGGCTCCCAGGGCAGGGGTGAACGAGAGGGAAGGGCGCTGGTTCGGCCGCATTCGTCCTGGCTCCGTGGCCCTTTGAGGTGGCACCTTAGCGGCCTGTCGAACGGGCCCGAACGCGGGGTGGGTCCGTCGCGGGTCCGCCGCGGGCCGACCGGGGGAGTGAACCGGACCGTCCCGTTCCGGAAAGTATTGGATCACTTGATCGATTCAATATCGATCAGACATTCTATTCGTACTATTTTTTCGGTTATTCCGACCACTCGAAAGAGTGATTGCGGCAGCCCTCCGAATGGGCCCACCATGAATGTTGCAAGTTGCAAGGCGACACTTCATCGGGTACGGGTACGCGAAGGGCTCCCTATGTCGACCGAAACCAACGTCGGTATTCCTGCACCGGGCGGTGAAGCGCAGGCCCGGGACCAGCAGAGTCTCGCGACCGCGGCCGCGCGCAACCTGGCGACGACGACCAAGTCCGCGCCCCAGATGCAGGAGATCAGCCCCCGTTGGCTGCTCAGGACGCTCCCCTGGGTCCAGGTCTCGGGCGGCACCTACCGGGTCAACCGCCGGCTGCGCCACGCCGTCGGCCGCGGCCGGGTGAGCTTCGACCGGACGGGCAGCCAGGCCCGGATCCTGCCCCAGACCCTGCGCGAGGTGCCGGTCCTGCGGGGCTTCCCGGACGACGCGGTGCTGGACGAGCTGGCCGGGCGCTTCGTCCAACGCGAGTTCTCCGCGGGTGAGGTCCTGGTCGCCGCCGGAGCGCCGATCGACGAGGTCTTCATCATCGCGTACGGGAAGCTCGACCGGTTGGGAACGGGCAAGTACGGCGAGGAGACGGTGGTCGGCAGCCTGGCCGACGGCGACCACCTCGGCGACGAGGCGCTCCGGCAGGAGGGCGGCGACTGGCCCTACACCGTCCGGGCGGCCACCGCCGGCACCGTACTGTCGCTGCGCCGGGCCGACTTCCAGGAGCTCGTCGACCGCTCCGACGCCCTCCAGCTGCAGATCATGGAGTACCTGGAAGGCTTCCAGCAGCCGCAGAACAAGCACGGCGAGGCCGCGATCGGCCTCTCCGCCGGCCACCACGGCGAGTACGAACTCCCCACCGCCTTCGTGGACTACGAGCTCAGGCCGCGCGAGTACGAGCTCAGCGTCGCGCAGACGGTGCTCAAGGTGCACTCCCGGGTCGCCGACCTCTACAACCAGCCGATGAACCAGACCGAGCACCAGCTCCGGCTGACCGTCGAGGCGCTGCGCGAGCGCCAGGAGCACGAGCTGATCAACAACCCGGAGTTCGGTCTGCTCCGGAACGCCGACCACGAGCAGCGGATCCAGACCCACTCCGGCCCGCCCACCCCGGACGACATGGACGAGCTGCTGAGCCGCCGCCGCGGCACCAAGCTCTTCCTGGCCCACCCGAGGGCCATCGCCGCCATCGGCCGCGAGTGGAACCGGCGCGGCCTCTACCCGGACACCGTCGAGCTGCAGGGCCGCCAGGTGCTCGGCTGGCGCGGAGTGCCGCTCCTGCCGTGCAACAAGATCCCGATCACCGGCGACAGCACCACCTCGATCCTCGCGATGCGTACCGGCGAGGAGAACCAGGGTGTCATCGGTCTGCACCAGACCGGAATTCCGGATGAAGTCGAGCCGAGCCTTTCGGTGCGATTCATGGGAATCGACGAGAAGGCCATCATTTCCTATCTGGTGAGCGCCTACTACTCGGCCGCGATTCTGGTGCCGGACGCCGTCGGCGTGCTGGAGAACGTCGACATCGCCCACCGCCAGGACTGACCGGGTCGGCCGGGACCGCGTCGTCCGTCCGGCCGGGGAAACCGTCCCCGGCCGGGCGGCACCCCTGACGATCCCGGCCCGCCGCAGGGCCCGTCCGCCACCGGGCCGGCCCGTCGTACCACCAAGGGGGAGGACCCATGGGAATGTTCACGCTGGAGCGCGACCATCGTGAGGGGCACGAGGCGCGGGACGTCCTCGCGCGCACCCGCACCCTGGTCGACCCGGTGCTGCGGGCCGCCGTGGACTCGCTGCCCGGCACCATGCGCCGGGTGGCCGGCTACCACTTCGGCTGGTGGGAGGCGGACGGCTCGCCGTCGGCCGCGCCCTCCGGCAAGGCCATCCGGCCCGCCCTGGTGCTCGCCGCCACCCAGGCCCTCGGCGGGGACCCGGCCAAGGCCACCGCCGCCGCGGCCGCCGTCGAGCTGGTGCACAACTTCACGCTGCTGCACGACGACATCATCGACCGGGACGAGACCAGGCGGCACCGCCCCACCGCCTGGCTGGTGTTCGGCACCACCGAGGCCATCCTGGCCGGCGACGCGATGCACTCGCTGGCCCTGCGCCTGCTGGCCGAGGACGGCCACGCGGTGGCGGGCGACGCCGTCCGCCGGCTGGCCGACTGCGTGGTGGAGCTGTGCGAGGGCCAGCAGATCGACTGCGCCTTCGAGCAGCGCAGCGACGTCTCGCTGACCGAGTGCCTGGCGATGGCCGAGGCCAAGACCGGTGCGCTGCTCGGCGCCGCCTGCGCGATGGGCGCCCGGTACGCGGGCGGCTCCGAGGAGGCCGCGCAGGCGCTGGACGGCTTCGGCCGGGAGATCGGGCTGGCCTTCCAGCTGATCGACGACCTGATCGGCATCTGGGGGGACCCGGAGGTCACCGGCAAGCCGGTCGGCGCGGACCTCCTGGTCCGCAAGAAGTCGCTGCCGGTGGTCGCCGCGCTCCGCTCCGGGACGCCCGACGGGGACCGGCTGGCGGAGCTGTACGCGCTGGAACGCCAGCTGACCGCCGAGGAGTTGGCGAGCTGCGCGGCGGCCGTCGAGGGAGCGGGCGGGCGGGCCTGGGCCCAGGGCGAGTCCTGCGAGCGGATGGCGGCGGCGATGTCCCAGCTGGCCGTCGCGGTGCCCGAGCCCTCCGCGGCCGACGAGTTGCTCGCGCTCGCCGAGCTGGTCACGCGCCGGACGCACTGAGGCCGGGCGACGCCGCCGGGCGAGGGCGACGCCGCCGGGCGAGGCGACGCCGCCGGGGGAGCGGGCGCCCCGCTCTCCCCGGGGGCAGGTCCGGGACCGGTCCCGGACCCGCCGCCGTCAGGCCGAGGCCCCCAGCAGCCGCCGCTCCTTCTCCGGCTCGATCCCGTGCGTGATCCGGCCGCGCTTGCGCCCGTCCGGCTCGGTGTCCTCGGCCGGTCCGCGCCGGCGCAGCCAGTCCCAGGTGTCCCGGGCGGTCTCGGCGAAGGGCCGGCAGCGCAGTCCGGCCGCCTCCGCCCGTCCGGTGTCGACCCGCCAGGTCCCCGCCGACTCGGCCCCCTCGGGCAGCCAGAGCGGCAGTTCGCTCCACGGCTGGACGCTGTCCGGCCCCTCCTTCAGCAACTGCCCGTCCGGGACCCAGACCAGCTCGACGTCCGCGCCGCCGGCCACCGCCGCGCACCCCGCCAGGAACTCCCCGTAGGTGAGCAGGTCGGGCGGCGCCGTGGTGAGGAAGCTCCCGGTGGTGCCCGCCGTCAGCAGGTCGAGACCGAAGGCCGCGAAGTCCCGGACGTCGATCAACTGCATCGGCCGGCCCGGCTCGCCCGGCGCCAGGACCCGGCCGCCCCGGGCCATCCGCTCCAGCCACCAGGGCAGCCGGCCGCCCCGCTCGTACGGGCCGATCAGCAGGCCGCTGTTGAGGACCAGCGCGCGGTCGGCGCCGAAGTACTCCAGGACGGCGCGTTCGCAGCCGGCCTTGAGTCCGGCGCTGAACTCCTGCCCGGGCGGGGTGTCGGCCGGGCAGGGGTGCAGCGGCGAGGTCTCGTCGACGGCCCGGGCCGGCCAGTCGGCGAAGGCGTGGACGGAGGAGATCAGCGTGTAGTGGCCGGCCCGGTCGTGCAGCAGCCGGGCCGTGGCCGCGGCCTGGGCGGGCTGCTGGGCCGAGGTGTCGACCACGGCGTCCCAGTGCCGGCCATCGACCAGCCGTGCCAGGTCCTCGGCCGAGTCGCGGTCGCCGCGGACGGCCTCGACACCGGGCAGGTCGGCGGCCGTGCGGCCGCGGTTGAAGGTGGTGACCTCGTGGCCCCGGGCGAGGGCCTCGGAGGCGAACGCCCGTCCCAGGAAGGAGGAGCCGCCGAGCAGAAGGATCTTCATACCGGCAAGACTGTCCCGGTCGATCGCTCCGCATACCGCCGTTCGCCCTGGGCGGAGGCCCGCCCTCCAGTACGCCGCCCCCGCACCTCGTCCCCGCATCCAGCCCCTCCGCCTCCGCACCCCGCCCCTCCGTGCCCGTCCACCCCCTGCCGCCGCCACCGGGATGCCGCCCCCCGGAGACCCGCATAGCATCCGGTTTGTACCGATATCGACGCCACGCCCGACGCAGGGGAGAGCGGCACCATGGTCAACCCGGCACTCGTGGACCCGGACACCATCCGCGCGACCGCCGCCCGGGCGTGGATCCGCGGCTGGCCGATCCTGCAGAACTACCGCACCCTCTGGACCCAGGCACTGGACGACGCGGACCCCCGCTACGTCGGCGGCTTCGGCGTCTTCCGGCACTACCCGCACCCCTTCACCCCGGCCAACACCGATGTCGTCACCCCCAACAACGACACCCCGTACTCCTGGGCCTGGCTCGACCTGCGGACCGAGCCGTGGGTGCTCTCGGTGCCCGCGACGGACCGCTACTACGTCCTGCCGGTGCACGAGCTGGACACCGTCTACGCCGGGTTCGTCGGCTCCCGGAGCACCGGCCCGGAGGCCGGCGACCACTTGGTGGCCGGCCCGGACTGGCACGGCGAGCCGCCGCTCGGCATCAGCAGCGTGATCCGCGCGGCGACCCGGCTGGTCGGCATCGTCGGCCGCACCCAGTCCGACGGCGCCTCCGCCGACGCCGTGCGGGAGCTCGGCGTGATCCAGCAGGGCTACCGGCTCCGCCCGCTGCACGAGTACACCGGCACCCCTGAGCCCGAGCCCGCCCCGCAACCGGTCTGGCCGGTCTGGCGCGAAGAGGCGATGGACACCGTCGAGTTCCTCTCCTACCTCGACTTCCTGCTCGGCTTCTTCCCGGTGCTGCCCGCCGAGGCCGAGCTGCGCGGCCGGCTGACCGACCTCGGCGTCGACGGCCGGGGCGAGTTCGAACCGGCCGTGCTGCCCCTCGCGGTCCGGGCCGAGATCGAACGCGGCATCGCCGACGGCAAGGCCGAACTCGCCCGCGCCGTCGCGCGCACCGAGTCCTCGGTCGGGCTCTTCGGCACCCGCGAGCAGATCGGCACCCGGTACCTGGAACAGGCCGTCGGCGCGCTCACCGGCCTGTACGGGCTGCCGGTCGAGGAGGCCTGGTACGGCGCCTGGCAGGCGGACAGCGAGGGGGAGCGGCCGCCCGACGCCGGCCGGCACGGCCACCTGCTGCGGTTCCCGCCGGACGCGCTGCCGCCCGCCCGCTACTTCTGGTCCGTCACCATGTACGCGCTGCCCGGCCGCCAACTGGTCGACAACGTTCTGGACCGCTACGCGATCGGCGACCGCACCCCGGGCCTGGTCCGCGACCCGGACGGCGCTCTCACCCTCCACCTGTGCCGCGAGCGGCCCGCCGACCCGGCCGGGGCCGCCAACTGGCTGCCCGCGCCCGACGGCCCGTTCACCGCGGTGCTGCGCGTCTACGGCCCGGACGGGGCGGTGCTCGACGGCCGCTGGACGCCGCCCCCGCTCACCCCGTGCTGACCTGAGGGCCACCGCAGGGCCCGGGAAGGACGCCCCATGACCCAGCCCGAGCTGGAGGCCATGGCCGCCGACGCCTATGTCTACGGCTATCCGTTGGTCGCCGGCCTCACCATGCTCGACCGCTTCGTCGACGGCGGCCTGGGCGTCCTGCCGCCCGCCCCGTTCAACCGGTTCGCCCACGCCACCCGTCCGGCGGGCCCCGAGGACGAGTTCGGCTCCGCCAACGTCGACGTCCTCTACTCGGCCGCCCCGCTGGACCTCTCCGAGGGGCCGCTGCTGCTGCGGGTGCCCGAGGCCGGAGCGGCCTACTACGTGCTGCAGTTCGTCGACGCCTGGACCGCCAACTTCGCCTACATCGGCAGCCGCGCCACCGGCACCGCCGCGCAGACCTGGCTGATCGTCCCGCCCGGGTGGCACGGCACCCCGACCGACCCGGACCGGGTGATCGTCGCGCCGACGACCGTCGCCGTCCTCGTCGGCCGGTTCGCCTGCGCCGGTCCGGACGACCTGCCCCGGGTGCGGGCGCTCCAGGCCGGGCTGGCCCTCGAACCGATGGAGCCGGGCGGACTCGCCGCCGGACTGCCGGCGCCGGACCCGGAGGTGCCCGAGCGGCTGGCCTTCTTCGAACGGCTCCGGGTCTGGGCGGCCGCCTTCCCCCCGGCCGAGCCCGACCGGGACTACCAGCAGCGGTTCGCGCCGCTCGGCCTGCTCGACCCCGGGCCCTCCCCGTACCGCAGGGCCGTCCCGGACTGGACGCTCGCCCTGGCGAGCGGCCTCGCCGCCGGACGCGAACGCGTCGAGGACGCCACCCGGCCGCCCGAGGACCACCCGGTGGGTGCATGGCGGGCGGCGCTCCACCTGTTCGACCACAACGTCGACTTCCTCGGCCCGGGCACCCTGGACGGCCCCGAGTGGCGGATCGCGGACCGCCGCGCCGGCTACCTCAGCCGGGCCGCCGCCGCCCGGGCCGGCCTCTGGGGCAGCCACGCCTACGAGGCGCTGTCGGCGGCCACCACCGAGGACGCCGAAGGGCGTCCGCTGGACGGCGCCCACCGCTACACCCTCCGCTTCCCGCCGGACGGCCTGCCGCCGGTGGCGGCCTTCTGGTCCCTCACCGGGTACGGCCTGCCCGACCACCGGCTGGTGCCCGACCCGGGCGGCCGGTACGCGATCGGCGACCGGACCCCCGGCTTGGTCCGCGACCCGGACGGCGGTCTCACCCTCCACCTGTGCCGCGAGCGGCCCGCCGACCCGGCCGGGGCCGCCAACTGGCTGCCCGTGCCCGAGGGCCCGTTCACCGCGGTGCTGCGCCTCTACCGTCCCGGCCCGGCGGCCCTGGACGGCTCGTACCGCGTCCCGCCGCTGCGCCGGCGGTAGCGGGGGTCGGCGGGCCGCCCCGGGCGGCTCAGTGCGGCGTGGGGCCCGTCGAGGGGGCCGGCCCGGAGGGAGCGGCGGTGGACGGGGCCGGGGACGGGGTCGCCGACCCGGTCGGAGCCGGCGTGGACGTGGGTGCCGGTGTGGGCGACGCGGGCGTCGCGGTGGGGGTCGCGCCGCCGGTCGGGGTCGTCGTCGGGGCCGGGGTGGCCGACGGAGGGGCGGTGGGGGACGGGGTGCCGGACGGGGTCGGCCCACCGGTGGGGGTGGGGCTCGGCGCGGCGGTCGGTTCGCCGGTGCCCGGTTCGGCCGGGGCCGAGGTGGACCCGCCGCGGTGCTGCGGTCCGCCCTCCAGGGTGACCACGGCCTGCGAGGGCGGCAGCGCGATCCGGGCGGTCCAGCGGGTCGCCGGGGCGAGGTCCTCGTCGACGCTGACGATCACCGTGATCCGCTGCCCGGGCGCGAGCGTCCCGGAGTCGCGGCTGAGCCGCAGCCAGGACGCGTCCACCACGGCGTGCCAGCGGATCTCGGTGCCGCCGGAGTTGGTGAGGGTGAGCACAGTCCGGTTGCCGTACTCGCCCGCCTCGACGGTCAGCAGACCGGACGGTGCGGGCGCACCGTTCGAGGAGCCGCCCGGGCCGGACGGCACGACCGCCGCCCCGCCGGCGGGGGCCGGTGCCGCGACCAGGGTGGGGCTGGCGAGCGGGGTCGCACCGTGGGCCGGGACCGGGATCAGCGGGCCCTGGATCCCCGGCAGCAACGTTTCTGCACTGAGCGGCCCCGCCCCGGCGAGCTCCATCCCGGCCACCGCCGGTCCGGCACCCCGGCCCGCGGACCCGCCGGTCCCACCGATTCCGCCGGTCCCCCCGGCCGCGCCGACCACGGCGCCGAGCACCGTGCCGTCCACCGGGACGGCCGGGGCGTCCGGGCCCCGGCCCGCCGTGGCGTCCGCCGCGCCCCCGGGACGCCTCCCGCCCTCCGGGCGCCCGTCGTCCTCGACCCGGACCGAGGAGACCGCCGCGGCCGCCCCCGGCCCGCCGCCGCTCCGGTGCCCGGCCCACAGCGCGACCACCGGCGCGGCCAGGACGGCGGCCAGTACCCCGGTGGTGACCACCCGGCGCCGCACCGTGGGCCCGCGACCGGAGTCCGGCGCGCGATGGCGGGGGAACCCGCCCTGGTCGAAGCGGAGTCCCGGCTCGGTCACCGGGACCGGCGTGCCCGCCCGCCGCCCGGCCGGCTCCCGGGTCGCCGGCGGCAGGAACGCCAGGGTGCCCGCCGGAGCGCCGGAGCCGCCGGCGGGGGAGCCCGCCGCAGCTCCCGGGCCGGGCCCCGACACCGCCCCGGCCGGCGCGGTGAGCACCGGCAGCCCGGACAGCCCCGGGCCCTGCGGCACCTCGCCCGCGACCCGCTCCGCAGTCCCCCGGCAGGTCGGGCAGTCCACCACGTGCTGCACCAGCTCGCGCCGGAGCGCCGGGCCGAGCACCCAGTCCCGCCAGCTCTCCGCCCCGGCGCCGCCGAGCCGGTCCAGTTCGGGGCAGCTGCCCACGCCGAGCACCAGCAGGGCGGCCCTGGTCCGGTCGACCTCGGCCCGCGCGGAGGCGAGCAGCACCCGGACGGTGTCGAAGGGCTGCCCCAGCACGGCGGCCACCTCGATCGGGCTGAGCCGGTGGCGGACGGCCAGCTCCAGCGCCTCGCGCTGCTCGGGATCGGTGCCGGCCGCCTCGGGCCAGGCCAGTGAGGCCAGCTCGCGCCGCCGCCGGACCGCCTCCGTCCCGCCGTCGCCGTCCCCGCCCGGTGCCCTCCCCGCCGCGTCCCGGCCCGGCGTGTCCCGGCCCGCGCCGACCACCCCGATCCCGCGCACACCCCCCGCCGCACCCGCCGTGCCCGCCGCGCCGGTCTCCGGGCCGCCCTGCGGGCCGTCCGCCAGTCGCCGCAGGCAGCAGTACCGGGCCAGCGAGTAGAGCCAGGCCCGGAGCAGCCCGGGCTCGGCCAGCCGGGCGCCGTGCCGCACCGCCAGCTCGCGCACCTCCCGCAGGGCGGCCGCCGCGGCCTCGTGCTCGCACAGCACCGAGAGGCAGTAGGTGAAGAGGCCGTCGACCTGTCGCTCGTATGCCGCGAGGACGGCGTCGCGCGGCCCTTCCGTACTCGTCGTCACCCGTCCGACGGTAGAGACGGCGGCGGCCCGGCCCGGGCCATTCCGCCCGGTTGTACTTCTTTCGGGTAACAACATCGCTCATTCGTGGACCGGCTCCCCCTCCGGCCCCCGCGCGTCCCCGGCCGGCGCCGCCCGGCCCGGCCGCCCCCCGCGTTGTCGTACCCGGACGCTACGGTGACCGCATGGCTGCCCGTACCAAGACCACCGCCAAGCCGCGCCCGGCGTACCGCTGCACCGAGTGCGGCAACCAGCTGCCCAAGTGGGTCGGCCGCTGCCCGGAGTGCAACGCCTGGGGCACGGTCGAGGAGTACGGCGCGGTGCCGATCCGGACGACGGCCGCCGGGCCGGTCAGCTCGCCCGCCCGCCCGATCGGCCAGGTGGACGGCCAGGTGGCGACGGCCCGCTCCACCGGCGTGCCCGAGCTGGACCGGGTGCTCGGCGGCGGCCTGGTCCCGGGCGCCGTGGTGCTGCTGGCCGGCGAGCCCGGTGTCGGCAAGTCCACCCTGCTGCTGGACGTCGCGGCCAAGGCGGCCAGTGAGCGGCACCGCACGCTCTACGTCACCGGCGAGGAGTCGGCCGGCCAGGTGCGGCTGCGCGCCGACCGGATCAACGCGCTCTCCGACCACCTCTACCTGGCCGCGGAGTCCGACCTCGGCGCCGTCCTCGGCCACATCGAGGCGGTCGACCCCGGCCTGCTGATCCTGGACTCGGTGCAGACCATCGCCTCCGCCGAGCTGGACGGCGCGCCCGGCGGCCCGGCCCAGGTCCGTGAGGTGGCCGGCGCGCTGATCCGGGCCTCCAAGGACCGGGGCATGGCCACCCTGCTGGTCGGCCATGTCACCAAGGACGGCCAGATCGCGGGCCCCCGCCTGCTGGAGCACCTGGTGGACGTCGTCCTGAGCTTCGAGGGCGACCGCCACGCCCGGCTGCGGATCATCCGCGGGATCAAGAACCGGTACGGCGCGACCGACGAGGTCGGCTGCTTCGAGCTGCACGACGAGGGCATCGAGGGCCTGGCCGATCCGTCCGGCCTCTTCCTGACCAGGCGTGACAAGCCGGTGCCCGGGACGTGCCTGACCGTGACCCTGGAGGGCAAGCGCCCGCTGGTCGCCGAGGTGCAGGCGCTGATGGTGGATTCGCAGATCCCCTCGCCCCGCCGGACCACCTCCGGTCTGGAGTCGCCCCGGATCGCGATGATCCTGGCCGTGGTCGAGCGGCACGGCGGCGTGAAGCTCGGCAAGCAGGACATCTACACCGCCACCGTCGGCGGGGTGAAGCTCTCCGAGCCCTCGGCGGACCTCGCGATCGCCCTGGCGGTGGCCAGTTCCTCCTCGGACACCCCGCTGCCCAGCAACCTGGTCGCGATCGGCGAGGTCGGCCTGGCCGGTGAGGTGCGGCGGGTGACGGGTGTGCAGCGGCGGCTGGCCGAGGCGCACCGGCTGGGCTTCACCCACGCCCTCGTCCCGCCGGACCCGGGCAAGGTCCCGCCGGGCATGAAGGTGGTCGAGGTGGCGGACATCGGCGAGGCGCTGCGCGCGCTGCCGGGCCGCCGTCGGGCCGCCGCGAAGCCCAAGGGTGAGGCCCCGTCGGCGCCGCCGGCCCCCCGGGCGCACCGGCCGGCGGCCTACCCGGAGGAGGTCATGGAGGGGTGGGAGCCGCTCGACTCCGACGAACTGCACTGACCCAAGCCCTGTCGTTGCCGCACGCAGTTAGACTTTCCCCTGTCTCATTGGTGATAAGGCAGTACTAAGCGACAGAGCAACAGACCGCAGGCCGGCGCCCCCCGCACGAGGCGCCCGGTACGGGGTCGACCGGAGGAGTCACGTGGCAGCCAGCGACCGGGCGGACAAGTCCTCCCGCGAGGAGGCCCTGCTGCGGGCCTCCCTCACCGCCATCGCCCCCGGCACCGCACTGCGTGACGGTCTGGAGCGGGTGCTCCGGGCCAACACCGGCGGTCTGATCGTGCTCGGTTTCGACAAGACCGTCGAGCCGATCTGTACCGGCGGCTTCGTGCTCGACGTCGAGTTCACCGCGACCCGGCTGCGCGAGCTGTGCAAGCTCGACGGCGCCGTGGTGCTGGACAAGGACATCACCAAGATCGTCCGGGCCGGCGTCCACCTGATGCCGGACTCCACCATCCCGACCGACGAGACCGGCACCCGGCACCGCACCGCCGAGCGGGTCAACCGGCAGACCGGCTTCCCGGTGGTGGCGGTCTCGCACTCGATGCGGCTGATCGCCATGTACGTCAACGGCACCCGCCGGGTGCTGGAGGACTCCACCACCGTGCTGTCCCGCGCGAACCAGGCGCTGGCCACCCTGGAGCGCTACAAGCTGCGCCTGGACGAGGTGGCGGGCACGCTCTCCGCACTGGAGATCGAGGACCTGGTGACGGTCCGGGACGTCACCGCCGTCGCCCAGCGGCTGGAGATGGTCCGGCTGATCGCCACCGAGATCGCCGGCTACGTGCTGGAGCTCGGCATCGACGGCCGGCTGCTCTCGCTCCAGCTGGACGAGCTGATCGCGGGTGTGGAGCCGGAGCGCGAGCTGGTCGCCCGGGACTACTTCCCGGAGCGAGCCGCCAAGAAGGGCCGGACCGTCACCGAGGTCCTGGCCGACCTGGAGGCGCTGACCCACGCCGAGCTGCTCGACCTCACGACGGTGGCCAAGGCGCTCGGCTACTCGGGCACCCCGGAGTCGCTGGACTCGGCGGTCTCGCCGCGCGGCTACCGGCTGCTGGCCAAGATCCCGCGTCTGCCCAACACGGTGATAGAGCGCCTGGTGGAGCACTTCGGCGGACTCCAGAAGCTGCTGGCCGCCAGCATCGACGATCTGCAGACGGTCGAGGGCGTCGGCGAGACCCGGGCCCGCTCGGTCCGCGAGGGCCTGTCCCGCCTTGCCGAATCGTCCATCCTGGAGCGCTACGTCTGATCGGACGCGGCGCCACCCGGTGCCCGGTCCTGGACCCGCAGAAGCCCCGGACACGCGAAAGCCCCGGACATGCAGAAGGCCCGGACCGTACGAACGGTCCGGGCCTTCTGCATGGTCCGAAGGACCCGCCTCAGTTCTCCAGGCGGATCGGGGAGCGGGCCGAGGCCTGGCCGCCGGAGAGGCCGGTGAGGTCGGCGACCACCAGGTAGTTGCCGGCCGGCGCGGGTGCCGGGTCGGCGGTCGCGCACTGCGGCTTGCTGCGGACCCGGTCCCAGCCGAAGGTCTCGGTCAGCCCGCCGTTGGCGGGGAGCTGGACCCAGGAGCTGCCCCGGTCGGCCGGGCAGTCGCCGGAGGACCAGATGCGCTCGCCGTTGCTGGCGGTGACGGTGATCGCGGAGGCGGTCCGGCCCAGGTCCACCCGGCAGTTGGTGGCGGAGGAGTTGTTGATGGTCAGCGCCAGCTTGGGCTTGTCCTTGGGCTGGTAGGAGTTCTGGGCGCTGGCCAGATTGAGCGTCACCTGGGAGGAGGCGCAGACCGGCAGGGCCATGATCTCGGCGGTGTTCACCGGGGGCTGGCCGCCGTTGCCGCCCGCCCCGCCGGTGCCGCCCGTGCCACCCGTACCGGCCGGAGTGCCGCCGCCCGAGGTGCTTCCGGCCGTGCCCGCGCCACTGCCCGTGCCGCCGGTGCCGCCCGCCGCCCCGCCGGTGGCGGGTGCCGGGGCGCTGCCGCCGCCGGTCGTGCCGCCGGTGCTCAGGCTGACGTCGCCGCCGCCGGAGCCGCCCACCGCGCCGCCGGAGGCGCTGCCGCCGCCACTGCCGCTGCCGGGACGGGAGTTGTTGGCCGGTCCGCTCGGCGAGGCGCCCGGCGTGATCGCCTGGGCGGGCGTCTGGTTCTGGGACTGGGTCGGTACGGCCTGTGCGGCCTTGTCCTTCGATACGTCGCCACCCCCGCCCTGATCGGTCATCAGCCAGATGACGAGGGCGGCGACCGCGACGGCGGCGACGATCACGACGACGCGCCGGCGCCAGTAGATCGAGGCCGGCAGCGGTCCTACGGGTTGACGGAGAGAGGGCACGCCCAAACTCTACGAGACAGTGTGTGCCCCTTGACGCACCAACACCGCACAGTCACCCCTTCCTTCACATGATCCGCCATTTGCGCCGTTCGGGCGAGGCTGAATGGGGTGTTTTGCACGTCGAAGCGGAATCAGGTGATCCACTTCGGTGGCCGGTCCGGGCGTGGGAGGATCGAAGGGCCATGGCTGCCAACACCGTCACCCCCGCCTTCCCCGCACCCGCCGGCCCCGCCGCACCGCCGGGCGCCGACGCGCCCGCCGAGGCGGCGCCGAAGCTCGGGCTGCCCCTTCCGGTCCTGCACGCGACCGTCCTCGACTGGTACGCGGCCAACGCCAGGGACCTGCCCTGGCGCACGCCGGACGCCTCGCCCTGGGCCGTGATGGTCAGCGAGTTCATGCTCCAGCAGACCCCGGTGAAGCGGGTCCTGCCCGTCTGGGAGACCTGGATGGAGCGCTGGCCCACCCCGGCCGACCTGGCCGCCGAGGCGCCCGGCGAGGCCGTCCGGATGTGGGGGCGGCTGGGCTACCCGCGCCGGGCGCTGCGACTGCACGGCGCCGCGGTGGCGATCACCGAGAAGCACGGCGGCGAGGTGCCGGAGGACCACGCGACCCTGCTCTCGCTGCCCGGTGTCGGCGAGTACACCGCGGCGGCGGTGGCCTCCTTCGCCTTCGGCCAGCGGCACGTGGTGCTGGACACCAATGTCCGCCGGGTGTTCGCCCGCGCCGTGACCGGTGCCGAGTACCCGGCGCAGGCCACCACGGCGGCCGAGCGGCGGACCGCGACCGCGCTGCTGCCCGCCGCCGACCGCACGGCCGCCACCTGGGCGGTCGCCGTGATGGAGCTGGGCGCGCTGGTCTGCACGGCCCGGGGCCCGGAGTGCGGGGACTGCCCGCTGTTCACCTCCTGCGCCTGGCAGCGGGCCGGCCGCCCGCCCTACGAGGGCCCGGCCCGGCGCGGCCAGACCTACGAGGGCACCGACCGCCAGGTGCGCGGCAAGCTGCTCGCGGTGCTCCGCGAGGCGCACGACGAGGTGCCGCAGGCCCGGCTCGACGCGGTCTGGCCGGACGCCGTGCAGCGCGCCCGCGCCCTGGACGGGCTGGTCGCCGACGGGCTGGTCGAGCCGGTCGAGCAGGGCGTCTACCGACTGCCCCGGTAGCGCTCCCGACGCGGTAGCGCCCCCGGCCCCCGTAGCGCCCCCGGCCCCAGGAGGAAACGAAGGCCCCCGCCCGCCGGTTCGGCGAGCGGGGGCCCGGTGCGTTCCGGTGCCGGACCGGGTCAGATCGCGACGGCCTCGGTGTTGCCGATCGCCGCGCCCTTGCCGGCCTCGCCGTCCTTGGCGTCGGCGGGCGGCCCGCCGGCCCCGCGCAGCGGCACCTCCCGCATGAAGACCGCGGCGGCGACCGAGATCACGGCGGCGGCCGCACCCCAGAGGAAGACGGTGTGCATGCCGTTGGCCACCGCGTGGTGGTAGGCGTCCTGGACCGGCGCGGGCAGCGCCCTGAGCGCGTTCGGGCTCAGCTGGGCCGGGTCGCCGCCGTGCCCGGCACCCGCCCCGGCGGCCGAACCGAGCCGCTCGTTCATGGTCTCGGTGACCCGGTTGTTGAACAGCGCGCCGAACAGCGCCACACCGAAGGAGCCGCCGATGGTGCGGAACAGGGTGGCGGTGGAGCTGGCCACACCCATGTCCTTGAGCTCGACGCTGTTCTGCGCGACCAGCATGGTGATCTGCATCAGGAAGCCCATGCCGGCACCGAGCACCACCATCCAGCAGGCGGAGGTGAAGCCCGAGGTGTCGGTGGAGAGGGTCGACAGCAGCAGCATGCCGGCGGTCATCACGACGGTGCCGATGATCGGGTAGATCCGGTACTTGCCGGTCTTGGTCACCGCCTGGCCGACCACCAGCGAGACGACCAGCATCCCGAACATCATCGGCATCAGCAGCAGCCCGGAGTTGGTCGCCGAGGCGCCCTGCACGGTCTGCTGGTAGAGCGGCAGGAAGACGGTCGAGCCGAACATCACGAAGCCGACCACGAAGCCGATGATCGAGACCAGGGTGAAGTTCAGGTTCTTGAACAGCGACAGCGGCAGCATCGGCTCCTCGACCCGCTGCTCGACGTAGCAGAACCCGATCAGGGTGGCCGCGGCCAGCGCGCTCAGGCCGAGGATCTGCTTCGAGCCCCAGGCGTACTCCTGGCCGCCCCAGGTGGTGATCAGGGTGAGCGAGGTGATGCCGGTGGTGAGCAGCAGCGCGCCGAGGTAGTCGATCCTGGCCTTGCTGCGGACCTTCGGCAGCTTCAGGGTGACCACGACGACGGCGAGCGCGACGGCGCCGAGCGGCAGGTTGATGTAGAAGGTCCAGCGCCAGTTCAGGTGGTCGGTGATGAAGCCGCCGACCAGCGGGCCGCCGATGGTGGCGAGCGCCATCACCGCGGCGAACATGCCCTGGTACTTGCCGCGGTCGCGCGGCGGGACCAGCGCACCCATGATCGACATCACGCCGACCATCAGACCGCCGGCGCCCAGGCCCTGGAGGGCGCGGAAGCCGATGAGCTCCGTCATGTCCTGGGAGAGGCCGGAGAGCGCCGAGCCCACCAGGAAGATCACGATGGAGGTGAGGAAGGTGCCCTTGCGGCCGTAGAGGTCGCCGAGCTTGCCCCAGATCGGGGTGGAGGCGGCAGTGGCCAGGGTGTAGGAGGTGACCACCCACGAGAGGTGCTCGGCGCCGCCCAGCTCGCCGACGATGGTCGGCATCGCGGTGCCGACGATCAGGCCGTCGAGCATGGCGAGCAGCATGGTGACCACCAGGCCGATCATGACCAGGCGGATCTCGCGGGCCGAACGGGGCTGCTCGTCCTCGGCCGGTTGCTTCTCGGGGGCCGCGTTGCCGGCCTTGGGGTGTGACATGGGTGGGACTCCCGGACAGGGGGCGGGCGACCGGTGGGGCCTGCGGAAGCCCCCTTACTTGTCGCCCGGCTAGTTTGTGGACCGTGGGCACGGTAGGTTGTTCACTAGCCGGTCGTCAAGCCAGTTTTTCGGTGGACTCCCGGGGCAGGAAGAATGGGCGCACCAGTGGTCGCCGGTCGGGGCGCCCGTCGCCCATGCCGCGGCGGCCGCGGGTCGCCGGGGACCGAACCACGACGCAGTCAGAGGCAGGCGATGGGCACGACGCAGAGCCCCCGTAGCGACACCCGGGCGCGCATCGTCGCGATCGCCCTGGAGCTCTTCTCCGAGCAGGGCTACGAGCGCACCTCGCTGCGGGAGATCGCGGACCGGCTGGGCGTCACCAAGGCCGCGCTCTACTACCACTTCAAGACGAAGGAAGACATCGTCCACGGCATCGTGGCGACCACCGCGGCGCCGATCGACGAGCTGATCGCCTGGGGCCGCGAGCAGACCTGGACCCCCGAGGTGCGGGACGAGCTGATCCGCCGCTTCGCGGCCGGGATGGCCGAGCGGGCGCCGCTGCTGCGCTTCTTCCAGGAGAACCAGCCCGCGCTGCGCGACCTGCCGGCCGGTCAGGAGTTCCGGGACCGCATGATCGCCCTGGTCCGGCTGGTGCACGGCCCGGGGGCGACCTTCGAGGACCGGCTGCGGGCGATGATGTCCCTGTTCACCATCAACTCGGCGCTCTTCCTGCTGTACCAGGACCAGCGGCCCGGGGTCGACCGCTACGTCGGGGACATCCCGGTCGCCGAGGCCACCCGCGAGGAAGCGATCGAGGCGGCCCAGCACGTGGCGCTGGAGATCTGCCGGCTGATCGTCCGGCCCACTCCGACGGACTGAGCGGGGGCGCATGGCCGAGCGGCCCGCACCCCCGCTCGCTCCGGGGATCAGAAGTCGGTGACCCCGCGCGCGGCGAGGTAGGCGATCGGGTTGATCACCGCGCCGTACTGGTTGGCGGAGCGGATCTCGAAGTGCAGGTGCGGGCCGGTCGAGTTGCCGGTGTTGCCCGAGCGGCCGATCTGCTGCCCGGCCGCGACCTTCTGACCCGGCGACACCGCGAGCGCCGACATGTGCGCGTACTGGGCGTACCGGCCGTCGGCCAGCCGCAGCACGACCTCCTTGCCGTAGGCGCCGTCCCAGCCGGCCGACACCACGGTGGCGTTGCCGACCGCGAGCAGCGCGGTGCCGGGGGAGACCGCGAAGTCCACGCCGGTGTGGTACCCGGCCGCGTACTCGGGGTTGCGCACGCCGTAGGGGTTGCTGGTCGGCGCCCCCGGGATCGGCGCGGACCACTGCCGGGCCGGGGCCGGGGCAGGCGCAGAGGCAGGGGCAGGCGCGGGTGCGGGTGCGGGTGCGGGGGCCTGCTCCGGTGCCGCGGGCTCCGGCTCGGCGGCGGGTGCCTGCTCCTCGGCCGGGGCCTGCTCCTCGGCCGGTGCCTGGTCGGCGGACGGCGCCGGGGCCTCCGCCTGCGCGGTCAGCAGATTGGCGGCGATCGCCACCGAGTCCTGGGCCGAGGACTGCTCCGACGGCAGGTTGTACGCGCTGGGGCCGGCGACCTGGACCAGCGCCGGGGCCGGGGCCGCGCCGTGCGGCGCGGTGAACACCGAGCTGCCGGGGGTGGTCGGGGCGATGGTCTGCGCCGAGGCGCTGACCGCGGCGGTGAGCACCAGGGCGCCGGTCAGGACGGCCGCCCCGGCCGCGGCGGCGGTGGTGGAGCGGTTCCGGTCGGTCTGCCTGAGGAAGGCGTCGGCGAGCCGGCACAGGGTCGGCCCCAGCGGGGGGACAGGAGACATCGGAACCTCACGAACACGTACGGGGGCAGCACGCTGAGCCCGTTCGGGCGTGCAGAGTGGGGGACCACTCAGGTGTAACCGTCACCGAGCGGAGTCCCAAACCGTGTGACGTACTACGGCGTGTAGTCATCATCGGGCCGGAGATTCAAACCGATGGAGTAAGGATCATGCGATCGGATGCTCCGTTCATGGGGCGAGGGCCGGGCCCGTCCGCCCCGCCGTCCTACTACTCCCGCTCGTACCCCTCCCGAAGGCTGTGAGGAGCACCACCTGCCGGGCCGGTTTGGACCGTCCGAGTACAAATAATCCTGAAAAGAATCCGGCCCGCCCCCGCGGGTGCGGGAGCGGGCCGGATCGGCTCAGCGGTGCCTGGTCACGGACCGGGCGTCAGAGCTCGGTTCGATCAGTTGTCGACCGGGCGGACGCGGATCCAGGTCTCCAGGTAGTTCGAGGACTCGTTCTCGACCTCGATGCTGGTGCCCGTCTTCGGGACGATGACGCTGCTGTACGGGTTGTCCTTGGTCCAGTAGGACTTCAGGTCGGAGAACTCGTCGACACCCTTGGCCTTCGGGACGACCGTCTCGACGCCCGCCCTGTGCAGGGTCAGACCGTCGGTGCGGCGCGAGCCGAAGGTGGAGTCGTAGCCGTTGATGCGCGGGCGCATCAGCGTGCCGTCCTTCCACTTCAGCGGGGTCGGGTGCGAGTCGACCGGCAGGATCAGGCCCTGACCCGGGTGGTTGGTGACGTTGTTGTCGGTCTGCGACTCGTCCCAGTACCAGATCAGCAGACCGGCCTGGTAGGGGTAGTGCTCGACGAAGAGCGGCTTGTCGGCGAAGCCGAAGTTGTACGGGCCGACCTTGAGGGTGCGGTCGTACGAGACGTACTGGCGGTTCTCCGCGATGTAGTACTGGTTGTACTCGTTGGTGAACGAGCCGGTGGTGCGCGAGAAGCCCTTCGCGGTCCAGCCGTTGTCACCGTTCTCGGCACCGTCGGTGAAGACGTTGGCGCCGTCCGCGGTCACCGCGATGTCGTCCAGGGCCAGGCCCTTGAGGTGCAGGCCGCCGTCGGTGGTGTAGCGGAAGCGGACCTTGACGGCCTTGCCGGCGTAGGCGTCCAGCGGGAAGGCGAGGTCGCCCCACTTGTCGCCCGAGTTGCCGGTCAGCGAAGCCTTGCCGGAGGGGTCCTTCGGCAGTGCGACGCCGTTGTAGGTGCCGTCGAGGGCGGTCCAGTTGGCGCCACCGTCGGTGGAGACCTCGGCGTAGCCGTAGTCGAAGTCCTGCTCGATGTCGTACCAGGCCTTGGCCGACAGCGAGGCCTTGGCCTTGCCGGTCAGGTCGAGGTCGCGGGTCAGCGAGACGTTCAGGTTGTCCGCGCTGCCGCTCCACCACTCGTTGGCGCCCGCGAAGGGCTTGTTGATGGTGGTGGTGACGGCCTTCTTCGGCAGGTCGACGACGAGCGCCTGCGGGAGCGCGCTGTTGTACTCGACCGGGCCGATGTGGTGGGTCGACTCGGTGCCGGCCTTGGCCTTGTCGAACTTCAGCCAGCCGAGCTTGAGCTTGCTCCAGGCGTCGAGGTCGTTCGGCATGTCGCCGATCGAGTTCTTGCCCTCGCCGAGCCAGGAGCCGGACGACATCAGCGACCAGAAGCCGACCGAGTTGTCGATGCCGCTGCCGGAGGTGTCGTAGAGGTCCGGCAGACCGAGGTCGTGGCCGTACTCGTGGGCGAAGACACCGAGGCCGCCGTTCTCGGGCTGCATGGTGTAGTCGCCGACCCAGACGCCGGTGCCGCCGACGGGGGTGCCGCCGAGCTTGTTGGTGTCCGGACCGGTGGTGCCGGCGCCGGTGCCGTAGGCGTACGAGCGGTGGGCCCACAGGGCGTCAGTGCCCTGCTTGCCGCCGCCCGCCGACTGGTCCTCACCGGCGTGCACGATCTGGAAGTGGTCGATGTAACCGTCCGGCTCGTTGAAGTTGCCGTTGTGGTTGTAGTCGTACCGGTCCCACTGGTCGTACTGCGCGATGGTGGCCTTGATCTGCGCGTCCGTCTGGCCCTTGGCCTTCTGGTCGGCGACCCAGGTGTTGATCGCGTCGCGGATCAGGTCCTGCGCGTTGGCGCAGACGTGCTGGCCGCAGTAGTCCGAGCCGTAACGGGCCTCGTTGTACTTGACCTTCACCCAGTCGGTGACCTGGCCGTCGACCGAGTAGCGGCCCGAGGACTGCTTCTCGTAGTAGGTCTTCAGCGAGTCGCCGGACTTGTTGAAGTACAGGTCCTGGTAGTGCTGCTGGTTGTAGTCAGCCTGCCAGAGGGTGGAGTTGTTGGTCGCGGCGTCCGGCTTCTCGATCTGGTTGCGCTGCGGACCGGGCTGGCCGCCGTACTTGATCTTGCCGTCCGGGGTCTTGGTGGTGTTGTCCACCTCGTCGCCGAACTCCACCAGGATGGTGAAGATCTTGTCCGTACGCTCACGAGCCAGCTCGACGTACTTGTCCTTGCCCAGCTTGATGCTGGAGCCGCCGCCGTGCTGCTCGATCTGGGCCGTGCCGGCGAGCAGCTGCTCGGTGGCGGCCTTCTGCTCGGCCTCGACCTTCTCGGTCAGCGGGCCGGGAATGTTGTGCTCAGTGCTGGTCTGAACGGCGTCGGCCGGGTCCTGCGGGACGGGGGCGGCGCCGGCGGCGACCGCCGTGCTCGGGAGCAGTCCCGCGCCGAGCGCGGCTATGACCGCCACGACTGAGGCGGCCGAAGCGGCTTTCCTGGTCATCTTCAACGTTGTGACGTCCTCCCCAAACCGTCCGGCTCTTGGCCTTCCGGTAAACCAATGAAAGACAGGTGGACGACATTTGATCCAAGCGTGGACGGAAAAGATAGACCTTGACCGTGACATGGCCACAGCGCTATCCTCCGCGACTCCGTATCAGCTGACGTGCTGTCAACAACATTGTCATTAAAGATGACCGCAGCTTCGATCGCACCCGCACCGGCCCCCGTTCAGGCCAGCGACCTGCCGGTTCGTGGTTGGGATCACAGTTTCGACGGGGGTACGAAAAACGGTTAGGGCCCCCGGCGCGAACGCCGGGGGCCCTAACCGTTGATGTTGTCTGTTAAATGTTGCTACTTCGTCAGGTCCGGACCCGGCGAGGCGACGGCGGCCGGAGTGTCCGCGACCGCGGACTTCTCCTCACCGCGGAAGGTGAACTTCGCTTCCTTGCCCTCGCCCTCGACACCGACGACCACGATGTGGCCGGCCCGCAGCTCGCCGAAGAGGATCTTCTCGGAGAGGTGGTCCTCGATCTCGCGCTGGATGGTCCGGCGCAGCGGCCGGGCGCCCAGGATCGGGTCGTAGCCGCGCTTGGCCAGCAGCTGCTTGGCCTCGACGCTGAGCTCCAGGCCCATGTCCTTGTCCTTGAGCCGCTCGTCCACCTTGTCGATCATGAGGTCGACGATCTGGATGATGTCTTCCTCGGACAGCTGGTGGAAGACCACGATGTCGTCGACGCGGTTCAGGAACTCGGGCCGGAAGTGCTGCTTGAGCTCCTCGCTGACCTTCGCCTTCATCCGGTCGTACCCGGTCTGGGTGTCGCCCTGGGCCGCGAAGCCCAGGTTGAAGCCCTTGGAGATGTCCCGGGTGCCGAGGTTGGTGGTCATGATGATGACGGTGTTCTTGAAGTCGACCACGCGGCCCTGGGAGTCGGTCAGGCGACCGTCCTCCAGGATCTGCAGCAGCGAGTTGAAGATGTCCGGGTGGGCCTTCTCCACCTCGTCGAAGAGGACGACGGAGAACGGCTTGCGGCGCACCTTCTCGGTGAGCTGGCCGCCCTCCTCGTAGCCGACGTAGCCGGGGGGCGAGCCGAAGAGCCGGGAGACGGTGTGCTTCTCCGAGAACTCCGACATGTCCAGCGCGATCAGCGCGTCCTCGTCGCCGAAGAGGAACTCGGCGAGCGTCTTGGACAGCTCGGTCTTACCGACACCGGACGGGCCGGCGAAGATGAACGAGCCGCCGGGGCGCTTCGGGTCCTTGAGGCCCGCACGGGTGCGGCGGATGGCCTGGGAGAGCGCCTTGATGGCGTCCTTCTGGCCGATGACGCGCTTGTGCAGCTCGTCCTCCATGCGCAGCAGCCGGGAGGTCTCCTCCTCGGTCAGCTTGAAGACCGGGATGCCGGTGGCGGTGGCCAGGACCTCGGCGATGAGCTCCTCGTCGACCTCCGCGACGACATCCATGTCGCCGGCCTTCCACTCCTTCTCGCGCTTGGCCTTCGCCTGCAGGAGCTGCTTCTCGTCGTCGCGCAGGGACGCGGCCTTCTCGAAGTCCTGCGCGTCGATCGCGCTCTCCTTCTCGCGGCGCACGTCGGCGATCTTCTCGTCGAACTCGCGGAGGTCCGGCGGCGCGGTCATCCGGCGGATGCGCATCCGGGAGCCGGCCTCGTCGATCAGGTCGATCGCCTTGTCCGGCAGGAAGCGGTCCGAGATGTACCGGTCGGCCAGGGTGGCGGCGGCGACCAGGGCGGCGTCCGTGATCGAGACCCGGTGGTGCGCCTCGTAGCGGTCGCGCAGGCCCTTGAGGATCTCGATGGTGTGCGGCAGCGAGGGCTCGGCGACCTGGATCGGCTGGAAGCGGCGCTCCAGCGCGGCGTCCTTCTCCAGGTGCTTGCGGTACTCGTCGAGCGTGGTGGCACCGATGGTCTGGAGCTCACCGCGGGCCAGCATCGGCTTGAGGATCGAGGCCGCGTCGATCGCACCCTCGGCGGCGCCCGCGCCGACCAGGGTGTGCAGCTCGTCGATGAACAGGATGATGTCGCCGCGGGTGCGGATCTCCTTGAGGACCTTCTTCAGGCGCTCCTCGAAGTCACCGCGGTAGCGCGAGCCGGCCACCAGGGCGCCCAGGTCCAGCGTGTAGAGCTGCTTGTCCTTGAGCGTCTCCGGGACCTCGCCCTTGACGATCGCCTGGGCCAGGCCCTCGACGACGGCGGTCTTGCCGACGCCGGGCTCACCGATCAGGACCGGGTTGTTCTTGGTGCGGCGGGACAGCACCTGCATGACCCGCTCGATCTCCTTCTCGCGCCCGATCACCGGGTCGAGCTTGGCCTCGCGGGCGGCCTGGGTGAGGTTGCGGCCGAACTGGTCCAGGACCAGTGAGGTCGACGGGGTGCCCTCGGCCGGACCGCCGGCCGTGGCCGACTCCTTGCCGCCGGGGGTCTGGTAACCGGAGAGCAGCTGGATGACCTGCTGACGGACCCGGTTCAGGTCGGCGCCCAGCTTCACCAGGACCTGGGCCGCGACGCCCTCGCCCTCGCGGATCAGGCCGAGCAGGATGTGCTCGGTGCCGATGTAGTTGTGGCCGAGCTGCAGGGCCTCCCGGAGCGACAGCTCCAGGACCTTCTTGGCCCGCGGGGTGAAGGGAATGTGACCGGACGGGGCCTGCTGGCCCTGGCCGATGATCTCCTCGACCTGCTGGCGAACGGCCTCAAGAGAAATCCCGAGGCTCTCCAGGGCCTTAGCGGCGACACCCTCACCCTCGTGGATCAGACCCAGGAGGATGTGCTCGGTGCCGATGTAGTTGTGGTTGAGCATCCGGGCTTCTTCCTGAGCCAGGACGACAACCCGCCGCGCGCGGTCGGTGAACCTCTCGAACATCGTTTATCGCTCCTCAGAGCGGTCGGGCAGTTCGGGGTCCGTCCCCGCCCTGTCCTTCCGCATGCTAGTCCCGCTCAGCGGCGCGGCCCACGGATTCGCTCCCCTCACGGGGAGCGACATGCTGCGCGACCAGCCGACACCAATCCCAACCCGATGTTGGGAGACGGTGTTCCCGCACGCGGGCCGGATGCACCGGATACCGCTACGCCATCGGCGAACAAACGCCGCCGCGGCGCAGTCGGTGGGCGTCCGACCGGTCACGCGTACTGCCCCGGACAGGGTCACGGGCCCCGTCCATCTGCATTCATACCCGGTATCGGGGCGGTTCTCGCGCAGTTTCCGCGGTGGCGGTGTTCGCCTGGCGAGAAGTCGGCCGCCGCTGACGGTCGGTCAGCCGCGGTCGCGGTGGCCGGTACGCCATCCCGGTGGTGCCCGCGTTACCGCTTCGCCCCTCCAGCGTTGCACAGGCCGTGACCGTTCCGCCGCCCGAGCCCGTGCCCGGCCCGCTGCCCGAACGGGCGGCCGTGCCCGCGCCCGGCCGCCGCGGCGCCGTCCGGGCGTACGCCGCGGGGCGCGGAGGGAATCCCTCCGCGCCCCGCGCGTGTGCCGTGGACGCTTCGGCGGGTGCCCCGGGCACCGTGCTCGTCCGGCCGACCGGGCAGTGCCCGGATCAGGCCGCGTTGGCCTTCTCGTAGGCCTCGCGCACATTGCTGGGGACGCGGCCGCGGTCGTTGACCTCCAGGCCCTGCTCCTTGGCCCACGCGCGGATCTTGGCGGTGTCCGGGACGCTGCCGGACGGGCGCGGGGCGGTGCTGCGGCCCGCGCGGCGGGGGCCGGCGAGGCGGCCGCTCTGCTTGCGCCCCTTCTCGACGTACGGCGCCAGCAGACCGCGGAGCTTGTCCGCGTTGGCGCTCTTCAGATCGATCTCGTAGGCAACGCCGTCGAGGGCGAACGTCACCGTCTCGTCCGCCGACCCGCCGTCGAGATCGTCTTCAAGAATGACCTGCACCCTCTGTGCCACGGGCTTCCCTTTCCGCTAAACGACCCATTGCCTAAGGAAAGGAAAGCGCCTTTTCCCGGAAAACACAAACCCCTGACCGTCCGGGGGCGGCTCACAGGTGCAGCAGCATGCGCGAGTTGCCCAGCGTGTTGGGCTTCACCCGCTCCAGGTCGAGGAACTCGGCAACACCTTCATCGTACGAGCGGAGAAGTTCTTCATAGACATCCGTAGCGATCGCCGCCGGGTCTGTCGTACCATCATCGGTTTCCTGGGCCTCTCCGATCTCCACGAAACCGTGTTTCGCGAAGAACGGGACCTCGAACGTCAAGCAGAAAATCCGACGGACGCCGAGCCAGCGGGCGGTCTGCAGCAGCTTCTCCAGCAGCAGGTGTCCGACACCGTGGCCCCGGCAGGACTCGTCGACGGCGAGCGTGCGGACCTCGGCGAGGTCCTCCCACATGACGTGCAGCGCGCCGCAGGCCACCACCGTCCCGTTGTCGTCGCGTTCCGCGACCCAGAACTCCTGCACCGATTCGAACAGCATGACGGTGGGCTTGTCGAGCAGAATCCCGTCACGCGAGTAGGTGTCGATGAGCCTGCGCACTGCCCGCACGTCCGTGGTCCGCGCCCGGCGGATGGTGACCTCCATGGCGGGACGTTATCGTGCCGGCCCCGATCCGGTCTCCCCGGTATCCGGCCCGCTCTCCGGTTCGCTCTCCGGCCCGCTCTCCGCGCCGTTCTCCGCTCCGCGCTCCGGAGAATCCGGGGCCGCCGGATCGGTCGGGAACAGAGCGGCCACCCGCAAGGCGTCCCGCAGCGCCTCCCGTTGCTCAGGCGACATCAGGCCGAAGAAGTGCACCAGGGCCGCGGCCGGATTGTCGCCGGTGGCCCACGCGTCGTTCATCAGGGCCGCCGTGTACGCCTCGCGCGAGGAGACCGGTTCATATCGATAGGCCCGGCCGACGCGCTCCCGGCGGAGCCAGCCCTTTCGGTGCAGCTTGTCCAGGACGGTCATCACCGTGGTGTACGCGATTTCCCGTTCCGACCGCAGATCCAGAAGGACCTCGCGAACCGTGACCGGTCGGTTCCACTGCCACACCCGGGTCATGATGGCGTTCTCAAGTTCGCCGAGTTGCCGGACCATAGTGCGGCCAGGATAGGGAGTGAACGGGGCAAATCTTGTGAAGTGCCGCGAAACCGGCGCGCCGCCACCCCCGGAATCCGGGAATGGCGGCGCGGGGTGCGACGGGGGCGTCCGGCGGATGCCGGGCGGCCGTGCGGCGACTCAGTCGACCAGGTCCTCCTTGGCCTTCTGGGCGCCGCCCTGGGTGCGGATGATGGCCCGCACCAGGAAGCCGAAGCCGATCGCCATGACCAGCGGTGGGACGATCGCGCTGACGTAGTCCATCAGGTCACTCCTCCTCGGTCTGCTCCGCCGTACCGGCGGACGCCTTGGGCTCCGGCTTCACCAGCGGGAAGAGCACGGTCTCCCGGATGTTCTTGCCGGTGAGCAGCATGATCAGGCGGTCCACCCCGAGCCCGAGGCCGCCGGTGGGCGGCATCGCGTACTCCAGGGCCCGCAGGAAGTCCTCGTCGATCTGCATCGCCTCGACGTCGCCGCCGGCCGCGAGCAGGGACTGCGCGGTGAGGCGGGCGCGCTGCTCGACCGGGTCGATCAGCTCGGAGTAGGCGGTGCCGATCTCGGTGCCGAAGATGACCAGGTCCCACTTCTCGGCCACGCCCGGGATCGAGCGGTGCTGGCGGGTGAGCGGGGAGACCTCGGTCGGGTAGTCCTTGATGAAGGTCGGCCGGACGGCGTTCTCCTCCAGCAGGCGCTCGACCATCTCCAGCACGATCTGGCCGTGGCCCCACTCCTTCTCGAAGGGGATGCCGTGCTCGGAGGCCAGCCTGCGCAGCTCCTCGACGCCGGTCTCCGGGGTGACCTCGGTGCCCAGGTGCGCGGAGATGCCGGGGTAGACGCTCACCTCGGCCCAGGGCTCGGCCAGGTCGATCTCGTGCTCCACGCCGTGCGGGTCCAGGCCCTTGATCACCGTGGTGCCCAGCGCGTCCCGGGCCGCGTTGACGATGGTGGCCCGGATCAGCTCGGCCTGGGTGTCGTAGTCGCCGTAGGCCTCGTACGACTCCAGCGAGGTGAACTCCGGGTTGTGGGTGGAGTCCGCGCCCTCGTTGCGGAAGTTGCGGTTGATCTCGAAGACCTTCTCCGCGCCGCCGACCACCAGCCGCTTGAGGTACAGCTCGGGGGCGATCCGCATGAAGAGGTCGATGTCGTAGGCGTTGATGTGCGTCTTGAACGGACGCGCGTTGGCGCCGCCGTGCACCGGCTGCAGCATCGGGGTCTCGACCTCGATGTAGCCGCGCTCCTCGTAGGTGCGGCGGATCGAGCGGACCACCTTGGAGCGCAGGTGCAGGATCTCGCGGGCCTCGGGGTTGACGATCAGGTCCACGTACCGCTGGCGGACCCGGGCCTCCGGGTCGGTCAGGCCCTTGTGCTTGTCGGGCAGCGGGCGCAGGCACTTGGCGGTGAGCTCCCAGCGGTCCACCATCACCGACAGCTCGCCGCGCCGGGAGGTGATCACCTCGCCCTCGACGCCGACCTGGTCGCCCAGGTCGATGTCGGACTTCCAGGCCGCCAGCCGCTCCTCGCCCAGCTTGTCCAGGGACAGCATCACCTGGAGGTCGCCGGAGCCGTCGCGCAGGGTCGCGAAGCAGAGCTTGCCGCCGGTGCGGGAGAGGATCACCCGGCCGGTGATGCCGGTCCGCTCGCCGGTCGCGGTGTCCGGGGCCAGGTCAGGGTGCTTGTCCCGGAGGTCGGCGATGGTGCTGGTGCGGGGGAAGCCGACCGGGTACGGGTCGATGCCGGCCGCCCGGAGCCGGTCCAGCTTCTCGCGCCGGACGCGCATCTGCTCGGGAAGGTCGTCGGTCGCGGTGATGGGACTCTGATCGCTCACCCCACCAGGGTAGCCAGCCCGCGGTGGTGCTCCGCCACGGGATTACCGCGCCGCGCGGGGCGGGGCCGGGGTACGCCGCCCCCGCCCCGCGCGACGGGTTCAGGAGCGCCGGCGGCCGAGGCGGCGGGAGGTGAGGAGCGCGGCGCCGCCCAGGGCCAGCGCGGTGGCGGAGGCCCAGGCCAGCGGGACGGCGTCGCCGCGGCCGCTGTCGGCCAGTTCGCCGCCGTCCGCGAGGCCGGGCGTGCCGGTGCCCGCGGTCCCGGTCGTCCCGGTGCCGGTCCTGCCGGTCGTCGCGGTGGCGGCGGTGCCACCGGTGCTGCCGGTCGCGGTGGTCCCGGTGCCGCTGCCGGAGCCGGAGCCGGTGGAGTCGGCCACCGAGGCCGGTACGACCGGCGAGACCGGCTCGACCGGAGTCCCGGCCCCGCGGTCCGGGACGGTCGGCCCGGGAGCGGGGAGCGAGCGCAGCGCGACCTTGATCCGGTCGTTCTCCGGGTTGGGGTCCCAGCTCATGGGGGCGCTCGGGTAGCCCTCCTCCAGGTCGCTGTGCTGGTTCTGGAAGGAGACGGTGGCGGAGAGCGGGACGGTGCCCTCGTCCAGCTGCACGCCCAGGACGTGGCTGCTGGACGCGCCGTTGGCCATGAAGAAGCCGAAGGCCTCGCAGTCGAACTTGTTGAGCGGGTGGTCCTGGGTCTCGCCCAGGACGCGGTTGTTCGCCCGGCAGTTCTTCGGCAGGTCGGTGACCGTGGCGCCCTCGGGCAGCTGGATCCGGACGAACGGGGTGCCCTCGCCGCCGCTGCGGTCGAAGATCGAGGCCGGGCCCCGGTTGGCGGCCGTGACGGTGAGCGTTCCGGCGCGGCCGGAGGCGTCCGGGGCCCAGGTGCCGGTCAGGCCGAAGTCGGCGCCGTTGTCCGCGAGCACCTCCTGCTCGGTGAAGTGGCCGTTGATGTCGGGGTAGCCGGAGGGGATGCCCTCGGCGGAGTCGCGGGTCAGGGTGGCGGGCGCGCCGGTGCCGCGCTGGAAGGCCAGCCGTTGGCGCAGCGCCGGTCCCTGCGCGGCGGCGGCGTTCGCGTCGGCGAAGACCGAGAAGTCCGCGAAGGTGTACTCGGCCTCGGAGGTGACGGTGAGGTCGAGGCCGTTCAGCCGGACCGGCTCGTTGGGCAGGACCTGGCCCTCGACGGTGCAGATGGCGTGCGTGGTCGCGATCGGCGTACCGAAGCCCTCCTTGCCGAGCTGGCCCGGGTCGGTGGCGTACTCGCAGTTGGACGGCCAGTTCTCGACCTTCAGCCCGGGCAGCAGCATGACCTCGACGACCGCCCGGGCGGCCGAGACGCCGCCGCGGTTGGCGAACCGCACGGGCGGGGAGAAGGTGCTGCCGACATTGGCGTGCTCCTTGAGGGGGATCTCGGCGGTCCGGAACACCGCGCCGCCGACCTCGACCGCGAACTCCTTGTACGCCGACTCGGCGCCGGGCGCGGTCAGCGCGGCGCGCACCACGCCCTTGGTGCCGGGCTTCACCCCGGGCACCGCGCTCAGCCACAGGTGGTCGGTGAGATTGACGTTCGGGCTGCTGAGGTTGTTGAGGTCGCAGGTGATCGCCCGGGCCGCGGTGACGCAGCGGCCGCCGGAGGCGGTGAGCTCGGCGACGCCGACCAGCCCGGTGGTGTCGAGGGTGAGCGTGGCGCCCGGGACCGGGGCGGTGCCGGTCCGGCCGACCCGGACGAAGACGTTCTCGCCGAACTGCGGCTGGGTGGTCGGCTCGCCCTGGATCTGGATCAGGGCGCCGACGTCGAGGCTGAGGGTCGGCCCCGCGGCGTGGGCGGGAACGGCGAGCGTGCCGACGGACAGGGCGGCGACGGCCGTCGCCGCGGCCGAGCCGAGCACCCGGCGCGTGCGGGTCGAGTTCACGGGGGTCCTCTTGATCGTGGGGTGTCCCCGCGACCCTATGGACGGTCGGCCTGACGTCAAGCCGGTTGATCGCCCATCAATTCGTACAGGACGGGAGCGATCCGGCGGCGCGCGCGGTGATGGTTATCGAGTTGTGACCCGAACGATCGGCCCGGGGAACGGCATTGTCGACAGATGGACCGGGGAGGCCGGGCCGCTCGGTGCGGCGCGGCCTCCCCGGGAGGCGGTGGCGGTGCGGGCTCAGCCGGTGCCGGTGGCCAGTTCCAGGTCCTCGGGCGCGGCCGGGTGGACCGGCCGGTCCGGGTGGGGGGCGGCCTTGGGGCGGCGGCCGAAGAGTTCGGCGGGGGTCGGCATCCGGTGCGGCCGGGCGGGCTGCTGGTCCTGCGGGCCGCGGGGGGCGCCCTTGCGGGCGGCGGCGGGCTGCTCGGCGGGGTGCTCGGTGCTGCTCATCGGGATCCGTCCTCCAACAGGGATGAGGGGACTGCTCGGGGGTGCGGCGGGGCTCGGTACGGCGACGAGGTGGCGCTGGCCGCTGGTGAGGGCGAGCCGTTCGCGGACGGCGGCCTCGGCCAGCGCGTGGCAGCGTCCGGCCAGCCGGGAGCGGCGGGAGCGCTCGTGCTGGCCGCAGGGCTGGCGGGACAGTCCGCGCAGCGCGGTGAGGTCCTCCGGTCCCGGGAGGTAGCCGTCGGTCACCGCCTCCTCCAGCCGTTCCAGGTAGCCGCTGGCGCTGCCGGGCAGGGCGGCCCGGTAGCGGCTGAGGTCGGCGAGGAGGAAGGCGCGCAGCCGGCCCCCCTCCTGGACGGCCTCGTCGATCGCCTCGGTCAGACGCAGTGCGTCCTGGACGTCCTCGGCCCACAGGGCGGCGCCCGCATCGGCGTACAGCGGCCGGTCGGGGAGCTGGAAGTGGACGGGGACGGCGGGGTGCAGGGCTTGGGCGAGGGCGCGGCGCAGCACGCGGACTTCGTCGGCGCTGAAGGCCATGCCGCCGCGCGATCCGTGTGGCGTAGGCATGGGCTGACACTACGTGAGGAATATCCGATTTGTCGGTAGTGTCGCGCCGAGCCCCCACGATCGGACGCTGCGGCGGGTCCCCCGGGTCAGCTGGGGCGGTTGCGTTCGAAGACCAGGCGCAGGCCGATGAGGGTGAGCCAGGGCTCGTGGACGTCGAGGGAGCCGGCCTCGCCGAGGACGAGCGGGGCCAGGCCGCCGGTGGCGATCACCTGGACGTCGTCGGGGTCCTTGGACAGCTCCCGGGCCATCCGGTCGACCAGTCCGTCGACCTGCCCGGCGAAGCCGTAGAGGATGCCGGACTGCATGCCCTCGACGGTGTTCTTGCCGATCACGTTGCGGGGGCGGGTCAGCTCGATCTTGCGCAGCAGGGCGCCGCGGTTTCCGAGCGCCTCGACCGAGATCTCGATGCCGGGGGCGATCGCGCCGCCGACGTAGTCGCCGCGGGCGTTGACCGCGTCGAAGGTGGTGGCGGTGCCGAAGTCGACCACGATGCAGGGGCCGCCGTAGAGGTGGTTGGCGGCCAGCGCGTTGACGATCCGGTCGGCGCCGACCTCCTTGGGGTTGTCCATCAGGACGTGCACCCCCGTCTTCACCCCCGGCTCCACGATCACCGCGGGGACGTCGCCGTAGTACCGGCGCGCCACCTCGCGGAACTCGTGGAGCACGGAGGGGACGGAGGAGCAGATCGCCAGGCCCTCGACCTTCGCGTCCGCGATCGCGGTACCCGATCCCTGCGAGCCCGTCAGGCCGTGCAGCAGCACCGCCAGCTCGTCCGCCGTGCGGCGCGGATCGGTGGAGATCCGCCAGGTCTCGACCACCTCCTCACCGCCGAACAGGCCGAGGGTGGTCTGGGTGTTGCCGACGTCGATGGTGAGCAGCATCGGGTGCTTTCTGCGTCGAGGACCGGGGGCGAACGGGCGAACGGGCCGGACGGACGGTCAGGCGCGCAGGTCCAGGCCGATGTCCAGGATCGGCGAGGAGTGGGTCAGCGCGCCCACCGCCAGGTACTGGACACCAGTCTGGGCGACCTCGCGCGCGGTGGCCAGGGTGAGTCCGCCGGACGCCTCCAGCTCGGCCCGGCCGGCCACCAGGGCGACCGCCTCGCGCAGCTGCGGGACGGTGAAGTTGTCCAGCAGGATCAGCTCCGCGCCGGCCTCCAGGACCGGGGCGATCTGCTCCAGGGTGTCGACCTCGACCTCGACCGGGAGCTCCGGGTAGGCGGCCCGGACGGCCCGGAAGGCCTCGGCGACGCCGCCGGCCGCGACCACGTGGTTGTCCTTGACCAGGGCCGCGTCCGAGAGCGCCATCCGGTGGTTCGCGCCGCCGCCGCAGCGGACCGCGAACTTCTCCAGCGCGCGCAGGCCCGGGGTGGTCTTGCGGGTGTCGCGGACCACCGCGTCGGTGCCCTCCAGGGCGTCCGCCCAGGCACGGGTGGCGGTGGCGATGCCGGACAGGTGGCAGAGCAGGTTGAGCGCGCTGCGCTCGGCGGTCAGCAGGTCCCGGGTGCGGGAGCGGACCGAGAGCAGCACCTGGCCGGCCTCGACCCGGTCGCCGTCCTGGACGTGCCGCTCGACCTCGAACTCCTCTTCGCAGACCAGCGAGACGACGGCCTCGGCGATCCGCAGGCCGGCCACCACGCCCGCCTCACGGGCGGTGAAGTCGGCGGTGGCGACGGCGTCGGCGGGCACGGTGGCCACCGAGGTGACGTCCTCGCCGCCGGCCAGGTCCTCGGCCAGCGCCAGGGTCGCGATGTCCTCGACCTCGACCGGGTCCAGGCCGGCCTCCTCCAGCAGCTCGGCGAGCTGGGGGTCCAGGCCGGTCTCGTAGCCCTCGCCGTCCCCGCAGGCGCAGCCGTCGCCGCAGCCGCCGGCCAGCGGGAGCTCGTCGTGCTCGTGCTCGTGCAGGTGGGTCACGTCGGTCGCGTCGGTCATGGTGGTTACGGCTCCTCGAGGGTGCTGACGGGTCCGCCGGAGGCGGTGAGGGTGGTGATCAGATGGCGTTGCCAGTGCGCGTCGTCGCGCTCCGGGAAATCCTCGCGCCAGTGGCAGCCGCGGGTCTCCTCGCGCTGCGCGGCGGCGGTGACCAGGGCGTCGGCGACCAGCAGCAGGTTGGCGGCCTCCCAGGTCTCCACCCGGGGGTCGGCCGGCTTCTCCTCGGCGACGGCGGCGCGGGTCTGCCCGGCGAGCAGGGCCAGCCCCTCCGCCGTGGCGGCCATCGACGCGGCCGAGCGCAGCACACCGGTGCCGCGCGACATCAGCCGCTGGATCTCGGCCCGCGCCTCGGGCGCGGGCAGCGGCACCGGCTGGGCGGCCCTGGCCGCCTCGACGTCGACGACGCGCTCGGGCAGCTCCCCGGCGGCGTGCCGGGCGGTCAGGTCGGCGGCGATCCGCTCGGCGAAGACCAGGCCCTCCAACAGGGAGTTGGAGGCCAGCCGGTTGGCGCCGTGCACTCCGGTGCAGGCCACCTCGCCGCACGCGGAGAGGCCGGGCACGGAGGTGCGGCCGCGGGTGTCGGTGCGCACCCCGCCGGAGGCGTAGTGCGCGGCCGGCGCGATCGGGATCGGCTCGGTGACCGGGTCGATGCCGTGCGCGCGGCAGGAGGCCAGGATGGTGGGGAAGCGCCGCTGCCACATCTCGGCGCCGAAGTGCCGCCCGTCCAGGTACATGTGGTCGGTGCCGTGCTCCCGCATCCGGCGGGTGATCGCCTTGGCGACGATGTCGCGCGGGGCCAGTTCGGCCAGCTCGTGCTGCCCGAGCATGAACCGGACGCCGTCCGCGTCGACCAGGTGCGCGCCCTCGCCGCGGACCGCCTCGGAGACCAGCGGCTGCTGGCCCTCCGCCCCGGGGCCGAGCCAGAGCACGGTGGGGTGGAACTGGACGAACTCCAGGTCGGTGACCTCGGCGCCGGCCCGCAGCGCGAGCGCCACGCCGTCGCCGGTGGAGACCGGCGGGTTGGTGGTGGCCGAGAAGACCTGGCCCATGCCGCCGGTGGCGAGCACCACCGCGCGGGCGCGGACCGCGCCGACGCCGTCCCGCTGGCCCTCGCCCATCACGTGCAGGGTGAGTCCGGCGGCGTGCCCCTCGGCATCGGTGAGCAGGTCGAGCACCAGGGCGTGCTCGATCAGCTCGATGTCCGGGTCCCGGCGGACGGCTTCGACCAGGGCGCGGGATATCTCGGCGCCGGTGGCGTCCCCGCCGGCGTGCGCGATCCGGTTCCGGTGGTGGCCGCCCTCGCGGGTGAGCAGGACGTCGCCGTCCTCGCCCCGGTCGAAGGCCGCGCCGACCGCGATCAGCCGGCGGACCGCGCCCGGGCCCTCGGTGACCAGGGTGCGGACGCTGTCCCCGTCGCACAGCCCGGCGCCCGCCACCAGGGTGTCGGCCAGGTGCTGCTCGGGGGTGTCGCCCTCGCCCAGGGCGGCCGCGATGCCGCCCTGGGCCCAGCGGGTGGACCCGTCGTCCAGCATCGCCTTGGTGACCACCATGGCCCGCAGGCCGGCCCGGCGGACGTTGAGGGCGACGGTGAGCCCGGCCACGCCGGAGCCGACCACGACGACGTCGGTGTCGGTGGTCCAGCCCGGTGCGGGGGCGGTGAGGCGGTGGGTGACGGACATGACTTCAGTGGCTCCTTCAGCGCGCGACCGGGTCGGCCGCACCGTTGTCGCCACGGTACGCCGCGTCGCCGCGCAGCAGTCCGGTGCCCTCCCCGGCCTCGGCCGGGTCGCCGCCGGTGCCGGTGACCCGGTTCCGCTCGTCGACGAAGACGACCTTGGGGAGGTAGCCCTTGGCCTCGGCGGTGTCCATCTGCCCGTAGGCGATGAGGATGACCAGGTCACCGGGGTGGACCAGGCGGGCGGCGGCGCCGTTGATGCCGATGACGCCGGAGCCGCGCGGGCCGGCGATGGTGTACGTCTCCAGCCGGGCGCCGTTGTTGATGTCGACGATGTGGACCAGCTCGCCGGGGAGCAGGTCGGCGGCGTCGAGCAGGTCCTCGTCCACCGTGACCGAGCCGACGTAGTGCAGGTCGGCCTGGGTCACGGTGGCCCGGTGGATCTTGGACTTGAGCATGGTGCGGAGCATCGCGGGTCACGCCTCCTGTGAGTGCATGCCTAGGGGGTACTTGCTGCCCAACGCTCTGCGGGCGAGCGTTTGTTTCGGTTCGGTGCTGCGGTCCGGCGCGGTGGCTACCGGACGACGACGCGGACGTTGTCGATCAGGCGGGTCGCGCCCACCTTCGCGGCGACGGCCAGCACCGCCTCGCCCCGGAAGTCGTCCGGCGCCTCGGTGAAGTCGTGCGGATCGATCAGGGAGAGGTAGTCGAGGTCGACGCCCTCGGCGGCGTCGAGCACGGCCGAGGCGGCCTCGCGCACGGCCTCCGGGCCCCGCGCGGCCGCGTCCCGGCCGGCGAACAGGGCGCCGGACAGGGCCAGGGCGCGGTCGCGCTCCTCGGCCGAGAGGTAGCGGTTGCGGGAGGAGAGCGCCAGGCCGTCCTCCTCGCGGACGGTCGGCACGCCGATGATCTCGACGTCGAAGTCCAGGTCGGCCACCATCCGGCGGACGACCGCCAGCTGCTGGGCGTCCTTCTCGCCGAAGAACGCGAAGTCCGGGTCGGTGATGTGCAGCAGCTTGGCGACGACGGTCAGCACCCCGTCGAAGTGGCCGGGCCGGGTGGCGCCCTCGTAGCGCTCGCCCATCGGGCCGGCCGCCAGCCGCACCTGCGGCTCGCCGTTCGGGTAGACCTCGTCGACGGACGGCGCGAAGACCACGTCGGCACCGTTGGCCTCGGCCAGCCGCACGTCGTCGTCCAGGCTGCGCGGGTAGCGCTCGAGGTCCTCGCCGGCACCGAACTGCAGCGGGTTGACGAAGACGGTGACGGCGACCCGGCCGTCCCGGCCGACCTGCTTGCGGGCGGCCCGGATCAGCGCGGCGTGGCCCTCGTGCAGGGCGCCCATCGTCATCACGACCGCGTTGTCGACCGGCTGCTCGTCCGGCCAGAACGCCGACTCGAAGTCGTCGACGGTGCGGGTGACGACGGCCCGGTGGACCTTCGGGGCGTGCTGGGCCTTGCCCGGCTGCTTGCCGCGTGCCATTACTGCTTCTCCTCGTTCAGTACGTCCAGCAGCGCCGCCGCCGACGTCTCGTCGATCGTTCCGCGGGCCAGGGCCCGCTGGGCGGTGGCCCGGGCCATCGCCCGGTAGGCGGCGGGGATGTCCGGGGACACCGTACTGAGCTGCGCCAGGTGGCGCCGTACGGTGCCGGCGTCGCCCCGGGCGACCGGGCCGGTGAGGGCCGCGTCGCCGGAGCGCAGGGAGTTGTCGAGGGCGGCGCCGAGCAGCGGGCCGAGCATCCGGCCGGGCTCGGCGACGCCGGCCGTGCGCAGCAGCTCCATCGCCTGCGCGACCAGCGTGACCAGGTGGTTGGCGCCGTGCGCGAGGGCGGTGTGGTACATCGGGCGGACGCTCTCGGGCACCCACTCGGGTTCGCCGCCCATCTCCACCACCAGCGCCTCGGCGACCGGTCGCAGCTCCTCGGGGGCGGTCACCCCGAAGGGGCAGCCGGCCAGCCGGGCCAGGTCGACGGAGGTGCCGGTGAACGTCATCGCGGGGTGCAGTGCGAGCGGCAGCGCGCCGGCCGCGGCGGCCGGCTCCAGCACGGCCACGCCGTGCGCGCCGGAGGTGTGCACCAGGATCTGGCCGGGCCGGACGGCGCCGGTGGCGGCGAGGCCGGTGACCAGGTCGGCCAGCGCGTCGTCGGGGACGGTGAGCAGGACGAGGTCGGCGGCGGCCAGCACCTGCGGCGGGGTGACGATCCGTACGCCCGGCAGCAGGGTCTCGGCCCGGCGGCGCGAGGCGGCGGACACCCCGGAGGCGGCGACCACCTTGTGGCCGGCGAGCTGGAGGGCGGCGCCGAGCGCCGGTCCGACCCGGCCGGTGCCGACCACGCCGACGGCCAGGCGGGCGGGGCGGTTGCCGGGATCGGCCGGGTCGCCGAGGCCGTCGGCGAGCGGGGCGAACTCGCCGCGGTCGGCGAAGTCGGACGGACTCACGCGTCCACCTTTGTCCAGGGGTTCCGTTCCAGTCCACTGCCGGGGTACCGGACGTACCGGCCCATTCTACGGGCGGGGCCGGGCCCGCGGAGCGGTTCGCTCCGGACCGGGCGCGGGGCCGGGTCCGGGGTCCGGGGTCCGGGCCTGCGCGGGTCAGTCGGTGGCGCCGGCCCGGATCAGTCCGGCCTCGTAGGCCAGCACCACGGCCTGGACCCGGTCGCGCAGGCCCAGCTTGGCCAGGATCCGCCCGACGTGGGTCTTCACGGTGGCCTCGGAGAGCACCAGCCGGGCCGCGATCTCCCCGTTCGACAGGCCCTGGGCGACCAGCAGGAACACCTCGCGCTCGCGCTCGGTGAGCGGGCCCAGGGTGTCGGAGCCGCCGGGGCCGCTCTGCGGGGTCGGCAGCACCTCGGCGAAGCGGTCGATCATGCGGCGGGTGGTGGTCGGCGCGACCACGGCGTCCCCGCCGTGGACGGCGCGGATCGCCGCCACCAGCTCGGTCGGCGGCACGTCCTTGAGCAGGAAGCCGCTGGCCCCGGCCTTGAGCGCGGCGAAGGCGTACTCGTCGAGGTCGAAGGTGGTGAGGATGAGCACGTGCGGGGCGTCCGGCAGCGGGCTGCCGTCCTCGGCCAGGCAGATCCGCCGGGTGGCCTGCACCCCGTCCAGCCGCGGCATCCGGACGTCCATGAGGATCACGTCCACCTCCGTGTGCCGGAGCTTCTCCACAGCCTGGGCGCCGTCCCCGGCCTCGGCGGCGATCTCGATGTCCCCCTGCGACTGGAGGATCATCCGGAATCCGGTGCGCAGCAGCTCCTGGTCGTCGACCAGCATCACGCGGATGGTCATGGGTGGCTCCTAGGTTCCTCGGGGAGGACAGCGGGGGGCGGTGGTGCCCGTCGGCGGGTCTGCGGGTGTCCGGGGGTCAGGCGGCCTTGAGCGGCAGGACGGCGCGGATCCGGAACCCGCCGCCGGGGCGCGGCCCGATGTCGAGGCTGCCGCTGACCATACCGACCCGCTCGCGCATGCCGATCAGGCCGTGGCCCTGGCCGTCGGTGCCGCCGGAGGCGAGCTGCTCGTCGGTGCTGCCGCGGCCGTCGTCCTCGACCAGCACCGCGAGCTCGCGCTCGCCGAAGTCGACCGCGACCCGGGCGTGGACGTCGGGGCCGCCGTGCTTGCGGACGTTGGTCAGCGCCTCCTGGACGATCCGGTAGACCGTCAGCTCGACGCCGCGCGGCAGCTCGCGCGGGTGGCCCGAGGTGGCGAAGTCCACCTGGAGGCCGGCCGTGCGGACCTGGTCGAGCAGCTCCGGCAGCTCCTCGACGCCGGGCTGCGGCACGTACTCCTCGCCCTTGCTGTCGGCGCTGCGCAGCACGCCCAGCAGTCGGCGCATCTCGACCAGCGCCTGCCGGCCGGTCGAGGCGATGGTGCTCAGCGCCTCCTTGGCCTGCTGCGGCGAGTTGTCCAGGACGTAGGCGGCGCCGTCGGCCTGGACGATCATCACCGAGACGTTGTGCGCGACCACGTCGTGCAGTTCGCGGGCGATCCGGGCCCGCTCGGCGGCGACCGCGACCTTGGACTGGGCGTCACGCTCCCGCTCCAGCCGGGCCGCGCGGTCCTCCAGCTCGACCAGGTACGCCCGGCGCACCCGGGTCAGCCGGCCCCAGGCCCAGCAGAGGATGAACGGGGTGGTCATCAGGCCGATGATGAGCAGCGCCTCGGGGGCGGAGTAGCTGACGAAGTGGACGTCGGAGTCGGCGACCGACTCGATCTTCTGCGGATGCAGCCGCCAGTACACCAGCGGGCCCGCGAGCAGTCCGCCGAGCAGCGCGAACCGGGACGTCCAGGGCTTGCCGAACGCGGCGCCGGTGTAGGCGAACACCAGGTAGGCGATGCTGGAGATCGCCGGGGTGACGTCCAGCAGGACCTGGGTGAAGCCGATCAGGCCCGCGGCGGCCACGGTCGCGTCGGGGAAGCGGCGGCGGAACACCATCAGCAGGGGCAGCAGGACGGCCACGGCGAAGTGGACCCCGAGTCGCCAGCCGCTGTTTCCGCTCCCGTTCTCCGGCAGCACGCCGACGAAGAGCACCATCGCGGCCCAGACGGAGTCGATCACCATGGGGTGACGGCGGAGCCAGGCGTTGAGTCGATGCACGACTCAAGCGTAGGCAGTCGCACCCTGTGCCCAGGTCCGCCGGGAGGGCGATCCGTCCTACTCCCTAGGTCGGAGAGCCCGGCATGCCGCTGCCGTAGGGATTGGGCGGGTACGGACCGGGTGTGTAGCGTCCCGCTCCATGAGCTGGATGCGGTGGGCGCCCGCCACGGAGCGTGCCCTCTACGACCCCGACGGCGGCTTCTACCGCAGGCCGGAGGGCCCGGCCGGGCACTTCCGGACCTCGGTGCACGCCTCGCCGCTGTTCGCCCGGGCGGTGGCCCGACTGCTGCTGGAGGTGGACGAGGCGCTCGGCCGTCCGGAGGAGCTGGCCTTCGTGGACGTCGGGGCCGGCCGGGGCGAGCTGGTCGCCGGGGTGCTGGCCGAACTGCCGGAGCCGGTGGGGGAGCGGCTGCGGGTGTGGGCGGTGGAGCTCGCCGCCCGCCCGGACGCGCCGCCCGCCGCTCCGTCCACAGGCCTGTGGACGGAGCGGAGCTGGGCCCGGACGGTGTGGACGGCGGAGGTGCCGCGCGGCGTCACCGGGCTGCTGTTCGCCAACGAGTGGCTGGACAACGTACCGCTGGACACCGGCGAGGTCGGCGAGGACGGGCTGCTGCGCTACCTGGAGGTGGACCCGGCGACCGGCGAGGAGCGGCTCGGCGGGCCGGTGGACGCCGCCGACGCGGACTGGGCCGCCCGCTGGTGGCCGGCCGAACGGCCCGGGGACTTCGTCGAGTTCGGCACGCCCAGGGACGCCGCCTGGGCGCACGCGGTGGCCGGCCTGGAACGCGGGCTGGCCGTGGCCGTCGACTACGGGCACACCGCCGGGCGCCGCCCGCCGTTCCCCACCCGGACCGGCTTCCGGGCCGGCCGCGAGGTGCCCCCGGTGCCCGACGGCTCGTGCGACGTCACCGCGCACGTGGCACTGGACGCGGTGGCCGCGCCCGGTCTCCACAGCCTGTGGACGACGCAGCGGGAGGCGCTGCGGGCGCTCGGCGTCAGCGGCGCCCGGCCGCCGCTGGCCCTCGCCTCCAGCGACCCGGTCGGCTACCTGCGCGCGCTCGGCGGCGCGGGCGAGGGCGCCGAGCTCACCGACCCCGCCGGCCTGGGCGGATTCGGCTGGCTCTCGCAGGCCGTCCGGATGCCGGTACCGCCGGGCCTCGGGGCGCTGCCGGGATGGCAGACTCTGACCCCATGAGGGAGACCACGGTCGGCATCGGGGCGGGAGCCGAGAACTTCACGGGCGGGGCGGGCAGCACCGACATGGTGCTCAACATCGGCCCGCAGCACCCGGCGACCCACGGTGTGCTGCGGCTGCGCCTGGTGCTGGACGGCGAGCGCATCGTCAGCGCCGAGCCGGTGATCGGCTATATGCACCGGGGTGCGGAGAAGCTCTTCGAGGCCCGGGACTACCGGCAGATCATCATGCTGGCCAACCGGCACGACTGGCTCTCGGCCTTCTCCAACGAACTGGGCGTGGTGCTCGGCGTCGAGCGGATGCTCGGCATGGAGGTGCCCGAGCGGGCGGTGTGGATCCGCACCCTGCTGGCCGAGCTGAACCGCGTCCTCAACCATCTGATGTTCCTCGGCTCCTACCCGCTGGAGCTGGGCGGGATCACCCCGATCTTCCACGCCTTCACCGGCCGCGAGGACCTCCAGCACGTGCTGGAGGAGGCCTCCGGCGGCCGGATGCACTACATGTTCAACCGGGTCGGCGGCCTCAAGGAGGACCTGCCGGCCGGCTGGCTCGGCCGGGTCCGCGCCGCCGTCGCCGTGGTCCGCTCCCAGCTGCCGGTCTTCGAGGACCTGGTGCTGGGCAACGAGATCTTCCGCGCCCGCACCGCCGGTGTCGGCGTGCTGACCCGGGCGCAGGCCGAGGCGTACGGCGCCAGCGGCCCGATCGCGCGGGCGAGCGGCCTCGACCTCGACCTGCGCCGGGACGAGCCCTACCTGGCGTACGGCAGCGAGGAGCTGCGGCAGGTGCTGACCGTGGTCACCCGCGAGGAGGGCGACTGCCTGGCCCGCTTCGAGTGCCTGCTGGAGCAGACCGTCAACGCGCTCGACCTCGCCGACGCCTGCCTCGACAAGCTGGCCACGCTCGCCCCCGGGCCGGTCAACCTGCGGCTGCCCAAGGTGCTCAAGGCCCCGGAGGGCAGCACCTACGCCTGGACCGAGAACCCGCTCGGCGTCAACGGCTACTACCTGGTGTCGCGCGGCGACAAGACGCCGTGGCGGCTGAAGCTGCGCTCGGCCTCGTTCAACAACATCCAGACGCTGACCGAGCTGCTGCCGGGGACCCTGGTCGCGGACATGGTGGCGATCCTGGGCTCGATGTTCTTCGTCGTCGGCGACATCGACAAGTAGCCGGCCGGCGAGGAGCAGCCGGTCGGCTGCTCCTCGCCGGGGCGGACTACTTCTTCGGCGCCTTCGGCCGCTTCACCGGGTCGGCCGGGTGCGGGGCCACCTTGCGGTCGCCCTTGGTGGCGATCCGCTCCTCGCAGAGGCCGGCCAGCACCCGGTACGCGGCCCGGCCCATCAGCTCGGTGAGCTCCGGGCGGTAGCTGACGTAGACCGGGTCGGCGCCCTGGTGCGCGTCCGGGCTGCCGGTGCACCACCAGTGCAGGTCGTGGCCGCCCGGGCCCCAGCCCCGGCGGTCGTACTCGCCGATGGTGACCTGGAGGTAGCGGGTGTCGTCCGGCCGGTCGATCCAGTCGTAGGTGCGGCGGACCGGCAGCTGCCAGCAGACGTCCGGCTTGGTCTCCAGCGGCTCGCGGCCCTCCGCGAGCGCCAGTGCGTGCAGGGCGCAGCCCCCTCCGCCGGCGAAGCCGGGGCTGTTCACGAAGATGCAGGCGCCGTCGACCCGCCGGGTCTGGCGGTCGCCGTCCTCGTCGAACATGGTGATGCCGCCGTCGAGCTTGAGCCGGCCCTTGGCGTCGGTGCCGTGCCGGTGGTTCTCCCACAGCTCCGGGGTGAGCCGGGCCGCGTGGCCGGCCACCCGCTTCTCGTCGTCCTCGTCCGAGTAGTGCGCGCCCAGGGTGCAGCAGCCGTCGGACTCGCCCCGGCCCTCGCGGATGCCCTGGCAGCCCTGGCCGAAGATGCACGACCAGCGCGAGGTCAGCCAGGTCAGGTCGCAGCGGAAGACCTGCTCCTCGTCCTCGGGGTCGGTGAACTCGACCCAGGCGCGCGCGAAGTCGAGCGGGACCTCGGGGCGGAGTTCGGAGCGGAGGGTCGGCATCGCCAGGTCGACGGCGCCCGGGCCGCCGCTCCCGGACTTCTTCTTGCCGCCCTTGGAGGTGCCGCTGTGCTGGGACGTGTCTGCTGCTGCCACCCGGCAAGGGTAGAGCCTCCGCGGAGCTGCGAACCGTCCGTGGTCGCGCGGTTCACGGCGAGTTCACCGCCGGGCCCGGTGAACGCCGGGTCAACACCGGCCGAATGCCGTTCGAACCGGGGCCCCGGTCCGGCCCGGCCGGTCCGTCCCGGCCCGCGATCAGTACCCGGACCAGCACGAACACCGGCACGACCGGTCACCTCCGGCGCGAGATCGCGTAGCGTGGAGGGTTATGCGACTCGGTGTACTCGACGTAGGTTCCAACACGGTCCACTTCCTGGTGGTCGACGCCCACCCGGGCGCCGCACCCCTGCCCGCGTACTCCCACAAGGCCGAGCTGCGGCTCGCCGAACTCCTCGACGAGCAGGGCGCGATCGACGGATCCGGGGTCGAGAAGCTGATCGGCATGATCGCCTCCTCGCTGCGGGTCGCCGAGGACAAGGGCGTGGTCGACATACTGCCCTTCGCCACCTCCGCCGTGCGCGAGGCCGCCAACGGCGAGGAGGTGCTCCGCCGGGTCGCCGAGGAGACCGGGGTCGAACTGCGGGTGCTCTCCGGCCAGGACGAGGCCCGGCTCACCTTCCTGGCGGTCCGCCGCTGGTTCGGCTGGTCCTCCGGCCGACTGCTCAACCTCGACATCGGCGGCGGCTCGCTGGAGATCGCCTGCGGCCTGGACGAGCAGCCCGACGTGGCCTGCTCGGTGCCGCTGGGCGCCGGCCGGCTGACCGCCCGCTGGCTGCCCGGAGACGTCGCCGACCCCGAGCAGCTCCGCCAGCTGAGACGGCACATCCGCGCCGAGATCGCCACCGTCGTCGGCGAGATCTCCCGGCTCGGCCCGCCGGACCACGCCGTCGCCACCTCCAAGACCTTCAAGCAGCTGGCCCGGATGACCGGCGCCGCCCCGGCCGACGCCGGCCCGTACGCGGACCGCCGGCTCACCCGCGCCAACCTCGCCGCCTGGCTGCCCCGGCTGTCCGCGATGACCGTCGCCGAGCGCGCGCAGATCCCCGGGGTCTCCGAGGGCCGCGCCAAGCAGCTGCTCGCGGGCGCGCTGGTCGCCGACGCGGCGATGGACCTGTTCGGCCTGGACGAGCTGGACGTCTGCCCCTGGGCGCTGCGCGAGGGCATCATCCTGCGCCGACTGGACGCCATGGACAGCCCCGCCGACCGCCGCCGGCCCGTCGCGCTCACCCCCTGACCCCGGGAGCGGGGCGGCCGGGCGCGCGCCGACCGGCTCCCCGTTCCGGGCGCGGTCCGCTTACGCTGTCTCCCGTGGCGCAACCAGCGGACGAGGACGGGACGCGGGAGGGCCGCGCGCCCCAGGACGGGAAGCCGCGGCCGGACGCCCCGCGCCGCGCCGGGCGCCGCACCGGCTCCGGTCCCGGCCCGGACGCCGCCGCGGATCCCGCTCCGGACACCGGCACCGACACCGATACCGACCCGACCCCTGGTTCGGACACCGGTCCGGACACCTCTCCGGGGGCTCCCGCGCCGACCCGCAAGCTCGGCAAGGCGGTCAAGGGCGTCAAGCCGGCGAAGGGCGTCAAGGGCGTCAAGGACGCCAGGGGTGCCAAGGGCGTCAAGGCGGTGAAGGCGGCCCGGGAGGCGGCCGGCGGCGTCGCCGAGAAGGCCGCCCGCAAGGCCGCGAGCCGCGCGGCCACCAAGGCGACCAGGGCCACCGGGGCGACCGGACCCGCCGCGGCCACCGGGGCGGCGAAGACCGCCGGGGCGCGCAAGGGACCCGGTGCCGAGCCCACCCGCACCGCCCGGGCGGCCGGCGCCGCCAAGGCCGCCGTCCAGTCCGTGAAGTCGGTCAAGGCCGCCCGCCAGGCCGCCGCCCGCCCGCCGCTGCTGCGCACCACCGACCGCCTGGTCCTGCCCCCGCACCCGGCCCTGCACATCCCGGACACCAAGGTCGTCCTCTCCACCGCCTCGGTCTACCCGGCCACCACCGCGGTCGCCTTCGAGCTGGCCGCCAAACTCGGCTACGACGGTGTCGAGGTGATGGTCTGGAACGACCCGGTCAGCCAGGACATCGAGGCGCTGCGCCGGCTCTCCGACGCCCACCGGATGCCGATCCTCGCCGTGCACGCGCCGTGCCTGCTGATCACCCAGCGGGTGTGGAGCACCGACCCGTGGACCAAGCTGGTCCGCGCCCGGGCGGCGGCCGAGAAGCTCGGCGCGAGCGCGGTCGTCGTCCACCCGCCGTTCCGCTGGCAGCGTCAGTACGCCCGGGAGTTCGTCGAGGGCATCCACCGGATGGCGGGGGAGACCGACGTCCGCTTCGCGGTCGAGAACATGTACCCGTGGCGGTACAAGGACCGCGAGATGCTGGCCTACGCGCCGGGCTGGGACGTCACCGAGGAGGAGTACCGGCACTTCACCATCGACCTGTCGCACGTCGCCACCTCGCGGGTGGACGCCTTCGCGATGGTCGAGCGGATGGGGGACCGGCTCGCCCACATCCACCTGGCGGACGGCTCCGGCTCCGGCAAGGACGAGCACCTCATCCCCGGCCGGGGCAAGCAGCCCTGCGCCGAGCTGCTGGAACACCTCGCCCGGACCGGCTTCGACGGCCACGTCGTGCTGGAGGTCAACACCCGCCGCTCCGCGTCGCCCGCCGAACGCGAGGCCGACCTGGCCGAGGCCCTCGCCTTCACCCGCTTGCACCTGGCCACCCCCGCGCGCGTACGCTGACGGCACACGAACTGCCGTCCACAGGGGGACACATGGCGGAAAAGACCGGAACCGGGCCCAGCAGCGACTTCCGTGAACTGGCGAAGTCCTTCGGCGGCGTGGCGGCGGAGTACGACCGGGCCAGGCCCTCGTACCCGCAGGAGTTGTTCGACGCGCTGGAGCGGCTGGCCGGGCGCGGTCTGAAGGGCGCGCGGGTGCTGGACGTCGGCGCCGGCACCGGCATCTCGACCCGGCTGCTGGCCGGCCGCGGCGCCGACGTGCTCGCGGTGGAGCCGAACGCGGGCATGGCCGGGCAGTTCCTCGCCGTCTCGCCCGGGCTCGGGCTGGTCCGGGGCAGCGGCGACGAGCTGCCGTTCCACGACGCCTCGGCGGACTTCGTCACCTACGCCCAGGCCTTCCACTGGACCACCCCGGAGAAGTCCGTGCCGGAGGCGATCCGGGTCCTGCGGCCCGGCGGCGCGCTGGCCCTCTGGTGGAACGTGAAGGACAGCAACGCGGCCTGGGTCCGGGCGATGGGCGAGCGGCTGCACGCCGCGCTGCCCACCACCTACCACGGCTACGGCGCCGTCGACGAGGTCACCTCGCACCTCGCCCCCTACGACCTGCGGGTGGAGCACACCCGGCTGCGCTGGGAGCGCCGGGTCACCGTGGACCACATGATCACCGACCTCACCTCCCGCTCCTACCTCGCCGCGCTCGCCCCGGAGCAGCGCGCGCCGCTGCTGGCCGTCGAGCGCGAGGCCCTGCTGGCGGAGTTCCCGGACGGCACGGTCGTCGAGCCGTACGTCCTGGACCTCACCGTGGCGCTCACCCCGTCCTGACCCCCGCCGGGGGCCGCCCGGCCCCGCGGTGCGGCCACCCGGCTGACCGCATCGCGGACGCCGTGTCCGCCGCCCGGACGGCGGGCGTAGGCTCGACAGACACAGTGGCCCCGCACCCTCCTGATCGAGCGGGGCCGCCAGTCAGCCTCCGAAGGAGTGGAGCACAGTGCCCGAGCTGAGGTCCCGTACGGTCACCCACGGTCGCAACATGGCAGGCGCCCGGGCGCTTCTCCGGGCGGCCGGCGTAGCCCGCGAGGACTTCGGCAAGCCGATCATCGCGGTCGCCAACTCCTTCACCGAGTTCGTCCCCGGTCACACCCACCTCCAGCCGGTCGGCCGGATCGTGTCCGAGGCGATCAAGCAGGCCGGCGGCATCCCCCGCGAGTTCAACACCATCGCGGTGGACGACGGCATCGCGATGGGCCACAGCGGCATGCTGTACTCGCTGCCCTCGCGCGACCTGATCGCCGACTCGGTCGAGTACATGGTCAACGCGCACTGCGCGGACGCGCTGATCTGCATCTCCAACTGCGACAAGATCACCCCCGGCATGCTGATGGCCGCACTGCGGCTGAACATCCCGACGGTGTTCGTCTCCGGCGGCCCGATGGAGGCCGGCAAGGCCACCCTGGTCGACGGCACGGTGCGCAAGCTCGACCTGGTCGACGCGATCTCGCAGGCGGTCAACGAGAACGTCTCCGACGAGGACATCGCGATCATCGAGGAGAACGCCTGTCCGACCTGCGGCTCCTGCTCGGGCATGTTCACCGCCAACTCGATGAACTGCCTCACCGAGGCGATCGGCCTCTCGCTGCCCGGCAACGGCTCGCTGCTCGCCACCCACACCGCCCGCCGCGCCCTCTACGAGGCCGCCGGCCGGACCGTGGTCGAGATCACCAACCGGCACTACGGCCAGGACGACGACTCCGTCCTGCCGCGCTCGATCGCCTCCCGCGCCGCCTTCGAGAACGCCATGGCCCTCGACATCGCCATGGGCGGCTCGACCAACACCATCCTCCACCTGCTCGCCGCCGCCCAGGAGGCCGAGCTGGACTTCGACCTCCGGGCCATCGACGCGATCTCCCGCAAGGTGCCGTGCCTGTCCAAGGTCGCGCCCAACGGCGCGTACTACATGGAGGACGTGCACCGGGCCGGCGGGATCCCGGCCATCCTCGGCGAGCTGCACCGGGGCGGGCTGCTGAACGAGGACGTGCACACCGTCCACTCCGACTCGCTCACCGAGTGGCTCAAGACCTGGGACGTCCGCGGCGGCTCGCCGTCCGCGGAGGCCGTCGAGCTGTGGCACGCCGCCCCCGGCTGCGTCCGCTCCGCCGAGGCCTTCTCGCAGTCCGAGCGCTGGGAGTCGCTGGACACCGACGGCGCCCGGGGCTGCATCCGCGCCGTCGAGCACGCCTACTCCGTCGAGGGCGGACTCGCCGTGCTGTACGGCAACCTCGCCGAGGACGGCTGCATCGTGAAGACCGCCGGCGTCGACGAGTCGATCTGGACGTTCAGCGGCCCGGCCGTCGTGGTCGAGTCCCAGGAGGACGCGGTCGAGGCGATCCTCGCCAAGCGGATCAAGGAGGGCGACGTCGTCGTCATCCGCTACGAGGGCCCCAAGGGCGGCCCCGGCATGCAGGAGATGCTCTACCCGACCTCCTTCCTCAAGGGCCGGGGCCTGGGCAAGGCCTGCGCGCTGGTCACCGACGGCCGCTTCTCCGGCGGCACCTCGGGACTGTCGATCGGCCACGCCTCCCCGGAGGCCGCGTCCGGCGGCACCATCGCCCTGGTCGAGGACGGCGACACCATCGCCATCGACATCCCGGGCCGGCGGATCTCGCTGGAGGTCCCGGCCGAGGTGCTGGACGAGCGCCGCCGCGTCCTGGAGGCCGGCCACGGCTACCGGCCGCAGAACCGCGACCGCCAGGTCAGCCAGGCCCTGCGCGCCTACGCCGCGATGGCCACCTCCGCCGACAAGGGCGCCGTCCGGGACGTCAGCAAGCTCGGCTGACCCCACCGCGACCATGGGCGTGTCCTGGGCGCCGTCCCGGCCACCGGGACGGCGCCTCCGCCGTTCCCGCCCGCCGGGGATAATCGGACCCGTGACCCAGGAACGCACCCCCACCACCCAGCCCGCCGGCGCCCCCGAGCCGGAGCCGATCCGCTGGTTCGGCACCAGCTGGGTCGAGCGCGGCGGCGACTACCGGCTGCGCCGCGTCCTCGTCCCGGTCGGGGCGCTGCTCGCCGCCGCGGCCGGCGCCTTCGTGCTGCGCCTCGCCGTCGACGGCATCAAGCTCGCCGACAACGGCGGCTTCCTCAACGGACTGCTGGTCGCCGCCGTCGCGATCTGCTCGCTGCTCGCCGCGCTGCGCACCTGGAAGCTGCTCACCGAGGGCCGGGACGCGCTGACCGGCTGGATGGCCGAGGACAAGTCGCTCGGCGTGGTCTGGGTGATCGGCGGGGTCGGCTCCCTGCTCGCCTACTTCCTCCGCGCCCTGCGCGAGGCCCCCGGCGAGGCCCTCCACCGGGCCCGCTACGAGAAGGCGCTCGCCCAGCACGAGCGCCGGCAGGCCGGCCGCAGCGGCCGGCCCGGCACCGGCGCCCAGGGCCGGGGCCGGCGCCGGCGCTGACCCGGCGCCGCACCGGCCGGGTCAGCTGCGGCTGACCGTGCCGCAGACGCCGTCCGTCCGCGGCTCCTGGCTGCGGTCGTACGGGTCCGAGGTCGGCCCGGACGGCGCGGGGGACGCCCCTGCGACGGCCGCGAACTGGTCGAACTGCGGGTGGTACCAGCCGTCGTACACGTCGCACTCGGTGTTGCCCGCGTCGGTCGTGGTCTTCTCGAAGTAGAGCCGGTACCGCTCGACGTTGAACTTCGCCGGGTCGTAGAAGCGGAAGGTGTCCACCCGGCGCACGACGGTCCGCGCCGTCCAGGTGTCGCCGGCCACGTCGGCCGCCGGGGTGAGCAGGCCGACCGGCTTCGCCACGCCGCCCCCGCCGGGCGCCGGGCTGCTCGCCGGCCGCGGGGGACCGGAGGGCCGGGGCGCGGTGGCGCGCTTGGCGGCGTCCGGGCCGGGCCGGAGCGGGTAGACGAAGGTGAAGTCGGTGTGCACCAGCACGCCGCGCTTGCCGTCCCCCTCGACGCTGATCCGGCCCTGCAGCCGGTAGGTGTCGCCGACCGGGATCGCGTCGCGCCCGTCGAAGCGGCTGAACCAGTTGGTCGGGTCCTGCTCGCGGGAGGGGCTGGCCAGCGCCTTCTCGGCCGCCGCCCGGTCCTCCGGGCCCAGCATGGCCAGGGCCGCCTCCGGGCGGGCGCCGGCCACCGTCCGCGGGTCCAGGTTGGCAGCCACCAGGTACCGCTTGACCAGTTCGACCTGCGCGGCGACCTGGTCGGCGCCGAACACGCCGATCCTGGTGACCGTGCCCGGTTCGGGCCCGAAGGCGTCGACGGTGGTGGGCCACCCCTCGGCGGGGGAGCCCGCCCACGGGCGGTCGACGGTCGGCTGCTTCGGGTCGACCGGCGGTGGCGCGGCGGTCGGTGCCGCGGTCTCCGGGGCGACGGTCGCCACGGGCGTGCCGGCCGTCGTACCGCCGGAGCCGTCGCCGAACCGCGTCGAGTACCAGGACCGCAGCCCGTCGACGTTCAGCGCCGCGAGCACCAGGGCGACGGTGAGCACCACGAACAGCGGCGTCCGCCACCGTCCGCCGCGGCGCGGCCGGGGGTTGCCCCACGGGTCGACCGGCCGCGCCCGGCGGGCGAAACGCCGCTGCGGCCGGGGCCCGTCGTTCACCGAGCGGCGGCCGCCGGGGTCGACCGGCGGCGTGTGCTGCCACCGGGCGGCGAGCATCCGGGTGCGGCCGGCCTGCTCCTTCACGGCGGCACCGCGGACGAACTCCTCGTCGAGCACGAGGTCGGCGAACGGGTCCTTCCCGTCCTTCGGCTCCTCGGACGGACGCGGTTCGGGGTCTTCGGCGATCGGCATCGCGCCAGTATGCCGACGGGGTGCGACAGCTGTTCGATCGGGGTCGCACCGTCGGGTGAACACCCGCTCGGCGCAGGCCGTCAGACCACCCGTTTCCTCCCGGAACGTCAGTCCTTGGTACGGGCGCGCTTCACCGAGCCGACCACCCCCGCCACACCCAGGACCATGGCCGCCGGGAACAGCGAGAGGAAGAACGCCTCGAACACGCCCGCGTCGCCGAGGAACAGCTGGGCCAGCGTGTTCAGGAGGAGCATTCCGCCCGCCGCCGGGAGCGCGGCCTGCCAGGGGTGCTCGTTCGCCCACTTCTGCAGCCGCCGGTCGGCGGTGTCCCGGCGCAGCCGGCCGCCCACCGTGCCGACCAGGAAGAAGAAGAACAGGGCGACGCCGGCCGGACCGGCCAGCATGCTCAGCGACCAGTCCCCGTCGATCAGATCGATCACCAGGTCCGTCGCCCCCACCAGGGCACCGACCCCCGCGGCCGTCCGCCACGGGCCCAAGGTCGCCGCGGCGACGGCGACCTGCCGGTTCTCACGTCGGGACATCTCTCCGTGTGCCATGCCTCCACGGTGCGCCCGCGCCCACCGCCGGGCCATAGGGGAGAACCCCGAGTTTCGCCCTAGGGGCTGCGTCGCACCGGTGCCCGCAGGGTGGACGGTGCCGCCCCGGGGCGGGGCGCGGTGCGAGGATGGCCGGGGTAGCGGGACGCGGCACCGGAGGCAAGGAGCGGCCATGACCAGCAGCGCGGCACACGGACAGAAGATCGCCTTCCTCGGCACGGGCAAGATCGGGGAGGCCCTGCTCTCCGGTCTGCTGCGGGCCGGCAAGGACCCGGCGGACGTCCTGGTGACGGCCCGTCGGCCCGAGCGGGCCGCCGAGCTGGCCGCCAGGTACGGGGTCGGCGCGGTGGGCAACGCCGAGGCCGCCAAGCTCGCGGACACCCTGATCCTCGCGGTGAAGCCGCAGGACATGGGCACCCTGCTGGACGAGCTGGCGCCGCACATCGACCCCGACCGGCTGGTGATCTCGGCCGCGGCCGGCATCCCCACCGCCTGGTTCGAGGCCCGGCTGGCGCCCGGCACCCCGGTGGTCCGGGTGATGCCGAACACGCCCGTGCTGGTGGACGAGGGCATGAGCGTCATCTCCGGCGGGTCGCACGCCGCCGAGGCGCACCTGGAGCGGGCGGAGGAGATCTTCCGCTCGGTCGGCAAGGCGCTGCGGCTGCCCGAGTCCCAGCAGGACGCGGCGACGGCCCTCTCCGGCTCCGGCCCGGCGTACTTCTACTTCCTGGTCGAGGCGATGACCGACGCGGGCATTCTGCTCGGCCTGCCCCGGCAGGTGGCGCACGACCTCATCGTGCAGTCGGCGATCGGCGCCTCGGTGATGCTGCGGGACTCCGGGGAGCACCCGGTGAAGTTGCGCGAGGCGGTCACCTCGCCGGCCGGCACCACCATCGCGGCCATCCGCGAGCTGGAGAACCACGGGGTGCGGGCGGCCCTGCTGAGCGCCCTGGAGGCGGCCCGGGACCGCTCCCGGGAGCTGGCCTCCGGCGGCAAGTGACCGGCCGGGACGGCCGGTAGGGTCGCCCGTATGGCCTATGAACTGGTGATCTTCGACAACGACGGTGTCCTGGTGGACAGCGAGCCGCTCTCCAACCGGGTGCTCGCCGAGTACCTGACCGAGCTGGGCTACCCGACCACCGTCGAGGACTCCTACCGGGACTTCATGGGCACCGCGGCCCACCGGGTGCACGACGTGATCGCCGAGCGGTACGACGGCGCGCTCCTCCCGGAGGGCTTCGACGAGGCGTTCCACGGCCGGGTCTTCGACACCTTCACCGCCGAACTCGCCGCCGTGCGGGGCGCGGAGACGCTGCTGAAGGAGCTCCGGCAGCGCTCCGTGCCGTACTGCCTGGCCTCGTCCGCGCACCACAGCTGGATCCGCGCCGCGCTGGACGTCACCGGTCTGCGCGGGTGGCTCCCGGAGGAGCGGATCTTCAGCGCCCAGGACGTGGGGGTGGGCAAGCCGGCACCGGACCTCTTCCTGCACGCCGCCCGCACCCTCGGCGTCGATCCGGCCGCCTGCCTGGTGGTGGAGGACAGCCCGAACGGCGTGCTCGCCGCCCGCGCGGCCGGTATGGACGTGTACGGCTACACCGCGCTGACCGACCCGGCGAAGCTGACCGCCGCCGGCGCCACCGGCCTGATCGCCGACCTCGCCGAGGTGCTCCCCCTGCTCGACCGGTAGCTCCCGGAGTCCCCGGGGCCGGTCGGCGGACGCGGCCGACCCACGCACACCCCCTCCCGCGAACGCCCGCCAGCGCCTACGCTCTCGCCACCGACCGCCGTACCGGCCAGTAGCGAGGTGGATGTGCCTACCGAGAGTGCCTACCGTTCCGGGAGCGACGCGGGGGACGGGAGCGTCCCGGTCACGCCGCGGCTCCGGGCCGGCCGGGCGGCGCTGGCCGCGAGCTTCCTCCTCCAGGGCGTCACCTTCGCCCTGCTGGTCACCTGCATCCCGGAGATCCAGGACCGGTACGGGCTGAGCGACTCCCTGCTGCCGCTGTTCCTGGCCGCGGTGCCGGTGCTGGCCGGGGTGGGGTCGATCGCCTCCGAGCGGCTGGTGCGCCGGACGAGCGCGCGGGCCGTGCTGCGGGTGGTCCAGCCGGCGGTGTGCGCGACCCTTGCCGCCGCCGGCCTGGGCGACGAGCTCTGGCAACTGGCGCTGGCCCTGGGTGCCTTCGGCCTGCTGGTCGGCGCGCTGGACGCGAGTATGAACATGCTCGGGGTCGGGCTCCAGCACCGCTACGGCCGCTCGGTGATGCTCGGCTTCCACGCCGCGTTCAGCCTCGGCGGCATCGTCGGCGCGGCCGTCGCGGGTCTCGGCGCGCACGTCGGGCTCGGTCTGCCGGTGCTGTTCGGGACGGCGGCCGGGGTGGTCGCCCCGCTCGCGCTGCTGGCCGGCACCAGGTTCGCCGGACCGGCCGAACTCGGCGACGCGGTACGGGAGGCCGCCGCGGCCGCGGCCCGGTCGATCCCCTGGCGGCCGCTGCTGCCGCTCTGCCTGGTGATGGCCTTCGCCTACATCGCCGACGCCTCGGTCTCCAACTACAGCGTCAAGTACCTGACCGACGGTCTGGGCAGCCCCGAGGACGTCGCCAAGCTCTCGTACCTCGGCTACATGGTGGCGATGCTGCTCGGCCGGGCGCTCGGCGACCGCGCGGTGCAGCGCTGGGGCGCCGTCCCGGTGGTGCGGTCCGGTGCCGCGCTGTCCGCGCTCGGGTTCGCGCTGGCCGCCGCCGCGCCCGCCGCCTGGGCCGGGATCGCCGGCTTCACCGTGCTGGGGCTGGGGATCTGCGCGATCATCCCGCAGGTGTTCGCGGCCGGCGGGCGGCTGTTCCCGGCCGACTCGGACGCCGCGGTGGCCCGGCTCAACCTGTTCAACTACGTGGGGTTCCTGGTGGGTTCGCCATTGGTGGGGGCGCTCGCGGACGCGAGTTCGTACCGCTGGGCGCTGCTGGCGCCGATGCTGCTGGTGCTGGCGGTGCTGCCGCTGGCGGACCGCTTCGCCCCGGCGGCGGCGCCGTCCCCGGCGCCCACCGGTCCGGCCGTCCGGGACGCCGTCCGGGGCACGCCGTAGGGCGCGCCACCGGAGGGCGCGCCTCAGGCGGTCCGGCTCAAGGGCGTCGGCCTCAGGCTGTCGCCTCCCTGATCTCCGTCAGCGACTCGTCCAGGATCGCCCTGGCGCGGGTGAACCAGTCGGTGAGTACGGCGATCTCGGCCGGGGTGTAGTCGGCGAAGAGGCCGTTGATCCGGCCGTAGAACGGGCCGTAGACCTCCATGATCCGGTCCTGCGCGGCGGCCTCCAGCACCACCCGCACCCGGCGGCGGTCGCCCGGGTCGGCCTCGCGCCGGGCGTACCCGGCCTTCTCCAGCCGGTTGAGCACTCCGGTCACCGCGCCGGTGGTCAGCTGCGCGCGTTCGGCGAGGTCGCCCGCGGCCAGGGCCTCGCCGGCCATCGCCGCCTCGATCAGGAAGCCGACGCAGGTGAGGTCGGTGACGTTCAGACCGAGCCGCGCCGCGATGTCCTGCTGGCCGAACTGCGCGAGCGCGATCATCCGGTCCATCGCGTAGAGCGCCTGCTCGGGCGACGCCTCGGGGCGCGGCTTGCCCTCCACGGGAAATCTCCTTAGCATCTAAGTTACTTATCTCGTGAGATAAGCCGTCGGTCCGTTCGCGGACGGGAGCCCGGGTGGACCCGTCCATCACACCAAACGAGGACACATGGGCGCACACGCCGATCACGACATGGGCCACACCGTGGCCGGCTGGACCGGCACCGCCGTCGTCACCCTGGGCTTCGCCGTCGCGGGCGCGGCCTTCGTCGCGGGCTCCGGACCGGGCCTCTGGGCCGGCGCGGCGCTGATCCTGCTCGGGGCGGTCGCCGCCTGGGTACTGCACCTGGCAGGCCGGGGCAAGGCCACCGGGCCGCGCCCACCGGAACTGCGGCACTGGCGCACCCCCGACCCGGCCGGCCGGCACGGCCACCCCGACTGCCTCGGCTGCCGGCTGGCCGGCCGCCGAACCGCCCGCGCCGCCGCCCGGACGCCCGCGCACGCCCCCGTTGGCGCGGCCACGCCCGCCGCCGCGCCCGCCCCGGGGACGAGCGCCCGGGTCTGACTCCCGTACCGCGGGCGTTCAAGGACCCGTTGCCCGGCCGGACGGCCGCCACCCACTACGGTGGAGGCCATGCCCGACGCCGAGCGTGACCCCTCCTGCGGCCTGCACCTGTTCTGGGACGAGGCGGTCACCGCCTACGACTTCGGCCCGGGCCACCCGATGGACCCCACCCGGCTGTCGCTCACCATGCGCCTGGTCGAGGACCTCGGCCTCGCCGCCGGACCGGGTGTCACCGTCCGCTCCGCGCCCGCCGCGGGCGACTCCACCCTCCGGCTGGTGCACACCGCGGCGTACGTCGAGGCGGTCAAGCAGGCCGCCGCCCACCCCGACCGGCAGGACTCGCGGCACGGCCTGGGCACCGACGACAACTGGTCCTTCCCCGCCCTCCACTCCGCCTCCGCGCTGATCGCCGGCCAGTCGGTCGCCGCCGCCGAGGCCGTCTGGCGCGGGGAGACCCCGCACGCCGTCAACTTCGCCGGCGGGCTGCACCACGCGATGCCCGACCGCGCCTCCGGCTTCTGCGTCTACAACGACCCGGCCCTCGCCATCGCCCGGCTGCTCGAACTCGGCGCCGAGCGGATCGCCTACGTCGACGTGGACGTCCACCACGGCGACGGCGTCCAGCAGGCGTTCTGGGACGACCCCCGGGTGCTCACCGTCTCGCTGCACGAGCACCCGGCCACGCTCTTCCCGCAGACCGGCTGGAGCACCGAGACCGGTGGCCCGGGCGCCGAGGGGTCCGCCGCCAACCTCCCGCTGCCGGCCGGCACCGGCGACGCCGGCTGGCTGCGCGCCTTCCACGCCCTGGTGCCCGAGCTTCTGGCCGCCTTCCGCCCGCAGGTCCTGGTCACCCAGCACGGGGCCGACACCCATCTGGAGGACCCGCTCGCCCACCTCGCCGTGACCGTGGACGCCCAGCGGGCCATCGCCGGGGCGCTGCACGGGCTGGCGCACGAGCACGCCGACGGCCGGTGGATCGCGCTCGGCGGGGGCGGCTACGCGGTGGTCGACGTCGTCCCGAGAGCCTGGACCCACCTGGTCGCCACCGCCGCGGGCCGGCCGGTCGACCCGGCCACCGAGACCCCGGAGTCCTGGCGCGCCGAGGTCTACCGGCGCACCCGGGGCCCCGCCCCGCTCCGGATGACCGACGGCGCCAGCCCGGTCTGGCGCGACTTCGACGCGGGATACGATCCGGCGGACCGCCTCGACCAGGCGATTCTGGCCGCCCGCCGCGCCGTCCTGCCGCACCACGGCCTGCTGCCCTGAGCGGTGGCGAAGGATCGCCGTCCGCTTGTGAGGACCTGGTGTCCGGTCGCGTTCCGTGCGCAGGCCGACCGGTACAGATCGCCGATCGACTACGTACTGCAACCGACTTATCCCTCACCGTACGAGGACTGGGCTTCTCCCTCTTCCCACTGGTACCACCCATAACTACTCTGGGGATACACGTGTGCCGGTGGAGTCACCGGAGGGGAAGCCGGTGCCTTGCACACGGGTAAGGGTCGGGTGATGGTCATGAGTTCCGGCGAACGCCCCTTGCAGGACGTCGTCTTCCTGACCGTGGCCGAGGTGGCCGCGGTCATGCGGGTCTCCAAGATGACGGTCTACCGGTTGGTGCACAGCGGTGAGCTGCCTGCCATCCGGGTCGGCCGCTCGTTCAGGGTGCCCCAGCAGGCAGTGCACGAGTACCTCAAGGAGTCCTACGTGCGGCTCGAGAGCGCGTAGGCAAAGGCCGGTCCGGGCGGGGTCCACCACCGGTGGGCCCCGCCTCCGTTCGCTCCGGATTCGCCTGCGGTTCGCCTGCTCCCGGGGGCGCGATTACGACCCTGGGCAAGGGGACGGTAGGCTGGGCCCTCACGTCAGTCGTATGGACTCCGTCTCTCACGGGCGAGAGTCTCAGTGAGCGAGGGTTGTTCCGTGGGCTCTGTCATCAAGAAGCGTCGCAAGCGTATGGCCAAGAAGAAGCACCGCAAGCTTCTCAAGCGCACGCGCGTTCAGCGTCGCAACAAGAAGTAAGCGCCCCCGGCCGCGCTCGCGCGCCCAGCGCTTGGCACCGCCCGTCCTGGCCTTCCGGCCGGGGCGGGCGGTGCCGCTTTTCCGGCCCGTCCGCTTTTCCGGCCCCGCCGTTCTCCTGGCCCCGCCGTTCTCCTGGCCCGGTCGTTTCCCGGCCCGGTGTTTCCCGGCCCGCCGGGGCGGCGCGGTACGGTGCACGCAGGTCTCCCGGGCCGAGGAATGGGGTGCAGCGCTGTGGGAACGGTCGTGCTCGTCACCGGTGTCGGCCGGCACCTGGGCGCCCGCTTCGCCGCCGAGCTGCGCCGCCGCCCGGGCGTGGACCTGGTGGTCGGCGTGGACGTGCAGCCGCCGGGCCCGGCGCTGCGCGCGCTCGCCGAGCCGGACGGGCCCGCCGCGCCCTACCGCTTCCACCAGCTGGACCTGCGCCGCCCCGCCGTGGCGCGGGTGATCGCCGAGCACGGCGTCGACACCGTGGTGCACCTCGCGGTCAGCGCCACCGGACTGGGCTCCACCAACCGCTCCGCGGTGAAGGAGTCCAATGTGATCGGCACGATGCAGCTGCTCGGCGCCTGCCAGAAGGCGCCGGGGGTGCGCCGGCTGGTGGTGAAGTCGACCACCGGCGTCTACGGCTCGGCGCCGCGCGACCCGGCCGTGTTCACCGAGCGGACCCAGCCGAAGACCCTGCCGGGCGGCGGTTTCGCCAAGGACGCGGTCGAGGTGGAGGGCTACGTCCGGGGCTTCGCCCGGCGCCGTCCGGACGTCGCGGTCACGGTGCTGCGGTTCGCCAACATCGTCGGCCCGGGCGCCGACACCCCGCTGACCGACTACTTCGCGCTGCCGGTCCTGCCGACCGTGCTCGGCTACGACCCCCGGCTGCAGTTCGCGCACGAGGACGACGTGGTCGAGGTGCTCTGCCGGGCCTCCTTCCCGGCCGAGCCGGGCACCGTGAACACCGGCACCGTCAACGTCGCCGGGGAGGGCGTGCTGCTGCTCTCCCAGTGCGCCCGCCGACTGGGCCGGCCGACCCTGCCGCTGCTGCTGCCGGCGGTCAGCTGGATCGCCGGACTGGCCCGGCAGACCCGGCTGGTCGACGTCTCGCCCGAGCACCTGCGGCTGCTGACCCACGGCCGGGTGGTGGACACCGCCCGGCTGCGCGAGTCCTTCGGCTACCGCCCGGTGTTCAGCACCCCGGAGGCCTTCGCGGACTTCGCCGCCGCGCAGTCGCCGGGCCTGCTGCCGCTGGGCCGGCTGACCGCCGTCACCGACGGACTGGCCGCGCTGCTCGGCCCGGAGGCCGGCCGGACCACCGGCCCGGGCCCCACCACCCCGGGCACCCCCGCCCGACCGCACCGACCCAGGAGCTGAACCCGCATGAGTGCCGCCGCCGAGAACGCGCCGGGCGAGGCGAAGGTCATCCCGATCGAGTCCGCCCCCAGCTGGAGCGAACCGCCGGCCGACGGCTCCGGCCTGGCCGACCGGGTGGCCGGTGCCGTCGGCGGCGCGCTGGCCGGCCGGCTCGGCGCCGCCGCCACCCGCGCCTTCGGCAAGGGCTGGGAGGACCGGGCCGCCGACGGCCTGGCCTTCCTGCGCCGCCGGATCACCGGCGACTACGAGGTGGACGAGTTCGGCTTCGACCGGGAGCTCACCGAGGAGGTGCTGCTCGGGCTGCTGCGGCCGCTGGCGGAGAAGTACTTCCGGATCGAGGTGCGCGGGATCGAGAACATCCCGGCCGAGGGCGGCGCGCTGATCGTCGCCAACCACTCCGGGACGATCCCGCTGGACGCGCTGATGACCCAGGTGGTGATACACGACCACCACCCGCGCCACCGGCACCTGCGGATGCTCGCCGCCGACCTGGTGTTCGTCCTGCCCGGGATCAACGAGCTGGCCCGCAAGGCCGGGCACACCCTGGCCTGCAACGAGGACGCCCAGGCCCTGCTGGAGCGCGGCGAGCTGGTCGGGGTGTGGCCGGAGGGCTTCAAGGGGGTCGGCAAGCCGTTCTCCGAGCGGTACAAGCTCCAGCGCTTCGGCCGGGGCGGCTTCGTCTCCTCGGCGCTGCGGGCCCGGGTGCCGATCGTGCCGTGCTCGATCGTCGGGGCGGAGGAGACCTACCCGATGATCGGCGACTTCCGGACCCTGGCCCGGCTGCTGGGCCTGCCGTACGTGCCGATCACGCCGACCTTCCCGTGGCTGGGCCCGCTGGGGGCGGTGCCGCTGCCGACCAAGTGGATCATCGAGTTCGGCGAGCCGATCGCGACCGACCGGCACCCGGTGGAGGCGGCGGACGACCCGATGCTGGTCTTCGACCTGGCCGACGAGGTCCGGGAGACCATCCAGCACACGCTCTACCAGCTGCTGGTGCGGCGGCGCTCGGTCTTCTTCTGAGCCGAGTGCCCTTCCGGGCCGGGTGAGCCTCCGGGCCGAGCAGAACGGCGGGTCAGCCGCCGAGGATCCGCAGACCGGGCAGCAGGCCCGGGATCAGCGGGGGCACCTCGACCCCCTGCTGCTGGGCGGCGGCGCCGCTCGCGCTGGGCGACTCGGACGGCTGCCCCGGGGGCCGGTCCGGCGCCGGGGCCGGCGCCGGCGCGTCCGCGCTGGGCGAGGGCTTGGCCCCGGTGAGCCCGCTGGTGAGGTTGTCGACCAGGCCGCCCACCGGGGCCGGGACGACATTGGTCTCATTGCTGGGCGCCGGTGCGGCCGGTGCGCCGGGGGCCGCGGGCGCCGCCGGTGCGGGCGCGCCGCCCTGCGGCGGGACCTGCGGGGTGCTGCCCGGCCGACCGCCGACCCCGGCGCCGGCCGGTCCGCCGGTGGCACCGCCCTGGGCCGGTGCTCCGCCGACCGCCGGGCTGCCGCCGGGCGAGGTGCCGGCGGAGGGTCCGCCCTGCACTCCCGTCCCGCGGGTGCCGTCGCCCGCCCCGCCGTCGTCCGGCATCCCGCTCTTGGCGGGCTGCTGGACCAGACGCAGGGGCGCGACGTCCTGGCTTATGTCGTCGAAGAGCTGGTCCACCAGGTGGGCCTGCGGGACGAGCTGGTCCGGAAGCCGGGACTGGACCTCGGCCCAGGTGCCGTCCTCGTCGTGGGCGAAGCCCGCCAGGGTGCGCATCGGGTCGAGCGAGCCGTTGTTGCGGTAGACGGCGCGCAGCAGGTCGCGGCCCTTGAGGGCGTCGTTGTGCATGTCGTCCAGGGCCTTGCGGACCTGCTCGACGGTGCCCGGGCTGAGCGAGCCGCCGGTGCCGGACCGGCCCACCAGGGACCGGGCCTCGCCGAGCCGGGTGGCCGCGTTGTCGAGCAGCAGCTCGCCGCGCTCGCTGTCGGTGTCCGCGAGGTTGAGCCGCAGCCCCTCCAGTCCGCGCTTCATGCCGTACAGCGGGTCGCCGGGGAGGGCGTTGCCACTGGCGGCCGCGGCCCCGGCGAAGCTGCCGACGGCGAGGCCGGCGACCAGCCCGCCGATCGCGAACCGGCGGCTCCAGCGTCCGCGCGGCGCCGTGCGGACGGCCCGGTGGCGGCGCTGGCGCGGCACGGTGACACCCGGTCCGCCCGCGAAGGCCTGCTCGAACGCGGCCATCAGCTGGGCGCGTTGGACGGTCCGGACCTCGTGGTCGAGCTCCGGGGCGGGCAGCGCGCCGAGCGCGCCGACCGTGTCGATGAGTTCGGCCATCGCGACCGAACCGGCGTTGCCGATAGCGGTGTTGGCCGTTCCGTTGCCGTCGGCAGCGCGTTGCTCCGCCTGGTGGGCCTCCAGCGCCTCGGCGAAGGCCTTCGCCCGCCGGTGCTCCAGCACGTTTGCCGTCACGGGCCACACCTCCCTTCGTCGTTGTCGACACCCCGGCCTGCCGGACGGTTGCCCCGGCAAGCCAAAGCCACTCCATCGGGTGAGAGGTCGCAATTCGACTTGACCGCACGCCTGGTGGAGGCTTGCAAGCTGGCCAACGAGCGGCGCGGGCGGTCGGTTACGCACGACTGATCATCGGACCGACCGTTCACCCGGATGTGTCGGGCCGCCGCCGAGGGTGACGGCCCGCCCACTATCTCTCCCGCCGCTTCCCCGGGGACCTCCCCGGACCGCCGCCGGCTCACCGCGCGTCGGGCGGGAGCAGGCGGGCCAGGGTGCGCACGGCGCGGTACTGGAGGGTCTTGATGGCACCCTCGTTCTTGCCCATGATCCGGGCGGTCTCGGCGACCGACAGCCCCTGCAGGAAGCGCAGCGTGACGCACTCCTGCTGCTGCGGGTTCAGCCGGCGGACCGCCTCCAGCAGGGCCGCGTTGGAGAGCGACTCCAGCACCGAGTCCTCGGGGCTCCGCTCGCACTCGTTGGAGTCGAGCATCTCGCCCGTGGTGACTTCCAGCCGGAACCGGCTGGACTTGAAGTGGTCGGCGACCAGGTTGCGGGCGATGGTCACCAGCCAGGCCCCGAAGTCCCGGCCCTGCCAGGTGAAGGTGCCGATCCGGCGCAGCGCGCGCAGGAAGGTCTCGCTGGTGAGGTCCTCGGCGGTGGCCCGGCTGCCGACCCGGTAGTAGATGTAGCGGTAGACGGTGTCCGCGTAGTGGTCGTAGAGCCGGCCGAAGGCCTCGCTCTCGCCGGCCTGGGCGCGCTCGACCAGCTCCATGATCGGGTTGTGCTCGGTCTCGTAACCGGGGCCGGTGGTGGTGCGGGAGCGGCTGCGGCCGCCGGTGCTGCCGGCCCGGCCCCGGGTGCCGGCCCCGGTCGAGCCGGCCGCGGTGGTGCGCAGCAGGGGGGTGCCGGGACGGTCCTGGGTCTGGCCGAACGCGGCTCCGGCGGGCACCAGTTGGGGGGTGGCGGCGAGCTGGCTGCGGAGCAGGGTGCGCAGCAGGTCCAGGCCGGTGGAGATCTGCCGGGGCGGGACCGGGCGGCCGCGGAGGCTGGTGCGGGAGCGCAGGGGCGCGGACGACGGGCGGGAGGGTGCAGGCGCGTCGTTCCGGACGGGTGGGTACACGGGACTCCCAGAGGCAGAACTGTGGACGGATCACCTCCGCCTGCGCGGAGAGCACGTCCGCGCCCCCCGGGTCGCGCTGGGGCGGTTGGGTGACGTGCATCCAGGAGAGAATAACGCTTTGTGCAATGACAGCTACACCGTGTGGTCGAAGTGGTCGTTTGGGATCCGCATTGAACGGATATCCGGCCGACAGTGACCGAACATGTCGGCGATCGCCTGGCTCAACGTGACAGAACGAGTGCGCCTGGTGACCAATTCGGTGGTGAGGCGGGCGGTTTCCCGGTTCTGGGGCCGGATAACCCCCGACTTTGTCGAGCTGGCGAACGATCAGATCCGGTCACTGGCGGGCGAGTTCGATCGAAGGGGCCGGACGGGCCCGCGACGCGCGGGAGTTCGCCCGTACGGGCGGCATCGTCAGCGCGCGAATTGACCGGACTCACCCCGGCGCGGCCCCCGGGCGGACGTCCGTGCGGTCCGCTCCGCTCCGCCCCGCTCGGCTCCGCCCGGCCGTGGCCGCGGGCGCCGGTCGATCCGGCCGAGCCGCTCGGCCCGGTCGCTCGGGCCCGGTCGCTCAGGCCCGGTCGCTCAGGCGCGGTGCCGGCGGTGCAGCGCGGCCCAGGCCGCGACGGCGCCCGCGGCCACACCGAGCGCGGCGGCGGCCGGCAGCCCGACCCGGGCGGCCTTCCGCCCGGTCCGGAAGTCCCGGACCCGCCAGCCCTGCGCGCGGGCGTGCCGCCGCAGCGCGCCGTCCGGGTTCACCACGTAGGGGTGGCCCACCAGCGAGAGCATCGGGATGTCGTTGGCCGAGTCGCTGTACGCGGCGCAGCGGTCGAGGTCGAGCCGCTCCCGCCGGGCCAGCGAGCGCACCGCGGCCGCCTTGGCCGGCCCGTGCAGCAGCTCGCCGACCAGCCGGCCGGTGTACGCGCCGTCGCGCGCCTCGGCGACGGTGCCGAGCGCCCCCGTCATGCCGAGCCGGGCCGAGATGATCCGGGCCACCTCCACCGGGGCGGCGGTGACCAGCCAGACCCGCTGCCCGGCGTCCAGGTGCATCTGGACCAGTGCGCGGGTGCCCGGCCACACCTTGTCGGCGATGACCTCCTCGAATACCTCCTCGCAGAGCGCCTCCAGCTCGGCGGTGCGCTTGCCGGCGACCAGGCCCAGGGCGGTGTGCTGCGCGTCGGCCATGTGGTCCGGGTCCTCGGCGCCGTACAGCCGGAACCAGGCCTGCTGCCAGGCGAAGCGGGCGATGTCGCGGCGGGTGAGGAAGCCCCGGCGGTAGAGGCCGACCCCGAGGTAGAAGATCGCGGCCCCGCGCAGGATGGTGTTGTCGCAGTCGAAGAAGGCGGCGGCCCTCGGGTCGTCCGGGTCGGGGGTGTGGTTCTCGGCGGGGGGTCGGGGTGCCTTGCCGCGCCGGGCGCGCTCCGCGTCCCCGGCGGCCTCCGGCTCCGCGGCCGGCCGGGTGTCCGCCGCCGGCCCGGCGCCTGCGGCCGGCTCGGTCGGGGCCTCCCCGGCCGGTGCCGGGGCGGCCCGCAGGGCGGCCTCCGCCGCCTCCGCCGCGGCCTCGCCCGCCAGCGCGGCCCGCGAGCCGGTGGGGCGCCTTGACTGGGTGAGCCTTCGGAGCACGGCCATGCCATCGAGCATAGCCAGCCACCTGTGCGGCGGCCGTGACGGCGACGTGCCCGACGGGTGAACGGCGGACGGGGCGGTCGGGTCCGGCCCGTCCGCCGGGGCGGCGCACAATGGCGGGGTGAGTCCACTGCTGCGACGTGACAAGAACCGGGGCCCGGGGCCGGCCGACCGGACGGTGACCCTGGTGGCCAAGCCCGGCTGCCATCTGTGCGACGACGCCCGGGAGGTGATCGTCCGGGTGACGGCCGAGCTGGGCGCGGCCTTCGAGGAGAAGGACATCACCCAGGACCCGGAGCTCCACCACCTCTACTGGGAGCAGATCCCGGTCACCCTGATCGACGGGCGCCAGCACGACTTCTGGCGGGTGGACGAGAAGCGGCTGCGCGCCGCGCTCGGCGCCTGACCCGGGCCCCGGCGGCTCCGGCGGGGAGGCTCCCGAGCGCTCCGCCGGGGGCCTCCCGCGCCCCCGCCGAACGGCGGGGGCGGTTCGCCGAATCGTTGTGAAGAATCCCGGTTCCGGGCTTGGGGCAGCGGCCGTCGGTCGGCTTACGATCGAACTCGTCCGCGCCCATGGGGGGCTGAGCACACGAGGAGTGCCGCCATGCTTCCCGGTCCGCCCTTAGTCACGCCCGCCGAGCGGTCGGCCGCGCGCGGGGGCTTCGCGGTGGTGGACGTGGAGGCGACCGGCCGCAGCCCCTGGCGGCACCGGGTGGTCGAGGTGGCGGTGGTGCTGCTGGACGAGCGGCTGCGCCCCGAGGGCGAGTTCTGCACCCTGCTGGACCCGCTCGGCCCGGTCGGCCCGACCCATGTGCACCGGATAGCGCAGGAGGACGTCGAGGGCGCCCCGCGCTTCCGCGAGATCGCGCCGTTGCTGCTGGAGCTGCTGACCGGCCGGGTGCTGGTCGGCCATCACGTCACCTGCGACCACGCCTTCCTGGATCGCGAATTCGCCCGGATCGGGGTCCCGCTGCCGCCGGTGCCCTCGCTGTGCACGATGCGGCTGGCCCGGGCGCACCTGCCGGAGGCCGGCGGCTTCGGCCTGGCGGCCTGCGTGGCCGCGGCCGGCCTCGGCGGCTTCGCCGCGCACACCGCGCTCGGCGACGCCCGGGCCACCGCCGGCCTGCTCCGCCACTGCCTCGGCGCGCCGTCCTGCCCGCCGGGCGACTGGGCGGAGCCGCTGCGAGAGGCGGCCGCGGTGCCGTGGCCGCGGCTGGGGCGGGCCCGGTCCCGCCCGTCCGGGGAGCCGGTGCCGCTGGTCCTGCGGGGGTCCTCCCGCCCGGCTCCGCCGGTGCTGCCGAACGGCCTGCTGTACGGCCCTCGGCCACCCCTTGCACCGCCCCCGGCGGTGGCCCGGAAAGCGGCCGGTGCTATGGGGTCGACGGCGTGATGCGCATCACTGTGCGGGGACAAATCGGACACCATCTTTGTGCACACGTTCACAAACGCATAGCCTGGCTGCCAAAGCCCAGCTTCACCCACAGGAGCACCGTGGCAATCGGCCGATCACCACAGAGCAGTTCGCAGACGCCCGACCAGGGCGCCGCGCGTCGACCTTCGCGCGCCCGGGGCATCCCGGAGGCGACGGTCGCCCGGCTTCCGCTGTACCTGCGCGCGCTCACCGCGCTCTCCGAGCGCTCGGTGCCGACCGTCTCCTCCGAGGAGCTGGCGGCCGCGGCCGGGGTGAACTCCGCCAAGCTGCGCAAGGACTTCTCCTACCTGGGCTCCTACGGCACCCGCGGGGTCGGCTACGACGTCGAGTACCTCGTCTACCAGATCTCCCGCGAGCTGGGCCTGACCCAGGACTGGCCGGTCGTCATCGTCGGCATCGGGAACCTCGGCCACGCGCTCGCCAACTACGGCGGCTTCGCCTCCCGCGGTTTCCGGGTCGCGGCCCTGCTGGACGCCGACCCGAGCGTGGTCGGCAGCAGCGCGGCCGGCCTGCCGGTGCGCCACATGGACGAACTGGAGTCCATCGTGGAGAGCCAGCACGTCTCGATCGGTGTCATCACCACGCCGCCCGGCGCCGCCCAGCAGGTCTGCGACCGGCTGGTCGAGGCCGGTGTCACCAGCATCCTGAACTTCGCCCCGACCGTGCTGACCGTCCCGGACGGCGTGGACGTGCGCAAGGTGGACCTCTCCATCGAGCTGCAGATCCTCGCCTTCCACGAGCAGCGCAAGGCCGGCGACGAGCCGGACCGCACGGAGTCCGTGCTCGACCGCGCCCCGGGCCCGGTCCGCGCCGCCGCGGCCAAGCTGCGCCGCGCGGCCGCCGGCAGCACCAAGCCCCGCACCGCCGCCGAGTCGGCCAAGGACGCGGAGCCGACGGCGCAGGGCAAGCCCGGCAAGCCCGGCGAGGGCGAGCTGTCCGCGGTGATGCCGGCATGAGCGGGACCGAGAATCGTGGGACCAGGGGGCGGGCGTGAGTCTTCTCGTCGTAGGGCTGAGCCATCGCACAGCCCCGGTCGGCGTGCTGGAGCGGGCCGCGCTGACCGGTGAGGTGCCGACCCGGCTGCTGCACGACGCGGCCGCGTCCGCGACCGTCGCCGAGGCGGCGCTGGTCAACACCTGCAACCGGATCGAGCTGTACGCGGACGTGGACAAGTTCCACGCCGGCGTGGCCGAGCTGTCGCTGCTGCTCGCCCACCACAGCGGGGTCGACCTGGAGGAGCTGACCTCCCACCTCTACGTCCACTACGAGGACCGCGCGGTCCACCACCTCTTCTCGGTGGCCTGCGGCCTGGACTCGATGGTGGTCGGCGAGGGCCAGATCCTCGGCCAGCTGCGCGACGCCCTGGCCAAGGCGCAGGAGGAGCACACCGCCGCGCGCGGCCTCAACGAGCTCTTCCAGCAGGCCCTGCGGGTCGGCAAGCGGGCGCACAGCGAGACCGGCATCGACAAGGCCGGCCAGTCCCTGGTGACCTTCGGCCTGGAGCAGGTCGCGGCCGGCGCGGGCGCGATCGCGGGCAAGCGGGCGCTGGTGGTCGGCGCGGGCTCGATGAGCTCGCTGGCCGCCGCCACCCTGGTCCGCTCGGGCGTGACCGACCTGCTGATCGCCAACCGGACGCCGGAGCGCGCCGAGCGGCTGGTCGAGATCCTCGGCGGGGACGTCGCCCGCACCCTTGACCTGGCCAAGGTGCCCGAGGCGCTGGCCGACGTCGACCTGGTGATCTCCTGCACCGGCGCGGCCGGCACGGTGATCGGGGCGCAGGACGTCGCCGCCGCGGTCGCCGCGCGCGCCGCCGCCACCCCCCTCGCCTTCCTCGACCTCGCCATGCCGCGCGACGTCGACCACGCCGTGCACGAGCTGCCCGGCGCGCTCCTGGTCGACCTGGAGAGTCTCTCGCACGCCCACGCCGCCACCCCCGGCGCCGGGGACGTCGACGCCGTCACCGGCATCGTCGCCGAGGAGGTCAGCGCCTTCGGCGCCGCCCAGCGGGCCGCGCGGATCGCCCCCACCGTGGTGGCGCTGCGCGCGATGGCCTCCGGGGTGGTCGCCACCGAGCTGGCCCGCCTGGACTCCCGGCTGCCCGGTCTGGACGAGCGCTCGCGCGCCGAGATCGGCCAGACCGTCCGCCGGGTCGTCGACAAGCTGCTGCACGCCCCCACCGTGCGGGTGAAGCAGCTGGCCGCCGAACCCGGCGGCGCCTCCTACGCGGAGGCACTGCGTGAACTGTTCGACCTCGACCCGGCCGCCGTCCACGCGGTCTCGGGCACCCCGATCGGCACCCAGCCCGCGGGCGGGGGCGCCGGATGAACCGTCAGCCATCCCACGAGTACCACCGGGACGATCACCCCATGAATGGTCAACCTCTCACCGGCCAGGCACCGGACACCACCGCGGCACCCCTGCGGCTCGGCACCCGGCGCAGCGCGCTCGCCATGGCGCAGTCGGGCATGGTCGCCCGCGAGGTGACCCGCGTCACCGGGCGCCCCGTCGAGCTGGTGGAGATCACCACCTACGGCGACACCTCCCGCGAGGCGCTGGCCCAGATCGGCGGCACCGGTGTGTTCGTCTCCGCGCTGCGCGACGCGCTGCTCGAGGGCCGGATCGACTTCGCCGTGCACTCGCTCAAGGACCTGCCGACCGCGGCCCCCGAGGGCCTGCTGCTGGCCGCCGTCCCCGAGCGCGAGGACAGCCGCGACGCCTTGGTGGCGCGCGACGGCCTGGCGCTCGGCGAGCTGGTGGAGAAGCTGGCCGGCGCCGGCCGCCCGGCCCGGATCGGCACCGGTTCGCCGCGCCGCATGGCGCAGCTCAACGCCTGGGCCCGCGAACGCGGCGACCGGCTGGAGACCGTCGCGATCCGCGGCAACGTGGACACCCGGATCGGCTTCGTGGCCTCCGGCGAGCTGGACGCCGTGGTGCTGGCCACCGCGGGTCTGAACCGGCTCGGCCGGTCCGCGGAGATCACCGAGCACCTCGACCCCGAGCTGATGGTCCCGGCCCCCGGCCAGGGCGCGCTCGCCATCGAGTGCACCGCCGCCGCCGCGCTCCCGGAAGGGGGCGGCCTGGCCGCCGCGCTGGCCGCCCTCGACCACGCCCCCACCCGGGTCGCGGTGGCCGCCGAGCGGGCCCTGCTCGCCACCCTGGAGGCCGGCTGCTCCGCACCGGTCGCCGCGCTGGCCGGCTGGGACCACCGATCCGAACTGCGGCTGGAGGGCGTGGTCGGCACCGTCGACGGCGCCACCCTGCTGAAGATGTCCGCCCACGGTCCGATCGTCCTCGACGAGACCGCCGAGCAGCAGGCGGTGGCCCTCGGCCGCACGCTGGCCGCCCGGCTGCTCGACGCGGGCGCGGCCGCCCTGATGGGGGAGCGAGCCCGATGAGCCCCACCGCCGCCACCGACAGCCCGTTCCCGGCCGACAGCCCGTTCGGGGGTACGGTGCCCGCCACCGGCCGGTGCACCTTCCTGGGCGCGGGCCCCGGCGACCCGGGCCTGCTGACCCTGCGCGCGGTCGAGGTCCTGGCCTCGGCCGACGTCCTGGTCGCCGACCCGCTGACCGCGGCCGCCGTGCGCAGCCACTGTCCCTCGGGCGTGCAGGTGCACGCCCCCGGCACCGAGGGGCCGGACTTCGACCTGGCCCGCCTGGTCGCCGAGGCCGTGCGCTCCGGCAAGCACGTGGTGCGGACCGTCGACGGCGACCCGGGCCTGGACGGCGGCGCCGCCGAGGAGATGCTCGGCTGCGCCGGGGCCGGGATCGCCTTCGAGGTGATCCCGGGCGTCGCCCAGTCGGTCGGCGTGCCCGCCTACGCGGGGGTGCCGCTGCGCGGCGCCGCCGGGACGGACGTCCGCTTCGTGGAGGCCGCCGCGCTGCTGGCCGGCTCCCCGGTGGACCTGGGCGCGCCGGAGACCACCCTGGTCGTGCGCACCACCCTGGGCCAGCTGCCGGCCACCGCCAATGCGCTGGTCTCCAACGGACGCAAGCCGGAGTCGGCGCTCAGCGCGACGCTCTCCGGCACCACCACCCGCCAGCGCACCTTCACCGCGACCCTGGCCACCATCGCGGCGGACCTCAAGGCCGCCCGGGTGCTGCCCGCGCCGGTGTCCGCCCCGGTGGACCCCGCCACCCCGGTGATAGCCGTGGTCGGTGAGCAGGTCGCCCACCGCTCCTCGCACTCCTGGTTCGAGACCAAGCCGCTGTTCGGCTGGAACGTCCTGGTGCCGCGCACCAAGGAGCAGGCGCACGGCCTGTCCGAGCAGCTGCGCTCGTACGGCGCGGTGCCGCAGGAGGTGCCGACCATCGCGGTCGAGCCGCCGCGGACCCCGCAGCAGATGGAGCGGGCGATCAAGGGCCTGGTCACCGGCCGGTACGAGTGGATCGCCTTCACCTCGGTGAACGCGGTGCGCGCGGTGCGCGAGAAGTTCGAGGAGTACGGCCTGGACGCCCGGGCGTTCGCCGGGATCAAGGTCGCGGCGGTCGGCGAGACCACCGCGCAGGCGCTGGTCGACTTCGGTGTGAAGCCCGACCTGGTGCCGTCCGGCGAGCAGTCCGCCGCCGGTCTGCTGGAGGACTGGCCGCCCTACGACCCGGTGTTCGACCCGATCGACCGGGTGCTGCTGCCGCGCGCCGACATCGCCACCGAGACCCTGGTGGCCGGCCTGGTCGAGCTGGGCTGGGAGGTCGACGACGTGACGGCGTACCGGACCGTGCGCGCCTCGCCGCCGCCGGCCGAGACCCGGGAGGCGATCAAGGGCGGCGGCTTCGACGCGGTGCTGTTCACCTCGTCCTCGACCGTGCGGAACCTGGTCGGCATCGCGGGCAAGCCGCACAACGTGACGGTCATCGCCTGCATCGGCCCGGCCACCGCGAAGACCGCCGAGGAGCACGGCCTGCGGGTCGACGTGATGGCCCCGGCCCCGTCGGCCGCGGCGCTCGCCCAGGCCCTGGCAGACTTCGGGGCCAAGCGCCGGGACACCGCGACCGCCGCCGGCGAGCCGGTCTACCGGCCCAGTGAGCGCCGCCCCGGCTCGCGCCGCAAGGCCGCGCGCTGAAACGAGGCCGGGGGCGGACCATCCGCCGCCCCCGGCACCAGCACCACCGTTCGGAGAGAGAAGCCGTGTCCGCTGAATTCCCGTACGTCCGCCCGCGCCGGCTGCGCTCGACCCCGGCGATGCGCCGGCTGGTCGCGGAGACCCGGCTGCACCCGGCGGAGCTGATCCTGCCGCTGTTCGTCCGCGAGGGCGTGCGCGAGCCGGTCCCGGTCTCGTCGATGCCGGGCGTGGTCCAGCACACCCGGGAGACCCTGCGCAAGACCGTCACCGAGGCGGCCGCGGCGGGCCTGGGCGGCGTCATGCTGTTCGGCGTCCCCGAGACGCAGGACGCGACCGGCAGCGAGGGCACCAACCCGGACGGCATCCTCCAGCAGGCGATCCGGGACGTGGTCGCCGAGGTCGGCGACGCCCTGGTGGTCATGTCGGACCTCTGCCTGGACGAGTACACCGACCACGGCCACTGCGGTGTGCTGGCCGCGGACGGCTCGGTGGACAACGACGCCACCCTGGAGCGCTACGCCGAGATGGCCCGGGTGCAGGCGGACGCGGGCGTCCACCTGGTCGGCCCGTCCGGGATGATGGACGGCCAGATCGGCGTGGTCCGCCGGGCCCTGGACGAGGCCGGCCACCAGGACGTCGGCATCCTCGCCTACACCGCCAAGTACGCCTCGGCGTTCTACGGCCCGTTCCGGGAGGCGGTCGGCTCCTCGCTGAAGGGCGACCGCAAGAGCTACCAGCAGGACCCGGCCAACGCCCGGGAGGCGCTGCGGGAGCTGGAGCTGGACGTCGCCGAGGGTGCCGACCTGGTGATGGTCAAGCCCGGCATGGCCTACCTCGACATCCTGCGCCAGGTCGCCGACGCCTCGCCGGTGCCGGTCTCCGCGTACCAGGTGTCCGGCGAGTACGCGATGGTCGAGGCGGCCGCGGCCAACGGCTGGATCGACCGGGAGCGGATGATCCTGGAGACGCTGACCTCGCTGCGCCGGGCCGGCGCCGAGCAGATCCTCACCTACTGGGCCCTCGAGGCCGCCGCGATGGTGAAGTAGCAGGACCAGGACCAGGACGAGGACCGGGACCGCGGTCCCGGACACGGCGGAGGCCGGGCCCCCTCGGGAGGGGGCCCGGCCTCCGTGCGTGCTGCCTACCAGTCGGCGATGTGGGCGAAGCCCTCCTCGCCGCCGACCGCGTCGGTGGAGGTGGCGGCGCCCCAACCGTGCGCACCGGTGTGGATGTGCGAGGTGTGGGCGATGCCGCCCCACTCGCCGGCCGCGAACACCGGGTGGGCCGAGGCGGCGAACTCGGCGCCGCCGGCCAGGCCGACGTGCGCGGACGCCGCCGGGGCGGCCAGGCCGGCCAGCGCCAGCGCGCCGACGGCGGTCAGAGTGACCTTGACCAGCTTGCTCTTCATGGATCTGCCCTCTCTTCCGGAGCGCCCCGTGCGGGCGCTCTGCCTCTGACGTGTGCTCCGGTCCGTTGCCGGGGGCCGGCCCTGACACGAGACCACACGCTGCCGTCCGCCGCGGCGCCCCACGCGCCCCGCCGACGGCCTGTCACCCGGCCGGACGCCGCGGGTGCGGCCCGGCCGGACGTCCGGCCCGATATGCCCGGAGGGCCCGGGGACCAGACGTCCCCGGGCCCTCCGTCGCGCTGTGCGGCCGAATCAGCCGATCAGGTGCGAGACACCCGCGTCGCCCGAGGACTGGGTGTTCTGGCCGACGTTGCAGATCTGCTTCGGGGTGCTGTTGAGGATCGGCACCTCGACCGGGACGGCCACGCCGAGGACGGCGACCGCGATGTTGTGGACCTCCGGCAGGCAGATGTTCGCGTTGTCGAGGGTGTGGAAGTTCGGGCTGTGGTCGCCGTGGGTGCCGGTCTGGTTGGTGCCGCCGTTGCCCTGGGCGGAGACGGCGGCGCCGTCCGAGTCGGCGATGGCGGAGGCGGAACCGGCGGACATCGCGATTGCGGCGGCGGCCAGACCGGCGGCGGCGAGAGACTTCTTGATCATTTCGGTGTTCCTCTCAGGGGTGAATCGGGGAGCGATTCGAAGGGTGGATCAGGAGGGTGACGCAGCTTGGGACGAGCAGGTCAGCCGATCAGGTGGGAAACGCCCGAGTCGCCCTTGGTCTGGGTGCCCTGGCCCTGGGTGCAGTACTGCTTGCCACCGCTGTTGGCGATCGGGACCTCGACCGGGACGGCCACGCCGAGGACGCCGACCGCGATGTTGTGGATCTCGGGCAGGCAGACGTTCGCGTTGTCCAGGAAGTGGAAGTTCGGGCTGTGGTCACCGACGGTGCCGGTGAAGTTGGTGCCGCCGTTGCCCTGGAACGACCCGGCGGAGCCGTCCGAGTCACCGATGGCCGAGGCCGGCGCCGCGGCGACGGCCAGCGCGGCGGCGGCCAGGCCGGCGGCCGCGAAGGACTTCTGGATCATGGGGAGATCCCTCTCTGAAAAGCTCTTGGTTTCCGTGCGTACAACGCGTACAACGCTCAGACCCGGTCTGCGGTCACTGACGCTCAGATCAAAGAATGACGGCACGGAAGGTTACGGGGATTTCTGAAAAGAGTCCGGGAGGCGCGACGGCCGGGTGTTTCTTGTCGGATTATTAGCCCGAACCGGCTAACGGCCGCAATCCGGGATCCGGGTGGCTCGTTGAGCACATTGCTTTCGGCTGCGCCCGCGCAGCCTTCCCTGTAGAGATCTCCACTACGGACAGGCAGAACGGTGAAAAGCATGAGGTTCTCCAAGCGGGCCGGCGCGATGCTGCTGGCGGTCGGTGCGGGCATGCTCGCCTCCCAGGGGGCGGCCTCCGCCGCCCCGGTCGGCCCCGAGCAGGTGGGGGCCCTGGAGGAGCAGCTGGCCACCCAGCAGGTGCCGGTGGACATCCCGCTGGCGCCGCTGGACAGCCGGATCTCCGGCGGCATCCCGACCTCGCTGGTGATGCCCCCGGTGCCCGCCCACACCACCGGGGACGCGCTGATCCCGGAGCGCATCGTGCCGCCGCTGGGCACCGGCCGGGTCGGTCCGACCGCCAAGGCCGAGCTGCCGCTGCCGCTGCTGGACCAGGGCGCCGACCTCGGCGAGCTGCTGCTGGACGCCCCGGCGGCGCCGCTGCACGCCGACACCCCCGGGATCGGTCTCGGCAAGCCGCTGTCGCTGACCAAGGACGGCACCGGCCAGCTCGCCGACGGCCGGGTCAAGGTGGACGAGATCGACCCGCGGCTGGTGACCGGCGCGGTGCAGGCGGTGCCCGGAGCCAGCGCCACGCTGGGCAACGAGGACGAGCGGATCTCGGTGACCGACTCGGTGGACAACCTGGCGACCACCACCACCGCGACCACCACCGGCGTGGTCCAGGAGACCGGTCTGGCGGGCCTGGCCCAGCTGTAGCGGACAGCCCGGAGCCCGGCACCCCGTGTCGCAGGACGGGGTGCCGGGCTCCGGTGTGCGCGGTGCCGGTGCGGCGGCTCAGCCGGGCAGCGTGCCGAGCACCCCGCCGACCAGCGGCAGGTCGCGCGGACCGCCGCCGGCGCTGAGCGGCCCGGTCAGCAGGTCGGTGCCGATCGGCGCCAGGCCGGAGTTCTCCGGCTGCACGGTCGCGCCGTTGTTCAGCACGTCGGCCGAGGAGTTGGCCCACGGGTCCAGGCGGAGGTCCTTGACCGGGGCCACGGCGTAGCCGAGCCCGGTCGTGGTGCCGCCGAGCGCCTGGTTGACGTCGGTCTTGGCCAGGGCGGCACCGCCCTCGGCGGGGGCCGCGTGCGCCGCGCCGGCGCCGCCGAGCAGCATCGCGGCACCCAGGGCGGCGGCGAGGCCGGCCCCGCTCTTCTTCGAAACCATGCGCAATCACCTTCGGGGGGAGGGGTGCCCCGGGCGGCCGGACCGCGCCCGGGTACGCCGAACCGCCCCCCGGCCGACGGGCCGGGGGGCAGTGCGGGCGGAACGCGTGCCGATGGGGATCAGCAGTCGTCCATGTCGTGGTGGTGCTCGGCCTCCGCGTTGATGCAGGTGTTGCCGAACGCGGGGTTCAGCAGACCGATCACGTTGATGGAGTTGCCGCACAGGTTGACCGGGATGTGCACCGGAACCTGGAGCTGGTTGCCGGAGGCGACACCGGGCGAGCCGGCGGCGACGCCCTCCGCGCCGGAGCTGGCGGCGGCACCGCCCGCGGCGCCGAGCACCAGGCCGGCGGCGGCGGCGGAGAGGACGGCGGCCTTCTTCACGTTCTGCATGGGGGTTGATCTCCTAGATCACACACGGGTTGAGCGGGCCGCACCGCGCTCGTGGCGGGTGCGGCCCGGGCACGGCCGATCGACTGTCGCCGGTGCGGCGACGGCCGGGTCAGCCGTGGTTGACGCAGGTGTTGCCGAACGCCGGGTTCAGGATGCTGACAAGCCCGATGGAGTTGCCGCAGACGTTGACCGGGATGTGCACCGGGATCTGGATCTGGTTGCCGGAGAGCACACCCGGGGAGCCGGCGGCGACGCCCTGGGCACCGGAGCTGGCGAACGCGCCACCGGCCGCACCGACCACCAGGCCGGCGGCGGCGAGGGACAGGGCGGCAGCCTTCTTGAGGTTACGCATGTGGTTCTTCCTCCGATTTCTGCCCGACCGTCTGTGGAATAGTCGGGATCCGGGCGAGGTGAAATCCTGGCCCGGTGGCTTCTGGGAATGCCGTGATTGTCACTCGAGCGGCCCAGATGGCGCGTGTCGCCCGTGGCGCGGGCGATGAGCGGCCGCCGCGGTACCGTGCGCCGCGAACGTTTCCCGCACGGCCGGGAAGAATTCGCATCGACGCGCGACCGGGAGGAATTCCGGACGGGCTTGGACCGGCGGCGGATCTCCTCGTCGTAGCGGGCAGGTGGAGCGTGTTCCGACTGTGAGAACGAGGCAGTGCGCCGGGGGAAACGGTCGGATGCGGCAGTCACCCGAATGCCCGGCCGGGGGTCCGTTCCTCCGGACGGGTGACAGTGGGCATGCCCTCGCAACCGGCTCGACCGGGTCTCGTTGGAGATGTCGCACTCCCCGTGCATCTCTGTCGAACAGTCAGGAGGCTCCTTATGAGCATCAAGAAGACGGCCGCCGTCGGCGCCGCTGTTGTCGGCATCGTGGCCGCCGGTGCCGGTTCCGCGATGGCCAGCTCCGGCGCCGAGGGCGTCGCCGCCGGTTCCCCGGGTGTCATCTCCGGCAACCAGCTCCAGATTCCGGTGCACGTGCCGGTCAACCTGTGCGGCAACACGATCGACATCATCGGTCTGCTGAACCCGTCCTTCGGCAACACCTGCGTCAACAACGGCTGACCGTTCCTCGGTCCGGCCGGTGCGAGCCGCCGCTCCCGCGCTTCCCTCCTGGGGTGCGGAGTGGCGGCTCGCGGCGTTGCCGCCCCCGGTGCCGACGGCGGTCGCCGTCGGCACCACGTGCTTCCGGCGGCGGGCCGGGGCCCGGCCCGCTCCGGCCCGCGGCCGATCCGTCCACGACCCGCCCGTCCGGCCACTGGACGGGCTGCCCGCCCGTGCGGCGGGCGGGGTGTCGTAGGCTCGCCCGGCGTCGCGGTGTCGGTCGGCGCGCCGGACGCGAGTGGGGCGGGGAGTACCAGAGCTGATGAGCACGGCATCGAGCACCGAGTCGTCGGGCGGGGGCGCGGGCGTGTCCTCGTCGTCCTCCCCTTCGTCCTCCCCGTCGTCGCCGTCCGGGTCGGTGGACCCGGAGGAGGCCGCTCGGCCGGACACCCCGGCCCCGGGCCCGGGCCGGATCGGCGCCCTGGTCGACCGCTTCGCGCCGGCGCTCGGCGCGTACGCGGTGGTCAAGGCGACCGGGCTGACCGTCTTCCTGCTGCTGCTCTCGCACACCGAGGACTTCCTGAAGAAGGACCCGGGGCGCGGCGGCGGTGCCCACCCCTGGGACGTGCTCGGCACCTGGGACGGCATCTGGTACCAGCGGATCGCGGAGAACGGCTACGACCCGCAGCTGATCCCGCTGCACGGCTACCCGCTGGCCACCTACTACGAGAACTCGGCGGCGTTCTTCCCGCTCTACCCCTGGCTGATGCGGCTGGTGGGGGCGGTGACCGGGCTCGGACCGTACGGCTCGGGGATCGTCGTCTCGGTGCTGGCCTCCTTCGTCGCCGCCGCCGGGATCTTCGCGATCGCCGAGCGGCTGGGCGGCTTCCGGGCCGGTGTGACCGCGGCGGTGATCTGGGGCCTGTTCCCGGGTTCGGGCGTGGAGTGGGCGGTCTACTCCGACTCCCTGTTCGTCGCCCTCTCGGCCTGGGCCTGCTACTGCGTGATGACCCGCCGCTGGCCGGCCGCCGGCACGCTCGCCCTGGTGGCCGGACTCAACCGGCCGACGGCGGCCACGGTGATCGCCGCCGTCTCGATCTCGGCGCTGGTGGCGCTGGTGCGGCGCACCGACGGGGTGGCCCGGCCGCTGACCGCGATGCTGATCACCCCGTGGGGCATGCTCGGCTACATCGCCTGGGTCGGCTGGCGGATGGGCGACTGGACCGGTTACTTCAAGCTCCAGCGCGGCGCCTGGAACCGCTACTTCGACTGGGGCGCGTCCACCCTGAGCAGCACCCTGGACACGATCACCGGGCACTGGACGTTCTGGCAGTCCAATCCGGCGCCGGACCTCATCGCGGTCTGCCTGCTGATCGCCCTGCCCGGACTGCTGGTGCTGCTGCTGCGGCTGCGGCCGCCACTGGTCCTGGTGATCTACACGCTGCTGACCGTCTTCATGGCGCTGAGCAGCAACCAGATCTACGGCAACATCTCGCGCTACCTGCTGCCGGCCTTCCCGCTGTGCGTCGGCCTGGCGGTGGCGCTGCGCCGGCTGCGGCCGAGCACGGTGGCCGGGCTGTTCGCGATGCCGGCGGTGGCGGCGGGCTGGTACGCGGGGTACGCGCTGTTCGAGCTCGGCATCCCGTAACCCGGCGGCACCGGGGTCTGTGGAAAAACAGTCCCGCACGGGATCGTCCGTCGGCGGACGGTCGTTGCTAACCTCGAAGGCATGACGACCAGCCCGCCCGTGCGGCAGATCCGTGACCTCTCCGGCCTGCTGGACCATGCCAGCCATGTGCTCGCGACCCGGATGTCGGCCGCGTTCACCGAGCTCGGCATCACCCCGCGCGCGTACTGCGTGCTCTTCCACGCGATGGAGGACGAGCGCACCCAGATCCAGCTGGCCGAGCTGGCCGACCTGGACAAGACCACCATGGTGGTGACCGTCGACGAGCTGGAGAAGGCCGGGCTGGCCGAGCGCCGGCCGTCCGCCGTCGACCGCCGGGCCCGGATCATCTCGGTGACCGAGGCGGGGGAGCGGGCCGTCGAGCAGGGCACCGCGATCGCCGACCGGGTGCACCGGGACGTGCTGGAGGCGCTGCCGGAGGACGAGCGCACCGCCTTCGTCGCGGCGCTGACCCGGTTGGTGGGCGGGCCGCTGGCGGAGCCGGTGGAGAGCGAGCGGACGGTCCGCCGGGCCCGTCGTTCCCGAGGCTGAAGCAAGGAAGAGGATCATCCCCAGGAAGATTCTCTCGGAAGAGATAGTCCACAACAAAACCATCTGCTAACGTTCTACCCGGTAGCCGACCCACCGGGAGATCCGTTATGACCACGCACGCCCCGACCACTCGAGCGTCGAAGGCGGCCGCTCCGAGCGCGCCCGCCCCGACCCGCTCACGCGCCCTCGCCCTGGCCGTGCTCTGCGCGGGGATGCTGATGATCGTCCTGGACGGCTCGATCGTCACCGTCGCCCTGCCGGCCATCCAGCAGGACCTCGGCTTCACCCCCGCCGGCCTGACCTGGACCGTCAACGCCTATCTGATCGCCTTCGCCGGGCTGCTCCTGCTGGCCGGCCGGCTCGGGGACCTCGTCGGCCGCCGGAAGGTGTTCGTCTCCGGCCTGGCGCTGTTCACCGCGGCCTCGCTGCTGTGCGCCCTCGCCACCGGCCCGGAGCTGCTGATCGCCGCCCGCTTCCTCCAGGGCGTCGGCGGCGCCCTGGCCTCCTCGGTCAGCCTCGGCATGCTCGTCACGCTCTTCCCCGAGCCGGGCGAGCGCGGCCGTGCCATCGGCGCCTTCAGCTTCGTCGGCGCGGCCGGCGCGTCGATCGGCCAGGTCCTCGGCGGAGTCCTCACCGAGGCGCTGGACTGGCACTGGATCTTCCTGATCAACCTGCCGCTCGGCCTGACCGCCGCCCTGCTGGCGCTGCGCGTCCTGGCCCCCGACCGCGGCCCCGGCCTGCGGGCCGGCGCCGACGCCCTGGGCGCGGTGCTGATCACGGCCGCGCTGATGCTCGGCATCTACACCGTCGTCGGCACCGCCGAGCACGGCTGGACCTCCGCGCGGACCCTCGGCCTCGGCGCGCTCGCGCTGGTCCTGCTGGTCGGCTTCCTGGTCCGGCTGGCCCTGGCCGCGACGCCGCTGCTGCCGCTGCGGATGTTCCGCTCGCGGGCCGTCTCCACCGCCAACGCGGTGCAGGTGCTGGTCATCTCCGGAATGTTCGGCTTCCAGGTCCTGGTGGCGCTCTACCTGCAGAACGTGCGCGGCTACGGGGCCGCCGCCACCGGTCTCGCCATGCTCCCGGCCGCCGTCGCCATCGGTGCCGTCTCCCTGCTGCTCTCCGCCCGGCTGAGTGCCCGGTTCGGCGAGCGCGCCGTCCTGCTGGCCGGCCTCGGGCTGCTGGTCGCGGCGCTCGGTCTGCTGTCCCGGCTGCCGGCCGACGCGGGCTACGTGGTCGACCTGCTGCCGACCATGCTGCTCGTCGGCGGTGGCGGGCTGGTGCTCTCCGGACTGGCCGCGCTGGGCATGTCCGGCGCCGGCGAGGCGGACGCCGGGACCGCCTCCGGGCTGTTCAACACCACCCAGCAGGTCGGTGCCGCGCTCGGGGTGGCCGTGCTCTCCACCCTGGCCACCTCCCGCGGCGACGCCCTGGCCGCCGCCGGCCGGCCCGAGGCGGAGGCGCTCACCGGAGGTTTCCGGCTCGCCTTCACGGTCGCCGCCGGTCTGCTCGCCCTGGCCTTCGCCGTCACCGCGATGCTGCCCCGTCCGAAGAAGTGAGGACCCCTCCGGGGCCGCCCGGGACCCGGCGGCCCCGGAGCGGCGACAGGTCGTTTCCGGTCGGCTTGTATGCTCCACCTGGCGCCGGGGCGGACGTTCCGGCCGCCGATCGTTCGAGGACACAGCCGTGAGAGGTGCGGGGATGTCGGGTCGCCGAGACAGGAGTCGGTCCAGCGTGGCCAGGCCGCGTTCGGAGGACCCGACCGGCTCGGCGGGTCCGGGTGCGTCCGGGGGCGGCTCCGCGGACGGCGCCGCCGCCGGCGGTTCCGGTACCGGCACGGCCGGCGTCGGTGGCTCGATCCCGGCGCCCAGGGCGGGCGGCCGGGCCGAGGCCAGGCGCGCGGCCCAGGGCAAGGGCGGCCGGGGCGCTTCGGGCGGCGACGGCGGGTCGAACGGCTCGGGCCACCGCAAGGCCGGCGGGCGCGGCAAGAAACCCGAGCGCAAGATCAAGAAGATCGTCGGCTGGACGGCCGTCGGCGCCCTGGTGCTCATAGCCGGGACCGGCGGGGCGATCTACCTCAAGCTCAGCGGCAACATCAAGACCATCGACTCGGACGGGCTCAGCAAGGACCGCCCGCCGGAGTCCGCGGCGGACGCCAACGGCAACAAGCCGGTGAACATCCTGCTGATCGGCTCCGACAGCCGGGGCGCCGGCAACTCCGACCTCGGCGGCGGCGACGCCGAGGGGGCCCGCTCGGACACCACGATCCTGCTGCACGTCTACGCCGACCACAAGAACGCCATCGGCGTCTCGATCCCGCGCAACACCCTGGTGACCATCCCGCCCTGCAAGCTCCCCAACGGCAAGTGGACCAAGGAGCAGAAGGGCAAGGACATCCTCTTCAACGCCGCCTTCTCGCAGGGCGACTCGAACGAGGGCAACGCCGCCTGCACCCAGAACACGGTGGAGAAGCTCACCGGGATCCGGGTCGACCACACCCTGGTGGTCGACTTCTCGGGCTTCGCGGCGATGACCAAGGCCGTCGGCGGCGTCGAGGTCTGCCTGCCCAAGGTCATCTACGAGGGCGACATCAACCCGAACCTCAACAAGCGGGGCGCCCAGGTCCTCCCGGCCGGACGGCAGAAGGTGGAGGGCCAGCAGGCGCTCGACTACGTCCGGCTGCGGCACGGCATCGGCGACGGCTCCGACATCGGCCGGATGAAGCGTCAGCAGGCCTTCATGAGTTCGATGATCAGCACGGTGAAGAAGAAGGGCCTGGAGCCCACCACCCTGCTGCCGCTGGCCGACGCGGCCACCAAGTCGCTGCGGGTGGACGAGGGGCTCAACTCGGTCGACAAGCTGATGTCCTTCGCCCTCTCGCTGAAGAACATCGACCTGCACGACCTCAAGTTCGTGACCCCGCCGTGGCGTTACAGCGATGCCAACCTCGACCTGGTGAAGCCCGACGTGGACAGGCTGTGGGAGGCCATCAAGGCCGACCGCACCCTGGACGGCAAGGACGCCACCGGCGAGCAGCCCGCCGCCCCGGAGGCCCCGGCGCCGGCGCCGGCCACCCCGGAGGCCCCGCCGACCACCACCGCGCCGCCCGCGCGCGCCGCCGCGGCCCCGGTCAAGGTCGCGGTCTTCAACGGAACGACCGTCAACGGGCTCGGTGCCAAGGCGGGTGAGGCGCTGAAGGCGGCTCAGTTCACCGTCACCGGCGTCAACCAGGCGAAGTCCACCAACAAGCTCACCACGACGATCGAGTACGGCGCCGGGCAGAAGGCCAACGCCGAGAAGGTCGCCGCGCTGTTCCCCGGGGCCACCCTCACCTCCACCACGGCGGCCGGCATCAGCGTCGTCCTCGGCAAGGACTACGCCGACGCCAACGGCGGCGCCGCCACGACCGCTCCGGGCACCCCGGTCGCCCCCGCCCCGCTGCCCAGCTCGGTCACCGAGGAAGCCCGTTCGGCGGACGACGACATCTGCGCCAACACCAGCTACGGCTCCGGCGGCTGATCCCCCGAAGCCTCCTCCCGACACCGACGGGCGGGGCCCCCGGCATCACGCCGGGGGCCCCGCCCGTCGAACGTCCCGCGGAGCCGGTCGGTCAGGGCCAGACCAGGCAGTACAGCTGGTGCCCCGCGTCGTGGAGGCGGTTGGCGAAGTCCTGCCACTCGTGCAGCATGCTGTAGATCACGAAGGCGTCGCGCGGGCCCCGGCGGTCGGGGACGGTGGACCAGATGAAGGCGGCGGCGCCGAGTTCGGTCTCGTCGGCCTTCCGCAGCGGTTCGACGACGTTGTGGGGGAGCTGGACGACGGCGTAGTCCGGGTGCAGCACCACCAGTTCCAGCGGGGGCACCTGGTGCAGCGGTACGCCCTGGATGCCGGTGAGGACCATCGCGCTCATGGTCTCCGGCTTGATCTTGGTGGAGAGGTGGCCGTTGGGCGAGCCGCTGGTCTCCATCAGATCGCCGAGCCGGCCGAGCGAACCGAGTTCGCCCGCGTCCAGGCCGAGCCCGCCGGGGCCCAGCGCGGTCGGGACCCGGGCCGCGGTCGCCCGGTCGGGTGCGCCGAAGTACTTGTACGTCACCCCCACGCGTCCCTCACCCCGCCTCTCACGGCCACGGCCGCCACGCCCCGTTCCCGCTCCCGTACCCCCGCGTGCGGTCTCGGCGGGCCGGCGGGGGCCACCCGCGGCCTCGTCGTAGCCGTCCTGCGCCTCGGACACTCGGACCATCCTCACCGGAATTCGCCGGAATCGACAGACCCCCGCACGTCCGGTGTCCTCCGGACGTGCTCCTTACCCGTCATGCGCCGCCGTACCCAGTCGAGGTACGCGGCAGTCCTCTTCACACCCCTGCATCGACCCGGAGTTCCTGCCCAGCCTCGCGGCCGGCCGAACCCCGGAGACACTCCGGGTACATAGTCTGACTGGTCCGGGTGCCCGGCGCAGCCAGGGGTCCTGTTGTACGGATAACCGTACAGACTCGGGCGCCCGGATCATCGTTCCAGATGATGAGGTCCGACATGCAGAGGTGAAGGACACGATTTGAGACCATGTCTCCCGTGAGCTACCCCTACGAAGCACCCCAGTCCCAGTCGCTCTTCGATCGTGCCTCGGTCGTCACGCCCGGCGGCGTGAACTCCCCGGTGCGCGCCTTCCGCGCCGTCGGCGGTACGCCGCGCTTCATGGTGTCCGGAACCGGCCCCTACCTGACCGACGCCGACGGCCGCGAGTACGTCGACCTGGTCTGCTCGTGGGGTCCGATGATCCTCGGCCACGCGCACCCCGCCGTCCTGGACGCGGTACGGGAAGCGGTCTCCCGCGGCACCTCCTTCGGCACGCCCGGGCAGGGCGAGGTCGAGCTGGCCGAGGAGATCGTCGCCCGGGTCGCCCCGGTCGAGCAGGTCCGCCTGGTCTCCTCCGGCACCGAGGCCACCATGTCGGCGATCCGGCTGGCCCGGGGCTTCACCGGCCGGGCCAAGATCGTGAAGTTCGCCGGCTGCTACCACGGCCACGTGGACGCGCTGCTGGCCGCCGCCGGTTCCGGCCTCGCCACCTTCGGCCTGCCGGACACCCCGGGCGTCACCGGCGCCCAGGCCGGCGACACCATCGTGCTGCCGTACAACGACCTCGCCGCCGTCGAGGCGGCCTTCCGGGCCCACCCCGGCGAGATCGCCTGCGTGATCACCGAGGCCTCGCCCGGCAACATGGGCGTCGTCCCGCCGCTGCCCGGCTTCAACGGCGGCCTGGCCCGGCTCTGCCGGGAGAACGGCGCGCTGTTCGTCTCCGACGAGGTGATGACCGGCTTCCGCGTGTCGAAGGCGGGCTGGTACGGCCTGGAGGCCGCGCACGAGGGCTGGGCGCCCGACCTGCTGACCTTCGGCAAGGTCATGGGCGGCGGCTTCCCGGCGGCGGCCTTCGGCGGCCGCGCCGACGTGATGGCCCACCTCGCCCCGGCCGGCCCGGTCTACCAGGCCGGCACGCTCTCCGGGAACCCGATCGCCACCGCGGCCGGCCTGGCCCAGCTGCGGGGCTGCACCGACGAGGTCTACACGGCCGTCGACCGGGTCGCCGCCGAGGTCTCCGGCCTGGTCTCCGCCGCGCTCGCCAAGGAGGGCGTGACGCACCGGCTGCAGACCGCCGGGAACATGTTCTCGGTGTTCTTCACCGAGGACGCCGTGACGAACTACGACGAGGCGAAGACCCAGGAGTCCTTCCGCTTCACCGCGTTCTTCCACTCCATGCTCTCCCAGGGCGTCTACCTGCCGCCGTCCGCCTTCGAGTCCTGGTTCGTCTCCTCGGCGCACGACGAGCGGGCGATCGAGCGGATCGCCGCCGCCCTGCCCGCCGCCGCCCGGGCCGCCGCCGAAGCGACCGCCTGAGCCACCGCCCGGGCCACCAGGCCCCGGCGCCCAGCCCTTACGAGTCCCAGGAGTACTGAGAAGTGAGCGCCAAGGACATCACCGTCGTCCATCTGATGCGGCACGGTGAGGTGCACAACCCGGAGGGCGTCCTCTACGGCCGCCTCCCGGGCTACCGGCTGTCCGAACTGGGCCGGGAGATGGCCGAGCGGGTCGCCGAGGACCTGGCCGGGCGGGACATCACCCACGTGGTGGCGTCCCCGCTGGAGCGCGCCCAGGAGACCGCCGCGCCGATCGCCCGGTCCCACGGGCTGGACCTCGCGTCGGACGGGCGGCTGATCGAGGCGGAGAACATCTTCGAGGGCAAGACCTTCGGAGTGGGCGACGGCTCGCTGCGCAACCCGTCCTACTGGAAGTACCTCACCAACCCGTTCAAGCCCTCCTGGGGCGAGCCGTACCTGGAGCAGGCGGTGCGGATGATGGGCGCGCTGGCCGCCGCCCGGGACGCCGCGCGGGGGCACGAGGCGGTCTGCGTGAGCCACCAGCTGCCGATCTGGATCGTCCGCTCCTTCGTGGAGCGCCGCCGGCTCTGGCACGACCCGCGCAACCGGCAGTGCTCGCTGGCCTCGTTGACCAGCTTCACCTACGAGGGCGACCGGATCGTCTCGGTGGGCTACCGCGAGCCGGCCCGCGACCTGCTGCCGGCCCATCTGGTCGGCAAGGGCGGCAAGAGCAAGCCGGTGGGCAAGAGCTTCGGCGCCTGACGCCGGCTCCGGGGCCGGACGGCGGCCGGTCCGGGGCGTCCGGTTCCGGGTACGCCGAGGAGGACCGGACGAGCGGAACGGTGTTCATGGTTCCCGATTCGGTGTAAGGGCCGTGTGAGTAAGACCTGGGTCACACTCCCGCGACACCCCGTGGATCGATCCCGCCGCAGGTCAGAGGGGGTCCGGCAGACAATGCCGGACCCCCCGGTACCTGCCCGTGACTCCATGCGAAACTTTTCACATGTCTGGCATGACGCGCCCCCGTCCCCGCCTCGCCGCCGCCGCGGTCACCGCCGCCGCTGCCGCGCTGGTCCTCACCGCCTGCAGCTCCTCCGGCTCCTCGGCCAGTGGTGACGGGCAGATCGGATTCGTCACCGCCAAGGGCAGCAACATCTCCACCGCCGCCGTCGGCCACCGCCAGGAAGCGCCGGACATCGGCGGCGACACCCTGGAGGGCGCCCCGGCCAAGCTCTCGGACTACCGGGGCAAGGTCGTCGTGCTGAACGTCTGGGGCTCCTGGTGCGGGCCGTGCCGCTCGGAGGCCGACGACCTCCAGCGGATCTGGGACAAGTACAAGGACCAGGGCGTGCAGTTCCTCGGGATCAACACCCGGGACACCGAGATCAAGAACGCCGTCCGCTTCGAGCAGGAGAAGGGCGTCACCTTCCCCAGCATCTACGACCCGGCCGGCGCCCAGCTGCTCAAGTTCCCCAAGGGCAGCCTCAACCCGCAGTCCATCCCGACCACCCTGGTGGTCGACCGGGACGGCCGGCTCGCCGCCCGCGCCGTCGGCGGCCAGACCGACGACGCCCTCGAGACGATGCTCCAGCCGGTGCTGGCGGAGCAGCAGCGGTGAGCGGGACGCTGCAGCTCGCCGACAACATCGGGACCATCCAGAGCGGGGCGCTGCTGGTCGCGGCGCCGATCGCGCTGGCGGCGGGCCTGGTGTCGTTCTTCTCGCCCTGCGTGCTGCCGCTCGTCCCCGGCTACCTCTCCTACGTGACCGGCTTCTCGGCCGCCGACCTCGCCGACGCGCGCGGGGCCCGGCGCGGCCGGATGCTGGCCGGCGCGGGGCTGTTCATCCTCGGCTTCACCGCCGTCTTCGTCTCCAGCGGCGCGCTGTTCGGCCAGTTCGGCGACACGCTCAAGGAGCACCAGGCGGTCATCAGCAAGGTGCTCGGGGCGCTCACCATCGTGATGGGCCTGGCCTTCATGGGGCTGGTGCCCGGTCTGAGCATGCGCGAGGTGCGCACCCACCGCCGCCCGGTGGTCGGGCTGCTCGGCGCGCCGCTGCTCGGGGTGGTCTTCGGGGTCGGCTGGACCCCGTGCATGGGGCCGACCCTGGCCACCGTCACCAACCTCGCGCTCAACCAGGCCGACGCCCAGCGCGGTGCGCTGCTGATGGTCTTCTACTGCCTCGGTCTCGGCGTACCGTTCATCGTGGCCGCGCTGGCCTTCCGCCGGGCGCTGGGCGCCTTCGGCTGGGTGAAGCGGCACTACCCGCTCGTCATGCGGATCGGCGGCGGCATGCTCGTCGTGGTCGGTCTGCTGCTGGTCACCGGAGTCTGGGACGCCATGGTGAGTGACCTGCAGAACCAGTTCGCCGGCTTCCAGATCGGAATCTGACCCGTGACCAACACGACGACCGACCGTGATCGGGTCGGTGACACGGCGCAGGGCGCCACCGAGGAAGCGGCCGAGCGGCTCACCACCGCCCCGGCCGAGTCCGACGGTCCGACCGGCATCGGCGTGGTCGGCTGGCTGCGCTGGATGTGGCGCCAGCTGACCTCGATGCGGGTCGCGCTGATCCTGCTCTTCCTGCTCTCGCTGGCGGCCATCCCGGGCTCGCTGATCCCGCAGAACGGCCAGAACCAGTTCAAGGTCGAGACCTGGAAGGCGCAGCACACCACGGTCGCGCCGATCTACGAGAAGCTCCAGCTGTTCGACGTCTACAGCTCGGTCTGGTTCTCCGCGATCTACATCCTGCTGTTCGTCTCGCTGGCCGGCTGCATCGTGCCGCGCACCTGGCAGTTCGTCGGGGTGCTGCGCGCCCGGCCGCCGGCGGCGCCGCGCAACCTGACCCGGATGCCGGTGTACGCGGCCTGGCGGACGGACGCGGACGCCGCGACCGTCAACGCCGCCGCCCACCGGCTGCTGCGGGCGCGGCGTTTCCGGGCGCACCTGGACGGCGGCGCGGTGGCGGCCGAGAAGGGCTACCTGCGCGAGGTCGGCAACCTGGTCTTCCACCTGTCGCTGTTCGCGCTGCTCGGCGGCTTCGCCTGGGCGAGCCTGGCCAGCGGCACCGGCGGCAAGCTGCTGGTCGAGGGCGAGGGCTACTCCAACACGATCACCCAGCTCGACGACTTCACCGGCACCCGGTTCTACGGGACCGAGGACCTCGACCCGTTCTACGTGAAGCTGAACAGGTTCACCTCGAAGTTCCAGAACAACGGCTCGCAGATCGGCAGCGCGCGGGAGTTCACCGCGAACGTCGACTACTACGAGGGCAGCGACCCGGCGAAGCTCAAGCAGGGGAAGATCGAGGTCAACCACCCGCTGGAGATCGGCGGCAGCAAGTTCTTCCTGATCGGGCACGGCTACGCGCCGAAGATCACCGTGCGCAACGCCGCCGGCGACGTCGTCTACACCGGCGCCACCCCGTTCCTGCCGCAGGACGGCAACCTGACCTCCACCGGCGTCATCAAGGTGTCCGACTACGGCGACAAGGACGGGAAGCGGACCCAGCTGGGCCTGTCCGGCTTCTTCCTGCCGACCGCCCCGGTGGCCTTCGACCGGAACACCGGCCCGCGCTCGCTGTTCCCCGGTGACGCGGACCCGGTGCTCGTGCTCAACGCCTACGCGGGCGACCTGGGCACCGACTCCGGCCTGCCGCAGAACATCTACCAGCTCAACACGAAGAACCTGACCCAGCTCCAGCAGGACGGCCAGCCGGCCAAGGTCCGGCTGAAGCCGGGCGAGGCCTGGGCCCTGCCGGACGGCTACGGCTCGGTCACCTTCGAGGGCTACAAGCAGTGGGCCAGCTTCAACGTCTCGCACCGTCCGGGGAACGCGATCGCGCTGACCGGCGCGGTGCTGGCGATCGCCGGCCTGATCGGCTCGCTGTTCATCCAGCGGCGCCGGATCTGGGTGCGGGCGGTGGCCCTGCCGGGCGGCGGGACTCAGGTCGAACTGGCCGGGCTGGGCCGGAGCGAGTCGGCGAAGATCGCCGAGGAGCTGGCCGCGCTCGCGGTGGACCTCCAGGACGACGCCCCGGCGCTCGACGACGAGTCCGACGACGAGTCCGACGACGAATCCGACGACGAGTCCGAGGACGGCTCCGCGGAGGCCGACGAGGCCTCGGCACCCGCAGAATCCGCAGTTCCCGCCGATCAGAACTCCAAGGAGTAGACGGTGCACCTCGCCTCGTCGGTCGACCCGCAGCTGGCCGACCTGTCCAACAAGCTGATCTATTCGGCGATGGCGGTCTACCTGATCGCCATGTTCGCCTACATGTTCGAGTGGACCTTCGGTGCCAAGGGCGCCGTCGCCGTCCGCTCCACCGAGCAGGCGGGCCTGGCCGGGGCCGTCGCCGCGGCGGAGGCCAGGGCCAAGGGCGCCAAGAAGGTCACCGTCACCGTCGCCTCGGCGGGCGGCGGCACCACCACGCTCACCCGCACGGCGCTGGCCGGCGAGGGCGCGACGGTGGTGACCAGCGGGCGCGGCGACGAGGACCTCGACGGCCCCGGCGCGGCCGGCAGCAGCGAGAAGGCCGACCTGTCCGGCCGGATCGCGGTCTCGCTCACCGTGCTCGCCGCCCTGCTGCACGCGGGCGGCGTGCTCACCCGCGGCCTCTCGGTGTCCCGCTGGCCGTGGGGCAACATGTACGAGTTCTCCTGCGCCTTCGCGCTCGCCATGACGCTGGCCTTCCTCGGCCTGATGATCGCGAAGAAGCCGGTCCGCTGGCTCGGTCTGCCGGTCACCCTGGCGGTGCTGCTCACCCTGGGCGTCGCCGTCTCCGTGCTCTACACCGAGTCCGAGCAGCTCGTGCCGGCCCTGCACTCCTACTGGCTGGCGATCCACGTCTCCACCGCGATCATCTGCGGCGGCGCCTTCTACGCGGCGTTCATCACGACCCTGCTCTACCTGGGCAAGGACTCCTTCGACAAGCGGATGGCGGCCGGCCTGGCCAAGGGCCCGCTCGGCACCTCGCCGTCGATCTGGCGCCGGCTGCCCGCCGCCTCGACCCTGGACAAGCTGTCCTACCGGATCAACGCGCTGGTCTTCCCGCTCTGGACCTTCACCATCATCGCGGGCGCGATCTGGGCCGAGGCCGCCTGGGGCAAGTACTGGGAGTGGGACCCGAAGGAGACCTGGTCGTTCATCACCTGGGTCGCCTACGCGTGCTACCTGCACGCCCGCGCCACGGCCGGCTGGAAGGGACGCAAGGCCGCCTACCTGGCCCTCGGCGCCTTCGCCTGCTGGCTGTTCAACTACTACGGCGTGAACATCTTCGTGACCGGCAAGCACTCCTACGCGGGGCTCTGACCGGAACGGGAACCACACACCGGCCCGGCGCTCCAGACCAGGAAGCCGGGCCGAGGTGCGACGGGGGTAGTGCGTGCCGGGCCACCCGGTCCGGCACGGGGAGGAACTGAGGAGGAAATCGCGCAATGGAGTGCGACGAGGTCATGCTGACCGTCCGAATCACCGCCGCCGAGCAGCTGCTGCTCCGTCGGCTCGCCCAGGGGCACCGCAGCGACGTGTCCGAGGTGGTGGCGGACGGGCTGCTGGACATCATCCCGACGTTCGTCTCGCCGGCCGACGCCCACCGGCTGCTGGGTGCCCTCGCGGCCCCCGCGCCGTGCGCGCTGACCGTCTGGCTGCCGACGCCGCTGGCCGATCTGCTGGTGCCGGGCGCGGCCCGGATCGCCCAGGTGACGCAGGTCCGGATCGGTTCGGCCAGCGCGATGCTGGGTGCCGCGCTGCGGCTTTGGCTGGCGCAGGACCCGGGGCGGCTGGCGGAGAACCTCAGCGTGATGCACGCGGGGCGGCCGTCGTCGGCGCTGGTGGCGGCCTGACCCGGCGGCAGTAGCGGACGCGGGGCGGGGCGCGGGAGGTACGGGGGAGCGGGGAGCCGGAGGGTGCCGCTTCAGCTGGCGAGCGGCAGGCCGCGGCGGGCGGGGGCCGGGGCCGCCGCGGACTTGCCGCCACCGGCGGGGGTGCCGTCGGCCGGGGCGCCGGTCAGCCGGACCTCGGCCACCGTGCGGCCGTCCTGGACCAGGACGACCCGGACGGGCGCCCGGCGCCCGCCGCAGCCGTCCTGGGCGGACTCCGGTCCGACCTCCTGGACGGCCCGCACCACACAGGGGCGGTCCGGCGCGATCGGGTCGTGGAAGGCCGTCACCAGGTCCACCGGCACCACCCGGTCCGGGTGGTGCAGACGCTGCGCGGCCTGCCGGGCGGCCTCCAGGACCAGCATCCCGGGCAGGTGCCCGGGGGCCGGGTCCATCGGGTCGAACAGCACCGGGTGGGCGGCGTCGGCGCGCAGCAGCCAGCTGCCGGGCAGCAGCGCGGGGCCGAGCACCACGTCGGCGGCCTGCTGGCGGCCCACCAGTTCCGGCGCGACGACCTGTTCCGGGATCCGCGGCGGGGCGGCCGGGCGGCGGGGGCCGCGCAGCCGGTCGTAGGCGGCCGGGGAGAGGATCCGCAGGCCCCCGACACCGCGGCCGACCGGACGGCCGTCCCGTTCGATCTCCGCGTGCACCCGCAGCGCGACCAGCCGCCCGTGCCGCATCCGGACGTCGTGGCAGCTGATCCTGAGCATCAGCTCGGTGGGGGCGGCGCCGACCGCGAGGCCGTCGAGGCCGGCCGGGCCGAGGGTGTAGCCGAGTTCGTCGAGTACGGCGTGGTGGTCGTGGGGCACACCGAAACCGGCGTGCCCGACCAACAGGGCGGCCTGCCTGACGGTTTCGGCCATCAGCACCGGGTCGTGGTGCCGGTCGCCGGGCAGCCGGTAGAAGCCGTGCAGCCGGGGCCACTGGGCGCCCAGCAGGAAGTCGTACGGACCGGTGGACTGCCAGCCGGTGATGAGTACTTCGGCGACGGAGGAGCGGTGGACCAGCTGGCGGGAGACGGTCCGTTCGTGGAAGTCGTAGCGGCGCGGGCCCGGTTGGCCGGGGCCGGGGTGGGGATACGGAGCGTCGCCGTCCATCGCGGTGAACACTGGCATGACTGGCCCCACTCCCGGGTGTCGGTCGGCCGGCCGTACTGGCGGCCTGCGCAAAACATACAGGCCACCCGGTTTCTGCTCCCCCCGCGGGGTAGTCGCCGGCGCGCACCCGGCGGGTTCACCGTACCCGCGTTCCGGCCTGCGGTAACGCCCTGGGCGGCCCGCCCAGGACCTTGGGCGGGGGTCGGTCCCCTCTGGACGGCGGGGGCCGGGCAGGGGCTAGATTAGATACCAACCATGCGGTTTCGGGTGGGCGCGGCGCGCCACCGGCGGTCCGCAGAGGCGCCGCACCATCGACGACGGCGCCGTGACAGCAACCGGGCGAGCCGGAGCTCGCCACGGCCGGGGCCGGAGGGACCGAGTGGCCAAGCAGGAACGGGCGGGACGGACCAGGCAGGCCGTGCTGCTGGCGGCGGCGGACACCTTCGCCGACGCGGGCTTCGAGTCGGCGAGCCTGGTCGACATCAGCCGCCGGGCGGGCGTCAGCAAGGGCGCGCTCTACTTCCACTTCGTCTCCAAGCAGGCGCTCGCGGACGGGGTCCGGACCGCGGCGGCCGACAGCATCGGCCTGGCCGTGCTGCGCGCGCTGCGCGGCCGGGGGCCGGCCGTCCAGGAACTCCTCGACCTCACCCACGAACTGGCCCGGCTGCTGCGCGAGGACGTGGTCGTCCGGGCCGGTGTGCTGCTCGGCCTCGGCGGCCGTCCGGCCGGCTGCGGGGTGGGGGCGGTGGTGTCGCCGGCCGGTTCGCCGCCGGAGCCCTCGGCGGACGCGTGGTGGAGCCTGACCGCCGTCTTCCGCACCCTGCTCGACCGTGCCGCCGCGGCCGGCGAGCTGCGGCCCGGGCTGGACCGGGAGCAGGCGGCCGGGCTGCTGACCACCCTGGCGGCCGGGCTGGTGCTGTTCGCCGCCGAGTCCACCGGCCGGCTGGCCGCCGAGGCGGTCGGGGGCCTCTGGACGGTGGCCCTGCCGTCGCTCGTCCCGGCCGACCGGGTGGCGGACTACCGGATCTGAGCCGTGACCCGGCCCCGGTCGGAGGTGTTCAGCCGGGCGAGGGTCCGCGGCTCGACGAGTCCGGGCAGCAGCAGCGCCCAGAGGTCGGCCATCCGCTGCAGCAGGTCCTTGCGGTCGGTCAGGACCTGCGAGCTGAGCTGGATGCCGGTCACCGCGCCGGTGATCACGCCCGCGGCGGCCGCGGGCCGTACCCCCGGCCGAAGCTCGCCGGCGTCCCGGGCCCGCTCCAGCAGCTCCCGCGCCGCGTCCGTCCAGCCCTGGTAGGCGCCGATCTGCGGCTGGGTGAAGGTGCCGTGCTCGATGGTCAGCCGGATCGAGCCGCGCAGCAGCGGGTCGTCCAGCAGCGAGTGGGCGAAGGCGTGCCCGAGGTCGATCACGGTCTGCATCGGGCTGTCGGAGGCCGGCTGCCAGGTGGCGAGCCAGGCGCCCTGGCCCTCGATCACGGCGAGCGCCAGCTCCTCCTTGGACGGGAAGTGGAAGTAGAGCGCGCCCTTGGTGACCCCGGCCCGGTCCAGGATCTCGGCCATGGTGGCGCCCGCGTAGCCGCGCTCGTCGAACACCTCGGCCGCGGCGCGCAGCACCGTCTGGCGGGTCGCCAGCGCGCGGGCCTGCCTGGCCATCGCAGCCTCCCTGGTGGTTCCGGTCGTCAGCTGCTGGATCCTACGGCGGCGGGCCGGGCGGCGGCCCGCATACCGTCCGGTAGGGACCCTTTCGAGCCGTTTCGGGCGGCAGTGCGGAGTTCCGGCCCCCGCCAGCCCCCGCCGGCCGCCCCCGGTCCCTGGCCCGCGTTCCCCGGCCCCCGTCCCGGGGAACGCCGTCGGCCGGCCACCCCGGTACTGCGGGTGGCCGGCCGACGGCCGAGCGGTCTCCGTGCGGGCCCTCGGGCGAGGCGTCAGGCGGCCCACTGCCAGCTGACCGGCGAGAAGTACGCCGGACGGCGCTCCAGGCGCTGCCAGTTGGCGATCGGCTCGACCGGCGAGGAGGCGGCCGCCTGCTGGGCGGCCGCGGCGCGGGCCATCAGCACGGCGGTCAGGGCGGCGAGCTCCTCGTCGGAGAGCGAGCCGCGGACGATTCGGACGAGTGGTTCGGCGGAAGCGGTCATGGTCCGGATTTCTCCCGGCGTCAGTGGTGAGTGGGCGTCGGCGGGGCCGGCCGTACTGCTCGGCCGGGCGGCGCTGCTACATCGGGGGGTTGCCGTGCTTGCGGCTCGGCAGGTCCGCGTGCTTGGTGCGCAGCATCGCCAGCGAGGACGCCAGGACCTGTCGGGTCTCGGCGGGGTCGATGACGTCGTCCACGAGGCCGCGCTCGGCCGCGTAGTACGGGTGCATCAGCTCGCTCTTGTATTCCTTGATCTTCTGGGTGCGCATCGCGTCCGGGTCGTCGGCGGCGTTGATGTCCCGCCGGAAGATGACGTTCGCGGCGCCCTCGGCACCCATGACGGCGATCTCGTTGGTCGGCCACGCGAAGGAGAGGTCGGCGCCGATCGAGCGGGAGTCCATGACGATGTAGGCACCGCCGTAGGCCTTGCGCAGGATCAGCTGGATCCGCGGCACGGTCGCGTTGCAGTAGGCGTAGAGGAGCTTCGCGCCGTGCCGGATGATGCCGTCGTGCTCCTGGTCGACGCCGGGCAGGAAGCCGGGGACGTCGAGCATGGTGACCAGGGGGATGTTGAAGGCGTCGCACATCTGGACGAAGCGCGCGGCCTTCTCGCTGGCGTTGATGTCCAGGACGCCGGCCAGCGACTGCGGCTGGTTGGCGATGATGCCGGTGACGTGGCCGTCGATCCGGGCGAGCACGCAGAGCACGTTGGTGGCCCAGCGCTCGTGGACCTCCAGGTACTCGCCGTGGTCGACGATCTCCTCGATGACCTTGCGCATGTCGTACGGCCGGTTCCCGTCGGCCGGCACCAGGTCGAGCAGGGTCTCGTTGCGGCGGTCCACCGGGTCGTCGTTGACGACGGGCGGGGGCATCTCGCGGTTGTTCTGCGGCAGCAGCGAGAGGAGGTAGCGGACCTCCTCGATGCAGGACTGCTCGTCGTCGTAGGCGAAGTGCGAGACGCCGGAGACGCCCGCGTGCACGTCGGCGCCGCCGAGGCCGTTCTGGCTGATCTTCTCGCCGGTGACGGCCTGGACGACGTCCGGGCCGGTGATGAACATCTGCGAGGTCTCGCGGACCATGAAGACGAAGTCGGTCAGGGCCGGGGAGTAGGCCGCGCCGCCGGCGCACGGGCCGAGCATCACCGAGATCTGCGGGATGACGCCGGAGGCCTTGGTGTTGCGCTGGAAGATGCCGCCGTAGCCGGCGAGCGCGGTGACGCCCTCCTGGATGCGGGCGCCGGCGCCGTCGTTGAGCGAGACCAGCGGGGCACCGGCCGCGATGGCCATGTCCATGATCTTGTGGATCTTCTGCGCGTGGGCCTCGCCGAGCGCGCCGCCGAAGATCCGGAAGTCGTGGGCGTAGGTGAAGACCGTCCGGCCGTGCACGGTGCCCCAGCCGACGATCACGCCGTCGGTGTGCGGCTTCTTCGCCTCCAGGCCGAAGCCGGTGGCGCGGTGCCGGCGCAGCGGCTCGACCTCGCGGAACGAGCCCTCGTCGAGCAGGAGGTCGATCCGCTCGCGGGCGGTCAGCTTGCCCTTGGCGTGCTGGGCCTCGGTGGCCTTCTCACTGGGGCCCCGGCGGACCTGCTCGCGGAGTTCGTGCAGTTCCGCGACTCTTCCCCGGACGTCCGTGGGGATCTCCGGGACGTCGTCGTCGACCGGTGCCTGGTGCACAACCGTCATCTCGAACCACTCCAAAGGTGAGGGAACTGTCCGACAGCCAACGTCTGCGATGCCCCCGGCTGCGAATCACTTCTTCACTTATGACTGTACGAGGGGCCGCGCGCTGGTTTCGGCGTCGATTCCGTACAAGGTCGCGTCCGTTTAGATGTCAGGGCTGCACAGAAAGCGAAGCGTTTCAGCCCGTCCGGCCGGTAGCTGTTCGATTACCCCGAGCTGTCGTCCAGATGGCGGTCGGGTGAGCGCAACCTGAGGAAACATGCAGGTCACAGCTGTACCTGTCAAGGAGGGCCGGGTCTCCCGAGGGGGTGTCCGCGGGACGCCTGATGCGGCGGTGAAGGCCGTGCCGGCGGGCCGGTGGTGTCCGACCAGTCGTAGGGATGCACCAAAAAGACCGCAGCCCACCCGGTGGATGCCGGGTGGGCTGTCCGAGCGACGCGGGCTCAGCCGCGACGGCCTTCGTCCGGGTCGTCCTTGCCGCGCAGCTCGTTCTCGCGGCGGCGCAAATCCGCCTCCCACTGCTTGAGCATGTCCTCGTGCTCGTTGTTGTGCTTCTTCAACGAGGCGAGGAACTCCGGGTTGTCGTCCGGTGCCAACGGCCGGCCGTCGCGCCGGGGGGCGTGGGCCGGTCCGTCGGCGCCGCCGCCCGCCGGCGCGGTCCGCAGCGCGCCGCGCTGCTTGCCGGCCACCAGCCAGGCGATCGAGCCGACGAGCGGGAAGAGCAGCACGATGATCACCCAGACCACCTTGGGCAGGTGCTTCACCTCGTCCTCGGGGGTGGTCAGGCAGTCGATGAAGGCCCACACCCACAGGGCGAGCGGGAGTACGAAGGTCAGGATCCTCAGCACGGCGGCGGTCTCCCCCGGGTGACGTCGGTGGCGGGCGCGTTCTCGTGGCGGCGGGCCGGCCCGTCGACCGGTGCCGCTTCGAGGGGGCCCTTGACACAGGCCAGGCTAGCGGGTGGCGGATACTGGCAGGCATGGCATACGACGATCTCCGCTCGTTCCTGCGGGCCCTCGACCGCGAAGGCGACCTCAAGCGGATCAAGGCGGAGGTGGACCCCTATCTGGAGATCGGCGAGATCGTCGACCGGGTGCAGAAGGCCAAGGGCCCGGCCCTGCTGTTCGAGAACGTCAAGGGCTCGTCGATGCCGCTGGCGATGAACGTCTTCGGCACCGAGCGCCGGCTCTCCAAGGCGCTCGGCCTCAAGGGCCCCGAGGAGATCGCCGACCGGATCGCCGGCCTGCTGAAGCCGGAGCTGCCGCAGGGCTTCACCGGCTTCCGGGACGCCTTCGGCAAGCTGGCCTCGATGGCCCATGTGCCGCCGAAGAACGTGAAGTCCGGCGACGCGCCCGTGCAGGAGGTGGTGCTCACCGGCGAGGACGTCGACCTGGACGACCTGCCCGCGCTGTTCACCTGGCCGCTGGACGGCGGCTCCTTCTTCAATCTGGGCCTGACCCACACCAAGGACCCGGACAGCGGCATCCGCAACCTCGGCCTGTACCGGCTCCAGCGGCACGACCGCCGCACCATCGGCATGCACTGGCAGATCCACAAGGACAGCCGCAACCACGCCGCGGTGGCCGCCAGGCGCGGTGAGCGGCTGCCGGTCGCGATCGCCTTCGGCTGCCCGCCGGCCGTCACCTACGCGGCCACCGCGCCGCTGCCGGGCGACATCGACGAGTACCTGTTCGCCGGCTTCGTCGCGGGCGAGCGGGTGCGGATGGTGGACTGCAAGACCGTCCCGCTGCAGGTCCCCGCGGACGCCGAGGTGGTCCTGGAGGGCTGGCTGGAGCCGGGCGAGATGCTGCCCGAGGGGCCGTTCGGCGACCACACCGGCTTCTACACGCCGCAGGAGCCGTTCCCGGCGCTGACGATCGACTGCGTGACGATGCGCCGCCGCCCGATCCTGCAGTCCATCGTGGTCGGCCGGCCGCCGACGGAGGACGGCCCGCTGGGCAAGTTCACCGAGCGCTTCTTCCTGCCGCTGCTGAAGATCATCATCCCGGACATCGTCGACTACGACCTGCCCGAGGCCGGCGGCTTCCACAACTGCGTGATCGTCTCGATCGACAAGAAGTACCCGAAGCACGCCCAGAAGACCATGCACGCCATCTGGGGCGCGCACATGATGTCGCTGACCAAGCTGATCATCGTGGTGGACTCCGACTGCGACGTCCACGACTACCAGGAGGTCGCCTGGCGGGCCTTCGGCAACGTCGACTACAGCCGCGACCTCACCGTGGTCGAGGGCCCGGTCGACCACCTCGACCACGCCTCCTACCAGCAGTTCTGGGGCGGCAAGGCGGGTATCGACGCGACCCGCAAGCTGCCCGAGGAGGGCTACACCCGCGACGGCGGCTGGCCCGAGATGGTCTCCTCCGACCCGGAGACCGCCGCCCTGGTGAGCCGTCGCTGGAAGGAGTACGGCCTGTGAGCACCGCCGCCGCACTTCCCGAGGTCCCGCCCGGCAAGGTCAAGTCCTTCCTGCGGCTGGTGATGATCGAGCACTCGGTCTTCGCCCTGCCGTTCGCCTACATCGCGGCGCTGACGGCGATGTTCCGGGCCGACGGCCGGGTGCACTGGGGCGAGCTGTTCGTCGTCACGGTCTGCATGGTCGGGCTCCGGACCTTCGCCATGGCCGCGAACCGGATCATCGACCGGGAGATCGACGCCCGCAACCCGCGCACGGCCGGGCGCGAGCTCGTCACCGGCGCGGTGTCCCTGAAGACCGCGTACGTCGGCTCGGCGGTCGCCCTGGTGGTCTTCCTGGGCGCGGCCGCGCTGCTGAACCCGCTCTGCCTCGCGCTGGCCCCGGTCGCCGTGGTGCCGATGGTGGTCTACCCGTACGGCAAGCGGTTCACCGACTTCCCGCAGGCGATCCTGGGCCTGGCCCAGGCGATGGGCCCGGTGGGCGCCTGGCTGGCCGTCACCGGCACCTGGTCCTGGGACGCGGTTGTGCTCGGTGCGGCCGTCGGCATCTGGATCGGCGGCTTCGACCTGATCTACGCCTGCCAGGACGTCGCCTCCGACCGGGCGGGCGGGGTGCGCTCGGTGCCGGCCCGGTTCGGCATCCCGGCCGCGATCCGCGGCGCGCGCGGCTGCCATGTGCTCACCACGCTGCTGCTCGGCTGGTACGCGGTGCTCACCGACGCGGGGGTCGCGTTCTGGATCGGCCTGCTGGTGGTGGCCGGCGCCTTCGTCTACGAGCACACCATCGTGAAGCCGAACGACCTGTCCCGGCTGAACCGGGCGTTCTTCCAGACCAACGGCTTCGTCGGCATCTCGCTGTTCTTCTTCGCACTGGTGGACCTGGTGGTGCGCGGCCTCGGCATCTGAGGCCGCGCCCCGCGGCCTACTTCCCGCCCTCGTCGAGCGTGTGCTTGACGAGGGCGTTCGCGTGCCCGTGGCCGAGGCCGTGGTCCTGCTTCAGCCAGGCGACCAGCTCCATGTGCTTGGTCAGCGGGGAGGAGCGGATCAGCTCCTGCCAGTGGGCGATCGGCTGCCCGTACTTCTTCTCGATGGCGGGGAAGTAGCTGGCGGGGCCGTTGGGGGTGGTCATGCGGTGCTCCTCGAAGTCCGTCCGGTCGTCCACTGATTGATGATCATTACGCATGGAGCCTGATCGCGACAGCGGTCAGCCAGGCCAGTCCGAGTGCGGCGGCGAGGGTGAACGCCAGCACGGTGGCGCCCGAGGCGGCGAAGCCGACCAGGACGGCGGCCGCGACCACGCGCGAGGCGAGGGCCCAGCGCCCGCCCAGGTGCCGGGCGAGGACGAGGAAGGCCGCGCACAGGGCGAGGAAGCCGATCGTCCCGCCGGCCAGGTGCACCAGGCCGTGCCCGCTCAGTTCGGTCACCCGGCCCTCGGGCGCCCCGACCGGGAACCCGGCCCCGGGGTCGGCGGCGAAGAAGCCGTCGAGGACGAAGCTCGCCCCGAACACCCCGACCAGCCGGGGTGCCCAGGTGCTCCCCGGCAGGGCCCGGCGCAGTCCGACGGCGCCCGCGAGCAGCAGCGCGCCGGTGAGCAGGAACGCGGTCTGCTGGACCCGGCCGAGGTCGCCGAGGCTCAACTGGCTGAGCGCGTTGCGGGTGAAGTCGAAGCCCTCCCGGGTCAGCCCGCCGACCACGCCGACGGCGAGGAAGAGGGGACCGGCGACCGCGCCGGCGGTCAGCAGCGGGCGGGCGGCGGCCGTAGCGGTGGCGGCCTGCGCGGTCATCGTGTTCGTCATGCTCGTAGGACCGGTGCCGGAGCGGAAACTCATCGGAGCACCGAATGTGACCTGCATCACCGGGTGGCGGGGCGGGTCCGCCGGGTGTTCGGGGGCGCAGATCGGCCAGACCGGACGGCCCGCCGGCCGGTGCGGCCGCCCGGCTCGTGGTCCGACGCCCCGTCATCGCCCGCCTGCCGGTTCGTTCCGGCCGGAACCGTCGCAGGTCGGCCGCGCGGAGGGTGGTGCGAGCGGGCGGGTGGCTGAAAATCTCATGCAATATAACCTGTGACATTGTTCTAATCACCGGTCGATGACAGGATCCACGCCGATCTCCTTCCTTCAGCCCGACCCCAACTCGGGCTGCCCCCACTCACGAAGGATTCAGGCGTGCTCCTGCGCACCAGACTCTCCATGCTCGCAGCCGGCGTCGTCGCCTGTTGCGCCACGGCCACCGCCGTGCTGCCGACCCAGGCCTTCGCGGCACCCCCTGCCACCGCCGCCACCGTCGGCTCGGCCCCGGCCCCGGCCTCCGCCGGCCCGGTGGGGCTCACCGCCCCGGCCGCGGGGACGGGGTCCGAGGACCTCGCCGAGCCCGCCGCCGCACTGCCCCCGGCGCTGATCGGCGCGACCCGCCTGAACGATCCGGCCGAGGCCGGCGCCCCCGCCGAGTTCAAGTCCCTCGCCGTGCAGAGCTGCACCCCGACCGACTTCGCGGCCCGCACCGGCGCCGACCTGGTCGCGTTCGTCAAGAGCTCGACCGTGGACTGCATCAAGTCGCTGTACACCAGCGGCAGTGCCGACCCCAGCATCTTCCAGCAGTCCCGGATGCTGTCCGTCGCGGCCGCCCTCAAGGACCTCGCGGGCGGCTACGGCGGCGACAACTCGACCGGCATCACCCAGCTGGTCAAGTACCTGCAGGTGGGCTACTACATCCAGTTCTACAACCCGGCCCAGGCCGGTCCGTACACCGGAGAGCTCACCACCGCCGTCACCTCCGCCCTGGACCCGCTCTTCGCCGGCACCCGGTGGCGCGACGTCACCGACGCCAACGGCAGCGTCCTCAAGGAGGTGGTGTGGCTGACCGACAGCGCCAACGTCCAGTCGCGCTACGCGGGCGCCTACAAGCGGATCCTGGACGAGTTCGACAACAGCTACAGCGCGTCCCCGCAGATGATCAGCGCCGTCAACTCCGTGCTGTTCTACCCGCTCTGGTCGGGCTACCGGAACGCCGACTTCGTCCGGACGCTCGCGGCCGATCCCGGCCTCGTGAACTCGCTCGCCGATTTCGCGGTCAAGCACCGGGACCTGCTCGGTGGGCCCAACGCCGTCCTCGACACCAACGCGGGCAACGACCTGGCCCGGTTCGCCGGAACCAGCCCCGCCGCCGAGACCGTGGCCAAGCCGCTGGTCAAGAAGGTGCTGGACTCCGCGCCGCTGCTCACGCCGTACGGGGCGCTGTACGTCTACACGGCCGTCCAGGCCTCGTACTACAACGGCGGCCAGTGCTCCTACTACGGCATCTGCAACCTGCCGGCCAAGCTCACCTCGGTGGTCCTGCCGAACCAGCTGGTCTGCGACAACCGCACCCTCCAGGCCCAGGCCCTGTCGGCCGCCGAACTGGCCACCGCCTGCGAGAGCCTGCGCAAGCAGGACGCGTTCTTCCACGGCCTGGTCAAGGACAACGGGCCGATCCCGAACCAGTACGCCAAGACCGTCACCTTCGGGATCTTCGCCAACAAGACCGACTACACCACCTACTCGTGGGCGATCTTCGGCAACAGCACCGACAACGGCGGCCAGACCCTCATGGACGCGACCGACCCGAACAAGCAGGCCGTGACCGTGATGTACCAGAAGGCCTGGAACGTCAGCGACCCCGCCCGGGTGTGGAACCTCAACCACGAGTACACCCACTACCTCGACGGCATCTACGACATGAAGGGGAAGTTCGCGGCCCAGACCTCGGTCCCGGACCTCTGGTGGATCGAGGGCCTCGCCGAGTACGTCTCGTACACCTACCGCGGTGCCACCGACACCGACGCGATGGCCCAGGCGGCCAAGCACACCTACCCGCTCAGCACCCTCTTCCAGAGCACCTACGGCAACTCGGACTCGACCCGCACCTACCCGTGGGGCTACCTGGCCGTCCGGTACATGGTGGAGAAGCACCCGGCCGACGTCCAGGCCATGCTGGAGCGCTTCCGGGTCGGTGACTACCCGGGCGGCTACGCGGTCTACAACGGTGTCGGCACCTCGTACGACGCCGACTTCGACGCCTGGCTCGACGCCTGCGCCGGCGGCGCCTGCTACGCGACCGGCCCGACCGCGCTGTTCGACACCGCGGTGAACGGCGCCACCGTCAGCGTGAGCGAGCGGTCCGTGCAGACCGGCCCCGGCCGGATCACCGCCTGGCACTGGAACTTCGGTGACGGCAGCTCCTCGGACGAGCGCAACCCCAGCCACACCTACGCGGCGGCCGGCTCCTACACCGTCGCTCTGACCACCACCGACAGCAACGGCCGGAGCGGTACCACGCCGACCACCGTCACCGTGAGCGCGCCGCCGGTCGCGCTGCCGACCTGCACCGACGCGCGGAACGACGCGATGGGCCAGAACTGCTCCCGGGCCGGCCGGGCCGCGACCGCCGGCAACTCCGACTACATGTACATCTACCTGCCGGCCGGCACCACCACGCTGAAGGTCACCGCCACCGGCGGCACCGGCACCGCGCACCTGTACTACAACGCCGACACCTGGGCCTCGCCGACCGCCTTCACCGCCTCCTCGACGGCGACCGGCACCACCCAGTCCGTCACCGTCACCAACCCGACGGCCGGATACCGCTACCTCAGCCTGTACGCCGTCACCGACTTCAGCGGCGTCACCGTCACCACCCAGTTCTGACACGTCCTCGGAACCGCGCGCCCGGCCGGGACCTCCCGGCCGGGCGTTTCCGCGTCCCCATGACCCCGATCGCCTGCCGCCGGGGGGTCGTTAGCATCGATCCATGATCGACAACGAGAACGACTGGAAGTCCGACCGCGTCGGCAGCGCGCTGCGCGGGGAGAACCCCACCGTCGTCCGGCGGCTGGAGTCCGGGTTCGCGGTGATCGGGGACGTGCAGTTCCTGCCAGGCTACGCGATCCTGCTGACCGACCAGCCCGGTGCGCAGCGGCTCTCCGACCTGCCCCGGCCGCGCCGGCTCGCCTACCTGGAGGACCTCGACCGCCTCGGCGAGGCCGTCGAACGGGCCTGCCGCGCGGCCGATCCGGCGTTCCGGCGGGTCAACCTGGAGATCCTCGGCAACACCGACCCGATGCTGCACGCCCACGTCTGGCCCCGCTACGACTGGGAGCCCGCCGACCTCGTCCGGCTGCCGGTCTGGCTCTACCCGCGCGACCGCTGGACCGACCCGGCGCACGCCCTCACCCCCGCCCACGACCCGATCCGCGCGGCCCTCGGCGCGGAGTTGGATGCGCTCCGGTAAAGGCCAGTGGTGCAGACCACTCGTTCTCGTGAATCCGCTGCCCAGGGGCGGTACGCGGAGCCGACTCGCGTCTACGCTGCGGCACATGGACATCGTCATCCTGCTCTTCGACGACTTCGAGCCGCTGGACGCGATCGGCCCGTACCAGGTGCTCGGCCATCTCCCGGGCGCCACCGTGCGGTTCGTCTCGGCGGGGGAGAAGGGGGTCGTGGCCGACAGCATCGGCGGGATGCGGCTGGAGGTGCCCACCGGCCGGGCGGACGTCGAGTCCTGTGACGTCCTGCTCGTCCCCGGCGGGCACGGCACCCGGCCGCTGATGGCGGACGCCGCGCTCCTCGACTGGCTGCGCCGGACGCACGCGACCACCCGGTTCACCGCCTCGGTGTGCACCGGCGCGCTGCTGCTCGGGGCCGCCGGGCTGCTCGACGGCCTGGACGCCACCACCCACTGGGCGGCCGCCGGCGAACTCGCGGCCCACGGCGCCACCTACCTGCCCGAGCGGGTGGTGCGGCAGGGGCGCATCGTCACCGCCGCCGGGATCTCCGCCGGTATCGACATGGCGCTGCACCTCGCCGCCCTGCTCACCGACGAGACCACCGCCCGGGCGATCCAGCTGCACGCCGAGTACGACCCGATGCCACCCTTCGACAGCGGCTCCTGGGCCAAGGCCTCGCCCGCCGTCCGGGAGCGGATCCGGCAGCTCGGGTAGCCAGGACAGCAGGACAGCTCGGAGCGCTACTCGCCGAGGAAGGCCTCCAGGGCGGACGCCAGGGCGACCGGGGTCTCGTGCATCGGGTAGTGGCCGCTGCCGGGCAGCTCCGCCACCTCCGCGTTGGGGTAGTGGGCGAGGAAGGTGCCGCGCATCGCCTCGGCGGTCAGCAGCAGGTCGTGCTCGCCCACGAACACCCGTACCGGCACCGGGTTCCCGGCGACCCGGTCCACCAGGTCGGCGGTGGTCCAGTCGCGGACGTAGCCGCCGAAGGCCTCCCGGGTGGACAGCTCCAGCGAGCGGTCCACCATCAGGTCGAGCCAGACCCGCCCGGCCCGCCGCCCGGTCACCAGGTCCAGGATCCGGTACCGCTTGGCGCGGTCCTCGGCGGCGCCGTAGAACAGCGCCTCGCCGTCCGCGTCCATCGGGTACGGGCCGGCCGGAACGGGCGCCAGCCCGGCCAACTTCCTTACCCGGCCGGGCGCCTGGGCGAGCACCTGCTGGACGGCCTTGCCGCCCATGGAGTGCCCGACCAGCGAGAACTCCGGCCAGCCGAGCTGGTCGGCCAGCGCGAGCGCGTCGTCCGCGATCTCGGCCAGGGTGTAGGCGCCGGTCACGTCCTTGCGGTCGCCGTAGCCCCGGTAGTCGAGGAACGCGTAGCTGAAGGCGGAGCCGTCCAGGTAGTCCGGGAACGGGCCCCAGCCGGCGCTGGTGCCGAACCAGTCGTGCAGGACCAGGACCTTGTGGGCGCCGGAGCCGACCAAGCGGTGAGGGATCGTCACGCTGGGATTGCTGCCCATTGGCCGGGCGGCCGAACCGCCGTTCAGAGGGCCCGGTGGTAGACGATGACCTTCTTGCCGTCGACGCTTCGCTCGCCCGCCTCGGTGAACCCGGTCCGGACGAGCAGGGCGCGGGAGGCCTCGTTGTCCGGCGAGCTCACGGCGGTGAGCGAGCTCAACCCGTAGGCCCCGGCGGCCAGTCGGAGGACCTGTTCGACGGCGGCCCGGCCCACGCCCTGACCGGTGTCGGCCTCCGCCACCCGGTAACCGAGTTCGGCACTGCCGTCGGCCACGTCCACCAGGTTGACCCGGCCGACGATCCGGCCGTAGCTGTTCAGGACGACGTGGAAGTGGCAGCGGCCCTCGGCCTGTTCGGCGAGCAGTGCGCGGTGCCGGTCGGCGAAGCCGTCGGGGGTGAAGTACTCGTTCCTCCGGTCGGGCACCGAGTCGGCGAAGAAGCCCCGGTTGTCCCGCTCGAACGCGAGGACGCGGCCCGCGTGTTCGGCCGTCAGTCGCTCCAGGGTGGGGCCGGGGCCGAGCCGCGGGGCCTCCGGGTGGTACAGCCGCTGGCGCCCGGGTTCGTAGTCGCCCAGCACCTCGCCGGTGCCGACCAGGACGCCCGAGACCCGGCCGATTCCCTTGAGGACGCCGCCGCGGCCGTCCGGGTCCGGGTAGGTGTACGGCAGGCCGGGGGCGAGTTCGACCGAGCGGGCGGAGACCGGGCCGAGGATCTGGGAGCCGTGGCCGAGCAGGCTGTGGCCGAGCACCTCGGCGCCGTCCGTCAGCCGGACCTCGTCGCCGATCTCGATGCTCTCGTGGGCCCCGGCGAGGATCCGGGTGCCGCCGTCACCGATCAGCGAGCGGGCGCCGACGGTGACCCGGCCGCCGTCGGTGGCGGCGATCCTGGTGCCGCCGTACAGGACGTTGCCGGGGCCGATCGAGCAGTGGCTCCGCTCGTCGCACTCGATCACCACGCCCGGGTGGAGCACGTTGTCCGGCCCGATCTCCACCCGCCGGGAGACGATCACCGAGAACGGGTCGAGCACCGCGACCCCGCGCTCGGCGAGGTCGAGCAGTTCGGCGGGGGTGAGCAGCCCGCGGTCGCGGCGCAGTCGGTCGAGGCGCGCGTGCACGGATTCGTCCGGAGTGGTCATCCGAGCATGTTTACGATCTTCGGTCGGCTTGTCCAGCACGGCCACCGGAGCCTGCGGCCGCCGACCCCGGACCCTCCCCAAGGAGCCCCGATGATCGGCCGGTTGCAGTGCGTCGTGCTCGACTGTCCGGACCCGGCCGCGCTGGCCCGGTTCTACGCCGGGCTGCTCGGCGGCGAGGTGGACCGCCCGGATCCGCGCTGGTCGCTGGGAGAGGACTGGTCGACCCTGCACACCCCCGACGGCCGGGTGCTCTGCTTCCAGCGGGTCGCCGGGTACCGCCCGCCCCGCTGGCCGGACCCGGAGCACCCGCAGCAGGTCCATCTGGACGTCGACGTGCCCGACCTCGCCACCGCCGACCCCGCCGTCCGGGCCCTCGGGGCGACCCTGCTCCAGGACGCCGGCGGGTGGCTGGTCTACGCCGACCCGGCCGGCCACCCGGTGTGCCTGCTGCCGGCGCGCCGCTGATCCCACTGGTGCGGCGGGTCGGGAGGAGGGCCGTGGGAAGGGGCGGGCCGGCCCCGTGCCCGGCCCGCCCCGGTCTCAGGAGATCCGGCGGACCCGGCGGACGGCGACGGTGACCAGCAGGACGGTCAGGGCGAGGAAGATCCCGGTCTCGATCGCCTGGAAGGTCCAGAAGCGGTCGGCCGGCTGGTACTCCTGCCAGTTGGTGAGCGGAGCGGGGCCGTAGTCCTGGGCGATGCGGGCCAGGCACCCGGCGCTGTCGCCGCCCTCGGGGCCGCAGCCGATCCGGCCGTCCGGGAGGACGAGGGCGCCGGTGCCGTTGCGGACGCCCTCCTGGTAGATCCAGGAGCCGGCGAAGCGGTTGGCCATCAGCGGGCTGTCGATCGCGTAGGTGAGCGTCTTCGCCGGCAGGAAGTACGGGCGGGCGAACAGTTCGACCAGGGCGCGGACGGCGATGAACGCGGTCAGCGAGATGCCCATCGCGGGCAGCACCCGGCGGGCGACCGTGCCGGCGAGGATGCCGAGCGCGACCGCGAACAGCGTGTACCCGATCGGCGCGATGCCCTGGACGTCGAAGACCAGGTAGCGGAGGCGGCCGAGGCCGTTGTCGGCGAGCGGCTCCAGCCACCAGGCGGCGCCGAGCGCGTAGCCGACGGACAGGACCAGGGTGACCGCGCCGACCAGGCCGAACTTGGTGAGGATCCAGCGCCGGCGGCTGATGCCCTGGGTCCAGACCAGCCGGTGGGTGCCGTTCTCGACCTCCCGGGCGACCAGCGGGGCGCCGAGGAAGACGCCGGCGAGGACCGGCAGCAGGACCAGGAGCACGGCCAGGAAGGCGGTCGAGTCGTACTTGTTCCCGAATCGCTGGCTCAGTGCCTCGCAGCCGCCGTTGTCGACGAGTTCGGCGTGGCCCAGTGCGCGCAGGCAGGCGCCGAGGCCGGAGTCCTGGAAGGTGGAGCGCATGGCCAGGCCGGTGGGGACCAGGACGGCGGCGAGCGCGAGGAGCGCCGCGGCCGTCCACAGGGCCTGCTTGCGGTGCTGGCGCCAGGTCAGCCAGATCATGCGGCCACCTCCGAGGCGGTCGGGCGGGCGGAGGTGCCGAGGTGGGCGAGGACGAGGTCCTCCAGGGTGACCTGGTGCACGGTCCAGCGGTTCTCGTCGACCGGGCCGTCGGTGCGGACGAGCAGGGTGGACTGCCGTTCGGTGTGACTGGCCCGGACCACCTCGGCCACCCCGGGGACGGCGGCGCCGTCCGGGGTCCTGGGGCCGACCAGCCGGCAGTGCGAGGCGAGCAGGTCGTCCACCGGGGCGGAGAGCCGGACCTGCGAGGTGTGCAGCAGCACCAGGTGGTCGCAGACCCGTTCCAGGTCGTTCAGCAGATGGGAGGAGAGCAGGACGGTGGTGCCGTACTCGCCCACGGCGCCCATCAGGGCCTGCATGAACTCGTGCCGGGCGAGCGGGTCCAGCGCCGCCACCGGCTCGTCGAGCAGGAGCAGCCGGGGCCGTTTGGCCAGGGCCAGCGCCAGCGCGACCTGGGCGCGCTGGCCGCCGGAGAGCCGGCCGACACGCTTGTCCAGCGGGAGGCCGAGCCGGGCGAGCCGGTCGCGGGCGATCGAGTCGTCCCAGCCGCGGGGGTTGAGCCGCCGGCCCATGGTGATCAGCTCGGCGGCGGTGAAGTCCGGGTAGAGCGGGGTGTCCTGGGCGACGAAGCCGAGGTCGGCCCGGGCGTCGGGGTCCTCGCGCGGGTCCCGTCCGAAGACCCGGACCTGCCCGGTGTCGGGCCGGAGCAGGCCGACGGCGAGGTGGAGCAGGGTGGACTTGCCGGCGCCGTTGGGCCCGACCAGGGCGGCGATCCGCCCGGCCGGGAGCTCCAGCGAGCAGTCCCGGAGTGCCCAGGTCTGCCCGTAGCGCTTGCCCAACGCCTCGGTGTTCAGGGCTGATTCCGTCATGTTGTTCTCCCCCATGATGACGTTCAGGCCGGTGCGGCGCCGTCGGTGGGCGGCCGTTCCGGGGTGGCTCGCAGGGTGGTGTCGACGAGTGCGGTGATGTCCTCGCGGGTGAGTCCGGCGGCCTGGGCGCGGTGCAGCCAGGCCGTCAACTCCGCCCGCAGTTCGGCCTGGTGGGCCAGGGCGGGTCCGGCCAGGGTGCGGACCAGGAACGTCCCGACGCCGGGTCGGCCCTCGGCGAGCCCTTCCAACTCCAGCTCCCGGTAGGCCTTGAGCACGGTGTTGGGGTTGATCGCCAGGGCCTGGGCGACGTCGCGCACCTTGGGGAGCCGGTCCCCCGGTTGCGCGAGTCCGACCCGCAGCGCCTGCTTCACCTGCAGCACCAGCTGCATGTACGTGGCCACCCGTGAGCGGCCGTCGAGCACGAACTCGATCACCAGTTGTTCTCCTGTCCTACGACAGTAAGACAGGATAGGCGTACGTCAGTCAAGTGGTGGAGCGGAGGAGTGAATTGACGGACGGTGGGGTGACGGCCGGGCGGTCAGCCGATCGTCAGCGTGTCCCCGACGCCGAGGCGCCCCGGGGCGGCGACCTCGGCGAGGGCGTCGAGCCGGGTGTCGTGCGCCTGGGCGATGGCCCTGAGGATCTCGGGGGCGTGCGGCAGGCCGGGCTGCGCGACGGTGACCATCGCGCACCGTTCGCTGGCGCGGACGAAGGCGAGCCGGGCGCCGGAGCGGGCGCTGCCCCGGGCCTCCCGGCCGAACCAGGTGTCCTCGCTGAACGGCGGGGTGCCGGGCGGGGTGCGCAGCAGGATGTTCGGGCGGAAGCGGCGGACGTCGACCGCGGCGGTCGGCACGGCCCGGGCGACCCAGTCCAGGGTGGCGGTGGTGAGCACGCTGACCGGGAGCTGGTCGAAGTGCGAGACGGCGTCCTCGCGGGCGAGTTCGACGTCCTCGCGCTGGAGGTAGGCGCGCAGGAAGGCGGTGGGGTCGGCGACCGGCTGCCCGAGCGGGTCGAACAGCTCGGGGCCGTCGAGCCGGTGGCCGAGCCGCGAGGAGAGGCGCAGCAGACCGTCCATCCGCCGGAAGCGGCGGGTGTTCTTGCCGGAGCCGAGCTTGCCCTGGCTGTCGCGCACGGCGTAGAGCCGGTCGCCCGCGAGCCCGCGGTCGTCCACCTCGACGGCGTCGAGCCGCTCGCCGCCGGTGGATTTCACGGGGTAGCGCCAGAGCTGCTCGACGACTCCGATGATCTCTGCCATGGCCGGACAGCGTACCGCCGCCCGCCGATGATGGTCTAGACCAAGTGCCCGAGTGCGGCCAGGGGTTCACCCCAGGCGGGCCACCGCCCGGACCGGAGCCCCGTCCGCCGCGACCAGCCGGAGCGGGAAGAGCGACACCTCGACCGCCCGCCCGGCCTCCTGCGCCGCCAGCAGCGGCCGCAGATCGGTCAGGTTCTCCGCGATCACCCCGCCGCCCGGCGCGCCGAGCAGCACCCGGTGGGCCGCCAGGGTCGGTTCCTCGGCGGCCGGTTGGTCGTGCTCGTCGGTGAGGTCGGCGAGCAGCGCCGCCACCGCCGGGTCGCCCGGGCCGGGATCGGGGGTGGGGTCGACGCTCAGCGCGTCCACCCCGACCGTGCGGACCCCGGCCGCCACGATCGCCTCGGCGGCCCGGGCGGTCAGGGACGGGTGGGCCAGATAGGTGTCGGTGCCCCAGTGCCGCGCCCAGCCGGTGGCGAGCAGCAGGACGGTGCCCTCGCCGGCCAGCTCCAGGGCGGGCGCCAGCTGCTCGGCGGTGACCTCGGCGCGCGGCTCCAGGCCGCGCAGGTCGGCCACCACGGCCGGGCCGGTGAACCGCTCCAGCGGCAGGCCGTCCAGCGTCGGCCAGGTGACGTCGACGTGGTACGGCGCGTCGACGTGCGTGCCGGACTGCGAGCCGAGGTGCACGGCGAGCACGTTCACCCCGGCGGTGGCGGTGGTGAGGGCGGGCTCCAGGAGGACGGCCGGATCGCCGGGGTAGACCGGCATCGCGGTGGTCACCTGGTGGGTCAGGTCGACGAGGGTCGGGGCCATGCGGCCATCCTCCCAGGGCGGGCCGGGGCGGGGTGGGGATAGAAAGGAAGCACTATGGAAAAGCCTGAGCAGCCCGTGCGCCGCCCCTGGATCGTCGGGGTCTCCGGCGCGTCCGGCACCCCGTACGCCGCGTCCGTGATCCGCGCCCTCCTCGCCGCCGGCGAGTCCGTCGACCTGGTGGTCAGCCGCGCGGCCCGGCTGACCATCCTCGACGAGACCGGTATCGCCTTCCGGGACGCGCACTGGCGCGCGGACCTGGCGTTGTGGCTGGGGACGGCGGAGGACGACCTGGAGGACGTCCGGTACTGGCCGGCCGGGGACTTCGCGGCCGGGCCGTCCAGCGGCTCGTACCCGGCGAAGGGGATGCTGGTGGTGCCCGCGACCACCGGCGCGGTGGCCGGGATCGCGCTGGGCCTCAGCAAGGACCTGCTCCAGCGCGTGGCCAGCGTCACCCTCAAGGAGCGGCGTCCGCTGGTCGTCTGCGTCCGGGAGGCACCACTCAACGGGGTGACGTTGAAGCACTTGGTGGAGCTGGACGCGCAGGGCGCGGTGGTGCTGCCCGCCTCGCCCGGGTTCTACGCCGGCGGCTCCACCGTCCGCGAGCTGGTCGACTTCGTCGCCGGACGGGTCCTGGACGCCGTCGGCGTGCCCCACACGCTGTACCGGCGCTGGGAGGGTGAGTTGGGCGGCGCGGCGCGCGCGGCGGAGCGCCCGGCCTGAGGGGGAGTGAGGAGCCGCAGGACGGGAGAGTATGTTCTCTGCGATATCCGGGTTGGTGCGAGCATGGCGCCTTTGAATCCGGATAATGATCTGTGGGTCTGGTGAGGTTCGGAAGGACGCGGACGGTATATGGACACGGTGGACAGACAGCTCATCCAGGCGCTCCGGGAGAACGGCCGCGCGTCCTACGCCGAGCTGGGCCGGCTGGTCGGCCTCTCCGGCCCGAGCGTCACGGACCGGATCAACCGGCTGGAGCAGGCCGGTGTGATCACCGGCTACCGGGCGACGGTCAACCCGGCCTCGCTCGGCTTCGGCGTGACGGCCCTGATCGGCCTCCAGCTGACCGACGCGGCGGACCACGAGGACGTCGCGTTCCGGCTGAAGGACCTGGGCGAGGTGGAGGACTGCTGGTTCATCGCCGGTGACGACTCGTACATGCTCAAGGTCCGGGTGCCGGACGTCGAGGGCCTGGAGTCGGTGGTGAAGCGGATTTCGGGTACGAAGGGTGTGGCCCGGACCCGGACCACCGTCGTACTCTCCACCAAGTGGGAGAGCCGGGTCAGCGAGCTGCCCTTCGCCGACGGCGAGTAACCGCCGCGGGGAGCGACCGCCGCGACGGACAACCGTCGCGGCGAGTGACCGCCGCGGGGCGGCCCGGACGAACGAGAGCACACGGGGGAGTGGCGGACATGGCACTGGTCGGTCTGGAGGAGCTGCGCGCGGCCCGGAGGCGGATCGAGGGGGTCGCGGTGCGCACCCCGCTGGTCCCCGCGCCCTGGGCGGCGGACGGGGAGCGCCGGCTCTGGCTGAAGCCGGAGAACCTCCAGCCGACCGGGGCGTTCAAGACCCGGGGCGCGTACAACCGGCTCGCCGCGCTGAGCGAGGACGAGCGCGCCCGCGGCGTGGTCGCCCAGTCCAGCGGCAACCACGCGCAGGCGGTGGCGTACGCCGCCCAGCTGCTCGGGATCAAGGCCGTGATCGTGATGCCGGACACCTCGCCGGCGGTCAAGGTCGAGGCCACCCGGTCCTTCGGCGCCGAGGTGCTGCTGGTGTCGCCGGAGCAGCGCGACGTGGTGCCCGGCGAACTGGCCGAGCGGCACGGCTACGTCTGGGTGCCCCCGTACGACGATCCGTTCATCGTCGCCGGTCAGGGCACGGTCGGCCTGGAGATCGCCGACGACGCCCCGGCTGAGCTGGACACCGTGCTCGTCCCGGTCAGCGGCGGCGGGCTGATCGGCGGCACGGCCGCCGCGCTCAAGCTGACCCGCCCCGGGGTGCGGGTGATCGGTGTCGAGCCCGAGCTGGCCGCCGACGCCCAGGCGAGCCTGCGGGCCGGTGAGCGGATCACCTGGCCGGTCGCCGACACCTACCGGACCATCGCCGACGGTCTGCGCACCCCCTCGGTGGGCGTACTGCCGTACGAGCACATCACCGCCTACGTGGACGACATCGTCACCGTCACCGAGGACGAGATCCGCGCCACCGTGGCGCTGCTGGCCCGGCGCGGGCGGATCGTCGCCGAGCCGTCCGGCGCGGTAGCCCCGGCCGCGTACTTCCACCGGGCCGCCGAGACCGGCGGTCGGGCCGTCGCGGCGGTCGTGAGCGGCGGCAACATCGAGCCCGCGCTGCTCGCGGAACTCCTGGCCGGCTGACCCGCGCGGGGCGGCTGCCCGCGAGTCGACGCGGGTGGGGGCGTACGCTCGTTCCGGCAACGATTCGAAGTCGGAGGAGGCGGGGCACCGCATGGACGCAGGGCTCAAGCGCGAGCTGGAGGCGAAGGTCTACGCGGGGGAGCGGCTGACCCGGGAGGACGGGATCGCGCTCTACGAGAGCGACGACCTGGCCTGGCTGGGCGGGCTCGCCCACCACGTGCGGACGGTGAAGAACGGCGACGTCGTCCACTTCAACGTCAACCGCCACCTCAACATGACCAATGTGTGCAGCGCCTCCTGCGCGTACTGCTCGTTCCAGCGCAAGCCGGGCGAGAAGGACGCGTACACGATGCGCATCGAGGAGGCCGTCCGCCTCGCCAAGGCGATGGAGGTCGACTCCCTCACCGAGCTGCACATCGTCAACGGCCTCCACCCCACCCTGCCGTGGCGCTACTACCCGCGCTCGCTGCGGGAGCTCAAGGCCGCGCTGCCGAACGTGTCGCTCAAGGCCTTCACCGCCACCGAGATCCACTGGTTCGAGCGGATCAGCGGCCTGCCCGCCGACGAGATCCTGGACGAGCTGATCGACGCCGGCCTGGAGTCGCTGACCGGCGGCGGCGCGGAGATCTTCGACTGGGAGGTCCGCCAGCACATCGTCGACCACGACACCCACTGGGAGGACTGGTCGCGGATCCACCGGCTCGCCCACAGCAAGGGCCTCAAGACCCCGGCCACCATGCTGTACGGCCACATCGAGGAGCCCCGTCACCGGGTGGACCACGTGCTGCGGCTGCGCGAGCTCCAGGACGAGACCGGCGGCTTCCAGGTCTTCATCCCGCTGCGCTACCAGCACGACTTCCACGACTCCAAGGACGGCGTCGTGCGCAACAAGCTGATGGCGCGCACCGAGATGGCCACCGGCGCCGAGGCGCTGAAGACCTTCGCGGTCTCCCGGCTGCTCTTCGACAACGTGCCGCACGTCAAGGTCTTCTGGGTGATGCACGGCGTCACCACCGCCCAGCTGGCGCTCAGCCACGGCGCGGACGACATGGACGGCTCGGTGGTCGAGTACAAGATCACCCACGACGCGGACAACTTCGGCACCCCGAACAAGCTGGGCCGCGACGACCTGCTCGGCCTGATCCGGGACGCCGGCTTCCGCCCGGTCGAGCGCAACACCCGCTACGAGATCATCCGCGAGTACGACGGCCCCGACCTGGGCCGCCGGGAGACCCCGCAGGCGATGCGCCTCTGACGCACGCTCCGCCGCCCGGGCCCCGCGGCCCGGGCGGCGTGCCTTCTTCACCGGGCCCGCACAGCCCCCGGGTTTCCCAACGCGGCCTCCGTTTGGCAGGATCGGCCACATGTCCGGTCACCGTCGCACCTCCCCGTACCCGTCGTACGAGCCGGTGCACGAGGCGCCGCAGCCGTCGTACGGCGAGCACCCGCAGGAATACGGCACCGTCCACGAGGCCCAGGACCCCGGGTACGGCTACCGGAGCCTCGCCGACCACGATGTCTACGACCGGCCCTTCCAGGCGTACGCCGCCGAGCCGGCCCTCCACGACTTCCCGGCCGACCAGCAGCCGGTGTACCGGACCGCCCCGCAGGACGGGTACGGCTACCAGGACATCCACCAGGGCGTCCACCAGGACACCTACCAGGACGGCTACGCGGACGTGTACCGGCCCGAGCCGCAGGACCCGGCGGTTCCGCCGGCGGTGCCGCTGCCGCAGCAGCGGAGCGCCGCCGCCGTCCCCGGACCGCGGGCGGCCGCCCGGGGCCACCGCCGCAAGCCCCGGAAGAAGCGCACCGGCCGCGCCGTCACCGCCGGCACCGCCCTGCTGCTGGCGGCCGCCGCCGGCTGGTACACCGTCGGCGAGGACGCCGCGAAGCCCGGTGTGACCAGCGCCGACGGTCCCGGCGCCGAGGGTGTCGCCGGACAGCCGACGGCGGACCGGCCCTCGCCGACCGCCGCCCCGGCCGCCCGGGCCGCCGACGCCCGGCAGACCGAGACCCCCGCCGCCGACCGCAGCGAGCGCAGCGACGGCTCGGTGGCCGTCATCCCGGGCCTCGGTGCCTCCTTCGCCGGCCGGATACCCGCCGACACCACCCAGGTGGTGCTGGCCTCCGGCGAGGGCAAGGACACCAACCGGAGCGCCGTCACGCTGTGGACCCGCACCGGTGAGGGCCGCTGGCTGGCCGGCGAGACCTGGCAGGGCCACAACGCCTTCAAGGGCTGGACCACCGACCACAACGAGGGCGACCTGCGCAGCCCGATCGGCGTCTTCTCGCTCACCGACGCGGGCGGCCGCAAGGCCGACCCGGGCAGCAAGCTCCCGTACGACCGGGACTCGAACTTCGTGGTCTCCGGCCGGGGCTTCGCCGGCGAGCAGCTGGCCGGATCCTTCGACTACGTGGTCGCGATCGACTACAACCGGGTGCCCGGCAACTCCCCGCTGGACCCGCGCCGCCCCAACGGCTCGACCAAGGGCGGCGGGATCTGGATCCACGTCGACCACGGCGGGCCGACCCACGGCTGCGTCTCGGTGCCGGAGGACAAAATGGCGGAGTTGATCCGCACTCTCGACCCGGCGGCCCACCCGGTGATCGTGATGGGGGACGCCGGCTCGCTGGCGGCCTGAGCGGCCCGGAGCGGGCGGTCGTTCGTCCACGACCGTCTTTGCGTGTCCGATCGGGACCCGCCTGCCGCAACGGTCCTTGTCGGCCTCCTACAGCATCCCGGCGCGGATCCTGTAGCCGGTCGCGCCCGACTGACCAGCGGGTAACCGGGTTGAGTGGGCAGTATGACCGGTTCGCGCATCGTGGCACTCGGCCACTACCAGCCCCCCAAGGTCCTCACCAACGACGACCTGTCGAAGCTGGTCGACACCGACGACGAGTGGATCCGCAGCCGCGTCGGCATCCGGACGCGGCACATCGCGGAGGACGAGACCGTCGTCGACCTCGCCACGGAGGCGGCCCAGAAGGCGCTGGCGAACAGCGGCCGCTCGGCCGCCGAGGTGGACCTGGTCGTGGTGGCCACCTGCACCGCGGTGGAGCGCAGCCCCAACACGGCCGCCGCCGTCGCCGCCCGGCTCGGGATCCGCGCCCCGGCCGCCTACGACATCAACACGGTCTGCTCGGGCTTCTCCTACGCGCTGGCCACCGCGGACCACGCGATCCGGGCCGGGGCGGCCGGCAGGGCCCTGGTGATCGGCGCGGAGCGGATGTCGGACACCCTCGACTGGACCGACCGGTCCACCTGTGTGATCTTCGGCGACGGCGCCGGCGCGGCGCTGGTCGAGGCCCAGGAGGACGGCGCCGAGCCCGGCATCGGCCCGGTGGTCTGGGGCTCGGAGCCCGAGCGGGGCGACGCCGTGGTGATCACCGGCTGGGACCCGGTGATCAGCCAGCAGGGCCAGTCGGTGTTCCGCTGGGCGACCACGCAGATCGCCCCGCTGGCCCGGCAGGCCTGCGAGCGGGCCGGGATCGACCCGTCCGAGCTCAAGGGCTTCGTGCCGCACCAGGCCAATCTGCGGATCATCGACGCGATCGCGTCCCGGCTGGGGATCACCGACGCGGTGGTCGCCCGGGACGTCGTGGACTCCGGCAACACCTCGGCGGCCTCGGTGCCGCTGGCCTTCTCCAAGCTGGTCGAGCGGGGCGAGCTGTCGCCCGGCGACCCGGTGCTCCTGTTCGGCTTCGGCGGCGGCCTCGCCTACGCGGGCCAGGTCGTCCGCTGCCCGTGACATCCCCGCCCGTCCCTGCCCGGGGCCCTCGGAGGCCCCGCAGGCCGCTCTAGGCCCCCCCGGGGCCCCTGGAACGGCACGACATGCCTGTGGGCGGTCACCCCCTTGCACGGGGTGACCGCCCACAGGCATGTCGTGGCACGCAGCGGACCGCCGGCGGACCTCCCCCGAGGACACGGCCGCCGTCCGTCGTACCCCGGACAGGAGGCCGGGGCGCGTGCGAAGCGGAAGGGTGGGTCGATGCGGATCGGTCTACTTGGGCGCCTTCTTGCCGGTGACGCCCAGGTACACCAGGGGAGCGAGGTTGGGCTTGAGGTCCTTGACCTTGACGCCCCAGGAGGTGAAGGCCTTCTGGTGCTCGGCCGCGGAGGCGAGCAGCGAGACCAGTGACCCGGCCACGGCGGCCGGATCCAGTGACTTGTCGGCCTGTCCCTTCGCCTGGAGTTCCTTGACGGCTTCCGCGAGTGGCTTGGCGACCGCGTTGAGGACAGTCATGCGGATCTTGAAGAACCGCTTGTCCCCTTCCGCGGCACCGAGCGTGACCACTCGGAGAATGGCGTCGTTCTTGCGCCAGAAGGCGAGGAATCCGTCGACCAGTTCTTCCGAAGTGGTCGTGCCGGACTTCCCTGCCCAGGACTTTCCGGCCACCAGCTCTTTGAGCGTGTCGGCGTCCTTGGCCATTTCCTCGGCGATTTCGAGGACAGCGCCCTCGACATCCGGGAAGTACTGGTAGAAGGTCGCGGGGGAGGTACCCGCCATACGGGCGACGTCGATGACCTTGACGTCCCGATAGGGCGACGTGCTGAGCATCTCGCGGAGGCAGTCGAGCAGCTTCTGCCGCGTCTCCTGTCCGCGTCGCCCGGCGACGCGACCGTCGACGGTGCGAACTTGTCCTGTCATGCCGTCAGCTTACCGTGGCCCGATCTTGGCGCGATTCGGTGATGTGACAATTACTCCGCCCGGGGGTTGGTATAGGGGCTCGGGGGCCTTCGGACGGATATTCATCGGCCTCCGGAGGGCGTCATGACGCCCCCCCGTGCACCGATGACGCCACAGGGTGACGACCCCTTCGCTGAGGGGTTATCGAGTAACGGAGCGTGACGAAGTAATCGGGGGTGTGAGTCGCCCCTCACGGTGGCCCCGGGCGTGTCGGGCGCAAGCCCGGGCCGGAGCGGACGTCAGGATCCGGCCGTTCCGGAGCCGCTGACCGGGCTGTGGCCCCTCCGGCCGGCCGGACGGCGTTCCGGGCGGGGGAGGTTGGAGATGGACCGGGCGGCATTGGACAATCGGGTCCGGCACCACGCGGTGGGTGCCCGGCACCACGCGGGCGGTGCTCAATACGGGGAGGTGGCAGCGGGTGGACCAGCTGACGGCGCACGATCCGAGGCGGATCGGGCCCTTCGAGGTGCTGGGGCGGCTCGGGGCGGGGGGAATGGGCCTGGTCTACCTGGCGCGGTCCGCGTCCGGCCGCCGAGTGGCGATCAAGACCGTGCGGGGGGAGCTGGCCGAGGACGAGCTGTTCCGGGTCCGGTTCGCACGGGAGATCGCGGCCGCCAAGACGGTCGGCGGGTTCTACACCGCGGCCGTGGTCGACGCCGACGCGGACGCCCGGGTGCCCTGGCTGGCCACCGCGTACGTGCCGGCGCCGTCCCTGGAGGACCTGGTCACCGACTGCGGGCCGCTGCCGGTCGGGGCGGTGCGCTGGCTGGTCGCCGGCATCGCCGAGGCGCTGCAGTCCATCCACGCCGCCGGGCTGGTCCACCGCGACCTCAAGCCCTCCAACGTCCTGGTGGTCGAGGACGGCCCCCGGGTGATCGACTTCGGGATCGCCGCCGGGGTCTCCAGCACCCGGCTCACCATGACCAATGTCGCGGTCGGCACCCCGGCGTACATGTCGCCGGAGCAGGCCAGGGACAGCCGCGGCGTCACGGGCGCCAGCGACGTCTTCTCGCTCGGCTCGCTGCTGGTCTTCTGTGCCACCGGCCACCCGCCCTACCGGGGCGCCAACCCGGTGGAGACGGTGTTCCAGCTGCTGCGCGAGCAGCCCGACCTCTCCGGCCTGCCGGCCGAGCTGGTCGACCTGGTGCGGGCCTGCATGCGGCCGGCCCCCGAGCACCGGCCGACCCCGGAGCAGATCCAGGTCGAGCTGGCCCCGCACCTGTTCTCCCGGGACGACGCCTCCGGCGAGGCCGGGGACTGGCTGCCGCCCAACGCGCTCGCCCTGATCGAGCAGAAGCGCCGCCGCCCGGCACCCGCGGCGCAGCCCCCGGTCACCCAGCCCCCCGGTCGCCCAGCCGCCGGCCGTCCCGCCGCAGCCGCACCTCCAGCACGGGGCCGGCCACGGGTCGGCGCCGCACTCCGTCCTGCCACCGGTGCCGCGGCCCGGCCAGGACGACCCGCGCACCCGGCAGGTGGCCGGGCACGCGCCGCCGTCCGCCGGCCCGGTGCACAGCGCGCCGCCCGGCCCGGACACCGAGGCCGCCACCGAGAAGATCTCCGCCCCCAGCCGCCACCGCCGGCCGGTCGGTGAGGACGAGGCGGAGGTCCGGCTGCCCGGGGCCTCGGTCCGGATAGGACCCGGCCCGCGAGCCGAACAGACCGGCCCGGGCGCACCGCCCGCCGAGACGGACTGGGTCCGCCGGATCACCCCGCCCCCGGCCCGCGCCGCCCGCTGGCGCCCCTGGCGGTTCCGGATGTCCAACGACGTCTGGGGCACCCCCGTGGTCGCCGACGGCACCCTGTTCGTCTCCAGCTTCGAGGTGCACGCCCTGGACATCGGGTCCGGGCAGCGCCGCTACAAGACCCGGGACGTCGCCTGGGCACTGGCCGTGGACGCCGGGCGGGTGCACGCGGCCGACGGCCCCCACCTCTACACGGTCGACGTCGCGGACGGCACCGAGCGCTGGCGGCACTCGCTGGACGGCTGGGTGTACACCCTGGACGCGGCCGACGGCGTGCTCTGCTGCGGGGTCCGGGGCGGCGGCGTCCAGCTGCGCTCCGCGGTCACCGGCGCCGAGCTGTGGCGGGCCGACGACGCCCAGCAGGACTACGAGAACCCGCAGTCCGGGCCCGCCCTGGTGGCCGGATCGGCCTACTACTACGGCGGCGGCCGGCTGCGCTGCGTGGACCCGCGCGGCTCCGGCCTGCGCTGGTCGGTCCCGGTCGGCGAGGACGTGCCGTCCCGCCCGGTCGAGCGGGCCGGGGTGCTCTACGTGACGGCCGGGACCAGGGTGTACGCGCTGGACGCGGCGAGCGGTGCCGAGCGCTGGCGGTTCGAGGCCCCGGTGGTGCTGTTCACCCCGCCGGCGCTGGACGCGGACGCGGTCTACGTGGCCGACTACCTGGGCACCGTGTACGCGCTGGACGCGGCCACCGGCCGGGACCGCTGGCGCGCGGCCACCGGTACCCGGCAGGGCGCCGAGCCGGTGGTGGTGGGCGACGGCACGGTGCTGGTCGGCAGCGGCGAGGTGCTGTACGCGCTGGAGGCGGCCGGCGGCCGGGAGCGCTGGCGCTACACCGCGCGGGGCGAGATCGTCGGCTCCCCGGCGGTCGCCGACGGGCTGGTCCACCTCGGCAGCCGGGACCACTCGCTGCACACCCTGGACCTGGCCAGCGGTCAGCTGCGCTGGGAACTCGGCACCAAGGGCGAGCTGACCGGCTCGCCGGTCGCGGTCGGCGGGAAGGTGTTCGTCGGCAGCAAGGACCGCTGCGTGTACGCGCTGGACGCCTTCTACGGCACGGCGGTGCCCTCGCACTGACCCGGACGCGGCGGGGGCACGGGCCCCCGCCGCGTCCGGTGCCGGGTGCGGACTACTTGCGGGCCTCCGGGTGGCGGCTGCACCAGCCCTCCCAGGCCGAGGCGACCATGTCCTCGACCTCGTGGCGGGCGGTCCAGTCCAGCTCGCGCCGGATCAGGTCGGCCGAGGCCACCACCCGGGCCGGGTCGCCGGCGCGGCGGGGGGTGATCTCCGGCGTGGTGTCGTAGCCGGTGACCTTGCCGATCACGTCCAGCATCTCCCGCACGCTGACGCCCTCGCCGCGGCCGATGTTGAGTACCAGGGAGGTCTCGCCGGCCGGGTCGGCGGCCAGTCGCTTCGCCGCGGCCACGTGGGCCGAGGCGATGTCGGAGACGTGGATGAAGTCGCGGACGCAGGTGCCGTCCGGCGTCGGGTAGTCGTCGCCGAACACCAGCGGGGCCCGGCCGGCGGTGAGCCGCTCGAAGACCATCGGGATCAGGTTGAAGACGCCGGCGTCGGAGAGCTCCGGCGAGGCGGCGCCGGCCACGTTGAAGTAGCGCAGTGCGACGGTGGACATGCCGTGGGCCTTGCCGGCCGCGGCGACCAGCCACTCGCCGGCCAGCTTGGTCTCGCCGTAGGGGCTCATCGGCGCGCACGGGGTCGACTCGGTGACCAGGTCGACGTCCGGCATGCCGTAGACGGCGGCGGAGGAGGAGAACAGGAAGCGCTTGACGCCGCCCTCGGCCGCGGCCTCCAGCACGGTCTGGAGGCCGATCATGTTCTCCCGGTAGTACAGGAAGGGCTGCTCGACCGACTCGCCGACCTGCTTCTTGGCGGCGAAGTGGAGGACGCCCTCCACCGCGTGGTCGCGGATGGCCGCGTCCAGCGCGGTCCGGTCCAGGGTCGACCCCTCGACCAGGACGACCTCCTTCGGCAGCCGGGCCCGGTCACCGGTGCTCAGGTCGTCCAGTACGGCCACGCGCTCGCCCGCGTCGAGGAGCTGCTGCACGACGTGCCCGCCGATGTATCCGGCACCGCCGGTGATCAACCAAGTCATGGCCGAATCCTAGGGTGTGCGGGTTTCGTACCGGTGCCACGGGCGAGTCGGAGCCGAGCAATCGGACATTTCGGTGAAATGCTGACAAAGATCTCTGCGTCCTGTCCGAGCGGCCCAGTGCGGCCCTGTGCGGCCGTGTGCCGAGGAATCCGGAGGCGTCACCGGTGAACCGCAAGAAGGAGCCCACCCGTCCGATTCCGGCCGGACCGCGCCCGACCGGGCCGAAGGCCTTCGACCGGAGGCTGCTCGCGCCCGCCGCCGTCGCGGCGCTGACCGCGCTCGCGGTGGCCGGGTGCAGCAGCGGCTCGTCCTCGTCGTCGTCCTCGGCCGCGTCGTCGTCCTCGTCCTCGGGGGCGGCCGGGTCCGCGACCGCCTCCGGCAGCGCCTCCGCCCAGCCGGGCGGAGGCAACCAGCTCCAGTCCGACTACCAGAAGGTGATCAAGGACGTCCTGCCCTCGGTGGTCCAGATCACCACCGCGTCCGGCCTCGGCTCCGGGATCGTCTACGACGACAAGGGCGACATCGTCACCAACGCCCACGTGGTCGGTACCGCCACCGCCTTCACGGTCACCCTGGCCGGCAGCACCAAGCCGTTGGACGCGACCCTCGTCGGCAGCTACCCGGACTCCGACCTGGCGGTGATCCGGCTGAGCAGCCCGCCCGGCGGACTCAGGCCGGCCGTCTTCGGGGACTCCAACAAGGTCGAGCTGGGCCAGATCACCCTCGCCATGGGCAGCCCGCTCGGACTCTCCAGCAGCGTCACCCAGGGCATCGTCTCGGCCACCGGCCGGACCGTCTCCGAGCCGCGCACCGAGGGCTCGCCGGGCGCCGTGATCGGCAACATGGTGCAGACCTCGGCTGCCATCAACCCCGGCAACAGCGGCGGCGCGCTGGTCAACCTGGACAGCCAGGTGATCGGGATCAACACGCTCGCCGCCACCGAACCGGATTCCAGCGGCGCCGCCGCCCCCGGCATCGGCTTCGCCATCCCGGCGTCCACCGTGACCAGCATCGCCGGTCAGCTGATCAAGGACGGCAAGGTCACCAACTCCGGCCGGGCCGCGCTCGGCATCACCGCCCGGACCTACTTCGACCAGAACTTCCGTCCGGCCGGCGCCGTCGTGGTCGCCGTCGCGGACGGCGGACCGGCCGCCTCGGCCGGCCTCCAGCCCGGGGACGTGATCACGAAGATCGGGGACACCCCGGTCGACTCGCTGAACTCGCTCACCACCGCACTGGCCTCGCTCGCGCCGGGAAGCAAGGTCACCGTGACCTACAGCCGGGACGGCAGGAGCACCACCGCCGAGGTCACCCTCGGCACCCTGGCGACGCCGTAGGGCGTGTCTTCCGGATCCCGCCTGAAGGGATCCGGAAGACACGCCCTACGGCCCGCCCAGAGCCCCCGGACGGCGGGCGCCCCGCACACCGCGCAAGGGTTGGCGGGTCGCCCGCCGTCCGGGCTGTGTTGTCGCCCGCTCGCCTCCGGGGCGCTCTCGTCCGGTGCCGACGGTCGGCGCTCCCTCGCTCCTGCGTCGCTCCCTCGCACTCTCCCTTTCGGCACCGGCGCGCCCCTTCGGCTCGGGGCGGGAGTCGCCCCCTCGCCTCTCCCGTGGGGCTCGGGGTGGGAGTCGGGCGGTCAGCGGCGGGCGGTGCGGGTGTGCCAGGGGAGCTCGACCGTCACCGAGGTCGGGCCGCCCTCCGGGCTCTCCACCAGGAACACCCCGTCCACCGCCCGCACCCGGTCGGCCAGTCCGGCCAGGCCGCTGCCCGGGTAGGGGGCCGCGCCGCCCTTGCCGTTGTCCTGGACCAGCAGCATCAGGTGGTCGCCGGCCCGCCAGACGTCCACGGTGGCGGAGCGGGCGCCGGAGTGCTTCGAGACATTGGTCAGCAGCTCGCTCACGGTGAAGTAGGCGATGCCCTCCACCGCCGAGTCCGGCCGGCCGGTGCCGCCGTCCGGGGCCTTCAGGTCGACGTGCACCTTGACCCCCTCCGGCACCGTGCAGCGCGCGGCCACCGAGGAGAGCGCCGCGTCCAGGCCGCGGTCGGTCAGTACCGCCGGGTGGATGCCCCGGGCGAGGTCCCGCAGCTCCTGGAGGGCCAGCTTCACCTCGCCGTGGGCGTTGTCCACCATCTTCGCGGCGGCGGCCACGTCCTGCGGGTTCTCGGGCTCCAGCAGCCGCTCCTTGGCCATGCCGAGGTCCATCGCCAGCGCCACCAGGCGGGCCTGGGCGCCGTCGTGCAGGTCGCGCTCGATCCGGCGCAGGTCGGCGGCGGCGGTGTCGACGACGGTGCCGCGGTCGTCCTCCAGCTCGCGCACCCGCTCCGAGAGCGCGCCCGGGGTGAGCAGGACCTCGACCAGCATCCGGTCCACCGCCGACTCGGCGCGGACCACCCAGGGCAGGGCCGGCCAGCCGACCAGCACGAAGACGATGGTCACGGCGAAGCTCAGGATCCCCCACGGCAGCATCAGTACGTGGTAGAGCGCCGAGCGCCAGGAGAGCGAGTCGGTCAGGTGGGCGATCGCGAAGCCGGTGACGCCCGGCCGGCGCTGCACCGGCTCCGGCTCGTGCACCCCGGAGCCGTACAGGGAACGGGCCCGACCGCGGGCGAACCCGCCCATCCGCCGGCAGCCGGCCAGGCCGGCGGCGAGCAGCGGCAGCCCGATCACGGTGACGGACAGGGCGAGGCCGATCGACAGGGTCACGATCGTGAAGACGAAGCCCGCGATGCCGACCGGCAGGTTCAGCAGCAGCCGCCCGACCTGCCGCCACATCCGCGCGCCGTACAGCGGGGTGCGTCCGGCGGGCGGTGTCTGCGTGCCGGTGTCCCCGGCGTGGCGGTCCTTTGGCTTCATCTCGGTCTTCCGTCCCTCTCGGTCGAGCTGTGCCCCTAGCTTCGCCGGTCGGGGGCGGGCGGGGCCATGGGGGTGATCCGTCTCCCCGGCCGGGGGTTATCCCCACCCCGCGCCGACCGGCCGGTTCCGGGCGCCCGGGTGACGACGGGGTGACCGCCGTGTGCCGCCGGGTGTCCACCGGCCGTCCATCGGATGTCTTGAGGACCGGGCAGGATGCCGGGCACGGGGGCCGTGCACTTAGACTCACGCACTGGCGATGGTTATGGGCGTGTAAAGGAACGTCGTAGAACCGCCCCGAGGGCGGGTTCCGCGGCCGATGTGGAGGCGAGGCATGGTGGGGCAGCAGGCGGCTTCGGTCGCGGCCGACCCGGCGGCCGGCAGCGGCTACTTCGACGCGTACGCCGCGATGGGCCTGCTCGCCGTCGTCGGCGTGCTCTTCGTGACGGTGGCGTTCACCGCCAACCGACTGCTCCGGCCGGTGGTGTACTCGCCGGAGAAGCTCCTCGCCTACGAGTGCGGCGTGGACCCGGTGGGGGAGGACTGGGCGCACACCCAGGTCCGCTACTACGTCTACGCCTTCCTGTACGTGATCTTCGCGGTCGACGCGATCTACCTGTTCCCGTGGGCGACCGTCTTCGCCACCGCCGGGTACGGCGCCGGGACGCTGGTCGAGATGTTCGTCTTCATCGGCTTCCTCGCGGTCGGCCTGCTCTACGCCTGGAAGAAGGGCGTTCTCGAATGGACGTGACGCACACCCACTCGCACGGGCACGGCGCCGCCGGCGGTCCGGTTCCGCTGGGAGTGCCGGACCCGTCGAGCCCCGGTGCCGCCGCGGAGCGGCGCGGCATCGGCCCGCTGGCCCGGCTCGCGCCGGACCCGGTCAAGGTGGTGCTCAACTGGGGGCGGCGCTACAGCCTCTGGTGCTTCAACTTCGGCCTCGCCTGCTGCGCGATCGAGTTCATCGCCGCGTCGATGGCCAAGCACGACTTCATCCGGATGGGTGTCATTCCGTTCGCGCCGGGCCCCCGGCAGGCCGATCTGATGATCGTCTCGGGGACGGTGACCGACAAGATGGCGCCCGCCGTGAAGCGCCTCTACGAGCAGATGCCCGAGCCGAAGTACGTCATCTCCTTCGGCGCCTGCTCCAACTCCGGCGGCCCGTACTGGGACTCCTACTCCGTGACCAAGGGCGTCGACCAGATCATCCCGGTCGACGTCTACGTGCCCGGCTGCCCGCCGCGGCCCGAGGCGCTGCTCCAGGGCATCCTCAAGCTCCAGGAGAAGATCGCCGCCGAGTCGCTGCCCGACCGCTACGCCGCGCCCGCGGCGGCGCTGCGGCGTCCGCCGGTGCCCGGGCCCGGGGCCGCCGGCGATGCCGGTACCGGTCCGGCCGGGGCCGCCGGCACCGTCGAGGGAGGGGTCTCGTGACCACGGCCGAGCAGTACGCGGCGTCGGTCGGGGAGTGGGCGACCGGCGCCGAGGCATACGGGCTGATCACCGTCGACGTGCCCGCCGAGCACTGGATCGAGGCGCTCACCGCGGCCCGGGACACGCTGGGCCTGACCTTCTTCGACTGGCTCAGCGCCGTCGACGAGCTCGCCGAGGGCTTCTCGGTGGTCGCCCACCTCGCCGCCGTCGACGCCCCCGGTGTGCGCCACCTGGCGGTGCGCACCCGGGTGCCGCGCGCCGGTGCCGCGCTGCCGACCGCCGTCGCCGTGTACGCCGGGGCCGCCTGGCACGAGCGCGAGACGCACGAGATGTTCGGCATCGACTTCCCCGGGCACCCCCACCTGGTCACCCTGCTGCTGCCGGACGGCTTCGAGGGGCACCCGCTGCGCAAGGAGTTCGTGCTCGCGGCGCGGGTCGCCAAGGCCTGGCCGGGCGCCAAGGAGCCGGGCGAGTCCGAGGGCGACGGGCCGGCGCGGCGCAAGATGCAGCCGGCCGGGGTGCCGGACCCGAACGAGTGGGGGCCGCTCAAGGGCACCCTGCCGCCGGTGGCCGAGCGTCCCGCCCGGGGTGCCCGGGCCGCGGGCGCGGCCCGGACGCCGCGGGCCGCCGCGGGTGCGGCGGGTGCGGCGGGTGCCGAGGGCGCGGCCGGTGCCGCAGGTGCTGCCGGGGCCGAGGGCGCTGCCGCGGTGCGGGCGGACCGTCCGCGCCGGGTCAGGTCGGTCTCCGACGGGTCGGCGAGCCAGGCGGCCGCCGCTCCGGCACAGGAAGCCGCTGCCGAGGGTGTTGCTGCCGAGGGCGCTGCCGTCGAGGGAGCTGCCGTGGAGGGCGCCGCCGCACCGCCGGTGCGGGCGGACCGGCCCCGGCGGACCAGGTCGGTGTCCGACGGCTCGGTGAGCCAGGCGGAGGCCGACGCGGCCGCCGACGCTCCGGAGCCCGGGCCCGCGCGGCCCGCGCCGTCCCGGACCCGGTCCTCCGACGCGCCCTGGCACAACCCGGTGCCGGCCCACGACGAGCCGACGGCCGAGCCCGCCGCAGAGCCTGCCGAGCCCTCGGACGGGCCGACCGAGCCCGAGCCCGCGTCCGAGCCCGCGTCCGAGCCCTCGGACGGGCCCGCCGCCGGGGAGCGGAAGACGAGTGAGCCGCCGGCCGAGTCGGCCGGCCAGGACGGAGACGGCGCGTGAACCTGTTCGACACGGTGCTGCGCTGCGTCGCCACGCTGGTCGTCTTCCTCACCCTCCCCCTGGTCATCGGCCAGACCGAGCACAAGGTGATGGCCCACATGCAGGGCCGGCTCGGCCCGATGTACGCCGGTGGCTTCCACGGCTGGGCGCAGCTGATCGCGGACGGCGTGAAGTTCGCGCAGAAGGAGGACATCGTCCCGGCCGGGGCCGATCGCCGGATCTTCCAGCTGGCCCCCGCCGTCTCGCTGCTGCCGTACCTCTTCGTGCTGCTGGCGATCCCGGTCGGCCCGGACGGCTTCGTCGGGCAGGCGATCGACGCCGGACTGTTCTTCGTGCTGGCCGTCATGGGTGTCGGCGTGATCGGCAAGCTGATGGCGGGCTGGGCCTCGGCCAACAAGTTCTCGCTGCTCGGCGGTCTGCGCACGGCCGCGCAGCTGATGTCCTACGAGCTGCCGATGGTGCTCGCCGCGGCCTCGGTGGCGATGGCCGCCGGGACGCTCTCGCTGCCCGGGATCGTGGACGCCTGGCAGTGGTACTGGATCCCGTGGCAGATCATCGGCGCCTTCGTGTTCTTCACGGCCGGTCTGGCCGAGCTGCAGCGCCCGCCGTTCGACATGCCGGTCGCCGACTCGGAGATCATCTTCGGCGCGTACACCGAGTACACCGGGCTGCGCTTCGCGCTGTTCCTGCTCTCCGAGTACGTGGGCATCCTGGTGGTCTCCGCGCTGACCGCGGTGCTGTTCCTCGGCGGCTGGCACGGCCCGCTGCCGGACCAGCTCGGCTGGCTGTGGACCCTGCTGAAGACCTTCGCGCTGGCCTTCGTGGTGATCTGGCTGCGGGTCACCTACCCCCGGCTGCGCGAGGACCAGCTGATGCGCTTCGCGTGGACGGTGCTGATCCCGCTCGCCCTCGTCCAGCTGGCCCTCACCGGCATCATCAAGGTGGCGATCTCATGAGTTTCCCCGGTGCGGGCCTGGCCAAGGGCTTGGCCGTCACCCTGCGGACGATGACGAGGAAGACCGTCACCGCGCAGTACCCCGACGCGCAGCCCTCGCTCCCGCCCCGTTCGCGCGGGGTGATCGCGCTGCTGGAGGAGAACTGCACGGTCTGCATGCTCTGCGCCCGTGAGTGCCCGGACTGGTGCATCTACATCGACTCCCACAAGGAGACGCTGCCGGCCGCCGACCCGAACGCGCGCGCCCGCACCCGCAATGTGCTGGACCGGTTCGCCATCGACTTCTCGCTCTGCATGTACTGCGGGATCTGCATCGAGGTGTGCCCGTTCGACGCGCTGTTCTGGTCGCCCGAGTTCGAGTACGCGGAGACCGACATCCTGGAACTGACCCACGAGCGGGACCGGCTCCGGGAGTGGATGTGGACGGTGCCGGTACCGCCGGCGCTGGACCCGGCGGCCGAGGAGCCCAAGGAGATCGCCAGCGCGCGGAAGGCCGCCGACAAGCTCGCGGCGGCCGCCGCCGCGGCTCTCGAACAGGGGGGTGACGCGCAGTGAGCGCCGCCGCCCTGCTCGCCGCGACCGGGCCGCTGGACCCGGCCGCGCGCTCCTTCCTCTCCCCGACCGGGGTGGAGATCGTCTTCCTGCTGGTCGGCATCGCCGTGCTCGGTTCGGCCGTGGTCGCCGTGACCACCAAGCAGCTGGTGCACGCCGCGCTGTGGCTGGTCGCCGCGCTCGGCGGGCTGGCGGTGGAGTTCCTGCTGCTCACCGCCGAGTTCGTCGCCTGGGTGCAGGTGCTGATCTACCTCGGCTCGGTGGTCGTGCTGGTGCTGTTCGGACTGATGCTCACCAAGGCGCCGATCGGGCGCTCGCCGGACGCCGACTCGAAGAACCGCTGGGTCGCCCTGGTGGTCGCGCTGGCCTCGGCCGGGACCCTGGTGACCCTGGTCGTGGACGCCTTCCGGACCTCCTGGATCGACCTCGGCGCGGGCGGCGGCTCGGCCGCGGTGACCGGTGCCAGCCTGTTCCGCACCTGGGTGCTGCCCTTCGAGGCGCTCTCGGTGCTGCTGCTGGCCGCGCTGGTCGGCGCCATCGTGCTGTCGCGCGGCGCGGGCCGACGGGTCCCGGCGCCCCGGTCCGGACGGATCCGGGCCGGCCGTCCGGTGGGCTCCAACGGGACGGTCGCCCAGCGGGCGGCCGCCGCGCCCCCGGCCGAGGCCCCCGAGACCGCTCCGGCGGAGGAGAGCTGATGCACCTCGCCTACCCCGTCGTCCTCGCCGCGCTGCTGTTCAGCGTCGGCGTCTACGGCGTGCTCGCCCGGCGCAACGTGATCCTGGTGCTTATGTCCGTCGAGCTGATGCTCAACGCCGTCAACCTCAACCTGGTCGCCTTCGACGCCTGGCTGCGCGACTCGCTGCACGCCGGCCAGGCGCTCACCCTGTTCACCATCACGATCGCCGCCGCCGAGATCGGGCTCGGGCTCGCCATCGTCCTGCTGCTCTTCCGGGCCCGGGGCACGGCGGACATCGACCGGGCCATCGCGCTCGGCGACCCGGCCGAATCCACCGCCGACGTCGACGAGGCGCCGGTCGGGACCGAGGCGCTGAAGGGCCGGGCCACCGCATGAACCTCGCCCTGCCCGCCCTCGTCCCCGCCCTGCCCGCGCTCGGCGCGGCCGCCACCCTGGCCGTCGGCCGGCGCTCCCCGGGCCTGGCCCGGCCGCTGGCGATCGTGCCGGTCGCGGTCTCGGCCGTGCTCGCCCTGGTGGTCGCGATCCAGCTCGGCACCGGCCAGGTGCTGGACGCCGCCACCCGGCTCACCCCGACCGGTGGACCGGAGATCTCGCTCGCGATCCACCTGGACGGCTACAGCTCGCTGATCTCGGTGCTGGTCGGCCTGGTCGCCACCTGCGTCCAGGTCTACTCGACCGCCTACCTCAAGGACGATCCGCGCTACCCCTCGTACGCGGCGCTGGTCTCGCTGTTCACGGCGGCGATGTTCCTGGTCGTGTACTCCGGCGACCTGATCGTGCTGCTGGTCGGCTGGGAGGTCATGGGCATCTGCTCGTACTTCCTGATCGGCCACCACTGGGAGACCGAGGACGCCCGCTCCGCCTCGCTGAAGGCCTTCCTGGTCACCAAGCTGGGCGACGTGCCGTTCCTGTTCGGCATCTTCCTGCTCGGCGCCGACGCCGGTAGCTTCCGGATCGAGGACGTGCTGCGGGCCGCCGGCGACGGGCGGCTCGGCCATCCGACGCTGATCGCGCTGCTCCTGCTGGCCGGGGTGGCGGGCAAGAGCGCGCAGTTCCCGCTGCACACCTGGCTCCCGGACGCGATGGCCGGTCCGACGCCGGTCTCCGCGCTGATCCACGCCGCCACCATGGTCGCGGCCGGCATCTACCTGGTGGCCCGGCTGCTGCCGGTCTTCCTGCTGTCCGGGGCGGCGCTGGTGGTCCTGGCGGTGATGGCCGCCGTGACGATGATCGGCTCGGCGCTCTGCGCGCTGGCCCAGGACGACCTCAAGCGGGTGCTCGCCTACTCGACCGTCGGCCAGCTCGGCTACATGGCCGGCGCGCTCGCCAGCGGCGACCGCGAGGCCTCGGTCTTCCACCTGGTCAGCCACGGCGCGTTCAAGGCGCTGCTGTTCCTCGCCGCCGGTGTGGTGATCCACGCCGCGCACACCAACTCGATCTCCGCGATGTCCAGGATCCCCGGGCTGCGCAAGCGCGTCCCGGACGCCTACTGGACGATGGCCATCGCGCTGATCGCCCTGATCGGCCTGCCGCCGTTCTCCGGCTTCTTCAGCAAGGAGGCGGTGCTGACCGCCGCCGAGCACGCCGCCAACGGCGAGGCGCTGACCAACGGCCTCGGCCCGGCCTCGGCGGTGCCGCAGGCGGCCGGCTGGATCGTGCTGATCTCGGCCGGGCTCACCGCGCTGCTCACGGCGGCGTACGCGGCCAGGCTCTTCCTGGTGACCTTCCACAGCCCGGCGGGCGCGGCGCTCCCCGCCGCGGGCGGGGCCCCGGCCGTCGCCGACCACGAGCCCGACGCGCCGTACTCGCCCGAGCCGGACGAGGCCGACCCGGCGGTCGCCGAGCCGCCCGCGATGCGCTGGCCGCTGTGGGTGCTGGCCGTGCCGACCATGGGCTTCGGCATCGCCGGCCTGCGCTCGGACTGGCTGCCCGCGCTGCTGGACGGCGGTTCGCTGAAGCCCTCCGCGGTCACCGCCGTGACCGGCACCGGACTGGCCGTGGTCGGTGTGCTGCTGGCCTACGGCGCCTGGCGCGCGGCCACCGCCCGGACCACCGAGGGCCTGCCCGCCCCGGCCGAGCCCGGCCGGGTGCCCGAGCAGGCCGGAGCCCCGGCCGCCGAGGTGATCGTCGCCGATCCCGGGCGCGCCCTGCTGGGCCCGCTGTTCGGCCCGGCCCGGCACGGCTTCGGCGTCGACCGGCTCTACAGCGCGCTGTTCGTCCGCCCGGTCGAGGCCGCCGCCCGGCTCGTCCGCTTCCTCGACCGCGAGGTCGTGGAGACGTACGTGCGCGGCAGCGGTGCCGGGGCCGAGCTGCTGGGCCGGGTCGTCCGGCTGGCGCAGACCGGCAACGCGCAGACCTATCTCAGCGCGCTGCTCGCCGGTGTCGTCCTGCTGGCCGTCCTGGTGGCGGTGTAGCCGATGCCGTACCTCCCGTCCTCGTCCGCTGCCGTGGCTGTCGCTGTCGCTAGGAGTCCCCGATGAACGCGGTCCTCATCGCCCTCCTGGTGCTGCCGCTGCTCGGCGCCGCGCTCACCCTGGCCCCGGTGTTCGGTCCGGACCCGGCCGCCGCCGACCGGCGCGCGCTGCGCTTCGGCACGGTGCTGACCGGCGCCGTCCTGGTGCTCACCGTCGCCCTGGCGGTCGGCTTCGACCACGACGAGCCCGCCCGGATGCAGGCCACCACCGATCTGGCCTGGATCCCGGCCATCGGGGTGCGCCTCCACCTCGGCGTGGACGGCGTCTCGCTGCCGCTGCTGGTGCTGACCTCGCTTCTCACCTTCCTCTGCGCGCTGTACTCGGAGCGGCGGCTGCCGTCCGGGGCCGGGGTGCCCTCGGCCCGGTCCTTCGTCGGGCTGTTCCTCCTCCTCGAAGTGGGCATGCTGGCCACCTTCGCGGTGCTGGACCTGGTGCTCTTCTTCCTGGCCTTCGAGATCGTGCTGATCCCGATGTACTTCCTGATCGCCCGCTGGGGGAGCGGCGCGAAGGTGCCGGCCGCGAACCGGTTCATCCTGTACACGCTGCTCGGCTCGGCCGTGATGCTGCTCGGCTTCCTGCTGGTCGGTCTCAAGGCGGGCACCTTCGACATGCAGGCCCTCGCCGCCGCCCACGGCTCCGGCCTGAGCCACTCCACCCAGGTGATCGCCGCGCTGGCGATCATGGTCGGGCTCGCGGTCAAGGCCCCCGCCTGGCCGCTGCACAGCTGGCTCCCGGACGCGCACACGGCCGCCCCGACGGTGGGCTCCGTCCTGCTCGCCGGTGTGCTGCTGAAGATGGGCACCTACGGTCTGGTCCGGGTCCTCCTCCCGGTCGTCCCCGACGGCACCACGACGCTCGCCCCCTACCTGGGCGCGTTCGCCGCCGTCGGCATCGTCTACGGCTCGCTGGCCTGCCTCGCCCTGGCCCGGACCGGTGCCAAGGGCGACCTCAAGCGCCTGATCGCCTACTCCTCCGTCGGCCACATGGGCTTCGTCCTGCTGGGCATCGCCTCCCTCACCCCGGTGGGGGTCAACGGCGCGCTGTTCGCCAACATCGCGCACGGTCTGATCACCGGCCTGCTGTTCTTCGTGGTCGGGGCGCTCAAGGACCGCTACGGCACGGCGGACCTCGACACCCTGGCCGGCGCCACCGGCGCCGCCCTCTACGGACGGGCGCCCCGGCTCGGCGCGCTGCTCGCCTTCGCCGCCGTCGCCAGCCTCGGCCTGCCCGGCCTGGCCGGCTTCTGGGGCGAGCTGCTCGCGATGTTCGGCGCGTTCGACCCGGCCGAGGGCCTCTCGCGCCCCGCGTTCGTCACCTACATGGTCCTGGCCGGTCTCGGCACCCTCCTCACCGCCGCCTATCTGCTGATCGTGGTCAGGCGCGTCTGCATGGGCGACCCCAAGCAGCCCGCGCCGGTGGCCGAGCTCGCCGACCTGCGCCCCTACGAGGCCGTCAGCTGGACGCCGCTGGCCGCCCTCACCCTGCTCGCCGGCCTCTGGCCCGCGCTCCTGCTCGGCCTCTCCGACCCCGCCGTCAAGCACCTGCTCGGCGGTGGCTGACCATGCTCGGCACCGCACTCGGATCTCACTCCACGGGGCAGACCACTGTGACCTCCCTCGCCGTCGCCAACCCGGGCAGCCTGATCCAGTCCGTGGACTGGGTGGCGATCGCGCCCCCGCTGATCGCCGCGCTGGCCGCCCTCGCCGTGCTGGTCACCGACCTCTTCCTGCCCGCGCGGCACAAGCGCTGGCTGGGCCGGCTCACCGCCGCCGCACTCGCCCTGGCCATCGTCTCGCTCCTCCCGCTCATCGGTGGATCACCCCGAGCCACCTTCTGTGCGCAGAACGTAACAGGGGCCACTGACAACGCTGGCTGCTCCTACGTCGCCGACCACTTCGCGCTGGTCTTCCAGCTGCTCGCGCTCGGCGGCGCGCTGATCGCCGCCCTGCTGTCCGCCCACACGGTGGAGCGCGAGGAGCTGCCCGGCGGCGAGTACTGGTTCCTGCTGCTCTCCAGCGCCACCGGCGCCGCGCTGCTGCCCGCCTCCCGCGACCTCGCCACCCTGGTGATCGCCCTGGAGGTCGCCTCACTGCCCGCCTTCGCCCTGGTCGCGCTGCGCCGGGACGGCCGGGGCGCCGAGGCCGCGCTCAAGTTCTTCCTGTCCTCCGTCACCGCGACCGCCGTGATGCTGCTCGGCATCGGCTTCGTCTACGCGGCGAGCGGCAGCCTGCACCTGGGCGCCGTCGCCACCGGGCTGGAGCACGCCCCCGCGCAGCTGAAGCCGCTGGCCGAGGCGGGAGCGGTGCTCACGCTGGCCGGCTTCGCCTTCAAGGTCGCCGCCGTGCCGTTCCACTTCTGGGTGCCGGACACCTACACCGGCGCCCCGCTGCCGGTGGCCGGCTACCTCTCGGTGGTCGGCAAGGCGGCCGGTCTGGCCGGACTGGCCCTGGTCACCACCATCGCCTTCCGCCCGTACGCGCACACCTGGGGCCTGGTGCTCGCGGTGCTGGCCGCCGTCACCATGACGGTCGGCAACGCGGGCGCGCTGCGCCAGCGCTTCGACACCCGCTACAGCGCGGTCCGGCTGCTCGCCTGGTCCTCGGTGGGCCAGGCCGGCTACCTGCTGGTGCCGCTGGCCGCGGCCGGCTACGCGCCGACCACGACCGACCCGCTGGGCGCCACCGCCGCGTACGCGCTGATCTACGGCGTGGTCAACCTGGGCGCCTTCGGCGTGGTGGCGGCGGTCGGCCGTCGTTCCGAGGCCGGGGTGGACGACTTCCGCGGGTTGTTCGCCCGGCGCCGCTGGACGGCGCTGGCGCTGGCGTTCTTCCTGCTCTGCCTGGCCGGGCTGCCGCCGGGCGTGATCGGCCTGTTCGGCAAGGTCGTGGTGTTCCGCGCCGCGGTCGACGCCGGGCTGGGCTGGCTGGCCGTGGTGATGGCCGTCAACGTGGTCGTCGCGCTGTACTACTACCTGCGCTGGACCGCCGTGCTGTTCGCCCCGGCCCCGGACGCGGCCCCCGCGGAGGGGGCGGGGGAGCGCGCGGCCACGGCCCCCGAGCGGCGCCTGCCGGTGTCGCTGACCGCCACCCTGGGCCTCACCGCCTCCGTCGCGGTGGTGCTCTCGGTGGCCCCGCAGCTGGTGCTCCAGGTGGTCGGTGGTTCGCTGTTCTGAACCCCGCCCGGCGGACGCGCCGGGGCGGGGCCGGGTCCCCCGGTCGGGTGTCATGCCGGTCACAAGGGAACAAGGCCCCGGCCCCCACCCGTTGACCGGGCAGGAGGGACGAGGCAGAAAGGGCTTCCCCACGCACCATTGGAGGGCCACCCGTGCATCGCCGGCACAACGGACTGAGGACCGCCGCCCTGCTCGGGGGCCTCTCGGCGCTGATCCTGGTGATCGGTTCCTTCTTCGGCCGTACGGGCTTCGTGATCGCCCTGCTGGTCGCCCTCGGCACCAACGCCTACGCCTACTGGAACAGCGACAAGCTCGCCCTGCGCGCCATGCGGGCCCGCCCGGTGAGCGAGATCGAGGCGCCGCGGCTGTACCGGATCGTCCGGGAGCTCTCCACCTCGGCGCGCCAGCCGATGCCGCGGCTCTACATCTCGCCGACCCCGGCCCCGAACGCCTTCGCCACCGGCCGCAACCCGCGCAACGCGGCGGTCTGCTGCACCGACGGCATCCTGCAGCTGCTCGACGAGCGCGAGCTGCGCGGTGTCCTCGGCCACGAGCTGAGCCACGTCTACAACCGGGACATCCTGATCTCCTCGGTGGCCGGCGCGCTCGCCTCGGTGGTGATGTTCCTGGTGAACTTCGCCTGGCTGATCCCGTTCGGCCGGGGTGACGACGACGACGGCCCGGGCCTGTTCGGGCTGCTCGCGATCATGATCCTCGGCCCGGTCGCCGCCTCGCTGATCCAGCTGGCGGTCAGCCGCTCCCGGGAGTACCAGGCCGACGCCGACGGGGCCCGGATCACCGGCGACCCGCTGGCCCTGGCGAGCGCGCTGCGCAAGCTGGACGCGGGCACCCGGCAGCTGCCGCTGCCGCCGGAGCCGCAGATCAAGACCGCCAGCCACATGATGATCGCCAGCCCGTTCCGCCCGGGCGAGGCCGGTACGAAGCTGTTCTCGACCCATCCGCCGATGGCCGAGCGGATCGCCCGGCTGGAGCGGATGGCCGGCCACCGGTAGCGGCTCCGGTAGCGACGCCGGGAAGGGCGCGGCGGCCGTCAGCCCGTCGCGACCTCGTCCAGTACCGCCCGGAGCCGGTGCACGCCCTCCACCACCTGGGCGGAGTTCTCGGCGGCGGCGTAGCTGAGCCGCAGATTGGCGGCCGGCGGTTCGGCGGCGTGGTACGGCCGGCCGGGGGTCACCTGGACGCCGGCCCGCATGGCGGCGGCGGTGAGCACACCGTCGTCGACGCCCTCGGGGAGCCGCAGCCACAGGTGGTAGCCGCCGGGGCGGTAGCTGCCGAGCACACCCGGCAGCTCGCGGTGCAGGGCGGCGACGGCGGCGGTGCGGCGGTTGCGCAGCTCGGTGCCGAGCGTGCGCAGATGACGGGCCCAGCCCGGGTCGGCGACGAGTTCCAGCGTCGCCTCCTGGAGCGGCCGGGGCACGAAGAAGCTGTCCACCACCTGGGTGGCCCGCAGCCGGGCGAGCGCCGGGCCGCGCGCGGTGAGGGCGCCGACCCGCAGGTTGGGCGAGGCGGCCTTGGTGAGCGAACGCAGGTGCACCACCACCCCGTCGCGGTCGTCCGCGGCGAGCGGCCGGGGCAGGGCGGGGGCGTCCGCGTGCACCAGCAGTCGGGAGAAGTCGTCCTCGACGACGAAGGCCCCGGCGGCCCGGGCGATCCGGAGCACCTCGGCCCGGCGTTCGGGGGAGAGCACCGCGCCGGTCGGGTTCTGGAACAGCGGCTGGCAGACGAAGACCCGCGCCCTGGTGGCCTCGAAGGCCTCCGCCAGCAGGTCGGTGCGGACGCCGTCGGCGTCGACCGGCACCGGGACGGGCCGCAGCCCGGCCGCCCGGACGACCGCCAGGATGCCCGGGTAGGTCGGCGACTCCACCAGGACCGGGGCGCCGGGTGCGGCGAGGGAGCGCATCGCCACGGTGAGGCCGCTCTGCCCGCCGGAGGTGAGCAGGACGTCCCCGGTGGCGATCGGCCCGTCGTGGCCGCCGATGTCGCGGGCGAACCAGCCGCGCAGCTCGGTGAGGCCGTCGGTGGGCGGGCGCTCCCAGGCGCCGGGGCGGCGTCCGGCCCGGGCCAGGGCGGCGGCGAGCAGCCGCTCGGGCAGCAGGGAGGAGTGCGGGTAGCCGCTGTTGAGGTCGATGACGTCGGGCGGCGGCACGCGCAGGGTGGCGAACACCGGGGCGGCCAGCAGGTCGCGCGGTCCGGTCTCGCTGCTGAGGGCGATCTCCTGCCAGGAGAGGTCGCCGGGGCGGGCGGTACCGGCCGGGGCCCTGCGGGCGCCGGCCGCGGGGACGGTGGTGAAGGCCGCCGCGCGGAACACCCCGGCGCCCGGGCGGGAGATCACCAGGCCCTCGGCGGCGAGGACGGCGATGGCGCGGGAGACCGTGCCCGGGCTGACCTGGTGGCGTTCCATCAGGGCCCGGCTCGACGGCAGCTTCCGCCCTTCCGGGTAGCGCTCGACTTCCCGTCGCAGACTGTCGGCGAGTTCGGTCACACTGCTACGCTCATTCATGAGAGCACAAGATAGCGCTACCCTCGGTTCGGCGATAGCGGACCGGCCCGCTACGGCGCGGACGACGGCCCGGGCGACCACAGGGGCGACCGCAGACGCGACTGACGAGGCCCTGTCGACCGCGTCGGCCACGGCGACTCCGGCCGCCGCGCCGCCGAAGGCCGCACCCGGTACCGGCGGCTCCGCCGGTACCGCGCAGGCCGCCCTGGGTGTCCTCTGCTTCTCCTTCAGCTTCCCCGCCACCGCCTGGGCGCTGACCGGCTTCGGCCCCTGGAGCGCGACCGGCCTGCGCGGCCTGCTCGCCGGAGTGCTCGCCGCGCTCTGCCTGGCGGCGGCCCGCGTCCCGCTGCCCGAGCGCCGGCACTGGCCCGGCCTGTTGGTGGTCTCGGCGGGCTGCGTCCTCGGCTTCCCGCTGCTCACCACGCTGGCCCTGCGCACCTCCTCGACCGCGCACTCGGCGGTCGTCATCGGGGTGCTGCCGCTGGCCACCGCGGCCGTCGCCGCGCTGCGGGCCGGACGCTCCGGCGCCCGGCCGTCCCGGCTGTTCTGGGGCGCGGCACTGGCCGGGGCGGTGGCCGTGCTCGGCTTCACCTTGCTGCAGAGCCACGGGCTGCCGGGCCTCGCCGACCTGTACCTGTTCGCGGCGCTGCTGATCTGCGCGGCCGGGTACGCGGAGGGCGGGCGGATCTCCCGGGAACTGCCCGGCTGGCAGGTGATCGGCTGGGCGGTGGTCGCGGCGCTGCCGGTCACCGCGCTGACCACGGCGCTGGCGCTGCCCGCCGAGCCGGTGGAGCTCGGCGGGAAGGCACTGGCCGGGCTGGCGTACACGGCGGTGGTGTCGCAGTTCGGCGGGTTCGTGGTCTGGTACCGGGGGATGGCGGCGATCGGCGTGCCGAGGGCGAGTCAGCTCCAGCTGGCGCAGCCGCTGCTGACGCTGATCTGGTCGGTGCTGCTGCTGGGCGAGGTGCTGCCGGCCGCCGCGCCGGTGACGGCGGTGGTGGTGCTGCTCTGCATCGCGCTCACCCAGCGGGCACGGGCGTGACACGTGGTGGTCCGGACCCGGGCGGGGTCCGGACCACCAAGGTCGGCGGGATCAGTGCCCGGCGGCGTCGGGCTTGTGGATGCACAACGCCCAGATGATGAAGACGTCCAGCGCGATCACCACGATGGACCAGCCCGGGTAGTACGGCATCGCCAGGAAGCTCTCGACGGCGCTCACCGCGGTGAGCGCGATACCGGCGTAGCGGGCCCAGGTGGCGCCCGTGAGGAGGAACGCGCCGACCAGCGCCACCAGCGCGCCGACGACGATGTGGATCCAGCCCCAGCCGGTGAGGTCGAACCGGAAGACGTAGCGGTCGGTGGTCAGGAAGACCTCGTCGTCGTGGACCGCCATGATGCCCCGCAGGACCTCCATGATGCCGTTGATCAGCATCAGGACACCCGCGAACACCACGAAGCCGGGCGCCCAGTCGCGGAACCCGCCGTGCGACGTCGGCGGCGGTTGGCCCGTGCCCGAGCGCCAGGGCGGGGGCTGGTCGGGAGGCGTGGACGACGTGCTGCTGCTCATGGATTCCTCCAGGACCGGACGCCGGGGCCCGACAAGCGCCCCGGACAGGTGTGCGGAGTGACGTACGGACTTCGACCGTCCGACCCCGCCCGCCGCCCGGCAACCCGACCGCACCTGTTCGGGTGACCCGCCCCGCGCGCCCCCGGCCGCCCCGGCGGGCCGAGCGGTACTGCTGGTCCGACCCCTGCCCCGGACCTGGAAGGCGCGGCACGTGACGCTTCTGCCGAAGGACCTCGTGGAGCAGCCCCCACGCCGTTCGCGCTCCCCGCGGCTGGAACGGCGCCGCGCCGCCGCCCGCCGCCGGCGCGGCCGGGCCCTGGTCGGCTGGCTGACCACCACCGACCACAAACGGATCGGCACCCTCTACCTCACCACCGCCTTCGCGTTCTTCCTGGTCGGCGGGCTGATGGCGATGCTGATGCGGATCGAGCTGGCCCGCCCCGGGCTGCAACTCCTCTCCAACGAGCAGTTCAACCAGCTCTTCACCATGCACGGCACGATCATGCTGCTGATGTTCGCGACCCCGCTGTTCGCCGGGTTCGCCAACTGGATCATGCCGCTGCAGCTCGGCGCCCCCGACGTCGCCTTCCCCCGGCTGAACGCGCTCGCCTACTGGCTCTACCTGTTCGGCTCGCTGATCGCCGTCCTCGGCTTCCTCACCCCGGACGGCGCGGCCGACTTCGGCTGGTTCGCCTACGCGCCGCTCAACAGCGCCGAGCACAGCCCCGGCATCGGCGCGGACCTGTGGATCATGGGCCTGGCCTTCTCCGGCTTCGGCACCATCCTCGGCTCGGTCAACTTCGTCACCACGATCATCTGCTTCCGCGCACCCGGGATGACGATGTTCCGGATGCCGATCTTCGTCTGGAACATCCTGCTCACCGCCGTTCTGGTGCTCTTCGCCTTCCCGGTGCTGGCGGCCGCGCTGCTCTGCCTGGAGTCCGACCGGCGGTTCGGCTCGCACGCCTTCGACGCGGCCAACGGCGGGGCGCTGCTCTGGCAGCACCTGTTCTGGTTCTTCGGGCACCCGGAGGTCTACGTCATCGCGCTGCCGTTCTTCGGCATCGTCACCGAGATCATCCCGGTGTTCAGCCGCAAACCGGTCTTCGGCTACAGCGGCCTGATCGCCGCCACCATCGCCATCACCGGTCTGTCGATCACCGTCTGGGCGCACCACATGTTCGTCACCGGACAGGTGCTGCTGCCGTTCTTCGCGGTCATGACGATGCTGATCGCGGTGCCCACCGGGGTGAAGTTCTTCAACTGGATCGGGACCATGTGGCGGGGCTCGCTCAGCTTCGAGGCCCCGATGCTGTGGACGGTCGGCTTCCTGGTCACCTTCCTCTTCGGCGGCCTCACCGGCGTGCTGCTGGCCGCGCCGCCGATCGACTTCCACGTCTCCGACTCGTACTTCGTCGTCGCGCACTTCCACTACGTGGTGTTCGGGACGGTGGTCTTCGCGATGTTCGCCGGCTTCCACTTCTGGTGGCCCAAGTTCAACGGCCGGATGCTCGACGAGCGGCTCGGACGGATCCACTTCTGGACCCTCTTCGTCGGCTTCCACAGCACCTTCCTGGTCCAGCACTGGCTCGGCGCCGAAGGCATGCCCCGCCGCTACGCCGACTACCTCGCCTCCGACGGCTTCACCACCCTCAACACCGTCTCCAGCATCGGCTCCTTCCTGCTCGGCATCTCCACCCTGCCGTTCCTGTACAACGTCTGGCACACCGCCCGCTACGGGCAGCGGGTCACCGCCGACGACCCGTGGGGCTACGGCCGCTCGCTGGAATGGGCCACCTCCTGCCCGCCGCCCCGGCACAACTTCACCACCCTGCCCCGGATCCGCTCCGAATCGCCCGCCTTCGACCTCCACCACCCCGAGATCGCCGCACTCGACCGGCAGCGGAACGTCCGCGAACCACAGCGCTGATTCCGGGCCCCGCGCCCTCTCGTTAGGATGACCGGCATGGCAGAGGACACCGCGGACACCGCAGAGGACACCAACGCCCCGGTGGCCGGCGACCCGCGGGCCCGGCGGCGCGGCCAGGGCGAACTGGAGGCCCAGGTACTGGCGGTGCTCCAGCACGCCCCCGGCCCCGCCACCGCCGGCTGGGTCCAGGAACGTCTCGACGGCGACCTCGCCTACACCACCGTGATGACGATCCTCTCCCGGCTGCACGCCAAGGGCGCCGTCAGCCGGACCCGCGCCGGCCGCTCCTACCTCTGGCAGGCCTCCTCGGACGCCGCCGGCCTCGCCGCCCTGCGGATGCGCCGCGTCCTGGACGGCGAACCCGATCGGGACGCCGTGCTCGCCAGCTTCGTCACCGCCCTGCTCCCGCACGACGAGGAACTGCTGCGCACCCTGCTCGACAGTGCCGTCGCCCCGGCCCCCGACCGCGAAGGCTGACCTCCTCACCGTGGGTTTCTTCGTCTTCCTCCCGCTCGTCCTGCCGCTGACGGCGCTGCCGATCGCCCGTCTCACCGAGCAGCACCTCCACCCGCGCGGCGCCGCCCGGCTGCTCACCGGGTTCAGCATCGTGATGGCGCTGTGCAGCGCGGTCAGCCTCGGCCTGATCGGCGTCGTCGGCACCGCGCAGCTCCCCGGCAACCCGCTGCCCGACAGCTGGTCCGACCCCGAGGTCAGGGACGCCCTGCCGTACCACGAGACCGTCGGCACGGCGGCGCTGATCGTCCTCGCCGTCGTCCTGCTCGCGGTGGGCCGCACCCTGGTCCGGCACCTGCGGATCCGGGCCCGCGCCCGGCGCGCCCTCGGCCGCGCCCTGCCCGCCGCCTCCGACGTCGCCCTGCTGCCCGACCCGGCCCCGTACGCCTACGCGCTGCCCGGCTCGCCGCGCTCGCCCGGGCGGGTGGTCGTCTCCACCGGCATGCTCGACGGCCTGGCCGAGGACGAGCGCGCGGCGCTGCTGGCGCACGAACGCGCCCACCTCACCCACCGGCACCACCGCCACCTGCTGGCCACCCAGCTGGCCGGCTGCGTCAACCCGTTCCTGCGGCCGCTCCAGCGGGCCGTCGCCTACAGCGCGGAGCGCTGGGCCGACGAGGAGTCCGCGCAGGCCGTCGGCGACCGCCGGGTCACCGCCCGCGCCGTCGCCCGGGCCGCCCTCGCCTCGCGCACGGCCCCCGCCGCCTACACGGTGTTCCCCGCCTTCGCCGCCCCCGGCCCCGTCCCCCGCCGGGTCGCGGCCCTCCTCGGCCCCGTGCCCACCGCCCGCAACTGGCCCCCCGCCCGGACCCCCGCGGGCCTCGCCGCCCTGGTCGCCGCCCTCGGCACCGCCGCCTCCGCCCTCTCCGCCCTGAACGCCGCCGTCGCCCTCCTGCTCATCCTCAAGGCCGTCACCCCGCTCTGAACCCGGTGGCGGCCGGACCGGCCCCCGGTCTACCGTCCGGCCATGGCCAAACGTCGTTATGTGGCCCGGGGTGTCCCCGGCGGCTACCGGATATGGGACAACAAGGCCGGCCGCTGGTGGGGCGACCACTACGAGCTCTGCCCGGACGCGCTCCTCGCCGAGCTCAACGGCGGCGCCGACCCGGCCCGCCTCACCGCCCTGCTCAGGGAGCACCGCGCCCGGAAGCGCTGACCGCCCCGTGCCCGCACCCCGAGTTCTCCCTGAGGTGCGGTCCCCGGGTGCGTAGACACGCAGCTCAGCGGGCATCGGGGTCGTAGGGGCCAGTCGTCGCGCGTGAGAGGGTGCCGGACATGAAGGTGATCGACTTCGTTCTCAACGTGATCTGGCTGATCTTCTGCGGTATCTGGATGGCGATCGGCTATGTGATCGCCGGCGTCATCTGCTGCATCCTGATCATCACCATCCCGTTCGGCATCGCGTCGTTCCGGCTGGCCGGGTTCGTGATCTGGCCGTTCGGGCGCAAGGCCGTGGAGCGGACGGACGCCGGGGCTCCGTCGTGCGTCGGGAATGTGATCTGGCTGGTGTGCGCGGGGTGGTGGCTGGCGCTGATGCATCTGATCACCAGCATTCCGCTGTTCCTGTCGATCATCGGTATCCCGTTCGGGTGGGCCAATCTCAAGCTCATCCCGGTGTCGCTGACGCCGCTGGGGCGGGAGATCGTGTCGACGGACGAGCCCTGGGGCGGGCGGTAGGAACGGTCGAGGGAGGGCCGGCGGGAGTTCCCGCCGGCCCTCCCTCGTTTCGGGCGCCGGGTTCGGACCCCGGACTCGGGCGCCGGACTCGGGCCCAGGGCGGTGGCGCCGGGCTCAGGCGTCGGCGAGGGCGGTCAGGGTGGTGCGGGCGGTGCCGAGGGAGATGGTGGCGAGGTCGCGGTAGGGGGTGAGGGCGGGGATGTCGGCGGCGCGGGTGAGTTCGGCGTGGACGAAGCGGAGGTTGGCGTCCGGGACGCCGAGGTGCTCGGTGAACCAGGCGCGCAGGTACGGGGTCTGGAAGTCGAAGCGTTCGCGCGGGGTGCCGGGGCCGTAGCCGCCGCCGCGGGCGGTGACCACGACGACGCGGGTGGCGGTGAGGCGGCCGGTGTGGGCGCCGGGGAAGGTGATCCGGTCGATCCAGGCCTTGAGGGCGGCGGGGACGGTGAAGTTGTACATCGGGACGCCCAGCAGCAGGGTGTCCGCGGCGTGCAGCTCGGTGATCAGGGGGTGGGTGAGGAACCACTCGTGCTGTTCGTCGGGGGTGGCCGCGAGGGTGTGGACGTCGGGCAGCGGGACGGGGGCGGACCGGCGTTCGACGCGGATGCCGAGGGAGGCGTAGCCGGGGCCGACGAGCGGGACCGGGTCGGCGGCGAGGTCGCGGTGGCGGTAGTCGGCGTCCGGGTGGCGGGCCTGCCAGGCGCGGGCGAAGCGGGCGGTCAGGCGGCGGCTGACGGACCGGTCGAGCGGGCCGGCGCTGGAGTCGAGGTGGAGCAAGGCGGGCATCGGAGGTCTCCTGGTCACCTTCGGGGAGCGGGCATCGTCAACCCCGTGACGAGGGCGCGGACGGAAAGGTGACCGATGGACGGGCGCGAGGAGCTGGCGGTGCGGTTCGAGGCCGAGCGGGGGCGGCTGGGGGCGGTGGCGCGGCGCATGCTCGGGTCGACGGCGGAGGCCGAGGACGCCGTGCAGGAGGCCTGGCTGCGGCTGGAGCGGGTGGACGCGGCGGAGCTGGAGAACCTGCCGGGTTGGCTGACCACGGTGGTGTCGCGGATCTGTCTGGACGTGCTGCGGGGGCGGCGGACGGAGGCGGTGGTGGTCGAGGAGGCGGTGGACGGCCCGGAGGCGGAGGCCGAGCTGGTCGAGGAGGTGGGCCGGGCGATGCTGGTGGTACTGGACCGGCTGGGCCCGGCGGAGCGGGTCGCCTTCGTGCTGCACGACGGCTTCGCGGTGCCGTTCGAGCAGATCGGTGCGATCGTCGGGCGGAACACGGCGGCCGCGAAGAAGCTGGCGAGCCGGGCCCGGCAGCGGGTCCGGGGCACGGGGGAGGCGACGGGCACGGGGGAGTCGACGGGCACGGCGAGCGGCACGTCCGGCTCGGCGCGGCGGGCGGTGGTGGAGGCGTTCCTGGCCGCCGCCCGCGGGGGCGACCTGGACGCGCTGCTCGCCGTGCTCGCCCCGGAGGTGGTGCGCCGGGCCGACCCGGCCGCCCTGCCCGCCGGGCGGCCGGCGCTGCTGCGCGGCGCCGGGGCGGTGGCCCGGGAGACCCGGGTGATCGGCCTGCGGGCGCGGTTCGCGGCGCCGGTGCTGGTGGACGGCGAGGTCTGCGCGGCGATCGCGCCGGACGGGCGGCTGCGGCTGCTGCTGCGGTTCGAGGTCGCGGACGGCCGGGTGGCCGGGTTCGAGGTGGTCGCGGACCCGGCACGGCTGGCGGCGCTGGAGCTCTCGTTGCCCGGCCGGGACGCGTCCTAGCGCGGCTCGTCGGCGAGCTGGACGATCATCTTGCCGGTGTTGGCGCCCTTGAGCATGCCGAGGAAGGCGTCGACGACGTGCTCGAAGCCCCGGACGACCGTCTCGTCCGAGCGGACGGCGCCGGAGCGCAGGTGCGGGACGAGGAAGTCGTACAGCTCGGGCCGGGCATCGAGGTGGTTCCGGACCAGGAAGCCCTCCAGCCGCAGGCTCTTGCCGACCACGTCGAAGAGGTTGCGCGGCGCGGGCGGCGGCGTCTGGAGGCTGTTGTACTGGGCGACCGCCCCGCACCAGGCGATCCGGCCGCCGTCGCGCAGGGTGTCGATGGCGGCCTCCAGGTGGTCGCCGCCGACGTTGTCGAAGTAGACGTGCAGGCCGTCCGGGGCGGTTTCGCGCAGCCGGTCGGCGATCGGCGCCTCGTGGTAGTCGAACGCGGCGTCGAAGCCGAGGTGCTCGGTGAGGTGGCGGACCTTGGCGGCGGAGCCGGCGCTGCCGACGATCCGGCCGGCGCCGAGCAGCCGGGCGATCCGGCCGGCGGCGGTGCCGACGCCGCCCGCGGCCGCCGAGACGAAGAGCGTCTCCTCGGGCCGCAGCCGGGCGATCCGGGTCAGGCCGACCCAGGCGGACAGCCCGGTGCCGCCGAGGATGCCGAGGTGGGCGCTGAGCGGGACGCCCGCGAAGTCCGGCAGGACGGTGGTCCCGTCCGGGGTGACCACGGAGAGGGTGCGCCAGGCCCGGCGGTGGTGGACCAGGGTGCCGACGGGCAGCGCGGGCGTCCGGGACTCGACGACCCGGCCCAGGGTGCGACCCTCCAGCGGGGCGTGCAGCTGCCAGCCGCCGGTCTCGTCCATCTCCTCGCGCATGTACGGGTCGACGGACTGGTGGATGTTCTCGACCAGGGCCTCGCCGGTGGCGAGCGGCGGGACGGTCTCGTCGACGAAGGCGAAGTTGTCGGCGGTGGGCTCGCCGGTCGGGCGGGAGACGAGGTGGACGACGCGGGCGGTGGGGCGGGACACGGGAGCTCCAGGGGGTGCGAACGGGGCGGTGAAGATCACCGTAGGAAGCCGGCGGGCGGCCGGGCAGGGGCCGCCGTCGATGGATGGGCCGGTTCCATGAACGGAATCGATGGATCCGGTAGCGTCACCCGTATGACCGATCTCGCCCCGCACGAACTGCGCGTGCTGGTCGCCGTGGCCGAGGAGCAGGGCTTCACGGCCGCCGCCGCGCGCCTGGACAGCAGCCAGTCCGCCGTCTCGCACGCCGTGCGCGCCTGCGAACGGAAGCTCGGCGCGGTGCTGTTCGAGCGCGGGCGCCACGGCGCGCGCCCCACCGAGGCCGGGGAACGGGCGGTCGCGTACGCCCGGCGGATCCTGCGGCTGCTGGCGGTGATGGGCCCGGAGGTGCGGGCGACCGGTGCGGGCGACCCGGCCGGGGAGGTCACCGGGACGCTGCGGATCGCCGCGTTCCGCAGTGTCGCCGCCCATCTGCTGCCGCCGGTCCTGGCCCGGCTGACCGCACATCACCCGGGGCTGACGCCGCGGGTGCGGATCGTCCGCGAGATCGGCCGGGGCACCGCCGGGGAGGTCGCGGACGGCCGGGCCGACCTCGGCCTCGCGACCCTCGACCCCGCCGCGCCGCTGCCCGTCCCCGGCCTGGTCGCGGCCCGGCTGTTCGAGGAGACCTACGCGCTCGCGCACCCGGCCGGACACCCGGCGCCGCGCGGGCTCCCGCTGGTCGACTGGGACGAGAACTGCGGCTCCTACACCCGGGACTGGTGGGGCCGGCAGGACTGGATCCCGCCCTCGACCATCGACGTCGAGGACGACACGGTGGCCGTCTCGCTGGTCTCCCAGGGCCTCGGGATGGCGATCATGCCCCGGACCGCCCTGCTCGGCGCCCCGCCCGGGCTGGCCGTCACCGACCTCGGCCCGAACCCGCCGAGCCGCTACGTCGGGTATGTGACGACGCCGGAGCTCGCGGGCACGGCGGCGGTGCGGGCGCTGATCCGGGAGCTGCGGGAGCTGCGCGGCCGGGAGCTGCCGGAGGGGCTGGCGGCGGCCTGAGGCTCAGGCGCGGCCGGCCGCAGGGTCGGCCGTGTCCGCGTCCGTACGGTCCGGCTCCGCGTGGTCCAGCGTCGCGCGGAGCCCGGCGAACTCCGCCGCCAGCGCGTCCAGGGTGTAGTGGGCGTTGAGGCCGCTGGGGTTCGGGAGCACCCAGACGGCGGTGTCGCCGATGCCCTGCTCCTGCCGTCCGATCGACGCCGTCCGCCGGCCGAAGGCGGTGCGGTAGGCGCCGATGCCGAGGACCGCCAGGACGCGCGGCCGCAGCCGCAGCACCCGTTCGGCGAGCGCCGCGCCGCCCGCGCGCAGCTCCTCGGCCGTCAGCTCGTCGGCCTTGGCGGTGGCGCGCGGGGCGACGTTGGTGATGCCGAGGCCGAGGTCGAGCAGCTGCCGCTGCTCGTCCGGGCGGAACTGCCGGGGTGTGAAGCCGGAGCGGTGCAGCGCGGGCCAGAAGCGGTTGCCGGGCCGGGCGAAGTGGTGGCCGGTGGCGCCGGACCACAGCCCCGGGTTGATGCCGCAGAACAGGACGCGCAGACCGGGGGCGGTGATGTCCTCGATCGTGCTGTCACGGGCGGCGAGCAGCTGCTCGGCGGTCGGCTTGGGCACCGCGCCCGGTGCGGGGGCCCTGGTCGGCTTTTCGGTCACGGGTCCAGTCTGCCGGTGCGGACGACCTCCCGGACGCCCGCCCCCGTAGCGGCCGGGGCCGGAGCCGGCCGGCTCGCCGCCAGCGACCTGGTCCGCCGCCGTTCCCGCAGCCACCGCACGCCGTACACCGCCACCGCCGCGTACGCCCAGCCGACGAAGACGTCCACCAGGAAGTGCTCCGCCCCGTACACCAGGGTGAAGGTCATCGCGAGCGGGTAGGCGACCAGCAGCACCCGCAGCCAGCGCGCGGCGGTCGGCCAGAAGAAGAACAGCAGCATCGCCGGGTACGCCGAGTGCAGCGAGGGCATCGCCGCGACGTCGTTGGCGAACTGGCTGCCGTTCTCGAACACCGAGGCGGCCCGGGGCAGTCCGCTCTGGCCGAGCACGTCCGAGACCACCCGGGTCAGGGCCGGCAGGTGCCCCTCCTGGGAGGCCAGCCACGGCGGCACCGCCGGGTAGAGGATGTACGTCGCGAAACCGGCGAAGGTCAGCACCAGGTAGCAGGTGAGCAGGTGCCGGAACCGGTCGTGGCGGCGGCGCCAGAGCACCGCGAGCACCACGAAGACCATGAAGAAGTGCGACATGTAGACGGTGACCGCGGCGTAGTCGTACCAGTGCGGCGAGCCCGGCGTGTACAGCCCGTGCTGGAGCCGGACCGTCAGGGTCTCGCCGAAGCCGAGGAGTTCGTCGGCACGCTGCTGCGGCCACAGGTACGGGCCCCAGGGGGTGCGCGCGCCGTAGCCCCGCAGCAGCGAGTACGTCCAGACGACGGCCATCACCGGGACCCAGTCGCGCAGCACCAGCAGGAACCCGCGCGGACCGTGCCCGCTGTGCACACCGGCGGCCAGCAGCGCGCCGATCAGCCACAGGAAGACCAGGTCATTGGTGTACGGCAGGCCGTAGGCGCGCAGGTACCACAGCAGGGCGGCGAGGTAGAGCGGCCACGCCAGCAGCCGGAGGCGGGCGGCGGCGCCGGTGCGCGGGCCGCTCCGGGAGCCGGTGGCCGGACGCAGCCGCCCGGCGCTCGCGGACGGGGTGGGCGGCGCCGGGCGGAGCATTCTGGTCATGCCGATCGAAGCTAGCAAGGCATTCTTGGAGAACTCTCGGTGCGAACGTCCGGTCCGTTCAGGAAGGGTTCAGAATTGCCCCGGTTGGTGCAGTGCGGCAGGGGCCGACCGGGTGGTCCCGGCTCGGCCTCAGGACACGATGCCAAGCTCGTGCGGGGTGTTGTTGAACCGTCGGCCGCCCTGCTCGGTGACCGTGACGATGTCCTCGATCCGCACCCCGAACCGGCCCGGCAGGTAGACACCGGGCTCGATCGAGAAGCACATGCCGGGGACGAGCGGCTGCTGCTCGCCCTCGACCAGGTACGGCGGCTCGTGCGTGGTGATGCCGATGCCGTGGCCGGTGCGGTGGATGAAGTAGTCGCCGTACCCGGCCTCGGTGATGACCCGGCGGGCGATCCGGTCGATCTCCTGGCAGGCGATCCCGGGCCGGACGGCCTCGAACGCGGTCTGCTGCGCCTGCCGGACGACGTCGTGGACCTTCCGCACCTCGTCCGGGACGTCGGTGCCGACGTGCACGGTGCGGGTGGTGTCGGAGCCGTAGCCGTCCTTGAGGCCGCCGAAGTCCAGGACGACGGTGTCGCCGGCCCCGATGACCCGCTCGCCGGCCTCGTGGTGCGGGTTGGCGCCGTTGGGGCCGGAGCCGACCACGGTGAAGTCGACCTGGCTGTGCCCGTACTGGATCAGCAGCGCGCTGAGGTCGGCGGCCACGTCGGTCTCCCGACGGCCGGCGAACTCCACCTCCAGGATGCCCCGGTAGGCGGCGTCGGCGGCGCCGCCGGCCGCGGCGAGGCGCTCCAGCTCGTCGGGGCCCTTGACCGCGCGCAGCATCGGCAGGGTCTCGGTGAGCGAGGTCCAGCCGGTGCCGGGCAGGGCGGACTGGAGGCCGAGCAGGTGCATCGCCCAGGTGTTGTCGGAGACGCCGTAGCGCCCGGCCGGGTCGAGCAGCGGGACGGCGGCGGCGTACGGGTCCTGACCGTCGGTCCAGTCGAGCAGCCGGACGGCGGGGGCGCCCTCGGCCCGCTCGGCGTCGGGGCGCTCCAGGGCGGGGACGATCAGTACGGGCTCGCGTCCGGCGGTGAGGACGAGGGCGGTGAGCCGTTCGGTGATCGCGGTCGGCCGGTAGCCGGTCAGGTGGACGAGGTCGGGGCCGGGGCCGACGACCAGTCCGGCGAGTCCGGCGGCGGTGGCGGCGGCGGTGGCCCGGTCGAGGCGGGTGCGGTAGTCCTCGGCGGTGAAGGGGCGGGGCATGCGGGACTCTCCAGGCGGGGGCATGCGGGTCTCCTGACTGTGCGGGGCGGTCGACGGGCGGGCCGGGTGCGCGTCAACTCCAGCACGGGTGGTGCGTGTTCGTCACGAGTACGGGTCCGGGTTCGGGTGCGGGTGACGTTCGGTCACGGCCGGTGCGAGTCGGCGTAGTGCCGGAGGAAGAGCGCCTCCACGTTGGCCATGTGCTCGATCTCGGAGGGGTCGACGCTCTCGTTGGGCGCGTGGATGAGGCAGCGCGGCTCCTCGACGCCCATCAGGATGATCTCCGCCTCCGGGAAGGCCTGGGCGAACACATTGCACAGCGGGATCGAGCCGCCCTGGCCCAGGAAGGACATCGGCCGCCCGTAGACCTCCTGCATCGCCTTGTCGAGCGCCGTGTACGCGGGCCCGCCGGTGGCGGCGCGGAACGGCGAACCGGTGCTCTCCGGGGTCACCTCGATCCGCACGCCCCACGGCGCGGCGGCCTCCAGGTGCGCGGTGAGCGCGTCGCGGGCCGCGCCCGGGTCGGTCCCGGGCGGGACGCGCAGGCTGACCCGGGCCCGGGCGGTGGCCGGGATCGCGGCGGCGGACCCCACCACCGGCGGGCAGTCGATGCCGAGCACGGTGACGGCGGGCCGGGCCCACAGCCGGTCGGCGACGGTGCCGGAGCCGGTCAGCCGGACCCCGTCCAGCACGCCGGCGTCGGTGCGGAACTGCTGCTCGTCGTAGCCGACCCCGACCCAGGTGCCGGCGCAGTCCAGCCCGTCGATCCGGGTGCCGCCGTCGGCGTCGCGCAGCGAGTCGAGCACCCGGATCAGCGCGGCCAGCGCGTCCGGGGCCGGGCCGCCGAACATGCCGGAGTGCATGTCGCCGCCGAGCGCGGAGACGGTGACCACCACGTTCGCCAGCCCGCGTAGCGAGGTGGTGGCGGTGGGGACGCCGACGGCGGCGTTCCCGGTGTCGCAGACCAGCAGCGCGTCGGCGTGCAACTCACCGGCGTGCGGCGGCACGTAGGCCTCCAGGCCGCCGGTGCCCTGCTCCTCCGAGCCCTCCACGACCAGCTTCAGGCCGACCGGCAGGTCGTCGCCGAGGGCCCGCAGCGCGGTGAGGTGCATGACGATGTTGCCCTTGCAGTCGGCGGTGCCGCGCCCGTACCAGCGGCCGTCGCGCTCGGTGAGCTCGAACGGCGGGGAGGTCCAGGCGGCGTCGTCGAGCGGGGGCTGGACGTCGTAGTGGGCGTAGAGCAGGACGGTCGGCGCGCCGGGCGGCGGCGGGCGGTGGCCGACCACGGCGTGGCTGCCGTCCGGCGTCTCCTCCAGGTGGACGTCGCGCAGTCCGGCCTCGGTGAAGGCCGCGGCGACCCACTCCGCGGCCCGGCGGCAGTTCTCGGGCGGGTACTGGCGCGGGTCGGCGACGGAGGGGAGGGCGACCAGCTCGGCGAGGTCGGCCTTGGCCCGCGGCATCAGGTCGGCGATCCGGCGGGCGAGTTCGTCGGTCATGGGGGCTCCTCCGGGAGCTGTGGCCGGGCGTCAGTTGCGCACGGTGTCGTGGAGCTTGAGGTCGTCGATCTTGTCCTTGATCGCGGCGAGCTTGTCCGGGCAGTACACCGAGAGCACGATCGACTCGGCGAAGACCACCTCGCGGTCGGACAGCACCGGGCGCTGGCCCGGGCCGGACGCGCCGTTGGACATGCCGTACGTCCACTGCGCCTGCTTCAGCGCGTTGGCCGGGTCCTCGCAGACGGCGCCGCCGTCCTCGCCCAGGGTGTGCACGATCTGGTTCTGCGTCGGCACCGGGTAGCCGGCCGCGCTCAGTGCCGAACTCAGCTGCTGGGCCTTGCGGTTGGCCTCGTTGGTCTGGTGCAGCTGGGTGTAGGTGAGCAGGCCGGTGATCAGCATGCCGACCAGCAGGACGATCGCGCCGAGGTAGATCCAGCGGTGCCGGGAGGCCATCAGGCTGGTCATGCCGCACCTCCGTCCTTGCGGGGGCCGTCCGCCCCGGCTCCGCCGAGTTCGGCGGCCTCCTGGGCGGCGAGCTCGGCCTGCGCGTCGGGCGAGCGCCACTCCGGCTTGCGCAGCCGCAGGAACAGGTACGGGATCAGCAGGCCCAGCACCAGCAGGCCGCCGCCGACGATCAGCACGTACGACCAGACCGAGCCGCTGCCGAACTGCGAGGACGGCACGAAGCCGATCGCCATCGCCGCCGCCGAGGCCACCAGGCCGGTGACGGCGATCGGCACCAGCGCCGGCGCGTGGTAGCCGCGCGGGTGGTCGGGCTGGGTGCGGCGCAGCCGGATCGCCGCGGCGAACATCAGCAGGTAGACGATCAGGTACACCTGGGTGGTGATCACCGAGAAGATCCAGTAGGCGCTGGAGACGTTCGGGATCAGCGCGTAGGCGAGGGCGATGACGGTGGTGACCACACCCTGGGTGACCAGCAGGTTCTGCTGGACGCCCTCCTTGTTGAGCCGCTGCAGGAACGGCGGCAGGTAGCCCTCCTGGCGGGAGATCAGCAGCAGGCCCTTGGACGGCCCGGCGAGCCAGGTGAGCATGCCGCCGAGCGAGGCGGTGACCAGGGCGACCGCGATCACCGGGGTCAGCCAGCCGATGTGGAAGTACTGGAAGAAGGAGTCGAAGGCCTGCATCACGCCGGCCGTCAGGCTGAGCTCGGCGGACGGCACCACCCAGCTGATCGCCAGTGCCGGGAGGATGAAGATCGCCAGCACCATCCCCGAGGCGGTGAACATCGCGCGCGGGAACTCCTTGGCGGGGTCGCGCAGCGAGGAGACGTGCACCGCGTTCATCTCCATGCCGGAGTAGCTGAGGAAGTTGTTGACGATCAGCACCAGGCTGGCCAGGCCGGTCCACTGCGGGAACAGGTGCGCGGCGTTCATCGGTGCGGCGGACTGGTTGCCCTGGCCGAGGAAGACCATGCCGAGCACGACGAGCAGCGTGCCGGGGATCAGCGTTCCGATGACCAGGCCCATCGAGGAGAGACCGGCCACCGCCTTGGTGCCCCGGGAGGACACCCAGACGCCGGCCCAGTAGAGCACCATGATCACGATCGCGGTGTACAGGCCGTTGCTCGCCAGCGCGGGATTGACCACATAGGCGATGGTCGAGGCCACGTACGCGAGCAGGGACGGGTAGTAGAAGATCGTCATCGCGAACTGGCACCAGACGGCGAGGAAGCCGAGCGGCTTCGACAGGCCCTCCGACACCCAGCGGTAGACGCCGCCCTCCCAGCCGGACGCCAGCTCGGCCGAGACCAGCGCGGTCGGCAGCAGGAAGACGACGGCCGGGAGCAGGTAGAGGAAGACGCAGGCGAGGCCGTAGACCGCCATGGTGGGCGCGGCGCGCAGGCTGGCCACCGAACTGGTCGTCATCAGGGCGAGCGTCAGCCAGGACATCCGGGGCGCGTTCGCGATCCTGGTGGCCACCGCACCGGTGCGCTCGCGGGCCGACCGCGACGACGGGCCGTCCGGGGCGCCTGTGCCGGGACTGCCCCGGCCGGACGACGGTATGTCCATGGAACTCATGGGTCCTCCTGGGGTGGCCCGACAGCACTGGTCCGGGGGTGGCCCCGGGGCGGGCCGTACCCGGCCAGTTCACCCGGTTGGCGATGCGGGCGCATGCGGCGTGCGGCCGGCCGGGTGAGCGGGGGTCAGGAGGGTGGGGGTCAGGAGGGCGGTGGTCAGGAGGGCGGTGGGGGCCGGTGGTCCCGCGTCGGGGTCACGCCGCCGTCCGGTCCGGCCAGGTGGCGCGACGCAGCGTCCGCCCGGCCGTCGCCGGGACCAGGCCCGCGGCGAGCAGCGCGGCCACCGTGCCGAGCGCGGCGGCGGGCGACAGGTGGTCGAGCAGCAGCCCGCTGCCGACCATCCCGGCCGGCATCCCGACCGTGAACATCGTCATCGTCGCGGCGATCACCCGGCCCCGGAGGGCGTCCGGGACCTGCTGGAACACCAGGAGGTCGATCATCACCCGCAGCGTCGGGACGCCCAGGCCCACCAGGAACAGCCCCGCGAAGACGGTGACCGGCCCGCCGGGCAGCAGCGGGGCGAGGATCACCGGGACGGTCAGCCAGGACACCGCGAGCAGCAGCGCCCCGGGCCCGGCCAGCCGGTGCAGCCGGCGCACCAGGAGGGCGCCGGCCAGCGCTCCGACCGCCTCGCCGGCCAGCGCCAGGCCGATCCCGGCGTCCGAGGTGCCCTGGCCGCGCAGGACGACCATGACCGGCAGCAGCATCGCGGTGCCGGCGAGGTTGATCAGCAGGACGACGGCGAGGATCGGGCGGAGCAGGGCGCTGCCTGCCAGGTAGCGGTAGCCGGCCAGGGCGGCGCCCTTGGCGGAGCGGGTGTCGGCTGTTCCGCCGGTTCCGGCTGTCCCGCCCGTTCCGCCGGTTCCGTCGGCTTCGCCGGTGTCGGACGGGGACTGCGGGCGGCCCGGGAAGCGGACCAGCAGCGCCACGACCAGCGAGAGCAACGAGGTGAGGGCCGTCCCGACGAACGGCGCCGCCCGGCCCAGCCCGAACAGCGCGCCCGCCAGCGGCGGCCCGATCAGGCCCGCCCCGCTCATCCGCGCCTCGTCCTGCGCCAGCGCCTGCCGCAGTTGCTCCGGCGGGACCACCGAGCGCACCGCGAGCAGCCGGACCGGCCCGGTGTAGGCGATGGTCGCGCCGACCGCCACGGCGACCAGCAGGCTGTGCGCGACCGTGAGCCGGCCCAGCGCCATGGCGAGCGGGACGCTGGCGCAGGCGATCAGCCGGGTGGTGTCGCCGACGATCAGGATCCGGCGGCGGTCGTAGCGGTCGGCGACCGAGCCGCCGTGGATGCCGAAGAGCACGGACGCGCCGATCTGCAGCGCCCCGAACGCGGCGGCGAGCGTCGAGGAGCCGGTGAGCGCCAGGAGCAGCAGCGGGTACGCGGTGTCGATGATCTGCAGGCCGAGGGTGGAGCCGGCCTGACCGGCCCACAGGGCCTGGAAGCGCCAGTTGCGCCGCAGTGGGACGGGCGGGGCCGCCGGAGCCGCGTTCGTTGCCGCGTTGGTTCTCGTGCTCGTCGTCGTGGTGCCCGTGCTCATTCGCCCGCCCCTCCGTCGGCCGCCGATCACTGCGGCGTAACCATTCACAACATCGTGAATGATGGCGTGATGGTGAGCGCTTGCGCAAGGGTGAAGGTGCGATTGCCCGGAGCATCGGCCATCTGCGAGGGTGAGGCCGTGGTCGAGAACGCCGAGAACGCCGAGAACGCCGAGAACGGGGACAGCGCCGGTCCCGCCGTGCTCAAGGAGCGCCGGGTGGAGGACGCCGCCACCCTCAAGGCCTTGGCCGACCCGCTGCGGCTGGCGATCCTCGACGTCCTGGTGACCTCCGCCGCAACCGGTCCGCTGACCGCGAAGGAGATCGCGGCCGCGCTCGACGAGCCGCAGACCAAGCTCTACCGCCACATCAAGCAGTTGGAGAAGGCCGGGCTGATCCGGGTCGCCGGCACCCGGCTGGTCTCCGGCATCGTCGAGAGCCGCTACAGCCCGGCCCAGGAGTCGCTCCGGCTCGCCCCGGAGATCTTCTCGTCCGACTCCCCGACCCGGGTCGACGCCTACGACGCGATGCTTGCCGCGATGGACCGGGTCCGCGGTGACTTCCGCGCCGCCGCGATGGCCGGTCGGGTCGACTTCTCCCGGGACGACTCGGGCGCGCAGTCGGGCCTGTTCTCGCACTTCACCTACCGGGTCACCCCCGAGCGACTGGTCCGGTTGCGCGGCCAACTCGCGGCGGTGATCAACGAATTGCACGCCGAGGGGAACAGCACCGCCGAGGACGCGGTGGACGTGACGATGTTCACCCTGCTGTACGGCGTCGGCCCCGCCCCGGCGGCCGGCGAGGCCCCTGCCTCGGACCCTGCCTCAGTGCCGACTCCGGCCGTCGGCTCCCGGAACGACGGCGGCCCGGGCACGGAATCGTAAACGCCGGGCGGACTGTCGGTGCCATGGTTCAGGATGACTGAATGTCATACGAACTTCAGGCGCTGATCGGCCCGGCGGAGCTGGTCGCGGTGGCGGCCGCCGAGGTTCCGGCCGCCCGCCCGCGGCCGCTCGCCCAGGGGCTGGCACTGATACCGGCGACCCCCGAATTCCTGGCCGCCTTCCGCGGTGGTGAGGGAACGCCGTCCGCCCCGGGGGCCCCGTCCGCTCCGGCGGCTCCGCGCGCGGTCGGCACGGTCCCGTTCGACTGGTTCCCGGACGGCCTCGAACGCCGGCTCGCCGCCTGGTCCAAGGCCGCGCCGATCGCCTGCGTCGAGGCCGACTACTTCGGCGGCACCGGAACCCAGCGCGCCGCCGTCTGGGCCGACGGCCGACTCGACCTCGGCCCCATCGCCAGCGGCGAGTTCGAACCCTTCCCGTCCGAGGGAAGCCCGATCTCCCGGGTCCTGCGGCGGCTCGGCGCCCGGGTGGGGGAGGACGGCGCCGCCCGCGACGAGTTCGACGCGGTCGGCCTCGGGGCCCACCGGGCCACGGCCTCCTGGGTCTCCGGTACCTGACGTCCGGTCGCCCGCCCGCCCGGCCACCGCGTGTCGTCGCGTGTCGCCGCGTGTCGTGCACCGTTCGGCGTACACGCGGTGGCTGGGCCAACGGGGCTGCCCCACGGTGTGAATCAGGCCTGATGCCCGGTCTCCGACCGGGCCTGACGCCCGATCTGTACCGAGAGGAAAGCATCCCCCATGCGCACCACCTGGATGGCCGCCGCGCTGACCGCAGCCCTCGCGCTGACCCCGGTCGCGACAGCCTCCGCCGCCGTCGGCACCGGAGCCGACGCCCCCCACCGCACCACCTTCTCCATGGGCTCGGTGACCCCCGTCACCGTCCCGGGCCTCCCGGCCGCCCCGATGTCGTCGGCGGGTCTCCCCGGACTCCCCGGACTTCCCGCGCTGCCCACGGCTCCGGGGATCCCGGCGGCTCCGGCGGCCCCTGCCGCTCCCGTCGCTCCCGCGGCTCCCTCCGCCCCGGGGCTGCCGTCCGCCCCCGCGCTCCCGGCCGACGCCCCCGACCCGACCTCGGCCCTCGGCGGTGTCCTCGACCTCGTCGGCGGCCTGCTCTCGGCGGTCCCCGCCCTGCTCGGCGGAGTCGACCTCGGTGCCGTCCAGCAGCTCCTCGCCTCGCTGGAGAGCACCCTCCAGGGCCTGCTCGGCCAGCTCCCGACGCCGCCCACCCTCCCCACCCCGCCACCGACCGTCACCGCCCCGGGCCTCGCGCCCCCGGCCCCGCCGGCCTCGCTGACGGACCAGCTGGCCACCCTCAAGGACCGGACCAAGGCCCTCGGCGACGCGGCGGCCGCCGCAGCTGCCACCCGCTGACGACGGTCCGCTCCACGACGGCCTGCTCTACGACGGCCCCGGCCGGAAGCCCACCCAGGGCTCCCGACCGGGGCCGTCCGCTGCCCGGACCCCCACCGCCGACCGGGAGAAACGCGACGAGGGCGCGGCGACGAGGCTGCCCTCGTCACCACGCCCTCGACCGGTCGCCGCGCGGGCGGCGACCCGCGACTAGCGGTAGTTCACGTACTGGAGCGCGAAGTCCAGGTCCTTGCCCTTGAGCAGGGCCTGCACGGTCTGGAGGTCGTCACGGCTCTTCGAGGTCACCCGGAGCTCGTCGCCCTGGACCTGGGCCTTGACGCCCTTCGGGCCCTCGTCCCGGATGATCTTCGCGACCTTCTTGGCATCGTCCTGGGAGATGCCCTCCTTCACGTCCGCGAAGATCTTGTACTCCTTGCCGGACAGCTGCGGCTCCTTCGCGTCCAGCGCCTTGAGCGACAGGCCGCGCTTGATGAACTTGCTCTGCAGCACGTCCAGGATCGCCTTGACGCGCTCCTCGCCGTTGGCCTTCATCTCGATCGTCTCGCCCGAGCGCTTGATCTCGGCGCCGACGTTCTTGAAGTCGAAGCGCGTGGAGATCTCGCGGGAGGTCTGGTTGATCGCGTTGTCGACCTCCTGCCACTCGACCTTCGAGACGATGTCGAAACTGGAGTCGGCCATGGGTGTTGGTCTCCTTGATGTTCTGGCTGCACTGACACGGCCCGCCCCACCGGGCGTCCGCCGTCCCAGCCTATCCAGCCGACCCCCACCCCCGCCCGGGACGCCCGCACCGCACCCGCCCATCCGGCCCCGCGGAACCAGGTGGCGAACCACCCCCCGGCATCGGGTAAGGTTTACCCAGTCGAACGGGGCAAGCCCCGCAAGACAAACATCCTGGCTGGTTGCCCGAGCGGCCAAAGGGAGCAGACTGTAAATCTGTCGCGCAAGCTACGCAGGTTCGAACCCTGCACCAGCCACAGGATAGAGAAGGGCCCGTGACCTGCGGAAACGCAGCTCACGGGCCCTTCTGTCATGGTCGAACAGTGATATTGATGTCTGGTTGTTTTGGGCGGTTTGTCTCACCTGGTTCCGCCCGGATCCCGGCGTTGACCAGCGGTTCCGGACCAGGCGCGGACCAGGATCAGCGGGGCCTGCGCTGGAGGCGTTCGGCGATCAGCTCGTTGGCGTGGTCTTCGTCACCGTGGATGCACTTCGCGTAGACGCGGAGGAGGACGGCGATGCTGTGGCCGGCCCGACGGGCGCACTCGGCGGGCGCTACCCCGGAGGCCAGCCACAGCGAGATCCCGGCGTGCCGACCGTCATACGGCCGCTTCGCGAGCGGGGTGGCCTGCTCGTCCGGACTGAGCACCTCGGCCCGGGCCGCCGCCCAGACGACCCCGTAACCGCTCTCCTGCACCATGCCGTCGCGGAAGGTCCGGAACAGCCGGCCGTCCGGCGCCGTGCCGTACGCCTCGATGTGCTCCCGCAGCAGAGCCACCAGCTCCGGCGGGATCGGGACCGGCCTGGTGGCCTTCTCGGCGCGGTGCTTCAGGCCCCGGGGGTCGTGCGAGGTGCCGCTGTCGGTCCAGGCTGATCCCACCCGGGGGCTGTTCCCGTTGAGGTTGAGCTTCCCCCACCCCTCCGCAGGAAGCACACAGCGGTCCCTGCGCAGGTGGACGACCTCCCCGGGGCGCATCCCCGCGTAGTAGATGCACCCGAAGAACGCCACCAGCCGCGGCCCGCGCCGCCCCTGGCGCCCGACCGCCTCCAGCATCGCGGCGGCCTGCTCCGGGCTCATCACGTACTCGGGGTCGACCTCCTCCTCGACCTGTGGCGGCTGCCACTGGACCAGAGGCAGAGGATTGGCGGTCAGCAGCCCGTCCTCGACCGCCCGGCCGATGACATGGTGGAGGATCCGGCGCTTACGCAGGATCGTGGACGCGGCGGCCTTGGTGCCGTCCAGCTTCACCGAGAGCGCGGCGAGCAGCTTCCGGACCACCTTCGGGTCCTCCAACTCCGAGACGTCGACCGAGTGCCGCGCGACCCACGCGAGCGCCTTGGCGGCCTCGGCCGGCGGCTCCTCGCTCCACCGGTTCACGTTGAAGGCCCAGCCGTACAACGCCCGCCGGACGACTCGCTTGTCCGGCATCCCGACCTTGCTGCTGACCAGCTCGAACGTCACGCTCGCCAGCGCGTCGGCCCAGGTCGTCCGCGTCTTCGCCGGAGCCCCGTCCCACCGGGCCTCTACGTAGTTCCGGCCGTGCTGGTACCAGGTGACGGCGTTCTCCTCCTGCTGGCGCTTCCGCAGCTCGGCCAGCGGCAGGCCCGTCTCGACGTCGAACGGCTGGTGGGAGGCGACGGCGACCAGCAGCTCGGCCTTCCGGCCGTCGGCCTGGGTCTTCGTCAGGTACGACTCGGAGAACTCCCGGCCGGCCACCGTCCACCGCACCATCCACGGCGTCCGCCGGTCCGGCCGGTGGCGGTGGTCCCAGAACTTCACCTTGTACGAGGTGGGCATCAGGCGGCGACCTCCTGCGCGGCCCACCAGGCGTCGAGGTCGCTGCGGCGGACGCGGATCTGGTTGTTGGGGAGCTTCATGAGCTTCGGGCCCTTCCCGCGGGCGACCATGCGGTAGAAGGCGGAGCGGGACATCTCCAGCTCGTCGAGTACCTCGGCGAGCTTGAGCTTCGGGTCCTGCGTGGGCATGGCGGCGACTCCATCGGCGAGTGCGAATGGTGGTTGCGGAGTGTTACTGGCCCTGTCGCGGATGGGCACGGAGGGCGGAAAGTGTCAGGGATGTCAGGGGAAATCGCTGGCCTGCGGTTTTGGCTCCTGGCAGGGCGTCAGGGATTGTCAGGGATGTCAGGGAAACAGCCCCTTTCCCTGACATCCCTGACAATCCCTGACGTCGTGTCCGGAGCTGTTTTGGCTGGTCAGGGGTTTGCCCTGACATCCCTGACGATTACGGGGCTTCGGCCCCGTCCGTGGGGGTGCTCACGGCGGGGTGGACACGGTAGGTGACGGCTTGCGGGCGTCCGCGCTGGCCGCCGGCGGGCGACTGGTCGGTGCGGAGCCAGCCGTGCTGTTCGAGCAGAGCGAGGGCAGGCTCGACGTCGGCGACCTTCTTGAACCGCCGGGACGACGCGACGGCGTCGTGGGCCTTGATGTGGGTGCGGTGGGCGCCGTCCTTCTTCGGACGCCGGAGCCACTGGAGGAGGGCGTGGGCGTCCTCGGTGGCGGGGTCGGCGGCGATGAGGTCGAAGACGGCGAGGGTGTGCGCGGTGTAGTAGTCGGCGATCTCGGCGGCCCGGTCGACGGTGGCGGCCTGCAGGTCGGCGCGCCAGGCGTTGCTGTCCTGGTCGCCGGCGATGTGGTCGGCGAGGTGGAGCAGGACGGCGATGCGGGCGATGTGGCCGACGAGCTTGCCTGCCCAGTCCTTGATGTGGGCGAGCGGCTGGTCGGGGCGGAGCTGGACCTCCACGCGTTCCTGCAGTTTCTCCACGGCGAGGTCTGCGGCGCGGTCCATGACGACGACCACGGGTTCGGGGAGGTCGGTCATGGCGCGGAGCAGGCGGGTCAGGTTGCGGTCGTAGGCGTTCGCCACGGCGTCGGGGATCGGGTCGGTACGGACCTTGCGCCAGCCGAGGTTGGAGGGCGGCAGGGAGTACAGGAAGCGGGCGAGCAGGCCGCGGTCCCGGGCGCCGGGAGCGGCGCCGAGCTCCTGGAGCACGGCGGGCTGCGGGGTGACGCCGATCGTGAGCGCGGGCTTGTCGACGGTGGGCTGCTCGCGGGTGATCCGGTCGGTCTGGAGCCGCTCGCCCTTGTGGGCCTGGAGGAAGACGCCGAGGTTGGGCTTGCTGCTGTAGCGGCCGACGATGCTGTCGAACAGGTCGCCCTCGGGCGAGAGCGCGGCCAGGCACCGGTGGACGCCGAGATGGTGGGTGACGGTCTCGGCGGTGATGTCTCCGGACAGCGTCAGGCGCGGGGTCGGCGGGACCACGATCTGCTCGGCGAGCATCTTCGCGGCGGAGACCTCCGCGACGAGCTGGGTCCGGTCGGCCTCCGGGTTTTTGCGCGCCTTCGCCATCAGCGCCTCGACCTCGGCGAGGGCGGCGTCCCGGGTGGTCTCGGCCTCGATGACGGCCGCCCGGGCGTCGGCCTGCAGCTCGGCCTCGACCTTGTAGACCGGGCCCATGGTGAACGCGAAGACGTCGGACTTGCGGCTGGCCGGGGGCATCGCGCAGGTCAGGTAAAGGTTCGACTGCTCGCGCCAGCCGGGCCGGATCTCCACGCCGACCCGCCCGCCGGCGGCCGTCGACAGCGCGGCCAGCGCCATGGTCGCGGCGGCATCGGGTGGGGTCTGCGTGAACTCCGCAACCGCATCGACGTACGCACCGACCCACCCGGGCAGGGCCTTCACGGGAAAGGTGGGCAGGCCGGTGTGGGAGCCGAGCGGGACGGGGTCGAGCCAGCTCTCGCCGGTGGCGAGGTCGGCGAGCGCGGCCAGGGCGGCGGCGCGCACGTCGTCCAGGTCGGCCGATCCGTCGCCGGCCATGTAGGCCAGGCGGCTGGTCGCGGTGTTGATCCGGCGCCGCTCGGCTGCCGCGCGCACGATCTCGGCGTAGTAGTCGCCGTTCGCCGCGGTCGGGGTCGCCTCGACACAGGCGTGCAGGTAGCCGGGGCCGCCGATGCGGCCGAGGTCGCCCTGCGCGCGCAGGACACCGGTCAGCAGCAGTGGGTCCACCGGGCGCTCGCCGTCGGCCATGCGGGTGATGGCCCGCCAGATCGTCTCGTGCGCGGGGTGGTAGAACGCGCCCGGGTCCCCGAGCTGGGCGGCGAGCGCGGGGATCTGGACGGGGTCGAGCAAGGCTGCGCCGATGACGGCCTGTTCGGCGGCCTTGATCTCGGCGGGCTCGGGCCGGAACGGGATCACGTTCGGGTGGGTGGGCTGGGTGCTCAACGCGGCTTCTTTCGTGCGGAGCGGGGCGGCCCGCGCCCGGGCGGTACCGGGCGCGGGCCGAAGAGGAGGGCGGTCGGAAGGTGTTGCCGGGGGTGTAGTCGGCGTGTTGTCGGGGGTGTTGCTGTGTTGTTGTCGCAGGTCACGAGCCGGGTGTTGCCGGGCGGGAGGGGGCCTGGGACGGGCGGGGGAGCGGGGTGGAGGAAGGGGCGCCGGGAGGTCCGCGAGAGCTCCGTCCGGTTGGGCCCGGGAAGGACCGGTGGCGGGACGGTCAGACGGCGGTAGCGGAGGTGTGGTCGGTGACCATCTCGGGCGGCAGCCGGGGGGTGTACCCGAGGTAGTCCCTCAACGCCGCCGCGGTGAGGCCGACGGAGACCCCCTTGCCTTTCACTCGCAGGCCCCTCTCGAAAGGAAGGCCGGCGGCCCGCGCGACGGCCCCGAAATCGCGGGCGTCCAGCCTGTTGTAGAGGCCGTGCCGCTGGAGGCTGGCGAGGACCTCGGAGAGGTGGACCTTCCCGGCTCCGCCGTCGCTCAGCGCGCGGATCGCGACCATGCGCTCGACCGCGGCCACCAACTGGTCGGGGGAGAGGGTGGCGTAGGACGGCTCGGGCTGCTCCTGGTCGGCGTCGGTGGCCGGGGCGTCGACGCCCTCGTCCACGTCCTCCCTGGTGGCCTCGGGGGCCTTCACACGGGAAGGGGCGTGGATGAGCGCGGCGATCCACCACCCGCCTATGAGCAGCCCGATCGCGGGCCGGATCCACGGGCCGACGAGGGACCAGACCAGCGGGCCGCCGACGATCAGCAGCAGGGCCGCCGCGCCGGCGGCGTCGCCGAGCTTGCCGCGCTTCGCCTTGCGGTCGGCCTTGGCACGTTCCAGCTCGACCTGGCGGGCCGTGACCTGCGCGGCCTCCTGGGCCTGGAGCATCGCGGCGCGCTTGGCCGCGTCGGGCTCGGCCGCGAGCCTCCTGGCGAACGCGGCCTCGGTGGCCTCGGCCGCCAGGGCGGCGATCTCGTCCTGCTTGCCCTTGAGCGCGGTGGCCTCGGCCCGGCGCTCGCGCTGGGGTGCCATCAGCTTGCGCACAAGGACGGGTGTCCCGGCGACCAGGCCGGTGAAGGGATACAGGATGGTGGCGACGACCGTGTCGGTGGGGAAGATCTTCTCGGTCATGGCGGTCAGCCGATGAACGAGGTGATGAGCCCGCTGAGGATGCTGGCCGGCAGGGCCCAGAGGCCGCCGGCGGCGGCGAACAGGGACGGGGCGACGGCGCCGCACAGCGCGTCCTTCCACGGCTTGGGCTTGAGGCCGAACACGGCGATCGTCAGGACGGCGGCGGTGGCGCCGGTCTGCCACTCCCCGAGGGCGGCGTTGCCCTGGAAGGAGCTGCTGAGCTGCTGGCCGATGCCCGCGAGCTGCTGGAAGGCGGTGCCGGCGTTGGCCGACAGCAGGCCGATGCCGAACGCCCAGTAGGGGACGTGCTCGTCGGCGACGTTGATCTTGTTCTTGCCGCGTACGCCGACGTAGAGGTACATGGTGGTGACGGTGGCGGCGCCGCCCGTGCCGAGGGCGATGAGGCTGCTCATGGGTGTCTCCTTGGCTCAGTTGAGGGGGAGGGCGGCGAGGACGGGGCCGAGGCCGAGGGCGACGGCGAGGCCGGAGGCGACCGGGACGCGCAGGGTGATCAGGGTGATCAGGGGGAAGGGGCCGGTGACCTCGGAGACGCGCTGGCGGCCGCGGTCGCGGACCTGGAGGTCCAGGGCCCAACCGAAGGCGGCGACCAGCAGGCCGACGAAGGGCCCGCCGGGGGCGATCAGCGAGACGAGGCCGGTCGCCCAGCCGCCGGTGGCGCTGATCGCGGTGAGGACGCACCAGCGGCGGAAGCGCCGGACGCGGTCGGAGGGGCCGGTGGTGCGGGCGGCGCGGCGGCGTTGGCGGCGGGCCCGGGTGCGGGCCTCGCGCCGGTCGGCGAGCTGCTGTTCGCGGTGGCGGCGGGTGCGCTGCTCAGGGGTCTCCCCGGCGGCGGCCCGGGCGGCGTCCTCCCGGGCGCGGGTCCGCTGCCGGTCCAGTTCGTGTTCGGCCCGGCGGCGTGCGGCTCGTTCGTCGGGGGTCTCGCCGATCCGATCGGCGAGCAGGTCGACCATGCCGACGAGATCGTCCCGGCGGTGGCCGGGCTCGAGGACCTGCTCGACGCGGTGGCGCTCGGCCCGCTGCTCGGCAGTTTCGCCGGCGGTGGCGAACGCGGCGTCGCGCTCGGCGCGCTGCTGGGCGATCAGGGTCTCGTACTGGACCTGTTCGCGGGCCGCGCGCTGGGCCTCGGTCTCGGTCATCAGCTGGGTGACCTGCTGGCCGACCTGCGAGGCGATGGTGGGGACCTGCTCGGTGAGGATCCGGCCGACGGGGGCCCAGAACGCCTGCGCGGCGGCCTCGAAGGACGGCCGTCCGGCGGGCTGGTCGCCGCCGAGCGGGACGGGGGTGTGCACGACGGGGCCGGACTTGCGCCACCACTCGTCGACCACCGGACCGGTGCCCGCCGCGGCGGGCGGGCTCTGGGGCGGGACCGTCGGCGGCGTGGACGGCATTGGCGGAACGGGCGGGGCGGAGGTGGGAGGGGCGAGGGTGACGAGTCTCTGCAGGACGTCGGCCAGGTCGTCGTCCCAGTCGCCGTTGTGCGGGGTGGTCATCGGTTCGGCCCCCGGCGGATCAGCTCGCGGACGGCGACGCCGGCGATCGCGGCGTCGAGGAGGACGAGGAACAGGCTCAGCAGGTAGCCCATGGAAACTCCCGGGTCGGAGAGGATGCGCGCCCCGCACACCGAGGGTGTGCGGGGCGCGCGTCGGGGAGTGGGTCAGGAGGAGCGCCACCAGGCGCGGGGCGCCTCGGTGCGGTGCCAGGCGGTGGTGGACCGGCTGGTGCGGCGGGAGTCGATCCGGCGCTGCCCGGCGCGGTCCGCCTCGCGGACGGCCTTCGCGCGCCGCCGCTGGCCGGACTGGGGCGGCTTCGGGTCGCGGCCGAACATCAGTCGGTCCTGCGTCCGATGCGGCCGACGAGGACGAACGGCTCGCCGTCGACCACGCACATCGCGGTGAACTCGCCGGGGCACGCGCCGCCGCTGCGGGCGTCGGTGACGACCAGGCGCGAGCACCACGGCTCGCGGATCAGGCCGCTGACCACGTCCAGCGGGACCGGGTCGGCGACGCGGTACGCGACGCCGTTACGGCGGACGGTGCCGACCAGCGGCAGGGAAGTGATCGCCTTCACCTCTGCTCACCCTCCCAAGCGGCCTTCGCGGTGAGGAAGACGCGGTGGATCGGGTCGCCGACCGGGCACGGCCGCCCGTCCTGGCACAACGGGCAGGTGGCGGTGTGCTCCGTGGCGGCCCGGAAGGCGGCCATGTAGGTGACGAACTGCGGGTCGGACACGGACTCGGTCACGATGCCTGCTCCTCGGCGGTCGTGGTGGGGACGGCGTGGAGGGCGGGCCGGACGGCGGGGTGTTCCTTGTAGCGGGCGGCGATCCAGCCGACGGACCAGCCGGTCAGCTCCACCGCCTGGCGCTGCGGCAACCCGGCCTCGGCAGCGGCCTTCACCACCTCGCGGGCCCGCTCCTCCGGCAGCCGCTCGGCGGCCGGGCCGGCGGACAGCAGCTCGGCGCGGGCCCGCTCGGCGGCCTCCCGCTCACGCCGCTCACGGTCGGCCCGGGCGGCGTGCTCACGGCGCTCACGCTCGCTCGCCTCCCGTTCACGCCTCTCGCGCTCGGCCCGCTCGGCGGCCTCCTGCCGGGCCTGCTCCTCGCGCGCCGCGGCCTCGCGGCGGGCGGTCTCCGCGCGCTGGTCGCGGGCCATGCTCGCGTCGTGCTCACGCTGCTCACGGGCGAGCCGGGCTTCGTGCTCACGGCGCTCGCGCTCGGCCCGCTCGGCGGCCTCGAAGCGCTCCATGCGGTCGGCCCGCTCTTCCCGGCGCCGGGCCTCCGCCCGCTGCTCGCGCAGCTCGCGCTCGGCCCGCTCAGCGACCTCACGGGCAGCCAGCGCGGCGCCGATCGCCCGCCGGTAGGCCAGCGACGTCTCGGCCGTGACGATCAGCAGCAGCGGCGCCACCGAGTGGACCGCCACCCCGACCGCGTCCCGGTCCAGGGCGGACAGACCCACGTTGAGCAGCACTGTCATCAGGCCGGTCATCCAGCGCAGGACCACCGGCCAGCGCCCGCCGTCACCGTTCAGCCGGGCGAGCGTGGCGTCCATCCGCACCACGATCACCACCGCCGCGTCCACGACGAGCGGCAGGATCGGCGCCGTCCACTCCCAGCCCTTCGGGGTGTGGCCGGCCATGAGCGGGGTCACCGTGAGCACGCTGTAGAGGACCGCGCCGAACGTGATCGCCCACGTCCCGACGGACAGCGCCCGCTCGGCCGAGCGGATCTGAGCGGGACTCATCGTCGCCTTCATCGCGGCCCCCGAACCGGCCGCTGCGAGCGGCCGGTGAGCGCGCTCACGGCAGCCGCGAGCGCGGCGAACACGCCGGCGTTCACGCCGCCACCCGGACGGCGCTCGCCGTGCGGCGGACGACCGCCGGGCGCCGCAACGGCACCGGCGCCGACCGCAGCAGACGCGGCCAGCTCCGGGTCCTCCCGGCGCAGGTCCGCCAGCATCGCGTGCGCCGCGTCCATCCGGGCCTCGCGCTCGATCTCACCCTCACCGGCGACCCCGGCGAACAGCTGCTCGTCCACGCCGAGCGCCAGCTCGGCGCACTCGTCCTCGTCCGCGGCCGTCTGGCCCGCGATAATCAGCCTCATGGGCCTACCTCTTCTCTGGGGTGTGGGCCCGTGAGGGGTCGCCGCGCTCCGGCCAAGGAAGGCGCGGCGGCCCCGTTCTCACAGGCCCGGCCAACGTTGATCAACAGCACTGGCCGTCCCGGTTGCCCAGGACGGCCAGCAGGTCTGCGACCTTGCAGGCGGGCGCGGCCTTTTGATCTAGGTCTCCGATCTGACAAGGCGCCGGGATGCCTCGGCCCGATCTGTCCCGGGCCCCTTCGCCCTGGGCGCGGCGGAAGGCCGGCCATCTACGGGCGCATTCGTGCAGGTCAGAGCAGCCCAAAGAAGGCCCCTCCGTGTCACCCCTGTCTCACTCGGTGCGACACTCACAACATAGAGAACCTGCCTAGGCAGCTCAAGAGAGTTGGGTTTCTCGCTCGTGTTGCACAACACGACTAGCATGGCCGCATGGCCCTGGACCCGGACGACTCTCGCCCCCCGTATCAGCAGGTCAGCAGCTCTCTGCGGGCCTCGATCCTCACCAAGAAGCCGGGCTTCGAGACCGGCGACAAGCTCCCCTCAGGCCCCGAGCTGGCGAAGCACTTCGGCGTGGCGCGCGGCACGGTGGACAAGGCGCTCGACCTGCTCCGCACCGAGGGGCTGATCGTGACCCGACAGGGGAGCGGTTCCTTCGTGCGGGAGCGGACATCTCGGCCGGTCGGGCTGCGGCCTCACCTCGAAGCGGCCTTCGAGCAGCAGCAGGTGACCCTCGACTTCGCCGGGTTCTCCAGCGAGACGCTGCACAACGCGCTGCAGGAGCCGCTCGACAAGGTCCGCTCCGGCCGGCTGGCCCCGGAGTCCATCACGGTCCGCCTGCTGCTGCCGGACACCACGGCACCCATGGCCGTGCCGGTGCTTGTCGACGGGCTCCAGGACGAGGCCGCCCTCCGGCAGCGCGCCCGCAATATCGCCCTGACGAATGCCGGCGGGATCGCTCACTCGGTGGAGATGCTGGCCGAGCTGGGGCTCGTCCAGAAGGCGAGCGTGCAGGTCAAGGTCCACCGGGCGTCCAGCCTGTTCAAGCTGTACATCCTGAACCGGCAGGAGGCGTTCTTCGGCTTCTACCCGCTCCGCGAGCGCACCGTGGCGATCGACGACACCGACCACACCTTCTACGACGTGACCGGCAAGGACACCACCCTGTTCCACCACGCCGCCGGCCCCGACGACGCCTCGCTCGGCTCGCAGTACGTCCAGCAGGCCCAGATGTGGTTCGACAGCGTGTGGAGCACGATCGCCTACGAGCGGCAGTCATGATCGCCACTCCTCAGCAACTCGCCGACGTGCTGCGGCCGGTGAAGCACGTGCTCCTCGACTTTGACGGTCCGGTCTGCTCGGTTTTCGCCGGCCTCCCCGCCCCGGAGGTTGCGCGCCGACTCCGTGAGGGCCTGCTCGCTGCGGGCGAGCAGGCCCTGGCCGGGGCGGAGGAGGAGGCCGACCCGCTTGCCCTGCTCCGCCTGGTCGCGGACGCCCGGCCCGACCTCACGGCGACCACGGACGCCGCGCTGGCCGCGCTGGAGACTGAAGCCGTCCGGGTCGCCCGGCCGACCGCAGGCGGAGAATCGGTTCTGCGGGCTGCCGCCCGCTCTGGTCGCCTGGTCTCCGTAGTCAGCAACAACGCCGGCGGAGCCATCGAGGCGTACTTGGCCGAGCACGGCCTCGGCGACTACATGGCCAGCGTTTTCGGTCGTACCCCGGGTGACCCCTCCTCGATGAAGCCGAACCCGCGCCTCCTACTACAAGCCATGGAGGCCGCGGGGACTGGGCCGGAGCACTGCATCTTCATTGGCGACGCGGCGCGTGATGTTGAAGCCGGGAAAGCCGCCGGTGTCGCGACGATCGGCTACGCCAACAAGCCGGGGAAGGACGCCAAGCTGGCCACCGCCGGCGCTGTTGTGATTGTGCATTCGATGGAGCTCATTGCGGATGGCCTGGCCTGATGTTCACGGCCTGACCACCGTCAACCGATGCCAGAAGCGCAACTAGAGCACGAGCCATAGGTCTGGGCGGCAAACCGCCCCCCAGACCGAACTCGCCTTCACGGCGTAAAATGGAGTTTCTGGCCCAGCGTCAAGCTAAAACTAGCCGGTCGGTACCGCGGCTAACCAGTTAGCAGCACAGCTAGCCCAGCCATCGAAGGTCGGCGGCGCGTGGCCCCCGAAGATTTTCCTCATCCGGAGTAAATGCCACAGTCACTCCCTCGGCGAGGTATTGCCAGTCACTGGCAGAACAGAGGTCGTTCAGATGGAAGAAGTAGTCTCGGCCCCATGATTCGATGAACCCGAACATCTTGTCCTGCTTGACAGCCTTGACGCTCCCGGTCCTTCGCTCAAGAAACCCAACGTCCGCTGCCCTAATGCGATCTCTGAGGCGGGAAGAAAAGCCGTCGCAGCTAGCTGCAAGAAAATCTTCGTCGAGCTTCCTGCTCAATGAATCGCTGATTTCGATGAGTTGCACGAGACGGTCAGATGCCTCTGCCGCGATCATCTCAACCTTAGCAATATCAGCGATCTCAACGACAGCCTCGATAAGCTCGACAGCTGCACCAGTTTGGAATCCGTCAAGGAAGTTCTTGGCGCCATAAAATCCTGCGCGACATCCCATGGTGAGCGCCACTTCGCCGTCGGCGATAGTAGGCCTAATCGACAATGCATGGGAAGCGCTTGCAACAGCAGAAGGAAAGTCGCCGAGCTGAATGTGAGTCCAAACGATTTGAATAATTACGGCAGGGGGAACATCTTCTGTCACCGCTGCCTTTTGGAGGAGCTTGAGGCCTAGCTCAAGGTTAATTGCCTCATCGACCAGGAAGGTGCCATAGAAATAGTTCAGAGTGGCGAAATCGGGGGCCAATTCATGCGCTCGCTCGTATGCGGCATTTGCGGCATAGTTATCCCTGCGCGCAAGGTGAATGAATGCCTCAACCCGCCAGGATTCATGATAATTGGGTGCGAGTAGCTGGGCCTCGCGACACGTTATGAGCGCACCGTCGTAGTTTCCCTGATCATATTCGCGAAGTGCTTCACGAAGTAGGCGAGCTACGCTGAAGTCTCCAGGCCCCTGAATATCAATTGTTTTCGGATCATACGGCGATGCGGTGCTTTCGGCCTGAAGTGTCATGCCAAGAGAAGTCAGTTCCCTGCTTCGATTTTCGAACCACTGGCGCTCATTCGCTTGCACTGCGTGCCGCTTGTCAAGATATTGCTTTCCGAAGTCGGTGAGTTGATAAGTGGTCTCGCTTGTAGGGCCGAAAGATGAGCCCTGCATCTGAACAAAGTTTGTTGTCATGAGCTCCAGTAGGCTGGATTGAATTTTTCCTGCGGAGTAGCTGTTTAGGAACGCAAGCTCGGCCTGACTCCGGCGTCCCGGCAGAACCTGCATTGAGCGCAGAACCGATCGTGCCTCGCCACCAAGGTACTCGTAGACGTTGGACATGCAGAAGTCCAGCAGAAGGTCGTTCCCGTGGAGCAGTTCCTCAGGGCGTCGCCCTGCCTGCACGCCGGCCACGAACCAGCGAATGTACGCGGGATGGCCTTTCATAGCGTGAACCATCCTGGCAATACTGGAGGCTGGCAGCCCCTTGAGTGCCGTCACTTCCCGAACACGGGCTAGCGCGTGCAACAAACGAGTGGAGTCATCATCCGAAAGCGGGGAAAGGGCAACCGGGTTTTCAATCCCGAGCCCGATTCGGCTTGTGATCATGACCTTGCTGCCGAGAGGAAGGTCGAGTAGGAAGTCGCGCAGCCTTTGATCGAGCACAGTCTCAAGGTTGTCGAGTATCAGAAGGACCTTGAAGTGCTCAAGATACGATAGGACTTCGCCAATTGGATCGCTCGCCTGAGACGCCTTTTCTCCGCCGAGCTGCTCCGCGGCAGACGCAAATAGGCCAAGCGAGCTTTCGATCGCTCCACTGATTCTCTGAATCTCGTTAACGGTGAGTGCAGTAGCTTTCGCAGTGACCCAAACGAAAGCGTCAAATGGGTTCTTTGGGTCATCTAGAAGTTCATAGGCTGCCTTAAGGGCAATAGAGGTCTTGCCGATACCTCCGTCGCCCAGAATTGAAACTACGGGATAGGCGCCTTTGATTGCCTTCTTGATTCTGTCTAGCTCCTTCCGTCGGCCAAAGAATCCGGTCTCATCGAACTCTGGTGCGGGAAGGTTGTGCTGTGGTGCGCTGTCGGGGTCTGCGACAAGGTTAATCTTGAGGCCCAGCACATAAGCTGGCTCGCGCTCAAGTTTGTGCATGGTCTCTGACGTCAGGCCCCAGAGTTGAGGGTAGGAACTGCAAATGTCTTTCGCCACATCGTAGATAGATGCCATGTCATCTATCTCCATTGGGCGCGAATGAGCCACCCGGTTTCGGATCTGTATGATCTTCGAAAAGTTGGGAGAAATTTTGGCGAGTGAGGTTTGGAGGTCTTCGTCCAGGCGGGACTTTAGGCGAGAAAGAACCTCGAATGCGTCCGCGAAGTCAAGATAATTGACCAGTGTTGAAATGGGCGAGGGCGAGGACTGTGTGCCAATGTCCCGACTTATCCGCGAGATAGCTTTTTCGTGACGTTCTCCACCGAGGATGGAAAGGGCATCATCCGCACCGTCCTCACAGACTCGCAAGATGGCCAATCTTAGGTCCTCTTCAATCGAGGACAGGAGGGCGAAGCAAGTGAGGCGGGTTGCGGTCGAGCTCATGTACTCTCCACGATCACATGGTGCGAGAGGTCGGCTTTGGTCGCAAATGATAGACCTCGTCCTCGAGGTCTGTACTGGTTATGCGAAAAGTTCCCTATTGAGGTGCGCATGTCGTATCAGTTCGACTGAAGGCACAGGTTCGGCGGGCCGATGTGCGGGTGAGGCGGGACAGGTGGCTGGCCGTGTCGTGGCCAAGGGTGTGGTGCTGCTGATGTGAGTGGATCGGGGATAGGGAATGCCACGCTGACGGCAGAGGGGACCCGTGCCGGACTGTGGTCGGGTGTCGTGGATCCGATCATGATCCGGACCAGTGGCGGACCGGATCCGGGCTCCGATCGAGAGTGGCCAGGTCAGGGCTCGCCTGGTCAGCGGTCTGTAAATCTGTCGCGCAAGCTACGCAGGTTCGAACCCTGCACCAACCACAGGATAGAGAAACAGCCTCTGACATGCGGAAACGCATGTCAGGGGCTGTTTTCGTTCCCTCGAACGCTCATCGGCGCCCCTGTCTCCGTCGGATGAGGTTTTCCCGTCTGGTCGGTGGTTCCGGACCGGACGCGGACCAGGGGCAGTCGGGGCGTCGCCGGGGTGCTCGACCGCCGGTGGGTCGGCGTGGGCTTCGTCACTGCGGACGCACTTCGCTCCTGTCGTGCGGGTGATCGGCGGGCGACCTCGTCGGCGCTGTGTACGACTCTTCGGGGCGGGGGTGGGCCGGTGCGGGCTGGGTAGGGGGCGGCGGTGGGTGTGAGTGAGCTGGTGATTGATGTCCGGGGGTACCGGGTCGAGTGCCTCGAGGACTTTCGGGATGCGATCCGTGCGGTCGAGCCGCGGGCGCTGCCGAGGTGGCAGGGGCGGAGCCTTGACGCGCTGTGGGACACGATCGAGAACCGGGGGGTCTGCGACTTCGTCGACGCCCACGATGTGCTGGTCGTGCGAGCCGACCGTGCGGGGCTGTTCGCCGAGGGGAGTCCGGGTGGGGCCGGGCTGTGTTCGGTGTTCGAGGATGCCACCTGGGCGCGGCTGGAGCTCTTCGACCGGGTCGCCGGGTCCTGAGTCACGGGGGCGTGAGGAGGAGGGTGGCGGCCGCGGGGGTGTCGGGGGCGGTGTGGGTGGG